>NZ_CANMFF010000003.1 GCF_947497005.1 uncultured Ruegeria sp. | reverse complement strand
CAAACCAACGACGACGAATATGAAGACCAGACCCGCAGACTCTCGTTATGAATGAGGGAGCCTCGGGGGGCAGGTCAAATCCAAACTCAGCATCTTGAGTAAAAACTGTCAGAAGTTGGACTTTTCGACCATTTAAGTCGGGTTTTCATTTTGGATTTGTCTCTGATTCAATACGTCAGCTGATGTTCGAGCTACGCTAGTTTTGCGAGACAAAAGAATGCATGCTTCTGGGGTCCTGACTCACATTCGCTCCACATTGAACGAACTGTAACTCGCGAGAGGAATGGGGGGCTTGAACTGGCTCGCGAAAATAGAGCACTGCCGACAAAACTGTAATCAATATTGCATTAAGGGGACCAGGGGGACCGCGTCTTTGACATGACCCGCACTGAGAAATTGCTTACCTGTACACTGGTTTCTACGTGCAGCCTCAAATGTCGAAATTTAGATGGGCACACGATTTTCGACAATCGTGTGCCCAAAGTTTCTTCCAAAGGTCTCGTTACACTTTCTGGAAATATACCCCCACACCATCGATCTCACTGATCGTGGGCGGCTGATACCCGACTTCGTCGAGAAAATCATGTACGGCAGCCTTGGCTGCAGGAACGACGTGATAGTCGTCTACGATGATCCATCCGCCTTTCGAGACTTTGCCAAAGAGATGCCGCAAGGGATCTATGGTTGATTCATACATATCGCCGTCAAGGCGCAGCACAGCGATCTTCTCGCTGGGTACTAGCGGCATGGTGTCCTTGAAGAAGCCCTCAATGAACACGACCTGATCATCCAGAAGTCCGAACTTTTCAAAATTTGCTTTTACTGTATCAACCGAAACTGCCAGGGCATCGTACTTGTGGAAGTCTGATCCCTTGTCATGGGGATAAAGCTCTTCATTTGGCTTGGGCAAACCTTGAAATGAGTCACATAGAACGACTCGTCTGTCATTCTGGCCATATGTAAAAAGGACCGCTTTGGCATAGATGCTGGCACCGCCACGCCAAACTCCGGTTTCGACAAAATCCCCGGGAACATTGTTGCCAATGACAGACTCCACCATGGCGCGGACATTGGCCAACCGCTTACTGCCCACCATTGTGAAGGCTACGGATGGCCAATCCCAACCGTATTCCCGGTTTTGGGAATCGTAATCCGGCTGGGTGTCTCCAAACAAAATTGGTGGGTCTTCATAGATCGTGCCATCAAGGGCACGGGCAACTGTGGTCAGATATTGTTCCCGAAGTTCCGCGAGCATTGACTATAACCTTGTGTAGATGTCGGGCTGGTTCTGACCTCTATCCGGCAAAATTTCAACAAGATTCGCTGAACAGGACCTTCGGGTACGACTAAATTGAGTCACGCTTCCTATGAGAAGTGCCATATTCACCGCGACCGGACGGAAAGAATTGTTTCTTTCCATGCCGTACGCCGATGCGCAAGCGGTCACGCCATCCTCCGCAATAAGCTCGCCGAATATGATCTGACACAACCCATTGTGAGGTAGCAAATCAACTGTCTCCGCGACCCTTTCTGCGTTTGCTGAAAAGGAAGCTTGTAAACACGCGCCTTTCGGGTGAAGTAGCACGCAAGTTATCAGGTAAGGGCATAGTGATGAGCAAACTCAAGAAAACTGTCTCGACTGTCTTGCATTCACTTTCAGGCGGTTCGGAAGAGAAGAAAACCCAACCGATTGTCTGGTCCGAGCGGAACAGATGCTCCGTTGGTGATGTCAATTTTTTCGCGACGGTCGACAATTCCGAATATCACGCGATGACCTCAAACGATAACGAATTTCTCTTGGTGAAAACCCGGGAAATGATCGAAGCGGAACTCGAATGCACCTCGAAGATTGACGTCCGAAATATCGTCGATATCGGGGTATGGCAGGGGGGCAGCGTTGCCCTGCTCGACAGCGTCTTTCGGCCTGATAAACTGGTTGCAATTGAATATTCGACGCGTGAGTTGCCACATCTTGACGCCTATATCGACAAGCATTCGCGGCAGAAAAATGTGCGGCTTTATAAGGGTGTAAGTCAGGCTGATATTGATCGGTTCGGCGAATTGCTGGACGCAGAGTTCGGCAATAAGAAGATCGATCTCGTCATAGATGATGCTTCGCACCAATATTTGGAAACCAAGTTGTCTTTTAACCTTGTTTTCCCACGCATGTCGGAAGGCGGCATCTTTGTCATTGAAGACTGGCAATGGTCTACAATGGAAGAGCACTACAATTCCGACTATTTCGAGGGAAAAGAGGGGCTGGCAAACCTGGTGCTTCAGTGCGTCATGGCATGCGCTTGTCGACCTGATATCGTTCGTGAAGTCATAGTCAAAAATCATTCCGTGATGGTTGTTCGGGGCGACGCAGAGCTTCAGAGCGGTACCTTTGACATCACCGAAATTGCCCGCAACAAAGGCGAGGCTATTCCTCTAATTCTCTAAGCTCGAATTGTTGCTGGTCGGTGGGTTCTGCTCTCTCTACGCCAATCGTTGCGAAGCTGTATTTCTTGAAGCTGGCTTGGTTACATAGCGGGCAAGTAACATAAACGGAACTTCAACAACATAGTACAGCACAGTTGCGATCGGAATTGCTACGGCAAGCGTAACTGCGCAGACAACGGGTACAACAAGGTTCGGATTATCCGTCAATGTTGCGGCCCATCTGGTCAGGTTTGTCATATAAATCAGGAACGGGTGCATCAGATAGAGACTGTAACTTATTTTTCCAAGAAATCGGGTAACGGGGTTGTTTAGAAAAGCAACGGGCTGAAGAGCTTGCGATAATGCAAGACATGCGAAGGCAAGACCCCAGCCAAGAACAAAAATAAAGGGGATCGGTTCGTGTACTTTCTGCGCGGTGTCAGGGAAGGGTCCAAACAGAAACATGCAAGTCAGCCCCGCCAGTCCGGCAGCGAGTGCCAGGAAGCCGAGAGGGCGCATCAACGACGCTTTTGTCGTTTGATAGATACACCAAGCGATCAGACCCAATGCGAAAAAAGGAGCGTTGGTGAGAAAATTGGTCCAATAGTAGTAGTCCGGCACTTCGCCCTGGCTGTTTAGATTTATTGCAGCCCAGCCTAAACATGCGATCAAGAAAAGAAGCAGCGCCGCCCATATGTTCCGCCAAGCCCAGAGGAACGGGAACAAGAGATAGAAGATAACTTCTACGCCAATCGACCAACCAGCGGGAACAAGGCTGGTTTGTTCGTTTGGAACAAAACCAAAAAGAAATGTCACATTCTTGAGGATTGTACCCGTTTCGGCTTGGACGCCTGCATAAAGCCAAGCAATGAGCATCACGTAAAAGAGTGGTGCGATCCGGAAAAACCTGCGCAAGGCATAGGTCCAGCTACGATCAAGGGAAACACCACCGGGATAAGCAAGCGACATGGAAAATGCGCTTATTATGAAGAACAATGGCACACCCATCGAAAAATAATCGGTGCTCCAATCCTTGTGCTCAACACCAAGTGGATGAATGTGAACTGCATGCACAAACACTACGGCAACAGCAGCTATTCCCCGCAGGGCATCAAGGCCATGAGCCCTTCGCTCTTTATGATAAGCTGTCATAGTCCGCTCAAAATACCGTATCTTTGCAGCCAAATACCTTTGGCAATATTGAACGACACCTATAGATGATAGAAGCACGAAGGCAATCAAATAGACCTCGGTTCGTGCACAACAGTGCGTAAACAGGATCGGGGCACCGATGTGCCCGTTTTGGGGGATGAGTATTGTAATCCCTGAGCTGGCTGACTGGCCCGTCCGCTTGCAATGCAATTCCGAGGCCCGTAACAAAGCTGCAGGCAGGGATGCGCGCTATACGTCTGCAAAGATGCGTTTTTTCCCATTATCCTGAATTTGCGGGCGATGGTTGCAGGTAGTTGCGATGAGACTTGTCATATCCACGATGAAAGACGAGGGGCCGTTCATCCTGGAATGGATTGCCTACTATCTCTCGATCGGGTTCACGCATTTCATCGTCAATTCGAACGATTGTTCCGATGGCACCGACGCGATCCTTAAGCGATGCGAGGAACTGGGTTTTCTGGCGCATATCGACAATCCCGGACCTTGGAAATTCGGACCGCAGGCATCGGCGTATGCCAACGCGATGGAACACCCCTGGTATAAAGAGGCCGAGTGGATCTTGGTTTGTGATGTGGATGAATTCTTTGACATCCGCGTCGGCGACGGGACATTGGATGACCTGTTTCGCGCTTTGCCGCATGCCCACGGGTTTGTCGCGCTGTGGCAGTTATTTGGGCACAATGGAGTCATCGATTTCGAAGATCGGTTTGTCATTGAGCAATTTACTCGTGCTGGAGAGCTTGGGGCAGTACTTCCGCAAAATCTGCGTGCACTCAAATCGCTTTACAGAAACAATGGTTCTTATCACGCGGTTGACACCCACCGACCCCGCAGACCTGTTCGTAGAAAAGCGGATCGTTTTGTGTGGGTGGACGGAGATGGGGACCCATTGCCACCGGCGATGCGGCGGCGCGGATGGGGGTTTTCCATGACTGGTGCGGCATTCGGACAAAAGCTGTTTCGAATGAACCACTATGCTGTCAGGTCGATTGACAGTTATCTGATGAAAAGGTTGCGGGGAGATGTGAATACCACGGCCTTTCATCCGAAGATGGAGGCATCCGGTCAATCTTATTGGAATCTGCATTGCCATAACATTGTTGAGGAAACTTCGATAGTTGGCAAAGTGCAGCAATTGCGGTCGGTCTATGATCGTCTGCGAGAGGATCCGGTACTAGAAGGTTTGCATCATGCTACCGTGAATTTTCATAAAGACCGAATTGCTGTTCTGCGAAACACTGATGCGGCCCGAAAGTTCGTTAGCCGAAACAAGGGTTTTCGGGGTGGGCACTATTTGAAAGCACTGGACTTAGGCATTATTGAAGAGGCCAGCATTCTGTTCGGTGCCAAATCTCAATTATTACCCAATGTCGAAACGTATTCAGATGTCGACGTTTCATTCGCCCATAAAGCCAAATGGAACCGGTTAGGACACATGGCGAAGGCGCAAAATTCAAAAGCTAACGCGTACCCCTGGTTTGTTCGGTTGGATTCATTGGAAACGACTTTGGAACCTACCGAGGCAAGAGCGCAGCGAGATCGAGTGTCCGAGTTAAAACATCTCTCTTTGCCCTTTGATCCGAGAGATCCTGATATTCTACCGCCTGTTTCGCCGGAGATTGCGCGGACACAAGAGCAGCGCCGCAGTTTTCTCAAGTCTATCAGCGGTAAAAGGGCTTGGGTTCTGATAGGGCAGGTCGAGGTTGAAATTGTTGAGGAAATTCTGACGCTTGAAACCGTGTCTCAATTAACCGTCATTGCCCCTTGGGGATTGTCCTGGGACAGTTTCGCCTGCGCAGATGAAGTACAGGATCCAGACCTTCAAGCACTTGATCGGGCATTTTACGCCTTTCTCGAATGCTTCCGCGAACCGATCCTTGCCGGGCGATTGCGGGTCTACCGGGCACTGCCGCCCTTGATGCTGAAGCTGTTCGAAGATGAAAGCATTGGCGTCGTCATCATTCGTGGGGTGCGGGCAGAGCAGGTCATGAACCAACTGTTGCGCCGCATCGACCGGGTTCTGTCGCCCGGCGGCAGTATCGCGTTCACGTCCTACCGGCGTCATGGGGGAGGATCGTATTCTGGTATGAATGCAGCCATAAACAGTTTTCTCGGGCGCAATGCCGCAAGGTACAGGATAACCAGCTTGCAGCCTCCGTGGCTCGGTATCGACAAGTTACCGCCACTTGACAAAAAGGACACTTAGCTTCTGGTTCTCGATGCGACGGCATGGTAGCCATGTCTCAACAAACAAAACGGGATTTAAGTGAACGGAACACCCGTCTGTAAGTGAGGTCGAGATGTCAAACGAACCCAAGGTTATCGGTGTTGCACCCGGCAGTCAGAAAAAACCGAAGTCTGACAAGGCGACCAAGCGCAAGAACAGCAAAGAAGCGATCCGTCGTACGTTCCTTTCGCGCCTGCCAAAAGGTGGCTTGGCTGTTGAGATCGGTGTTTGGCAAGGCGAATTCTCTCCGACCATCCTGAAGTTGATCGAGCCCAGCCAGCTCTTTCTGATCGATCCGTGGAAACACATTGGTGAAGAATCGCATACAACCGCGTTTGTGGGCCGGACCGAAGACGAGAAAATGGAAGCCATCTTCCAGAAAGTCGTCAAATCTTTCAAAAAGGAAATCGAAGAGGGCAAGGTCGGTGTTATCCGCGATTTTTCCGTGCCTGCACTTAACCTTTTCGACGATGAAAGCATCTCGTTTGCCTATGTCGACGGGGACCATTCCTATGAAGGCGTGACCGCCGATCTGGCTGCATTGTTACCCAAGATCAAATCGGGTGGGATCATGGCATTCGACGACTACCACCGCCGTGGTTGGTGGGGCGACGGTGTGATCCGCGCGGTCAACGAGTTTCTGGGCAAACACCCCCGAGAGCTGCGCATCCGGGCAATCGCCGGCGCGCAGATCGCCATAGAAAAAATCGTCCCGCAAGATGACAGCAAAGGTCAGGGCGACTAGGCAGCGGGGGTAAGCGCAGCGATGGAAAAGCCTGAAAAGATCCTCATCTCTGCGATGAAGAACGAAGGCCCCTATATTCTGGAATGGGTGGCCCATTACAAGGTGCTGGGGTTTGACCGGATCATTGTTTACACCAATGACTGTACAGACGGCACAAACCAGATTCTTCGGCGTTTGCAGGACTTGGGTCATGTGGAGTTTCACAGAAACCGCGTTGGAACGGGCGGAATTCACCGATCTGCATTAAGACAGGCGCGGCGCTTGCCAGTCGTGAAAGAGGCGAAATGGATTTATGTCGGTGACGCCGATGAATTCCTGAACATTCACGTCGGAAACCACAAGGTTGATGATCTGATTGAGGCGACGCCGGGCGTAGACGTCATTTCCATCCCTTGGAAGATTTTTTCCAACAGTAATCGGCATGTGATGCGCGACACGCTTGTGACGCGGCAATTCTACGATTGTGAACTGGATTTCGAGCAGGGCGGGGCAGGGCGTCGGTTTGTCAAGTCCCTGTTCCGGCAGGGTGATTTTTATCTGCGTTACGGTTTGCACAACCCGCATCCCCGGCCCGAACTTCAGGCTGGCGTGTTCCGGTCTGTGCCCGGGGGACACGCCACAGAACCTGCGCCATTCGGCAACCATGTCGCGCCACCCTTCGGTTTTGAAATTGCGCAAATCAACCACTATGCTGTCCGGTCAACGCAAGCGTATCTGGCCAAGCGCAGCCGTGGTCGGGCAAATCATTCGTCTCAGACCCTGGGAACGGAATACTGGGACCGCTGGAACCGGGGCGGGGCAAAAGATGAAACGATTTTGCGATATAAGGGCGAAGTCGACGCGGTGTTGGAAGAGTTTCGCGCTGATGATCGGCTTCGACGTTTACATAGAAGAGCGTTCCGATGGCATAAGGCACTGATTAATGACCTGCTAAATCTGCCTGAATATCATGAGCTATATCAGAAACTGCTGGAAAAACCTGCGGCGGGGTTTGTGGCGCAGGATCGAGGTGTGCGGGAACGGCTTTCGGCTGGAACAACTTCCTCTTCCGATGAAAATCAGCCAGAATCCTGATAGTACAGCCCCCGGAGAAATGAACTAATGGTTGCGGATCGCTCTCTTCCGACGATTGGGATGCTATGGATGGAAGGAAGCCTGAGCTTCCTGGAACAGGTGTGCATGCTATCGTTCGTCGAATGCGGGCACAGAGTTGTTTTGTTTCATTATGGGCAGGTCGAAAACGTTCCCTCCGGAATCGAGCTGGTATCGGCGAACGAAATTCATGAGCCCGACCAGTTCATCATGAACAACCAATTTAAAACGCCGGTGCCGCAATCTGATATCTTCAGATTACACCTGATGAAGAAAACAGACTTTCTGTGGTGTGATACGGATGTGTTGGCAATTTCTCCCATTCCGTGGGCAGATCACATTTTTGGGTATTTCAACCGCGACACCATCTGTAATGCTGTTATGCGGCTGCCATCTGACAGCCCCACGCTGAACGCGTATTCGGAGTATTGTCAGGACCCTTACCCGATCCGCCCTTGGGTTGAAGGCGAAGAGCGGGCAGAACTTGAGCGTCAGAAACGCGCGGGTGCATTGCCGCATGCATCAGATCAGGAACACAGCGTCTACGGCCCCGGTGTCATGACATGGTTTCTTCGCCACTACGACGAACTGAAACATGCCAGCCCGATACCAGTCTTTTATCCATTGCCTTTCCGGCGGGCGGGACAAGCAAATGATATTCATGTCCGAGAGTTCAGGAACGCTTATATCAAAGAGGAAACGCTTGCCGTACATCTGTGGGGGCGCCGGATGCGATGGTGGATTGCAAACGGCATCAAACGCCACTCTTTCCTGGACCGGCGCCTAAGGAATTTGGGAATTCGCCCGGGTGACGCGCCATTGCCGAACCACGGCCGACGTGGACCCACGCCGATCAGTTTCCCGCCAAACCTTCCTTCATTGCACGCAACGACGGAAGAAATCCGAGACGCGACGGGCGGTGTTATGTCCGTTGCCCTGCTTTCCGACCGGGAAGACTACCTGAAAGCGGCGCAGGCTGATCTGGATGCGATCAAGGCTGACAATCTGTATGGTGTGAATACCCTACCGCGCGACGGTTTCCTGCGCGGGTGGGACCATTATGGTAGCGACCAGGCACGCCTGAATGCGCTTGGATTGTCACTGTACAATTTTGCCGACAACTATCGGTACTTGCCTGACCTGCGCGCTCCAACGACGTTCTCTGAAAAGCTGTTGGTCATGAAGTTGTTCGGTGAAATTCCGGACACCTTAATCGCCGATCGGAACAAAGGCCCGGCAAATGTTTCGGAACGGCTCACTTTCCCAGACCCCGTGTGGCAGTCGCCTTCTCCGAACTTACCGGACACGCTCGATGTTGAGCCGGGGCTGTATTGGCTGAGAGGAACAATAAGTCAGGCGCAAAAGCTTGCCTTATCATTTCCGTTGGATGATGCGCAGCGCGATGACGCCCACAAATATCTGGCTGCGTGGCACAAGACCAAAACTTCCGAAGGTTTCTGGACCGGTGAATGGTGGCGCGTCACCGGACAGCCCCGCTATTTCATAGAGGAAGATTTGGCGGCTGGGGATCGACAGACCGGCGAGTGGCAGTTTTGGGTAATCGCCGGGCGGGTTCAGCTAGTGCAGGTTGATCGTGATCGGGGACGTGGGCGCATTCAAATGCTCCATGACCGCGAATACAACTATGTTGCCGATGAACTGTTTTTTCAAACCAGCAGTACCGTTGAACCCCGGCCCGAGCGCTTTGACGAGATGGTCGGGATTGCTGAAACCCTGGGACAGAACCTCGAATTCGCACGCATCAGCCTGTTCTTGGTTAGGGACAGGATCTGTCTGCGCGACATCACGTTGTCCCCGATCTCGGGCAAGCTCAAGATACGTTCGGATACGCTGGATCAGCGGTTGGGTCGTACATGGACCGGAACGCGGCTGTTTCCCGGCTGAGATGAGGTTGTGCCCTCGAACGCGAAAGGTACCTGGACGGGTGGCCGGTGCGGATCAGTTGGTTACTCGACCGCTATGTCCTGACGCAGTTTCCCGGTGGTCTTGTCAAAAATCAGAACACGGTTGTCATCGGTGACGACAGCGTACCAGTTGGAGCCGATTGTTAGAGCCTGCGCCCGGGCGCCGTCCGGCAATTCGATCTGATCCGGCAGGGTAGGGGTGCGGTCCGATAGGCGGATGACAATCAGGGCGAATGTCACTAGAACCCCGCCAATCATCACCGCGGTCAATAGCATGACCATACGCCGCAGCAATCGCAACTGTGGTGTTTCCTGCGGTTCTTGGGGTTCGGAAGGGACAGTCATGGGCACCCGCCAGATAGAGTTTCAGATTGCGGCCAATCCGCCGCCTCGCCTTGATAAGGCGCTTTCCCGGGATGTGCCAGACGGGGAAAACCTGTCGCGTACCCGTCTGGCGCGCCTTATCGAAGAAGGCGCGGTTCAGATCGATGGAACCGAGACACGCGATCCCAGGGCCAAGGTGCCTGAAGGCGCACAGGTCACGATTGCCGTGGCCGAGGCGGAAGACAGTCATATTGGCCCCGAAAATATCCCGCTTGAGGTTGTTTTCGAAGACTCAGACGTAATCGTGCTCAACAAACCTGCAGGTATGGTTGTGCATCCCGCACCGGGTTCGCCAATCGGGACGCTGGTAAACGCGTTGCTACATCATTGCGGGGACGATTTGTCGGGCGTTGGCGGGGTGAAACGCCCTGGTATCGTGCACCGGATCGATAAGGAAACCAGCGGTCTTCTGGTTGTCGCAAAATCCGACGCAGCGCATCACGGTCTGGCCGATCAATTCGCGGCACACAGTGTTGAACGCTATTATCGCGCGGTGTGTTACGGGGTGCCGGATGCCAATGACCCTCGTCTGCGCGGTGTCAAAGGGATCAGCTTTGAACCCGGCAACATCATGCGCGTGACAACGCAACTTGCACGGCACAAGACCGACCGCCAAAGACAGGCGGTTCTGTTCCACGGTGGGCGCCACGCCGTGACGCGTGCGCGTGTTGTCAAAACTTTTGGAACACCTGCGGGTCTGGCTCTGATCGAATGTTGGCTTGAGACTGGTCGAACCCACCAGATTCGCGTGCACATGGCCCATGCGGGACACGGGCTTGTTGGCGACCCGGTTTATGGCGGTAAGCGAAAACTGTCTGCCAAGGCGTTTTCTCCGGCCTCAGCGGATGCTGTTCGCGATTTTCCACGTCAGGCGCTTCATGCCGCCGTATTGGGGTTTGAACATCCGGTCACTGGTGAAAATCTGCGGTTCGAGGCCGACTTGCCGGAAGATATGCAAAACCTTATTGAAGGTCTGTGTAGACCGCTGTCATAATAAGCAAAGTCCTGTGAAAAAGGGCTTTTTATCTTTCCTTAACGTAAGATTAATTCCAGACTGTTAGCAGCACCTCTTGAATGGGAAGCGTTTCTTACCCATATCCTATGTTAAAGACTTAAACATTTGTCGGAGGGACATCATAATGGCAAATTACGCAAATCTCCCCGCGCCGACGCCTGAGGGCGGCCTGAACCGCTATATGCAGGAAATTCGCAAGTTTCCCCTGCTGGAGCCGGAAGAAGAATACATGCTGGCCAAGCGCTGGGTCGAAGAGCAAGACACTGAAGCTGCACATAAAATGGTGACATCGCACCTGCGCCTGGCAGCAAAGATCGCCATGGGCTATCGCGGCTATGGTCTGCCGCAGGCCGAGGTGATTTCCGAAGCCAATGTGGGTCTGATGCAGGCGGTCAAAAAATTCGACCCCGAGAAAGGCTTCCGTCTGGCGACCTATGCCATGTGGTGGATTCGTGCCTCGATTCAGGAGTATGTCCTGAGGTCGTGGTCGATGGTCAAGCTGGGCACGACTTCGGCACAGAAGAAACTGTTCTTCAACCTGCGTAAGGCCAAAGCACGCATTGGTGCGCTGGAAGAGGGTGATCTGCGCCCCGAAAACGTAAAGAGGATCGCCGAGGATCTGGGCGTTACCGAAGACGAAGTGATCAGCATGAACCGCCGGATGTCCGGTGGGGATGCATCGCTGAACGCTACGGTCGGTTCCGAAGGCGAAGGCACGATGCAATGGCAGGATTGGCTTGAGGACGAAGATGCCGATCAGGCCGGCGACTACGAAGCACGTGACGAACTGGAAGCGCGCCGGGAATTGCTGGCGGCCGCCCTGGACGTTTTGAATGACCGTGAAAAGGACATTCTGACCCAGCGCAGATTGCTGGATCAACCAGTGACGCTGGAAGATCTCAGTACGCAATACAATGTCAGCCGCGAACGTATTCGCCAGATCGAAGTGCGTGCGTTCGAGAAACTGCAAAAGAAAATGCGGGATCTCGCGCGGGAAAAAGGCATGCTGGGAGCCAACTGACGGTTCCATCTGCCTCGCCGGCCCCGCGAAATGGTTGATCGCTGTTTATGTGAATGAAGTTCGCCTCCTGTTGATCAGGGGGCGTTTTCTTTTTGAGTCGACGTTGACTGCATCTGATGTTGAGGCTTGAAAAAGTGGCAGCGGGTCGGAAGCTATGTTACGAGAATGAACAGTTTTGCATTGATGATATTTTGTCAGGTCACGCCCTCGGAAACTCTTGGGGACCGCGCAATTTGCAAACTAGCAAGTCAGGAGAGCGGAATGCACAAACCAGTTCAATTTGGCGTATTGGGTGCCGCAAAATTTGCGCGCGAGTACATGGCCCCTGCTATTCATGCTGCGAACGGCGCGCGATTGGCTGCTTTGGCAACCTCGGATGCGGCCAAAGCAGATCCGTTCTTGTCCTTTTGCCCGGATGCGCAGGTGTATGACTCTTATGACGCGCTGTTGGCAGATTCCGGTGTCGATGCTGTCTATATACCGCTGCCGAACCATATGCATGCGGAATGGAGCCTGAAGGCGCTGGACGCAGGCAAGCATGTTCTGTGCGAAAAACCTATGACGATGAAGGCGGATGAGTTCGACGCATTGATCCAAAAGCGGGACCAAAGCGGCCTGCTTGCTGCCGAGGCTTACATGATCGTGCATCATCCCCAATGGCAGCTCGCGCGGAAACTGATCGCTGATGGTGCCATCGGAGATTTGGTGCACGTGACCGGTGCGTTCAGTTTCGACAATCGCGCAGATACAACGAACATTCGAAACCGTGCTGAAACGGGCGGCGGCGGATTGCGCGACATCGGTGTCTACGTGATCGGCGGAGTCCGCTTTGCAACCGGGCAAGAGCCTGTCTCGGTAAAGTCCGCAATCCGTTGGCAGGATGATATCGACATCTTTACCGAAATTCGGGCGCAATTCCCCGGGTTCACCTATTCCAGCTACGTGTCCATTCGGATGCATCCCCATCAGGAGATGGTGTTTCATGGTGAGGCAGGTTTGATCCGTCTGACGACCCCGTTCAATGCGCGTGTGTTCGGCGAGGCACGCGTCGAGTTGCATCGCCCTGGGCTTGAGGTTCAGGTCACCCGGTTTCCCGGAGCAGACCATTACAAGCTGCAGGTCGAGGCCTTCTGCCGGTCGATCCGGGAGGGGGTAGAATACCCCTGTCCGCTGGAGTTCTCTCGCGGGACACAAGAGGTAATTGATCGTGTGTTCGAAGGTGCCGTTTCGCTGTAACTTGCCTTGTTCCCAATGGCTCAGCTATCCTGAGTGTCACAAGTCCAGGAGATGACCCATGGCCGGAGGTTGGTCACGCGACGGCGCTGTAAGCGAACAGATCGAAGCGTCGATTTCAGATGAATTGGCGCGGATGCAGGCGCAAAAGCGGCCCCAGGGCGAAAGCCTGACCCATTGTGCCGAGTGTGAAGAGCCGATTCCTGAAAAGCGACGTATTGCACTGCCGGGCGCGAAACTGTGCCTGGATTGCCAACAAGAGCGCGATGGCGCGTTCAAGGCGCGTGGCGGCGTCAATCGGCGGGGGTCGAAAGACAGTCAGTTGAAGTGACCTCGGGTATGGCTGTTATGAGCCCTTAGTATCGAATGCGGCGCTTTGTACGAATGTCGGCAGTCTTCTCGCGAAGTTAGAGATTTTCGCTCCCAAATTCGAGAATCTTCAAAAGAGCATCGGCTCCCTGAGCAAACAGTGAAACGGTTTCGGCTTTTTCTAGAGGGGATAAATCAGACCATGTTCGTCCTGCGTGCTCCCCTTTCAAAATGAGTGCGTCCGCTTCTCCGGTCTCGGCATCGAGCGTCAAGCTAAGGTCCTCGTTTTCCATCTGAACCGAAGGCGCACCGTTCGTTAGTTGAAGAAGGGCTGCGTCCCTTTCTGCCTTTAGTTCGGCAATCCGTTCATCCCGCTCTCGTCCGCTGAGCATTTGAGCCTTTTGCATTTCCTTACGCCAAGACCGCATCGCTACTAGAATTGCTGCTCCAGCGCTGACCGGAAGTAAAGGAGGAAACAGAACTGCGGCCATAACGCCAAAACCAACACCAGCACCTGCCCCGTGCGTGAGTGCTTTGCCGCTGGCCTGTAGTCGCATTCCAATTGGCTTTGTGATGTTATCTGACATCATTCCGCCCAACGTCCGGTGCAAATTGGATGCTAGTATTGGGACGGCGTTCGCGCGTTCAAGAGATGTCGAAACACCATCTTTCAGCGCTCCAACCACGTTTGGAACGGATTCAACGCTGATCTTAGCCTTTTGCAGGGTGGTGTTGGAGGCCGACAAAACGCCATCGCGAGTACGTTCGAAGAGCGACGCTTTCTTGAATTCCTGTGTGGTCGTCGGCGCATAGTTGGCCAGCACGCTCAGTTCAACCTTGGCCTCAGTAAGCGCAGATTGTTCGATCCGTTCACGCGCAGAGGATGCCAACTGTGCAGCACGATTGATCGAAGTGTAAATCTGGTGCCGTTCGTCTTCATTGACCGACTTCATTTCGTCGATGTTATCCAACATCGACATAACCGCTAGAAAACTTGGTGCATGAACAGCATGAAATGCCCTGTTCAATTTCCATACGGTCGTGTCACGGCGAAGTGCATCGGAAATAAATTCCAAGTCTTGAGCGAGCGATCCTGTTGCCCGTTTGAAATCATAGTCGGCTAAAGACCGTTTTTCGACCAACAAAGCGAGTTGATCTAAGCTGCGCAACCGCTCGTCGTTAGATGTATTATTTTGCAAATCGAGATTTCCTTAGCTTCGCTCAAGTTCAAAATAAGTAGCCCCTAAAAGAAGTTGAAGTCGACAAGTTATCGTTTGGACATTTTGAGTCTGCCAACCAAAGCAGACCCTGGTGCTTGCGTAGCAAAGGCCCACTTTGTCCCGCGTAGAGGGCATTCAAGAGCCCCTTGGGTGCGACATTGCCGGGCATGGCAGGTTTTTCCACAAGGCAGATGTCACCACCCTCTGTCGAGGGCGTCTCAGCCCTCCATCGCCTCCAGCTCGTCAATAAAGCCCGAGATCATCGAAAGGCCCTTGTCCCAGAACTTTGGGTCGCTGGCGTCCAGACCGAACGGGGCCAGCAATTCCTTGTGATGCTTGGAGCCACCGGCGCGGAGCATGTCGAAATACTTTTCCTCGAACCCGTCCGCGCCGCTTTCGTAAACGGAATAAAGCGCGTTCACGAGGCCATCGCCAAAGGCATAGGCATAGACGTAGAAGGGAGAATGCACGAAGTGCGGGATATAGGCCCAGAAGGTCTCGTACCCGTCCATGAATTCAAATGCGGGGCCAAGGCTTTCGGCCTGAACGCTCATCCAAAGGGCGTTGATGTCATCCGGGGTCAACTCGCCTTCGCGACGGGCGGCGTGCAGCTTGCATTCGAAATCGTAGAAGGCGATCTGGCGGACCACCGTGTTGATCATGTCCTCGACCTTGCCTGCCAGCAACACCTTGCGCTGTTCAGGGGTTTCGGCCTTGTCCAGCATCTTGCGGAAGGTCAGCATCTCACCAAAGACCGAGGCGGTTTCGGCCAGCGTCAGCGGAGTTGATGACAGCATCTCACCCTGATCAGCGGCCAGTACCTGGTGGACACCATGGCCCAGCTCATGCGCCAGGGTCATTACGTCGCGTGGTTTGCCCAGATAGTTGAGCATCACATAAGGGTGGACATCAGTAACTGTTGGGTGGGCAAAAGCACCCGGCGCCTTGCCCGGCTTCACCGCAGCATCGATCCAGCCTTTCGAGAAGAAAGGGGCCGCGATTTCGCCCATGCGCGGGTCAAAGGCGTCATAGGCATCCATCACCGTTTTTTCGGCGTCGTCCCAATTGACAATGCGTGTGTCTTCCATCGGCAGCGGCGCGTTGCGGTCCCAGACCTGCATGACGTCCAGCCCCAACCATTTGCGCTTCAATTCATAGTAACGATGGCTCAGCCTGGGATAGGCGGCCACGACCGCCTCGCGCAGGGCCTCGACCACTTCGGGTTCGACATCGTTCGACAAATGACGCCCGGTCTGAGCGGTTGGCATGTTGCGCCAGCGGTCGACAATTTCTTTCTCTTTGGCTTGCGTATTGTGAACACGGGCAAAGGTTTTGACGTTCTCCTGAAAGACCGAAGCCAATTCACGCGCCGCTGCCTCACGTTTGGAACGATCCTGTTCGGTCAGCAGATTCAGGGTGCCTTCGATATTCAACTCATCACCGCCGACGTGAAACGTCAGACCGGCAATGGTCTCATCGAACAGACGCTCCCACGCGTCGCCGACCACGCCCAGATCGTGCATGAATTTCTCAAGCTCATCAGACAGCTGATAGGGTTTCATCGCGCGTACGCGACGGAACACGGGCTCGTACCGGGCAAGATCTGCGTTGGCTTCGAAATGCGCTTTCAGCACATCGTCTTCGATGCGGTTGATCTCGAGCGTGAAGAACACCAGCGGAGTGGTAAAAACGGTGATTTTTTCCTGCATGTCGGACAGGAATTTGGCCCGTTCTGCGTCGGTGGTCAGCTGATAATACCGCAGACCGGCAAAGGACATGATCCGACCCGCGATCGAGTTGATCTTTTCATTGCGCTGCACGCAGGTCAGTAAGTCGGCAGCGTCCAATTCTGCCAACTTTCCTTCATAGTCAGCAGCAAAGGCGGCACATTCGCCTTCCAACCATTCTAGATCGCGCTCCAACTCGGGTGCGGTTTCCGATGCGTAGAGATCGCTCAGATCCCATTCCGGAAGGTTGCCCAAATTGTCGGCGCCGCCCATTGCGTTTGCGTCAAGGACAGGAAAGGGAAGGTTGCGCATGGATCACCTTTTGTAGACTGCTTTTGCAAACATCTAGGGCTGGCGCGCCCGGATCACAAGCGGCCAATCCCAAAGGTGAGAGGGTTTACGAGGAAACCAGCTTGGACGCACCGTTGGATTGGGTGGCCAGGAAATGCGAGGCAAGCTGGTCCAGAACCGGTCCCCGAACGTCCGGTGCTTCCATCAACACCTCGTGTTCGCCGTTCGGGATTTCGATCAGCGTCCCGTTTGGCCAATTGGCCATACGAGCCCGTATGGCCTTGCGATCCACGATTTGCTCATGGCTGCCCAGAAATGTCAGGCCGGGTGTTTCGGGGGCGGGCTGTTCCATCAACCATGCACATTCGTCCAGAGACTCGCGCAGCCACAGGTTTGAAGGCGCACCAAGTGCCAGTTCGGGATGTGCGTTCAACTGTTCCTGCATCATCCTGTACATATCAGGATCGCGGGTCAGAACATTCCCCTCGAACGGTTGTGACAGCACATAGCTTTCTAACGTTGTCGTCGGTGGCGTTCGTTCACCAAGGCCAAGCGCGGTGCCCCAATAGGCGGTCACGCGGCTTAGCGGCTTCATGACTGGCGTGAAGAAAATTCCCCACATCGGGCCCGTGAAGGCGCATGCGGCAAAGCACCCTTTCTCGATGACGGCGCGCAACCCGATTGCGCCGCCCATCGAATGCCCGATTACGTACCACGGTTTCGGCAGGTCCAGAGCATTGGCAAGATCCAGAGTCGCCTGAACGTCGTGCTGGTAATCGGTAAAGTGATCGACATGGCCGACCCGAGCGTCATCCAGCAATCGATCCGCAAGACCCTGACCACGCCAGTCGACGGCCAGCATCGCAAAACCACGATCCGTGAATTCGCCAGCCGTACGGCCATATTTTTCGATGTATTCAGTACGTCCGGGGAACAACATGACTGTGCCATGTGCCTTGCCGTTCGGAAGCCAGTGACCAACGCGGATGCGTTTTTGGTCAGACGTCGTCAACCAGTGGGCTTTTCCACCGGCGGGTCCGCCGGCCACGTCTTCAAACAAAGGGGCCGGCGTCAGTTTCATCAGGCCAGCACCGATGCAAGTTTCATGGCAACACCCATGTCGCCATCGACGCTCAGCTTGCCCGACATGAAAGCACCTGTGGGATTCAGTTCGCCGCTGAGGATCTGCTCGAACGTATCGGCGTCAGCGCTCAGGGTAACTTCAGCGTCGTCGTCGCTGACCCGTGCACCGTCTGCGTCCAAAACGATTGCGCCCAGATCGGCGATAGCAAACTTGGCCGAGGCATCAAACGCGCCGCCTTCCAGTTTTTCATTCAGCGCGGCTGCTGCCTTTTCAAGAATCTCGCTCATGCTTTTCCTCATATTGTTAGTGCGCCGTGAATGGACATCCCCGGTCGCAACGCTACACTGACTATTGTTATGAGCATTGCAAACCACAATCTCAAAGGTACCGTCGCGGCACTTGCCGTCCTAGTCATGTTTTCCACCAGTTGCTTTGCGCAACAGGCGGATTCAAGGGACGAGGGTGAATTGTTGCAGAAACTTGCCGAGTCGACGCCGGAGCAGGCATTTGCCCTGGATCGGCAGTTACAGGCCCTGTGGTCACAATCCGGTTCGGCATCTGCTGATCTGTTGCTGGAACGGGGCCGTGAAGCGTTGGATGACGGCGACGTGGACGCTGCACTTGATCATCTGACTGCACTGACGGATCATGCTCCTGACTTCGCCGAAGGCTGGCATCTGCGCGCGTCAGCCTTTTTCGGGGTCGAGCGGTTTGGAATGGCCGCTGCAGATCTGGAACATGCGTTGACGCTGAACCCCAACAATTACGAAGCGATATACGGCCTTGGCCTGATATTCGAAGTGGTTGGCCAACCCGAAGAGGCCTATGAAGCCTATTCCCGCGCATTGGCTATACATCCCCATCACGAAGAAGTAACCAATGCCGTGAATCGCCTGAAGCCTCAGATCGAAGGCAAGGCTCTTTAAGGTCCGGGCAGGGGGCAAAAGTGAACGGGTCATCCCGAATCGTGGCCGTGCTTGGCCCGACAAACACAGGAAAAACCCACTACGCGATCGAACGCATGCTGGGGCACCGGACCGGTGTGATCGGCCTGCCGCTGCGCCTTCTGGCACGCGAGGTCTATGACAAGATCGTCGCCATACGGGGTCCTTCTGTTGTGGCTCTGGTCACGGGCGAAGAACGTATCGTGCCACCTCGAGCCCAATACTGGGTGTGCACGGTTGAGGCGATGCCGGAAGGCATGGGCGCTGATTTTGTTGCGATCGATGAAATCCAGCTGTGCGCAGATCCCGAGCGCGGACATGTGTTTACAGATCGGCTGCTGCGGTCACGTGGTACGCATGAAACGCTGTTTCTGGGGTCGGACACCATACGCAGTGCGATTGCAGCGCTGGTGCCAGAGGCGCAGTTTGTGCGGCGAGAGCGGATGTCGCAACTGGTTTACTCGGGCTCCAAGAAAATAAGCCGGATGCCCCCGCGCAGCGCCATCGTCGGGTTCTCGGTAGAAAACGTTTACGCGATTGCCGAACTATTGCGCCGCCAAAAGGGTGGCGCGGCGGTGGTTATGGGTGCGCTCAGCCCCCGTACACGGAATGCGCAAGTCGATCTCTATCAGAATGGCGAGGTCGATTATCTGGTTGCCACAGATGCGATAGGGATGGGGCTTAATCTGGATGTAAACCACGTGGCGTTTTCATCCTTGACCAAATTCGACGGGCGCCGGATGCGCCCGCTTGCCCCGAATGAACTGGCGCAAATTGCTGGCCGGGCCGGACGCGGCATGTCCGATGGCACCTTTGGTGTGACCGGAGAGGCCCCACCGCTGGACGAAGGTTTGGCGCAGGCGATTATGGACAGCCGCTTTACGCCGATGAAAAAACTGAACTGGCGGAATGCTGCCCTCAGGTACGGCTCGATTGACGCACTGATCAACTCGCTGGAAGTCAGCCCGGATGACGTACACTTGATCAAAGCTCGCCCCGCTGACGACCTGAACGCACTCAAATCGCTGTCGCAAGTGACCGAAGTCGTAGCTCGCGCAAGCGACGGTCCGTCCATCCGATTGTTGTGGGATGTGTGCAGAATTCCTGATTTTCGCGGTATCAGCCATGCAGAACACGCGAGTTTGCTTGAGGTGATTTATGGCCACCTGCACGAGCGCGGCAGCATTCCCGACGATTTCTTGGCGCGGCAGATCCGGCGGATTGATCAAACCCAGGGCGATATCGACGCTCTATCTAAAAGATTGGCATATATTCGCACATGGACATATGTTGCGCAGCGAAAAGAATGGGTTCGTGACGAATCACATTGGCGTGACGAAACGCGCACTGTAGAAGACAGACTGTCTGACGCACTACATGAGCGTCTGACGCAAAGATTTGTGGACCGGCGTACATCCGTTTTGCTGCGCCGGCTCAAACAGAAGGAGGCCCTTTTGGCCGAAGTAAATGACAAGGGTGAAGTGACCGTCGAAGGCGAATTCGTCGGTCGTCTGGAAGGGTTCCGGTTCACGCCGGACAAAAGCGCGCAGGGAACCGAGGCGAAAGCTCTGAAATCGGCGTCCTTGCAAGCACTCGCGCCGCAATTCCATCTGCGCGCCGATCGCTTCTACAATGCGCCCGATACCGAAATTGATTTTACCGATCAGGGTGGCCTGATGTGGGGCGAATATGCCGTTGGCAAACTGGTTGCCGGGGCCGAACCGCTTAAGCCCATGGTCGAGGTCTTTGTGGATGAGGCCGCAGGCCCGGATGTAGAACAGAAAGTTCAGCGCCGCCTGCAGCATTTCATTGACCGCAAGGTCGCGGCCCTGTTCGAACCGCTGCTGAACCTGTCGCGCGATGAAGAATTGACCGGTCTGGCCAAAGGCTTCGCCTTCCGCATGGTCGAAGCACTGGGTGTGCTACCCCGTGGCGCCGTCGCGCAAGATGTCAAAGACCTTGATCAGGACGCCCGTGGCGCATTGCGCAAGCATGGCATTCGGTTCGGTCAGTTCACCATCTTCATGCCGCTGTTGTTGAAACCCGCGCCGACACGCCTACGTCTGGTGCTCTGGGCGCTGGCCGGTGGGTTGCAGGAATTCCCTGATGCGCCGCCCCCGGGTCTGGTCACAGTGCCGGTCGCCAAAGGCGCGCCAGAGGGCTACGACACCATGTGTGGCTACCGTAATGCGGGCGAACGCTCGATCCGGATCGACATGCTGGAACGACTGGCTGACATGCTGCGCGCCGAAGACAGCCGCGGCGGGTTTGAAGCCAAGCCCGACATGCTGTCGATCACTGGCATGACGTTGGAACAGTTTGCTGACCTGATGCAGGGGCTGGGCTACAAAGCCGAGCGCGGTGAGCGCGAAAAGGTCAAACCGGCACCTGTTGAAACCGCCGAACAACCTGCGGCGGACACGACTGAGCAATCTGTCACCGGAGAAACTTTGGCACCCGAAGCGGTTAGCGAGGAAACTGCGGCCCCCGCCGAGGGGTCGACCGAGGCCACCGACAGCACCGAGGCGCCAGCCGAGGCTTCCGTGGAAGATCGTGCAGCGGAACCTGCGTCGGATGAGCCCGAGGTTGAAGTGTTTTATACTTTCACCTGGGCCCGTCAGCGCCAACCCAACCGCGCCCCGCGTCGCGAGCAGGGGCAGGGCAAGGGCAAACCGCGTAGCAAACCACAGGATGGTCGCGGCAAACCGCATGGCAAGAAGGGGGGCAAACCTCAGGGGGCCAAAACCTTCTCGTCACGGCCTCCAAAGAAGGAAAAGGCCATTGATCCCGACAACCCGTTCGCAGCAGCGCTGATGGGTTTGAAGGACGGCAACTGACCCGAGATGGCCGAGGCCAAGCTGCGGATCGACAAATGGTTGTGGCAGGCGCGGTTCTTCAAGACCCGCAGCCTGGCTGCCAAACAGGTTAGCGGCGGCCATGTCAGGCTGAACGGAAACCGGGTGCTGAAACCGGCGCAAGCCGTGGCCCCTGGTGACGTTTTGACCTTTCCACAAGGCCGAATCGTTCGTGTTGTTCGCGTCAAAAAACTGGGGGACCGCCGTGGTCCTGCACCCGAGGCGCAAACGCTGTTCGCCGACATGACCGAAAAACAAGACGTTTCTCCAAGAAACCCGGGGTTCGAAGGAAAGGGTCGCCCAACCAAGAAAGTTCGTCGTGCTCTTGATCTTTCTCGCACAGAAGATCGCTGATCCTATCTTGAAGAGTGGGCCAGACTGAATTAGCTAGTCGCTCAAACCGCAAACGGGAATCCGATCATGACCTATGTTGTCACTGAAAACTGTATCGCCTGCAAATACACCGACTGCGTCGAAGTGTGTCCGGTGGACTGTTTCTATGAAGGTGAGAACACGCTGGTCATTCATCCTGACGAATGCATCGATTGCGGCGTTTGCGAACCGGAATGCCCGGCCGACGCGATCCGCCCGGATACTGAGCCGGGAATGGAGCAGTGGGTCGAGTTCAATCGCAAGTTCTCGGAGCAATGGCCGGTGATTGTGACCAAGAAAGACCCGCTGCCCGACGCGGAAGAACGCGATGGTGAAGAGGGTAAAATGGAGAAGTATTTCTCTGAAGCACCAGGCGAAGGCGGTTAAGCGATTCGCTCTCGCAATCCTGTTTGCAGTGTAGGGAACGCGATATAACCTGCTGAAAGCAGGATGAATATGAAAAATTCCCGTAAGGTAAACTTTCGGGTGTCTTATTTTTGTGATATACTCTTACCCTGTATGATGACCGAGATTGGGATGCGCTCCACAAGTATGCTCACTTTGGAGACTTGACTTTATGACAATATCGCCGCCTGACGGGGCTGAAACAGTCCCCGCATGTGGTGTTTTTGTTGTCTTGTGTCCCGATCCGTAACCAAGGAAGAAACTGAATGACAAAGTCGAAAAAGCTCGAATTCCGCCCGAACGACTATGTTGTCTACCCTGCACACGGCGTAGGCCAGATCATCTCGATCGAAGAACAGGATGTCGCGGGGTTCTCTCTGGAGCTGTTCGTCATCTCATTTGAGAAAGACAAGATGACACTGCGCGTGCCGACCAACAAGGTCACAGAATCCGGCCTGCGTTCGCTCAGTTCGCCAGACGTGATCAGTCAGGCGATGAGAACGCTGAGAGGCAAGGCGAAGGTAAAACGTGCCATGTGGTCCCGTCGCGCACAAGAGTACGAACAGAAGATCAACTCGGGCGATCTGATTTCGATTGCCGAAGTGGTCCGCGATCTGCACCGCACCGATGACCAGCGCGAGCAGAGCTATTCCGAGCGTCAGTTGTATGAGGCCGCCCTGGAACGTCTGACCCGCGAGGTTGCGGCCGTATCAGGTGCTGGTGAAGTTTCTGCTGCCAAACAGGTGGACGAAGTTCTGACCTCTCGCGCTGCGTGATCGAGGCGATTAAACAAGTTGGGCCGCTCCAGATTGGGGCGGCCTTTTCCGTGGCTTGGTGAATTGTCCAAGTGGCGTTAATTTCACTGTATCTGCAGCAAGCTATAGGGCGGACATGAAGCAGACAGTGAGATATCTGTACATTGGGCATGACCCGGTTTCGGTCTGGTTTCGGTATGCGCTGATCCTGTTCGACGTTGTGACAATCGTTTTCTTTGTCGCGACAGCGCACATCCCGCACGGGCCCAGTGTGACCTTCGCAAGCCTGTTGATCGGATTTTTGATTTCGCTGGATTTCTCTGCACGGCTTTGGATATCAAAAGACCGGCGGAAACTACTGCGCCAAGTTTACACGCTGGCGGATATCGTTGTTATCATCTCGTTGGTCCTGGATCCTTTCCTGACGGGAAATCTGGCTTTCCTGAGGATTTTACGCGCCTTGCGCCTGATCCATTCATACCATTTGCTCAGGGATCTGCGGCGCGACAGCCATTTTTTTCGAACGCATGAAGATGCAGTGATTGCCGCAATCAATCTGATGGTCTTCGTCTTCGCTACTTCTACCGCGGTTTTGGTGTTTTTTATTCCTGAAGAAGCCCAAACGCCTTATATAGATGCGTTGTATTTCACCATGGCGACGCTGACCACGACCGGATTCGGGGATATAACGCTGGCCACCCCTTGGGGAAAGCTGTTTTCGGTTTTCATAATGGTGGTCGGCGTTGCGCTGTTTGTCCGTCTGGCACAGGCGATATTCATGCCGCAGAAAGTACGTCACAAATGCCCAAGCTGCGGGCTGTACAGACACGACCCCGACGCCGTCCATTGCAAGCACTGCGGTTGCACGTTGCGGATCGAAACAGGCGGCGTGTCTTAAATCTGTGCGCTGAGGGCAAGCAGAAACGCGATTTCGGCCAGTTGTTGCGATGCGCCAAGTATGTCCCCGGTTTGACCACCGATCTTTTTCCGCGCGACCGCCGCCAAAACGACTATGATCAAGGTCGCAAAGATAATGGCGCCAACAGCGGGGCTTCCGCACAGGAAAACGGCTATCAGAATAGCCATGCCCACGGATACGCCGACCGAAATTGTTCCGGGCGTTCCAACCGAATGGCTCAGGCCGGATTTTCTGGCCCTTGGCAGGGATGCCATCAATACCGGCATCAGGGCGCGTGAGAATACGCAGGCTGCCAGAATTGCCCAGATCGATCCGGTCGCCAAAAGCGCGGCGACTGCGGAAACACGCAAAACCTGTGAGATCATCAGCGCAAGAACGCCATAAGTTCCGATGTGGCTGTCTTTCATGATCTCCAGTCGACGCTCAGGGGTAAAACCTCCCCAGAAGCCGTCGAAAGTATCGGCCAAACCGTCTTCATGCATCGCGCCCGTCATCATGATTAATGTCGCAACCAGCAGTGTCGCAGCAACAAAAAGGGGCAGATTGATAACCATTGCCAGCCATCCCACTAAGCAGGCGACCCCTCCGACAACCAACCCGACAACAGGGAAGGCCCACGCCGCCTGTGCTTGCCGCGCGAACACCGGTTCGGGCAATCGGGGCACGGGCAGGCGGGTCAGCAGCACCAGCGCCAGCGGAATATCCCACAGGGAATAGGGTTTCGTGTCGTTTTTTTGCACACCCGTGCCTTTCGGGGTCTTGTTGGATTCAATGCTTCGGTTAAACACACAGGACCACTCTGATGCAATGAGGCTTTCATGTTGCCTGAACTGAATGATTTGAACGCGTTCCGCGCTGCCCTTACGGCGGCTCCGGATCCGGATGCCGCTGCGGTGCAAGGCGCGGACGAGCGCAATGGACAACTGACCAAACCGCCCGGTGCACTTGGGCGGCTCGAAGATCTGGCAATCTGGTATGCAGGATGGCGTGGGGATGCCCGCCCGCAAATCAGGGCACCTCAAGTCATAGTATTTGCCGGAAACCACGGTGTCACAGCGCAGGGCGTATCGGCTTTTCCGCCGGAAGTGACTGTGCAGATGGTAATGAATTTCGAACATGGCGGCGCAGCCATCAACCAACTGGCCAAGTCGGCGGGTGCAAAGATGGATGTGCACGCGCTGGATCTGGACAAACCGACCGCAGATTTCACGCAAGCTCCGGCTCTGACCGAGGAAGAGCTTCTGGCAGCCTTACGTACCGGGTGGCAGGCTGTCGACCCGCAGGCTGATCTGTTGGTTGTCGGCGAGATGGGTATTGGCAACACCACTCCTGCCGCCGCTATTGCATGCGCGCTGTTCGGTGGTAACTCGTCCGATTGGACGGGCCGCGGGACAGGTGTGGATGACGCAGGGCTGGCCAACAAAACCCGCGTTGTGGCCGAAGGCGTGGCGATGCACGCGTCAGAGGATGGTCTGGAAATCCTGCGCTGCCTCGGAGGGCGCGAGATTGCGGCAATGGCCGGAGCGATTGCGGCTGCACGGGTATTGCGCATTCCGGTGATCCTGGACGGGTTCATCTGTTCTGCTGCCGCTGCCTGCCTTTCGAAGCTTTCAGATAGCGCGCTGGATCATACCGTGGCTGGCCACCAAAGCGCCGAGGCAGCGCATGGCGCTGTGTTAGCGAATCTAGGCAAGGAACCGTTGCTGAGCCTCGGTCTTCGGCTTGGTGAAGGATCCGGCGGGACACTGGCGATCAACATTCTCAAAAGCGCCGTGGCCTGCCATTCCGGCATGGCAACCTTTGCCGAGGCAGGGGTTTCCGACGGTTAATTACCTGCCTGACCCGGGCAGTGGTTTGGGTCAGGCCGATTTTTTGGCGTGTTCTTCCGCAAGCTCCAACAGTGCGGTTTCCAAATCCTTTTCAAGCTTCTGCGCCCGTTCGATGTACTTTTTGTTTTCCGCTGTTGGCATGCCGGGCACCCATAGCTCGGCCAGATCGCGAACAGACGTTCGGTCGTGGTGGTAAAAGGTCTGCTCCGCCTGCGCAGCCTCATATTCGCTCAGCCCGATATTCTCCAGGACATAGCGGCCCGCTCGTAGCGAGCCATCGAACAATTCGCGCACGATGTCATTGGCACCGGCCTGATACAGCTCGTAAACATGGGTCCGGTCGCGCGCGCGCGCGACGATGTGCAGGTCAGGGCGCTGGCGACGGGCATAGCCGACAAGCCGTGTGACCTGTTTGCGATCATCCATCGCGGCCACAAGGACAGAGGCCTTCTCCAATCCCGCTGCACGCAGCAGTTCGGGGCGGGTAGGGTCGCCCAGAAACCCTTTGACGCCAAACCGGCGCATCAACTGGATGGTTTCGATGTTGTGGTCCAGAACGACTGTCTTGAAACCGCTGGCCTGCACAAGCCGGTTCACGATCTGCCCAAACCGACCGATACCGGCGATGATGACGGGGCCTTTTTCGTCTATCTCGTCCGGTTCCGGGATCGCCGACGTATCGCCCATCTTTCGGAACAGGACGTCATAGATGATGAACAGAAGCGGTGTGATCAGCATTGTAAGCGCAATGATCATCAGTAGTTTCTGTGAAAGATCCGGCGGGATGACATTCTGCTGTGTCGAGAATGCCAGCAAAACAAAACCGAACTCACCGGCTTGCGCCAACCCGAGGGTGAACAGCCAGTGATCGCGCCCACGCAGTTTGAACGCTTTGCCAACCAGAAAGAGAATGATCCCCTTGGCCAAGATCACAAGCAGCGCCAGGCCGATCAGATCCAGCGGGTCATCGAAGAAATACCCGATGTCGATCCCGGCGCCGACCGTGATAAAGAACAACCCGAGGAACAGACCTTTAAAAGGTTCAAGGTCGCTCTCCATCTCGTGTCGGAATTCCGAGCTCGCCAGAACAACGCCCGCCAAAAATGCGCCCAGAGCAGGTGACAGACCGACCAAGGTCATCAGGAAGGAGATGCCCACCACAATCATCAGCGCCAGTGCGGTGTACATCTCGCGCAGATGGGTTGCGTGGATGAAACGGAACAGAGGGCGGGTCAGATAGACACCGGCCAGAATGACAAACACCACTGCGCCAATCGTGACCAGTGTGACGGCCCAGCCCGGTAGCCCTTCAACCAGAGAAAGGCTGTGATGGCCCGCGCTTTGAAGATCACTGACCCCTCGGTCAATTGAACCATCCGATTCGATATGAGGCATGGCCGGAAGGGCCAGTAGAGGAAGCATGGCCAGTATCGGAATGACTGCGATGTCTTGTGTCAGCAGTACCGAAAACGTCGCCCGCCCGCCATTTGTCTGCATCAGGCCCTTTTCCGATAAGGTCTGAAGGACGATCGCGGTTGACGATAGCGACAAAGTCAACCCAACCGCCAAGGCAACCGACCACGGGTGGTTGGCATAAATCGCAACGGCAGCAATTGCTGCTGTGGAAAGCAATACCTGCAAGCCGCCCAGACCCAATAGCTTGTCACGCATATCCCACAGGGCGCGCGGCTCCAGCTCCAGACCGATCAGGAACAGCATCATCACCACGCCGAATTCGGCGACATGCTGAAGGTTTTCGGTTTCCGCACCAACAAGCCCAAGAACGGGGCCTATTATGATTCCGGCGGCCAGATAACCAAGAACCGAACCCAACCCCAGTCGTGCAGACAGGGGAACGGCGATCACAGCCGCGGCAAGATAGATCGAAGCCTGGTATAAGAAATCGTCCATAGGTGTCCTCTCGGGCCCGTTCAGGTGGGCAGGGGGGCGTCGCGTTTCAATTGGTCCATTACGATCTGGCTTTGGACCCTTGCAACAGCAGGATGGGGCAGGATGACCTGATGTAGCAAGCTGTTGAGGGCGGAAAGATCGTCACAATAGATGTGCAGCAGGTAATCTGCCTCTCCTGTCATCGTCCAGGCGCTTGTAATCTCAGGCCGGGTGTCGACCATGCGGGCAAAACTTGCGGATTGTTCGGGGCCATGAGTGCCCAGATGAACCTGAACAAACCCTTGCACCTGCAAGCCCAGTTTCAGCGGGTCCAGTCGGGCAGCATAACCTGTGATGTAACCCTCGGCCTCAAGCCGTTGTCGGCGACGTCCCGCTTGACTGGGTGACAGGTTCAGCATCTCACCCAGTTGATGGGCCGTCAGGTGCGCGTCTTTTTGCAGGGCGGAAAGCAGTCGTGTGTCGGTTGCGTCCAGCATGTGCGGAAGAATCCTGACATTATTAACTTTGATGCGTGGTTTACGCGTTGATTGCCAGTTTACACGAAAACAATGCGCAGAAACAGCGGCAGATAAGTCGTATTTTTGAATCAGCAAAGAAATTCCAGTTTTTGAAGGAGACGCGCCATGGGTCCTTTCCCGCATAACGCCCCGAAATCTGTCATCAGCGAAGAAAACCCTGCCGGTACCGATGGGTTTGAATTCGTCGAATTCTCTCACCCCGAGCCGCAGGAGCTGCGCGATCTTTTCGCCAAGATGGGGTTCGATCTGGTGGCCCGGCACAAGGACAAACCCGCTGTCGAGCTGTGGCAGCAGGGGGACGTCACCTATATCCTGAATGCCGATCCCAACAGTTTCGCCGACAAGTTCGTGGCCGAACACGGCCCCTGCGCCCCGTCGATGGGATGGCGTGTCGTCGATGCACAAAAAGCATATGATCATGCCGTGTCAAAAGGTGCAGAGCCATATGATGGTGCCGACAAAACAATGAATGTCCCTGCGATCAAGGGCATCGGTGGATCGCTGATCTATTTCATCGATCAGTATTATGATACATCGCCCTACAATCAGGAATTTGAGTGGATCACAGAATCCAAACCTCGGGGCGAGGGGTTCTTCTATCTCGATCACCTGACCCACAATGTCTACAAGGGCAACATGGACAGGTGGTTCAAGTTCTATGGCGACCTGTTCAATTTCCACGAAATCCGCTTCTTTGACATTCAGGGTAAATTCACCGGGCTGTTCAGCCGCGCGCTGACGTCGCCCTGTGGTCGTATCCGTATTCCGATCAACGAAGATCGCGGCGAAACGGGTCAGATCGTGTCCTACCTTAAGAAATACAAAGGTGAAGGCATTCAGCACATCGCTGTCGGCAGTGACGACATTTACGCCTCGACCGATGCGATTGCTGAGAACGGCCTGAAATTCATGCCAGGCCCGAACAAGGCGTATTACGAGATGTCCAGAACGCGTGTGGCTGACCACGAAGAGCCGCTGGACCGGATGATGAAACACGGCATCCTGATCGATGGCGAAGGCGTCGTTGACGGGGGCGAGACCCGGATTCTGTTGCAAATCTTCTCGAAGACCGTCATCGGCCCGATCTTTTTCGAGTTCATCCAGCGCAAGGGTGATGATGGTTTCGGTGAGGGGAACTTTCAGGCGCTGTTCGAATCGATCGAACGTGAACAGA
Source organism: uncultured Ruegeria sp. (assembly GCF_947497005.1). Classification (GTDB taxonomy): domain Bacteria; phylum Pseudomonadota; class Alphaproteobacteria; order Rhodobacterales; family Rhodobacteraceae; genus Ruegeria. The sequence continues at coordinate 364,254 of NZ_CANMFF010000003.1, read as the reverse complement.
TCGAAAGCGGTGAGATTTCAACGGCCTGATCCTGAAAACCGAACGCGCCGGAATGATCCTAAATCCCCGGCGCGTTTGTCCTTTCAAAACCCAAACCGGTCTGGTCAGCTTCGAGGCATGGCCAACGTCACGTTGCGGCCCTTTTTCTGATAGCGCAATTCGCTGTCGCTGATGGCGACGACTTTGCCGCCGTCAATGCGGTCCCCGACCTTCAGTTTTTTATATCGCCCGCTGGGCAGTCGAACCAAAGCGCGCCTGTTGGCGGGCGTGCCGTACACACCGATCAAGTTCAGGCGGCGCAGGTTGATCGCATTGTCGATTGTCGCCTGACGGGCCACTGAGGCAGTTGACGGAATCTTGGGAGCAACCGTTTTTGGTTGGAACGACCCGTCGTCGTCGGATTTCTGATCCAAAGCAGCGGTTGATCCCAGATTGGAACTGTTTGAAGCAGATGTTTTGGCCGGGGCCAAACCAGCCGGGCGCGACTTGGGGCGGGGCACACGAACCACGGCCAATGCGGTTGGCGTTTCGTCCACTTTGGGCTGGACCTGCAGGCTTTCAGGGCGTGCTTTTGGTCGTTTCGTCGCCAACTCTTCCCGCGATCGACCGCCTAATTGCCCGCGCTCAAAACTCTCGACCAGATCAGTAGGACGTGGTTTTGGTCGAATACCCGCCAACCTGTCGTCGATCTCTTCGATTACCGGTTCCTCTTCAAAACGTACCGGTGTTTCGGGCGGAACCTTGGATGGGCGGCCCTGGTAAACGACGATCCCGTCCGGATTCATAGCGCCATCTGGTGTTGGCGTGACCAGGCCGTCTTCATCCAGATCAAACCGGGTGCTGGCAACAGCGGGCAACACGTCCGGTTTGAACGGATCATCCGTGTCAAAACTGAGCGCCGGAGGCAGGGCTACGGCATCGCTGGACAGATCGGACTTGTCGAGCGATGCCAGATACAACTCCCCCGGTTCCACGACGACCGGAACGTCCAACGCACCAGGAGCGGTTGTGTTGATTCCGGTAACGGATTGGATTTCCTGCTGGGCTTCTGGATCCCGAGCAACTGATTCAACCGGAGTAGGAGGAACCTTGAGCGCTTCCAGAATAGCTGCATCTGTGGCGGTCAGACCCGGCTGTGTTTCGGTTTCCTCCTCGGCGGCTTCTGCCGGAACCTCCTGTGGTTTTTCCTCAACCAACTCAGGAGCAACCTCTTGCTGGGGTTCAAGTACAGCAATTTCGGAATCTGGTTGGGGCGCGGGCTCTGCCGCTGGTTCAGCGGGCGATACCTCGGTTGGTGCGGGGCTTAGTTCCGCCTGATCCTGTTCTGAGTCGGAGCCCAAAGCCAGCCAAGCACCAACAACACCGCCGACAAGAACCACGGCAGCAAAGGCCAGAATGGAATATCGGCTTGCACCTGTCGTCGCAGTGACGTCCTTACTGACGGATGCTTCCGGCGCGCGGAACGTGTCAGGAGCGGGGGTGCCCGCAATTGGATGCGTTGGGACTTCGGGAACCTTGATCAGTTCAGGCGCGTTTGTTTCCACGAGTAACGGCCGATCTTTCGGTTGCGGAAGCTCAGACCTGTCTGAATCTTCGCTAAACAGCGCCTCTCGTGGGAACGCGACTGCATCTTCTTCGGCACTGAAGACCACCGGCACAAAACCATGGTCCGAAGCAAAGTTCCGCGCCTCAGTCAGGGTTTCAACTGCTACTGCGGCAACATATGTCGTGTCGCCTTTGGTCTGGCTGTCATAACTCAGATCAGACAAGGCATATGGCGTGGCGTCGGTCAGAGCGCTCTCAATGTGGCCAGTCCGGTCTTCCGGTGGCAACCCATCGGTCGAAAGCTGTAGATACCGAACTTGGTCCTTTGGCAACACGAGCTTGCAGCTCAGATCGTTTTCCAGCGCAAACGCTTTTTCCCGCAACGCCTGCATCTGCTCCGGCAGGTCCGGAGCATCCAAAGGAATCGTGCCGATGACGAACCAGTCGTCATCCGAATGGTGATGCAGTGTTATTCCGGTCGTAGAAAAAGACAGCGCAAAGGCAGGTTTCATAATCCGGAGGAACCATAATTATCAACGTCAATGCAAACGACTTTGCGTTCGCAGACCGACATTAAAGCAGGAACCCGCCGAGGGAAAGAAAAAGGCAAACTCTCCCCTTGTATGGCAAAGCCCCGCCAACCCATCTTGGAACAGAACAAATTGGAGTGATAGCTTTGAAGACATTCGCTTTTCTTGCCGCGATGATAGCCGCCACAGCCGCTGGAGTTGCCAATGCGGAAGAACGTCGCATCAACGTCGATGCCACCGGAACTGTGCAGGTCGCGCCTGATATGGCGACGATCACGCTGGGTGTAACCAACGAAAACACAGAGGCGGGAGCCGCCATGCAGGCGACTTCGGATGCGGTTGCCAAGGTCCTGTCACGACTGTCCGAGATGGGAATCGAAGATCGCGACGTTCAAACCCGCGATTTGTCCTTGTCGCCTGTCTGGTCGGGACGGCACGGACAGAACGGGGAAAAGCCCGAAATCACGGGCTTTACGGCGTCCAACCGTGTTTTTGTACGCGTGCGCGATCTGACCCAATTGGGAAAAATCATGGACGCGGTCATTCAGGACGGCGCCAATGATTTCGGCGGGCTGAGCTTTAGCATGCAGGACCCCAAACCGCTTGAGTCGCAAGCGCGCGCCAAGGCCGTCGGCGAGGCAACCGCCAAGGCAGAACAGTTGGCGCAGGCGGCAGGTGTAACACTTGGCCCGGTGCAGACGATCTCGGAGCGAACAGCTGGTGTCCGCCCCATGGCCGAGATGCGTGCTTTCAGCGCGGCAGATGCAGGCGGTGTTCCCGTTGCTGGCGGAGAGGTTTCTGTTTCTGTCAGTGTCTCGATGGAATTCGAGATTTCGGAATAAGATTAATCCCTGACGCGGGCCATCAGCGGCTTTCGTTGCTGGCCCGTCGCATCGAAATTATCCGGCGACAGCCAGGCCTCGAAAGCATCTCGGATGCGTGGCCATTCGGTGTCGATGATCGAAAACCACGCTGTATCCCGGTTACGGCCTTTGTAATGAGTCGCCTGCCGAAACACCCCTTCAAAGGTGAATCCCAGCCGGTCAGCAGCATTGCGTGAGGGAGCATTCAGCGCGTCGCATTTCCATTCGTAGCGGCGGTAGCCCAGCTCGTCGAAAACCCGCTTCATCATCATGTACATGACTTCAGTCGATTGCGGTTTGCGTTGCAGAAGGGGCGAGAAATGTATGTGCCCGACCTCGATCGAACCTGCTACGGGTTCGACCCTCAGGTAAGACGCCATGCCCAGCGGAACGTCGTTGGCGTCCAGAACGGTATGAAACATCGGGTCTGCGTCCATGCAGTTGGCGCGGGCCCAGCCTTCAAACTCCGGTTCACTGTCAAACGGACCATAGGGCAGGTACGTCCAGTTGCGACCATCCCCGTCATTTGCAAACGCCCGAAAAAGCCCGGGCGCATGCCTGTTCACATCAAGGGGCACGACGGAACAAAAGCGTCCCTCCATCGGCGTGTAAGGCGGCGTCGGGCGCGGAAAGTCACCTGAAACCGGTAAACCGATGGGTTGGCCAAGGTCGTTTGTGTCGTGCCCGGTCATTGTCAGGCGCTTGCTTTGGACAAGGCCTGATCAAGATCTGCGATCAGGTCATTTGCGTCTTCAATCCCGATGGAAACACGCACAACACCTGGGCCGGCGCCTGCGGCTTCTTGCTGTTCTGGGGTCAATTGGCGGTGTGTGGTCGAGGCCGAATGGATGATCAGCGAGCGTGCATCACCCAGATTGGCCACGTGGCTGAAGATCTCCAGCGCGTTGACCAGCTTGATACAGGCGTCGTAACCGCCTTTCACTGCAAAGGTAAACAGCGCACCGGCACCGCGCGGATATTGCGATTTGACCCGGTCTTTATAGGGCGACGACGGAAGGCCAGCATAGGTGACATACTCCACCCGATCATCCGCTTCGAGCCAGGCCGAGATTTTCTGGGCGTTTTCAACGTGACGCTCCATCCGCAGCGACAATGTTTCTATTCCCATCAGCGTGTAATGCGCGGCTTGCGGATTCATGGTCATGCCTAGGTCGCGCAGACCAATGGCAATACCGTGGAAGGTGAAGGCCAGTGGACCAAAGGTCTCGTGAAACTTCAGGCCGTGATAGGCGGGCTCGGGTTCGCTCAGCGACGGGAACTTGTCATTCGCGGACCAATCAAATTTGCCTGAATCCACGATGCACCCCCCGGTGACGGTGCCGTTGCCTGTCAGATATTTGGTGGTCGAATGCACAACCAGCGTCGCACCGTGTTCAATGGGACGGCACAGGTAGGGCGTGGCCGAGGTGTTGTCGACGATCAGCGGAATCCCTGCTGCATCAGCTATGTCAGCCAGAGCACGAATGTCAGTGACGTAACCGCCAGGGTTGGCGATGGATTCGCAGAACACTGCACGGGTGTTTTCGTCGATGGCGTCCTTCACTGCATCCAGATCATCGGTGTCCACGAATTTGGCGGACCAGCCAAAGCGTTTGATCGTCTGGCTGAACTGCGTGACAGTGCCGCCATACAAACGGGTCGAGGCCACCACGTTGCAGCCCGGTCCCATCAAGGGGAACAGTGCCATGATCTGCGCTGCATGCCCGGACGAGCAGCAAACGGCACCAACGCCGCCCTCAAGTGTCGCAACGCGTTCCTGCAGCACGGCGACGGTCGGGTTGGTCAGACGCGAATAGATAAACCCCACCTCTTGCAGGTTGAACAGGGCCGCCGCATGGTCTGCGTCGCGAAACACGTAAGCAGTGGTTTGATAAATCGGCGTCTGGCGCGCACCGGTTGCCGGGTCGGGGCGGGCGCCCGCATGAATTTGCAATGTGTCGAAACCGTAGGTGGGGCCGTCAGACATCTTGAAAATCTCCTGTTGGTATCTGTCTTGCGGAATCTGTAGGCCATTGCCCGGCTGCGCACAACGATCCTGTCAGCGCAGCCAGAGGCCTTTGCTTTTTATTGCGTTGCGCAGGGCCTGTTCGCGTCGTGGCAGATTGTCCCGATCAAACAGAGCACGGATTCTCTCGCCTTTTCCCTGCAGAACCAGCTTTTTCAGCGGTTCGTATTGCTTGAGCACTTTCTTGACCTTGTTTGGGGCCACGACGGTTTCCAGAACCTCGATCACATGGTTGCTTTCGCGTGCATATAGCAATGGAAACAGGCGATAGTGACAACTGACGGATCCGTCCAGAAAACCATCCGGCAAAGCATTCCGCCCGCCGCCGAAAGAATGAATGACCAGCGGCAGAGCGGCCTGATCCAACCATGGGTCAAGGTTCTGGCCCGTCAGCTCTGGAATGTTCTCATCCCGGATCGTTCTGGCATAGTCCAGATACCGTTCGCCGAATGTTCGGGGGCACTTGTAGAAAAAATAGCCCGCGTTGAAATACAGATACCGCCGCCAGTAATCACTAGGTTGGCTGACGTCGAGTGAGCTTTCGAAATCCAACCCGAACCGGGAGTAGAGCGCCCGCCAGATGCCGTCGAAGCCGGGACCATAAAGTGTTGGCTTTGGCCATGTGCCTTCAACCTTCACCGACGCTCCGGGACGCTCAAAATCAAACGGAACACAAGTGATATCACCGGTGATCAGTGTGTCTGTATCGAAGAAGACAAAGGGTTCGCCCTCTGGCAAGGCCAACAAGGCTTCGATCTTGTTGCCATAGGGATAGCTTTCGCCAAAAACATGCGAGTCGAATTGCAGAACTTCTGCGTCCAACTGGTTCAGAGCTTTCAGTACGTCTTCGTCCTGAATGGAGGGGTTCTGGTTCCAGCGTGGGCCCGGGTTGGGTGTGGCGACAAACAGTCTACCATTAAACTCAGGTGAGCAATGGCGCAGTGAGGCCGCAAACAGCAGGGCCTCGTATTGTAGGCGGTTGTTTTGTCCGACAACCGCGATGTTAAATTTCCCTGAAGCTGCCTGCATCTGTGCCCGTTCCTGTTAGCTGCCTGATCCGGCGCCCTTTGATCCGAATTACAGCAAGCAGGTTGAGGCGTCAAAAGCGGATGGTTTGAAATTCCGCCACGCGATCCCATTTCTTTCATGGGATGTTGCGGAAAGGGCTACACATGCGGATCAATGCGGATTTCACCAAACGGGTCGCCGTTCATTTTGACGAGACCGAATGGGTCGCGTCGCCTGCTGTAGGGGTCGAGCGCAAAATGCTGGACCGAATAGGTGAAGAAGTTGCTCGCGCTACGACCATCGTTCGCTTTGCCCCCGGCAGCGCTTTTTCCGCCCATACCCACGACGGCGGAGAAGAATATCTGGTTTTGGATGGCGTCTTTCAGGACGAAACCGGTGACTTTCCGGTTGGCAGCTATGTGCGCAACCCACCAACGTCGTCTCACACCCCGTCCGCGGCCGATGGTGCAACCATTCTGGTCAAGCTGCATCAGTTCGACCCGCAGGACCGGACCGAGGTCCGGCGCTCCATCAACGGCGACACGAACCTAAAGTTGTTCAAGGACGGGCGTGAAGATGTGAATGTTCGAACATGGCAGACAGGAGAGGTCGTCGACTTGGACGCGAGCCAGGGCATGGAAGTGTTTGTGATAAGCGGTGGCTTTACTGAAGAAGGGGCGGAATTCTCCAAGTGGGATTGGCTGCGCTTGCCGCCGGGAACGCATTCTCAGGCCGTTGCCGGGCCCAAAGGCGCACGTGTATGGACCAAATCCGGCCATCTAGGCCAAATGGTCTGAATTTTTACACGACCTATAACGCATGGAAATTACAAGAGGAATCCGAGCTCTCAGGTAGGTGAAATCAGTTTTTGACCTTTTGATAAATTTTACCAATTGATAAAAAATTTATTTGTGGCAAGCTAAGAGTATAACAAACATATCTACAGGGAGTAGAGTGATGGCACAGGGCCAGATGGCACCCGGCATCGTAGCCGGGCGGCTTTCAAGCGATGAGCTGACCTCGAATTTCACCGATCTGCATCCGCCACTGGCCCCGCATGAGGCCGCAGTTGCCGCAGATCGCTGTTATTTCTGCTATGACGCGCCATGCGTAACCGCGTGTCCAACGGATATCGATATCCCGTTGTTCATCCGCCAGATTCAAGCCGGACAACCGCAATCGGCAGGACGCACGATCCTAGAACAGAACATTCTGGGCGGAATGTGCGCTCGTGTCTGTCCGACGGAAACACTGTGCGAAGAGGTCTGTGTTCGCGAAACCGCCGAGGGTAAACCGGTTGAGATCGGTCGCCTGCAGCGTTTTGCCACCGATGACATTATGGCCTCGGGTGTGCACCCATTTGAACGTGCCTCATCGACCGGCAAGACCGTTGCCGTTATCGGGGCCGGACCTGCGGGTCTGGCATGTGCCCACCGGTTGGCCATGCTGGGCCATGATGTGGTGATCCATGAAAGCAAACCCAAGCCGGGCGGCCTGAATGAATATGGTATTGCCGCCTATAAATCGACCAATGACTTCGCGCAGGCCGAAGTAGATTGGCTGCTGAAAATCGGCGGCATCGCGATCGAGACCGGGTCTGTTTTTGGCGAAAACATTTCATTGGATGGTCTGGTTGAAAACTACGACGCGGTGTTCCTGTCCATCGGCCTCGCGGGTGTAAACGCCTTGCGGGCAGATGGTGTCGACAAGGGTGGCGTACGCGCTGCTGTTGATTTCATCGCGGACGTACGGCAGGCCAGTGACCTCGCCGATCTGCCCGTCGGACGGAATGTGGTCGTCATCGGCGGAGGGATGACAGCAGTGGATGCTGCTGTGAAGTCCAAGCTGTTGGGCGCAGAACACGTGACCATCGCCTACCGGCGTGGCCGCGACGCCATGGGCGCCAGCCGGTACGAGCAGGATCTGGCAGCCTCGCACGGTGTTCGGATCATGACCAATGTTCAGCCGGTGTCGGTACACGGCAATGGTGCTGCGGCCGAGATCGAGCTGGAATACACATCCAGCCAGAACGGCACGCTCAGCGGAACCGGTGAAATGATCCGCCTGCCAGCAGATCAGGTGCTCAAAGCCATCGGTCAGACGCTGGAAGGCGCGCCGGACGGATTGACGCTGGACGGCAACAAGATTGCTGTCAGCGGTGCTGGCCGTACCTCCTTGACCGGTGTCTGGGCAGGCGGAGATTGCGCTGCGGGGGGCGAAGACCTGACCGTAACCGCCGTTGCCGAGGGCCGGGATGCTGCGATGGATATCCACGCAACGCTCGTTTCGTGATAGGGTGGGGTATTCACCCCATTCCTTTCGCTGCTGAGGTATTCCCATGTCCCAGATCGAACAAGCTGTTGCTCAACACTATACCACCGGTGCCCTGACCGAACGCGTCCGCGCGGCGCTGGAGGCCAGCGGCATTGACCCGGATGCGGCCACGGTCGCCGATCTGAAGGCCGGGGATGAGTTCCACACAGGCGGCGTTCTGGCGACCGACAACCTGTTTGCACAGCTGTCGCCGACCCATGCCACCCGTGTTCTGGATGTCGGATGCGGTATCGGAGGCACCTCGCGTTACATCGTGGATCGCTATGATTCAACGGTGACCGGGGTCGATTTGACACCTGAGTTTGTTGAAACCGCAACCGCGCTCAGCGATCTGGTCGGGCATTCCGGTAAAGCCAGTTTTCACGTTGGCAGCGCTCTGGACATGCCGGTCCCGGACGCAGGGTATGATCTTGCCGTCATGATGCATGTGGGCATGAACATCGAAGACAAGGCGGGGCTGTTCGCCGAAGTATCCCGCGCGCTCGCCACGGGCGGAACCTTTGCCCTGTTCGATGTCATGGGCGGAGACGTGGATCAGCCGCTGTCTTTCCCTCTTCCGTGGTCCACATTGTCAGAGACTTCCTTCGTTCACACTCCGGATGTGTACAAGAATGCTGCGGAAACAGCGGGTCTTGAGTTGGAAACCGAAACGGACCGCACCGATTTCGCGATACAGTTCTTCGAGGATGTCTTTGCAAAGATTGCCGAAAGCGGCCCTGCGCCGCTGGGAATTCACCTGATGATGGGCGAGACGGCGCCCGAAAAGTTCCAAAACTACGTCACAAACCTGAAGGCCGGGCGCATCCGCCCGACTGAAATGATATTCAAGAAATCCGGCTAAGCCGGGAAGGGAGAAGCCATGGCCGATCTGACGACAAACTTTCTGGGTATTTCCAGCCCCAACCCGTACTGGCTGGCCTCTGCTCCGCCTACGGACAAGGAATACAACGTCCGCCGCGCGTTCGAAGCGGGATGGGGCGGTGTTGTGTGGAAAACGCTTGGCGCCGAGGGTCCCCCGGTTGTGAACGTGAACGGCCCGCGCTATGGCGCAATCTATGGGGCTGACCGCCGTTTGCTGGGCCTGAACAATATCGAACTGATTACGGACCGGCCATTGGAGGTGAACCTTGAGGAAATGGCGCGGGTCAAATCAGACTATCCGGATCGCGCGCTAATCGCATCGATCATGGTGCCGTGCGAGGAAGGGGCATGGAAAGCCATCCTGCCCCGTGTTGCCGAAACCGGCGCTGACGGGATTGAACTGAACTTCGGTTGTCCGCACGGGATGAGCGAACGCGGAATGGGCTCGGCCGTTGGGCAAGTGCCGGAATACATCGAGATGGTGACCCGGTGGTGCAAGCAATACTACGACCGCCCGGTCATCGTGAAGCTAACGCCGAACATCACGGATGTCCGCAAACCAGCTGCGGCAGCAAAAAACGGCGGCGCGGATGCGGTGTCGCTGATCAACACGATCAACTCGATCACCAGTGTCAATCTGGACACGTTCAGCCCGGAACCCTCGATCGACGGCAAGGGCAGCCACGGCGGTTATTGCGGCCCGGCAGTCAAGCCAATTGCCTTGTCGATGGTGTCCGAGATAGCACGGGCCGAGGCGACGCGTGGACTGCCAATTTCAGGGATCGGCGGCGTCACGACCTGGCGTGACGCGGCCGAGTTCATCTCGTTGGGTTGTGGCAACGTTCAGGTCTGTACCGCTGCTATGACCTATGGCTTCAAGATCATCGACGAATTGACCGCGGGCCTGTCGGAATGGATGGACGCGAAGGGTTATACCAGCGTCGATCAGGTGATCGGACGTGCAGTGCCCAATGTTACCGACTGGAAGTATCTGAACCTGAACTACATTGCCAAGGCCAAGATCGATCAGGATCAGTGCATTAAATGTGGTCGCTGCTATGCGGCCTGTGAAGACACCAGCCATCAGGCGATATCGATATCGGATGAACGAGTGTTCGAGGTGATGGATGACGAATGCGTTGCCTGCAACCTGTGCGTTGATGTTTGTCCGATCGAAGGCTGCATCGATATGGTGCCGATGGCCGCGGGCGAGGTTGATCCACGTACGGGGAAAGAAGTTCAGCCAACCTATGCGAACTGGACGACGCACCCGAACAACCCGATGGCCAAGGCGGCCGAATGAGGGGAATGCAACAAATCACCAAGGGGCCGGTTCTGCGGCCCCTTTTATTAAGGGGTCAGAAGCTTTCGATACAACGTATCGACAAAGGGATCGGCGCCTTCAAACGGATCCTCTTCGCCCAAAATTGCGCGCACTTGAACTTCGAAATCGGCGTAATGCTGCGTCAAAGCCCAGATCGAAAACATCAGGTGATAGGGGTGCACACGCGCGATTTTGCCCTGATCCATCCAGCGGGTAAGGGTCGTGACCTTGTCATCGACCAGTTCCTTGAGGTCATTGGACAAAGCCTCGTGGATACGCGGCGCCCCCTGCACCAGTTCATTGGCAAAAAGGCGGCTTTCGCGTGGTAACTCCTGACTCATCTGCAGTTTCCGCTGAATGTAGGCCAGGATTTCCTCCATCGGATCGCCATCTTCATCCAGATCGTGCAACGGGGCCAGCCAAGTGTCCAACAAACCCGACAGAAGTTCCGTATGGATCGCCTCTTTCGATGGGAAATAATACAGCAGATTCGGTTTGCTTAGCCCGGCCTCAGCGGCAATCTGATCCACGGTTGCCCCGCGAAACCCGTGGGCTGAAAACACGTTCAGGGCGGCCTCGAGAATCGCTGCGCGATTCTTTTTCTGAATGCGAGTCGGGGCGCGGTCTTTTGGCATGTTTTCAGCGTGTCTCTTTTTTCGTCGAATAGGCGCGGGATACACTGAAAACTTCAGCTGTACCGCGCAATTTCTTGACTGATACCGAACCCGTGATAGCGTGAGTTTGACCAGATGGTCAAATCAAGACACCAAAAGCGAGCTAAATCGCAAATAGACAGGGAAGATGAACATGGCAGCTCCGGCGCAGAATCTCAGGATCAATGGCGACAGGCTATGGGACAGCCTGATGGAGATGGCCAAGATCGGCCCTGGAATTGCAGGCGGAAATAACCGTCAAACCTTGACGGACGAGGACGGGGAAGGCCGCGCCTTGTTCCAGAAATGGTGCGAGGAAGCGGGGTGCACCATGGGGCTTGACCAGATGGGCAACATGTTTGCCCGCCGTGAAGGCGCCGACCCAGACGCCTTGCCTGTTTATGTAGGGTCCCATCTGGATACGCAGCCGACAGGCGGCAAATATGACGGTGTTCTGGGAGTATTAGGTGGGTTGGAGCTGATCCGGACGCTGAACGATTTGGGCATCAGGACGAAACATCCCATCGTGGCCACCAACTGGACAAACGAAGAAGGGACCCGTTACGCACCGGCAATGCTGTCATCGGGTGTATTTGCAGGGATGCACGCACAGGACTGGGCCTATAACCGCGAAGATGCCGAGGGCAAGAAGTTCGGGGATGAGTTGAACAGGATCGGTTGGCGCGGCGACGAAGACGTTGGTGCGCGCAAGATGCATGCGTTCTTCGAATTGCATATCGAACAGGGGCCGATTTTGGAGGCTGAGGGTAAGGACATCGGCGTCGTCACCCACGGTCAGGGGCTGAGCTGGACCCAGATCACTGTAACGGGCAAGGATGCCCATACCGGCTCGACCCCGATGCCAATGCGCAAAAATGCCGGGCTGGCGATGGCACGTATTCTTGAAAAAGTGGACGAGATTGCCTGGTCCCATGCACCGCATGCAGTTGGGGCGGCAGGCCATATTGATGTGTTCCCGAACTCGCGCAATGTGATCCCAGGCAAGGTGGTGTTTACGGTTGATCTTCGCTCGCCCGATCTGGATGTGATCACCGACATGGAAAACCGACTTCGCGTGGCCGCTGAGGATATCGTTGACGAGATGGGCCTGCAAATCGAATTCGAGAAAGTCGGTGGGTTCGACCCGGTGGAATTCGATGATCGCTGTGTATCTGCGGTGCGCAACGCGGCCGAGCGGCTGGGCTATTCACACACCGATATCATCTCGGGCGCAGGGCATGACGCCTGCTGGATCAACCGGGTGGCACCGACCGCGATGGTCATGTGCCCTTGTGTCGATGGGCTGAGCCATAACGAGGCTGAAGATATCAGCAAGGAATGGGCGGCAGCCGGGGCGGATGTTCTGCTGCATGCCGTGGTCGAGACTGCCGAAATCGTGGAATAGGGGGCGCTACCCCCGTCGCCCAGAGGGCGACTCCCCCGAGGTATTTTTGGCCAGATGAAGCAAGCGGCGCAGACCGCATGAGGGAGTTTAAAATGAGTACTGTTATCAAAAACGGAACCGTCGTCACCGCGGATTTGTCTTACAAGGCGGACGTATTGGTCGAAGGTGGCGTGATCACCGAGATCGGGATGGATCTAAGGGGTGACAAGGAGTTGGACGCGACCGGCTGTTATGTGATGCCGGGCGGGATAGATCCGCACACCCATCTGGAGATGCCTTTCATGGGCACTTATTCCAGTGACGATTTCGAAAGCGGCACGCGCGCGGCGCTTGCAGGTGGCACGACGATGGTCGTCGATTTTGCGCTTCCCAACCCCGGTGAAAGCCTGCTGGATGCATTGAAGCGATGGGACAACAAATCGACCCGCGCGAATTGTGACTATTCGTTTCATATGGCGGTCACGTGGTGGGGCGAACAGGTGTTCGACGACATCAAAACCGTGATTGAAACCCGGGGCATCAACACCTTCAAGCATTTCATGGCGTATAAAGGCGCGCTGATGGTGAATGATGATGAACTGTTCGCCTCGTTCAAGCGTCTTGCCGAACTGGGCGGAACCGCCATGGTGCATGCCGAGAACGGGGACGTAGTGGCAGAGCTGAGCGCTAAGTTGCTTGCGGAAGGCAATACCGGACCCGAAGCGCATGCCTATTCCCGCCCGCCGCAGGTTGAAGGTGAGGCCACCAATCGGGCAATCATGATCGCGGACATGGCTGGCGTGCCGTTATACGTCGTGCACACCTCGTGTGAAGAGGCACATGAAGCCATCCGGCGGGCAAAAATGCAGGGCAAACGGGTGTGGGGAGAACCCCTGATCCAGCACCTGACGCTGGATGAAAGTGAATACTTAAATCAGGATTGGGACCACGCGGCGCGACGGGTCATGAGCCCTCCGTTCCGGAACAAACAGCATCAGGATAGCCTTTGGAACGGATTGCAGTCGGGGTCTCTGAGCGTTGTGGCCACTGATCATTGCGCCTTTACCACTGAGCAGAAGCGATATGGTGTTGGCGATTTTACAAAGATCCCCAACGGCACTGGAGGACTGGAAGACCGGATGCCGATGCTGTGGACACATGGGGTGAGCACCGGGCGCCTGACACCGAATGAATTCGTGGCGGTCACTTCAACAAACATCGCCAAGATATTGAATTGCTATCCGAAAAAGGGCGCAATCTTGATCGGCGCAGATGCTGATCTGGTGGTTTGGGACCCTGAGAAAAGCAAAACGATCAGCGCCGGGTCCCAGCAATCCTCTATCGACTATAACGTGTTTGAGGGCAAACAAGTTAAAGGTCTGCCGCGCTTTACTCTGACCCGTGGACAGGTTGCGGTACATGATGGTGAGATCCGCACGCAGGAAGGTCATGGGGACTTTGTGGCGCGTGAGGCGAACACGACCGTCAACAAGGCCTTGAGCACCTGGAAAGAGCTGACAGCACCAAGGCCTGTTGAGCGGACGGGTATTCCGGTGACCGGTGTTTGACCAGTTTGGGCTGCTTTCGCGGCGGCCCTGACACCACTCTTTTCAAGGCAATAGAATGAACACTGAAAGCACGACCCAGCCCGTCATCGAGGCAAGGCATCTGGACCTGACATTCCAGACTAATGATGGGCCAGTTCACGCGCTGAAAGACGTGAACCTGACAATTGACAAGGGCGATTTCGTCAGTTTTATCGGCCCCTCGGGCTGCGGTAAAACCACCTTTCTGCGGTGTATCGCAGCGCTGGAAACGCCAACGGGCGGGTCGCTCACCGTCAATGGTATGACCGCCGATGAAGCGCGGCGAAATCGGGCATACGGGTATGTGTTTCAGGCGGCAGGACTTTATCCCTGGCGCACAATTGCCAAAAACATAAAGCTACCGCTTGAGATCATGGGCTACTCGGCTGCCGAGCAGGATGAGCGTGTAAAGAACGTCCTTGAACTAGTTGATCTTGCAGGATTTGGCGGGAAGTTTCCGTGGCAGCTGTCGGGCGGGATGCAGCAGCGGGCCAGTATCGCACGGGCGCTGGCCTTCGATGCCGACATCCTGCTGATGGACGAACCGTTTGGCGCGTTGGACGAGATTGTGCGCGACCACCTGAACGAGCAGCTTTTGGAGCTTTGGGCACGGACAGAGAAGACGATAGGCTTTGTGACGCACTCGATCCCCGAAGCGGTGTATCTCAGCACCAAGATTGTGGTGATGAGCCCTCGGCCGGGTCGAATCGCCGATGTAATCGACAGCCCTTTGCCGAAAGAACGGCCATTGGATATCCGTGACACGCCAGAGTTCATCGAAGTGGCTCATCGTGTACGCGATGGGCTGCGCGCGGGGCATTCCTATGACGACTGAGCTGAACGCCACTGTGATCAGGCGGGCCGTGCCAGATGACGTGACGGCCTGTGCTGAAGTTATTCATGGCTGGGCTACGCAAACAAAATGGATGCCCGATGAACTGCAGGTGGAAGAACTGTCGGTCTTGATCCGCGACGCATTCGACAGCCGTGAAATCTGGGTCGCTGGTGATCCGGTCGATTGCTATATGTCGGTTGATCCCGTGCAGCAGAAAATCGGCGCTTTGTTTTGTCGCCGGACAGGGCAAGGCATCGGCAAGTGCTTTGTTGACAAAGCTAAAGAAGGCAGGGCGTTCCTTTGGCTGACAACACACAGACCCAACGTGGCGGCGCAGCGGTTTTATCGCCGGGAAGGGTTTGAAGTGACCGCCGAAGAGCCGCCCGTACCCCCTGACACTGTGCCCGTCTATCGAATGGGGTGGCACGTATGAAACAGGTCATTGCCATACTTACTGTTGTCGCCGTGATTGCCCTGATCTGGTATGCGGCTTGCGTTCCGATGAATATCAAAGGTGTTCTGAGTGAACTTGAACGCGGCGGCGCCGAGGTTGAGCCGCCTACAACGAGCGCACGCAGGGGCATGGGAGAATTCGGCTTGGTTGTGAACAACACGTTTGCGATCCCCGCCGCGTGGGAACAGAAGAAACCCCGTCTTCCATCGCCTCATCAGGTCGTGATTGAACTGTGGGAAACGACCGTCGAGAAGAAAATCACATCAAAACGATCGCTGATCTATCATGGTTGGGTCACACTTAGCGCGACAATGCTGGGTTTTGTGATCGGTACCGGGCTGGGCGTCTTGTTGGCTGTTGGGATTGTGCATAGCCGGGTTATGGATTTATCGGTCATGCCATGGGCCATTGTAAGCCAGACAATCCCCATTATCGCATTGGCCCCGATGATCATTGTCGTCCTGTATTCGGTTGGCGTACAGGGGATCATTCCCAAAGCGATCATCTCGGCTTATCTGAGCTTCTTCCCGGTTGTCGTTGGTATGGTCAAAGGATTGCGCAGCCCCGATGCGATGCAGCTGGATTTACTGCGGACCTATAGTGCCAGCCGGTCGCAGGGTTTTTGGAAACTGCGGCTGCCTGCGTCGATGCCTTACCTGTTCACGTCATTGAAAATCGGCATCGCAGCGTCTCTGGTCGGTGCCATTGTTGGTGAGCTGCCGACAGGGGCTGTTGCTGGTCTGGGGGCGCGCTTGCTGGCAGGCAGTTACTATGGCCAGACGGTTCAGATCTGGTCGGCTTTGTTTGCAGCGGCCATTTTGGCGGCCTGTCTGGTTGGGTTGCTGGGAGTGATTGAACGGACAGTCCTTAAAAGGATGGGGATGGCGCAATGATGTTGGTTATCTTTGCATTGCTTTTGTGGATTTTTGGCTGGTGGCTGAACAGCCGACTGGCCAGTGGTCCACAAGCCGATAGCCAGATCGTTCGTTTCCTCGCTCCGGTGATTTTTGGGCTGACCATCGTGGGCGCCTGGGAGTTGATTGTACGCGGTCTTGAGGTGCCGTTGGTTATCCTGCCTGCGCCCTCTGCCATCGCGCTGCGCTTTGCGGATAGTTTGGGCATTCTTTGGGCAGATTTTGTTCAGACAATCCTGAAAGGTGCGCTTAGCGGTTATGTCATCGGATGCGGAGCAGCATTCCTGATAGCAATAGCTGTGGATCGGTGGGACTTTCTGCGCCTCGGGCTTTTGCCTGTAGGCAATTTCGTGGCGGCTCTGCCCATTGTTGGAACGGCACCTATTCTAGTCATGTGGTTCGGGTTTGACTGGCATTCCAAAGCGGCGGTGGTCGTCGTGATGGTGTTCTTCCCAATGCTGGTCAACACCGTTGCCGGGTTGCGTGAAGCCACTGCGATGCAACGCGACTTGATGGAAACGTATGGTGCAACCTATTGGCAGAGTTTTCTGAAACTGCGTTTACCCGCAGCGATGCCTTTCATTTTCAACGGGTTGAAGATTTCGACGACATTGGCTTTGATTGGAGCCATTGTGGCAGAGTTCTTTGGCTCGCCAATCGTTGGGATGGGCTTTCGGATTTCGACCAGCGTCGGTCAGCTGTCGCTTGATATGGTCTGGGCCGAGATCGTGGTGGCTGCGCTTGCAGGTACCGCGTTTTATGGCCTTGTCGCAGGTATCGAGAAGGTCGTGACGTTTTGGCATCCGTCACAACGCGGATAAGAAAATGAATAACTCAACAGACCTCGAAAACGGGGCAACCATAAGCAACTAGGAGATATGAAGATGAACAAGCTACTTAGCGGGGCGGTTGCCGCCTTCAGTTTGGCAGCCAGCACGGCGCTAGCGGCGGACGAAGTGACGTTGCAGTTGAAATGGGTAGGGCAGGCGCAATTTGCCGGCTACTTCGTAGCCGAAGCAAAGGGTTTCTATGACGAAGAAGGGCTTGATGTCACAATCAAACCGGGTGGCCCGGACATTGCACCGGAACAGGTCATTGCCGGTGGCGGTGCAGATGTCATCACCACATGGATGGCCGCTGGTTTGGCTGCGCGCGAGCGCGGCGTTCCGCTGGTGAACATCGCACAACCGTTCAAAACGGGCGGTCTTCAGGTCAACTGCCTGAAATCCACCGGCGTCGAAACACCCGAGGATTTCCCCGGCCGCACCATGGGTGTTTGGTTCTTTGGCAATGAATATCCGTTCTACGCCTGGATGGCGTCCTTGGGCATTGAAACGGACGGCGCAGATGATAACGGCGTCACTGTTTTGAAGCAGGCGTTTTCTGCAGATCCTCTGATCCAGGGGCAAGCGGATTGCATTTCGACAATGACCTACAACGAGTATCGCCAGATCCTTCAGGCCGGTATCACACCTGAAGAGTTGGTGACGTTCAACTATCTTCAGATGGGCTTCGGGATGCTCGAGGATGGCCTGTATGTCATGGAAGATAACCTGAGCGATCCAGAATTCGCCGACAAGATGGAGCGTTTTGTTCGGGCCTCGATGAAAGGTTGGAAATACGCGGCTGAAAATCAGGAAGAAGCCGCCGAAATCGTGCTGGAATTCGATGAGACTGGCGCACAAGAGCTGGACCATCAGGTCTATATGATGGGTGAGGTGGCAAAGCTGATCGAAGGATCGGACGGCGCATTGGATCCTGCCGATTATGACCAGACTGTAAAAACACTGCTGTCAGCTGTTTCCGCAGAGAACCCGGCGATCACCAAAGAACCCGATGGTGCCTGGACGCATCAGATCACGGACGCAGCGTTGAACTGACGCTATCCGTCAATTCGAGTGATTTAAGCGCGGCCCCGATCGGGGCCGCGTTTCTCATTTAGATGCCGGATTTGTGTCTGTACTCGATTGAAAAACCGAGTAGTATTTACTTGTAAATTAACGCATTTCGTACGAAATGCAGTTACTATGGAAAGAAATGCAGGGATTTGCATCAGAATTCAGCGCTGCCGTTGCTTTGATCTTTGAAGGAGACTCAGAGCTTTGGGCGATTGTGCTTTTGTCCCTGAAAGTATCTGTATTTGCAGTGCTGATTTCTGCCCTGATCGGCATGCCGGTCGGGGCTGCTTTGGCCGTGGCCCGGTTTCCGGGGCGACGGATGTTGATCGTTCTTATGAACGCGCTGATGGGGTTCCCACCCGTGGTGGTGGGTCTGCTGGTCTATCTGATGCTGTCCCGATCTGGCCCCTTGGGTGTGCTGGAGCTTTTGTATACCCCAACGGCCATGATCATTGCACAGGTCGTGTTGGTGACACCCATTGTTGCGGCGCTGACGCGACAGGTGGTCGAGATGCTGGCTGAAGAATACTCCGAGCAATTGCGATCACTGGGCGTGTCGCGGCTGGCATCGGTTCCTGTGCTGCTTTGGGATGCACGGCTGGCTTTGGTCACGGCTTTGCTGGCCGGTTTCGGACGCGCCATTGCCGAGGTGGGCGCGGTGATCATCGTGGGCGGGAACATCAACCATGTGACGCGCGTCATGACGACGACGATTGCATTGGAAACCTCGAAAGGAAATCTGGCACTGGCATTGGCGCTGGGAGCGATCCTCATCGGGATTGCCATCGCGGTGAATGCAATGGTCAGCGCCGTAAGCCTGCGGGCTGAGCAAGAGGGGTTGCGCCATGCGTGATTTGCTCGGCGATATGGTGAGTTGCCTGAAGGTTGAGGATTTGCAGATCCGCAGCAAGGGAAAGGCGTTGCTGGATGTCCGTTCGCTGGTTCTGGATGGTCCGGGACCAACCTTGATCCTTGGCCCCAACGGCGCAGGCAAAAGCCTGCTGTTGCGGTGTTTGCATGGGTTGATTTCACCAGACCGGGGGCAGGTGATTCAGGATGGAAAGCTACTTGGCGCAGAGCAGAAAGCCCGCCAGGCCATGGTGTTTCAGCAACCGGTTCTGCTGCGTCGGTCTGTTGCTTCAAATCTGGATTTCGTTCTCAAGCGTCAGGGCTTGGGTCGACCGGCAAGAAGGGCACGCATCGCTGAATTGCTGACCGAAGGGGGGCTGGACGGGAAGGCCCGACAACCTGCACGGTCATTATCGGGGGGTGAGGCGCAACGGTTGGCAATCCTGCGGGCGCTGGCACTGGAACCCGAAACACTGTTTCTCGACGAACCGACCAGCGCCCTTGATCCCGGCGCGACACAGGTGATCGAACGAATGGTGTTGCGCGCCTCGTCGCGGGGCGTGCGAATTGTGATGGTCACACATGATATCGGTCAGGCTCGTCGTTTGGCTTCGGACGTGGTCATGATGCAGGGCGGACATGTGGTGGAACATGGCGCCGCAAAACAGGTTTTGGATGCCCCCGAAAGCGATGCGTCGCATCGCTATCTGGCGGGTGGATTGGTTACCTAAAAAGATAAAACGGAGAGAGTGATGTTCCGGGCATTAATTCGGGCAGCGGTGATGGCTTTGGGCCTGTCGACCAGTATGGTTTCGGCGGAAGAGCCCTTTATCGTGGTACAGTCGACAACATCCACGCAGAACTCTGGGTTGTTGGAATACATCCTGCCGTGGTTCGAGGCCGAGTCCGGCATCGACGTCCGTGTTGTTGCAGTTGGAACCGGTCAGGCCATTCGCAATGCGATCAACGGAGACGCAGACGTTCTGCTGGTTCACGCCAAACCGGCCGAGGAGCAATTTGTCGCTGACGGCTGGGGCGTTGAGCGGAAAGATTTGATGTACAACGACTTTATTCTGGTTGGCCCGAAATCTGATCCCGCCGGAATTCGCGGCGGAGCCGATATTTTGGCTGCGCTTTCGGCCATCGCTGCGGCTGAGGTTCCCTTTGCATCACGTGGTGATGACAGCGGAACGCATAAGGCCGAGCTGGGTCATTGGTCTGCGGCAGGGCTGGACCCAACTGATGCGTCGGGTGCATGGTATCGGGAAACCGGGTCCGGCATGGGGGCGACCCTGAACGTAGCCAGCGGCATGGATGCGTACACGTTGACGGACCGGGCAACGTGGTTGTCATTTGGAAACAAGGGCAATCTCGAGGTGCTGGTTGAAGGTGATCCGCGTTTGTTCAACCAATATGGCGTGATCCTTGTAAACCCGGAAAAGCACGTGCATGTTCGGGCGGCTTCCGGTCAGCGTTTTGTCGAATGGCTGACCGGGCCGGACGGGCAGGAGGCCATCGCGTCCTTCAGGCTCGAGGGCCAACAGGTGTTTTTCCCCAACGCGCAGTAACTGTTCCTGCAAGCCGCGGGAAAACCCGAAGGAATCCACCAGGAGACGCTGAATTACCCGCTGGCACCGTTGTGGTGAATCGCACCCAGACCTGACAAGTCGTAGCCGCCGAACTCGCGTGCGCGCAGAGAAAATTGCTCTGAGCGTAGGAATGTCATTAGCTTCTGCATGGGCGGATCGAAAAACGCCCTGCGCCAGATGGCAAGGTCCAGCCGCTCGGAATGGGTAGGCACAATGCCCAGGTTGTAGAGCTTGGCCAACGCACCAAGACCAAAGCCTGCTTCGGCTTTTTGATCGTGCAAGGCGATGGCCAACTCTTCTTCGGTACGTGCGCAACCGGGCTGAACGTCCAGATCGTCGCGTGTCATGCCGTGGGACTCAAGCTGCGTGTCGAAGAGGCGCTGGCTTGCTGCACTGTCCTGACGCAAGATGACCCGGCGCGACTTAAGATCTTCAAAAGCCTTAATGTCCGTTACACCCGGAGCAAGAAGCAGCCCGCGCTCGCGCCGGGCGACTTCGTACAGGATCACTGGTGCTTCGCCGAAAGCGTCGCGCAGAGAATTTTTGTTGAACCCGTCATCTTCGTGGATGTGCAACACGGCGGCTTGTGCTTTGCGTTCGCTCAGCCTTGTCAGCCCGTCAAAAGAGCCATCGTAATAGGTGGCCAGCCCCGATCCGCTTTCGCGCAATGCCCAGTCAAGCAAAGGATCGTGACTGCCCGCAACAATCGGGGGCAGGGGCGGTTCGGCCACCTGTGGGCCAGACCGGGAAGCGTTGAGCCAGGCAACGACCTCGGCTCGGGGGAACAACAGCTTGCCCATGGCCCGTACGCAGGGCACCTCGCCTGATGAGGCAAGATCATAGGCTTTCCGCTCGCCAATACGCAGCAGATCGGCCAGTTCTCGGGTGGTCAGATATTGCGACATTCAGTCGAGACGCACGGCGGAGCCTGATGTGGCGTCGGCGGCGCTGAACCCGATCTGGTCCAGCACAAAAGGCGCTGCAATTGCAATAACGACCATCGCGGCGACGGCAGCAAGAAAGGCTTTCATGGTTTCCTCCGGTTCAGTTCCGGTCACCCGTTGCGCGACGTATGAAAGCAATCAGATCCTCACGATCCTGAGCTTTGGCAATCCGCTGCATCGGCATCTTCGACCCCGGAATGTAATGGTCAGGCCCTTCATCGAAAAGGGCGTTTATCGTTTCGTCATTCCAAATGATATCAGAGCCTTGCAGAGTTTCCGAGTACAAATATCCGGGCAATGTGCCAGCCTGGCGCCCGAATACCCCGTGCAAGGTAGGCCCCGCACGGCGTTCGCTGTCGAGTGAGAGGCTGTGACAGATCGAACACTTGCGTGAGAACTGACGTTCTCCGTTGTCCATTTCGTCGGGGTTTTTCAGGAAACTGGGTTCAGAGCTGGCCATCCGCTGTTGGTCCGACAAGGCAGTTACAGGCCAGCTGTACATTGCTTCGTCAATTCCGCCCGCGTGGATGTTTTCACCATCGACCGAAAAGGCCAGGGCCCAGACCGGTCCCCGTAATGTCGCGCGAAAATCCTGTGCGATGCGCCACTCGGTGGTATCGATGACCATGATGTAACCTTCGCCGTCACCCACAGCTAGAAACCTTCGATCCGGGCTGAGCGCAAGGGCAAGGATCGGGCGACGGCCCAGCGTGAAATCGCGCTCTTCGCTTGTCGAAAGGCCCAGAATTCGGGTCACGCCATCAACCGCACCGTAAGCGATCCAGTTGTCCCGTTCATTCAGGACCAGCTCGTTTATGCCAAACCCGTGCTCAACGAGTCGGGCGGTTTCTTGTCCACTCGAGACGTCCCAGATCCGCAGCGACCCATCCATGCCTGCTGAATAGAGCTGTGTGCCGTCAGACGAGAACACGACCGCGTTCATACCGCTTCCAGTCGGGCCAAGGATTGTTGCTTCTGCTCCGTCCACGGGCCACAACCCAATTGTCCCATCCCAACTGGCGGTTGCAACGTGAGTTTTTGACGCCGCCAATCCGACGATCTTACCCTGATGACGTCCGACGACATCGCCACTCGGCCATTTGCGCAGGGTAAAATCATCTCCGGCCGAGTAGATGGCGGTACCGTTGAACGCAACGGCGTTTACGGCAGCCTCGTGACCTTCCAGCCATTCAGGGCGCTTGTCAGCCCAGAGCCCGACGGAGTTGTCAAAACTGGCTGTCGCAATGCGCCCGTCCGGGGCTGTGGCGATCGCCATGATGGGGCCGCCATGACCTTTAAGCGTGAAGAACTCGGCCAAGGCCGGCAGAGGCACCAGTGCCAGGGCCAGAACCAGCCCACGCATTTATTCAGCAGGCGAGGCGACGGCCTTACCTGCCTCTTTTTCCTGAACTTCTTCCAACCACAGCGAGTGGTGTTCGCGAGCCCATTGCTCTTCAACCTCACCCGTGCCCATGGCATCAAAGGCACCTTCCATCCCGACAGAGCCGAGATAGATATGCGCGACGATGATCGCGATGAAGACATAAGCCACCATCACGTGCCAGACCTGCGCGTATTGCATCTCTTCCTGCGGGGACATTTGTACCGGCAGGTTCAGGCCCATCATTTGCGGCAAGCCTGTCGCGTTAGCGATCTGGAAGGTTTTGGCAAATAGCGGCATCTCGAACGGGAACAACAAAGACAGGCCCGACAGGCTGATAGAAACGCCCAGCAGGATGCAGGCCCAGAAGATCACCTTTTGTCCTGCGTTGAATTTCTTGGCTGGCGGATGACTGCCCTTGGAGAAAAGCCCGCCACCTGCGGCCAGCCATTTCAGGTCTGTGCGGTTCGGGATGTTATGGGCAATCCAGTTTACCGTGACGATGATCAGACCCAGCATGAAAGCCCAGGCCAGATTGTTGTGCAGCCACTTGCAACCCTGTGCGATGGTAGCGAACCCTTCTTTCCCGAAGAGCGGGATCAGGAAGTCACGCCCGTAAAGTGTCAGCAAACCAGTTGCACCGAGGATCAGGAACGACCCGGCGAACAGCCAATGGCCAAACCGTTCAAAGCCATTGAAGCGGGTAACCGTGCGGCCAGTCCTCTCACCGTCGATGCGAATTTTGCCGCGGATCAGGAAGAATAGGATGATGATGCCGAGCATTCCAGCGATGATGTAAGTCCCGTATTCACGCAATGGTCCAGTGCGGAAGGTCAACCACCACATGCCGCCATCCTGTATCAACACGCTGGCTGCAGGGCCGTTTGAGGACACCGTCACATCCGCAGAACCATACCGCAATGCGCGGTATACATCACTGTCCGAAGCTAGGCCGCGGGTTCCAAGCTGGCCCAACAATCCCTCTGCATTGCCCTGACCGGTATTGTCGGAGCGATAGCTATTGTCGACTTGTTCGCCGCGTTGCCGGGCGAGGATATCTTCCAGGGTTGTCGCCCCGCCGGTCGAGGAGCGGTCTTCTGCTGTGGGTTCAGAGGTCTCCTGCGCCCATGCGGCTCCGGTCAGGAATATCGAAACAAGCAGGTACTGGATCAGGCGCATAGGGATATCCTCCTGTGCATTTTCAGGTCAGCGGTCAAAGCCGCCGATTTGCTCGTGAAATACTGCTCCGACAGGCGTGAGAGCTTCGCGAAGATCATCCTTGGCCGGGCCATAAACGTCTAACCCCACTGGCGTCAAAAGAGCTAGAAACCTTTCCGCGAAATTCGCGCCGAAATTCTGCATGTGAATCATGGCATCTTCGGAACTGGCATAGCGTTCATAGATATGAACTGCTGAACCGGATATATGCCATTCATAGCTTTTGGCACCGGTCTCTTGCAGCGTTGCCGTGACCATTTCCGCCATAAGCGCTTCGAATTCAGTCTTTTTGTCGAGATTGAGGTCAAGTTTCAGTAGCCAGTAAACATCGTTAGTCATGCGCGCCTCATTGTCGAAATTGTTGTGACGAGGAAGGAAGCGGACTCCTGCTCGCAGCATCCGGAAAGCCCCCCGCGCACGGCGGAGGGCTAGTTTTCCAAGGCCGGGCTTTACCCGTCTTTCTGGTCGTAGGCTGTACCCCAGCCCCAGGCGCCCGAGCCGAAACCGCGCGCCACGACGCGTTCACGGTAAACTGCGGACACCACGTCGCCGTCACCAGCAAGCAGGGCCTTGGTGGAACACATCTCGGCGCAGATGGGCAGTTTGCCCTCGGCGATCCGGTTGCGACCATATTTGGCGAACTCTGCTGTCGAGTGCGTTTCCTCGGGGCCGCCGGCGCAGAAGGTGCATTTGTCCATCTTGCCGCGCGAACCGAAGTTGCCCGCCTGCGGATATTGCGGCGCGCCGAACGGGCACGCGTAGAAGCAATAGCCGCAGCCAATGCACAGGTCCTTGGAGTGCAGGACAACGCCTTCTTCGTTCTGATAGAAGCAGTCGACCGGGCACACCGCCATGCAGGGCGCATCCGAGCAATGCATACAGGCGACCGAGATCGAGCGTTCGCCCGGGTTGCCGTCATTGATCGTCACCACTCTGCGACGGTTGATGCCCCAGGGCACCTCGTGCTCGTTCTTACACGCGGTGACGCAGGCGTTGCATTCGATGCAGCGTTCAGCGTCGCAGAGAAACTTTGCTCTAGCCATTTTCGTCCTCCTTACGCTGACCAGATTTTGCAGAGCGTCACTTTGGACTCCTGCATCTGGGTCACTGAATCGTAGCCATAGGTCTGGGCAGTGTTGGAACTTTCACCCAGCACATAGGGGTCGGCCCCTGCGGGGTATTTGTGCCGCAGATCTTCGCCCTGGAAATGACCGCCAAAGTGGAACGGCATGAAGGCCACACCGGCACCGACCCTGTTGGTCAGCATCGCCATCACCTTGACCTTGCCACCTTCGGGACCTTCGACCCAGACCTGCGCCCCGTCCCGAATGCCAAGGTTGTTGGCATCGCGCGGGTTGATCTCGACGAACATGTCCTGCTGTAGCTCGGCCAGCCATGGATTCGACCGGCTTTCCTCGCCGCCGCCTTCATATTCGACCAGACGACCTGACGTGAGGATTATCGGGTAATCCTTTGAAAAGTCGTTCTTTTGGATCGAAGCATAAAGGGTTGGCAGGCGATAGGCCTGACGGTCCTCGTAGGTCGGATAGTCCTCGACCAGATCGCGACGCGGCGTATAGAGAGGCTCGCGATGGATCGGGATCGGGTCCGGGAAGGTCCAGACAACCGCGCGGGCTTTGGCGTTCCCGAAGGGCGCGCAGCCATGCTCGATCGCGACCCGCTGGATACCGCCGGACAGGTCGGTCTTCCAGTTGGTCTCTGGTCCCGCAACGGCATCAATCGCCGCGCGTTCCTCGGCCGTCAGATCGCCGTCCCAGCCAAGGTCCATCAGCATCTGCATCGTGAATTCAGGGTATCCATCCTGAATTTCCGACCCAACGCTATAAACCCCTTCGGCCAGCAGGTTGTCACCATCGCGTTCCACGCCGAATCGAGCACGGAAGGTCAGGCCGCCTTCGGCCACCGGTTTGGACATGTCATAGAGGTTCGGTGTTCCCGTATGACCCATCTCAGCCGTTCCCCAGCAGGGCCAGGGCAGACCGTAATACTCGCCGTCGTTCGGGCCACCAATCGCCTGCAGCGTGGTTCTGTCGAACGTGTGCTGGTTGGCCATATGGCTTTTCAGACGTTCCGGTGACTGCCCGGTATAGCCGATGGTCCAGAGGCCCGAGTTGAATTCACGGGTGATGCTTTCAACATTCGGGGTTTCGGCGTCCTCCATCTCGATATTGCGGAAGAAGCGATCCGCCCAGCCGAACTTGTTGGCGAACTTGGCCATGATGACCTCATCCGGCAGACTTTCGAACAGCGGATCAACCACTTTGTCGCGCCATTGCAGCGACCGGTTCGAAGCCGTGACCGAGCCACGGGTTTCGAACTGCGTACAGGCAGGCAGCAGGTAAACACCATCGGTGCGGTCATGCAGAACGGCGGAAACAGTGGGATACGGGTCGATCACGACCAGCATGTCCAGCTTCTCCATCGCCGTCTTCATCTCCGGTCCCCGCGTTTGCGAGTTCGGAGCATGACCCCACAGAACCATGGCGCGGACGTTGTTGTCCTGATCCATGTTCGCCGGGTCTTCCAGAACACCGTCGATCCAACGGGAGACCGGGATGCCGCGCTCGTTCATCAGCGGCTTGTCCTTGCCTTCCTTGTCCTTGATCGTGGCGAACTGGCCTTTCAGCCAATCGACTTCCTCGCCCCAGACACGGCTCCAATGGCCCCAGGCACCGTTTGACAGGCCATAGTAGCCGGGCAGGGTGTGGGACAGAACACCAAGATCCGTCGCGCCCTGAACATTGTCATGGCCACGGAAGATGTTAGTGCCACCACCCGAGGTGCCCATGTTGCCGAGCGCAAGCTGCAGCACGCAGTAGGCGCGGGTGTTGTTGTTGCCGTTGGTGTGCTGCGTGCCTCCCATGCACCAGATCACCGTGCCAGGACGGTTGTTGGCCATGGTCCGTGCCACGCGCTTGAGCTGCGAGCCGGGCGCACCGGTGACGCGCTCAACCTCGTCCGGGGTCCACTTGGCGACCTCTTCCTGAATCTGGTCCATGCCCCAGACACGGGTGCGGATGAACTCTTTGTCCTCCCAGCCGTTGTCGAAGATGTGCCACAGGATACCCCAGATCAGCGCAACGTCTGTACCGGGGCGGAAACGGACATATTCATCCGCGTGCGCTGCGGTGCGCGTAAAGCGCGGGTCGCAGACGATCAGCGGCGCGTTGTTCTGCTCTTTCGCGCGCAGAACATGCAGCAGCGAGACGGGGTGCGCCTCGGCCGGGTTGCCGCCGATGATGAAGATGGCCCGAGAGTTATGGATGTCGTTATACGAATTGGTCATGGCGCCGTAGCCCCATGTGTTCGCAACACCCGCAACGGTGGTCGAGTGGCAGATACGGGCCTGATGGTCCACGTTGTTCGTACCCCAGTAGGCGGCGAACTTGCGGAACAGATAGGCCTGTTCGTTATTGTGCTTCGCGGAACCCAGCCAGTACACACTGTCTGGCCCGGATTCCTCGCGGATGCTCATCATGCCGTCGCCGATCTCGTCGATGGCCTGTTCCCAGCTAATGCGCTTCCACTCGCCGCCTTCCTTTTTCATCGGATATTTCAGGCGGCGTTCGCCATGGGCGTGCTCGCGGACCGAGGCCCCCTTGGCACAGTGTGCACCCAGGTTGAACGGGCTGTCCCAGCCGGGTTCCTGCCCGACCCAGACGCCGTTCTGCACTTCGGCAACGACTGTACAGCCGACCGAGCAGTGGGTGCATATGGATTTGATATTCTCAACGGCCTGATTCGCCGCAGTTTGGGCACTGGCTGGCGTCACGGTTCCACCCGTGGCGCTGATCGCGGCAAGGCCACCGATCGTCAGGCCCGAGCCACGCAGGAATGCGCGGCGATCGACGGTTTTCTCGCCGACCTGGGACAGGATACTTGTCCGCTGGGGGCGTCTCGCAACCCCGTTGGTCTTTTTCCTAAGCATTTCTTTCCTCCCTTGCGCGCCGTGTGAGCCACGGCTGGCTTGGTACTGCTGATGCCGACGTCAGGGCCAATCGCAACCGTCTGTCGGGTATGAAAACGTCCGGTCCTAGAACCGGGTGCTTTCGATGTAGGCGCGCGTGTGCGCGGTATCCTGAATGCGGGTTTCGTCTGTCGGCAGCTCGGCTGCTTCTGCTTCCCCGGTCAGGCTTGCGGCAGCAACGGCAGCAGGTGCTGCGGTTCCGGCCAGTTTCAGGAAGTCACGGCGCGAGGCACCTTTTTCCTTGGTCTTGCTCATGGGAACCTCCTTTCCCAATTGCAGTGTAACGCCCGTATGGGCGCTGGCGAATGACAGCGGTTCACGCTGTCGTCATCCGGAACGCTTCGCGCTCGATCTCCATGAACACACGCCCGGCAGTGCCGGCGGATGCATATAGAACCGAGTTCTCAGCTGCTTCCAAATCCGAATAAAAATGTGTGGCCCAGGGGCCGATATGCTTGTTCCAGAAAGCTTTCTGGTCTTCCAGCGAGGCGGAAGATCCAAAGCGCCCGACAATCATTCCCGCCATCATCTCCATCAATGATGCGATGTTGTCTTCGGGCTCAAAAACGTTCTGGGCACGTGTGATGCCACGTACCGCCATGTCATTGCGCAACTGTGCCAAGGGCTTCTCGTTCAGGAACCCCGTCAGGTAGAAGCTGGCGTAGGGCAGCAACTCGCCCCGGCCAAGACCGATGAACAAAGCGTTGAATTCCCGCTCGGCTGCAGTGGGCTTGGTGACTTTTGCCACCCGTGCCATGGCCTGAATGGCCTGACCGAGATCGGTGTCATCACCAGACAGCCCGGCCATCTGGTCCAGCAGCATCTGATCGGGCGGACCTGCCAGCAGCAGGCCGAGGAAGTTATAGAAATCCGCGCGCAGGCGATCCTCGGCTGAGATATCCATGGTTTGCGCGTCACTTGCGATCATTCGGTCATCCTTCAAATTCAAAAGTCATGCGGCGCGGGGCCGGGGGCAGGTCGATGTCTTCCGTCTCATCGACCTCGGCCATCAATACAGGTTCCTGGGTTGGTTCAGGTTCAAGCGGTTCAAGCTCGGGTTCGGATTCGTCGCTTACAATCGAGGTTTCTTCAATCTCTTCCGCCTCGGCGGCGAGTGCTTCGACATGTGCAAGCATGCCTTTGCCCACCTGATAGGCGGTTTGGATGTTTTCAATTACACAGGCCGCATCGGTATAGTCTTCGCCATAGTCGACCAGCCCATCGACATTTGCCAGAACCGGGTTCAGCCGCCACAACCGGCGCAGGGCGCGGCGGCGCAGGCGGTCGGGAATGGCTTTGACCATGAAGCCTGAAACATCATCGCCGGGCTGCAACATGTCCGGATCGGGCAGGTCAAACTCAGCCAGAATTTCTGCGTCACTCTTTTCTTCCAGCTCTGCTTGCTGAGCTGCGATCACCTGTTGTTCCGCGACTAGAACTTCAGCTTCAGCTTCGGCTTGAACGGCGGCTTTCCGGCGCGACCAGAAATCACGCGGCCGGGTCATTGCAGCACCTTCCTTGGGGCGCGGTACACGTCCGACTCCTGCCGGATGCGCGCGTCACCTTTGCCGTCTTCCACCAGATCGGTCCGCTTCTTGTCGCGGCGGCGTTTGACGAAGACTTCGTCGTTATGATGCTTGAGCGTGAAATCCCGCACCCAGGCAATTAGCCCCTCGGTCATCGGGATCTTCTCGACAATCTCTTCTCCGGTATCCGCGTAATCCTGCCCCTCGAATGGTGAGGCGGTGATCAATACGGCGTTCAAAGGGGTGTCACCTTTCAGTTCATCCCGCAGTACCAGATAAATCGAAGGTTGCCCGTCAGACAGGTTGACCATGTAGGCCTCGGTTTCGTCTGCCCAAAGGGTAAGGGGGAGGGTGGCGGCATGGTATTCCACAGCATCGCCTTCGCGCCGCAATTCCTGCCAGTCAGCAGATCCTGCACCGGGTAATACGGCAACCGCGCGCCAGTTCCATCGGGCCCAACGTGTGACCCCGGGTGTTTTGCGCACTATGACGCCAACCGGCATTTCGATCTGACTTGCGGCCTTGGCCACTGTTTCCTCCCCGAAAGGCTCTCCCCTGCCTTTCCTCGTCCACTATGGTACACAAGTTAGCTGTGTGCCAAGTCTAAGCTCTACGACTTTGGTCGTAGTCTAGGGTAGCAACTTCGTGAGCGAGCCCCATGACCCCTTTAGTTTCCTGCCATTTTGCGCCGAAATGCAGTCCTGCGCATTGAACGCCACATGGGGTTGAAGTTGCCTTGTCCGAGGTACAGCCTAATGTGCATGCGACCGGGACAGCTTCCCGAGGGAGAAGAAATGGGCACGAAATTATTGCTATGCGACTGCGCTGGTACACAGACACTGGACCCCGACGGGATCGAGAGTGCCTGCGGCATCAGCTGTTCCAAAAAACATACCGCGCTTTGCACGACCGAGCTGCAATCAGCCGCCAAGCTGATGCAGGACGGCGAAACAGTCATTGCTTGCCTTCAAGAGCAGGAGGTCTTCCAGTCGCTTGCCAAAGATCTGAATATCGACGCGCCCGGGTTTGTCGATCTGCGCGACCGTGCCGGGTGGTCCGATCAGGGGGCTGACGCAACCCCGAAGATGGCCGCACTGGCAGCCGAAGCCGTGTTGCCGCAACCCGTGACGCCCAGTGTGGATGTGCTTAGCGAAGGCACCTGTTTCATCATCGGTCCCGGACAGGTGGCGTTTGATTTGGCTGAACGATTGGCAGGCACATTGGCTGTGACTGTTCTGGCCACAGATCAGTCTGAGCCTGTCTCACGAGCCTTTGACGTGGTTCGGGGGAGGCTGTGCTCTGTCTCTGGGGCGCTTGGTGGGTTTGCCTTGCGTCTGGACGCGCTGCAGCAGGTCGTTCCCGGCGGGCGCGGCGCGTTTGCGTGGACTGATCCAAAGGACGGGGCGCATTCGGCCTGCGATATCATTGTTGATCTGACTGGTGATACACCTTTTGTTCAGGCTCCGGCCAAGCGCGAAGGGTATCTGCGGGCCGATCCGAAAGATGCAGTGGCCATCGAACGTTTGGCTTTCGAAGCTGTACAATTAGTCGGGACATTTGAAAAACCACTTTATGTGCGGATGGAAGAAACCCTGTGCGCTCATTCCCGGGCTGAACAGGTGGGCTGTTCAAACTGCCTTGATATCTGCCCGACCGGAGCGATCACTCCGGCGGGTGAGCATGTTGAAATTGATCCGATGGTCTGCGCGGGATGCGGGGAATGTGCGGCAGTCTGCCCGTCAACTGCCATCACCTATGAAGACCCGCCGGTTTCGGCGCTGTTGTCTCGGATGCATATTCTGGCGCGCACCTATCGGCGGGCGGGTGGTCATGCGCCCCGGCTGCTGGTGCATAACGCTCATGGGGCCGAGATGATCCGGCTGTCTGCACGGTTTGGTCGAGGATTACCTTCGGACGTCATCCCGTTGGAATTGAACGTCATATCAGGCTTTGGCCATGCAGAGATGCTGGCTGCTTTGGCGCATGGGTTTGCGCGCGTGGATGTGTTGCTGAGCCCGGCCACGGAACGTGACGCGTTGGACCGTGAACTTGAACTTGCACGCGCAATCGCTAGCCCGGAAAGCATAGGTCTGATTGACGAAGCGGACCCTGATGCCATGGCCGATCTGCTTTACGACCAAGCGGTGCCGCAGCCTTTGACCGATCCGGTTCTGCCGTTGGGCAATCGTCGGCAAATTGCGCGGTTGGCGGCGCAGGCGCTGAACCCTCAGGTTGATGCGCCTTTGTCGTTACCCGAGAATGCGCCTTACGGGGCTGTAGCGGTTAATACGGACAGTTGCACTCTGTGCCTGAGCTGTGTGTCGTTGTGCCCATCTGGTGCTTTGATCGACAACCCGGATTTGCCGCAACTGAACTTCCAACAGGATGCCTGTCTGCAATGCGGGATGTGCAAGACCATCTGCCCTGAGGACGCGATCACTCTGGTTCCACAACTGGATCTCAGCGATGCCGCCCTATCACAGCAGGTCCTGAACGAAGAAGAACCTTTTGCCTGCGTTGAATGCGGCGCGCTGTTCGGAGTGAAATCCACGGTTGAGCGGATCATGGAGAAGCTGTCGGGCACGCATCCGATGTTCGCGACCTCGGATCAGGCACGGATGATCCAGATGTGTGACAATTGCCGGGTCAATACCCAATTCCAACAGCAGGACAATCCGTTTCAATCAAACCCGAGACCTCGGGTTGTCACCACCGAGGATTATTATTCGGACAGAAAGGATCATTGAAACTGCAGCGGGGCACCAAGATCTGCCGCGTCGATGCGCGACACAAAGGCCAGGATCGCATCCAAATCGTCCAGCGTCATCTCGACCGGGTAAATGGGCGACGGACGTTCGGGATCAAACGGCGGCGTCAGTCCGTCGATTTGCGTGAACGCTGGGTGAGGGTTCAATGCAAAGAACGCTTCGAACCGTTCCGACCAGTCGGGCATCGCCCGCAACACGGCGAAAGAGGGTGTCGACCCCAGCCCGTTCATACGGTTCTTTGGCCCGATCACATGACAGCGCCCGCAATGGGTCATCGACAGCTCTTCGCCCAACACTGTGTCTCCGTCCACGGTTTCATCCGACTGAACCGCTTCAATGTCGAAGCTGGCGGTGAAGGGTGCACCCTGCTCAGGAGCATAGCTTTCGACGGTGCGTTTGCCGATATCCGATTGCAGCCAGTCCAAAAACCGGGCCTGACGGTCGTTCTCTTCAGTACGCAGGTGATAGATCACTCCTTCGCGGGCAAAGACCGGATCGCCGGGCGGCGCGGTAACCAGTTCCATAATCCCCGCATCATCTGCAATAACGCGGATCCCGGTCTTGAGAGAGAAGCGAGGAAGGATATGTTGCAGCAGACCAGAGTCGTTCACCTCGGCCGGGGCGGCAAGGCCAATGGCCTCTTGAGACCAAGAAGGGGTGGCAGAGAGCGTCAGGCTCAGGCACAACAGGACAAAGCGCATAGCCCAGCGTAACTTCGCGAAGCGGGATGCGTCAAATGAACAGAAAGAGACGGAGACACATGCAATGAGCGGCGACCAGACTATGTCGATACGCACGACCCTGTCAGCAGGGCGCATTAAAGGGGAGCAGGCATGAGTGTTCGTGACGCGGTTCTGGCGAACCTGAAAAAGATCACCGACCCGGTATCCGGGCAGGATATTGTCAGTGCGGGTATCGTGCGGGCGCTGAACGTGGAAGGCGACGCTGTGCGCTTTGTGCTTGAGATCGATCCAAAGCACGCCGAAAAGATGGAGCCCGTGCGTGCCACTGCCGAAAAAGCCGCGCAGATGGTTGAAGGGGTTGCCAATGTCTCGGCCATGATGACCGCGCATTCCGAAAAGGCTCCACCGGATCTGAAGCCCAAGCCCAAACCGTCGCAGACCGGACCACAGGCCGTTCCCGGTGTGGATCGGATCATTGCCGTTGCCTCTGGCAAGGGTGGGGTGGGCAAATCCACCGTTTCGGCCAACCTGGCTTGCGCACTCGCCGCCGAAGGTCGGCGGGTAGGCTTGTTGGACGCAGACGTATACGGGCCCTCGCAGCCTCGGATGTTGGGTGTCTCGGGCCGTCCGGCCAGCCCCGACGGCAAGACGATCCTGCCACTGCGCAATCACGGCGTTACCATGATGTCGATGGGGTTGATGACCAATGAAGGACAGGCCGTTGTCTGGCGGGGCCCCATGCTGATGGGCGCGTTGCAGCAAATGATGGGACAGGTGCAGTGGGGTGCCTTGGACGTGCTGATCGTAGACCTGCCGCCCGGCACCGGCGACGTACAGTTGACTCTGAGCCAGAAGTTCCAGGTGGACGGTGCTATCGTCGTCTCAACCCCTCAGGACGTGGCGCTGATCGACGCCCGCAAGGGGATCGACATGTTCAACCAGCTCAAGACCCCGATCGTCGGGATGATCGAAAACATGTCCACGCATATTTGTTCGAACTGCGGGCATGAAGAACATGTATTTGGTCATGGTGGCGTGACAGCGGAGGCCGCGGCACTAGGCGTGCCGCTGCTAGGTGAGATTCCGCTGCATCTGGATATCCGGGTCGCAGCTGACGGAGGGGCACCCATTGTGGTCAGCAAACCCGATAGCCCGCAGGCCGAGGCGTTCCGCAAGATAGCCCGAGACCTGATAACCAAGGGCGACGCATGAGCCAGCCAGTCTTTCCCCCCTTGCTGGCGGGCCATCCGGTTCAGGGTGGGGAAGACCCCTTCGAGCGCGCTCAGGCCATGGCGGCGCTGGGCTGTGATGCGGGGTCGGTTGTCTACAACATTCAGGCGGATTTTCTACGGGTGGCGATTGTTTTCGCCCCCGAGGTGGCGCTGCAGGATGCAATGGCGATGCTGCCGCTTTGTGCAGTCGGCTTTCAGAATGCGCTGGGCGCATTGGCTCCGCCCGAGGTCGCGGTGCATCTGGGTTGGGATGGTCTGATCTGCGTCAACGGTGCACGTTGCGGCAGGTTCCGTGCCGCAGCGTCGACTTATGTACCTGAGGAAGAGCCGGACTGGTTGGTCGTCGGTTGGGAGCTAACGCTGTTGCAAACCAGTGACGCTCCGGGTGAAAACCCGGATATCACAGCGCTTTACGATGAGGGGTGCGCTGAGGTTTCAGCCACGCAACTGGTGGAAAGCTGGTCACGACACATGCTGACTTGGCTCAATCGCTGGCAGGAGGATGGCAACGCCCCTGTGCATGCCGAATGGATGGGCCTGCTGCGCGGTGTAGGCGAGCCATTGATTGATGGCGGTGTATTCCTGGGAACGGATGAGCGGTTCGGGATGCTGATCCGCGTCGGGGTGGATACTCACATTCGCCCTTTAACCGAATTGTTGGAGAACGGATGATGAAACTGGCCCGTGCGATCCATTTCGATGAAAGCGACATGAACGTATTTCATTCTCCGGCACGCACCGGAGAGTGGTGCGTTTCAGGCGGGTTTGAGTTTTCAAACTGGGGGCAGGGCGATCTTGAGGGCAAGGCACGTCAGGCGTTTGCAAATGGCTGGCTGGGGTTGGAGACGTTTGGCCGGGTGACTTTTGTAGCTGTGACTCAGATCGAGGCAGCAGAGAAAGATCAGATCACCCGTAATCTGGCGGAACATTTTGTACAATTCTACGGCGCACCATCAGTTGATGCTGCAATGGATGTCGCCCAGTCCGAAATTGATCACATGTCAGAGCTTTGTGACGATCACGCCCCTAACACGCTGCTAACCGTAGCCCGAGAGCTGACAGAGACAGGTGTTCACGAAGCTTTCCGGGTAATCACACCGCAGGACGCGCAGCTTGAGGCGCTTGCGGTCCACGGGTCTCTGGAGGATTAGATCAGGTCGACAAACCCGCCGAACTGTCCGCGTTTGAAGATCAACCCGTTGCCGGTGCGGCACATCACCTGCTCGACCTGACCCACAATGATCAGATGATCACCGGCGTCATGCCGGGCGTGTAGCCGACAATCAAACCGCGCCAAACACCGGGCCAGATGTGGGCGACCGACCCCATCCTCGGCCCAGTCCGCATGTGAAAAATCAGCCCCGTCGCGCGCAAACCGCAGCGCCTGATCCTGCTGATCCTGCGCCATGACGTGGATCGAATAGAGATCGCAGGTGCTGAACGTATCGAAACGGTATGATTCCTTGGCCAGACACCACAGGACCAGCGGAGGTTCCAGTGAGACAGACGCAAATGAGTTCACCGTGATGGCGCGTGGGCCTTTTTCGGATTGCGCGGTGATCACGGTGACACCGGTGCCGAAGCATCCCAAAGCCTCGCGAAAGGCCGGGCCTTGATCCGGTGTGGGTGTGAAGGTCTTTTCGGTCATTGCGCGCTTATTCCCTGGCCGCGCATCAGGTGCCATGCGTGGCCCGAATTGTCCATGAAAAGCTGACTGTGGACTGCAATTTAAACCGTCAGTTCAGGTCTTCCAGCAAACGACCGTGCTTGCGGGTTTCCATAATCACCTCTCCAAATGTTGTCAGGCCACGGGCTTGCAGGATCGGCAGCATCTTGATCAACGCCTCAGCCGTAGCAACGGCATCACCCAGCGCAGTATGGCGTAACGCTTCGGGGATCGTTATTTCCAACCTTTCGCACAGGGCGTCCAGGGTATGAGTATCGCTGGCCCCGAACAGGACAGCAGACAGTAAGACGGTGTCGAGTATTGGATGGTCCCACTCGACTTCCATCCGCTTGGCATGACGGCGCAGGAACGCCAGATCGAACGGGGCGTTATGCGCCACGATCACAGCGTCGCGCGAAAACTGATGAAATACTCGCCCGGCTTCGGCGATATCGGGCGCACCCTGAACCATGCGGTCGCTGACCTTGTGAACTTTGGTCGACGCTGGTGGAATCGGGATGCCTGGATCAACCAGCATGTCCAGATGCTCACCCTGAACAATTCTGCCATTCAGAACGCGTACCGCGCCGATCTGCACGATCTCATCTTTGTGCGGTAGCAGACCGGTTGTCTCGGTGTCGAAAACAACGAAGCACAGATCTGACAGGGGGCGATTCTCGAACGCATCATCCCCCGGCGTGTCGAGCAGTTCGAAATCATAAACCAGCGGGCGGGCCTCATCGGGTGACATATGCAGGGTACTGTCCTCAAAGACCAGCATATAGCCGGGCGCATCCCCCAGCGGCTTCATCCGGGCAGAATAGGTCTGCTTTCCATCGACGCTAGACAGGGTGCAATAGACATCCTTCCCGGTTTTACACAATTTTGCATATGCGTCTGTCAAACCTGTGGATTCGAGATATTCGAAGAGAGAAGCATTCAGGCGTGGATGCGCGATCTGGGCCAGAACTTCGGCTGCCTGACCATCATAAAGCACGAGCTGATGTTTTGGGCTGGCCAGCAACATGGCCACCGGGATTTCGGTCAACAAAGCAGTGAGGCGCTGTTTTTCCGTCGCAAGATGAGCGGTTTCCGTGGCGACGGCCTCGGCTGTTCGCATGGCATTCGAAGCCAGCTGTTCCGCCAACCCAGCAGCAGCCGGGGCCAAATCCCCCAGGTAGCGGGCAGCTTGCATGTCAAGATCGGTGCTGACTCCGGCGTGAGCGCGAGTCCGTAGTTGGGCCGAAAGGCGTTCAATCGGTTTGGCAATATTGTCATCAAACAACAGCCAGACTCCGGCGATCAAGGCCAGCAAGCCAAACCCGATTAGAATTTCGGCAAAGACGAAATCACCCAAAAGCTCTGGATTCCCCGCGCGGACAAATGTGATCCAAAGGGCTGCTGCGCTAATTGCAATCCCACCCAGAGCAAGCAGGCAGAAAAAAAGAAAAATCCTGAGTCTCAGGCTCAATCTGGTTAACATGATCAGACCCCACAGGTGGCCTCAATAATCGGATCGTCGATCCCGGCTGTAAACCAGTCAGCGTTTATCAGACGTCCGTCTTCGGCAAATTCGGCGCCGTCCGCCAGGTTGGCGCGACGGTTCTCGGCACAGTTCACGGCCACCGGCAGTTTCGAAACCGGGGCCCAACGACCGAAAAAGTAGAGATCGACAAGTCTTTGATCCGGAACCCGCTCATTGGTGCGCACCGACACTGTGTCGATGGCGGCAAAGCGATCAACGAACGGTGCCGCATAGGTCCACGGACGATAGAAGGCACGACTTTCGATCTCTTGCACGATCGCCATCTCTTCAGGAAGCTTGTCGCGCATGCGGTCGTACCACGAATACTCGCTGGAGATGGTGACGATGATCATCCCCAGGCCTGCCGCGACCGGTGTGGTCCATTTGGGTAAACGTCCACCCGTCAGTTTGTTCAGCACAAGAACGATGCCAGCAAATGCGAAACCCGCAAAAACCGTGCCGATCAATTCCAGAAACATAGGGTCTCTCCGTTCTTGTTAAGCATTTCAGCCCAGCATGCCTTTGCCGTGGCCGACAGCCGATTGCATTGTTTTAATCACCACGAAGGCATCGCGCAGATGACTTCGCTCAAAGTCTGACAATTCAGACGGCGGCAGATAATTGTCGGGTTTCTCGCCGGATTTGACCAGCCGAACCTGATGTTCCAGCCGGGTTTCGGCAATGAGATCATAGGCATTCAGCAGATCTCGTGCTCCGGACGGGCTGAGAACGCCACTTGCT
The DNA here is from genome assembly GCF_947497005.1 of uncultured Ruegeria sp. GTDB lineage: Bacteria > Pseudomonadota > Alphaproteobacteria > Rhodobacterales > Rhodobacteraceae > Ruegeria. The sequence continues at coordinate 325,929 of NZ_CANMFF010000003.1, read as the reverse complement.
TCGGCGGCATTCAGACGGGCGCGGGTGTTGGCCTCGGTCAGTTCGCCTTGCAATGTGTAAATCCGCGCCAGATCGACAACGGGCACAACACCGTTGTGCTTTAGATCAAGTGTATTGCGATGTTCACCCGAGCGGATCGTGGCGAAACCGCGCAACAGGCCCAGAGGGGGTGTGTGTTTTAGCGAGTTCGAAATCATGTGCGCCACGAATATCGAATTCGCTTTGGACGCAGCCAACGTGTCGGCCTGCAAGTCAGAGAACAATTCAAACGCGCCGCCAATGGGGCGCAAGTCAAACATGACCGAGGCCAGCATTTGCGCTTCGGGATTTGGTTTTGCAATCCAACCTTTGAAGTAGTCGCGCCAGACACGCACCGGCTGACACCAGCGCGGGTTGGTCGCCATCATGTCGCCGGGGCAGTAGAAATAACCGCAGGTATCCAGACCGTCCGAGACGAGTTTGGCCAGCTTCTGAAAATAAGCCATATCTGAATCGGTGACACTGTCGTCCAGCATCAGGCAGTTGTCCTGATCGGACACGCCCGTTTGTTCCTGCCGTCCCTGCGAGCCGCAGGCCAGCCACAGATACGGTACCGGAGGTGGGCCAAATTCAGCTTCGGCAAGAGCCAAAAGGCGGCGGGTGGCCGTGTCCGCAATATCGGTTATCAGACGTGTAACGATTTCATGCCGGTTGCCCCCGGCAACAAGCTGAACAAGCAGTTGCGGAATCTCTTCGGTTACCCGCGCCATTTCGTCGGCTGTATCAGCCTGCGCGATGCGGCGAACCAGTTCGGCTGAATTCACGGCCTGATAGTGGGTCAGGTCGGTCTGCGTAACGATCCCGACCAGACGACCACCTTCGGAAATCGGGATATGACCAATGCCGCGCTCCATCATGATGTGAAGCACATCCGATCCGATATCGCTGGGCGACAATGTTACCGGATTGGCTGTCATGATTGCAGAAATCGGTGTCGTAGAAGGCAAACCTTGCGCGACGTATTTTCCAGAGATGTCACGCAGGGTTGCAATGCCCAACAGTTGTTTCCCGTCCATAACGCAAAGTGAAGAGATGTGCTTGTCGCGCATGATCTGCGCTGCTTCCTGAACAAGCGTATCAGCAGGGCAGGTGGCCGGATTATGCGCCATCAGAACGTCAATCGAACTGGTCGCAAGGCTTTGAGGACCACTACGGTCGCCGCGTGTCCTGTTGAAGAATTTGGCGACGACATCGTGTCCATCAATCAACTGCCTTACCAGATCCGGTGGCAGCACCATCAGGACCGATGGTGTATGCGCGCGGGCTTTGGTGGCGGCTTTGCCGTCTTTCAGCAGACCTCGCTCACCAAAGGAATTGCGTAACCCCAGATGAGAGACGACCGCACCGTTCTCATCGGTAATCTCAATTTGTCCTTCATAAATTACGAACACACCAGGCAGGGTATGGCCAAGTTCGAAGACTGAGGCGTTTTCCTCAACCTCCCAGACCTCGATCTGCTTGACGATCTGGTCCAGAGCGTCAGCTGGCAATACGTCATAGGGGTGAACGGACTTCAGAAACCGGGCGATTTCATCGTGGGACAAGGACATCTGATGTCTCCGGTATTCTGGTGAAAAAATCCCGCCCAGTGGTGTGCCGGGCGGGAACAGTGGATCGAAAGACGCGGTCGAAGGCAAGAGCCGCCGACCGCATCACACTCAGTGATCCTGAGCTGCACCCGCACCACGGGGAATGCGAACGCTTTCGACCAGATCCTTGATCTCCTGCGGAGTTTCCTTGGTCATGCCGGCAACAACGTAGGCAACACCGAAGTTGACCATGGCACCGATGGCGCCGAACGAGGTCGACTTGATCGGACCTAGCAGCGGGTCAGCATCGGTGAACGAGTTGGTGCCCGGAATGAACAGCCAGCCCTTATGCAGGAAGATGTAGACCAGGGTCACGGTCAGACCAGCCAGCATACCAGCAACCGCGCCGGTGTTGTTGATGCGGGTCGAGAAGATCCCCATCATCAGCGCCGGGAAGATCGAGGCAGCCGCCAGACCAAAGGCCAGGGCAACCGTCTGCGCCGCAAAGCCCGGAGGGTTGAGACCCAGATAGGTTGCGACAACGATGGCAACGGCCATTGCGATCCGCGCCGACAGAAGCTCGCCTTTTTCCGAGATCTGCGGGTTGATCGCACCCTTGATCAGGTCATGCGATACAGCCGACGAGATTGCCAGCAGCAGACCCGCAGCGGTCGACAGAGCAGCCGCAAGACCACCAGCCGCGACCAGACCGATCACCCAACCCGGAAGGTTGGCAATCTCGGGGTTGGCCAGAACCAGGATGTCACGGTTGAACTTGGTCAGCTCGTTTCCGACCCAACCTTTTTCTTCCGCAATCGCCTGCATCGATTCAGACTTGTCGTTGTAGTACTGAATCTTGCCGTCGCCGTTCTTGTCTTCCCAGTCCAGCAGACCGGTTTTCTTCCATGTGGCCATCCAGTCATACCGCGCGTCGTTGTCGATATCCTCGACAGAAACCGCGCCACCTTCGATGCCACCATTGGGCCACATCATGTCACTGATGTTCAGACGCGCCATGGCACCAACCGCAGGGGCAGTCAGATACAGCAGAGCGATGAAGACCAATGCCCAGCCAGCTGACCAACGTGCGTCAGCCACTTTTGGAACGGTAAAGAAGCGCATGATGACGTGGGGCAGACCCGCAGTACCGATCATCAGCGACAAGGTGAACAGCACCATGTTCAGAGTGTTCGAGTGATGGGCGGTATACTCATTGAAACCCAGCTCGGTCACGATGGCGTCCAGCTTGGTCAACAGGGGCTCACCGCTGGCGGTGTCACCAAACAGACCCAGTGCCGGAACCGGTGTGCCGGTCAGCTGCAGCGAGATGAAGATTGCCGGGATGGTGTAGGCTGTGATCAGCACGCAGTACTGAGCGACTTGAGTATAGGTCACGCCCTTCATCCCGCCAAACACTGCGTAGGCGAACACGACGGCCGCACCGATCAACAGACCAGATGTGTTTGACACTTCGAGGAAGCGGCCAAAGGCCACGCCAACGCCGGTCATCTGGCCGATAACATAGGTTACCGACGCAACGATCAGGCAGATCACGGCAACGATACGAGCGGTTTGGCTGTAGAAGCGGTCGCCGATGAACTCCGACACCGTGTATTTGCCGAACTTGCGCAGATAGGGCGCAAGCAGTAGGGCCAGCAGAACGTAACCACCGGTCCAGCCCATCAGGAACGAGCTGTTGTCGTAGCCGGTGAAGGCAATCAGTCCCGCCATCGAGATGAACGAAGCCGCTGACATCCAGTCAGCCGCTGTCGCCATACCGTTGGTGACCGGGTGAATGCCGCGACCGGCGGCGTAGAATTCAGATGTGGAACCCGCACGGGCCCAGATCGCGATGCCGATGTACAGCGCAAAAGACGCACCGACAAACAGCAGGTTGATGGTAAACTGGTCCATGTGGCTTACTCCTCAACACCGTATTCGGCGTCCAGCTTGTTCATGCGCCAGGCGTAGTTGAAGATCAGCACCAGAAAGACCAGAATCGATCCCTGCTGAGCGAACCAAAAGCCCAGATCGGTTCCGCCAACGGCGATCCCCGACAGCATCGGACGTAGCAGAATGCCGAATCCAAAAGACACCAGCGCCCAGATCGCGAGGCTGATGTAGATGAGGCGCAGGTTAGCCTGCCAATAGCCCTTGTCGGCTTCGGCAGTCTGCGCGGAGTTTGTAGATTGATCCGCCATTGCGGGTTCCTCCTTCGCTTCCTCGTTGGGCGGCCCGTGCCCAACTCCTCCAGTGCCGCGGGCCGCTTCTCGATTGCGCCCAATGCCTCATGGCATCAGGCAAAACTTCCCTAGTCCGCCAAGGCGGTCCATTGAAGTATTCTGTTTGGGATCAAAGCCTTGTGGCTTTTCTCCTCCCCTAATTCATTGTTTCGCTAACGATCCTTTCGAGATCGCTGGCGATATGTTCGATCTTGCCCATGGCGTTGGTGCGTTTCAAAACGCCCTGACCGTCGTAATAGGTGATCAGCGGCGCGGTCTGCGCGTGATACGCCTGAAGGCGAGATGCGACAGTTTCTGCATTGTCATCGGCACGGCGCTTGAACTCGGTGTGACCACACTTGTCGCACTTTCCCTCTTCGGCCGGGATCTTGAACTGGTCATGATACCCTTCGCCGCAGCCCGCACAGGTGTAGCGACCTGAGATGCGGATCACCATTTCGGCGTCCTCTACTTCGAGACTGATCGCGGCATTGATCTTCTGGCCATTGGAGGCCAGCAGGCCATCCAGCGCTTCGGCCTGAACGGTTGTGCGAGGAAAACCATCCAGAATGACACCTTTGGCGCAATCCGATTGAGCCATGCGGTCGCGCAGGATGGCGATGACGATTTCGTCGCTGACCAGATCACCGGCTTCCATCACGGCCTTGGCGGCCAGACCTGCTTCGGTGCCTGCGGCGACAGCTTCGCGCAGCAGGTCACCCGTGCTGAGTTGCACAAGCCCGAACTTATCTTCCAGCATCCGGGCCTGCGTGCCCTTCCCGGCACCCGGAGGGCCGAGAAGGATGAGAACGGCGGGTGTGGTGATTGTGGCAACGTCCATCACATCCTCACTTGCTTGCCCGGTTTTCGATCAGGTCTTCGACAACCGAAGGATCGGCCAGTGTCGAAGTGTCACCCAACGAACCAAAGTCGTTCTCGGCAATCTTGCGCAGGATACGACGCATGATTTTTCCCGAGCGGGTCTTGGGCAAGCCTGGCGCCCACTGAATTACGTCAGGGCTGGCGATTGGGCCAATTTCCGTCCGAACCCATGTGCGCAGCTCTTTCAGCAACTCATCCGAAGGCTCGCGATCATTCATCAAAGTGACATAACAATAGATGCCTTGTCCTTTGATATCATGGGGATAGCCTACCACAGCGGCCTCGGCCACGGCGGCATGCGCAACCAGCGCGCTCTCCACTTCAGCGGTGCCCATGCGGTGACCGGACACGTTGATCACGTCATCCACACGACCCGTAATCCAGTAATCGCCATCCTCATCGCGACGGCAACCGTCACCGGTAAAATAATAGCCTTTGTAGTCCGAGAAATAGGTCTTCTCAAACCGCTCATGATCACCCCAGACAGTGCGCATCTGGCCGGGCCAACTGTCTTTGATACACAGCACGCCTTCGACACCGTCACCTTCGATCTCGACACCGGATTGAGGGTCCAAAACCACCGGTTCGATACCAAAGAAGGGTTTCATGGCCGATCCGGGCTTCATCGCATGCGCGCCGGGCAGGGGGGTCATCAGGTGACCACCGGTTTCGGTTTGCCACCAAGTGTCGACGATGGGGCAACGGCCGCCGCCGACAACCTCATTGTACCAATTCCAGGCCTCGGGGTTGATCGGCTCACCAACTGTGCCCAGCGTCCGCAGATCGCTCAGATCGCATTTTTCGACCCATTCGTTGCCTTGCCCCATGAGAGCGCGCAATGCGGTCGGGGCGGTATAGAACTGGTTTACCTTGTGCTTTTCGCAAACCTGCCAGAAACGCGAAGCGTCGGGGTAGGTCGGCACACCTTCGAACATCAACGTGGTCGCACCGTTGGCCAGCGGGCCATAGACGATATAGCTGTGGCCAGTGACCCAGCCCACGTCAGCCGTACACCAGTACACATCCCCTTCGTGGTAATCGAAGGTGACTTCATGCGTCATCGCGGCATAAACCAGATACCCCCCGGTGGTGTGAACAACACCTTTGGGTTGTCCGGTCGAGCCCGAAGTGTACAGGATGAACAGCGGGTCTTCGGCGTTCATCTCGGCAGGCGCGCAATAGTCATCCGCCTCAAGCGCCATTTCGTTATAGTCAAAATCGCGACCGTCTATCCATGTGGTCTGACCGCCGGTTCGTTTGACCACCAGGCATTTCACTGTGTCCTTGCAGTGCAACAGTGCCGCGTCCGCGTTTGACTTCAATGGTGTCTTGCGACCCCCGCGCGGTGCTTCGTCTGCAGTGATAACGACCTTGGCGTCGCACCCATTGATCCGGGCAGCCAGGGCATCGGGCGAGAAACCCGCGAAAACGATGGAGTGAATTGCTCCGATCCGCGCACACGCCAGCATGGCGTATGCGGCTTCGGGGATCATTGGCAGATAGATGACGACGCGGTCGCCTTTGCGCACGCCTAGGGATTCCAGAATGTTGGCCATCCGGCAGGTGCGGCGTTGCAGTTCGGCGTACGAGATGTGCTGGGCCGCGTCGTTCGGATCATCCGGTTCCCAGATGATTGCCGTCTGGTCACCGCGGGTTTTCAGGTGGCGATCCAAGCAGTTGGCCGAGACATTCAGCGTGCCATCGGCATACCAGTTAATCTTGACCGAGCCGAAGTCATAATTGACGTCCTTGACGTTAGTAAAGGGCTTGATCCAGTCGACGCGCTTTCCCTGCTCGCCCCAGAATGCATCGGGGTCATTGATCGAGGCGGCATACATGTCGGAATATTTTCCGGCATCGACATGTGCACGGGCGACGGTTTCTGCGGATGGCGGATATGTCTTGGCATCTGCCTGGGCAGCGGTGGTCATCTTTGAGGCTCCTCCCTCTGGACTGGATTGCTTTGGGACATTTTTTGCCGGTCGTTCTGGCAAAGTCGATCCCGTTCCTCCCCAAGTTTGAATATTACCGGGTTCAGAAAATAAATAAATAAATTGCGGTAATCCTTGAATTTATTTGTAAAGAAATTTCTGATTTTCGATTGGAACTGTAAACAAACATGAAAGTACTTCATAAAAATACTCCAAAACAGACGGTTGTATGTAACGAAACGTTTGCACATGGTGTGCCGAATACGCAGGCTAAGACTCGCCGATCATAATTCGATCAGTCTTCACGGGTCCTTTCGCGACTTGTTCTGTTACCTGCGGAAATCCCGGTCAGGGTTGGCACAATCGAATGTTGGCGCTAGCTTGATCGACAAGCGCCTCGGGAAGGGGCGCACCAAAGGGAGAAATCACTATGAAAAAGATGTTGAGCGGTGCTGCCGTCGCCGCCCTTGGCGTTGCCTTCGTCACCGAAGCAGCTGCAACTGAATGGAATGCATCCGTCTGGGGTAAGCGCCGCGCCTTTACTGAACATGTTGAAAAACTGGCTGAACTCGTCAGCGAAAAGACGGGTGGCGAGTTCACCATCAATGTCAGCTATGGCGGATTGTCCAAGCCACGTGAAAATCTGGACGGCATCGAGATTGGCGCCTTTGAGATGGCTCAGTTCTGCGCGGGCTATCACCGCGACAAGAACCGGGCAATTACCGTTTTGGAGCTGCCATTCCTGGGTGTGAACAATTTGCAGGAAGAGGTTGCGGTCAGCCATGCGGTGTATGAACATCCTGCAGTCAAGGACGAGATGGCCCAATGGAACGCGCGCATCATCATGACCTCACCGATGCCGCAGTATAATATTGTCGGCACCGGCGAGCCGCGGGATGAACTGGCCGATTTTGATGGAATGCGGGTCAGGGCAACTGGCGGCCTTGGGCAAGCCTTCGAGGCCGTCGGAGGGGTTCCCACCTCGGTTCCCGCGACCGAAGCTTTCAACGCGATGGAATCGGGTGTCGTCGACACCGTGGCCTTCGCCCAGCACGCACACTTGTCTTTTGGGACGATCAACGAGGCTGATTGGTGGACTGCAAACCTGAATCCCGGAACAGTTAACTGCCCGGTTGTTGTCAACATTGAAGCCTATGAAGCCTTGCCAGCCGAACACCGCGAGGCGCTGAACAGTTCGATCAATGAGGCGATTGATCACTATCTGGCGAACTACGGCGGGTTGCTCGAGCAGTGGGACAGCGTTCTGGAAGAAAAGGGCGTCCAGAAGGTCAATATCGATGAGGCCGTGATTGACGAGTTCCGCACCAAGGCGGCTGATCCCATTCGCGAAAAGTGGATTGCGGACATGACAGCACAGGGCCTGCCAGCTCAGGATCTTTATGATCTTGTGCAGGTGACGCTGAAACAGCAACGCGGTGGCAACTGATCCTGGGTATCCGGGTGCCATCCAGGCACCCGGCATCAAACAATAAGGAAACACCGGAATGGCAGGACAGGCCACGGTGCTGGTAGACGGCAGCCGTCTCAGCCAGCTGGACCAGCATTTGTTGAAGCTGGAGCGATTTCTGGCGTTCATCAGCGGTTTGGCCGTGTTTGGATTGATGGTCCTGGCCGTCATTTCCGTCAGTGGGCGCAACGCCGTGAATGCGCCCTTGCCGGGATATGTCGACTGGATTGAGCAAGCGATGCCGCTCATCGCCTTTCTTGGCATTTCATATGTTCAGCGCGACGGCGGTCACATTCGGATGGATATCGTTATTTCCCGCCTGCGCGGACGGGCGCTGTGGTTGTTCGAACTGATTTCGGTTGTTTTGATCCTCTTTCTGATGCTGGCACTGGTTTGGGGCAGCTGGTCGCATTTCGACCGGTCCTTTGATATTGGCGCACCAATGTGGAGCAGGGACAGTTCTATTGATATCGGCATTCCCCTTTGGCCTGCAAAACTTCTGGTGCCTGTTGCGTTTTCCGTCCTGTGCCTTCGACTTGCACTACAGGTTTGGGGGTATGGCCGGGCGTTCTGGCTCGGTCTGGACACTCCGGCGGCCGTGCCATTGATACAGGATGCGGCGGAACAGGCAGCGGCCGAGGCCGAGCAGTTCGAAGGGCAGGACTGATACATGGACACGATTGAGATTGGCCTCTGGGTCACGGGCGGTCTGCTGGTCCTTGTTGTGACAGGCATGCGCGTTGCTTTTGCGGCGGGTTTGGCCGGGCTTGTCGGTTTGACCTGGATTTTCTGGGCCAAGTTTGGCTACGATCCGGATCGATTTGGAAAGGCAGTGACGGTGGCCGTCAAGACCGCGGGGCAGGTGCCGCATTCCAAGGTCGCATCCCACACCCTTAGTCTGATTCCAACCTTTATTCTGATCGGGTATCTGGCATATTACGCCGGCCTCACGCGTGCCTTGTTCGAGGCCGCCAAACGATGGGTCGCCTGGGTTCCCGGCGGGCTCGCGGTATCGACCGTCTTCGCCACCGCTGGTTTCGCGGCAGTTTCCGGCGCGTCGGTTGCGACGTCCGCCGTCTTCGCTCGCATTGCGATTCCGGAAATGCTGAAGGTCGGGTATAACAAACGCTTTGCAGCCGGCGTGGTTGCGGCCGGGGGGACGCTGGCATCACTGATCCCACCTTCGGCTATTCTGGTAATCTATGCGATTATCGTCGAGCAGGATGTCGGTAAGCTGTTGCTGGCCGGATTTATTCCGGGCGCGTTTTCTGCCGTAGTTTACGGTCTGCTGATCGTCGGGATTGCGGTGATCTTTAAGTCCGTTGGCCCCCCTGTAAAGGGCTTTACCTGGAAACAGCGTTTTGCCGCGCTTCCTGGCGCCATTCCAATTGTCGCTGTCATTCTGATCATCATCTGCTTTGTTTATAACCCTTTTGGTGAAAAGGCCTGGGGCACGCCAACGGAAGGCGGCGCAATCGGTGCTTTCATCGTGTTCTGTTTCGCCTTGTTCCATGGGATGCGTTGGACCGAGTTCAAATCCGCGCTTTTGGAAACCGCAAAGCTAACCGCGATGATATTCTCGATCATCTGGGGTGTTTTGATCTATGTACGTTTCCTGGGTTTCGCGGACCTTCCGGGCGCGTTTTCAGATTGGATCACAAGCCTTGAAATGTCGCCCATGATGATTTTGGTCTGTATTCTGCTGGCCTATGCGGTGTTGGGCATGTTCATGGATGCAATCGGAATGTTGCTTTTAACTTTGCCAGTTGTCTATCCTGCGGTGATGGCTCTGAACGGTGGCGAAACCGTCAGTGCGGCTGAAAGTGCGTTTGGAATGTCAGGCCCGATGTGCGCGATCTGGTTTGGTATTCTGGTGGTTAAAATGGCCGAGTTCTGCCTGATCACACCGCCCATCGGACTGAACTGTTTTGTCGTGGCCGGAGTGCGTCCGGACCTGAGTGTGCAGGACGTGTTCAAAGGCGTCATGCCCTTTTTCATAGCTGACGCTTTGACCATCGCAATGCTCGTGGCGTTCCCCGGCATTGTTCTCTACCTGCCGTCGCTTGCTGGGTAACGAAGTGGCGAGGCTCTGCCTCGCGCTCCGAGGTATTTGAAGCCAGATGAAGAAAGGATCCTATACTTCATCTGGCTGAAAGTACCTCGGGGGAGGCGCCCGCAGGGCGGCGGGGGCAGAGCCCCTCTTGGTCGTGTCTTAACTGGCTCGCATCAGCATACCGAACAGATCGCGCGGATCGTCCGGGTCGGCCAACATGTCCAGCGGTTCAAAGAATGCAGTGCCTTCGATCGCCTGTTTGACATAGCGCAGCGCCGAGAAATCTTCGATCGCGAAGCCAACGCTGTCGAACAAGGTAATCTGCCGCTCATCGGTGCGTCCATTGGCGGCACCGGTGATGACCTGCCACATCTCAGTTACCGGATGATCCGCGTCCAGCGCCTGAATCTCGCCTTCGATCCTGGTTTGCTCGGGGTATTCGACAAAGATTTCCGAGCGTAACAGGATATCACGATGCAACTCGGTCTTGCCGGGGCAATCGCCTCCGATGGCGTTGATGTGGACACCAGGCCCAACCATGTTGTCGGTCAGGATTGTGGCGTATTTCTTGTCAGCTGTGCAGGTAGTGATGATCTGGGCGCCTTCGATGGCGTCTTCCGGCGACTTACAAGGGATGACTGCCAAGCCCTTACCCTGAAGGTTGGCGGCACATTTCGCGGTGGCGTTCGGGTCGGTATCATAAAGCCGTACTGTGTCGATCCCGCACATTGATTTGAAGGCGAGGCACTGGAATTCAGATTGCGCGCCATTGCCGATCATGGCCATCGTTGTGGCATTCTTCGGGGCCAGATAGCGCCCGACCAGAGCTGAAGTTGCCGCTGTGCGCAGTGCCGTCAGCATTGTCATTTCGGTCAACAGCGTTGGATAGCCCGTGTAGACATCCGCCAGCAGGCCAAATGCGGTGACTGTCTGTAGCCCCTCAGAAGTGTTCTTGGGGTGCCCGTTAACGTATTTGAACCCGTACGCCTCACCATCCGAAGTTGGCATAAGCTCAATTACACCATGAGGCGAGTGTGCCGGAATGCGCGGCGTCTTGTCGAAGCTTTCCCATCGTTTGAAATCAGCTTCGATCTGAGCGGCGATCTGCATGATCATCTGCTCGACACCAACATGGTGAACCAGTCGCATCATGTTGTCGACGGAAACGAAAGGCACCAAGGCCTTGTCTGAAGGTTGCATAGTGCTCTCCTATCGGCGGGCAAGGTGGACGCCTGCGATCATGCAGCGCACGGACCCACCGGCAGTTTCAATAGTTGGAACGGACAGTGGCAAAGGTGTTGCGCTGGCCTGGATTGTCGCGATTTGGTCTGGTGTGAGAGCGGCAAGTGCTCTGCTGGACAAGGCCAGCACCAGCCCGTCGCGCCCCGACAACTCAATTGCGTTGCCAGCGAACTCGGCGATTTGCCCGTGTGTCAGATCAATGACGGTTCGACCGGATTCCTCCAACCGATTGCGAACGGTCAACCGGCGATCAGGATCCGATATCATATCTAGACAGATCAAGGCGTAATGCGTGCCAATACCCATCAACACGTTGGTGTGATAGACATCCCGGCCTTTCGCGTCTCGGGCCTCGAAGGCGATTGGCTCATAGTTGAAATGGGTGCAGAACCGTTCCAGCAGGACCGGGTCGGCACGATTGGACGTGACCGTGTAGGCGATGCGGGTGACGTGATCCAACACCATCGCGCCGGTCCCTTCCAATGCCAGATCGTCTTGTTCCAGCCCGGAATAATCTATGACGTCCTGCACGCGGTATTCTTGTTTGAGTACCTCAATCACGTCGGATCTCCGCTCGCGTCGGCGCGATGGCACAAACATAGGGTAAATCGCTACATGACCACCTAGATGTGTGGAAAACCAGTTGTTTGGGAAAACGCTGTCAGGTGTGTCGAGGTCGCCGAAATCGTCAAAGACATGAACCGTGACGCCTGCGTCGCGCAATTGCAGAACTGCCCGGTCATGCTCATCCCTTGCCGCTTCAGACGTGGTCTCGGCAGACGTGGAGCTCAACGTTTGAAACGCATTGTCATCGCGTGTTTCCGGGTTGGACGCAAAAGCGTGCGGCCGGATCATGACAACGGCAGAGGGTGCTTGTAGAGACAGCATCAGAAACTCCGGGTGGGGCGGTCGAAGATACGGCGCCCCATCAGCGATGCGGCCAGATCGACCATCAGTTTTGCTGTGCGACCGCGTTCATCCAGAAACGGGTTCAATTCGACCAGATCCAGCGAACTGACCAGTCCGCTTTCATGCAGCAACTCCATGGCTAGATGGGCTTCGCGCTCCGTGGCACCTCCGGGAACCGTGGTTCCCACGGCGGGCGCCACTGCCGGATCAAGGAAATCAACGTCCAGCGAGACATGAAGCAAGGCGTTCTCGGCCTTTACGCGATCAAGGAATGCCAAAAGTGGGGCTTTGATCCCGTTCTCATCAATGCTGCGCATGTCTGCGAGCATCGCGCGGTCTTGCTCCAAAGCTGCCCGCTCGGCTGGATCAACTGAACGCAACCCGATCATACCGATACGGTCTGTTGGCACGACGGCGGGCAAAGAGGGGAAGGCCTCGAACCCGGGTCTTCCGGTAAAATACGCCACCGGCGTTCCGTGCAGATTGCCGCTGCCGGTGCTGTCTGGCGTATGGAAGTCGCTGTGGGCATCAAGCCATAGTACGAACAAGGGCCGATCCACCTGTGCAGCATGCGCGGCCATCCCCGCAACGGTGCCCATGGACAGGGCGTGATCCCCCCCCATGAAAATGGGAACACCCCGCTGGGCCGCGTTTTGCGCAACTTTGCTAAGAGCTCGTGTCCACCCCACGCATTCGGGCAGGGCGAACAGGTGCGGGTGTTGGGGGATGTCCACACTTTCTGCTTGCACGTCGCCCCAGTCGTGAATGGTATGACCAAGATCCGAGAGCGCCTGTTCCAGCCCAGCCACACGATAGGCATCAGGGCCCATCCGGCATCCCTGACGACGTTTTCCGGCGTCCATCGGAGCGCCGACCAGAATGATATCTTTGAGTTCCATATGTTCATTTACGTTTTCAGAGTGTCTTGCGTGAAGTCATCAAATTGCTCAAAATGGTTTCAGAAAATCCTTTATGGGAAAACGTTATGGACGAATTGGATAATCGACTGCTCAATGCGTTGCAGCGGGATGCGCGGGCAAGCTTGTCTGAGCTGTCAGAATCGCTGGGCGTAACGCGCACCACCGTGCGCAGCAGGTTGCAGCGGCTGAAACAGTCCGGTGAAATCGTCGGCTTCACCGTTTTGACGCGCCGCGATCTGGCGCAAAGCCCGGTGCGCGGATTGATGATGCTTGAGATTGAAGGGCGCGGGACAGAGCGGGTGATGGCCCGGATCGGAGCCATGCGTCAGGTTACGGCAGTCCATTCGACCAACGGCAGTTGGGATCTGATCGCCGAGATCAGCACCGAAACCCTGGCTGAACTGGACGAAGTTCTGTTTCAGATCCGAAAAATCGACGGCGTGACGCGATCAGAGACGAATCTGCTGCTGTCTACGCGCAAGGGGCGGCTCTAGCGCTTTGAGATGAAACCAAAATGTGCCAGAGTTTGAGGGCAAATTAAGTCTTGATAACAGACGGGCGGGCGAGCCGCGCGTTTGATCTGCGATCGGAAACTGGCGGGGACGTGCACCATGACCAATGCGGAGAATGGCGGTGAACCTTTGGCCGTGCATTGGGCTGAAAAGCTCACGACCTTGCTGGAAAAGCCCTGGTTGCGGGTAGCAATCCCAGTTCTCATTACCGGAATTGCGCTGACAGTTTTGCATGATTTGTCGGCGCACGTGAAATGGTCGGATGTACAGACGGATATCTCGTCGACGTCGTGGAAGCTGATGTTCTTCGCGTTGTGTTGGACGGCATTCAGTTTCTTTTCGTTATCGCTCTATGATGTGTTTGCCGTGCAAAGTGTGGCGGGTGGCAAGGTGCCTTTACCTGTGGCGGGAATGGCGGGGGCCAGTGGCTATGCTGTGTCAAATTGCCTTGGGTTTTCCTACATTACCGGAACTGCCATCCGGTATCGAATTTATGCGTCTCTTGGGTTGGATCTGGGGCGCGTGGCAGGGGTGATCGCAACCTCCTGGGTCGCGTTCTGGATGGGGCTTATCTTGATTCTGGGTTTATTGCTGACCCTGCATCCGGACGGAATATCCAAAGTGATGCCTGTCAGCGAGACCGTCGAAACCGCCATAGGGCTGTGCCTGTTGGGGGCATTGGTTGCCATGTTCATATGGTTGTCCAGCGGCGGCAGGCGTTTGGCCATCGCTGGAATCGGCTTTGATTTGCCGGGGGGGAAACTGGCCAGCCTTCTGACACTTGCCGCGATCGGAGATCTGTTTGGCGCGTCCATGGCGCTCTATGTTCTGATGCCGGACGATCTGGGCGTTGGCTACCCGTATTTCTTTACAGTCTACATTGCCGCCATAGCCGTTGGTATCCTCAGCCACGCTCCGGGTGGGATCGGTGTATTTGAAGCAACGCTGATTGCTGGGCTTGGCGCGTCCGGACGCTCGGATGTGATCGCTGCATTGTTGCTGTATCGCCTGGTTTATACTTTCCTGCCTTTTGGTATTGCCAGCCTGTCCATTGCGGTCGCGTCCGCGCTGACGCAAAGGCACAGGATAGGTGGGGCTGCGACATGGGTCTACCGGGCCATCCGGCCAATTGTTCCCATGGTAGCCGCGGGGGTTGCGGCGGTGGCCGGAGTGATCCTTCTGGTGTCCGGCGCGTTGCCCGCGGGCACCCAGAACCTTGGCGTCCTTCGTGAAGTTCTGCCCTTGTCCTTTGTCGAAGCTTCGCACCTTGCGGGCAGCGCTATAGGTGTTTTGCTGTTGTTGGTATCGCGTGGGTTGTTCCGTAAGCTCTATCGCGCGTGGGTGGTGGCGATGCTGTTGATGGCGGCAGGGTTCTTTGCCTCTCTTGCCAAAGGGCTAGATACCCACGAGGCGCTTTCGATGTTGGGCACAATTGGTTTGTTGGCTCTGTTCCGTGGGGCGTTCTACCGGGTCAGTGGTGCATCGATCTTCAGGCTGAACATCCCTTGGTTGATTAGTGTCGTTGTACTGCTGGCGGTCATTTTCTGGATCGGACTCTTCGCATATTCGCACGTCGAATATCAAAACGCTCTGTGGTGGGAGTTCGCCTGGAACGGGGACGCATCGCGTTTCCTGCGATCTTGCCTTGTTGTTGCGGTGATCGTCGGGATTGTCGCTGCAAATTCCCTATTCGGGCGAGAGATACCAGCGCCCCAACGCACCGAAATCCCTGCGGTTGTGGAACGACTGGTGATGGAGAGTGAGGATACCGAGTCCCAGATATCATTGACCGGCGACAAGCAGTTCCTGATCTCTCCGGACGAAACCGCGTTCATAGCTTACGCTGATACGGGCAACGCGGTCATATCGAAGGGAGAACCAATAGGCGACGAGACGGCCGGGCAACAGTTGATCTGGCAGCTACGCGAAATGGCGGATCGCGAAGGGAAGCTGTGTGCATTCTACAGCGTTTCGACCAAATACCTTCCAACCTTTTTGGATCTCGGTCTGTCGATCCTGAAAATCGGCGAGGTTGCACGGGTGCCTCTGAAAGATTTCTCGCTGGATGGAAAATCGCGCAAGCGGTTCCGTCAGGCCAAAAACCGGGCCCAACGTGAGGGGTATGTGTTCGAGATCATCCCGAAAGAAGGATTGGCACCGGTTCTGCCGGAATTGCGCGCGATTTCTGACCATTGGCTGGCACAAAAGGCCGGTGCCGAAAAGGGTTTCGCTCTGGGTGGATTTGACGATCAGTACCTGTCTTACTTTGATCATGCGGTTCTGCGCGATGGCAATACTGGCAAGATCATGGCCTTTGCCAACTTGTTTCAGGGTGGCAACAAATCCGAGCTGTCGCTGGATCTGATGCGGTATGAGCCGGAAAGCCCTAGCTTTGTCATGGATGCGCTTTTCGCCGAAATGATGGTCTGGGGATCAGAACAGGGGTTCCACTGGTTCTCGCTGGGTGCCGCGCCATTTTCAGGGATCGAGAACCGTCAGCTTGCGTCGCTGTGGAACCGTATCGGAGGTTTTGTCTATGAGCACGGCGAGCAGTTCTATCATTTCGAAGGGCTGCGTGCCTTCAAACAGAAATTTGACCCGGAATGGAGCCCGAACTATTTGGCCGGCCCCGGCGGGCTGGCTGCGCCACGCATCCTATATGAGGTCAATATTCTGATCTCAGGTGGGTTGAGCGGACTGACAAAGTAGGCTCAGTTCAGGCTGGCTCGGGTCGGGGTTTTCTGCAGCAGATCGCCCCAATCGGTGCGATAGGCCATTTCAGCCAGAACCGTTTCGGGCAGGAATTCCTGATTTTGGCGTATCTGCCACCCGCCTCCCAGACCTTTGTATACCGCGACCAGATTGCTGGACACTTGCTGTCGCGCTTCAATCAAGTTGGCCTGAGACCGCAGGAGCGCGGTTTGAGTGTTCAGAATTCGCGAATAGCTGGCGATACCATCAGTATATTGGCTGATCGCAATTTGCGCGGCTTTGCGCGAGGCATCGACACTTTGCTGATAGAAACCAACCTGCTTGCGCGCCTGTACATAGGCAACCATCGCGCTTTCCACCTCGGAATAGGCGGTCAGCACCGTGTTCTGGTAATTGGCGATTAGTGCCTGATAAGCCGCGTCTTGAGCACGGACATTGTTTTTGATGCGGCCATAGTTCAGGACGTTCCAGACCACACCGGCGCTGGCAAGGCCAGTTGCGCTGTTGCCACTGAACAGATCGCGTCCACCCGATGCCTGCAGACCAATCGCGCCAGAAAGGATGAACTGCGGATACAGATCTGCCAGCGCAATGCCAACCTGCGCCGATTGTGTGGCGGCAGCCAATTCGGCAGCACGCACATCCGGGCGTCGGCGCAGCAATTCTGCGGGCACACCTACTGCTATGTTGGACCGTGCTGATGGGATGCGACCTGAATTGCCCAATAAGCTTGTCATCCGAGACGGCGTAGTGCCAAGCAACACCGCCAGTGCATTCTTGGTTTGTTGCAGGTCGCTTTCCAGTTCGGGCACCAGTGCCTTGGTGTTGTTAAGCAAGGCAGTAGATTCCTGAACATCCAATTCAGTGGTGACACCGTTGTTAAAACGCAGCTGGGTCAGATCAGCGGACTCTTGCTGTAACTTGATGTTTTCACGGGCAACCGCCAGCGATTCCTGCAGCGCGCGGATATTGACGTAAAGAGCCGCCACATCCCCGGTCAGCGTCACCAAAGCGTCGTCATAGTTCGCGACCTGCAGCGCCAGATTGGATCGAGCCGCCTGAACGCCACGTCGCTGCGCGCCCCAGACATCCAACTCCCACTGGGCATCGAAACCGACTTGTGAGGTCGAGAATTCGGTATCAAGCGGGATGATGCGATTGATATCGGAGACCGGCCCAAGGTTGTTGCTGATCTGCCGACGCTGCAGTGAACCGCCAATGGCCTGCGACTGCGGGTAAAGCTCTCCGAAGGCGATGCCCAGCTGTGCCCGGGCTTGCAGAACCCGGGCGCCTGCGACCTGCAATGTCAGGTTCTGGGCGTACGCCTCGGCAATCAGCTTATTGAGGGTCCGGTCATTGAACGTCTCCCACCATTTCACAACGGGTGCGCTGCGTGATGTCAGGCCACTTTGACTTGTGCTTGGGCTGTTCACCTCGATCCACTGTTTTACGACCGGTGAGTTTGGGCGCACGAAATCAGGCCCAACAGGTGTGCAGGCCGTGAAAGCGGCGGCGCAAAGGGCAGTTCCCAGCAACCGGCGGAGTGTCATAATGCGCATCCTCAGATATCCAACGGTCGGATGAAGTTGGCGAACGAATAGAGGCGGATGTTGATGCGCCTCAGGAACTCAAAGCTTTTGCCCTGACCTGTATAGATCGTCACCGCAGCATGCCCGCCTGCAGGGAAGGTGTGTTCTTCCGGAACATCTACCGTGATCTGCACCGCGATCCGACCGGGCAGTTTGGGCAGTTCAAAGCCGGGCAGGCGGCCTGAAGGGATGAATTGCCCTTGCCGCGTGGCCCACCAGATCGCCTCGACCTTTCCTGTCAGGATTTCACCGGGATAAAGATCCAGCGCCACCTCGACCTCTTGGCCGGGTTCCACGAACTTCAGGTTCTGTTGGCGGAAGGTTGCAAGAATATAAGGGCTGTCCTCGGTCACGAAACTGGCAATCGCGCCCAACCGAACATCGCCAACAACCAATCCTGGGCGGGCCTGTTGCGAAACGATCATGCCGTTTTCAGGCGCATAGATCGTTGTGTTTTCAAGGAAGTACTCGGCCTCGGCCAATTGCGATCGCGCCTGAAGAATACCCGTGTTCACACCATCTATCTGGGATTCCACGGCCAGCTGCGCCTTTTCTAGATTTGCCTCGGCCTGTTTCACGGCGGCAAGGTCTTCGGTCACCTGCTCGTTCCAGCGGTCCAGATCGTCTTGCCGCGCTCCACCGGCGGGCACGAGGTTTTCATACCGTGCTTGCTGGGTCTGCGCATAGGCCAGTTGCGCGTTTGCCCGTTCAACAGCCTCAGTCGACGAGATCACATCCTGATCAAGAATTTTAGCATTCTGCTCAGCCGCGACCAACTGCGCCTGCGCATTGTCTACCGCCAGTGAAAACACCGTATCATCAAAGCGGTAAAGCGGATCGCCCTTGGTGACCGGTGTATTTGGTTCCACAAGAACCTCGGTCAGGATCGTGGGCTGTGTCAGCTTGGGGATGATCTGTATGGTCGAGCGCACAACATGGCTGTCCGCCGAGAAGGGCTGAAAGAACCGCAAGGCGACAAGAAAAATCAGCAGAAGGTGTGCACCGACCCAAAAGGAAACGATGCCCCAGGCAATGTTGAATTTGAGCAATTCCAGCTTGAAGAAAATAAGCCAGACGAAAATGATGTAGAATAGGGTGATGCCAAGGGCGACGAACATGAGTAGTAATTTCCTTCGGCCTTAGCCCTGCTGCGTGTCGTCTGTGTCCAGACTGCCTTGGTATTCCGGTTTAACTTTACCGCCTAACCGCTTGATTTCATCTCGAATAGCGTCTTTTTCCTCGTCAGGGCCACGGCGAATGTCGACCGTAACTCCATCGTGGAAAGCCCACATAAAGGCATGAACCCAGGGAACGACGGCCAGAAACCCCATCCATCCCATGATCTTCACCGCTTCGGCATGGGGATGGTTGCGTTTGATTGCGATCCGGCCCGGCAGACCCATGATGAACAGAAACAACGCCATCACCGCAGCCAATAGCAGAATCAACGCCACGAAAGTCAGGTAGTCGTAATAGCCAAGCGGCTGTCCCAATAGTCCCATGCTCGCGCCTCCTTTTTTGGGAAGGTTAAGGTATCTTCAGTTGCCTGCGTCCAATTCGTCAATCAACTTGTAGCTTGTCGGCGGGTCAGCGCAGATACCGGGCCCGCATTCCAACAAAGTCGAACCCGCATTCAACACTGCCAGAGCCAGCATGGTGAAAAAAGCGACTTTGGCCAGAGAATTGCCGCCAAACCGGGGCTCTTGATCTGAAGACCCCTCGTATTGGCGATCAAACAGCAGCATGATCGATGTGCCCAGCAAAACAAGGAAAAAGGCGATTCCGGCCCAAGTATAGTAGTGCAGTCCAAAAACAGGAGAGCCGTAGTGACCGGTTCCAGGTACGATATGCAGCAGAATTTGGCGGATCGAGACACTTCCGCCGTACAAGGCTGCGATCAGCATAATGGCATAGTGTTGCGGGCGCGCACCGTAAAGCAGGTTCAAGCCAATCCCTACACCGACCGCGACCAGGCCAACGCGCTGCAGCAGGCAAAGCGGGCAGGGTAGTTCGTATAGGACAAGTTGATAGAAAAACGCCAACGCCAGGACAAGGCAAACGGCCAGCATGCCGATGGCGTTGAGGGTGCGGGACAGTTCAGATGTCATGGCAAGCCCCTCAGAGTTGAATTGTCAGCTGGGTGGTTGCGTGGAACTTCAACCAATAGACACACAAGGCCAAAGTGACGAAAAACAGCGCGTTTCCGATCCTTGTCAGGTTGAAATAGTTGAGCCCCATCGTGGCGATAAATAATGCAAACAAAAGCGCAATCATGGCCCGGTTCTCCCCTCCCGTGCACAATTCCTTGTATCAATGATAGTGTCAGGCCGGTTCCCATCTGGCAAGCCGCGCAACTCGCCCAAACGCTGAAACCTGTCTGCCTCTAGTCGCAGATTATGACGTTTGTTTGCCACTCGCGACAATGGTGCGGCAGGTTGCCGGGTAAAGGTGCATCGGTATAGACAGTGTCGATTTCGGCCATCGAGCCTATTCGCGCCGGGGCCGAGCGTTGAAATTTCGAATGATCGGCAACCAAAGATGTGCATCGCGCCTGTTCAATAATGGACTTACTGACCTGAACCTCCTGAAAGTCGAAGTCCAAAAGATCGCCATCGGTGTCCAGAGCCGAGCACCCGATGACAGCGAGGTCGAACTTGAATTGCCGGATGGTCGATACAGTCAGGTTTCCAATCAGGCCTCCGTCTGTTCGACGCAGGACCCCACCGGCCATGACGATTTCACAGTCGGGGTTTTCGATCAGGATGTTTGCAACGTTAATATTGTTCGTCACCACCATCAGGTTCTTGTGATTCAGTAATTGTTTGGCCACGGCCTCGGTCGAGGTTCCGATATTCAGGAAGATTGACGCGCCATCGGGGATATCAGCCGCGCAAGCCTGCGCGATGCGGATCTTGGCGTCAGCGTTCAGGGCACGGCGGTCCTCATATCCGATATTTGAGACGCCTGATCGCAAAACCGCGCCACCATGGACCCGGTCCAGTTTGCCCGCATCTGCAAGCTCTGTCAGGTCGCGTCGGATTGTCTGAACGGTGACGCCAAAGCGTTCGGCTAACCCGTCGACGGTGACACGCCCTTCAGAGCTGGCGATTTCAAGAATGTCGGATTGGCGAAAGGACAGGGACATGGTCGGTTCCAAAACAGAAGACGTATTTTCGTTTTTGTTTTTTTAGGTGGGGTTTGCAAGGTGACACGTAAAAATTTCATAGCAGCGTTGCAAAAAAAGAAAAAAAACGAACAAATACGTTGACGATACGAATGGGGTTCTGGCAAATGCCAGTAACAATGCCTGGCGGGAATCATAGGATATGCAGTCGACAGACGGAAAGATCACAGACCTTTTCATCATCGGTGGTGGGATCAACGGTTGCGGCATCGCCCGCGATGCTGCCGGACGAGGCCTTTCGGTAAAACTGGCCGAGATGAATGATCTGGCCTCGGCGACGTCATCAGCTTCGACAAAGCTGTTTCATGGTGGGCTGCGATATCTGGAATACTTCGAAATTCGTTTGGTGCGCGAGGCCCTGATCGAGCGTGAAACCCTGCTGCGCGCGATGCCACATATCAGCTGGCCGATGCGCTTTGTGCTGCCGTACCACAAGGATATGCGGTTTGACTCTGAAACGCCAACCTCTCGGCTGCTGAGCACGGTCATGCCGTGGATGCGGGGGCGGCGCCCGGCCTGGCTGATCCGGTTGGGCCTGTTCATGTATGACAATCTGGGCGGGCGCAAAATCCTGCCGGGAACGACGTCGTTGAACCTGCGTTCGGCACCGGAAGGTGCCCCTCTGCAGGACAAGTTTGAAACGGCTTATGAGTATTCGGACTGCTGGATTGAAGACTCGCGGCTAGTGGTCCTGAATGCGCGTGACGCCGAAGGACGCGGCGCGCAAATCATGGTGCGAACCGAGGTAATTTCGGCTGAGCGGGTTGGTGATCTTTGGGAAGTGTCCATTCGGGATCGTGACAGCGGTGAAACCCAAGTGGTTCAGGCCAAAATGCTGATCAACGCCGGTGGCCCATGGGTAGGGGACATCATCCAAACCAAGATCCGTGTGAATTCACGCGAGGGTGTTCGACTTGTTCGGGGCAGCCACATTGTGACGCCCCGGCTGTATGACCACGACAAATGCTATTTCTTTCAGGGTGAAGATGGTCGCATCATTTTCGCAATACCGTACGAGCAGGACTTTACCCTGATCGGCACAACGGATCAGGATCATCCGGACCCGTCCACCAAACCGGTTTGTACCGAAGCCGAACAGGATTACCTGTGCGCCTTTGCCTCTAAGTACTTCAAGCGTGCTGTGACTCGCGATGACGTGGTGTGGACCTATTCCGGCGTGCGACCGCTTTATGATGACGGTGCAAGCAGTGCCACTGCCGCGACACGGGATTACACTCTGAAAGTTGATGCGCAGGGCGGGGCGCCTGTATTGAACGTATTCGGCGGCAAGATCACCACCTATCGTCGGCTCGCGGAAAGTGCACTGGAGAAGGTTGGCGAATTCTTCCCGAACATGCCGGGCCCGTGGACTGCGGGTGTTGCCTTGCCAGGTGGTGACTTTCCGGTTGATGCCGTTGAAGCCCTGACCGGTAAGCTTTTGGCCGCGTATCCGTTTCTTAATGCCGTTTGGGCCGCACGACTGATCAGGGCCTATGGGACCGAAGCACACGACGTCCTTGGGGACGCACAGCAGATGTCCGATCTGGGTGAGGATTTCGGGGCGACACTGACAGCTCAGGAAGTTGCCTGGCTGATCGACAAGGAATATGCCCGAGCAGCCGAAGACGTGGTCTGGCGTCGCAACAAGCTGGGTCTGCGGTTAAGCGCCGAACAGATCGCGCGGATCGACAGTTGGATGGCCGAACGGCAGGCCCAGACCACCACCTGATCCACTTTTCTATCCCCTTGGCGGGTGATCCGTGTTGTGCTAGCCATTGACTACGGTCGGCAGACACCGAGGCGTCGCTGCTCTTTTACAGAGTGCTAAACCTGCCAGAGGATATGAAATTATCGCAACCATCAGGGCGTTGTTTCGTTAAGTCAGCGACCAACGATCGCGCAAAACGCCCGATATGGATTTGTGATGAGCAAAACTCCCGTTCCGTTGCACGCCGATGATTTGACCGGTTTCGTGCGTACCTTGTCCCAACAACTTGGGGATACCAGCCCGTCGCACCTGACCCTGATGAACATGGTCGCTCGTGCAGCGGGGTTTCAGAACGTGCAACACATGCGCAACGCCGGTGCCGCTGTCAGGCGGATGGAGGCCCGTTCGAAGCAGCCAGCAGCAGACATGCGTGTGGTAGAGCGTACACTGCTTATGTTCGACGTACAGGGCAGGTTTCGGCAATGGCCGTCGAAACGACTGGTGCAAACCTTGTCCCTGTGGGTGCTCTGGTCTGCTGTACCAGCCGGTGCGGTGTTGCAAGAGAGTGAAATCAACACATATCTCAATGCCGAGCATTGCTTTGATGACCCTGCCACCTTGCGTCGGACTATGATTTCCTGCGGACTTCTGACGCGGAACCGGGACGGGTCAGATTATCGCCGGGTCGAGCAGTCACCAAGTGCCGAGGCAAAGGTGGTGATCCGGGAAGTAACGGTGCGTCGTCGCAGAAGATCTGACTGAGATCAGGAAAAAGCCCCGCCGGTGAGGCGGGGCTTTGATTGGATCAGGCGTTGGTTTCTTTTGGTTCCGAACCGTTCTTGCTGCCTTTCAGCCACTCTCGCAAACCTTGCATCAGGGCATAGAGGACGGGCACGACGATCACACCCACCAGTGTTGCGGCCAGCATGCCACCGAACACGGCCACACCGATGGCTTTCTGACTGGCAGCACCGGCACCATTTGCTGCAAGCAGCGGGACAACGCCCAGAAGGAAGGACAGTGCAGTCATCATCACCGCGCGAAAACGTTGATACGCGGCTTCTGCGGCGGCCTCCTTGATGGAAAGACCCTTGGCGCGCTGCTCCATCGCAAATTCGACGATCAGGATGCCGTTCTTGGATGCCAGCCCCACAAGCATGATCATACCGATCTGCGTATAGAGGTTGATATCACTGCCCACGATGGCCACGGCGGCCACGGCACCAAACAAGGCCACTACAACTGAAAGCAGGATCGAAACGGGCAGGGTCCAGCTTTCATATTGCCCAACCAGGAACAAGTATCCGAACAGGATGGCAAGCCCGAGGATGATGATAACCAAACTGCCAGAGGCCAGCTGTTGCTGCGCCGTCCCTGTCCATTCGAACGCATAGCCGGGGGGCAGGGCGGTCGCGGATTCTTCTGTCATCACGCTGATCGCGTCGCCGCTGGATAAACCGGGCGCAGGTACCGCGGTCACTGTGGCTGACCGGAACAGGTTATGGCGCTTCAGCAGAACCGGACCCAGCACATTCTCTACGTCGATCAACGTCCCCAAGGGCACCATGTCGCCATTTTGAGACCGGACATAGAGGTTCGCGATATCATCGACATTGTCGCGATAGGTTCCGTCGGCTTGAATCATCACGCGATAAACGCGACCGAACAGGTTGAAGTCATTCACATAATAAGACCCCAGTTGTGCCTGCATTGTCTGGAAAATCTCGGCCACTGAAACGTTCAGCGTCTTGGCTTTTTCGCGATCAAGATCCACGAATAACTGCGGGACGTTTGCGCGGAATGTCGTGTAGGCTTGTCCGATCTCGGGTCTCTGGTTTGCCGAATACACGAATGAACCCACAGCCGAGGCCAGATCCTGTGGTGTACCACCGCCGGTTTGCTGAACCTCCATTTCAACACCCGCAGACATACCAAGACCCTGAATCGGGGGCGGATTGAAGGCCAGGATCGAAGCTGCTGTTTCACCATTCGCAATGGCCAGAACTTTGGCCAGTATGGCGTCGGCGCTCAGATCGTCTTCCTGCCGTTCGCTCCAGTTTTCGAGGTTGACGAAAATCGCAGCCCCGTTGGTAATGGTGCCGTTCAGCATAGAAAAGCCGTTGACCAGAACAGTGCTAGCGACACCCGGAATTTCACGAATTTGATCGTCCAAACGTGCGGTAACTGCTTCGGTTCGTTCCAGCGTGGCAGCATCAGGCAATTGAACATCAACGAACAGGTAACCGTTGTCCTCAAGCGGGATAAACCCCGCAGAGGTGTTCGACATGATTGTCCCGGTCCCAAAACCAAGCCCGACAACGATGGCCAGTGCGATGGCAGGGAAAATCAGCAGTTTGCGAACAATGGCGACATAGCCATTGCGCACTGAGCCAATGAAATTCTCGAAGGCCGCCAGCACCCCTTTGGGCGGGCCGGATCTGGCCCGAAGGACCAGCCCGCACAAAGCCGGAGAAAGGGTCAGTGCGTTAACAGACGAGATTACAACGGCGGTTGAGATCGTGACGGCAAATTGGGAATACAGCCGCCCTGAGATGCCGGGCATGAACGTCACCGGCACGAACACCGCCAGCAAAACCAGCGTGGTTGCGATGACCGGTCCGGTGATCTGGCCCATGGCTTTGCGGGTCGCTTCTGCAGGGGGCAGGCCCTCATCCGCAATAATGCGTTCTACGTTTTCAACCACTACGATTGCGTCATCCACCACGATACCGATGGCAAGCACCAAGGCGAACAGCGAGATCGTGTTCAGGGACATGCCAAAGGCCAGCAAGAAGGCAAAGGTACCTATCAAAGACACTGGAATCGCAACCGCCGGGATGATCGTGGCACGCCAGCTTCCTAAGAACACGAACACGACCGAGATCACAAGAATGAAGGTCAGGATCAGGGTGGAGACCACGTCGTTCAGAGATGCTTCGACAAAGTCGGTGGTGTTGAAGGGGACTTCATATTCAACATCTGTCGGGAACGCGCGTGATAGACGCTCCAATTCGGCCTGCACACGCTCTGAAACCGCCAAAGCGTTTGCGCCTGGGGCCTGATAGATGCCGATCACAGTGGCGGGAACCGCTTGGAAATAGCCCGAGGCCGAGTAGAACTGCGCGCCAAGCTCTGTACGTGCAATGTCTTTGACGCGGACAATGGCGCCGGCATCGCCGGTGCGGATGACGATGTCTCCAAATTCTTCTGCGGATGTCAGGCGACCTTTGGATTTGATCGTGTATTGAAACGTCTGCCCTTCAGGCACCGGAGGGGACCCGATGGAACCTGCGGACACCTCGATATTCTGTTCACGGATTGCGTTAATCACGTCACCCGGCGTGATGGAGAGCGCCGCCATTTTATCCGGGTCCATCCAGATCCGCATGGCGTATTCAAGGTTGGTCAGAACGTCGGCCTTACCAACGCCCTGCACACGTGCCAGCGCGTCACGCAAGTTGATCGACGCATAGTTGGACAGAAAAACGCTGTCATACGTGCCTTCAGGTGACGTCAGCGTGACCAGCATCAGCATGTTGGTCGAAGACTTTTGTGTCACGACACCGGACGAAGTCACCTCGGTCGGTAACGACGACATAGCCTGAGCCACCCGGTTCTGAACATTGACCGATGCGATGTCGGGATCTGTTCCAACCTCGAAGGTGATGTTCAGAGAGTAAGACCCGTTATCCGAAGATGTGGACGTCATGTAGATCATGTCGTCCACACCGTTTACCTGCGCCTCTATCGGCGCAGCGACAGTGTTTTCCACGGTTTCAGCGTTCGCGCCGGTATAGGTGGTTGTGACGCTGACAACTGGTGGCGTGATATCCGGGAACTGTGCCACTGGCAGCACCAGATAGCCGATACCGCCCATGATGGTCAGCACCAGCGAGATGACAAGCGCCAGCTTGGGCCGGCTGATGAACAGGGCTGAGAACATCTGTTACTCTCCCGGCTGTTCTGAGGCCACGACTGCGTCAACAGCCACGCCGGGGCGGACCCGCTGCAGGCCCTCGACAATCACGCTTTCGCCTTCCCGTAGACCGTCTGTTACGATGATGGCGGTGCCGACTGTGTCGCCTGTGGTGATGTAGCGTTGTTCCACCATCTGCTTGTCGTTGACCACCAGAACAAATTCACCGCGCTGATCGCGCTGCAGGGCGGCTTGTGGTACAAGAACCTGCAGGGTAGGCTCCAGCGCTTCAATCTGCACGTTTACAAAGGCGCCGTCCAGGATCAAACGGTCAGTGTTTTCGAACTGCGCGCGCATTGTGATCGCGCCGGTCAATGGATCGATACGGTTGTCAACGAACACAATTCTGCCGGTCTCATCCAACTCGGTTCCATTGGGTAGTGTGACATGCACATTTGGGCTTTGTGGGCTATCGGCAAGAGAGGCCGAGTTTTCGCCAACGGTCTGCAGAACCGAGGTAAAGAGTTTTTCGTTCAGTGAGAAATTCACGTAGATCGGCGACTCGCTGACGATATTGACCAGCGGAGGGTTGGTTGGGCCGACCACGTCACCAACACTGGTTGTGATGCTGCCGATACGCCCTTCAAAAGGTGCATGGATCTGCGTATAACTCAGGTCCAGTTCGGCCTGTTGGATCGCCGCATTCGCGGCCTTAACTTCTGCTTCTGCCACCAACTCATTGGCGCGGGCGATATCGCGTTCGGATTCCGGCGTCGCGTCGCGTTTGTAAAGCTCTTCCTTGCGCGCCAGATCAACCTTGGCCAGTTCCAGATTAGCCTCAGCCCGGTTCAGATCGGCTTTTCGGGCCTCAAGCGTGGCTTCGTACAGGTTGGGTTCGATCGTAAACAACAGGTCGCCTTCCTTGACGGACGCACCATCTTCGACCTCGCGGCTGTCGAGAAATCCGTTTACGCGGGCCACGATGTCGACCTTGTTGATCGCCTGAGCACGTCCGATGAAAGTGGCCTCGTCGGTGATTTCTTCGGTGTAGGCCGCGGCGATTGAAACCTTTGGTGGTGCCCCTTCTTCCTGCGCGGTCGCAGGATGCGCCAGACCCAGAGACAGCAGCAACATTGCAGTGGCGAGCGGCTTGCTGGTCTGAGTGCGTAAACAGAATGTTGGGGACATGGCGGAAGCCTCGTTCGTTTCAGAAACAAATGATCCCGACCTTGCTGCCATTGTGGCCCGAGTCGGAGGAACTTGGTCTCAAGATGACTTTTTTAAAATGATTTCTCAAGCGTGATGAATCCTGGGTCGGGTGATGCCGACGCCAGAAATTTTAGTACTCAGGCTGGTTTAGGGGGTGGTCTGGCCTGAAGGTCCAAACGACAACAGGGGCCGAAAAGGCCCCTGTGTGGTTTGCCTACATGCACGTTCTTAGGTGCGCCCGCCCGCGAATTTTTCCTGCCATTCCTCGCGCTGTTCGTCCGATATCTTGGCGAACAAAACATTGGGTACAGTGAACTCATGACCAGAGGGCAGCGCGGTCAGCGCTGCGGCCACGTCGTCCGGCCAACCGGTATCAAGCGTGTTCATGGCGCTCAGCATACGCGCCGAAGTATCAGGGATGAACGGCGCGCTCAGCACCGCATAAAGCCGGATCAGGTTCAGACCCAGACGCACCTGTGCCGCCGCCTGTTCCGGATCTTCCTTGAAGGTCGACCAAGGCGCTGCAGCTTGCAGGTATTCATTGCCGGCAACCCAGATTGCCCGCAGCTCCTGCGCAGATTTTCGGATTTCCATCGCTTGCATATGGCCTTCATAGGCCCGGACACGACGGGTGAGATCCTCAATAAGTGCTTCTTCTCGTTCACCGAACGCGCCGCCTTCGGGGACGGCCTCGCCAAACTTGGAACGGCAGAACTTGGTAATTCGACTGACGAAGTTACCCAGAACGTCTGCCAGATCCTTGTTCACCGATTGCTGGAAATTCTCCCACGTGAACTCACTGTCGCTGCTTTCGGGCGCATGGCTCAGCAACCACCAACGCCAGAAATCAGCGGGCAGAAGGTCCAGCGCCTGATCCATGAACACGCCGCGACCCTGAGAAGTCGAGAACTGACCGCCGTCATAATTCAAGTAGTTGAAGGATTTCAGATGGTCGACCATTTTCCACGGCTCGCCCGAGCCCAGAATGGTCGCCGGGAAGCTGAGCGTATGGAAAGGCACGTTGTCCTTGCCCATGAACTGCACATAGCGCACGTCGTCCGCACCCTTGTCGGTGCGCCACCAGCGCTCCCACTCGGCATCGGGTTTTCCAGTGGAATCAGCCCATTCCTTGGCACAGGCGATGTATTCGATGGGTGCGTCGAACCATACGTAGAAAACTTTGCCCTCCATTCCTGGCCAGTCCTGATCGCCTTTCTTGACCGGCACGCCCCAATCCAAATCACGGGTGATGCCGCGATCGCGTAGCCCGTCACCGTCATGCAGCCACTTTTTGGCAATCGAAGTGGTCAGGATCGGCCAGTCAGCCTTGCTGTCGATCCATGCATCCAATTGATCCTTCATCGCCGATTGGCGCAGATACAGATGCTTGGTCTCACGCACTTCCAGATCGGTCGAACCGGAAATGGCGGAACGTGGCTCGATCAGGTCGGTCGGGTCCAACTGCTTGGTGCAGTTCTCGCACTGGTCACCGCGCGCGCGCTCATAGCCGCAATTGGGGCAGGTGCCTTCGATATAGCGGTCGGGCAGGAATCGGCCATCTGCGTTCGAATAGACCTGTTTCTCACTGACCTCTCGGATCAGCCCCGCGTCGTCCAGCTTGCCAGCGAAATGCTGGGTCAGGGCCTTGTTCTGCTCACTGGACGAACGACCAAAGTAATCGAAGCTGAGCCCGAACCGGTTGGCGATATCCATTTGGACGCCGTGCATCTCGGCACAGTATTCGGCCACCGGCTTGCCAGCCTTGGCAGCGGCAAGTTCCGCCGGAGTACCATGTTCGTCGGTGGCGCACAGGAACATGACCTCGTTCCCCCGGCCGCGCTGATAGCGTGCGTACAGGTCAGCAGGCAATTGCGAGCCGATCAGGTTGCCGAGGTGTTTGATCCCATTGATATAGGGGATCGCCGAGGTGATGAGAATCCGAGCCATGTTCCGTATCCGCGTAACTGTCTGCGCGCCCGTCTACCTTATGTGACCGGCCAGCAAAAGGCCGGGTTTTGTGCGGATATCATTTAAAACAACAATCACGAAAAAAATAGGCGGAATACAGGAACGCAGATTGCATATCAGTTTTGCGCCACAGTACCCATTGGTTGAATATTGGAATCACAACCTCTTGAAATACTTGTTATGACTACCCATCTGTAATGTATACCAAAGTATACCAAACAGGGACAGCCTGCTGATGTTTGACTTTCTGCTCGAAGGGGCATTTGCACCCTTTACAATGGCGCTCGGGCTATTGTTCGGTCTATTGGCGCTGGAACTGATCGCGCTGGTGTTGGGCGGAAGTCTGATGGCAGGCGAGGGCGAGGTCGATCTGGACATGGTCGATGCCCCTGATCTGGACGTTGCTGATTTCGACCTGGATATCGACGCGGATGTTGATCTGGGCAATTTCGAATTTGCCGAGGTCGAGGCCGATGCGCCCGAGCTTGCAACGGTTGGTCCGCTGAGTTGGTTGGGCATTGGAAAGATGCCCTTCATGATCTGGCTGGCGGTGCTTCTGGCCGGGTTTGGTCTCAGCGGTATCGGCCTGCAACTGGCGCTGCGCGATTTGCTGGGCTTTGATCTGCCTAGCTGGATGGCAGCGATACCCGCAGGTGCTTTTGGGCTTTGGTTCGCACGTGGCTTTGGCGCAGTCTTTGCGCGACTGCTGCCAAAAACAGAGACCGAGACGATGTCTGAACGGATGCTGGCCCGGCGCAGGGGCGTTATTTCTCAGGGCACTGCGTCACGCGGGCGTCCGGCAGAAGTGCGCGTGATGGACCGGTTCGGCAACACGCATTACCTGCGCGCCGAACCGCTGCAGGAAAAAGACACGCTTGAACAGGGCACCGACGTGCTTGTGCTGCGCGACCGACGGCGCGACCGGTTCGTGCTGGTTGGTTTGTCTGAGTAACCGAATTTCTTAATCTAAAATCGGAGGATATTGCATGGAACTTCAATTCCTGGCCGTCACGATTGTGACCTTTTTAGCGGTAATCTTGTTCATTGGCCTTGTGCTTGGCCGTCTCTACCGCCGCTCAACCCGCGAGATCAGTCTTGTGAAAACCGGAGCTGGCGGCAAGAAAGTCATCATGGATGGCGGCGTTCTGGTCGTACCGTTGCTGCACGAAGTCAGCCCAGTCAACATGAAGACACTGCGCCTTGAGGTGCAACGCAGCGGCGAGGCTGCCCTGATCACCCAGGACCGGATGCGTGTAGACGTTGGCGTGGAATTCTACGTTTCTGTCATGGCAACCGAAGAGGGCATCGCACGCGCCGCCCAGACATTGGGTGACCGCACCTTTGATGTCGAGCAATTGCGCGAGATGATCGAAGGTAAGCTGATCGATGGCCTGCGTGCCGTGGCCGCTCAGATGACTATGGACGGTTTGCATGAAAACCGCGCCGACTTTGTGCAAGAAGTGCAGAATGCGGTGTCCGAGGATCTGCTGAAAAACGGTCTGTCGCTCGAATCCGTCTCGCTGACTGCGCTGGACCAGACCCCGTTCGAAGCTTTGGATGAGAACAACGCGTTTAACGCCGTGGGTATGCGCAAGCTGGCCGAGGTTATCGCGACTTCAAAGAAAGAACGTGCGCAGATTGATGCGGATGCCGAGGTCGAGGTGCGTCGTGCGGCGATGGAAGCACAGCGTCAGAAACTGTTAATCGAAAAGGACGAAGAACAGGCTCGTATTGAGCAGACGCAAATGGTGGAAACCCTGCGCGTGGCCCAAGAGGCTGAGATCGCAGCGCGGACAGAAGACTCGGTACGTGAAACAGAACGCGCTCGGATCGCCCGCGAAGAAGCCATCCGTGCTGCCGAGATCGAGCGCGAGCGCAAGATCCGCGATGCGGAAATCTCCAAGGAGCGCGAAATCGAAGTGGCCGAGCAAGAGCGCCAGATCATCATCGCGCAGAAATCCGAAGAAGAAAGCCGCGCGCGTGCATCTGCTGATTTGGCCCGTGCCGAGGCGACCAAGGCGACCGAATCTGTTGTGACCGCCCGTGAAGTGGCCGAGGCCGAACGTCAGAAACAGATCGTTCTGATCGAAGCTGCCCGCGAAGCAGAACGTCAGGCAACTGCGATCCGCCTCGCTGCACAGGCCGAGAAAGAGGCCGCCGCCGACCGTGCCGAAGCCCGGCGCGAGGAAGCTCAGGCCGATGCCGACGCGCTCAACATTCGTGCCGAAGCCAAGAAGAACGACATGCTGGCCGAAGCCGAAGGTAAACGTGCGATTGTCGAGGCCGACAACGCTCTGTCGCCGGAACAGATCCGAATGAAGGTCGACCTAACCCGGATTGAAACCATGCCGTCCATCATCTCGGAAATGGTCAAACCGGCTGAGAAGATCGACTCGATCAAGATCCACCAGGTTGGTGGGATCGGTGGCGGCCACATCGGTACTGCCTCGAACGGTGACAAGCCAGTGGTCAATCAGGCGCTGGACTCGATCATGGGAATGGCCGTTCAGATGCCCGCACTCAAGAAACTGGGTGATGAGCTGGGCCTGTCGATGGAGCAGGGCGTCGCCGGTGTTGTCAATGGGGCTCTGGAAGCTACGCCACCCGTAGATGACGCCATTGAAGAGGTGTTGGACGACAGCCCGACACAGCAATAAACAAGAGGGCCGGGTTTCCGGCCCTTTTCTTTACTCTTCACGCGACCGTTTCAACAAACGTCCAATGGTGAAGGATGTCCGGGGTGCGTAAACATAGTTCGTGCGTTCATCCGGCGTCGGGCGCGAGCGCATTCGGGCAAGACCGAACACGATCAGACCCACATGGCCAATGGCCACAAAGGCAAAAAGCGCCCCCGGGCCGAATTTTTGGATCAGGTTCGAAGAGATGTAGGGCGATGCGATTGCACCCAGCGCAAACCAGAACATCAACGCTGCCGAAAGCTCGACACGTTCCTCGGTTGTCGCAAAGTCATTGGCATGTGCCGACGACACCGAAAAGATCGGAAAAGTCGTCAACCCAAAGAACCCTGCGGCGAGCATGACGCCCAGTGTCCCCGTACCACTGGCCGCCATTGTAATGCCGCTGCTGAGCACTGCAGCAGCCGACAGCCAGATCAGGACCCAGCGCCGGTCATATTTGTCTGCAAGCCATCCCACTGGATATTGAGCCAAGGCGCCGCCCAGCACGAACGAGGCGAGGAAGAACGCGATCTGGTCCACGCCCAGCCCGACCTCCTGACCATAAACCGGTCCGACCATTCGGAACGAGGCCGAACTGAGTGCAGCCACGATCACCCCGGCCACAGCCAGCGGTGAGCTGCGCCAGGCCAGTTTCGGACGCAAGCGTGGCGCGTCGGGCGTTTCGGGCTGGCTGGCCTTGGTCAGCGTCAGGGGCAGCAGTGCGGCGCAGCACAGGATGGCCAGAAGATTATAAGATACATATGAAGCAGGTGGCAGAACTGCGATGATGAGCTGGGCGCTCAGCGAGGCACCCATGTCGACGATGCGGTACGTGCCCATGGCACGACCGCGTGTTTCATTTGTGACCTTGGCGTTCAGCCAGGCCTCGATCACCGTGTAACATCCGGCGACACACGTGCCCGAGGCGATCCGCAGCGCCGCCCAGACATAAGGATCTTCTGTCAGTGTGTGCCCAATCAACCCCATTGCACCCAGAGCAGTACAAACAGCAAAGGCGCGCGAATGCCCAACACTGCCCATCAGACGGGGCGCCCACCAGCAGCCGACAAAGAACCCGATGAAATGTGCCGATCCCAGCAGACCGATTTGCTCGGTCGTGAAGTTCAGCGTTATGCCGGATATGGCGTCGAGCGGACCGACCCCGCCCGTCGAAAGCTGTAGCAGAATGACCGAAAAAAACAGGGCGGCAAAGGAAATGATCGTGCGCATAGTGATCTCAGATTGGCAGTGTTGTCGCACAATGCGCGCATCAATTCGACTTTAGCGAGTCGTTTTTTGCTGTTTGGCGATCAGGTCGCGCGGATGATCTCTGCGTGGATGTCCAGACCGACGTTTTCCCGAACCAGATCGGGGTAGCCTGATGCACCAAAATCATGCCGATTCAAGGCCCCCGTCAAGCCGATGGACAAGTTGTTCAGATCGGTTGTGGCGGTTCCGGCTTGTCGGTACAGGTTGGCCTCGAGCGTGATCGGACGAGTCACACCCCGTACGGTCAGATCCCCGGTGATAAGGGCACCATCCGATATACGGCCATCAGAGCCAAGCTGTATTTCCGTTGAGACAAACTGAATCGTTGGGTGTTCTTTCGCGTTTAGCACGCTGGTGCTGAGCATGGGCATGCGGGCGAAGGGCAGCTTTGTTCTGGCTTTGCTGACATCCAGCACAACTGTGACCTTGCTGTTCTGCAAGCTTTGGGTGTCGACCTGAACATCGGCGGATAGGATCGGCATTGTCCCGGTTTGTGCCACGCCGGACAGATCGAAGGTGAAACCGACTTTGGTGGCGTCAGGAGAAAGCTCATAGGGGCTTAATGCCGCGTATGACGGTTGGGCGAGGGGAAGGGTCGCCAGCCCCGCAAGAATGGTACGTCGGGTCAGGATGCTCATTTCGGAACGCTAGGGCTTGGCGTGCGGCTGACCAATCAAATATTGCGTGATCTTTGTGTCTTTATGCCGGTGCATCTTCTTTTTCAGCCCGTTCCAACTGCAAGCCGGTTCGGGCAGCGGTCATGGTGGCCTGCCATGTGACCGGAGGCAGGGCACGGGCACGGCGGCGGGTCAGGGTCCAGCGTCTGGCTTCGCCCTGATGGGCGGCGGCCATGTGCCAGCGCGTCTCAACCCCTTGCGCGCCACCGTCGCCGGGGGTCAGCAGCAAGCCAAGCGGAGCCCGCCCCATCGCGCCGCCCTGTTCGGCAGCCAGATGCATCCGGCGTATCGGCGTCAGTCCCGGCGCGCCGGGCAGGTCGCCGATGATCAGCGGGATAGCGCCGCTGCGCAGCGCCTCTTCCAGGCACCACAGCAGATCCTCGGCGCGGGTAGGGCGGACAAAGATGAACCGGGCCGGATCGGCAAAGGCCATCATCCCGTCGGGGTTCAGCTGGTCGGGCTCCCACGCGGGGGAAATCCACAAGACCGGCCCCTGCGTCTGACCGGCCAGCCACATGGCAAAGCTG
Source organism: uncultured Ruegeria sp. (assembly GCF_947497005.1). GTDB lineage: Bacteria > Pseudomonadota > Alphaproteobacteria > Rhodobacterales > Rhodobacteraceae > Ruegeria. Next base: position 290,785 of record NZ_CANMFF010000003.1, on the reverse strand, counting down.
CGCCGGGCCGGGCCGCAGGCCTCGTGCACGCGGCCCAGTTGCAGGCTGATCTGCGGATGGAGGTTCAGCCCGGGCGCCTGACGCGCGGGTTTGTGACCAAGAAGCTGTGTTGACATGCGGACAAGATAGCATGTTCCACTTTTGTTCTCAAGTGGCGAGTGCTTTTACCGAGACAAAATTAGCTTGCCATCTGCAAATTGAATGCTCGAAAATCGATGCAGGTAATCCATCCCTAAAAGGGACTTGTCCAGCTCGCCTTCGTTGATCCAGGCCGACACGTTTTGATCCGTAATCGGCCCTACAGTCAGAGTCTCAAGCCGCACCGGGGCCGTACGGACTTCTCCGTTTGCGGTCAGCGCGCGCCCGAAATAGTTCAATTGATCGGGATCGATGCCCACGCGCACGGCGTCCTGCGCACTTAGCACGATCTGGCTGGCGCCGGTATCGACAAGAAAGTTGATCGGCTCATCGTTCACCAAAACCGGAAGGTAATAGTGGCCGTCATGGGCGCGGGGCACCTCGATCGTTTGACCGGTAACGGTCATCTGCGGGGCAGGCCCAACCGAGGACCGGATGTCCTCCCACAATCCAACAACGGCAATGACACCAACAAAAATGAACACCCAAGCCATCACCTGCTGCAACGTCTTGTTCAGGGACTGGCGGTTTTGTGAAACGAACCAGAACGCGACCGCCAGGCCGAGCACGACCAGATAGACCAGTTGTCCAATGTCGACACTTTCCACAGGGTTCACCCCACTCAAGGTACACGCAATGTATATGGGGGTTTAAGACGCAAAACCAAAGGCCTTGAGGCCATCAAGAATGAATTGAACTGACAAGGCCGCAAGCAGCATTCCCAATAGTCGCGTCAATACGTTCAACCCGGTTTTGCCCAGAACGCGTGCTACAGCGCCAGATGTCAGATACATCACAAACACCATCGCCAGCACGACCAGCATCACACCAATGACAACCGCAAGGCCCTGAATGCCGGGTTGCTGACCGGCAAGCAGAATCATCGTTGCAATCGAGCCGGGGCCGGCGATCAGCGGGATGCCCAGCGGAAAGACTGACGGATCCGGATGTTCTTCTTCTTCTGCGCTGCTTTCGCGCCGTTTGGTGCGACGCTCAAACAGCATGTCGAGCGCGGTCAGGAACAGCAGAACGCCGCCCGCGACCCGAAACGCCTCCATCGAGATGCCGACAAACCCCAAAAGGGCTTCGCCAAACGCTGCAAACAGAGCCAGAATGAAACCTGCGGTCAGGCACGCCCGGATTGCAATGGACCGACGCGTGGTCCAGTCCATGCCCTGAGTCAGTGCCACAAAGATCGGTGTTTGCGCAGGCGGATCAAGGACCACAAATAGGGTTGTGAACGCGGTTATCAGGAATGCGCTGTCCATTACTATTTGTTGCTCCTTTGCAGGTCCTGCAGGATATTCAGGGCGTTTTGTGCCGAATCTGAAGGGACGTAAACGTGATCGTGGTGATATCCCGCGACCATGTTCGCGGGAATACCTGCCTGAGCCAACGCGCTGGAAACGGCAGCCGTCAGACCAACACCTTCCAGCGAGGAATGAACCTGCAACGTAATGCAGCGCATGGCGACAGCATCCTGCGGTGCATGGTGGGTCGGAACGATGAGAGACATCCCTTCGGCCTCGGCACAGCTGGCGCGCGTGCCTTCTGGCCAGGGTTTATTTTCAGGCCACACGACGAAGGCAAACTCACCCGGCTGCAAAACGGGATGCATACCCGCGATCATTGCAATGGTGTCCTTAACGGGCTTTGTCATGCTGTTTCTGCCTGTTCAAGCCGTTCGGCAGCAGCCACCCAAAGTGCTTCGGCTTTTTGCATGGCCTCAGTGACTTCGGTGAACTTGCGGTTCCAGGTTTCCAAATCGTTGACCTTGTCATCTTCATACAACGCGGGGTCGGCCAGTTTGGCCGAAAGCTTGTCGTGCATGCCTGTCAGCTTCTCGATGCGTTCTTCGCACTTGCGCAGATCTGCACGCAGGCCAAGCATGGCCTCGCGTGAAGGGCGTTTGGGTTTCGCGGCACGCGGTTTTTCCCTGACGGGTTTGTCGCGTGCCAGCAGCAAAGACCGATAGGCTTCAAGGTCGCCGTCGAACTGGTTGACCGTACCGTCAGAAACCAACCACAGCCGATCCGCGACAAGGCCAAGAAGATGCATGTCGTGACTGACCAGAACCACTGCACCGGAATACGCAGTCAACGCTTCGACCAGTGCCTCGCGGCTTTCGATGTCGAGGTGGTTAGTTGGTTCGTCAAGGATCAGCATATGCGGCGCGTCGATGGTGGCGAGCAGCAATGACAGGCGTGCTTTCTGACCACCCGAAAGACGACCGACCTTGGTTTCCGCCTGATCCGCATTCAGCCCGAACCCGGCCAGACGCGAGCGCCATTTGCCGGGCGCCTCAACCGGGCGCAGGCGACGCAAGTGGTCCAATGGCGTTTCGTCTACATGCAGTTCATCCACCTGATGTTGCGCGAAATAGCCGATGCGCAGTTTGTTGCTGCGCGTCATTTTGCCCGCCATCAGCGGCAAACGGTCCGACAACAGCTTAGACAGGGTCGATTTGCCCTGACCGTTCTTGCCCAGCAGCGCGATCCGGTCATCCTGATCGATACGCAGGTTCAGGCGGCGCAGAACTTCGGTCTCGCCATAGCCTGTGGTGCCGCCCTCTATCTGGATAATCGGGGGCGACAGTTCCTCGGGCTCGGGGAAGGTGAAAGCGCGCAAGGCCGCCTCTTGTGGAGTTGAGACCAGCTGGATGCGCTCGATCATCTTTAGCCGAGACTGGGCCTGCACGGCTTTGGACGCCTTGTACCTGAAGCGGTCAACAAAGCTCTGTAGATGGGCGATGCGAGCCTTAGCTTTGGTGTTTTCGGATTCAGCCTGCGCCAGACGTTCCGCACGGCGTTCGGCAAACTTGTCATAAGGCACCGCGTAATAGGTCAGCTTGCGGTCTTCCAGATGCAGGATCGATCCGACCGCGCGGTTCAGCAATCCGCGGTCATGGCTGATAATGATCACGGTATGTGGATACTTTGCCAGATAGCTCTCCAGCCAAAGCGCGCCTTCAAGGTCAAGATAGTTGGTCGGTTCGTCCAGCAGCAACAGATCAGGTTGAGAGAACAGCACCGCCGCCAGCGCGACACGCATCCGCCAACCGCCTGAGAAATCCGAGCAGGGGCGCAGCTGATCTTCGTCGCCAAAACCAAGACCCTTGAGAATCGAGGCTGCACGCGCTTCGGCCGACCACGCGTCGATATCGGCCAAACGGGTCTGAATATCGGCAATCCGCGTGGGGTCTTCGGCGCTGTCGGCCTCGGCCATAAGCGCACTGCGTTCTTGGTCGGCGGCCAGAACCGTGTTGATCAGCGAGACATCAGAAGAGGGCACCTCTTGCGCGACCCCGCCAATGCGTGCGCGCTTCGGGACTGAGATATTGCCCGATTCCAACGCCAGCTCGCCCCGGATCAGGCGGAAAAGGGTCGTTTTCCCGGTACCATTACGTCCGACAAGGCCAACCTTGTGACCATCGGGAATCGTAGCGCTTGCGCCATCAAACAATGGGCGGCCTTCAACGGCATAGGTGATATCTTCGATCCGTAACATGGGCCGCTCTTAGCAGAGGTGTGATGCCGCCGCCAGCGGCTTGGCATGTTCAAGCTTCCAGCAATGTGTTAGCGCTGTATCGTTTGCTTTTCTGAACGGTTTTCCACATGCACTCGGCCCGGACGCCCCCATCCCTGATCACTTTGATCTTTGTCACCGCGCTGTCGGTGCTGTCGCTGAATATGTTCCTGCCGTCCCTTGCGCATATGAGCGAAGACTTCGCGGTCGACTATGGTTTGATGAACATTTCCGTTGCCGGGTATCTGGCGGTGTCAGCCGTGTTGCAACTTATCATGGGCCCGCTTTCAGATCGCTTCGGGCGCAGGCCGATCTTATTGATCTGTACGGTGATTTTCGTCGTCGCCTCAATTGGGTGCACGCTGGCCGTGTCCATCTGGTCCTTTCTGGGTTTTCGTCTTTTGCAGGCCGCCGTTGTGGCTGGGTCGGTTCTGTCCAGCGCATCGATCAGAGATCGGTATCCGCCGAATGAAGCGGCCAGTAAACTGGGCTATGTGGCGATGGCGATGGCTTTGGCTCCGATGCTTGGGCCGATGCTGGGCGGGGCGCTGGATATGCTCTTCGGATGGCGCTCGGGGTTTGTGCTTTATACGCTGCTGGGGGCAGGGCTGCTGGTGTTGCTTTGGTTCGATATGGGTGAAACCAACACGAACCGCTCCTCGACCTTTACCGCTCAACTGCACGAGTACCCGCACTTGTTTCGTGCGCGTCGATTCTGGGGATATGCCCTGTGCGCGGCGTTTTCGATTGGCGGTTTCTACAGCTTCATCACTGGTGCTCCTCTGGTCGCTGCCGCGTGGTTTGATCTAAGCCCTGCGATGTTGGGTCTTGGTCTTGGTATCATCACGGGCGGTTTTATGGTCGGGAACTTTGTCACTGGCCGGATCGCGGCGCGGACACGTCTGACCACGATGATCCTGATTGGACGGGTTGTGGCTTCGACCGGGCCCTTCTGCGGACTACTGCTTTTCTTCGCCAATCTGGGGTCGGTTTGGGTGTTCTTCGGCTCGGCCATCTGTGTCGGGTTCGGCAATGGCCTGACCAATGCAAATACTTCGGCAGGTGTCATGTCTGTGCGCCCCAATCTGGCAGGCAGTGCAGCCGGGTTGTCGGGAGCGATGGTGGTAACACTTGGCGCGATTCTGACTTCGATGACGGGTGCATTTGTCAGCCCTAAAACGGGCCATTTCTGGTTTTGGGCATGATGTGTGTGTGCAGCGTTGCGGGTTTACTTGCGGTGCTTTACGTCCGACGCCTGGACCGGATTGATCCTTTGCCCGACACATTCTGAACCCCAATGCTGCGGGCAGGTCATCATAACACTTTTCATGAGCTGAAGACCGTGATACCCGGCGCGCGATGGATTTCGGCGCGAACGCTGCGCCACATTGTAAGGAGAGGCCGACATGGCACTGGAACGTACATTCTCGATCATTAAACCCGATGCAACCCGCCGCAACCTGACTGGCAAGATCAACGCCAAGTTCGAAGAGGCAGGCCTGCGCGTTGTGGCGCAAAAGCGCATCCACATGACCAAAGCTCAGGCCGGCAAGTTCTACGACGTGCATGCCGAGCGCCCGTTCTATGACGAACTGTGCGAATTCATGTCCTCCGAACCGGTTGTTGTTCAGGTTCTGGAAGGCGAAGGCGCCATTGCCAAGAACCGTGAAGTCATGGGCGCAACCAACCCTGCAGACGCGGCCCCCGGCACCATCCGCGCCGAATTCGCTGAATCGGTTGGCGAAAACTCGGTCCACGGTTCGGACGCTCCGGAAACCGCAGCGGTCGAGATCGCATACTTCTTCTCGGGCATCGAACTGGTCGGCTAAGCCGCAGCCTTCGGTAAAAGATTGGGCCGCTCCTGCCGGGGCGGCCTTTTATTGTTCAGACTTGCTTGAGATCTTTGGGGGCGACACGTACGCCGATAGCATCCAGGTCAGCAACCAACTGGCTTTCCGGCGCCGCGCTGTTGCCTGCCTTGATCGCGTCAAAACGCTGGCGCAGGGCCTTTTTCTCTTCACCCTTGCAGTCATTCCATGGGCGGCCCTGCAGGCCCATCACCAACACATAATACCCGATGAAATGCGCCTTGGTCCCTGCGCGCAAAAGGCGGGCATAGGCATCATCTGGTCCTAGCTCTCGCAACGCGTCGGCCGAATGAATGCCAGCGCGTGCACAGGCCTGCTCAAAGGCGGGGCCAAGGTTGCGGATCGATGATACCGGGTCACTCATACGGTTGTCATACTTCCGCAACTGACATCTGTCACCCAGGGATTACACTTGGTCAAACCAGAATGTCTTGATGTCTTCGCGAGAATAAGTTTGCATGACGTCACGCTGTCGCGGAGGGTCGGGTGTCGAAATCCAATGATACCGAAGGGAAATCTTTCAAGAGCATGACCAACACCAACCTGTCCGCGCCTCGGAAGGGTGGATGATGACCGAGCCGTCAGGTGATCAGTTTGTTCTTATCAAGCCGATTGATGCGACAAAACTGGCAAAGGCGCTTGCGGGTTTCTCGGTCGAAATTGCGCCTGAGGTTGCCGCCAAGCCATTCGTGCTGCTGGATTGTCACGATCAATCCTTGCGTGCTTCGGGTCGGGTTCTGATCGAGACCAATGGAGTGCTGCAACTTTGGCAGAATAAGCGCAAACCATTATCTCAGCGCGGCAAAGGGCTGGGTTTGTTTGTTCAAAACTTGCCGCACGGCCCGGTACAGGTAGCATTGAAGGGCTTTCCCGAGCTACGCGCCTTGATACAGATCGGCGCCGGAAAGATCGCGGTGAAGTCCCTCGTGGTGCTGGATGAGCTGCAAAAGACTCAGGTCAGGGGGACAATCTGGTTTATGACCTCGTCAACCGGGCAAGCGGCTATTGTGCGTATTCAGAAGCTGCGCGGGTATGAAAGAGCGTATCAAAAGGTCTGTGATGCGATTTCCGACCTGCCCAGCGGTGCGTTGGGCACCGAAGCATTCTTTGCAGGGCTGTTTCCCGGCATGTTTACATATCAGGCCAAGCCGGAGATCAGGCTGGGACAAACAGAGCCATCTATCGAAGTCGCGGCAGATATCATTCAGACTTATCTGAAGGTAGCCCGGCAAAACGAAGATGGGGTAATCGCTGACATCGATACAGAGTTTCTGCATGATTACCGTGTAAGTCTCCGAAAAATCAGATCTGTCGTCAGCCTGTTCAAGGGCGTCTTTTCCCAAACGCAAACTGCAGAGTTGAAGCGGGTCTTTTCCGAACTTATGGCACCCACCGGGCGAATGCGTGATCTGGATGTGTATCTTCTGGATAAAGATATGTATTTCAATCTGGTACCGTCAAAACTTCATGCCGGATTGCATGAGATGTTCGACCGGTTTCAAAAGGAACGCATGCAGGAAATGTCACGCTTGTCCCGCCGGTTGCGCGGCGATGCTTATGATACGTCGATGTCAGAATTGATCGCTTTGTTCAGCGAAACGACGCGTTTGGAGGCAGGGCCTAACGCCGATCGGGGTGCTTCTGAATATGCCTGCGCGTTGATCTGGAAACGCTATCGTAAAGTGTGCAGAACTGCCCGCAGCATCACCGACGATACACCGGACGAAACGGTGCATGATCTCCGCATTGATTGCAAAAAGCTGCGATATTTGATGGAGTTCTTTGGTCCTCTCTTTGATGCAAAGAGCTTTAGAACCATCATCAGGCCGTTAAAAAAGCTTCAGGACAACCTGGGGCTGTTCAACGACTATTCTGTCCAGCAAGAGGCCTTGTTGGCCTTTGTCTCTCAACAAAGCAATGCGCAGGGCCGGGTAGATGCACAGGTCGGTCTGGCCGTCGGTGGACTTATTGCGGTGCTGGATCAACGCCAAAAGGCCGAGCGGAGCCGCGTCATCTCAAGCTTTCAGCAATTTGACAGGCTTGAGACCCGGCACCTGTTCCGAAGCTTGTTTCACCAAAAAGAGGAGTGAGGAATGAAGATCATTGCCTGTTACAGCAATAAGGGCGGTGTTGGAAAAACCGCAACCTCGGTGAACCTAGCTTATGCGTATGCGCAGGCAGGACAGCAGGTATTGCTGTGCGATCTCGATCCTCAGGGTGCGGCGGGGTTCTATTTTCGGGTGAAGCCATCGAAAAAGCTGACGGATGCGCGGTTTTTTGAAGACGTGCAAAGGTTTGTCAAAGCGATCCGAGCCAGCGATTTCGAAGGGTTGGACGTGCTGCCAGCAAACCTGAGCTTTCGTGATTTCGATGTGTTCCTGTCGCGGATGCGCAACAAACGCTCGCGTTTGAAAAAAGCTCTGGTCGCGGCGGGCAGCGATTATGACGTGATCATTCTGGATTGCCCGCCCAATTTCTCGACCCTGTCCGAGAATATTTTCAAGGTAGCTGATGAAATCGTGGTGCCGGTCATTCCCACCACCCTGTCCGAGCGGACGTTCGATCAGTTGGTCAGCTTTTTCGACGAACATAAGTTGCGCAAGAAGAAGCTGCGGGCGTTCTTCTCGATGGTGCAAAAACGGAAGGTTTTGCATCAGGAAACGATGAAATCGATGCGGAAGCTATATCCCAAACGCTTTTTGCAGACGACGGTTCCCTTCGCGTCGGACATCGAAAAAATGGGTCAGCACCGGGCGCCAGTCAGTACCTATGCCGGACGCAGTACGGCCTGTGCAGCTTACCGGACGCTGTTTGACGAATTGGAAGACGGAGTGGTCAAAACCCAATGAGCAAGGAAATCGAACGCAAGTTTTTGGTAGCAACGGTTCCTGACCTGAGTGGCGCGGAAAAAGCTGTTATCCGTCAGGGGTATCTGACGGCTCCTGGTGACACGACCGAATTGCGGCTGAGGCAGAAGAACGATGTGTTTTTTCTGACCCTGAAGGGGCGCGGTGGCCTCGTGCGTGTTGAGCGTGAGACAGAGATTACTGCGGATCAGTTCGAAACCTTTTGGCCGGAAACAGAAGGGCGCAGAGTTGAAAAGGAACGCTACACTGGCCAATTGCCGGATGGTCTGGTGTTTGAGTTGGATGTCTTCTCGGGTGATCTGGTGCCTTTACGGTTGGTCGAAGTGGAATTCACATCCGAAGCGCAGGCCAAAGGTTATGTACCACCAGATTGGTTCGGTGCAGATGTGACCGAAGATAAGCGTTATAAAAACAAGACATTGGCAATAAATGGCGTTCCGGATTAGCGCCTTTGCGCCAGATCTATCATGGTTTCCAATCCGGGGTCACAATTTCGGGCCGCAAATTTCCCGCCATGCATATGTGAGATCGCAGCAACCAGGGCCAGGCCCAAACCTGCATTCCGCTCTGTCCGCGCTGGGTCAAGTGTTACGAAGGGAAGCTGCAGTCGATCAAGTTCTTCGGGCGGAACGCCCGGGCCACGGTCCCGGACGCACAACTGCGCAAAACCGTCATGTGCATAGATTGAAATCGTGATCGCTGTATCCGCGGGCGCATAGCGCATAGCGTTTTCAAGCAGATTGGAAAGAGCCTGAGAGAGAAGAGGCCGGTGTCCCTGAATGACAAGGGCGGAGCCTTTGACTTCAAGTTGCACACCTTGATCGGCGGCCACAGGATCATAAAGCTCGACGACGTCGCCGACCAGTTGCCGTAAATCAATGGCTTCGAATTGCTCTCGCCCCAGACCAGCCTCTGCCCGCGAAATTTCGGTGAGCTGCCCCAGCACCCGCAGGACGTGATCGATTTCACCCGTTGCCCGCGCGATGTCGATCTCACGATCCAGATCGCTTTTGTCGGGTGCCGACAGGGCTTCGACCCTTTGACGCAAGCGTGACAGAGGAGAGCGCAGATCATGTGCAATCGAATTCGAAGTGGTACGAAGGTTGCTGATCAATTCCTCGATCCGGTCGAGCATGTTGTTCAGTGTGCCCGAGACCTGATCAAATTCATCCCCCGTCCCGCGTAACGGCATCCGTTTAGACAGATCGCCAGAAACGATATTCTCGGCCGTGCTGGCGATCTCGGAGAGGCGCGAAAACACCATCCGCGTGAACAGCCAGCCGGTGATGACACTCAGCACAAAAGCGATCCCCAGCGCCAGCGCGACAGAGCGAAACAGAACCCTGTCGAATTGCTGGCGCGTCGCAGCATCCCGTCCGACCAAAAGGCGCTCGCCGCCCGGCAGACGGATCGACGCGGCCGAGACGGGTACAAGCTGGTCATTGTCGGCACGGAGCAGTTCCAGATCCACCCAACCACTTCCGGCGGCAATATTTACTGGCCAGGTTTTCAGGTTGCCCACCAGCTTGACGCCCAGACGATCCGTTAAAAGATAAAGCGCGTCGCGCTCTGAGGCGCTTGGCAGGCGGCGCTCGATCGCTGCGACGAGCCCCAGCAGCCCCCGTCTTTCATATTCGTCTGCAAGCCCGGTCAGTTCGGCGGACACGACCGAGCGGGTTTCGGATTCGATGCTTCGATTGGCCGTCACATACACAAGTGCCAGCACAGAGGCTGTCAGGAATGTGCTTAGGAACATGCTGGTGGCAACCAGCCTTGTGCGGGAATTGTTTAAAGAAAGTCGAAGGTTATCCATCAGACATCATGTAACCCGCGCCGCGGATAGTTTCAATCAACGGTATATCTCCGCCTTCGTCCAGCTGGCGCCGAAGTTTCGAGATGTGAACATCTACAACGTTGGTGTTCGGGTCGAAATGGTAATCCCAGACCCCTTCAAGCAACATGGTGCGCGACACGACCCGGTTTTTGCGGCGTAGAAAGAACTCAAGAATTTGAAACTCTCGAGGGGTCAAAGTGATTTCGTGTCCGTCGCGCGTGACTTTGCGGGTCAGCAAATCCATTTGCAGATCCTTGCAGGTCAGTGTTGGCACCTCTTCAGATTCCTGTGGGCGGCGCAACAAGGCTTCGATCCGGGCATGCAGCTCCTGAAACGAGAAGGGCTTGACCAGATAATCGTCAGCGCCCGAACGCAGGCCTTTGACTCGCTCGTCCACCGCGCTCATTGCTGTCAGCATCAGAACCGGCGTTTTCATTCCGGCTGCGCGCAGGGATTTTATCAGCGACAGCCCGTCCAAACCGGGCAACATCCTGTCCAGAACAATTGCGTCAAACCCGCCATCGGTTGCATGGTACAATCCCTCGCGTCCGTCAGCCGCAGATTCGACCACGTAACCCTCTTCACCAAACCCTTTGGCGATAAAGTCCCTGGTGTCGGCATCATCTTCGACGATCAACAGACGGCGGCTCATGGTCAGGCTCCTTTCTTTCCGGATTTAAACATAAATTTCAGGTAAAGCACATGGTTTGAAGAGGTTCTTGCCGGGTGCTGGGCCTGCACCCGGCAAGCCCGGCGGATAGTGGACAACTCTGATCCGCCAGGTGAGGCGTGCGCCGAAAATCCCCATCAAGCGGCGCACGCATGTTCAAGTTCAGGCCAGTTCAACCGCGACGAAAATCTGGCTGCCGGCGCGATTGATCAGCACTAGGGCAGGATCGGTTTTCTCGCTGTCCAGAGCCGCCTTCAGCGCATCCGGCGTGAAGGTGTCCTGCGTACCGAGCTTGACGATCACATCGCCGCGCTGCAGCCCAGCCTTGGCTGCGGGGCTGTCTGGCTTCAGATCGGTGACGACCACGCCCTCGACAGTTTCGGCGACACCTGTTTCGGCGCGAACTGTTTCAGTCAGCGGTGCGACAGTGACACCGAGCGTTGTGCCTGCAACTTCAGCTTCGACCGGGGCACCGGCCTGAGCAGATGCTGCTTGGTGCTGACCGATTGTCAGACTAACCGTTTCCTGTTTGCCGTCGCGCAACACGGTCAGGGTACTGTCGGTGCCGACTTTGGTCGTGCCCACAAGGATGGGCAGATCGCCACTGGAGGCTACGGCCTCGTCGTTGAAGGACAGGATCACATCGCCTTGCTTCAGGATGCCATCTGCCGGGCTTTCTGCAACGACGTCAGACACCAGCGCGCCCGACGAAGCGTCGATACCCAACGCGGCCGCAAGTTGCGGGCTCACGTTCTGAATCGACACGCCCAGCCAACCACGGCTGACCTGCCCATCATCCCGCAGGTCGGCTGTGATGTGCTGGACAATGTTAGAGGTGACCGCAAAGCCAAGGCCAACCGATCCGCCGCTGGGCGAATAGATGGCGGAATTCACGCCAACAACCTCGCCATCCATGTTGAACAGCGGACCACCCGAGTTGCCTTTGTTGATCGCCGCATCCGTCTGGATAAACTCAGCATATGGGCCTTCCGAGATGTTGCGTTCTTTGGCGGAAACGATGCCGGTAGTCACGGTCGAACTCAGACCGAAGGGGTTCCCGATGGCGACCACGTCTTCACCCACGCGGATCGCGTCGCTGTCACCCAGTTCAACGGCTTGAAGGTCCGCGCCTGCGTCGATCTTGAGAACGGCGATATCTGTCAGCGGGTCAGTTCCGACCACTTCAGCTTCAAACGTGCGATCGTCGCTTAGCCGTACGGTCACGGTTGAGGCATTGTCGACAACATGATGATTGGTGACGATGTATCCAGCTTTATCCAAAACAAAACCCGAGCCAAGGCCCTGTGCGGGACCGCGCTGAGGCATGTTAAACCCTTCAGGCTCGCCGAAGCGTTTGAAGAATTCTCCGAACGGGTGTCCTTCAAAGTCAAAGTTCTGGCCTTGGGTCGGAGTCGGTACAGCCTCTTGTTCGGCGATTATGGTTACGACCGAGGGCGAAACGGTTTCGACTAGGTCAGCCAGTGCTTCGTCGGCCATCGAGGGCATGGCGGTTGTTGCCAGCAATGCGGCGCCAAGTGCACTGACACCCATCCAGTTGGATGTGCGAGGAAGTAGAAGCGAGGATTTGCGGATGCTCATGTGTGTCTCCTGTTATTTTTCACGCAGCTGCGATTGCGCGTTGAGACACCAGATGCCCTCTCAGGATTGGGGTTTTCTGATTGATCAATTAATAAATCTTAATTTTGCCATAAAGCCTGTGTTTTGTGTCGGCGGATGATGGTCAGGATTCGCGGGATTTGCCGGTTCGAACGTAAACGAATCGGAGGATTGTTGCTAAAATTGACGTCAAACTTTCAAAAACATTGAATTTGTTTTGTTTTGTTGACAATCATCCCCTCAAGTAGCGAATAAAAACACTGCTCTTCCAGTGGTTGTGGGTGAGTCCGAGTGAAGCAGGGCTTGACACGAAAATGGCGCCGTTGATCGAGGAAATAAGCTCATAAGTTTGTGCTTATTCTCGAATCATTACCGTGTTCGCACATATGAATTCATCTCTTGGTTGAGTGGCGTTTTGTCAGATGTTGCGGAAAAGCCATTCGCTACAAGGCCAAATTAACCCTTTCTTCCAATTTTACGTTGTTTCGAGGGATCGGATCAGTGAGGATAAAGGTGCCCAAGTGAGGGGGGCCAAAAGCGCTAGGGGGCGCTGGCGGCTAACTCGATCACCAAAAGTGATAGCGGCATGTTAACGAGGGGGTCTTGTTTAGGTTTGGCTGTTTTGTAGTCGGAGTGTTTTGAAAGCACACTGACCACACTTTTGGGATTGATTAAAGTGGTAGTCCTGTTTTGGGCACCGGCCCGGTCGAATAGACCGGGCCGTGTTTGTTCAGGGGGTGCGTTTCCTGCGCCAGTCTTCCCAGATTTCCCAATCTTCCGGGGTATCCAGGTCCAGCAATGCATTTTGCCCTGGCAGCGGTTCCAAATGTACCCTGCCGCGCTGTTTCCGCACGACTACTTGTGCACCGTCGTCGCCCTGCAGCTTTGAGAGTTGATCGAAGAGAGACCTGTCAAACACCACTGGATGACCAGGTTTTCCGTCTTCGGTCGTGCCGCGCCAGATTAGGTCGCCGGGATGGGTTTGCCGCGCTTTCAGGATTGTCGCCAGATCGGTTTCAGTCAGATCCGGTAGATCGGCCAACAAGACCATTACTGCCGGTGCTTCAGCAGGCAATTGTCGGATGGCGGCGCGCAGGCTGGCGTTCATTCCTTCTGCAGCATCCAAAACCGGGACGACCTGAATATCCAGACCCTCAAGTGCATCATACCTTGGATGGGGTTTTGGGGGCAGGGCGACGATAACAGGACCGACAGCGCAGGCTCTGGTTGCGGAATGGGCAAGCAGTGGAACGCCATCGATCAATTGCATCAGTTTATCCAGACCGCCCATGCGGCTGGATTGGCCGGCGGCCAGCAGGATGATTGGAATCTCTGTCATTGCGCCACAATGCCGTCGGCCCAAGTCCGAGTCATCCCCTCATCCGGGTTCCATCCGCATCAAACAAAGGCACCGAGATGACCCTGGCCCTGCGCATCTGTCCCAGAATCTCGATTTCCACCTCAAGACCGTCGGCGACAAGTCCGGATGGCAGAAAACCCATGGCGACGGACCTTTGAGCGTAATGCGAATAGCCGCCCGAAGTGCAGAATCCAACAACCGTGCCATCCAGCCAGATCGGTTCATAGGCGTTGACGTCTGCGTCGCTGGCCTCGACCTCGAACGCAACCAAGGTGCGTGCTGTGCCTTCGGCGCGTTCCGCCTCGGCAGCTGCGCGACCAATGAAATCTGCGTTTTTGCGGAATGAGATGAATCGGTCCAACCCGGTTTCCGCTGCCGTGTAATCGGGCGAGAATTCACGCATCCAGGACCCGAAGAACTTGTCCAGCCGCAGGCTCATCATTGCGCGCATTCCGAACGGAACCATGCCGTGTGTTTGCCCGGCCTGCCATAACGTCCACCAGAGTTGCCGCTGCGCGAGCGGGTCGCAATAGATCTCATAGCCCAAGTCGCCTGTATAGCTGACCCTTTGCACGATGCAGTCAGTCATACCAACAGTCATGCGACGTACATCGAGGAAGTTGAATTCTGACAGGTTGTTACGTGTACAGGTGGCCAGAACCTGCGTTGCTTTGGGGCCCGCGATCTGAAACCCGTTCAAACGGTCGCTGATATTCTCAATTGCGACGCCATCCTGCGCGTTCTGCTGGAACCAGCGCATGTGGAAAGCCTGACTGCCGTAGGAAGCGGTAAGCTGGAACTCGGTCTCGCTGAGACAGGAAACAGTGAAATCCCCGAACAGCTTGCCCTTGTGAGACAGCATCGGAGTCAATGACAGCCGTCCGGGTTTCGGAATACGACCTGCCATGATCCGATCCAGCCAATCCCGTGCGGCCGGTCCTGTGATGCGGTATTTGCCGAAATTGTGGACTTCGTTGATGCCGACACTTTCACGCACGGCCCGCACTTCGCGGCCTGTCGCCGTGAACGCATCCGAACGCCGGAACGAAGGTGTTTCATACCCCGGCTCATCGCCCTGCGCGAAGTAGTTGGCGACCTCTAGCCCATATTGCTGCCCCCAGACCGCGCCCAGGTCGCTGAAGATGTCGTACATCGGGGTCGTGCGGTTAGGGCGCGCGGCGGGCAGTTCTTCGTTCGGGTAGGCGACGCTGAAGCGTTTCTGATAATTCTCGATCACTTTAGGGCGGGTATAGCCGGGGCTGATCCAGTCGCCAAAACGCGCGACGTCCATGGCAAAGACATCCCGTTCGGGCTCACCCTCGATCATCCATTGCGCCAGTGTCAGGCCAACGCCGCCACCTTGACTGAACCCTGCCATGACACCGCAGGCCGACCAGTAATTGCGCACGCCCGGAACTGGCCCGACCAGAGGGTTGCCATCCGGAGCAAAGGTAAACGGCCCGTGGATTACCGATTTCACCCCGGCCTCGGCTAGAACCGGGAAACGGCGATATGCGAATTCGATACTGTCCGTGATCTTGTCATAGTCGTCAGGCAGCAATTCATGGCCGAATTCCCAGGGCGTGCCATCGACGGCCCAGGGTTTGCAGGGCTGTTCGTAAAAGCCGATGCACAACCCACGTCCTTCCTGACGCAGGTAGCTTTCGCCTGCCGGATCCATGACATGAGGATGTTCACCGCCTGCGTCGATGATCGCTTCGATTTGAGGGATCGAATCGGTCACCAGATATTGGTGTTCCATCGGATGCAGCGGGAAATAGACCCCGGCCATCGCGCCAACCTCACGTGCCCAGAGCCCGCCTGCATTTACGACATGCTCGGCGTGAATGGTTCCCTTGTTGGTGACCACATCCCAGGTTCCGTCCGGGCGTTGGTTGGTCTCACGCACCATGCAATGGGTTTCGATGGTGGCACCGCCCATGCGGGCTGCTTTGGCATATGCGTGTGTGGTACCTGAGGGGTCGAGATGCCCGTCCAAGGGATCGTAGAGTGCGCCGATAATGCCGTCTGTATTGGTGATCGGTGCGATCTTCTTGATCTCTTCGGGTCCGACGATTTCAGTTTCCAACCCCATGAACCGGTGCTTGGCACGTTCGGCCAGAAGCATGTCGAACCGGTCCTGATTATCGGCGAGTGTCACACCGCCCACATGGTGCAGGCCGCAGGACATGCCGGTGATCTCTTCCAGTTCCTTATACAACCGGATCGTATAACCCTGCAGCGCAGCCATATTGGTGTCGCCGTTCAGGGTGTGAAACCCGCCTGCCGCGTGCCAGGTCGATCCGCTGGTCAGTTCGGATCTTTCTAACAGCATGACATCGGACCAGCCCAGTTTCGTCAGGTGATAAAGAACCGAGCAGCCAACGACGCCGCCGCCAATTACCACCACGCGAGTTTGAAGTTTCATAAGGGCCTCCGACTGATTTTCGCCAGTGTGCTTAGGATGGATCAGAGCGCAATGCCAAACGCGACAAAACTTGTCGTGGAAGTAATTCTCCGAGCCGGATAAGAGCCCCGTGGCTGGTCACGGGACTGTTACAGAATCAAGTTAACAGCCGCGCCGGCACCGCCTCTAAAATACCCAAATAGGATAAGAAATGAGCAAATTCGACCTCAAACCCCAGGCGCTGAGTCGCCGTGAATTTATGGCGAAAGCCACTGCGTTGGGTCTGAGCACGGCTGTCGCAAGCACGATCTGGGCTGAAGCGGGCCTAGCAGAGACACCGAAAAAGGGTGGTCACTTTGTTCTGGGCCTGAAGGGCGGCGAAAGCACCAATACTCTGGATCCGGCTTTGTCGGCTTCGCATGTGACCGCCAAAGCCCTGCGCGCCTTTGGCAATACCCTGACTGCGGTTGCCGCTGAGGGTGGGATCGCACCAAGCCTGGCGGAAAGCTGGGAAGCGTCCGAGGATGGAAAGGTCTGGCATTTCAATATCCGCAAAGGTGTGGAATTCCACAATGGCAAGACTCTGACACCAGAAGATGTTCAACTGACACTGGCGCGGCATTCGAACGAAGATTCGCAATCCGGTGCGCTCGGTATCATGCGCGGGATCGAGGAGGTGCGGGTCGACGGTGACAATGTGGTTGTCACTTTGGCTACGCCAAACGCCGATCTACCGTATCTGTTGTCGGATTATCATCTTGTTATTCAGCCCGGCGGCGGTATCGACAATCCGGCGGACGGCATCGCAACCGGTGCGTACAAGGTTACCGCCGACGAACCCGGCATACGCTATGGGTTCGAGAAGTTCGCCAATCACTGGGATGAAAGTGTCGGTCACTTTGACAGCCATGAAATTCTGGTTCTGAATGACGACACGGCACGCTCGGCAGCGCTGCAGTCCGGCCAGGTTCACGCCATCAACATCGTGCCACCACGCACCGCCAAGTTGTTCGGGCGGGCGCCGGGCGTGACGCTCAATGCTGCCTCGGGTCGCGGACATTATATCTTTGCCATGCATTGCGACACTGCACCATTCGACAACAAGGATCTGCGTCTGGCTTTGAAATATGCCATCAACCGAGAAGAGCTGGTGGACAAGGTCCTGCGTGGCTATGGCTCGGTCGGCAACGATATCCCGATCAACGAAGCATATCCTCTGTTCGACGGCGCGATGGAGCAGCGGGCATTCGATCTTGCCAAGGCGGCCGAACATTACAAAGCGTCGGGGCATGATGGATCGCCCATCGTACTGCATGTCTCGGATGGCGCCTTTGCCGGGGCAATCGATGCAGCACAACTGTTCCAACTGACCGCACAAGTGGCCGGCATCCCGTTGGAAATCCAGCGTGTGCCCGCTGATGGTTACTGGTCGGAAGTGTGGAACAACAAACCTTTCTGCGCCTCTTACTGGGGTGGTCGTCCGGTACAGGATCAGATGTGGTCGGTTGGTTACCTGTCGACTGCGGACTGGAACGACACCCGCTTCAAGAATGAAGAGTTCGACACCCTGCTACTTAAAGCGCGGGCAGAGCTGGACGAGGCAAAGCGTAAGGACACCTATGCCCAGATGGCGCGAATCGTCTGGGAAGAAGGCGGTCTTATCAACCCGATGTTCAACCAGTTCATCGACGGGTATTCGGACGGGGTTACAGGCTGGGCTGCGCATGCAAACGGCGATCTGATGGATGGCTACGTCGCCAGCCGCACCTGGTTTGCGTAAGGTTTGAAAAATCGCCGGTGCCCTGTTACGGGCACCGGATTCTGTACCTTTAAAGCGGTCGCACTTTCAGCCCGGTGAGGCGGTTGCCTTCGCGCGCTGTGACCTCGAACCGGAAGCCGTGAAACGAAAACACCTGACCGACGACAGGGATCATCTGCGCCTCGTGAATCACCAGACCGGCCAGAGTGTTGGCTTCTTCATCCGGCAGTAACCAGTCCAGCGCGCGGTTGGCGTCGCGAATGGTCATGGCGCCTTCGACCAGATACTGGCCATCTTCGGTACGGGTGACCGGGACCTCTTCTTCAATGTCGAATTCGTCGGCGATCTCGCCCACGATTTCTTCCAGGATGTCTTCAAGTGTGATCAAACCACGCAAAGAGCCATACTCATCCACCACCAGCGCAAAATGGCTGTGCATACGCAGGAATTCCCGCATCTGGTCGTCTAGCGTGGTGGTTTCGGGCACAAAATAAGGATCATTTGCAACCTTGCCGATGTCGAAACTGGCCAGACGGTCTGTACTGCCGTCGCTGCCGCCAGCCTGCGCGTACATGGCGCGGAAGAGGTCCTTGGCATGAACAACACCCACGATATTTTCCGGTTCCTCCCGGAAAACTGGCAGTCGGGTATGAGGGCTTTGCAGGCATTGCTTCAGGATCGCCTCGGGTGCGTCATCGGCATCGATCATCTCGATGTTCGAGCGGTGCAACATGATTTCTTCCACGGCCCGGTCGCCCAGATCCAACGCGCCCAGAATGCGGTCCCGGTCTTCTTTTTCGACGACCCCTTCGGAATGGCCCAGTTGCAAGGCCCCGGCGATTTCTTCACGAACAGCCAGAATGTTACTGTCCGGGTCAATCTGAACGCCAAACAGGCGCAAGACACCGCGCACCAGCAACCGCACCGCGGCCACAATGGGAGAAAACACCGTCACGACCACGCTGATGATCGGCGCGACAGCTGCGGCGGCCTTTTCGGAATTGGTGATCGCATAGGTTTTGGGCAGCACTTCCGCGAAGATCAAAACCAACAGGGTCATGACCAGCGTTGCCAAAGCCACGCCGCTTTCTCCGAACAACCGGGTGAACAAGGCCGTCGCCAGCGAGGCCGCCAGAATGTTGACCAGGTTGTTGCCCAGCAGAACCGAACCGATCAGACGTTCATTGTCATCGGTAATCTCCAGCGCCTTTTTTGCCCCGCGTGATCCCTTGTCGGCCTGCGCCCGTAACTTTCCGCGTGAAGAGGCCGTGAGCGCCGTTTCCGAGCCCGAGAAAAAGGCGGATAAAACGAGCAATAAGAGGATCGCGCCTGACGTAAGCCAGAATGCGCTGTCGATCAGAGAAGGTGAGGGTTTCATTGGTCCTTGGTGGTTTAGGGTGTTGCATCCGTTATGGGGACGCCGCCCCGCCGGATCAAGGGCTTAGCCCTTGTCTCTATCGGGGTCTTTGCTCAGCGGGTGATGTTGCAACACCAATTCCGCCAGTCGTTCGTCCAGAACATGAGTGTAAATCTCGGTCGTGGCTACGTCTGCATGGCCCAACAATGTCTGGATTGAACGCAGGTCGGCCCCGTTTGCCAGCAGATGTGTCGCAAAAGCGTGACGCAGCGTATGCGGGGTGACTTTCTCGGGCGACACACCACCCTGAACCGCCAGTTCCTTGACCAGCAGAAAAAACCTGTGCCGCGTCAAGTGGCCGGACTTGCCGCGCGAGGGGAACAGGAAGCGGGATCTTTGGCCGCCTTTTTCCACGGTCTGATCTTCGACCTCGTCACGCACGATCAGCCAGGCGGCCAATGCGTTCCGCGCGGGAGGGGACAGAGGCACCATACGTTCCTTGCCACCTTTCCCAAGAACCAACAACATGCGAGGGTCGCCTCGGGCCGAGGAGACGGGCAGGGACACCAGTTCGGTCACGCGCATTCCGGTGGCGTACAGTACCTCCATCAGACATGTGTTGCGTACCCGGTCGACAGTGGTGCGCCCGGTTTGTCGGGCAGCCTCGAGCAGGCGGTCGACTTCAGGCACGTCCAACGTTTTGGGCAGACGTTTCTGCCGCCCGGGGCCTTTGATCTGTATGGCTGGGTTTGTCTCGCTCCATCCCTCCTCGAACGCAAATCGATAGAGCTGTTTGATGGCCGATAATCGCCGCGCACGGGTAGAACGCGACAAGCCCTGTGCATCACAATCGATCAGGTAGGCTTCGATCTGATCGCGATCTGCCTGATCGAACCCGGATGTTCTGTGCTCTAACCAGGACGCAAAGTCTTTCAGGTCGCGCCCATAGGCCAGCAACGTGTTTGTGGCTGCCCCCAGTTCAGCGGCCTGAGCCTGCAGGAAGGTTGATATCCACAATTCGTTTGATGCCGGGGCGTCCATCGTCATCGTTCTTGCAGGATCAATAATGTCAGCGCCGCGCGTCGCGCGGTATCTTCCAGGCCCACACGCCGGAAAGTTGCAATTGAGGCGGTCAGATCTACCAGATTGCCCCGTGCGCCGTGCGCAAACAGTTGCATGGCTTCCAAGATAGCTTCACCAAGCTGACCGTTGGCAAGCAACGCGTCAATGTCGTTTGGTACCGGTGCCGCCCATTCGAACCCCTGGGCAACCGCGTCCGCCCATGGGGAAGGGGATTTCGCGCGCCCGGGATCACCCTGTGCCAGTGCCGCAAGGAATTGCGCGTTGTTTGACGTATCAGGCGCGGACAGCGCGGCCTGTTCATAAAGGTCAGAGAGCATCAGGATACGCCAGCGCAGATTTTCGGTGCCGGACACCTCCAGTGATATCTGCGCCAAACGCTCGGCGAAGAGTTCTGCAAAAGGCACCTCAAGCCCGACACTGCGCATCTGTCGCCAGACCACTGGCAGTGTTTTTCCGATGGCGTCTGTGTTGCCGGTATCCAGCGCACTTTCAAAACGTTGAATGGCGGCGACCCTGTCCCAAACTGCGCCGGACGCCGCCGGAGACCGTTCAGTATAGAGGCCCAGCAATTGATTTGGGGTCAAAGCTCCAATGCGCGTGAGCCGCTCTGCGGCTTCGATCTGGGCTTTCCACCCGGCTACATCCCGCAAATCTGCGTTTGCAAAGGCCCTCGGCAATGGGGCGGACGGAAGCCGTTCACCAATCGCTTCAAACAGCCGGAAACTCAGCGGATCAGGGTTGTCAGGTTGCGGCAGATAAGCCGCGCCTTCATAGAGCTCGGGGCTTAGAAAACGATCCAGAACCGCAAGGTCTTCTGGTGGCAGGATTTCCAACGCATGCGCTGCCTCAAGCGTCAGGGCGGCCGAAGCCCAATCCCCTCGGCGAGCTTTACAAAACACTTGAGCGGAATAATCCTTAGAAAGGTGTGGTTCGGCGATCAGGGCGGTACAACTGCGATCCTCATCCCCGGTCAGCAATGTTGCATCGAACCATCGTTGAAATCGATCTCGCGTATCGGTCGGCCCGGCCAATTGAACCAACGACTGAACAGGATCAGCTGCGCCCAGCTGCATAAGACGGTCCAGTCGCGCCAACAGCATAACCTCTTGTGCTTCAGGCCCAGCGGGTGCGCGGGTTTCTGAGAGAAGCAATGTGAACAACAGGCGCTGCATGGCCGGGTTTTCGCGAACGGGTGTTTTAGCGATCAGGTCAGCCAGACGGTCCGCATCGCTGCCTTGCCACAAATCAACGGGCAAGCCAGTGACGGACGACGCAACGAGGCCCAACGGCTGCGAAAGCGCCTCAAGCGGCGTCACCTCAATCTCGGGCAGAGCACCATTCTGCGTTACCGGAGGTTCAAGCAAAACGGTTCCGGGCAGGTTTTCAGGCGGATCCGACAGCCAGTCGATCGCAGACAACGGGTCTTGCGCTTGTGCCGATCCAGCCAGAAAGATCGCCAACAGCGCCTGTTTAGTTGACATCCAATACGACCGGTTCGCGGATTTCACTTTTTGGCGCAGAGAAATCCGCGCCAAAGAACGGGCCGACATAGGCATAGGCAACCAGCCCAATGAACCCCAGGCAAAGAATATATATCAGGAACTTGATCAGACGACCCATGGCGCCACGCTGCCTCAATTTTTGATTTTGGCCAAGTTATAACTGGCATTTTCCCTAAGATCACGTCATTCACGGTTAAATGAGCGAAATTAAGCATAACACGCACTCAGGGGATACGCAGGCTGGTTTTGATCTGCACAAAACCGTGGTTCTGGTGGGTATGATGGGGGCTGGCAAGACCGCCGTGGGCCGCGCATTGGCCGCCCGGCTGGGCGTTCCGTTTCTGGACAGCGATGCCGAGATCGAATCGGCCGCCAACATGACCATTCCAGAAATCTTTGAACGTGATGGCGAACCTTTCTTTCGCACAAAGGAAACACAGGTCATTGGACGCTTGCTGGAAGAGAAAAAGGGCATTCTTTCAACAGGTGGTGGGGCGTTTTTGCAGCCGGAAAACCGAAGCACGATTGCCCAGAAGGGCGCTGCAGTTTGGCTGCGGGCGGACCTGAATGTGCTATGGAATCGCGTTCGCCACAAAGACACACGTCCCTTGCTGCGGACCGCCGATCCGTATGCGACACTGAAATCTCTCTACGAGGCACGAGTACCGATCTATGCTCAGGCTGATCTGACCGTAGAGTCGGATGGCGAGACCTCGATCGAAAATATGGTGGGCCGCGTTGTCGACGCTCTGTTGGCGCGCCCTGATGTTTTGGAACTTAGATAAATGCATCAAACAGTACATGTAGAGTTGGGTGACCGTTCGTATGACGTCGAGATCGGGCCGGACCTTTTGGCACGTGCAGGGGATTTGATTTCACCGATTCTGGCCCGGCCAAAAGTGGCGGTTTTGACTGATGAGAACGTGGCCGATTTGCATCTGGATGCTCTGCGCGCCGGGCTGAAGACCGCAGGGATTGAAATGACTGCACTGGCTTTGCCTGCCGGAGAGAGCACCAAAAGCTGGCCGCATTTCGAGCGCTCCGTTGAGTGGTTGCTGGCCGAAAAGGTCGAACGCCGGGATGTGATCGTGGCTTTGGGCGGTGGGGTGATTGGTGATCTTGCAGGTTTTGCAGCGGCGGTTTTGCGGCGGGGCGTTCGGTTTGTGCAGATCCCAACGTCTTTGCTGGCGCAGGTCGACAGTTCCGTGGGTGGCAAAACCGGGATCAACGCGCCTCAGGGGAAGAATCTGATTGGCGCGTTTCATCAACCCTCGCTGGTCCTGGCCGACACGTCGGTGCTGGCTACTATGACCCAGAGGGACTTTTTGTCCGGTTATGGCGAGGTCGTGAAATACGGTTTGCTAGGCGATGCAAGTTTCTTTGACTGGCTTGAGGAAAACGGTCCAAGCGTATCCTCTGGTGACTTGACGGCCCGGGTGCGTGCCGTAACGCGTTCGGTTCAAATGAAAGCCGATATCGTGGCGCGAGACGAAACCGAACAGGGCGACCGTGCCCTTCTCAATCTGGGGCACACGTTTTGCCATGCGTTAGAGGCTGCTGCGGGCTATTCCGACCGCCTTCTGCACGGCGAAGGCGTGGCCATTGGCTGTGCGCTGGCGTTTGAGCTGTCATCCCGCCTTGGCTTGTGTTCGCAAGAAGACCCAAGCCGGGTGCGCGCGCATTTGCGGGCGATGGGGATGAAAACCGATCTTGCTGATATTCCGGGCGAATTGCCAAGCGCAGAAGCGTTGGTGGATCTTATGGGACAGGACAAGAAAGTCGTGGACGGGCAGTTGCGGTTCATTCTGGCGCGCGGAATTGGGCAAGCGTTTGTGACCTCGGAAGTGCCGAAAGATGCGGTTCTATCGGTTCTGTCGGACGCGCTTGCGACCGCTTGAGCTGAAACCCTAACGGCCTTGAATGACCATCAGCTCGCCAATGTTTTCGCGCGTGATGTAACCCATCATGCGTCCTCCACGGGTGACTACTGCGATGGCCGGAGCACCTTTGTGCAGATGTTCCAGCACGGTTTCAAGGCCGGTGGTAAGCGAAACTGCAGGGACATCCGCATCCATGATCGAGGTGGCAGGTGCCGATCTGGGTTGATCACTAGCCAGCGCAGCAAACAGTCGATTGCGGGTTACAAAACCCAGCAGGGTCTGGTCTGCGTCCAATACAGGGAACTCGTGTTGAGTGGTGTGAATCACGGCTTGTGCCGCGGTGCTCAGCGTATCGTTGGGCGAGAGCGCGTGAAACTCGGTGATCATTGCGTCCCGGGCCAGAACGCGGCGTGCAGCAGATCGCAAAGCGACATCCTGGCTTTCGGCATTGGCGGCGATGAACACAAACACTGCGATCAGCACAAGAAATGGGTTGCCTGAACTTAGCCCGAAAAATCCAAAGCCAACAGCAACGATCTGACCGCCGACCGCTGCCACACGGGTGGCTTTGACGCGATCCATGCGCAGGCACAGAAGGGCACGGAACACGCGTCCTCCATCCATTGGGAAAGCCGGGATCATGTTGAAGACGGCCAGCAGCAGATTGATGTAGGCCAATCTGTTCAGAAATCCGATACCCGGTGAATCGATTTGGGAGAGCGTCTCTAGTGGCAGTCCCGCTCCCAGTGCGACAAGAACGATCCAGATCACGATGTTCACCGCAGGACCTGCAAGCGCCACCAGAACTTCCTGCATTGGTTTCTCTGGCATTCTTTCAAGCCGGGCCAACCCACCAATGGGCAGCAGGGTTATGTCGGGGGTTTTGATTCCATAGCGCCGGGCCATGAGGGCATGGCCGAATTCATGTGCGACCACACAGGCAAACAATGCCAGAACAAAAAGCAGATTTTCAATGGCTGCAGGCAGACCACCGGCAGAATAAGCCGCAAAGCCCACCCAAGCCAGCAGTAGGAAGAATGTGACATGGACCCTCAGTTCGGACCCGAGCAATCGGCCGAGAGAGAAGGACCATGTCATGTTGTGTCTCCGTATTGCTTAGAACGGAATCTCGTCGTCGTCGATTCCGCCAGATGCCGGCGCGGGAGAGCTAGACGGACCGCCATAAGGGTCTCCGTAGCCGCCACCACCGGCCTGGCCGCCGCCAAAACCACCGCCACCACTGCTGCCGCCGCCTTCACCGCGCGCATCCAGCATCACAAGGGTAGAGCCAAAGCCCTGTAGGACAACTTCGGTAGAATAGCGGTCCTGGCCTGACTGATCTTGCCACTTGCGGGTCTGTAATTGCCCTTCGAGATAGACCTTTGACCCTTTGCGCAGATATTGCTCGGCCACGCGGACCAGACCTTCGTTGAAGATGGCGACCGAGTGCCATTCCGTGCGTTCGCGGCGTTCACCTGTGTTGCGATCTTTCCAGTTCTCTGACGTGGCAATGCGCAGATTGCAGACCTTGCCGCCGTTCTGGAATGTCCGCACTTCGGGATCACGACCCAGATTTCCGACCAGAATGACCTTGTTGACTGAACCCGCCATGTTATTCCTCGTTCTGTTCTGACGTAAATGCGCCGAATCTGGCGCTATGAGTTTTGCGTGACCCTATACGGCCTGCATCGTGGTTGAAAACAGTTGATACAACACTGTTGAACAAGAGTCTTACCGTAGTCTTTACCAAGCTTTCATTTTTTGCGGGAATACCTATACTCCGACTGGTTTCTTATCGAGCAGGATAGGCATTGATGCGTTCTTGGGTTGCTGGGTTTTCTGTTGTCTGCCTTGTGCTGGCTGTTGTGCCTGCGCAGGCACAAACTTTGTCCACCAAAAGCCGTAAGGATATTTTCCTCAAACAGTCCAAGGTTCTGGATTCCCGTGCGGCGACGCAATATCGCGATTCCGCCCGGTTGAAACCCAAGGCATCCCGCGCGCAGGTCAGCAAACGGTATACCGGGAAGTATCGCGGCCAGTATCTGGACCTGGCGAAGCAGGCAGCCCGACTTCATAATATTCCAGAAGATTTGTTCCTGCGCCTTGTGCAGCAGGAAAGCGGTTGGAACGCGCAAGCGAAGTCTCACAAAGGTGCGCTGGGATTGGCGCAGCTGATGCCTCAGACGGCTGAACTTTTGGGGGTCAACCCGCATGACCCCAAGCAGAACCTTGAAGGTGGGGCCAGATATCTGTCCTGGCAGTATCGCAAGTTCAAGTCCTGGCCTCTGGCCCTCGCCGCGTATAATGCGGGACCAAAAGCGGTCGAAAAACATGGTGGCATTCCGCCGTACAAGGAAACCCAGAATTACGTGAAGGTCATCTGGGGCGGCTAAGCCCCGATGCTGCGGCGCAGAGCGTTCAATTCTTGATTCCACACAACCTGACCAACTAACCTGAAAGGGTACGCCTACTAACTCATGAGGCTCCTGATGCGTGTTGATCACCCTAAAATTCCCAGGGAAACGCTGGCCAATTGGCAGCAACTGGTTGATCTGGTCGCAGAGCTGGCGGATGTACCAGCAAGCTTGATCATGAAAACCGACGCGCCGGATCATGCCGTTCTGATTACCTCGGATCATCCGGAAAACCCGTATCCTGTTGGCATGAGTTTCCAATTGAACCCAAAGCTTTATTGTCAGGGCGTCCTGCAGCGGGACGGTGAACTGGTGGTCGAGGATGCCGCCTGCGATCCGGTCTGGTCAGACAATGACGATCTGGAACATGGGATGACGTTCTACATCGGTCTGCCGCTGAAATGGCCCGATGGATCGGTGTTCGGAACAATTTGCGTTCTGGACCGCAAACAAAACCGGCGGGCTTTGTTGTTTCGCGAAGGCCTGACGCAATTTGCACGTATGGTCGAGTCGGATTTAGCTTTGTTGCAAGAGGTTTATCTGCGCCGGGCACTGGAGGAAAAACTGAACGAAACACTGACGCAGCTCGAAACGCGGGTCTCGGATCGCACCCGGGAATTGGAGGAAACGAACACGGCATTGCGCGTCCTGCTGTCCAGTCTGGATGATGATCGTAAAAGCCGGGACTACGAAATTGTCGAACAAGTCCGCAGCCGGGTATTGCCGTATCTCGAAAAGGTACGGACACAGCTTTCAGGGGATGAAGCGCAGTATGTTTATCTTGAGCTCGCCGAAAAGAACCTGAATGAGATCACATCGTCACTGTCCGATAAACTGACAGATGCGTTTGCGGCAATGACCCCGACTGAGATGGAGATCGCGCAGATGGTCATGTTCGGGAAGACAACCAAGGACATCGCTAACGCGCTGTCGCGTGAAACGTCGACTATCGATTTTCATCGCAACAATATCCGCCGCAAACTTGGCCTCGAGGGGCGGGACCAGAACCTGCGCAGTCACTTGCTCTCGATTTCGTGAACATTGAATATGGGGATTGGCCCCATATTCCACCCCTAATATTCCGGTCTGAGCCAATATGCTCTGGCTTGTTACCCTCAGTTGGGACGTGCGGAGAAACCGCATAGGTCCAACAGAGAGGTACACAGAAATGGATCGCAAAGATCTTAAGCCAACTATCCTGAGAGGGGACAAGGATCATCTGGCGCCAGGGCTGTCGCGCCGGTCGTTCTTCATGGCGGCAGGCGCTGCGGGGGTTGGTGCCGCTGCCTCTGTTCTGGGCGCGAAACCGGCCGAAGCACAATCTCAGGCGTGGCTGCAGCCGGGGAACAACAACCATGTGATCGATCTTCAGGGATCGACCGGACAGGCCAGCACCGGGGCGGTTGGCATCGACTATTACGGTCATTGTGCCATCAAAATCACCTCGCCTGGCGGGGCAACCGTACTGTTTGATCCGTGGCGCGATGATCCGTCGGGGGCTTGGGGACTGTGGTTCCGCAATGAGTTCCCTCAAATCCCCGTAGACATAACTCTGTCGACGCATGCGCATTTCGACCACGATGCGATTGAACGCCCAAGCTCAACCATGGTTCTGGACCGCATGGCGGGCAATTTCGAGTTTGCCGACATCAAGATCACGGGCTTTGCCGACAAGCACGCCTGTGTCGCACCGGGATGGTACGACTGGACCAACGCGCTGGCCGAGTTTGGAGTTGAAGCCTGCCCACCGAACAATGTGGGTCACATGGACATGGTGGTCTATCTGGTTGAAACCGGGGGCATCCGCACGTTGATCTGGGGCGACAACCGCCATAACCCGCCACAGGAGTTCTGGGACGCAATCGGACAGGTGGATGTCCTGACGCTGCCGGTGGATGGTTCGGAACATATTCTCAGCTTTGATCAGGGCAACGACATCGTGTCCAAGCTCAAGCCGAAGGTCATCATACCGACCCACTATCTGAACGAGGTCACGTCTTACACATTGACTACGCTGCAATCTGCTGACGACTGGGTAAAAGGACAGCAGAGTTTCAAGATGCTCGACAGTGCCAGTCTGCAGCTTGAAGCCGGCGAGATTGCCGGAATGAACCAGGAATTCATGCATTTCGGCAACAATGTGATGACCGGTTGAAATCATAACGGGGGCTGCCACTCACGCACACTCCCAAGCGCCGTCTGTCTCCCCACCAACCACGGCGCAACAGAAAGGGCCGGTCATTGACCGGCCCTTTTTTTATCTGATCGGCAAGATTACTCCGCCGCGACTTTGATCACCGGCTCCATCCGGGCCAGGACATCTTCGGCCAGATGGCATTTGACCTGATGACCATCCGTCAAGGTCTGGACCGGAGGCACATGCGACTCGCACCGACCGTCCGGCACTTCCGATTTCCAGCGGCAACGCGTCTGGAACGGACAACCCGGTGGCGGGTTCATGGCCGAAGGGATGTCGCCATCCAGAACGATATGCTGTTTCTCGACCGAAGTATCAGCGATAGGCACCGCGCTTAACAAAGCTTCGGTGTATGGATGGTAGGGCGGCGCAAATACCTGATCGGTTGTACCAAGTTCGACCACGTGGCCAAGATACATTACCATGACCCGGTCACTGAGATAGCGTACGATCGACAGATCGTGGCTGATGAACAGCAACGTTGTTTTCTGTTCTCGCTGAATCTCCATCAGCAAGTCCGTCACCGCAGCCTGAACCGACACGTCCAGCGCCGAAACAGGCTCGTCCGCCACCACGATGCGCGCATCACCGGCAAAGGCTCGGGCGATACCCACACGTTGCTTTTGCCCGCCTGACAACTGGCGTGGCATCCGTTCTGCAAAAGCGCGCGGCAGCTTCACCAGATCCAGCAATTCCAGCATTCGCTTTTTACGTTCGGCCTCAGAATTTCCAATGCCGAAGATTTCCAACGCACGAATGATCTGGCGCCCCACGGTCATCGACGGGTTCAGCGTATCGAATGGATTTTGGAACACCATCTGAACTTCACCAACCGTCTTGGCGTCACGCTCTTCGATGGGAACGTCTTCGATGTTGCGATTGTCCAGCAGAATTTGCCCATCCGTGGCGGTCTCCAACCCCATCAGAACCTTGGCGAAGGTGGACTTGCCGCAGCCGGATTCACCTACAATGGCCAAAGTCTCAGACTCATGGGCCTCAAAGCTCAGCGTCTCGTTGGCCTTTACAACCTTCTTCTCGCCGCCACCGAACAGCGCGTTCGCGGCAACCTCATAATATTTCTTGAGGTTGTCCATCTTCAGAACGACGCGACCGATCTCGCCCTTGTCCTTCTGATCCGCCAGCGCAAGTGGCGCGTTCCAGTCGATCTCCTGGAACTTCAGACAGCGCGTATGGTGCCGGTCATTCCCGGGCACTGCCTCCATCAGGATATCCTTGGCGTCACAGCGACCTTCTTCGAAGTAGTCGCAGCGTGGGCCAAAGTTGCAGCCTGACGGCCGTTCATGAGGCAGGGGGAAGTTCCCAGGAATCGCCACCAGCGGACGAGAGTTCTTGTCGGCCCCCGGTAGCGGGATCGACCGGAACAGTGCCTGTGTGTAAGGATGTTGCATCTCGTCGAACACATCCTTGATCGAGCCACGCTCGACCGCCTCACCCGAATACATCACGCACAGCCGGTCACAGGTTTCCAGAACCAGACCAAGGTTATGTGAGATAAACAGCATTGAGGTGCCGTATTTCTTACCCAGATCCTTGACCAGTTCGACCACAGCGGCCTCAACAGTCACGTCCAAAGCGGTCGTTGGCTCATCCAGAATCAGCAATGCGGGTTTCGACATCAACGCCATCGCAATCACGATCCGTTGCTGCTGTCCGCCAGACAGCTGGTGCGGGAACGAGTTCAGCATCCGCTCGGGGTCCGGCAGGCGAACATCGGTCACTACTTCCAGCGCACGGGAATAAGCCTCTTCCTGACTTACACCCTCGTGAATCATCGGTACTTCCATCAGCTGTTTGCCGATCTTCATCGCCGGATTCAATGATGCCATCGGTTCCTGATAGATCATCGCGATCTCATTACCGCGAATGTCTCGCAGTTCCTCTGCGGACATCTCGGCCAGATCACGGCCCTTGAACTTGATCGTGCCACCCACGACGCGACCGTTCTTGCCAAGATCCTGCATGACGCCCAGCGCCACCGTTGATTTACCGCAACCGGACTCGCCCACCAGACCGACAGCTTCGCCAGGTTGTACACTGACCGAGAAATCCATCACGGCTGGAATTTCCCGCAGGCGGGTAAAGAATGAAATCGACAGCTTGTCGATCTCCAGGATCGGGCCGTCATATTCCGCCATCTTGCTCATTTTGCTTCCTCCTCACCAAATGCGGGGATCCCCTTCATCTGGCCAAAAATACCTTGGGGGTCCGGGGCAGAGCCCCCGGCCTCGGTCACATCAATCCTTCAGGCTTTCTTCGCGCAAACCGTCAGCCAGCAGGTTCAGACCAAGAACCAGAGACAGCAGTGCAAAGGCAGGCGGAAGGGCAGGGTGCAGGTAGATCGACAGAAGCTTTCGCCCTTCGTTGATCGTAGAACCCCAGTCAGGGCTTTCAGGTGGAAGGCCCAGCCCGAAGAAACCCAAGGTTCCCAGAAGGATGGTGGTATAGCCGATGCGCAGACAGAAATCGACGATCAGCGGGCCTCGGGCGTTGGGCAGGATTTCCCAAAGCATGATGTACCAAGGACCTTCGCCGCGGGTCTGGGCCGCAGCCACGTAATCGCGGGTTTTGATATCCAGCGCCAGCCCTCGCACGATACGGAAGACGGTGGGCGAGTTCACAAAGACCACCGAGACGAAGACCACCAGAATGCCGCCCGGGATGTCGAACAGGTCCAGATATGTCGGCAGACCCCAGATCCGATAGGCCTCGGTATTGATGATGTAGCCATCGGTCGAGATCAGCGACAAATACAGCCAGATCGCCACGCCCAGAACACCGATCAGCAGCGGAGTTCGAAAATTCGGGCGCGTGTAATAGCGCGAATTCAGCAGCACACCGATGAACAGGATCGGGAACACAAACAGCACTGCGGCCATATAGTTTGGCACTCCGGTCGCCACGATTTCCGGTGTCACCAGCAGATAGAAAAGCAGGATCACTGGGAAGGCGAGGATCAGGTTGGCCAGGAAGGACAGGAACGTGTCCAGACGACCGCCATAATATCCGGCAGGAAGTCCCAGCGTGATGCCGACCATGAAGGCGAACATCGTCGCCAGCGGTGCAATCTGCACCACGACCCATGCTCCTTTGACCATCCGGCTAAAGACGTCACGGGCCAAGTTATCACCGCCCAGAAGGTACCAGGCGTATTGTCCGTCCTCCGGGTTCGGCAACGGTGTTCCGGGCACTTTGTTCTTCATGCCGGACAGCTGTGACAGAGGGTCATGAGTTACGATTAGATCAAGCGCACCAAAGATGCCGGTAAAAACCCAGAACATCACAAGGCCAAAACCGATCATGCCAATAGGGCTGTCATACAGTTTGCCGTACAGTCCCAGCCGTCGCTTAAAGGCGATGGACATGGCGAACATGATGATCAGCGCGACCCATACCGGCATGAATTGCTGGGAAATTGCACCAACAATTCCGGCGTTGGTTCCCATCAGGACGCCCAGCACCAGATAGGCAACAGCCAGTCCAACACTGCCCAGGAAACTGTAGTACAGTACCATCTGGATCAGCCCGCGGGCACCGCCGCCGGAACTGACGGACCCATCCGGGTTCACGATAAGTTGCTGTTCGGGTAAGAAGACACTGGCGATGATCCAGACCACGATCGACAGGATCAGAACGGCCAGTGCGACCATCAGCAACGGGTTCAGGAAGGCAATAGAGCCGGTCCAGGTAAGTGGTTCCATAATCTCGCCCTCCTTATGAAATGCGGATGCGCGGGTTGAGGTAGACGTAGCCGATATCCGAGATCAGCTGCGTTATCAGAACCACAAAGACCGACACGACCGAAATTGCCAGCAGAAGCTGGATGTCGTTGTTGCCTGCAGCCTGAACAAGCGCCCAGCCAAAACCCTTGTAGTTGAACAGGGTCTCGACAATCACCACGCCATTCAGCAGCCATGGGAACTGCAGCATGATGACGGTAAAGGGTGCGATCAGCGCGTTGCGCAGGGCATGTTTCATAACGATATTTGAAAACGACACACCTTTCAGCCGTGCGGTACGGATATACTGTGCGGTCATCACTTCCGTCATCGAAGCGCGGGTCATCCGGGCGATATACCCCATCCCATAAAGTGCGATCGTCAGCACCGGCAGAAAGAAGTTCTCGAATGTCGGGTTGTCCATCGCTTGGGTCGCAGTGCCTTTGAACCATTTCAAACCCACCGTGGATGAGGTGAAAATGGCGATGAAGATAACACCGGACACGTATTCCGGTGTTGCCGTCGTGATGATCGAGAAGGTCGACAGCGACCGGTCCAGCGCCGATCCTTCGCGCATCCCGGCCAAGACACCAACGATCAGGGCCGATGGCACCATCAGGACCAGAACCCAGAACATCAGGTAACCCGTATTCCCAAGACGTTTGCCGACAATCTTGCCAACCTCGTCCTTGAATACGGTCGAGTATCCCCAATCGCCCTGAAGAACACCGCAATATTTTGATGTTTCCTCTGCCGTCGAACCAGGTCTCGTGCAGGTGCCCACAAACTGGCCATCTTCCAGAGTATTCTGGAAACCAGGCATTACGCCCAGCCATTGGCCGTATTTTACAAGTGTGGGCTGGAGGTAACCGCGATTTTCCAGCCAAGCTTCGACCTGTTCGTCTGACATTCGCTGGTTGCCCTGCGTTTTCGCAAGTTTTTCAAGGTTCGGGTATAGGTTGGTCAGGAAAAAGACGACGAATGTCAGACATAATGCTGTAAGCAGCATGACGCCGAACCGTCGTAGGATGAATAGTCCCATGGTGGCCCCTGTTGTTCAGGTATTCCGCAGATCATTGGACCATTTTCTGGCCTCGGACGTCCGACCCCGTGTCGGCAAGTCTGCGGCTGGAAAGGGGCGCCCGTGTCAGGCACCCCTCGCGTGTCATTGGCAGAGCTTAGGCGGCCCAGCCCCACTTGTAGTGGTGGTGTTCGAAGGTCACGTGCATGTCGGTCCCGACAAGACCCTCTTTCATGTGGCGATAGAGCGAGCGCCAGTAGGGCTGAATAGTAACCCCGTCTTCTTGCAGTAGTGCTTCGCCACGCGCCATGACTTCGCGACGCGCATCTGCGTCAGCAATGGCCAGTGCCTCTTCCAGAATGGCGTCAAATTCAGGGCTTGCATAGCCGAACTCGTTCCAGGCTTCACCCGAACGGTAGGCCAGCGCCCAGATCTGAACACCCAGCGGGCGTGGGTTCCAGTTGGTCGAGCTGAACGGATATTTCGCCCAGTCGTTCCAGAAGGTGTTGCCCGGCAGAACCGTACGCTTGACCTTGATTCCGGCATCGCGCAGCTGCGCAGCCACCGCGTCGGTGGTGTTGCGGCGCCAGTCATCGTCGATCGAGATGATCTCGTGTTCGAAATCACCGAACCCGGCCTCGTCCATCAGCGCCTTGGCAGCTGCGGGGTCGACCTTCTGCGGGGGCAGCTCTGCATATTCCGGGTGCAGCGGAGCCACATGGTGGTTTTCCGCAGGGGCACCACGACCGCCATAGCCCAGTTCCAGACAAACGGCGTTGTCGACTGCCATCTGAATTGCCTGACGGACACGCTTGTCTGCATAAGGCTTCTGACCGTCGAAATCGGCCAGCTGGTTCGGGCGAATTACGATTGTTGCAGCAGTCACAACTTCGGACTTAGCGTAGCCAAGCCCATCCATCACATCGATGAACTCACCTACCGACTCATAGAGCATGTCGACTTCGTCGGATTCCAGAGCTGCCAGCCAGGCAGACGGGTCGGTTCCGTAGTCGATGTATTCGATACGATCCAGGGCAGGGCGGCCATAAACTTCCTCACCCCACCAGGTGTGATCCGGGTTGCGAACCAGAACGGCTTTTACGCCGACCTCCAGTTCTTCCATAAGATAGGGTCCGGTTCCCACGTTGTTCAGAAGATCTGTCTCGCTGAATGAGCTGTGAACAATCGCGCCCGGATAATCGGCCATACCCGGGATTAGGGTGATATCCGGCTTCGGCAGGTTCAGCTTGACCGTGGTTGCGTCGACAACTTCGATGACGCCTTCACCGGCCTGACCCGAGTCTGCGTCGATCAGGGTCGCAAAGCGACCTGCCATCGAGTTGGTTTCCGAGGATTTGTCGCACCAGCGTGCGATGTTGCGGGCAACGTCGTCGGCCGTGAAATCGTCGCCATTGTTCCACTTGACGCCCGGGCGGACATTCAGAGTGTAAACAGTCGCGTCGTCGTTGACTTCCCAGCTTTCAAGCAACATGCCGCGGAACGAGCCGTCCGAGTTGTACTCGACCAGATATTCCAGCGTGCCGCGCGATACGTTTGCGATCTGCGACCAGTCATAAGTACGGGGGTCTTTGAGGGCGCGCACTTCCTGCTGCACGCGCAGCGTGCCACCCTCTTGCTTTGCCCCCTCTGCCACAGCAGGCGTCGGCAAGCCGATCATGCTGTAAGCTACGGCGGCTGTAACCCCAAGACCGGTTGCGCGCGTCATGAATTCCCGCCGGCTTAGCTTGCCGTCGCGGTATTCCTGAGCGTGCATCTCGGCCGCCCAGTGCACCTTGTCTTCGGTGGATACGGTATTCGTCATGGATGTCTCCCTGTGACACTGATTTTGTTGATTGAATATGGCTCTACGCGACCCGGTTTTTCACAGTCGCCAGAGTGAAGGATTTTGGTTTTTGGACTCTGTACATCCCCATGTCGTTATTCGGCACCAGTTTTCGTTTAAGGTCAATGTTCGAAATCGTCATTCGAGGTACAAAAACGACATTCGCGCATTGTTGAAATCACGTGTTGTTTTTCTTCACGCAGCTCTGATCGGTTCCGAGATCCACATTGTTTTCTCGGATTGTTAAGGAAATTCACTGCATTTCATTAAATTTTGAGACTTGATCGCTGTTTTGATCTGTAAGTTCAAAGATGCCAAGTATCACTTTGAGAAGTCGAGGTGATTCCAGGTTTTCATACGGGCGCGGAACCAGGTGCGTTGACGCTTGGCGAACTGCCTGGTCGAAATCGTCGCGCGGTCCCGGGCCTGATCCAAAGTCATTGAACCATCCAGATAGGCCCTGAGTTCGGATACACCTATGGCCTTACAGGCTGGAAGAGTGGGATCGAAGCGGTCCTGCATGGCGCGTACCTCCTCAATTGCACCTTGTTCGAGCATCTGATCGAAACGACGTTCAATCCTGTCTAATAGCCATGCTTTATCAACGTCAAAAACGATGGGAACCGTGTCGCTTATCTGTAAGACCGGCCGGGGTGTGTCGGCCTGCCATGCGAGCAGGCTGCGACCGGTGGCGCGCTGTACTTCCCAGGCGCGTTGCACGCGCGCACGGTTCTGTCTGTCCAGCCCTGCAAGCGTCTGTGCATCGACACCCGCCAGAAGTTCGGCCATGGGCATCTGATCAGCCTCGGCCCGAACTGCAGGTGGAGTGGCCGGAATCTGGGCCATGCCTTCTGTCAGGGCAGTGAAATACAGGCCCGTTCCGCCAACGATGATCGGGCGTTGATCGCCTGCGAGCAGGGGCACGGCTTCGCGCAGCCAGTGACCAGTCGAGTAATCCTGATCATAGGCGACGTGCCCGTACAATAGATGAGGCGCGCGGGTTTCTTCCTCGGTCGATGGTCGGGCTGAGATGACGCGCCAGCAATCATAAACCTGACTTGCATCAGCATTGACGATTACTCCGCCATGCCGCTCGGCGATCTCCAGTGCCAGCGCCGATTTCCCGGATGCCGTCGGTCCCGCAATCAGGACCGGTTGGTCATCAGGAATGGGCGGCAATTGCCGGAAAAACTGGTTTGTCGATCGCCTGGTCATATGCGGTTGTCTCAATCCTCATCAACCGCATTGAACCTGCGGAGCTTTTGCTTCATTTTGCGCCGGAAATTAACCCCGTGCCAGCCCGGAGCGCAACATGAGCCTTTCCCCGTCTTCTGAAACTGCCAATGCCCCTAAAACCACTTATAAACGGGTCATGTTGAAGATCTCGGGCGAGGCGTTGATGGGGGATCAAGGATTCGGCCTGCACCCGCCCACCGTTCAACGCATCGCACAAGAGGTGAAATCGGTTCACGATCTGGGCGTTGAGATTTGCATGGTTATCGGCGGCGGCAACATTTTCCGGGGCCTGAGCGGATCGGCACAGGGTATGGAACGGACCACAGCGGACTATATGGGCATGCTGGCCACAGTGATGAATGCGCTGGGGATGCAGTCTGCGCTGGAAGAGATCGGGGTATTCACCCGCGTAATCTCGGCCATCCGCATGGACGAAGTGTGCGAGCCTTATATTCGTCGTCGGGCCGTGCGGCACCTTGAGAAAAAGCGGGTCTGTATTTTTGCTGCGGGAACCGGGAACCCGTATTTCACTACAGATACGGCTGCCACATTGCGTGCCAATGAAATGGCGTGTGAAGCGATTTTCATGGGCAAGAACGGCGTTGATGGCGTTTATGACAAAGACCCCGCGGAACATGCCGACGCCGTGCGTTATGACACTGTCTCTTATGACGACGTGCTGGCCAAACGACTGCGAGTCATGGATGCCTCGGCCATCGCTTTGGCGCGCGACAATAATTTGCCGCTGATTGTCTTTGGTCTGGACGAGCCGGGCGGGTTTCGTGGTATTCTTGCGGGGGAAGGGACTTATACCAAGGTTCAAGGATAAAGTCTCAGCAAGCGTCTGACAAATCTGCTAGCTTTCGGAGCCCCGGCATCAAGTCGGGGCTTTTGCTTGACGGTCAAGGACGACGCTGTCTAAGTATCGGTGTCCTTCTACGGCGAAGGGCTGCCCCGTGTTTTGCTGCCCTGAGGCGCAAGCACAGGCCGGGCTGGAAGACCTGCCATGATTTCTGAGGTGTGCGGAAACATGCGCGGGCATCTCATTGATCTGAATGCAAAACTAAGGAGCGATGAGGCATGAGCTCTCTGGATATCGATTTCGTACGGGCGCAATTCCCGGCCTTTTCCGAACCCAGCCTGCAAGGTCAGGCTTTTTTTGAAAACGCGGGTGGTTCTTATACCTGCAAGCCGGTGATTGACCGGCTGACACGGTTCTACACGCAGCGCAAGGTTCAGCCCTATGCCCCGTACGAGACCAGCCGTCTGGCAGGCGACGAAATGGACGAAGCGCGTACGCGTATGGCGGCCATTCTGGGCGTTGATACCGATGAACTGAGCTTTGGTCCTTCAACCACGCAGAACACCTATGTTCTGGCGCAGGCTTTCCGGCAATGGATGCAACCCGGCGAAGCAATCGTCGTGACCAATCAGGATCACGAGGCCAATTCCGGCCCGTGGCGCCGTTTATCCGAGGCCGGGATCGAGGTGCGGGAATGGCAGATCGATCCGGAAACAGGATCGCTCAACCCGCAAGACCTGGAGAACATGTTGGACGAAAAAGTGCGTCTGGTCTGTTTCCCGCATTGTTCAAATGTCGTTGGTGAGATCAATCCAGTGACAGAGATTACTGCCATTGCGCATGCGGCGGGTGCGTTTGTATGCGTGGACGGCGTGTCATACGCCCCGCACGGATTTCCGAATGTGGGTGATCTCGGGCCAGATATATATCTGTTTTCAGCCTATAAAACATACGGTCCACATCAGGGATGCATGGTCATTCGCCGCACGCTGGGAGAGTTGTTGCCCAATCAGGCGCATTATTTCAACGGCGACGTCCTGTATAAACGGTTCACTCCTGCGGGTCCGGATCACGCACAGATCGCGGCCAGTGCAGGCATGGCGGACTATGTTGATCTGCTGTGTGCCCATCATGGCGGTCCTGCGTCAGACGCGGCAGAGAAGGGCGCTTTTGTCCACGATCTGATGCGGTCGCATGAAGTATCGCTGCTGCAACCGGTTCTGGATGCAGTAAAGGATCGTAACGCTGTGAGAGTGATCGGCACTTCCGACGCCAACCGACGCGCCCCGACCGTTGCGCTTTCGTTAAACCGTCCGGCTGAAGCTGTTGCAGCGGAACTGACGCAATACAGTGTTATGGCGGGGGGCGGAGATTTCTATGCAGTGCGCCCATTGAAGGCAATGGGAGTTGATCCGGATCAGGGTGTTTTGCGGGTCAGCTTTACCCACTATACCTCGCAACAAGAAATTGATCAGCTTTTAGAGGCTCTTGAGCGCGTTTTGTGATCCACTATCCGCCCGGGTTCGTAGAACCAAGAAAACCTCTGGGTGGATATGGTGCAAGAGCAGTCTCCGATTATTATGTGGTTCCGGCGGGATCTGCGTCTTTCGGACCATCCGGCGTTAACCACAGCCGTTGAGAGCGGTCGCCCGGTCATACCGGTCTTTATTCACGATGATTTGGTGCACCAGCTTGGTGCGGCCCCGAAGTGGCGTCTGGGGCTGGCACTAGAGGTTTTTAGAGCGTCACTGGCTAATATGGGCA
Source organism: uncultured Ruegeria sp. (assembly GCF_947497005.1). Taxonomy (GTDB): domain Bacteria; phylum Pseudomonadota; class Alphaproteobacteria; order Rhodobacterales; family Rhodobacteraceae; genus Ruegeria. The sequence continues at coordinate 251,904 of NZ_CANMFF010000003.1, read as the reverse complement.
GTCGGCTGATCTGTCGATGTGGTGATGCGTTGGAACAGTTGCAACAAATTGCGACTGAGACCGGGGCAACCACGGTATTCTGGTCCCGCGCCTATGATCCTGACTCGATTGAACGTGACAACAAGATCAAGTCTGTTCTGAAGAATGAGGGCGTTTCGGCGCAATCCTTTGGCGGGCATTTGCTGTTCGAACCTTGGACTGTTGCAACCAAGGCAGGATATCCGTTTCGCGTCTTTACGCCCATGTGGCGTGCAGTTCAGGGGCGGGACGTATCATCTCCCCAAGCTCCGATCTCGCACTTGCGGGCGCCGAATTCATGGCCCGCCTCAGTTGAATTGAGCACTTGGCGGATGGCGGATGCAATGAACAGAGGCGCGAGTGTTATGCGCGGGCATGTTCAACCTGGTGAGCGGGCCGCTCTGGATCATCTGGAAGAGTTTCTCGGTCGGGTTTCCCAATATTCCAGCCATCGGGACCGGCTCGATCACGAAGGAACGTCAAACCTGTCAGAATACCTCTCATTGGGTGAGATCGGGCCGCGCACTGTCTGGCACATGGTCCAAAGGGCTGCGTTGACGGGAACTCCGGGAACCGAAGCCTTTTTACGCCAGCTTGTCTGGCGTGAGTTTGCCTATCACCTGATGTTTCACACGCCCCAATTGTTGACAGCCAACTGGAAACCGGATTGGGACAGTTTTCCCTGGAATACGGTTCCAGACCATCCTGAGGTTGTCTCCTGGCAGCAGGCCAGAACTGGAATCCCTGTTGTCGATGCCGGTTTGCGGCAAATGTACGTGACAGGTCGGATGCACAACAGGTCCCGAATGATAGCCGCGAGTTATCTGACCAAGCATTTGATGACTCACTGGAAAATAGGGATGGACTGGTTCGGGGATTGTCTGATTGACTGGGATCCGGCCTGTAATGCCATGGGCTGGCAATGGGTGGCGGGTTCTGGACCTGATGCGGCGCCGTTTTTTCGGGTTTTCAATCCTCAGACACAAGCCGAGAAGTTCGATCCGGACGGGGTCTATGTGCGTCGCTGGATCGCTGAAGGACATGCAGAACCCAGCAAAACGGCCCTTTCATACTTCGATGCAGTCCCACGATCCTGGGGTCTGTGCCCGGATGCGGCCTACCCAAAGCCGGTCACTGAATTGCTCGAAGGACGGAACCGTGCGTTGCGAGCATATGAAAGCCGAAAATCCCCCTAAGGAACTGAAAACTTGCCAGAAACAAAATCGCGACCTAGCTTTATACATATACCGCAGAGGGGAGAGCGGATGATCCTGACGACGACTGAGGGGCAGAATGATCTGCCCAGATACTTTGCACAAGTTTTCAAAATGCTGACCCGGATGGAATCTGGGCGTCTGGATATCAAACTACCCGATGGTCGCACGTTTCGCGCCGAAGGTACAAAGGCAGGACCGGTTGCTCAGATCGATATTCACGACGATGACGTGTTTGCACGCCTGATCCGCGAAGGCGAACTTGGTTTTTCGGATGCTTATCTGGACGGTCATTGGAGCACCCCTGATCTGAGGTCCTTCATGGATCTGGTACATCTTGGGACGGAGGCCGTTTATGACGGGTTTACGGGCCAGTTTCTTGTTCAGGCCTACGAAAGGTTGCGGTTCTGGTTGCATAGAAACAACAAGATACAAGCAAAGAAAAATATCTCGTATCACTATGATCTGGGAAATGAATTCTACAGTTCTTGGCTGGACGATACGATGACCTATTCAAGTGCCATTTTTGAATCCGGGCAAGAAAGCCTGGAGAAGGCACAGACGGTCAAATACGCTAGCCTTGTGGATGAGATGGGTGCCAAACCAGGTGACCATGTTCTGGAGATCGGATGTGGCTGGGGCGGGTTTGCGGAATATGCTGCAAAAGAACGAGGCTTGCGCGTAACCGGACTGACCATCAGTCAGGAACAGTTTAAATACGCAAATGAACGTATTGAAAAGGCAGGATTATCTGATCAGGTCGAGTTTAAGTTGCAAGATTATCGGGACGAACGCGGGATTTATGACGGCATTGCATCCATCGAGATGTTCGAGGCGGTGGGTCAAAAATATTGGCCAGTCTATTTTGAAACTGTTCGTGAGCGGCTGAGGCCCGGTGCTCAGGCGACTTTGCAAATTATTACGGTCGGTGATCATCGCTGGGACTTTTACAAGAACGGCGTTGATTTCATTCAGAAATACATCTTTCCTGGCGGGATGCTTCCGTCGCCGACAATTCTACGTCAGCAGATTGAACAAGCTGGGCTGACCGTTGTTCACTCGAAAGAGTTCGGGAAGAGCTACGACTTGACTTTGCGCCGCTGGTACGAGACATTCAACGCCAAGTGGGATCAAATCTCGGACATGGGGTTTGATGAGCGTTTTCGCCGCATGTGGAATTATTATTTGACCGCATGTGGCGCAGCCTTTGACACGGGCAATTGCGATGTGACACAGATCACAATAGCGAAACGAAGTTAATTCACGGACTGTCCTATGCCCACTGCCTCGCGTCTTGTAGCCGCTGTTTGCCTTGTCGTGCTGGCTTTTATCGTTTCGAGCATGGTTATCGAAAACGGCGAAGAAGGTAAGGACTATGGCTACTTTACCCTGGTCAATATGGCCCTTGGCGCGATCTGTGGCTGGAAAATTATGGGCAAGCGTGCCGGGCGCGGCTGGACTGCTGGGATCAACAATGGTCTGACAGGTGTTGCCTCTCTCATCTTCTGGGCTTTGTTTGTCCAAGGCTGTTACGAGATGTTCCGACTTGCCATGCGCAACCGCTACGGCGGTCCGTTTGAAGCGGTTATGGCCATTTTCCAGATCGGGATAGAATATGGTAAACAACTGATCTATCCCGAGATTCTGATTACTTTCGCCATTGGTTCAATAGTCGCGGGGCTGGCCACAGAGCAGGCCAAACGCCAATGGCGCTGAACCGTTTTCTTACAAGAGAGATCGATTTTGTCTGAATTGTTCTTCTATGGAACGCTGCGGCACCTGCCGCTGTTGGAAAGCGTTTTGGGCCGTCCGCTGAGAGAAACCGATGCTCAGACAGCCATCCTGCGTGACCACGCGGTTCACGCGGTACGAGGGCAGGATTTTCCTATGATCCTGCCAGCGAAAGGTGCCAAAACCGTAGGCTTGTTGTCGCAAGGACTGTCACCTGATGACTTGGCCAGACTGGCTTACTATGAAGGGTCTTTCGACTATGATCTGAAGCCTCTGAAGGTCCTACTGGAAGACGGAAGCGAAGCCGGGGCACAGGTCTTTTTCCCGGCCCCCGGTGTTTGGCAACCGGGGGATTTGTGGTCGCTGCAGGATTGGGCGGACAAACTGGGAGAGCTCACAACGCTCGCCGCAGAGGAAGAGATGGCCTATTTCGGTAAAATCGATCCTCAGACCATGGCGCGCAGCGTGCGCCCCATTCAAACCCGCGCCTGGGCGAAAGTTTTGGCCGGGCAGCGTCGAACCGGAGATCCTCGGGACGTGACCAAGGATGTGATCGTGCATCGACATGATCGGGTCTACGTGGATTACTTCGGGATGGAGGAAATCGATCTTCAACACCGGCAACATGACGGCAGCATGGGGCCGGTTCTGCGCCGAGCAGGCTTGCTGCAGGGCAGTGCCGTCTCAGTACTGCCATATGACCCTGTCCGCGATACCGTGCTTGTGGTCGAGCAGTTCAGACCGCCTGTTTTTCTGATCAACGATCCTGAACCTTGGCTATGGGAAGCCATTGCCGGAATGATTGATCCGGGCGAAACACCCGAACAGACCGCGCATCGCGAGGCGATGGAGGAAGCTGGTGTTCGATTTGACAGGCTGGAATACGCTGGTGGAGCCTATTCCTCAGCCGGGTCCTCGACTGGATTCATGTATCTTTATGTCGGGCTTGGTGACCTGACCGAGACGACTCTCACCGGTGGTTTGGATACTGAAGGTGAAGATATCCGCAGCCAGATCTTGCCGTTTGACGAATTTGTCGACATGACCGACCGTCATCTTTTCAAGGATTTGCAACTGGTGTCTCTAGCGTATTGGCTGGCCCGTCATCGGGACCGGTTGCGCGCGTGACTATCGCGCTTGTGGTCGCGGCAGTGCGGCTGTAAATCTTCGGGGATACCAAATTACAAGGGGCGACCATGCGCATTGCACGAGATCTTGCTGACGCAGTAGGAAAAACACCGTTGATCCGGCTGCGCCGTATCAGTGAAGAGACTGGATGCGAAATTCTCGGCAAAGCCGAGTTCATGAACCCGGGTCAATCGGTCAAGGATCGTGCTGCGCTCTATATCATCAAGGATGCCATTGCGCGGGGTGATTTGAAGCCCGGCGGCACCATTGTGGAAGGCACTGCCGGCAATACCGGTATTGGTCTGGCGCTGGTGGGGGCGTCGATGGGGTTCAAAACAGTTATCGTAATCCCGGAAACCCAGTCGGAAGAAAAGAAAGACATGTTGCGTTTGGCTGGCGCCCAACTGGTACAGGTACCTGCGGCCCCGTATCGCAACCCTAACAATTTTGTACATTACTCACGCCGTCTGGCCGAAGAACTGGCGCAGACAGAGCCCAATGGCGCAATATGGGCCAACCAGTTCGACAACGTGGCGAATCGCCAGGCGCATGTGGAAACCACAGGTCCGGAAATCTGGGAACAGACCGGCGGTAAGGTTGACGGGTTCGTCAGCGCGGTAGGCTCTGGCGGAACGCTGGCGGGTGTCGCCGACGTTTTGCAGCCCAAGGGAGTCAAAATCGGACTGGCTGATCCGATGGGCGCCGGCCTGTTTTCCTTCTACACCACTGGTGAAATCGCGATGGAGGGCAGTTCGATCGCTGAAGGCATCGGGCAGGTGCGGGTCACCAGGAACCTGGAAGGGTTCACCCCGGATCACTCCTATCAGATCCCTGATAACGAGGCGTTGCCCTACATCTTTGACCTGCTGCGTGACGAAGGCCTGGTTATGGGCGGCTCAACCGCGATCAACATGGCGGGTGCTGTGCGTTTGGCCAAGGACATGGGGCCGGGCCACACCATCGTGACGATCCTGTGTGACTATGGCACGCGCTATCAGTCCAAGCTGTTCAACCCTGAATTCCTGCGTGAAAAAGAGCTGCCGGTTCCGGATTGGATGACCGAGGCACCGCGCAGCATTCCCGGCGTGTTCGAGGACGTGTAATGCTGGGACAGGTCCGCCTGTTTCTGACCCTGTTATTCCTGTGCTTTGTCGGGTTTTCGGATGGCGCAGTCGCGCAGCTGACGGACCGGCAAAGCGAGTATTATCAGGGTTGGATCAAAACGGCGGACCGCGCCGAATCCGTGATCGAGGCGAACCGCGCTTCGGACGCTGCTTTGGAAAATTTACGCTCTGAAATAAACAGTTACAGGGACGACTTTAACCGCGCTCGCAATGCAAATACCGACCGCATTACTACGTTGGAAAGCCAGATCAAGGCGTTGGGTCCCAAACCCGAAGGGGACGCGACAGAGCCTGAAGACATTGCCAAACTTCGCGCGCATCTAGAAGAACAGCTCAACAGTCTGCGTGTTCCGCGCATCATTTCCGAAGAGGCATATAGCCGTGCCAACGGGCTGATCAGCGAAATAGATCAGATCATTCGCGCGCGGCAGACAAAGGAGTTCTTTGAACAGGGTCCGTCGCCGATAAACCCAGCGTATTGGGGGCCGGCATGGGTGGATGTCAAAGAAGCTATCCAAAGCCTGACAAATGAAACGATCACCAACTTGCGTTCAGATGTTGTGCGTGAGCAAATCCGTGATCGCGGGTTAGCAATCTTCATACTGCTAATCATTTCAGCTGTGCTTTTGATCTTTGGCAAACGTTGGTCAGAACGTGGGGGCGACTACCTGAGGCTGCTAGGCGGGGCCGGTACGGGGGTGTGGTCGTTCGTAATCTCTCTGTTACGGATTCTGTTGCCTTGGATCGGCGTTTTGACCGTGGTCACAGCAATTGGCCTCACTGGTGTTCCGGGTTTGCGGGGAAGCCTGTTGCTGCAGAATATTCCGTATTGGGCAGCGATTGTATTTTTCTATGACTGGATCGGTCGCCAAGTTTACGTGATCGGCGCGTCGCAGGGTTTCAAACGACTGTCTGCTGCACGCATTACAGAGCTGCGTGTGTATATTGATCTGCTTGCCTTGATGCTGGTTTTGCATGAATTGGCACTGCTATTCGAACGGATCGAAAACATTTCGGACGCGACGCGTGCAGTTGTCAGTTTTCCGGTCATTGTCGCAACAGCTTTGTTGTTGTTGCGAATACGCCAGATTCGAACAACCGACGGCCCGCCGGATCAATCTTCCTCAACCCGTTCTGCAGGCTTCAGCCAATTGGTTGAGTTTCTGCGCCGGGCTTTGTTCCTGTTGGGCATCGCGTCTCCTCTTCTGGCGATTTTCGGGTACACCAATGCAGCCGAAGCAATCGTGTTTCCCGCCGTTAAGACACTGGTGCTCATCGGGGCTTTGGTTATCCTGCAGCGGTTTATCAGCCAGATTTACGGTTGGATCACTGGCCAAGGTGAGGCCGCGCGGGATTCGCTTTTTGCAGTGCTGGTCGGGTTTGCGCTGGCTATCGTGGCGCTGCCCGTCCTGGCGATTTACTGGGGCGCGCGCGAGACCGATTTGCTGGAAGCATGGTCGCGCCTGCTGCTTGGGTTTGATATCGGCGGCGTCACAGTATCACCAAGCAATTTCCTGACATTTGTTGCTGTTTTCGCAATCGGTTATACGCTGACGCGGTTATTGCAAAGCGGGCTGCGCAATTCGCTTCTGCCGAAAACCAGTATCGACCCCGGCGGCCAAAACGCGATTGTCGCTGGTTCGGGATATGTCGGTGTTTTTCTGGCCGCTTTGGTCGCAATTATGGTGGCCGGATTTGACCTTTCGTCTCTGGCTATTGTCGCTGGCGCGCTGTCTGTAGGTATTGGTTTTGGCTTACAAACCATCGTATCGAACTTTGTTTCAGGCATCATCCTTCTGGTCGAGCGCCCGATTTCCAAAGGGGATTGGATCGATGTGAACGGCATGATGGGATATGTGCGGGACATTTCCGTTCGCTCGACCCGGATCGAGACGTTTGACAGGACGGATGTAATTGTTCCGAACTCTGACCTGATCAGCGGGGTTGTCACGAACTATACCCGTGGAAACACAATCGGTCGGGTGATCGTTCCGGTTGGTGTTGCATACGGTACCAACACGCGCTTGGTTGAAACCATTTTAGGCGAAATTGCCAACAGTCATCCGATGGTTCTGGCCAACCCGGCGCCAAGCGTGGTGTTCCAGGGGTTTGGTGCGGATTCGCTTGATTTTGAGATCCGCGCAATCCTGCGGGACGTGAATTGGGTTCTGTCGGTGAAATCTGACATGAACCATGAAATCAACCAAAAATTCTCGGAAGCGGGGATCGAAATTCCCTTTGCGCAGCGCGACATCTGGTTGCGTAATCCCGAAGCCTTGCAAACCCCGGACAAGGGTGAGCAGGATACCTCCGAGTCCGTTCAGGAAGAGCCACGCGCGGTCGCAGGAAAACCAGCGGACCTGACCGAAGCGGATTTGGACCCGGACGCCGGCGATGAAATCTGAGGGGGCAGGCAGCATGCTTTGGCGATTGATCGGCCCTCAGAGGGTTGCTTGATTTATTTAAGCTATTCCCCGGATTTCGCCAAATTGGGGCCTTGCAAATCCGATTACATTCGTCCAAATATCGCCGTCACGGAGAGGTGGCCGAGTGGTCGAAGGCGCACGCCTGGAAAGTGTGTAGGCGGGAGACCGTCTCCAGGGTTCGAATCCCTGTCTCTCCGCCATCAACCTTTATGTCATGACAAAAAATGTGTGTCACACTAGCGTGGCGCATATGCATCTTCGGTTTCAATTTCCTCAGCGAAGTCAGAAATTCTCAAGATACGAACATGCGGAATCTCGAAGCTATGTCCAGCGCCACAACCAGGTTCTGGGGATCATTCTCTGTCAGAAATCATAAACATTAACAAAAATCTCAATTTGATATAGTGTTGTAGTGTTATTGATTGGTAACGCGCGAGTATTCGTTTGGCACAGACACTCTATGAGAAGTACGGCGGCTTCAAAACAATCAGCCGTGTCGTAATGACCTTCTATGAAATGGCGCTGGATTCGGATGATATCGGCCATCACTTTGAAGATATCGATATGCCGCGTTTGATTGATCATCAGACTAAATTCGTATCGTCCCTGATTGGCGGACCCGCATCTTTCAGTGATGACAGGATCGAAGCTGTTCATCGGCATCTGAACATTTCGCATGATGAGTTTGACGTTATGGCCGAACTGTTTGGCGACGCACTGAGCCAGCATGGAATGTCGGATGGTGACATCAAAACTGCACTGGCCGCAATTGAAGGAAAACGTTCGATCATTGTCGCCCGGAACGCGGCATGAGCATTCTTGCAATTAACGAACAACTGCTACGCGCAATCGGTGTAGGAGTCGCGGTGGTGCGCGCATCCGATTTGCAGTTCGTGTTCCACAACGGGCCCTTCACGGAATGGTTCGGAACCCCCAACGCAGAAAATACCCTTAGGGACATTTTGCCTGATCTGGATCCAAAAGAGCTGGAAGATGTGAAACAGTCTGGCCTGAGGTACTCGGTTGAATTGCAAATCAAGCCCAAACGCCGGACATTGATATTTGCGGTCACGGTCTCGTTGGCTAGTGGGTTGTCCGAGCAGGTGCTGATCATCGAATGTCAGAATATTACCCGCATTCGCGAGTTGGAAAGCATGATCGACAGCTATTCCACCATGGTCGAACGCAACACCCGAGAGCTTGAGCGCGAAAAGGAGAGGGTCGAACGCCTGTTGCTGAACCTGATGCCACGGGCCGTGTATGAAGAATTCAAGACTTTTGGCGTTGTCACTCCGCAATTGTATAAGCAGGTCTCGGTGGTGATGCTGGATTTTGTCGGATTCACGGATTTTGCTGCTAAAACCGACCCGACGGTGACCTTGAGTGAGCTGAATGACATCTTCACGGCCTTCGACCGCATTGTTGAACAATTCGGGTGTGAGCGGATCAAGACGATTGGCGACGCGTATTTAGCCGTGTCAGGTATGCCTGACCCCACACCGGATCATGCGACCGCTGTGGCACATTGTGCGGTACGGTTCCTGCGGTATCTTGAACGCCGTAACGAAAGTCATCCACACAAATGGCAGGCCCGGATTGGTCTGGGGATGGGCGCTGCCGTCGGATCGGTCGTAGGAATTCAAAAATATGTCTATGACGTCTTTGGCCCAGCCGTAAACATCGCGTCCCGGTTGCAGGTGTTCGCCAATCCGATGAACATCGTCGCCCCGGAAGAGATGAAGTACGCCCTGATCGACGAGTTCCAAGTATCCGACCTTGGGCAGGTCGAAATCAAGGGGATGGGTGAGATGGAACTGATTAACGTGACTTCGGGCTTAAGTATGCCTCAGGGCAGCCGTTCGTTCTGACAGCCGTCAGTTGTCCTGTTGGATCAGGCCCAGACCGCGCAGGTAAATTCCGATACCGCTTTCCAGCAGATCTTCCGGTGGGAACGGCGAGGTTGCGCCTGTATTGCGGGCGTAGAGTTCAACTACGCCGTGGCTCATCGCCCAAATATGGGCACTGAACATCGAGGCGGGCGGGCGCTTCTCTGGGGGAATATGCTGGGACAGATCAGCCGCAGCCTTTTCCAGAACGGATTTTGCACGGTTTGCTGCGAGGGACAATTCGGGCGTCCGGTTCAAAGATATCCCGCTTTCGAACATGGCGATGTAATGCCCGGGGTTTTTTCGCGCAAAGGCCAGATAAGCGCGTCCGGTTGCTTCAAAGGCCGCCAGGGCAGATGGTTGGCCTTTGTCATAGGCGTATTGCATCAGGTCCGCGAACATCTCAAACCCTTGCCGTGCGGCTTCGGCAATCAAGTCCTCACGCCCGTGAAAATGACGATAGACGGCGGCAGGCGTGACACCGGCGGTTTTTGCTGCCTCGGACAAAGTGAAGCCGGTTGGCCCCTTTTCTTCGATCAGAGACAATGCCGCCTCGATCAGGGCTTGTTTCAGGTTTCCGTGGTGATAGCCCCGTTTCGACATCCTGGCCTCAGGTTTCTTGAATAGATGTTGAGACACAAGGACATAGAACAAAGACGCACTGCCGTCCAACACATGCCTGTGAAGGCTTCAACCGGGTGGGGCGAGTTCGCAATTTATGCCTCCCACACATCTGGGCCACCGCAAATCTGTGGATCAATATTGCCGATGCTTTTCGTGTCTTTCTCACCGTAATCCAAAGCATGCAGGACCGTTCGGATAGCGGCAAGGCGCGCGCGTTTTTTGTCATCGGAACGTACAATGGTCCAGGGGCAGGCGTCAGTGTGCGACCGGGTCAGGGTTTCCGAGATCGATTGCGTATATTCGTCCCACTTGTTCAGCCCTGCCACGTCAATCGGGCTAAGTTTCCACTGCTTCAATGGGTCGGTTTCGCGCGCCAGAAAACGATTCAGCTGTTCTGCGCGTCCAACATTGAGCCAGAATTTGAAGAAATGGATGCCGTCATTCACCAGACCAGTTTCAAGTGGCAAAACCTGACGGAAAAACCGCTCACGCTCTTCCTGCGTGCAAAAGCCAAAGACGTTCTCGACAACACCGCGATTATACCAGCTGCGATCAAAGAACACGATTTCCCCGGCAGCGGGCAGGTGGGGGATGTAGCGCTGAAAATACCACTGGCTGCGTTCTGTGTCCGAAGGCTTGCTAAGCGCCACGTTGCGGGCACCGCGCGGGTTCAGGTTTTCGCGAAATCGCTTGATGGTTCCACCTTTACCTGCGGCATCGCGGCCTTCGAAAATGATGGCGACCCGTTGATCGGTTTCCTTGACCCACGATTGCATCTTGACGAGTTCGATTTGGAGCAGCTCTATCTGACTTTCATAGTCCTTGGTCTTAATTTTTTCCGAATACGGGTAGGTCGGGTTCAGGATATCGCCCTTTTTCGCGCTTTTTATTTCTTCCCGCACAGCTTTGGGCGCGTCTTTCTGAAAATACTTCTTAATAGAGCCTTTTCCGGACCGGGCCATATGTCACCTCGCGATAAAATCCATATCTGACTATGGATTAGAGCTTAGGTTAACGCAAACCCGCTCGCTGCGCTGCACGATCTATCGCGGCGGCGACTTCGGGTGCTGCAACCACCTGTGGCATATGACCGATACCCGGCAACTCGATCAGTTCAGCGCCGGGGATTTGTTCGATCAGACGTTCAGAATGCCATTCAAGACCAACCGTGTCGTCTGCAGTTCCGTGAATGATTTCTGTCGGAATGGAAATTTCGCCGTATCTCGGTTGCAGGCGGGTGACCTCATCCAGCAGGTTGGCGCGTTGCTTGGCGTTTGCATGCATTGACCCGCGCCGCGTTGTCAGCCCGGGCCCGAAATGTTCAACGTATCCTTCAGGGGCCGTTTGCGGTGCAAACACTTTGTCCAACGCTTGTACTACGTACCAGTCAGGCACGAATGAACTGATCAAGGGCAAGACAAACGCATTACCAGCCGAGGTCGACGCAAGCCGGTTGAACCCGTCCAAAGGCGTTTCCCATGGGATCGCAGCTGGGGCGATCAGAACCAAAGCCGAGATATTCTGAGGTCGGGTCACAGCCCAGGCAAGTGACACTGAACCGCCATAGCTTTGCCCAGCCACGATGGGCTTTTCCGCCCCAAGTTGGGCCGCGGCGCGTTGCAGGATATCCGCTTGTTCAATGATGGTTTCGCCATCGGGATTGAAGCTTTCGGAATAGCCCAACCCCGGTCGGTCAAATACGATCACGCGGTACGACTTGGCCAGAATGGGGGCCAACGCAAAGGTCATATCGCGCGTGTTTCCACTTGAACCGTGGATCAGAACGACATCAGGCCCTTCACCCATGACTACTGCATGAACAGCGATGCCATTCACGTCCAGTATCTGACCTTCGGGCGGAAAAGCCGCTTCGGCCTGCGCTTCGTTCCGGGCGCTGCGCCAGGTTGTCAGCACGACAAGGCCCAGAACGATCAGGCCAAAGGATATCAGGGCTTTAACGGCCAATTTTGGTCATATCGAAAGGTGTGGACTGATATATCTCGTTAATCCAGTTGCCATAGAGAAGATGTGCGTGACTGCGCCACCGGTTCTGCGGCGTCTTGGACGGATCATCGTCAGGATAGTAGTTTATTGGCACGTTGATGGGGGTGCCGTTGGTGACGTCCCGATCATATTCCTGTTTCAGCGTGTCACTGTCATATTCGAAATGATTGAAGATATACAATGCCCGGTGGCCACGATCTTCGACCAGACAGGGGCCGACATCGTCGCTACCCAGCAGGGTCCTCAAACCGGGTGCAAGATCGATCTCGTCCTGTTTCATTTCTGTCCAGCGGCTGACCGGTATGACGCAATCATCTGAAAACCCGCGTAAAAAAGGAGATGCCGAATCTAGGTTGCGATGCCGGAAACACCCGAAAGCCTTGGCTTCCAGCATGTGCTTCCGGACGCCATGGAAATGATTGATCATCGCCATCCCGCCCCAGCACACCCCAAAGGTGGACTGCACGTTGGTTTGGGTCCATTCGAAGATTTCGCTGATTTCGTCCCAATATGTGACATCACCGAATTCCAGATGTTCGATTGGGGCACCGGTAATGATCAGGCCGTCGAACTTCTGATCCTTGACCTCCTGAAAAGGTCGGTAAAATTCGGACATATGCTCAGCAGCGGCGGTCTTGGTGCGGTGTTCGGTCATGCGGATCAACGACAGGTCAATCTGCAACGGGGTTGCACCGATCAGACGCGCGAACTGGTTTTCTGTCTGAATTTTCTTGGGCATCAGATTCAGCAAGCCGATACGCAGGGGGCGGATATCCTGACGCATGGCCTGATCTTCGTCCATGACCATGACGCCCTCTTTGGTCAGGACGTCAAAAGCAGGCAGATCTGATGGGATTTTGATGGGCATGTGTCAGACTTCGAAGAGAATAGTGAAAACTGGTAGTTAGGCGTTATTGCGCTTGGCCTCAAGGGTGCGTTCGATCAACTCATCGAAATCGGTGGCATCGCGAATATTACCGATGTCACTGGCGGCAATCGCCACACCCCAGTTTTTCGCCATAGCCTCGTATCGGGGGTGGCGATGCGCCAGTGCCTGCGCATAGGTCCAGCGAACGAAATCATCGGGGTTTACATCAGATTCCGCACATCCGTGCTGGTCCAGGTATTTTGTCCAGGCATGTGTCAGAAACTCGGCCTGATAAGACATTGGTTTGGGGGCTTTGTCGAAGCGGCGCACAAGTTCTGCGGTGTGGCCTTCATCACCTTTCAACCAGATCATCAGGGTCTGCTGCGAAAGCTCGGACAGAACCTGATCCCTCGGGTCCTCGGGATCCACCCATTCGCAGATTGATCCACCGGTATCGCAGATGAAATTGGGGTATTTATACAGGCGCTCGGCGCGGTCGATAAAGTACTCGGTATCCAGTAAGGCATGTATTTCCGCCAGACGGAATTGTTCCTGTCTGCGGCGGTATTCCGGCATTTCAAGCCCGCCCAGGGCAGGATTGCCTGGCTTGCCCAGATAGGCCGCAACCGGTGTCAGGTTTGCAAATGAGATATTCGAGCCAATATAGATCGAATCCGACAGCAGCAGCTCTCGCAGAAACGGAACCTTCATCGCCTCGGCTTTGGCGTTGTCGGTGATGTACTCGCCCATATAGCGCGTGCCGATCCGATAGTCGATCGAGTAGTGGAACCAGTTTCCCGAGTCCCTGAGAATGTTCGAGACATAGGTCTTTCCCAGACCGGACATGCCAAAGAACAGCACTTTCTTGCGGCTTGCCGTGCGCCAGTCTTGGGCCGTGTTATAGATCATTTCGTGCTGTCCCTTTTTAGCCTTTGCTAAATCGGGCAGCGCGCGGCGTCAATCGCGCCGACCGGACCAGTTCAATACCAAAAGACCCAGGGCAAGAATGGCAAAGCCGAAATAGGCGTTGGGTGGCAGTGCTTCGTTTCGCAGAATTGCGCCAAGTACAATGGCCACCGGAGGGATCACAAGCGTCACCAGCATCAGGTTACCACTGCCAGCCATTGCCAGCACGCGGTAGTACAAAAGATATGCCCCGGCCGTCGCCACAATGGCGTAATATCCAATCGCCACCCAAGTGATTGCAGGCAATGCAAGCGTTGGCACCCCATCTGCGGCAAGCGAAAGCGGAAGCATCAACAGAGTTGAACCGGTCAACATCCCGGCCGCAGCGACGATTGGATGAAGGTCCGACAACGAAATTCGTGCCCAAGCCGCGGCAAAAGCGTAAGAGATTGTTCCTGCTAATACCGCAAGTTGGGCGGTGCTTTGCAGGCTGAAAGAGGTGAAGTTCTGTAGTCCGATGGTAATTGAGACGCCTAGGAAACCCAGGAAAACGCCAAGCAGACGGGGTTTCGTCAACCGCTCGTCCCTGAAAAACAGGGCTGCAACCAGAACACCAAATATAGCCGTGGCCGCGTTCAGGATCGCGGTAAGACCGGTATCAATGTAAAGTTGACCCCAAGCCATAAGGCTGAACGGTATCACGTTGTTCAGCAACCCCATGATCAGAAACGCGCCCCAGATGCGAGGCGACCGTGGGAGCGAAAGCCCCATGCTCCACGCGACCAACCAGAGCGCCAGCATCGCCCAGAATGTGCGATGCAATACCGATGTCATCACGGGGATGGTGTCCAGGGCGATCCGGATAGCCACAAAGGACGCGCCCCAGATGACCGCAAGAAGCATGAGTTCGGCCCAGGCGCGCTGAGAAAGGTGTTTTTGTGTGCTCATGGCTGCACTTTTCCATTCATGCGGTCCGTTCGCGACCCGAAACTTGCGCAAAAAAAGGCTCCGCTGAAACAGCGGAGCCTCGAATAAAGATCTTTCTGGTTTAGTTCAGAGCGTAGGTGATCTGGAAGCCGACGCTCCAGGCGCTGTTACCCGTAAAGGTGGCGGTTTGGCCAAAGGCGCCATCTGCCGTTGCGTCGCCAATGTCTGTGTAGCGTACGCCGCCGGAAATCTTGGCGTTCTCTAACGAGTATGTGCCACCCACGCCAATGCTCCAGAACCCATCGGTCGGACCGAGGTTCGATACAGGAGTACCTTGCGAAGATTCGTAGCCCAATGTCACAGCGCCGGAAAATTCCTCGGAAAACTGATAGCCCATGCCAAGCGAGTAGGTAAACGTGGCGTCGTCATAATCGACCAGGTTGGTTGTTGGTGGATAGTTTGGCGGGTTATAGACGAGTTGTGGCCAGTCGACCCAACGGATAGAGCCAAACACCAGAGTTTTAGGCGCGACGCCTGTCTGGAAATCCAGGTTGATCGACTGAGGCGTCTCAATTTCACTGTTGGTGTTGAAGGTGGCCACAGTCCCAGGAGGAATTGGCGGGAATGGTGGTGGGTTCAGCGACTCTGACTGCGAAAGATCGTGGCT
Organism: uncultured Ruegeria sp.; assembly: GCF_947497005.1. Taxonomy (GTDB): domain Bacteria; phylum Pseudomonadota; class Alphaproteobacteria; order Rhodobacterales; family Rhodobacteraceae; genus Ruegeria. The sequence continues at coordinate 236,381 of NZ_CANMFF010000003.1, read as the reverse complement.
GATCTTGGAGTTGTAGGTCAATGATACACGAGCCGCGATCTCTGGTTTTTCCCATGCGACACCGACAACGTAACCGAATGCAGTGTCAGCGTCCGAGTCAACCTGGTAGCCCGCAGCAAGCGGCACTGTAACCGAAGCCTGCACACGCTGCGCACGAATGCCGCCGATTGCGCTGAACCCGCCGTCGAATTTGTAGCGCAGCAATGCCGTGATGGCATCCGTGTCTGCCGTGGCCCTCAGAGTATCGGTCCGGCCACCTGGAATTGGGTTGATCGAAAGAGGATAGGTGTTTGCATATTCGATGTCTGCCCCAAAGGGCTGATCATACATGATCGCAAAGTCGAGCTTTTCGGTCAGCGAGGTTTTATAACCCAAATGCGGTGTGAAAAAGTCGTTGGCCACTTCACCGGAGTTCTGGGGTTGGCCTATGTTCGGGCCGGCTAACGCGGGCATGGTCCCGGTTACGCTGGGATCGGTGTACCCCAACCGGAACTGAACCGCTGAACCTTCTTCAAAGACCAGGTTAATGCCCTGACCGCTGCGATCCAGACCGCCTGCATATCCTGCCGTCGCTCCAGCGCACATAGCACAGGTTGCGAGTAGTACTTTCTTCATACTGTCCTCCCTGACAAACTCCCGCGGGCTATTATGACGATGAATTGAGTGTATTAAGCGTCTGCCCGTTGTATGATGCACGATACTTTCTTTTTGGTTACTTTAAGGTCAACTGGTGACGGTGCGTTACGTATTGCGACTACTGTTTTCAACTGTTGCTAAACTGTTACGATTTTCGGACCAGATATTCAGGAAAATACCGGAAATGATGACGGCTGCGCCTATCAAGACCCAGTGATCGATTGGTTCGTGATAAAGGATCATCCCGACCACTGCGATTGTTGGAAGGCGCGCAAAATCAAAAGGGACCACGACAGTTGCCGGGGCAATTGCCAGGGCTTTGGTGATGCAGAAATGGGCCAGTAGTCCAGCAAGTCCGACGAGTACCAAAAACGGAGCGGTTTGGGGTGTTGGAAGGGAGATCTGACCGTCGAATCCAGCGGCGATAACCCCCAGAACCGCCTGCATCGTCGTAAGCCAGAAAACGATGCAACCGATACTGGCAAAGCCTGTGAGCTTTTTGGTGGTGATAGTTGTAAACGCAAAGAAAATAGCCGACGCAGCTGCCGTCAAAAGGCCGGGGCTCAAGGGCGCCGCGCCCGGGCGTGTCACGATCAGAACGCCAGCAAAACCGATGAGAGCTGCTGTTATTCTAAAGGCGGTCAGGCGTTCGTTCAGAAACAGCGGCGAAAGCAGGATCACCCATAGCGGTTGTGTGAATTCCAGCGCAAAAACCTGCGCCAAAGGCGCCACAGCGACTGCGTAGAACCAAAGATTCTGACCCGTGAAATGCAAGGTATTGCGCACAGCGTGCAATCCCAGACGCTGCGTTGAAACCTGCGCCCATTTGCGGGTGAGAGTGAGTGCGAGGGCGACAACAACAAACCCAACCACGCTTCGGTACATCATGATCTCGAACGTGTCATGCGTGACACTCAGTTCGCGACCGGCAACTGCCATGGAAGAGAAGGACGCAATGGCTCCCGTCATCCACAAGGCGGCTTTGAACGTGTTTTCTTGTATTTGATTCACGTACTGCACCCCGGAATGTACGCAGGGTCACAGCCTCGGAAATGAGGCCTTCGCCACGCGCTTAAAACAAATCGATTGAATTCGTCGAATCATTCAAACGCTGATGAGGCGTCATGTTCAAGCCACGCCCGACGTTTTCGGGCACGGTTTGAACATGAATGCCGCACTATTGGTCACCCATCATCAGATGCAGGGTTCACGGCTGGATCATTCCCATTCAATCGTCCCGGGCGGTTTCGAAGTGATGTCATAGGTGCACCGGTTGATGCCCTTGACTTCGTTGATGATCCGGGTCGCCGTTTCCCCAAGGAATTCATGGCTAAACGGGTAGTAGTCCGCCGTCATCCCGTCGACCGAGGTAACGGCCCGCAATGCACAGGCGAAATCATAGGTGCGGCCATCGCCCATAACACCAACTGTCCGCACCGGAAGAATTGCAACGAACGCCTGCCAGATTTCGTCGTAAAGCCCATGTTTGCGAATCTGGTCGATAAAGATCGCATCGGCTTCACGCAGAATCTTCAGCTTTTCGCGGGTGATTTCGCCGGGGCAGCGAATCGCCAGGCCAGGTCCGGGGAAGGGGTGGCGGCCGATAAAGCTCTGCGGCAGGCCCAGCTCGCGGCCCAGCGCGCGGACTTCGTCCTTGAACAGTTCACGCAGCGGTTCGACCAGTTTCAGCCCCATCTTTTCCGGCAGACCGCCCACATTGTGGTGCGATTTGATGGTTACCGAGGGCCCGCCAGAAAACGACACAGATTCGATTACGTCAGGATACAGTGTGCCTTGAGCCAGGAATTCCGCTCCATCAATGGTATCAGCGTGTTTCTGAAATACGTCGATGAACAGCTTGCCGATGATCTTGCGTTTGGTCTCTGGATCGCTCTGACCTTCCAACTCGCCCAGAAACAGCTCGGATTCATCTGCATGGATCAATTGGATGTTGTAATTGTCGCGGAACATACCGACGACTTCTTCGGCCTCGTTCTTACGCAGCAGCCCGTGATCGACGAACACACAGGTCAGCTGATCCCCGATTGCTTCGTGAATCAAAATTGCAGCAACCGAGCTGTCGACGCCGCCTGATAGGCCGCAGATGACCTTTTTGTCACCAACCTGTTCGCGAATTTTACGGATCATCTCTTCGCGATAGGCGCCCATGGTCCAGTCGCCTTTGAACCCGGCGAGTTTGACGAAATTCTCGTACAGCTTCGCGCCCTTGGGTGTGTGGTGTACCTCGGGGTGAAACTGCACGGCGTAGAAGTGACGCGAAGGATCAGCCGTGATCGCATATGGCGCGTTGGGTGATGTGCCGAACACCTGAAATCCCGGCGCGATATCGCTGACGTGGTCGCCATGGCTCATCCAGACCTGTTCATCGCCTTCAGTGAACCAGCCGTCCAGGATGTCCAGATTGGCCTTCGGTGTGACAAAGGCCCGACCAAACTCGGCCGTGCCATGGCCACTTTCAACTTTACCGCCAAGCTGATGCATCATCACCTGCTGACCATAGCAGATGCCCAGAATCGGAACGCCATAATCAAAAATCTCTTGCGGAACGCGGGGCGATCCCTCGCGCGTCACGCTGTCCGGGCCGCCCGAAAAGATCACAGCGCGCGGGGCTATTTCCCGCACGAAATCCATCGTGACATTTTGGTAAGGGTGAATTTCGCAGTAGACGTTCAATTCGCGCAGGCGCCGGGCAATAAGCTGCGTAACCTGGCTGCCGAAGTCGATGATCAGAAGGCGGTCGTGGGATGTCTGGGTCATGCCTGCGCCTTATGGCAAGCCCAGCGATTTCGCAAGAGCGACGTCCATTTCCTGAAGGATTTCATTTGTTCGACAAAGAGAAATCGGAAAGTTTGTAACAAATACATGACAGATTTACAGAAGCCATGGGTGAATTCATCTGAACGAGGAAATCAAGTGGCTAATTTCCATTGAGATTGCTGCACTGAACCTGGGGTCGGCGTTGTTTCTTACTGTGTGCTGATAGGGTCAGAGCGGCAGGCCCGGCAGAGAAGTGCGGGTTTGCAGGCAAATACTCAGGAGGCGTCGAGCGCCGCGGCTTTTGTTGTGTTTACGGCGCTGTTGCCAGACGAAGTCAGCCCGATCCGAGTGGCAGCGCAGGTCGTTTCCGGCATCGGGTTCTTGGCGGCGGGCCTCACTTTTCACCACGGATTTACGATTCACGGTCTGAATACCGTATCAACCCTGCGAAGTTCGGCAGCTGTAGGATTGATGGCCGGAACGGTGGGCTGGTTGTTCGCAATTATGATGGCCGGGTCCGCCATCTTCGTGAATTTTGGTCTCGGGCCCTTGGTGAAATTGTTGAAGCGCAAAACACGAGCCGGTGTCCCCTTGGCGCAGAAGTTCAAGATTTTGCGGCGGTATACAGAAGAAGCACAGGCAGACGCACGCTTGGCTGTTCTTGAGGCGCTGACCCGGAACGACGTTCGGACTGAGGGTTTCGAAAAGGGCGACAGTGCAGACACTATACAGACAATTGCGGTTTTGGTTTCGTTAAAAGACAATCCCGAGGAACTTCGGCACAAGGTCGTCACTCCGCCTGTATCAGAGCCAAGTACTGGCAGCGTCGAATGGGATAGCGTGCCCGAAGCCTGATGCTGCCTTTGTGACCGGTTCACTGGTTTGTGGGTTTGCAATGTCGCTTTTCCCCCCAGAGCGCCGCTATCCCGATGCTTGTGATCTGGTAAACCTGTATCACAACCTCCAATCTAACCAACCAGACGGGATTTTCTCATGGCAGAGGCAAACACCCGACGCAGGGCGAGAGGTGGCGGTGGCGCTGCCCGCCGTGCCGAGCGTACCGCAGTTCGTATCGAGACCGCGAAATACATCGAACGGAATATTCCAAACTTCGAAGTGCTAAATGAAGAAGCGCTCGAGGTCATTGAAAACAACGCGGAAACCGTGTTGCAGGAAATTGGGGTCAACTTTGTTGACAATCCGGCGGCCCTGGAGCGTTGGCGCGATGCCGGTGCGGATATCGATGGCGAACGTGTGCGCATTCCGCGTGGCTTGGCCCGCGAATTGATCAAAACGGCCCCCAGCCAGTTCACCCAACATGCCCGAGATCCCGAGAAATCGGTTGTGATCGGCGGTCGTAATATGGTTCTGGCACCGGTTTATGGTCCTCCGTTCGTGCGTGATGCACAAGGCGGCCGTCGGTATGCGACAATGGATGATTTCAACAAGTTCGTGAAACTTGCCTACATGTCCAAATGGCTGCACCACTCGGGCGGTACGGTATGCGAACCGACCGATGTTCCGGTGAACAAGCGCCATCTCGACATGTTGAAAGCCCATATGACCCTGTCGGACAAGCCTTTCATGGGGTCGGTCACCGATCCCAGCCGGGCGCAGGATTCGGTCGAGATGTGTGAAATCCTGTTCGGTAAGGAATTCGTTCAGGAAAACACAGTGATGACCTCGCTGACCAACATCAACTCGCCGATGACGTTTGACGATGTGATGATGGGTTCGCTGGAAGTCTATGCGCGCAACAATCAGGCCTGTATCATCTCGCCCTTTATTGTTGGTGGTGCGATGTCGCCAGTGTCCGTCACCGGGACTCTGACACAGGTTCTGGCCGAGGTTCTGGCAGGTGTCGCCTATAGCCAGATCATTCGCCCGGGAGCACCGGCAATCTTCGGGGCCATGGTGACATCCATCGATATGAACTCGGGCGCGCCGACATTTGGCACACCTGAAGCGTCGCATATTACTTATGGGGCTGGCCAGTTGGCGCGTCGCCTGAACCTGCCGTTCCGTTCGTCGGGATCGTTCTGCGGTTCGAAACTTCCGGACGCGCAAGCGGCTTATGAGACCGCAAACTCACTGAACATGGGTCTGATGTCCGGTGTGAACTTCATGTTGCACTCCTGCGGCTGGCTGGAGGGCGGTTTGGTCGCCGATTTCGAGAAATTCGTCATGGATGCTGATCAGCTTGGTGTTCTGCATGGGTTGGCCAAAGGCGTGGCGTATGACGAGAATGCACAGGCCATGGATGCGATCCGCGAAGTCGGACCTGGCGGGCATTATCTCGGATGTGCCCACACGCAGGCCAACTTTAAGGAATCGTTCTGGAAATCCGATCTGCTAGACTACAAGCCGTATGAAACCTGGCAGGAAGAAGGCGCGCGTGATACGCGGGCTTTGGCCACCACACGGGTTGAACATTTGCTGGCCAACTATCAGCAGCCGCAGATGGATCCCGACATTGCTGCGGCACTGGAAGCCTATATCACTGAGAAGAAGGCCTCCATGCCGGACGCGTTCGCCTGATTATTGAAAAATCGAGGCGCGGCTGGCCTGATACAGCTGCGCCTCACCCAACAGCGCAATAAGCAGATCCAGATGCCGCACCAGTGAATATGCGGCATCTTCTTCTTTTCGCTGTGCATTTACCTCTTTTTCCATCTCCATCAGCCGTAGTACAGCCTGACCTGAACCGGGTAGCGATCCGTATCCCAGAATACGTTGCAGGTGCCTGTCTCGGTTGTAATCCTGCGCCCCGAATTTTGCAGCGCGCGCCAACATCCGTGGGCGGCGGAGGGTCGCGATCATTGTCATCAGGTCCTGCATTTCATGTGTCCCTTATTTGAAGATTTGCACATCTTTTTTGCACAACCTAAGCGGGTGTTGCCTTTGTTAAAGTCACCCCGAACGATGGTTTCACGACTGTTTATCTTTTTGAATCAAATCTGGTTCTTGGCTTGTGTGGTTAACGAACGAGTAACGAATGGACCTCTAGTTAGATTTGGTTAACCCACATTCCGAGGGCGAAAAGTGGCAGTTTGTTTTGTCGATGAGGGCAAATAATGATGGAAAACAACATGGCTTTCACCATTCCGGCATGGGTTCCAGAAAGGGCGCAAAGATACCTTGCTCATACCGAGACCGGGCGTTCGATCCGCGATATCGCGCGATCAGCCGGATGCCATGCGTCGACCATCCTCAGGCAAATTCGACGCATCGAAATGCGCCGCGACGATCCGTTGGTGGATGCGGCTTTGCAATCGTTGGCCGAGACACATTTTTCGACGTCTGACTATGTTGACGATCTATCAAGCGAGATGGAAGACGCCGCGGATGAAGACTTTGACAAAGAGGCGCTGCGTGTATTGCGCCGCCTGAGCGAGACGGGTGCAGTCCTTGCCGTGGCCGAAGAAATGGACAAGGCCGTTGTTGTGCGTGACACCGGCGATGCAGTGACAACAAGAACGGCGGTTGTAGAGTGCAGGATTGCACAAGCGCTGGCTTTGAAAGACTGGATCTCCTGTGACAATCCCGGGCGTATTTCCCGGTATCGGATTTCTACGGCAGGGCGAACGGCGCTGAGCCATCTTATTGCAAAGGCTGAAAACAAGGCGCGAGCGGGGACCGATTTCGGATTTGCGGAAGCTCCGAGTACTTTTCAGACAAAACCCTCAGGCGGGTCTGCCGAACGGGCCAGACGCATTCGATACAGCGTAGCCGAAAGCCCTTTGATCGCCTTGGCCCGCAGGCGTGATCGCGACGGTAAACCGTTTTTGGACGAATCCCTTGTCAGCGCCGGAGAGCGTTTGCGCGAAGACTTTGAACTGGCGCAGATCGGTCCTCAGGTTTCCCAGAATTGGGATCGTTTTCTGACCGCTGGAGGACGTGGAAGCTTTGACAGCGAAAGCCATGGGGGCAGGGGCATCTTCTGATGCGAAGGATCGCGTAGCACGGGCTTTGTCAGACCTGGGGCCGGGGCTGAGCGATGTTGCGCTACGTTGCTGCTGCTATCTGGAAGGTTTGGAACTTGCGGAAAAGCGCATGGGATGGTCGGCGCGCTCTGGCAAGATTGTGCTTCGGATTGCTTTGCAGCGTTTGAAAAGACACTATCAGGATCAGGCTGAACGCGACCGAATGATTGGCTGAACGGAAAAAGGCCCGGCAAAAGTCCGGGCCTTTTTATGTTCCGAGGCTCTGATCAGGCCATTTCCGGCTCTGCTGGCGCCTGTAGATGTTTTATCAGATTTTCGGGCGAAGACACACCATAAGGATCTTCGGGGCAGTTATCCATCAGGCCAGGTTCTTCGAACCACGCTTCGACGACACCGTCGTTAACGATGGCCGCATACCGCCACGAGCGCATACCGAAACCCAGATTGTCCTTGTCGACCAGCATACCCATTTTGCGGGTGAATTCCGCCGATCCATCGGGGATGACCTTGACGTTTTTCAGGCCCTGATCCTGAGCCCATTTGTTCATCACGAAGCTGTCGTTGACAGACAAGCAATAGATTTCGTCGATCCCCCTGGCAGTGAAATCGGCATAGCCATTTTCAAAACCGGGCAGTTGGTAGGTCGAGCAGGTCGGGGTGAACGCCCCCGGCAGGGAGAACAGGATTACGCGCTTGTCGGCGAAATAGTCAGCTGTCGTCTTGTCTTCCCAACGAAAGGGATTGGGTCCGTCGATTGACTCGTCGCGGACACGAGTGTGAAAAGTCACGTCGGGCAGTTGTGCGCCGGATTTCATGGTCAAGCTCCTGTGATTCACGTGTGATTTTGTCGTGAGTTAAAACAGTTCCAAACCGCATTCAATCGAGGAAACGCAGCGTGCGTGAATAAACTCATCGTCTCGTTAAATATTGAATTTACGTCGTAAATGTTGAGTCCTTGCTATTCTTTTTTGGTTTGCGAATTGGTGACGCATAGCGGCTATGCACCGCTGGTGTAACAATGCGCTTCTGTCTATGTTATGAGTAACAAAAGTTGACCCAAACTCAGGAAAACTAACGTGCGAGACCTGAAGATCCCAGAACAGCGTCATCCGGAAAAAGCTCATCGCCCGGATAATGCGCAGCCCAAGAAGCCGAATTGGATCAGGGTCAAAGCACCCGGCGGCAAAGGCTATGCGGACACGCGTCGGATCATGCGCGACAACAATCTGGTGACTGTCTGCGAAGAAGCCGGGTGCCCCAACGTCGGAGAATGTTGGAGCCAGGGCCACGCCACCATGATGATCATGGGCGAGATTTGTACGCGTGGCTGCACTTTCTGCAATATCGCAACCGGTCGCCCTGACGAACTGGATGCGTTTGAGCCCGGCCGGGTGGCGCACGCGGTTGAAAAACTTGGCTTGAATCACGTGGTCATCACCTCGGTTGACCGGGACGATCTGAGCGATGGCGGGGCAGAGCATTTTGCGCAGACCATTCGCGCGGTGCGTCACCGCTCTCCCAAAACAACAATCGAGATTCTGACGCCGGACTTCCTAAAATGTGATCCGGAGGTTCTTGAGGTAGTGGTTCAGGCGAAGCCGGACGTGTTCAATCACAATCTGGAAACTGTGCCGGGTCTTTATCTCGAGGTCCGACCGGGCGCGCGGTATTTCCATTCGCTGCGACTTCTGCAACGGGTGAAAGAACTTGATCCGTCCATCTTCACCAAATCCGGCATCATGGTCGGGTTGGGTGAAGACGAACAGCAGGTGCGGCAGGTCATGGACGACATGCGCGCAGCGGATATCGATTTCCTGACCATTGGCCAGTATTTGCAGCCGACTCCAAAGCATCACGGCGTTGATCGCTTCGTGACACCGGAAGAGTTCGCCTCTTATGAAAAAGCAGCGTACGGCAAAGGGTTTTTGATGGTGTCTGCAACGCCATTGACCCGGTCGTCCTATCACGCGGGTGACGATTTCGCCCGACTACGCGCGGCACGGCAAGCAAAGTTGCAGCAGGCGTGACACCGGAACGGATCGCGTGGCTAACGCGTCTGCGCCACGAACTGCATCAACAGCCTGAACTTTCAGGACAGGAAGAGAAAACTGCTGCGCGGGTTGCTGATCTTCTGCGAAAAGCGGGTGCAGACCGCGTTCTGACCGGCTTGGGCGGACATGGGGTAGCTGCCGTTTTCGAAAGCGGCCGATCCGGTCCCACGCTTGGTATTCGTTGTGAATTGGATGGGCTGCCAATTCAGGAATTGTCGGATCTTCCTTATGTGTCTCAGTTTGCGGGCAAAGGGCACCTGTGCGGCCATGATGGCCACATGACGATGGTGCTGGGCGTCGCCGACGCGCTGATGGAACAGCGCCCGAAAACAGGACGCGTGGTTCTGATTTTCCAGCCCGCTGAAGAAACCGGCCATGGTGCCGTCGCTTACCGGGCCGCCCGTCGATTCGCTGAGATTTCGCCTGATATGGTGTTGTCTCTGCACAATTTGCCGGGTCTTGAACTTGGCACAGTTCAGATTTGTGAAGGTCCCGCGAATTGCGCCTCCTGCGGGATGCAGATCGTTTTGACGGGCAAGACATCACATGCGGCTGCCCCGCAAGACGGAGTTTCACCAGCGGGTGCATTGTCCAGCTTGATGCCCGCTTTGGCCACGTTGGGGGCGGGTGGTGAATTGAGTGTCGATTATGCCCTGACCACAGTCACGCATGCCACCCTTGGCGAACGAACGGTTGGCGTCGCGCCTGGGCACGCCGAATTGTGGGTGACCCTTCGCACGGTCACGGATACACGGATGGAACGTCTTGTGTCCGATGCTGAATCACTGGTGAGCGAAACGGCCAAGGCCGAGGGGCTGTCGGTCGAAATCAGCTATGACGAAGTGTTCGAATCCTGCGTCAATGACCCTGAAGCTGTCGCGGTTTTGGCAATGGCCTGTTCCGATCAGGCCGTTGCCTGCAAGCTGGTCGATCAGCCGCAGCGGTTTTCAGAAGATTTCGGTCAGTTTGGCAAAAGTGCAAAAACTGCCATGTTCTGGTTGGGATCGGGACGGGACCATCCACAATTGCACAACCCAGACTACGATTTCCCGGATACACTGATCCCTACCGGTACCGGCATCTTCGTGTCTGCCATTCGGCAGGTTCTGGGATAGGCTGTGACAAAAGCAGGCACGCTGCCGATCGCAGAAGGTGTTCAACCCTCGGTAAACCGAACCTTACCGATAAAGGGCAGGTTGCGATTGCGCTGTGCGTAGTCGATCCCGTAACCAACGACGAATTCATCCGGAATTTCGAAGCCGATCCAATCTGACCGGAAATCAACTTCACGGCGGCTGGGTTTGTCGAGCAATGCGATGGATTTCAAACGTTTGGGCTTACGACTTTGAAGCAGCTTGGTGACGTGGTTCAGGGTGTGACCCGTATCGACAATATCTTCGACGACCAACACATCGCGCCCTTCAACTGCGCCACGTAAGTCTTTGAGAATGCGAACTTCACGACTGCTTTCCATAGTATCGCCGTAAGAGGAAGCTTCAAGAAAATCCACTTCAATAGGAAGATCCAACTCGCGTACAAGATCGGCAATGAACACAAAGCTGCCACGCAGCAAGCCCACGACCACCAGCTTGTCGGTTTGGTCAAACTCCGCCGTTATCTCGCGGCATAATTCCTCGATTCGGGCGGCGATGGCCTTGGCCGAGATCATCTCATCTATCACATATGCGCGGTTAGTCATCGCAGCCCCCTTGATCTTTGGCGCGCAACATACGACATGACGCGCCATTGTCACCTGCAAATACCGGACATCATGCCAATCCATTCGGAAACCCGCCACCTGCCATACACAGCCCAGCAGATGTATGATCTTGTTGCGGATGTGGGCAACTATCCCAAGTTTCTACCATGGTGTGCTGCCGCACGTATCCGTAAGACTTATGTGGTTGGCAAGGCAGAGGTGATGGAGGCCGATCTGGTCATCTCGTTCAAGGTGTTCCGTGAACGGTTCGGCAGCCGTGTGACCCTGTTTGCAGATCAGAAAAAGATCGACACCGAATATCTGGACGGCCCCTTCAAATACATGAAGTCCGACTGGCTATTCGAGGATGCACCTGACGGGGGTTGCAACATCACTTTTCATGTGGATTTCGAATTCAAGAATGCCATCTTGCAAGGGATTATCGGCGTCGTGTTCAACGAAGCCATGCAACGGATTGTGCGCGCTTTCGAGGCGCGTGCCAAAGAACTCTACGACTAGGTCTTTACCCCGTTAAGGCGCGCGCTAGACTGCGCCCATGACGGAATTTACAGCAGCATTGGCCACCTTCGCGGCTGGCCCGGTTTCAACGACCACTCAGGCACGGATTATCACGTCGCTTTCTGTTCTGGATTGGATCGCCGTTGGTCGTGCAGGTGCAGCCGAGCCGGTATCTACCCTAGTTCGCGATATGGTTCTGGCGGAGGGCGGGAACACTCAGGCCCATCTCTTTGGCGGTGGCGCCGCCCCTTTGCGCGGCGCAGCTTTGGTGAATGGCACCGTGTCTCATGCGCTGGATTACGATGACACGCATTTTGCGCATATTGGGCATCCGTCGGTCGCCATCTTGCCTGCTGCCCTTGCTGTGTCCGAGTGGGATGACCGCATTCTGGTCGATATGCTCGAATCCGCGCTGGTCGGGATGGAAACTTCGATTCGCGTTGGCCTGTGGCTGGGTCGGGGGCATTATCAGGCCGGGTTTCATCAAACAGCTACAGCCGGCGCTTTCGGGGCGGCAGTCTCAGTTGGTCGGTTGCTGGGGTTTGATACAGGCCAGATGCGGTCCGTTTTGGGGCTGACAGCCACCCGAGCGGCCGGACTGAAGGCCCAGTTCGGGACTATGGGCAAACCGTATAACGCGGGTCTTGCCGCTTCGGCCGGAGTCGAGGCGGCCTTGTTGGTACACGGCGGGTTTCAGGCTAACGCCGATGCGTTGGAAGGCTCGTCCGGATTTGCGGCGACCCATCATGGTGCAGCGTATCAAAGCGCGCTGGATGGTTTGGGTGATGAGTGGCTGTTCGAAACAGTCAGTCACAAGTTCCACGCCTGTTGTCACGGCCTGCACGCCGCGTTGGAGGCGGCGCGGGAACTGGACATCGCCGAACCTGAAGTGGCTGAAATCAAGATCAAAACTCATCCCCGCTGGATGAGTGTTTGTAATCAACTTTCGCCCACAACCGGGTTGGGGGCTAAATTCTCTTACCGTACTGTCATCGCGATGCAGGCGATGGGGTATGATACGGCCGTGCCCGGTAGTTATACCGACAAGGTCTGCGCAGACCCGCGCATAAAGTCTCTGCGCGACCGCATCACGGTCGAAGCAGATGAAAGCTTGTCAGAAACGCAGGCGCATCTGTCCTTGCTGCGTCGCGACGGAATCCGCCTCGACGCTACCCATGATCTGCTAACCCCGATGTCGATATCTGACCGCGAGGATCGCGTGCGCGCCAAAGCGGCCAAGCTGATCGGAGCGGATGACTCGGACGCGATCTGGTCGATGCTGCGCACCGGTGGTCGCGCCCTTGATTTGGCCAACTGCGTGGCGGGTTAAGCCACGCGCCAATGCAGTGGAAAGCCAGGGTCAAACACTGTGACAGGGCCGTCGCCCGAGTCGATCTTTGACGGATATTCCACCGGTTCGCCCTTGGTCAGAGTAATTGTCTCTTCGTTGACCGGCAGACAGTAAAAGTCCGGCCCGTTGAGCGAGACAAAGCTTTCCAGCTTGTCCAATGCGTCTTCCCGCTCAAACATTTCGGTCACCAGCGACATAGTATTGGTCGCGGTGAAACATCCCGCACAGCCGCAGGCCATTTCTTTATTCGCATCAGTGTGCGGTGCGCTGTCTGTGCCCAGAAAGAACCGTGTGTCGCCCGAGGTTGCGGCGGCCAGCAGTGCCAGGCGGTGTTCTTCGCGCTTGGCGACCGGAAGGCAATAGTAATGCGGCTTGATCCCACCTACCAGGATGTGGTTGCGGTTTATGATCAGGTGGTGCGCCGTGATCGTTGCGCCCAGATCGGTCTCGTTGGCTTTGACATAGTCCACACCGTTCGACGTGGTGATATGCTCCATCACCACACGCAGACCCGGCGTCGCTTTGCGGATCGGGTCCAGAACACGGTCGATGAACACGGCCTCGCGGTCAAAGATGTCGATCTCGGCATCCGTCACTTCGCCATGCACACACATGGGCAGGCCGATCTCGGCCATCTTGTCCAGAACCGGACGCACTTTGTCAAAGTCACGCACGCCCGAAGCCGAATTGGTCGTGGCGCCTGCCGGGTACAGCTTGACGGCTTTGATCAGCCCGCTGGCATGGGCTGCTGCCACGTCCTCGGCGTCGGTGTCTTCTGTCAAATACAAGGTCATCAGCGGCTCAAACGTCATGCCGTCGGGCAGGGCGGCCAAGATGCGCTCGCGATAAGCGACGGCCTCATCTCCGCGCACAACAGGCGGCACGAGGTTCGGCATGATAATCGCGCGGGCGAAATGACGCGCAGTTTCGGGCAGGACGGCCTGCAACATGGCGCCATCGCGCAGATGCAGATGCCAATCGTCGGGGCGGCGGATCGTGAGGGTATCGGTCATGATATCCCGCTAGCATAGCTGCCACGAAAGACCAACCGGGGCTGCGCGGGTTGCCGAAAAAACTTGTCAACCAACCGGAACGTCGTAGCTCTGACAGGGGCTGAGGCCTTGACGCACAGGCGCTTGCGTGACCTGTTTGTCCGCGAAGAAGACGAGGGGTTCTATGACTCAGCCAAATTCCATCGAAGCCGTGCAGCAGATGCTGGGAAGTCAGGGCTATGTATGTGGCCGTGCCCTGGCGACGGTTGTGTTCCTGTCGCTGAAGCTTGGACGCCCGTTGTTCCTGGAAGGTGAAGCGGGTGTCGGCAAGACCGAGATCGCCAAGGCTCTGGCATCCGGGCTGAACCGTCGTTTGATCCGGTTACAGTGCTACGAAGGGTTGGACGCGTCCTCTGCAGTTTACGAATGGAACTTTCCGGCGCAGATGGTCGCTATACGAACGGCTGAGGCCTCGGGCGGAGCTGACCGAGGCGCCTTGCAGGCGGAATTGTTCTCGGATGAATATCTGATTGAACGTCCGTTGCTGCAGGCGATGCGTCCGGACGAAAATGGCGCCCCGGTTCTGTTGATCGACGAGCTGGACCGAACCGATGAACCGTTCGAAGCGTTTCTGCTGGAAGCTCTCAGCGATTTTCAAGTCACCATTCCCGAACTGGGAACCGTCAAGGCACCTGAACCGCCCGTCGTGATCGTCACGTCAAATCGTACTCGGGAAGTGCATGATGCGCTAAAGCGCAGGTGTCTTTACCATTGGGTCGACTACCCCGATTTTGACCGCGAAATTGAAATCCTTCACGCTCGCGCGCCTGAAGCTGCCGATGCGCTCAGTCGCGAGGTAGTGGCTTTCGTTCAGCGTTTGCGCACCGAAGACCTTTTCAAGAAACCCGGCGTGGCCGAAACCATCGACTGGGCCAAATGCTTGCTGGCGCTGGACGTGATGAACCTCAGCCCTGAGGTGATCGGCGATACGCTGGGGGCGATCCTCAAATATCAGGACGACATTCAAAAACTGCAGGGTTCCGAGGCAAAACGCATTCTCGACGAGGCAAAAGCCACATTGGAACCGGCCTGATGTTTCATATTTTCCAAAATACTCCGGGGGTATGGGGGCAGAGCCCCCGTAACGGCTGATGGCCGAACAACTTCCGCTGGATATTCCGGACAATCCAAAGCTGGCGCAGAACATCACGCATTTTGCCCGTGCGCTGCGGAAAGCGGGGCTGCCCATTGGTCCGGGCCGCGTGATTGACGCAATTCGCGCCGTTCAAGCGGCAGGTTTTTCCGAGAAACGGGATTTCTACTGGACCCTGCATGCCTGTTTCGTAAACCGTCCTGAACATCGCACCGTGTTTGCGCAAGTCTTCCGTATGTACTGGCGCGACCCGCGTTACATGGAGCACATGATGGCCATGATGCTTCCCGCCATTCGGGGTGTTCAGGAAGAGCGCAAGGCGGATGCCGGAGAAAAACGTGCGGCTGAGGCTTTGTTGGATGGTGTCGAACGTGACGTGCCAGAACCGGCCACGCAAGACGAAGGCGAAACCGAAATTGAGATTGACGCAACCCAAACGGCATCGTCCGAGGAGCGTCTGCGTAATCTGGATTTTGAACAGATGAGCACGGCAGAAATCGCACACGCCAAACGTGTATTGGCGCGGATGACCCTGCCGGTCAAACCTATTAAATCGCGGCGGGGTCAGGCCAGTCATCTGGGACACCGCATTGACCGAGCCCGCACCTTGCGCGCTGCCATGCGGCAAGGGGGGGAGTTGCGCGATATCGCCCGGCTACAGCCTAAACCGCGGTGGCCAAATCTTGTGGCCCTTTGCGACATTTCAGGTTCGATGAGCCAATACAGCCGTATTATCCTGCATTTCCTGCACACGGTATCGAACGCCAAGGGTGCCGGTTGGGCAAGGGTTCATGCCTTCACTTTCGGCACACGCCTGACCAACATAACCCGTCACCTGCATCACAGGGACGTTGACGCAGCTCTTGCCGCTGCCGGGGCCGAAGCGCAGGACTGGGAGGGGGGCACGCGCATAGGGGATTGTCTGCACCAGTTCAACAGGGACTGGTCAAGACGCGTCATGGGGCAGGGGGCCGTTGTTCTGCTGATCACCGATGGATTGGAGCGGGGTGACCCAGAGAGCCTGGAGAAAGAGATTGAGCGTCTGCATCTGTCTTCCAATCGCCTGATCTGGTTGAACCCGCTGCTGCGTTGGGACGGGTTCGCGCCCAAAGCTCAGGGGGTGGCGGCAATGTTACCCCATGTCGACAGTTTCAGGGCGGGTCATTCCATCGCCTCGCTCGAGGATCTGGCCGCCGTGATCTCTCAACCCGACGACCAGGGGCAGAAAGCACGGCTGATGGCCGCGCTTTCCGAATAGTAATTACGACAATTGTTCTTCGTTGCATTTACGGGCCATTTCCATGGCCTTGTAGGTGCCGGTCAGATCGACAGTGAAGGCGTAGGATGTCTCGGGGAACACGATCATGACCTTTTTCTTGGCTAGATCATCCGCGAATTGAGCGCTGTCCGACAGAACGTAGCCACCGGAATAGCCTTTGGTGATATTGCCCTTCATACCCGTGGCTTCACCCAAATAGATGTTGTCGCCAATCAGGATGGCCACCTCTTGTGTTTCGCCACGTTTGATATCGGTATCGGCTTTGGTGAAAACACCCACATAGCCGACGCCACGATCCTCGGTCAGGCCCATTTGAACGACGTTTTCCGCATCGTCCACGGCCTCGATCAGGCAGGATTTCTTTTCGTTATCAATAAAGACTTTCCAGCCCTCAACCTCTCCATAACGTTCGAAAGTGTCCGCCCATGCCGCGGTCGAGGTCAAAAGGCCAACCGCCGCGCCCAATGTAAGAAAACGTTTCAACTGCTTGTCTCCGATCTATAAATTGTTCGATATGCAGTCCGGTCTTATGGCCGGTTGCCCGCGCAGGCTAAAACCCGGATCGCTAACAATCAATGCTATGATTTATTGAATGTAGTTTGGGCCTTGGCGTTGGCCCGCAAGGCTAAATATAGACGTTTTGGTGAGGCTGCCGCGCTTTTCATCGCGCCAATCCTGCCTATGTTGGTCACTGACGGCATCTGGAGGTTCTGATGGAGCGATTCGACAACAGCCCGGAAACGGCACTGGATTGGCACCGCAATGGCAGCGGTGCCGCGCTTGCCACGGTCGTCGAAACCTGGGGTAGCGCGCCGCGGCGGGTCGGTTCCCAACTGGTGATCGGTGGCGATGGCCGGATCGAAGGTTCCGTGTCGGGGGGGTGTGTCGAAGGCGCGGTGATCGTCGAAGCTCTTGAAGCCATTGACGAAGGCGAAGCCCGGTTGCTGGAATTCGGAGTGAGCGACGAGGACGCCTTTGCTGTCGGACTGGCCTGTGGCGGAACCATACGCGTTCTTGTCGAACCTGTTGGGAAGGTTTTGCCCGAGCCGATGCTGGCTGAACTGGTTGCCGCCCGTGCGGCGCGCGAGCCCGTCGCTTACGAAGTCAATATCGACACCGGGCACAGGGCTTTGCGCCGAAATGTCTATGCCGAAAGGCTGCGCATGGATCGGTCGGGTTTTGAAGAGGACGGCCAGACATTTGTGGCGGTACATAACCCGCCACTACGGCTGATCGTTGTCGGAGCGGTTCATATCGCGCAGGCTCTGGTGCCGATGGCGCGGATTGCAGGGTATGATCCTGCTATTATCGACCCGCGCGATGCATTTGCCTCCAGCGCCCGTTTTCCAGGGGAATCGATCCTGACGGATTGGCCGGACGAAGCCGTGGCAAATCTCGGGTTGGATGCGCGCACCGCAATTGTCTTGCTGACGCATGATCCGAAACTGGATGATCCGGCGCTACAGGCCGCGTTGGGCGCAGGTGTGTTCTATATTGGCGCACTGGGCTCGACACGTACCCAAGCCAAACGTGTTGAGCGTATGAAGGCAGCCGGGTTCACTGAGCCGCAGATCTCCAGAATTCACGGACCCATCGGTTTGGACATCGGGGCCGCTGGGCCATCCGAGATAGCCGTCGCGATTTTGGCGCAGATGACGGCCGTTTTGCGAGGCAAGGCATGAAGTTTGGACCGGTAACCGTCTCCGAATCGAAAGGAGCCATTCTGGCGCATTCGGTTACGGCGGACGGTCAAAAGTTGCGTAAGGGCCTGTCGTTGCAGGCGGAGCATGTGGCTCAACTGGCTCAGGCGGGGATCACCGAAGTCATAGTTGCCCGCCTTGAACCCGGTGATTGCAACGAAGATGAAGCCGCACGTGTTTTGGCATCGGCCCTTGCACCCGATGCGGGTTCGGCCAACCTGCGCGTGACCGACTCGTTTACCGGCCGGGTCAACCTGTTGGCGGACGGGCCGGGGGTGGCAGTGCTGGATGTAGACGCGCTGGAGATGTTCAATCGGGTCAACCCGATGATCACGGTCGCGACAGTTCCCCAATACCAGCAGATGGGTCCGAAAGGGATGGTGGCCACCATCAAAGTGATCTCGTATGCCGTGCCAGAGACTGATGTTCGGCGTGCAGCCAATCTGGCGCAGGGGGCCGTTCGTCTGGCAAGGCCAGTTCATAGGACTGCCGGACTAATCGTGACAGATATCCCCGGAGGCCCCCCGAACGAAAAAGGGATCGCGGCCATTCGCGGTCGAACCGAGGCTTTGGGGTTGGACCTTTGCGATGTTCAGATCGTACCTCACCGTGCAGACGCGTTGGCCAAGGCGGTTTCTACAACACGTGGCGATCTTTTGATGATCCTGACCGGATCTGCGACTTCGGACCCGGATGATGTTGCCCCATCAGCTGTTCGGCTTGCAGGTGGACGGGTGGATCGGTTTGGTATGCCGGTTGATCCGGGAAACCTGCTGTTTCTGGGGGCTATACAGAACCGGCCCGTGATCGGGTTGCCGGGATGCGCGCGATCTCCGGCTTTGAATGGGGCCGATTGGGTATTGTCACGGGTCGCTTGCGGGATCGAAACGACCGGAGCGGATATTGCCGGAATGGGTGTTGGGGGATTGCTGAAGGAAATCCCAACCAGACCTCAACCGCGTGCTAAGCGCATGGAATAGTCCGTCTCTATACCTGCGATGACGCAAATCTGCTACTTGATCAGCAGAGGTGTAACCGTGTTCCCTCAAGTTTCTCAGCCTTGGAAACGCATCGGGCCGCCGGTAATCTGCAGTTTCGCGGCGCACTTTATCTGCCAAGGTAATGAGGGTGCGCGTCATACACTCAAAAAAACATTTGTTTTCTTATGGCCAAATTGAAAAAGAAATCGATGGGTATTAGCTGGGGCTAGAAGAATCAGAGGGTGCAATGACAGCGAACGCAGCGAAAAACTTTAGTCGACCGTATATTCTGGTCGCACCCAACGGGGCCCGGCGGAGCAGGCGGGATCACCCTGCTTTGCCAGTCACGACGGATGAGATCGTAAGGGCCGCACGGAACTGCCATGCCGCAAGTGCGAATGGTGTGCACCTGCATGTCCGGGATGCTGACGGCAACCATACGCTGGACGCCGGATTGTATGGCGAAACGCTGGCAGAGCTGCAGCGCGCGGTGCCGGAAATGGATGTTCAGATCACTACCGAAGCGGCGGGTGTGTTCGATGTGCCGTCGCAATTTGAGTGTCTGCAACAGGTTCAACCTGAATGGGCTTCAATTTCAGTGAGAGAGATTGCGCGAGACTCTGATCTTGTGCCTCGGGTCTATGCTTTGTGTGCGGATCAGGGCACGCGGGTTCAGCATATTCTGTATGATATGGAAGATGTGCGATTGCTGGAAAACTGGCAGGCCGAAGGCGTTGTGAAGGCGGATCAGACAGATCGTTTGCTGGTGCTGGGGCGATACAGCGATGGCCAGCAATCTGTTCCATCGGATTTGGATGTCTTTCCCTCCAGCCCGCACAACTGGATGGTGTGCGCCTTTGGGGCACAGGAACATGTGTGTCTGGCCGAAACTGCGCGTCGTGGTGGCGACGTACGTGTCGGATTTGAAAACAGCCTGACGGCACCAGATGGCACGTCTTGGGCGGACAACGCGGCATCGGTCGCGGCTTTGGTTGAAACACTTGGAAGGATTGAAACATGAGTCATGTTTTCCCGCGCCACACGAAATCTGACCTTCCCATAGCGGCCAGCGGAGATGGCTGTTACCTGATCGACGCCGAAGGCAAGCGGTATCTGGATTGCGGCGATGCGGCTGTGTCCTGCCTGGGGCATTCAAACCCAGCGGTAATACAGGCTGTGCAACAGCAGGTGGAACAGATCGCTTTTGCGCATACCGGGTTCATGACGTCGGAACCGGCCGAGGCGCTGGCGGACTTGCTGATCCAGCATGCGCCGGGGGATCTGGATCGTGTGTATTTCGTCTCAGGCGGGTCCGAGGCAACCGAAGCGGCGATCAAGCTGGCTCGGCAATATTTTCTGGAAATTGGTCAACCTGAACGCCGGCATGTCATCGCCCGCAAACAGAGCTATCATGGCAACACGCTAGGGGCCTTGTCAGCCGGTGGCAATGCCTGGAGACGAGCACAGTTCGCGCCGATGTTGATCGAAATGACTCATATCTCGGCCTGTTATGAATATGCTGAGAAGCCTGAGGGCGAGGGCAGTTTTGACTACGGCCAACGCGTCGCCAATGAGCTTGAGGCGGAAATTCTGCGCCTTGGGCCGGATACGGTGATGGCTTTCATGGCCGAACCGGTTGTCGGTGCAACCCTTGGCGCAGTTCCGGCGGTTGAGGGGTATTTCAAACGCATTCGGGAAATCTGCGATCAATATGGTGTGTTATTGATACTGGATGAAGTGATGTGCGGCATGGGGCGTACCGGCCACCTGTTTGCCTGCGATCATGACGGCATCGCGCCAGATATTCTGTGCGTCGCCAAAGGGCTGGGTGCAGGGTATCAGCCGATTGGGGCCATGCTGTGTACCGGAAAAATCTATGACGCGATCCGCGATGGATCAGGGTTTTTCCAGCATGGGCATACCTATATTGGACACCCGGTTGCCACAGCTGCTGCGCTGGCAGTGGTTCGTGAGCTAACAGAACGCGAATTACCGGCGCGCGCCGGGGTTATGGGCACCAAACTGCAATCCGCATTGGAGGCCGCTTTCGGACAACATCCCAACGTGGGTGACCTGCGGGGGCGTGGCCTGTTTCGCGGGGTTGAACTGGTGGCGGATCGTGAAACCAGAACTCCATTTGATCCATCTATGGGTATTGCTGGAAAGGTGAAAAAGGCAGCACTGACCGAGGGGCTGATCTGCTACCCCATGGCTGGCACGCGGGATGGTCGGAACGGAGATCATATCCTGCTCGCGCCACCCTTTGTTATTGAAGACGAGCAGATTGGCGAGCTTGTCAGTAAACTGGAGCGCGCCCTTTCAGCAGTGCTCTGACATTACTGTGACCTCCCTTTTCGCCCGCATCACATTCACTAGTGTCGCGGGCGAAGGATCGGTAAAGGGCGACGTCTATGGTGCTGGATATCTGGTGCAGTTTCCGAACGCTTCCCATGTGGGTGCAGGTTTGGGTGGCCGTGATATTGGTGCCGGTCAATCTGGTTCCGATGGCATTTCTGGATCAGCCACCGGGACAGGTTGTCGCCTTTCTCGCCATAACCGGCATGGCGCTGAACGTTCCGATCATGGTGGCTGCGCGCGGGATGAGCGGCGCGATGGCTTTGCCGCACATCGTCTGCTGGGTACCACTTGTCGTTATCGTCGCGCTTCTTCTGTCTTCAGAAGAGATCCTGAGCCCAGCCTTTGTTCGCTTTCTTTGGGTGCTTCTGATCGTCGACATCGTCTCTTTGATCTTCGACTTTAGGGATGCCGCCCATTGGTTTCGAGGCAGGCAGGCGAACTGAACAAAAAAGCCCCTCCGCGCGCGAAGGGGCTTTGATCGTTTCGGCCCTTGGACCGGATTATTTCTGCGGAAGCGGGCCGATCATCATGATCATCTGACGACCTTCCATCTTGGGCATGTTTTCGATCTTACCCAGTTCCTTGACGTCCTCAGCAACACGTTCCAGCAATTCGCGGCCCAAATTCTGGTGCGCCATTTCGCGGCCACGAAAGCGCAGGGTGATTTTGACCTTGTCGCCGTTCTCCAGAAACTTGAACACATTGCGCATCTTCACGTCATAGTCATGCGTGTCGGTGTTAGGGCGGAACTTGACCTCTTTCACCTCGATGATTTTTTGTTTCTTGCGCGCTTCGGCTTCGCGTTTCTGCGTTTCGTATTTGAACTTGCCGAAGTCCATGATCTTGCAGACCGGAGGGTTCGCATTGGGCGAAATCTCAACCAGATCAAGACCGGCATCTGCGGCCATTTGCATGGCTTTGGCGGGATGAACCACCCCGACATTTTCACCTTCGGCGCCAATCAGGCGAATTTCGGGGGCACGGATCTTATCATTGACGCGCGGGCCGGTATCTCTTTGTGGCGGCGCGTTGTGAGGTCTGCGAGCTATGGGTTCATTCCTTTGATAATTGCAGAATTTCGAGCCCGGAATTTAGACCGGGCCGGGCCGCACTTCAAGCGGCATAAACGCAGGCAACAACGAAAAAACGGTGTTTTGTTCGGTGTTTTTCGCGTTCGGGACCGCAAAGCCCCGAACGCGGGGTCACTTTAGCCGACAAAGGCTTTTTCGATCACGAATTCCTTGGGTTCCGAATTCGCACCTTCGCGCAGACCAAAACCTTCGAGGATTTCTTTGATGTCCAGGTTGAAAGCCAGCGAACCGCAGACCATCGCGCGGTCGGTTTCGGGTTTGATGCCGCCTTCGATGCCCAGATCGGCAAACACTTCGCCGTCCTGCAGCAGGGTGGTGATACGGCCCATCTTGGGGCTCTCTTCCCGAGTGGTGGTCGGGTAATAGCGGATCTTGTCGGCAAAGCCTTCGCCCATCAGCTCGGCCAGCATTTCGTCCTGACGGATGCCGTCGATTAGCTGACGGCCATATTCCAGTTCGGCCACTTCGCGACAGGTGTGGGTAATGATGACCTCGTCGTAATCTTCATAGGTTTGCGGTTCACGCAGCAACGACGCAAACGGGGCAAAACCGGTGCCGGTAGCGAAGAACCACAGGCGTTTGCCGGGCAGCAGAGCGTCATGAACCAGCGTGCCAACAGGTTTGGGCCGCAGGATGATCTGATCGCCAGGCTTGATATGCTGCAACTTCGATGTCAGCGGGCCGTCCTGCACCTTGATCGAATAAAACTCCAGCTCTTCGTCCCACGAAGGCGAGGCAATCGAATAGGCGCGCAACAGTGGCTTGCCGTTGTCGCCCAGCAGGCCAATCATCACGAACTCGCCCGAGCGGAAACGCAGCGAGGCGGGACGCGACACCTTGAAAGAGAACAGGCTGTCTGTCCAGTGCTTGACGTCGGTTACTGTTTGCGCGTCCGGCAGGACGGGGGCCTTTACGGCAGTTACTTCGCTCACGGGCTTCATCTCTGTCATCGTTTACCTGCCGGTCTGCTAAACCGACATCTCCGTTTAATCGTTGATCCAAGTCAGGAAAAGGGGACAGATTGCCCCCTTTGTGTCACAAGCTTGCGATTGGCGGCTTTTAACCGCGCAGGCGGGCCTGATAGTTGTTTTCTTTCCAGTTGGCGCGGGCCAGCCATTGATCTTCAGACTGGCGATCGGCCAGGTCCCCACCGATTTCAACCTCATCAAAACCGCTGCGGCGCGCCATTGCATATTGGTCCGCCAGCACATGGCCCTTCGCACGCAGCCGACCGGTGTACCCTTTCAGGCGCAGTGTGCGCGCGATGGTAAATCCGCGACCATCCGCGAAGGACGGGAAATCCACCCGAACCAGCTTGGCGCTGCCCAGCCGGTCAAAAAGTTCATCCGGGTCCGTGTCCGAGCTGACATCCAGCGCGACCACGTCATTTGCGGCATCGTCCAGAGTGACAAAGCCGTCGGTCCAGTCATCGGGCGAAAAGCCCTCATCCGTTACGATTACGTTCATGTTTTCTCTCCGGCGCGCACCATCTTGCCATCGACAAAGTGGATGCCGCATTCTTCCTTGTTCTGATCGCGCCAACGACCGGCGCGGGGGTCTTCGCCCTCTTTGACTGGCGATGTGCAGGGCGCACAGCCGATCGAAGGGTATCCTTTGGCCACCAGCGGATGCCGGGGCAGGTTGTTCTCAATCATATACGTGCGCACGTCCTCGGGCGCCCAATGGGCCAGCGGATTGACTTTGATCCGGCCTGTTCCGTCCTCGACCTCGAAGAAATCGAGCATGGCGCGAGTCCCGGCCTGAAAGCGTTTTCGTCCTGTGATCCAACCACAAAAGCCCGTCAGAGCCAGCTGCAACGGAAACGTTTTGCGTAGATTGCAGCACGCATCCGTATCCCGCAGGCGCAGCGCGCCATAGGGGTCTTCCCGCTGAATGTCCTCGTCATCCGCGTGGATAATGCGAACGTTCTTCAGGCCCAGACGCTCGCTGACCTCCTGCTGGTATTCCAGCGTTTCGGTGAACAGCATCTGGGTGTCCACGAACAGCACCGGGGTCATCTTGTCGACGACCGCCGCCATGTGCAGCAGCACCACCGATTCCGCGCCAAAGCTTGACACAAGCGCAAGCTCGTCGATCTCTTCAATGGCTCCATGCATCACGTCATGGGCGCTATGATGACGGAACCGGGCGTTCAGTGCGTTGACCTTCTCGGTCAAGTCGGCACGGTCGGCCCCCAGTTCCGTCTGGATCAGGTCAAGCGGCATTTGCGCGGGCCTCTGGGTAGAGAGCAACCTTGAACGGTGCCATGCCCACCCGGCGATATGTCTCCAGGAATGTCTCCTCGGCGCTTTCACGTTGGTTCAGATAGGTTTCTACGATGCGCTCAACGGCCGGCACGATCTCGTCATAGGCAAAGCCCGGACCCGTGCGATCGCCAATTGCTGCCGTTTCTGTCGAGTCGCCGCCCAGAGTGATCTGGTAGTTCTCGACGCCTGCGCGGTCCAGACCCAGGATGCCGATATGGCCCACATGGTGGTGACCACAGGCGTTGATGCAGCCCGAGATCTTGATCTTCAGGTGGCCGATATCATGCTCAAGCTTCATATCTTCAAAGCGTGTCGCGATTTCCTGCGCAACCGGGATCGAACGCGCTGTCGCCAGCGCGCAATAGTCCATGCCGGGGCAGGCGATGATGTCGCTGATCAGGCCGAAATTGGCGGTGGCCAGCTCGTGCTCCTTCAGTTTGGCGTGGATCGCAGGCAGGTCCGATTTGTGGACATGCGGCAGGATCACGTTCTGCTCGTGGCTGATGCGCAGCTCGTCATAGGCGAACAGTTCGGCCAGATCGGCCATCACGCGCATCTGTTCAGCTGTCGCATCGCCTGGCGTTTGACCGTGCTTCTTGATCGAGATCGTGACAATCGCGTGGTCGGCGTTCTTGTGTGGTGCGATGTTGGTATCGACCCACGACCGGAAAACCGGATCGTTGGTATAGGCACTTTCAAATGACGCAACCGAACCTTCGCGGAAGGCTGGAGGGGCAAAATGGCCTTTGATCTCTTCCAGCAAGTTCATGTCAGCGCCCTTGAACTGCGGGCGAACCTGCAAAAAGCGCTCGTTGACCTTGGCGCGGATCGTGTCGATGCCGTTTTCGTGCACAGTGATCTTGATACGCGCTTTGTATTTGTTGTCACGTCGGCCGATCTGGTTCCACACGGAAACGGTTGCTTCAAGGTAAGCCAACAGGTCGTCAAAGGCGACGAATTCGGACAGTTCCTTGCCGATCATCGGCGTACGGCCCAGACCGCCGCCAACAATCACGCGCGCGCCCAAAACGCCGTCGCGCTCGACCAGTTGAAGGCCGATGTCATGCGCTTTGATCACGGCGCGGTCGTTTTCCGAGCCGGTAATGGCGATCTTGAATTTGCGCGGCATGAACTGGAATTCCGGGTGGTCGGTCGACCACTGGCGCAGCAGTTCGGCATAGGGGCGGGGATCGGCGACCTCATCCGCAGCGGCACCGGCAAAGTGGTCGGCGGTCACGTTACGGATGGTGTTGCCCGAGGTCTGGATTGCGTGCATGCCAACCTCGGCCAGCGCGTCCAGCATATCCGGCACGTCGTTCAGTTTCGGCCAGTTGTACTGGATGTTCTGGCGGGTGGTGAAATGGCCATAGCCTTTGTCCCACTTTTCGGCCAGCAGAGCCAGCTGACGCATCTGCGCGCTGTTCAGTGTCCCATAGGGAATGGCGACCCTCAGCATGTAAGCGTGCAGCTGTAGATACAGGCCGTTCATCAGGCGCAGGGGTTTGAACTCGTCTTCGGTCAGCGACCCGTCAATGCGGCGCTCGACCTGGGCGCGGAACTGTGCGTTGCGCTCTGCCAGAAACTCATGGTCAAACTCGGAGTAGCGATACATGTCTAGCTGTCCTTGGTTGCAGCCCCGAACCGGGGCCTTGAAGGGGAGAGAGAAGGGCCAGAGGTCAGGCCCGGGGCTGCGGGGAAGTTTCCTGTTTGCCGTGGGCATAGTTGGACGGACCAGTCCGGCGGAAATCTTCCCGAAAGTGTGTGGGCTCGGGGCCGTTCTCGCCGACAACGGCATCAGCCAGGTAAGCGCCCACGATTTTGTTTGCCTGGCGCGCCGCGTCCAGCAGGCGCACCTGAGCATGTGCTTCGTCGGTGATCAGTTCCGCGTCAGACAGTTCACGCGACCAGCGGTCATCTTCAGTCTGGTAAATAACGTCACCTTCCAGCAAATCATTTGCGGTGACGACTTTGGGGGTAAAAGCGCGGGCCATCAGGCAAGCTCCTTGTTGAATTCAGATACAGCCTGTGCCGCTTCGCGCGGTGCAAGGCCATAGAAAGTCAGGGCCGGGCCGTCCATTTCGGTGGCAGCCAGATCGGTGGGCAATTGGTCCAGCGTCGTGGCCAGAATGCGTTGGTCGGGACGCGAGGCATTCTCGACCAGAGTGACAGGCGTGGCGCGATCGGCACCATGCATGATCAGACGACCCTGAATGAAACGGGCCGATTTCTTGCCCATATAGATCGCAGCAACCGATCCTGCGCGCGCCAAAGCCGCCCAGTCATGATCGGCGAAACCTTTCATGTCGTGCCCGGTCATAAATCGTACGGATGAGTTGCGGCCCCGGCGGGTCAGGCTTTGACCGATGCTGGCGACTGCGGCTGATGCGGCTGTGACGCCAGGGATAATCTGCCATGAGATACCAGCCGCCTCTACGGCTTCTATCTCTTCGTCCAGACGGCCAAAGACAGTTGGGTCGCCTGACTTCAGGCGCACCACGTGGTTGCCCTTCAGGGCATATTCGACCAGAAGCGCGTCGATATCACTTTGCTTCCATGACGGGCCGAACCCGGCCTTGCCGACATCGACCAGCACGGCGCTTTGTCCAGCCAGCTCCAGCACCGGCGCGCTGATGAGGCGGTCGTGCAATACGACATCCGCCCGCTCAAACGCAGTCAGCGCCTTGAGCGTCAATAGTTCGGGATCGCCTGGACCAGCGCCGACAAAATCGACATGTCCTATGGGGCTGATTGTGTGAAAATCCTGCATCGGATCATCCCGGGTGTGGTTTGACTTACCCTGCAATATAGGAAATATTCCCACCAAAGCGCCATATGTTGGCCTAAATAAGAACATATGTTCCGAAATTTCCAGAAACTGGAACAGGAACGTTGAAACGGAAGGAAATTTGGAATGGCGGTGCGGATAGACGACACGGATCGGAAAATTCTGGCCGAGCTGCAGCGCGATGCGGGGCAATCTCTGGACGAAATAGCAGCCCGCGTCGGCAGTTCAAAGACGCCCGTCTGGAATCGTATCCGCAAGCTCAAGAGTGCCGGAATTATCGGCCAGCAGACAGTTCTTCTGGATGCTGAAGCCCTTGGGTTTGAAGCGACGTTCTTTGTTTTGATCCGAACCTCAGAGCATGAGGCGGATTGGCAGCGCAAGTTCCTGAAAGCACTGCGAGATCACCCGGAAGTGCAAGAAGCTCATCGGCTGGCAGGCGATATCGACTACATCCTGAAGGTCAGAGTTAAAAACGCGCGCGCCTATGATGAGTTTTACCAATCGCTGATCTCGGAAGTCCGGGTTCATAACGTTACAGCATTACTTTCAATGGAAGAGATCAAATCCACGACGATGCTGCCGCTGAGTGCTTTGGCAGAAGGGGCGTGAAAAGGGGCGCGCTGCCCCCGGCCGGAAGCATCGCGCATACGTGGATATGTGCAGGTTAGATTTTAACCAGCAACTGATTCAGGCCGTGAAAGTGATAACTGTCCGAATAAACCGGCGGCGCGGCCAGTTGCAGGTTCGGACAGCTTTCGAACAGGATCGGTAAAGCAATGCGCATTTCCAAACGTGCTAATGGCGCGCCTAAGCAGAAATGAATGCCTCCGCCAAAACTCGTATTTATCTCGGTCGGGCGGGTCGGTTGGAACGTGTTTGAGTCTTCCCAGATAGCAGGGTCGCGGTTCGCCGACCCAAGCAACAGTGCCACCTGATCGCCTCGTTTGAAGGAATGACCAAAGACTTCGGAATCCTCATACGCGTAGCGGGTGAACATATGCAAAGGCGGATCGTAACGCAGGATCTCTTCGATTGTTGCGTCGATTCCATCTGCTGCCAGTACGTCGGGGTTGGTATTGGTCTGCAACAGGGTCTTCACACCGTTCCCCAGTGAATGCACAGTTGCCTCATGGCCAGCGTTCAGCAGCAAGATGCAGGTCGCGACCAGTTCGTCGAGGGATAGTTTTTCACCTTCTTCTTCGGCGCTTATCAGTCGTGTAATCAGATCATCGCGCGGATCACTGCGTCGCAACTTTATGTACCCTTGCAGGAACTCGGTGAATTCCTGAGACGACCTGGCGGCTTGGTCTTCGGTGTCCCGTTTGCGGTTGGCCTGATACATCGCAACCATGTCATGGGACCACTGCAACAAATCGGGCGCCATGGCTTCGGGAACGCCGAGAAGTCGACAGATCGTGATCACCGGGACCTGAGTGCAATAGGCATTCAACAGGTCGAAAGGACCATCGGGAAACGCCTTGATCAGATCATGGCACAAGGTTTCGATGGTTAGTTGTAAGGCCGAAATGGCGCGCGATGTGAAGGCACGCATGACGAGTGAGCGTAAACGCGTGTGCCGTGGAGGTTCAGCTTCCAGCAGCGAATGAGCTTCGACCGCCAGCCAGGGCGCCAGATGGGAAGGGCCTTGCGTTGCGCGTTCGGGCGGTTCTTCTCGTCCAAATCTGCGGTCCCGAAACAAGGCCCGAACCGCCCGATTGGAGACCGCTGCGACCATGCCATAATCCCGCCAATAAATCAGGTCGCCGGCGTTTCGGGCCTGATCGTAAAACAGGTAAGGGTTTTGAACGAAACCCGGGTCGGTCGGAGTTTGTGAGAATGACTTCATGCGCCGCACACTTGCCATGCGGCGCGTTGAATGCAAGACCCATGTCTATGCAAAGGGTTTGGTTCATTGCCAGTTTCGTACTCGCCGTTGGATTTCTGTCGGCCTCCGTATGGTCATACGGTTATAGGCAGGCGCTGTCTCAACTGAGTGAAAAGGCCGAGGCCGACCTTGAGCTTGCGGCCGACCGGTTGAGCACGCAAATGCAAGTGTATCAGGAACTTGCGGTGTTGATGGCAACGCACCCCATTCTGCATGAGTTGGATACACAGGCTGACATACGCCAAGCTCAGGCGATGCTTCTTGACGTTGCGGACAAGACTGCAGCGGTCAATATGATGTACCTGAACAAGAGCGGTCAGGTCTTGGTTGCGGCGCAGCCGGTGTCCCAGCGAAACATGGCCGGGCACCCCGCTTTCCGTCGTGCGATGCAGGGTGCCTTGGGTAATGCGCATGAGGTCGTGCCCTTGGGCGATGACCGGATTTATTCCTACGCCGCACCAGCCTTCGGCCCGTCTGGCCATATTGAAGGCGCGCTGATGGTCGTTGCTGATGTTCAGGACGTTGAACAGACTTGGCGTGGCAGTACCGAAGCGGTTTTCTTTGTCGATTCAGATGGTGTTGTCTTCATCTCCAACAGGTCGGACCTGCTGTTCTGGTACCGGGCGGAGGGTGAACCGGGGCTGACACCGCCAGATGGCGCGACCGTTGATTTTGCTTCGACGCAAGTTGGTAGGCACGAACTATGGCAATTGAATTGGGGGCGTTATCTGCCGCGCGATGCCCTGCACCTTACCCTTGATTTGCCGGTCATAGATATGACGGCTGAGGTTTTGGTGGATGTGGCGCCAGCCCTGCAACTTGCCAGGCTTCAGGCGGCAGCAGTCGCGGCGATCTGTCTGGCTTTCGGCGCAATGCTCTTTCTTGCCATGGAGCGGCGGCGGACTCTGGCACAGGCGAATGCCGTTCTGGAAAGTCGCGTGGCCAAACGCACCCGTGACCTGACAGTTGCCAATGCCAGCTTACGCAGGGAAGTGACGGAACGGGAAGAAGCCGAGGCAGCCCTGCGGCGGGCTCAGGCGGATCTGGTGCAAGCGGGGAAACTCAGCGCTTTGGGGCAAATGTCGGCCGGGATCAGTCATGAATTGAATCAGCCCCTTATGGCGATCCGGCAATTTGCGGACAACGGCTCGGCATTCATGACGCGTGGAAAACCCGAGAAAGCAGCCGATAATCTGGGGCGCATATCCGAAATGGCGGCGCGTATGGCGCGGATCATCAAGAACCTCCGCGCTTTTGCCCGCAACGAAAGCGAACCGATGGGGCGTGTCGATCTGGTTCAGGTTCTGAATACGGCTGTCGAACTGACCGCAGCCCGCCTGCGAGACGATAGTATGACCTTGAACTGGGAACCGCCCATAAGTGCTGTGTATGCGTGGGGGGGGGATGTACGTCTAGTGCAGGTCTTTGTGAATCTGATCAACAATGCGGCGGATGCAATGTTGGGACGACCCGAACGGAACATAACGATTTCGCTGCGAGAAGGCGCGCGGTTGAGCGTTTCTGTGCAGGATACAGGCCCCGGCATTGAAGACCCCGACCGGATGTTCGAACCGTTCTATTCAACCAAGAGTGTGGGGTCGTCAGAAGGATTGGGGCTGGGGCTTTCGATTTCCTACGGGCTGGTTCAAAGTTTCGGCGGCGATATTCGAGGGGCGAATACGGCGGATGGGGCCATGTTTACCGTCGAACTGGAACCCTGTGACAAAGAAGAGGCAGCGTGATGCGAAGGGTTTTGTTGGTCGATGATGATGCTGCCGTTCGCGAGGCCCTGTTTCAAACTCTGGAATTAGCGGATTACCTGCCAACGACCGCAGGGTCTTTTGTGGCCGCCAAGGATCATATCCGTCGGGATTTTCCCGGTGTCATCATCTCGGATATCCGCATGCCGGGGCGGGACGGGTTCCACCTTTTGTCTTATGCACGAGAAATCGATCCGGACCTGCCCGTAGTTTTGCTGACGGGAGAGGGCGACATACCCATGGCTGTGGAGGCCATGGGAAAGGGCGCATTCGACTTTCTGGAAAAGCCGTGCGCGGCGTCTGACCTGCTGGAGGTACTTGAGCGTGCCTTTGCAGCCCGTTCCCAAGTCTTGGAGCAAAGAGCGGTGAAATCCGAGCTGGAGCGTGGAGATCCTGCCGCGCGGCTGCTGTTTGGCTTGTCGCCGCAGGCCGAGGCTCTGCGCGAGCGGGTCCGGACCGTTGCACCGACAGGGGCCGAGGTACTAGTGACGGGACCGCCGGGAAGTGGCATCTCAAAGGTCGCTGAGGTCGTACACCTGATGTCATCCGCAGGGCAGGGACCGTTTGTCAAACGCACGGCCTCTAGCCTTAGTCCCGATGATCTGGCCAAAAGCTGCGATGACG
Organism: uncultured Ruegeria sp.; assembly: GCF_947497005.1. Classification (GTDB taxonomy): domain Bacteria; phylum Pseudomonadota; class Alphaproteobacteria; order Rhodobacterales; family Rhodobacteraceae; genus Ruegeria. The sequence continues at coordinate 204,529 of NZ_CANMFF010000003.1, read as the reverse complement.
CCGCTGGCGGTTCTTTGTTTCTGGACGAAGTCTCTGCCATGCCCCGAGCTACGCAATTTGCGGCTTTGGAGCTAATTGAACATGGGCCGGGCGGGCGCATCATTGCGGGCACCACTGCCGATCTGTCCGTGTTAAGTTCCGAAGGGCGGTTCAACGCAGACTTGTTTTACAGGCTGGATGTTATGCGCGTGCGCATCCCATCCTTCGCGGAACGTCCTGACGACATTCCGGTGATTTTCCGCCATTACGTCGCACAGTCGGCGGAACAGGCAGGGATCGCCGCACCGGAGATTTCGTCCGAACATCTGGCGTCGCTGATGGCCAGCGACTGGCCTGGAAATGCACGATCGCTGATGTCAGCCGCCATGCGCTTTGTGCTGGGGATGCCAGAGGAGGTTGCGCAGGCGGCGGACCTTGGGCTGAGCGAACAAATGGCACGGGTGGAACGGTCACTGCTGATCGCAGCACTGGGGCGGCACAATGGCAAAGCATCCGATGCCGCGAAGGCGCTGAAGCTACCTCGCAAAACCTTCTATGACAAGCTGGCCCGCTATCAGATTCGGGCCGAGGACTACCGACGGTAACGAGCGGGCTCCCGCCACCTTTTTCGCATTATCATGTGATGAAAGCTGTTGGGCCGGGCAGTCCGCTGTTGCGGACTGCGGTTGTGTAAGCAGTGATTCGGCCATTTGATTCGTGAGTTGTGCGGAATCTCGCACAACATGGTGTTTTGCTGTGCGGATTTTCGCACTCGGCAGTTACGGTATTTCGGATGCATGTTTTTTGGTGTGCTCGAGAGCACTGAAATCAAATGAAAAATAGGAAAGTCCGAATGCAGAAAACAAATCGTTGAGCGGTGCACATCGAATCGTTTCACTTCGCGGCATCCGATGCCGAACTGGCGTCGAAGGACAGTTTCTAGGAAGTCTGGGAGGAAAAGACAGATGAAATTCCTGACAACGGCCGCAACCGCTCTGGCCCTTAGCGTCACAGCCACTGCAGGCATGGCAGCCTGTGATGATGGTGAAATCGTCGTTAAGTTCGCACATGTGACAAACACAGACAAACATCCCAAAGGCATCGCTGCTTCGCTGCTGGAACAGCGCGTCAATGATGAGATGAACGGCGTGATGTGCATGGAGGTCTATCCGAACTCGACGCTCTACAATGACGACAAAGTTCTTGAGGCGATGCTGCAAGGCGACGTTCAATTGGCTGCGCCTTCGCTGTCGAAGTTCGAGAAGTTCACCAAGCAGTTCCGCCTGTTCGACCTGCCGTTTATGTTCAAGAACATCGATGCTGTGGACGCGTTCCAGGCTTCGGCTGACGGTCAGGCGATGAAGGACAGCATGCAGCGCCGCGGCCTGCAGGGACTGGCCTTCTGGCACAATGGCATGAAACAGATGTCTGCAAACAAACCGCTGGAAAATCCGTCGGATGCCAATGGCCTGAAATTCCGCGTGCAATCCTCGGACGTGCTAGTGGCACAGATGGAAGCCATTGGCGGCAGCCCGCAGAAAATGGCGTTCTCGGAAGTCTATGGCGCGCTGCAGCAGGGTGTTGTGGACGGTCAGGAAAACACCTGGTCGAACATCTATGGCAAGAAGTTCTTTGAGGTTCAGGACGGTATCACCGAAACCAACCACGGCATCATCGACTATCTGGTCGTGACCTCCGTTGACTGGCTGGACAGTCTGGATCCGGCAGTGCGTGACCAGTTCGTGACCATTCTGGGTGAAGTGACTGAAACCCGCAACAAGGAAGCCTTTTCCGTGAACGAAGCCGCCAAGGCATCGATCACAAATGCGGGTGGCATCATTCGTGAGTTAAACCCGGAGCAGCGGCAGGCTTGGGTCGACGCGATGAAGCCTGTATGGGACCAGTTCGCCGGTGACGTTGGTCAGGACAAGATCGACGCCGCACAGGCCATCAACGCCGGGTTCTAAACCGGGCAGAGGCCGCGCGTCCGGGACTGGGGAGTATTTGACGCGATGGCCGGGCGGGCTGATCAAGCCCGCCCCACACTCTCTCATACAAAAAATGCGGGGACAGAAAGATGTCTGGTGCGAATTCCGGCCAAGGCGGGCTGGTCGACCATATCGAAGAAACCCTGATTGCGTTGCTGTTGGGCCTGATGACGGTCGTGACATTTGCAAACGTGATCGCGCGGTTTGTTTTCAATTCCAATATCCTGTGGGCGCTTGAACTTACGGTGTTCACCTTTGGCTGGCTGGTGCTGCTTGGCGCATCTTATGCGGTCAAGAAACACTCCCATCTGGGTGTGGACGCTATCCTGAACATGCTGGCGCCTGCGCCACGGCGCGTTCTGGCTTTGATCGCAGTGGGGTGCTGTCTGGTGTTCTCGTTGCTGTTGCTGAAAGGCGCCTATGACTATTGGGCCGTCTTTGCTGACTTGCCTCCAACCTCGGGTCGTTGGTTCCCGACCGGATTCAATTTCGATGCACGCAGCCAAAGCTTCTACGAGGTGGATGACATTCCAATGGTCGCCCCCCTGCGTTTTCTGGAAGGCCTGATCAACTATGGCGAAGGGTACGAGAAGCTGCCCAAGGTCGTGCCGTATCTGGTGCTTCCGGTGTCGATGCTGCTGCTGGTGATCCGGTTCGCGCAGGTTGCCGTTCAAATCTGGCGCGGTGAGACAGACCGCCTTGTCGCCAGTCATGAAGTCGAGGACGAGATCGAAGAAGTCCGCGCTCAGCAGGGAGAGCAAAACTAATGGACGTCATTCTTCTTTTCTCGATGGTCATCGGCCTGCTGCTGATCGGTGTTCCGATCGCAGTTGCGCTAGGCCTAAGCTCGACCCTGTTCCTTCTGATCTACTCTGACAGTTCGCTGGCATCGGTCGCGGGTACGCTTTTTGAGGCATTCGAGGGTCACTTTACGCTGCTCGCGATCCCGTTCTTCATCCTGGCTTCGTCATTCATGACGACCGGTGGCGTGGCGCGGCGGATCATCCGGTTCTCAATCGCCTGTGTGGGGCATCTGCCAGGTGGTCTGGCGATTGCGGGTGTTTTTGCCTGTATGCTGTTTGCTGCCTTGTCCGGGTCTTCTCCGGCTACGGTTGTGGCCATTGGGTCCATTGTGATCGCAGGAATGCGTCAGGTTGGCTATTCAAAGGAATTCGCCGCCGGTGTGATCTGTAATGCCGGCACGCTGGGCATCCTGATCCCTCCGTCCATTGTGATGGTTGTGTATGCCGCAGCCGTTGAGGTCTCGGTTGGTCGTATGTTCCTGGCAGGTGTTATTCCGGGATTGATGGCGGGTCTGATGTTGATGATCACCATCTATGTGATGGCCAAGGTCAAGAACCTACCAAAGGGTGAATGGAAAGGCTGGGGAGAGATCTTTACGTCAGCCCGCGAAGCCGGTTGGGGTCTATTCCTGATTGTCATCATTCTGGGCGGTATCTATGGGGGCATCTTTACTCCAACCGAAGCTGCTGCGGTTGCTGCTGTTTACGCGTTCTTCATTGCAAGTTTTGTCTACAAGGACATGGGGCCGCTGAGCACGGAAGAGGGCGCACAAAACCTGCCGCTGCTGAAAAAGCCTTACGCGCTGATTACGGCGTTCTTCCACCCCGACACCAAGCATACACTGTTCGAGGCTGGCAAGCTGACCGTGACGCTGCTGTTTGTAATCGCGAACGCGCTGATCCTCAAGCATGTGCTGACCGATGAACAAGTGCCGCAACACATCGCCAGCGCCATGCTGTCGGCGGGTCTGGGGCCCGTGACCTTCCTGATCGTGGTCAATGTGATCCTGCTGATCGGTGGTCAGTTTATGGAACCCTCGGGCCTGCTGGTCATTGTGGCCCCGCTGGTGTTTCCAATCGCAATTGAGCTGGGCATTGATCCGATCCATCTGGGCATCATCATGGTGGTGAACATGGAGATCGGGATGATCACACCTCCGGTCGGGCTGAACCTGTTCGTAACTTCGGGTGTCGCGGGAATGCCAATGATGAGCGTTGTGAAGGCGGCGCTGCCGTTCCTGGCTGTTCTGTTCGTCTTCCTGATCATGGTGACGTATATTCCCTGGATCTCGACCTTCTTGCCCAACACCTTCATGGGACCGGAAATAATAACAAATTAGATGGTCTGACGATGAACACAGCCGGGCGGTTTCGACCGCCTGGCTTTTTCATGTCTTGAATCCACGTGCCGGGTTCATATCTGGAGTTCAGAGGACGACCTCCCCATTTTGGGACATCATTCGGGACGACCCGAACGGATGCGAGGTTGCCTTATGCCCTGGATTTTTCTTTTAATTGCTGGCCTGTTGGAAATCGTCTGGGCGGTTGCCATGAAGCAATCGGCTGGTTTCACACGTTTGTGGCCTACGGCCGTTATGGGCGTTTCGATGGTCGGCTCTTTCGGTCTGCTGGCTCTGGCGATGCGCGATCTGCCTTTGGGCACGGCCTACACCATCTGGACCGGAATCGGAGCGGTCGGGGCGTTTACGCTGGGTATTCTTTTTTTGGGCGAGGCGCTGACCCCAATGCGTGTATTTGCAGCGGTTTTGATAGTGACCGGCTTGATTGTAATGAAGCTGGCATAAGCCCTTCATTGACCCTGGCTGTGCTCTTGGGCAGGCTGTAGGAAACCCACTGAATGGAGCTCAGAATGCTGAGCGAGACTGACAAACACCTGCTACGTATGGCCTATCAGGAGGCCAAAGCCGGATTTGATGAGGGTGGAACCCCATCGGTTCGGTTCTTGTCAGAGGCGGCGAGCTCGTATCGCAAGGCCGCAATCAGCGCGTGCAGGGCGGCGATCCGATTGCACATGGTGAAATGGACGCTCTGCGCAAGGCAGGGCGTCAGAAAACGTATCGCGATACGGTCCTGTACACCTCGCTGTCACCCTGCATGATGTGTTCGGGCACCATCGTTCAGTTCGGAATCCCGCGCGTGGTGATCGGTGACACACTGAATTTCGGCGGCAACGAAGACTTTCTGCGTGAACGCGGGGTCGAAGTGATCATTGTCGATGACCCCGACTGCATCGCACTAATGCAACGGTTTATTGAAGAAAAGCCAGAACTCTGGGCCGAAGATATTGCAGAATAAAGCTTTTCAGACGCTTTCCAGCGCCTGAACAATGCCTGAGAAATCTGCAGCCTTCAGGCTGGCCCCGCCCACCAGTGCACCATCGACATTCGAAACTGCGAAGATGTCGGGCGCATTCCCGGGTTTCACGGAACCACCATAGAGTAGGCGGACGGAACGGCCCACACCTTCTCCAAAGCGACGCTCCAGTCGTGCACGCATGAAGTCGTGAACCTCTCCGATTTCTTCCAGGGTTGGGACTTTTCCGGTGCCAATCGCCCAGATCGGTTCATAAGCCACGATCAGGTTCTCGCCGGTGGACAGATCAGGGATCGAACCGGACATCTGGCCGCCAATGATGTCGAGCGTGTTAGCTGCCTCACGCTGCTCTAGGCTTTCACCGACACAGATGATCGTCTTCAATCCGGCTTCCATCGCTGCACGGGCCTTGGTGCGCACATCTTCATCATGCTCGCCATGATCCACACGACGTTCGGAATGGCCCAGAATGACCGAGGTCGCACCGGCATCCACCAGCATTTCCGCGCTGATATCTCCGGTATGTGCGCCTGACGTCGCTGCATGGCAATCCTGTCCACCGACAGAGATTGCAGTTCCTTGTATCGCAACTGATGCGCGGCTGAGCAATGTGGCCGGGGGGCAAATCAGGATATCGACTGATGCTTTGGGATGGTGTTGAGACAGCGCTTTCAATTCACTGAGCTCTGCGCCGGTGCCATTCATTTTCCAGTTTCCAGCCGCCAGCTTTCGCCGCATATCCGTATCTCCCTGATCATTCGGTGATTTAAGGATGCGGATAACATTGTCGAGACCATCTTACAATTCTGCGCGCAGGATAGGCTCAGATGCATAAATCGCCGACTGGGCCACCAGGCGAGGCGAACAAGCTGAATTGCGATGCCCGTTTAGCTTTGCTGAGCGATGTTCTCGTCGAACTTTATAGACTCTCCGCAGCCGCAAGCATCGACAACGTTAGGGTTCTTGAATTTGAAACCCGCCTCCAACAAGGACACTTCATAGTCGATTTCGGTTCCAAACAGGAACATTTGCGCCATGGGTGCAATCATGATGCGTGCGCCGTCTTGTTCGACGACTTCGTCATGAGGATCTGACTGATCGACATATTCCATGGTATATTCCATGCCTGCACAGCCGCCTTTTTTTACGCCAATGCGCAAGCCAGCGTGGCCACCTGAACTCATCAGGCGGGTGATCTGCTCTGCGGCTTTAGGCGTAATGGTCACAGCCTGTTTGCCGGGAATGCCGAACATATAAATCTCCAATTTCGCGCGCTACGTCTAATCTAAGGTCCAAGGCCCCCGGGCTCAAGTCGATGAGGGGTAAAGAAATTGAATTTGCTGAGGTGATTGGCCTTTCTGTTTTGTGGAACCGTAACTTGCTTTGGCACGGAATGCAGGCTTAGCATTGGTTGCAGAGACGTAACGGAGCAATGCGCGTTCTTGGCGTTTGATGGGAAAGGTTATTGATATGAATGTTTTGCGGGGTGTTGTTAAAGTATCGCCACACAGGCCGGTGCTATTTGCGGTGTTTGCATGCTTGGTGTCTGCGGGCGTTTCAGCGGCCACGGAGGCCGAAAGGCATCCAGTGAACTGTGCGACTGCAGAAGGGGACTTGCGTGCCATTGAGGCTGAAAAGAAACACGCGGAGGACAAACAATTGGAAAGTGTCGCCGCTATCACTCCTGCTGGGGCGCTATTGGGCTTGGTCACCGGTACCGAACACAAAAGGCTTCAAATGCTGTCTGGCGACTATGTAAAACAGCTGGACGCCAGAGCCGCAGAAATCAAAGAAACCTGCAATCTGAAGTAATCGCCATTTCGTGTGCAAGAAAGGAAAGGACCGTTCTCGGGCAAGAACGGTCCCAGTTCCTGAGCCGGGGAATCGGGGGGCGATCATAGCGAACCCGGCCCGAGGCACAGCATCCGTTAATGCCGTCCGAAAGCATTTTCCGCTAATTTTGTGACAGGTACCGCACGATTGAGTAACGAAAGTGCCAATGTTTTGTGATAGTTGGCCAGGGCGCAGTGCCAGGTAGCTACATAAAACCCAGTTCCAGACGAGCCTCGTCGGACATCATTTCCATGCCCCAGGGCGGTTCCCAAGTCAGTTCAACGTCAACCTCTTTGACGCCTGCAACGGGTTCGATGGCCTCCATGATCCAGCCGGGCATGTCGCCAGCGACCGGACATCCAGGTGCCGTCAAGGTCATGATGACCTTCACTGCGTTGTCGGCCGCAATGTCGATCGTGTAAATCAACCCAAGGTCATAGATATTAACCGGAATTTCCGGATCGTAGACCGTGCGGCACGCATCGACCACCGGTTCATAAAGAGGGTGTTCAATCGTTGACGGCGCAATCAGCGGTGTGCCTTCAAACTGTTCGCTCGGGTGAGTCATCTTTGCCTCGGGTCAGTTGCCTGAGTGATTATATAGGGAATACCCGCAACAGCGTCCAGTGGGGCAGCGACGCCCAAGTGGGCGCCGCGGCAATTTAGTCATTGATATCGTGCGTGAAGGTTTTGACCTGACCATGCGGCAAGGCAAAAAGCTTGCGCAGAACAAGCCATGCGATTAGCGAAAGCACTGCGAAGATCAGCGCAAGAACATGCAGCGACAATGTCAGACCGGGAATGAAAAGGATAAGACCCGTAATCGCCGCCCCGATTGCAAAGCCCAGAAAAATGAATCCGGGCAGAACGATTTCCAGGATACCCAGTGCCAGCGCGGCGGCCAGCCAGATCCACCAGGTCAGCCAGAACGGGTCAGCCATCATTTTCCTCCTTTGAGCATCTTGAACGCGTCACCAAAGGCTTCAAGCGCATTGGCGGGTACGACAATGGTTTGCTTGCCAGTACCGTTGCCCAAAGCGTTCAGCGCTTCAACCTGCTTCAACGCAACCTGATACTGAGCCGCCTCGATCCCGTTGTCCTGAATTGCCTTGGCTACAACGCCGGTCGCGTAAGCTTCGGCCTCGGCTTGAATACGTCTCGCCTTGGCGGTTTGTTCTGCCGCATAGAGCTCAGCATCAGCCTGCAGTTCAACAGAGCGCTTCTGACCTTCGGCTTCGGTCACCTGCGCACGGCGGGCGCGTTCAGCGTTCAGCTGTTGCAGCATCGCGTCGCGGGTGGCCTGATCCAGATTTACGTCCAGAATTTCGGCCCGGGTGACTTCGATCCCCCAGTCATCAACGGCGGTTTCAACGCTTTCCTGAATGCGATCAATCAGTTGTGACCGGTTAGATTGTACTTCGTCCAGGTCCATCTTGCCGATCTCGGCGCGGACGATACCGGCCACAGTGGTCGCAATCGCACCATCGACGTCACGGATTCGATAAACCGTCTTTTCTGGCTCAAGAATACGATAGAAGACCGACGTATCGATCTGAACCAGTACGTTGTCTTTGGTGATTGCGTCCTGCGTTGCATTTGGCAACTGACGTTCGAGGATCGAGATCTTGTGGCGCGCAACGTCCAGAAAAGGGACAATAAAGTTGATGCCGGGGCCAAGCACGGAATGCAGCCGTCCGAACCGTTCGACCACGTATTTCTCGGATTGAGGCACAATCTTGATGCCCTTGAGAATAACGATAACCACCAGCACCGCGGCCAGCAGGTAAATGATGTTTGATGAAAGTAATCCGATGATCTGTTCTTCGGTCATTCTGTCCTCTTATTATTATTGTGTACTATGGTATACATATGGGGGTTGAGTCGCCCAATTTCAACTCTGGTATGGAGGGTAAACAACCGGATGCAAATGTCCCAATATGGGAATGCGACTTTGAATATGGCCTCTGTGGCTGCTTTGCATCCCGGCTTGATTGCGGTATCGGGCTAGGATGAAACTGATTATCGACACAGATCCCGGCATCGACGATGCCATGGCCATCGCCTATGCTGTCGCCGCACCTGAAATTGACCTGATCGGCCTGACCACAGTATTCGGCAATACACATGTTCACCAATCCAGTCGCAATGCCCGGTTCCTTTTGAACAAGCTGGGTCTGGACATTCCGGTTGCAGAAGGGGCCGCGTACCCGCTGGGGTCTGACACGCACGCACCGTCTGAACATGTACACGGCCCCGAGGGATTTGGTGACCTGACCGAGATTCTCGAGATCGGATCGAACCATGATCTTCCAGCCGCAGAGTTTCTGGTTGAGATGGCCCGGATACACAAAGGTGAGCTGGTCGTTTGTGCAGTCGGACCATTGACCAACATTGCCAACGCCATGCGGTTGGACCCGGAATTTACCGGTAATCTAGGTCAACTGGTGATCATGGGCGGCGCTGTATTCTGTTCAGGCAACATCACTGAACATGCTGAGGCCAATATCTATCACGATGCCCTCGCGGCCGATGAGGTCTTTTCCGCTCCGCCCGACACCGTTTTGGTCGGGTTGGATGTCACATTAAAAACGCTCTACGAGACTGCGGATTTCGAGGATTTGGCAAGACGCTCGCCTGACATGGGGGCTTTCCTGCGTGACATCTCTCGCTTCTACCTGAACTTCTATAGAGAAGTTGGCGGATTGGAAGGGTGCGGGTTGCACGATTCAACCGCCGTGATCGCGTGTTCTCACGGGTCAATGTTCAACATGGTTGAAACGGGCCTGCGGGTCGAGACCGAAGGAGACCGGTTGGGGGCGACGCAGCCTGATCCTGCGCGTTCCGTGGTTCGTGTCTGTCGTAATGTGGATGGGGCAGGGGTTGTTCGTCTGTTTACGGAACGCGTTGCCTCGCTGCCTTGATGGGTTGCAAAGACCAATCGGATCGGGCAAAGCCTGCCCGGTTCGGCGATCCGAGGCGATGATATGACCCTGCAATTCTCATTTAACCTGAAGGCCACTGACGGCAAGGCCCGCACCGGCGTGATCAGCACGCCCCGCGGCGATGTACGTACGCCGGCCTTTATGCCCGTTGGCACCGCAGCTACGGTCAAGGCGATGATGCCTGAGAGCGTCCGGGCGACCGGAGCGGATATTCTGCTGGGTAACACCTATCACCTGATGCTGCGCCCAACTGCGGAACGGATTGACCGTTTGGGCGGGTTGCATAAGTTCATGAACTGGGAACGTCCTATTCTGACGGATTCCGGCGGATTTCAGGTCATGTCGCTGGCCGGGCTGCGCAAGCTGACTGAAAAAGGTGTGACCTTCAAATCCCATATCGACGGGTCAAAACATGAGCTGACTCCGGAACGGTCGATGGAGATTCAGCGCCTGTTGGGCTCGGATATTGTCATGTGTTTCGACGAGTGTCCCGCGCTGCCAGCCGACCGGGACCGGATTGCCGAGTCCATGCGCCTGTCGATGCGTTGGGCCGCACGGTCGCGTGAAGCATTCGGGGATCGTCCGGGTCATGCGCTTTTCGGCATTATGCAGGGTGGTCTTGAACAAGATTTGCGCGAAGAAAGCGCCGAGGCGTTAAAAAAGATCGGCTTCGAAGGGTACGCCGTTGGTGGTTTGGCCGTGGGCGAGGGGCAGGAGGCCATGTTCTCTTGTCTCAATTATGCGCCCGAATTCCTACCCAAGGATAAGCCGCGATATCTGATGGGCGTCGGAAAGCCGGACGATATTGTCGGTGCCGTCGCGCGTGGGATCGACATGATGGACTGCGTTTTGCCTTCGCGGTCCGGGCGCACGGGGCAGGTGTTCACGCGCTACGGTGTTGTGAACATCAAGAACGCGCGACATGCTGACGACCTGCGTCCGCTGGATGAGAATTGCACATGTCCGGCCTGTTCGAGTTACTCGCGGGCCTATCTGCACCATGTTTTCCGCGCCAATGAGATGATATCGGGCATGTTGCTGACCTGGCATAACCTGCATTACTTTCAGGAAATCATGCAGGGCATGCGCGATGCGATTGCGGCAGGTACCTTTGAGGCTTGGCAGGCCGAGTTCCATGCGCAGCGCGCGCAGGGGGATATCGAGCCCTTGTAAGTTCTCCCTTCAGGTGACAATTGCGTAGTTTTCCAGTAATCTTGGGTCACTTCAAGCAATACTATTTTAGTTTGTGACCCGGAGATTTTTTATGTTTCGCCTTTTTCTGGGCGCCGTGCTTTTGAGCGCCACACCCGCCACTTCAGACGTTTGGAGTTTTGAAACCCCATCTGAGAACATTCAGTGTTCGGTTGGTTTAAGTGCAGATTCCTCTGACATCCAATGCACGATCATCGAGAAATCGGGCCAGCCCGCCATGCCGCGACCGGCGAATTGTCAATCTGACTGGGGGCATGACTTCCTGATGTTCGATACCGGTTCAGTTGAAATGTTGTGCCAACCTCTGAGCCGAAATAGAGATGCACAAGGCCGGGCGGAATACGGAGCCACCGAAAACTTTGGAGGGTTCACCTGCAGCTCTTCCACCAAGGGACTGGAATGTCGCAACCGGAACGGCCATGGATTCTTCCTGTCACGCGCGGTGCAACGGGTGTTCTGACCTAAAAATTACGCTGCACTCAGGAGCGTTGTGTCAATTTCGGTGGATATGTTCGCGGGACGCCTTGCAGTCGGTCAAACCTCGGTTCATTCTGAATGACGATACATGGCGGTAAGGTTGAAAAAGGGCGATGAGGCCCCACCTTTATCGTCCAAGACAGGAGACGGCCAAGTGTTGCCTCGATGAGGGACAGGAGCCGTCTTGCCAACGATAAGGATAGAGCATGCAAGAGCCTCTGAATTCCTCATACCCCGTCCTGCCGCTGCGCGATATTGTGGTGTTTCCACATATGATCGTGCCGCTTTTCGTAGGCCGTGACAAATCGGTCCGCGCCCTGGAAGAGGTGATGCAGGATGACAAGCAAATTCTTTTGTCCAGCCAGATTGATCCAGGCGTTGATGATCCCGATGAAGATGGGATTTATCGTGCAGGCGTATTGGCCAATGTGCTGCAACTGCTGAAGCTGCCCGATGGAACCGTGAAGGTGCTGGTCGAAGGTCAGGCGCGGGTGCAGATCACGGAATTCCTTGAAAACCAGGACTTCTTCGAAGCCCGAGCCGAATATCTGACCGAAATTCCCGGTGACGTCACCACGACTGAAGCCCTGTTGCGAACGGTCACGGATGAGTTCGAACGCTATGCCAAAGTGCGTAAGAACATTCCGGAAGAAGCTCTGACCGCCGTGGGTGAAACCACAGAGCCCGCAAAGTTGGCTGACCTTGTGTCGGGTCATCTGGGCATCGAGGTTGAGCAAAAACAGGAACTGCTGGAAACCTTGTCCGTCAGTGAGCGGCTCGAGAAGGTCTATGGCCTGATGCAGGGCGAAATGTCGGTTCTGCAGGTCGAGAAAAAGATCAAGACGCGCGTTAAATCCCAGATGGAAAAGACGCAGCGCGAATATTATCTGAATGAACAGATGAAGGCCATTCAGAAAGAGCTTGGCGATGGTGAAGACGGCGGCAATGAGGTTGCGGAACTGGAAGCCAAGATCGCTGAGACAAAGCTGTCGAAAGAAGCGCTGGAAAAGGCCGAAGGCGAGCTGAAGAAGCTCAAGAACATGTCGCCGATGTCGGCCGAAGCCACGGTTGTGCGCAATTATCTGGACTGGATTCTCGCATTGCCGTGGGGCACCAAATCCCGCGTCAAAAAGGATCTGGCGCGCGCTCAGGACATTCTGGATGCCGATCACTATGGCCTTGAGAAGGTCAAAGAGCGGATCGTTGAGTATCTGGCGGTTCAACAGCGTTCGAAAAAGCTGAAAGGCCCGATCATGTGCCTTGTCGGCCCTCCGGGTGTGGGTAAAACTTCACTGGGTAAGTCGGTTGCACGTGCAACTGGACGCGAGTTCATTCGCATTTCGCTGGGTGGTGTGCGCGACGAATCCGAGATCCGTGGCCACCGTCGGACCTATATCGGGTCGATGCCGGGCAAGATTATTCAGGCGCTGAAAAAGGCCAAAACCACGAATCCGCTGATCTTGTTGGATGAAATCGACAAGATGGGGCAGGATTTCCGTGGCGACCCGGCTTCGGCGATGCTTGAAGTGTTGGACCCAGAACAAAACAGCACGTTCATGGATCACTATCTGGAGGTCGAGTATGACCTGTCCAACGTAATGTTCCTGACCACGTCGAACAGCTACAACATGCCCGGGCCTCTGCTCGACCGGATGGAGATTATCCCGCTGGCCGGCTACACCGAGGACGAGAAAAGCGAGATTGCCAAGCAACACCTGATCGGCAAGCAGGTCAAAAACCACGGTCTGAAAGACAAGGAATTTGAACTGACCGATGCAGCGCTGCAGAAGATGATCCGCACATATACCCGCGAGGCGGGTGTGCGGAACCTCGAACGTGAAATCGCCAAGGTGGCGCGGAAGTCGCTGACCAAGATCATCAAGAAACAGGCGGAAACCGTTAAGGTCACGCCGGAAAACCTGGATGAGTTTCTGGGGGTTCCGAAGTTCCGATATGGCCTGGCCGAGCAGGATGATCAGATCGGTGTTGTGACTGGATTGGCCTGGACGTCGGTCGGGGGTGATCTGCTGCAAATCGAGGCGCTGAAACTACCCGGTAAGGGGCGGATGAAGACCACCGGTAAGTTGGGCGATGTGATGAAGGAATCCATCGACGCGGCCTCATCCTATGTCCGTTCGATCTCGCCCAAAATCGGTGTGAAACCACCAAAGTTCGACAAGCTGGACATCCACGTGCACGTGCCGGATGGTGCAACGCCCAAGGATGGTCCGTCAGCGGGTCTGGCGATGGTGACATCGATCGTTTCGGTTCTGACTGGAATTCCGGTACGCAAGGACATCGCCATGACGGGTGAAGTATCGCTGCGTGGGAATGCAATGCCGATTGGCGGTTTGAAAGAGAAACTGCTGGCTGCGCTGCGCGGGGGCATCAAGACCGTCCTGATCCCAGAGGAAAACGAAAAGGATCTGGCGGATATCCCGGACAATGTGAAGGAAGGTTTGAAGATCATCCCGGTAAAGCACGTCTCGGAAGTTCTGGAGCAATCTCTGGTGCGCACTCCCGAACCGATTGAATGGGACGAAGCCGCCGAGGAGGCTGCGGCGGCCGCAGCTGCCTCGCCCGAAGCGACCGGGCCATCGGCCACTGCACACTAAGAAGACGGATTGAACGAATGAAAAAGGCGGGGCAATTGCTCCGCCTTTTTACAATCCAACGACGGGCTTCTTTGGATCAAGTATCTCTTCTTCAGCGATGTATTCTTTGAACTTTTCTTGCGAAAGCGCTGAGCGGACCGCAAGAACGAAGATGATTGATGAAAACAGGATGCAAAGCAGAATATCCCATCCAAACGGAATTTGCTTCAACGATCCGGTTCCAAACTGCCCAAGGAAAGAGATAAACCCAAGACCGGCGAAGTAAGGCATCAGCCACAAGGCCTCGGTAACATCCATTTCGTCTAAACGCCCTCGGAAACGGATAAGCAACAGAACCATGCCGACGATCAGCGCGATGCCAAGCCGCCAGACCGTGTCCCATCCGCTCCAATAGACAATTAACGTGGCAATGGTAAAGGCAGACAGCGCGACAAGGCGAACGGACGGTATGCGGATCGACCGAGGATGTTCAGGTAAAAGATCCCGCAGACAAACCACCGCAACCGGTCCGACAGCAAATGACAAGACGATGGCCGCACCGTTCAAAGCAATGACGGTGGTAAAGGGCACTGTCAGCAAGAACAGCGTTCCGATCAGGAAGTTCATTGCAAGCGCCCACAAGGGGACCCCGAATGATGATAAGGTTTGTAGTCGTTTGGGCAGGAACCCATTTTGCGAGAGGGCGAGGGCGATACGGGCATTCGACCCGGTTGCAACTAGCCCGTTGCCGAAGGGGCCGATCACAGACCCGACATTCAGCAGGCTCAGAAACCAAACCAAGCCAACGGACATGATAACCGCGTCCAATGGACCCTCGCCACCAAAGCGCAACTGTGCCCACCCTTTGGATAACATAGAAGGGTCCAGCGCGCCGATGAAAGCCACTTGCAGGCCAAGGTAAATGGCGGCGCACATGACAATCGACAGCACCAAGGCGGCTGGAATGGCAAATTGCGGATTTCGAACTTCGCCTGCCATATCGACCACATGGCGAAAACCTATGAACGAAAAGATAACACCTCCGGTTGAAACAGCGGCCATGATCCCTTGCAAGCCGTAAGGTGCAAACCCTTCCGGCTGGGTGAAGTTCTCAACGTTGAATCGGCTTGTGATAAGCAGAATTGACAGGACCACAGGGATGGCGATTTTTACCCATGTAAGCGCTGCGTTAACCCGTGTGAAAAACTTGACCCCAAGCGCGTTCACGGCGACGAACAACAGCATGAAAACCAACGCGACGAAAACACCTGCCCCGGTCAGATCGCCCGTCTCAGCCGTATGCAGCCAAGGCGCGTAAGGCGCGAGGTATTTCAACATGGCCTCCACTTCAATTGGCGCTGTAGTGTTATAGCCGATCCAGGCCGTCCACCCCATGGCCATCGACACGATGTTGCCATGCGAAAACTGTGGCACACGCGCAATCCCGCCCGGAATGGGAAGCATGGCGGAAATCTCGGCGAAGGTGATTGCCAATATGAACATGGCAACCGCGCCAATAATCCATGAGATTACAGCCGCAGGCCCAGCGTGCTGAACTGCCAGTAGAGGCCCGAATAACCAGCCCGAGCCTATGATCCCTCCAACTGAGATGAAGGTAAGCCCTAATAGGCCAATGTCTCGCTTTAACCCCGTCATTATGAGTTCAGCCTCTGCGTGTGACCATTTTTTGGGTCAAATAGGTCACGATAGTCGCCGTAAACCCGACGTGGCAAGCCCACTGGTTTTAAACGAAATTCCAAGAAGGGAATGGTGGGTGATAAGAGATTTGAACTCCTGACATCTTCGATGTGAACGAAGCGCTCTACCACTGAGCTAATCACCCATGGGACGCGGTCATATCTTTCCAAAGAATTTGCTGCAAGTAAAATTGACCTGTTCGCAGGAGCAAAAACAGCTCGTGAACAAAAAACTGGATTCTGACAAAAAACTTCAAAACGCCGCTTGACGCTGCCCGACCGTAGCCATAATACACCCAAACGTTCAGCAATGAACATGCAGCGGGCGGTTGTAGCTCAGATGGTTAGAGTACCGGCCTGTCACGCCGGGGGTCGCGGGTTCGAGCCCCGTCAACCGCGCCACTGCTGCCAACCTTGGTCCAGGATAAAGGCCGTGAAAGAGATGCGCGGTTGTAGCTCAGTTGGTCAGAGTACCGGCCTGTCACGCCGGGGGTCGCGGGTTCGAGCCCCGTCAACCGCGCCATTATCTTCCCAAAATCAACCATTGGCCATGAAGCACTGCGTCGGAATAATCTATTTTTTGATCGCAGTTTGATTTGGTCGGCGAAAACCTGTACGTTCACTAAATGTTCTAACTTTTTTGTTGGAGACTCAGGCAAGCTCGCCTATCTCTTAACCACTTGTTTGTTGGGGGCCGGAAATGGCTGAGCTGAAGAATATCGAGGTGCGCGGCGCGCGTGAGCATAACCTCAAGGGCATCGACGTCGATATCCCTCGGGATCAGCTGGTGGTGATCACCGGTTTGTCGGGCTCGGGTAAGTCCTCGCTAGCGTTTGACACTATTTACGCTGAAGGTCAGCGCCGTTACGTCGAAAGTCTGTCGGCCTATGCGCGGCAGTTTCTCGACATGATGGAAAAGCCCGATGTCGATCACATCAGCGGCTTGTCCCCGGCGATCTCCATCGAGCAGAAAACAACCTCCAAGAACCCGCGTTCGACAGTGGGCACTGTTACCGAAATCTATGACTATCTGCGTTTGCTCTTCGCCCGCGCGGGTACGCCCTACAGCCCGGCCACCGGGCAACCGATCGAGGCGCAACAGGTGCAGGACATGGTTGACCGGATCATGACGATGCAGGAGGGCACACGGGGCTATCTGCTTGCCCCGATCGTGCGCGACCGGAAAGGTGAATACCGGAAGGAATTCCTTGAACTTCGCAAGCAGGGTTTTCAGCGCGTGAAAGTGGACGGCGAGTTCCATGAACTGGATCAGCCACCCACGTTAGACAAGAAATTCCGTCACGATATCGATGTCGTCGTCGACCGCTTGGTCGTTCGTGAAGGGATGGAGACGCGTCTGGCTGATAGTCTGCGCACCGCTCTGGATTTGGCAGACGGGATCGCAATTCTGGAAACTGCGCCACGTGAAGGTGACCCGGAACGGATCACCTTCAGTGAAAATTTTGCCTGTCCGGTCAGCGGTTTTACGATCCCTGAAATCGAACCGCGTCTATTTTCGTTCAATGCGCCGTTTGGGGCCTGCCCGGATTGCGACGGGTTGGGGGTTGAACTGTTCTTTGATGAACGGCTCGTCGTGCCGGATCAGACGCTGAAGCTGTATGACGGGGCCTTGGCGCCGTGGCGCAAGGGCAAGTCGCCGTACTTCCTGCAAACCATCGAAGCTATTGCCCGCCACTATGAGTTTGACAAAAACACGCCTTGGAAAGACCTGCCCAAAAAGGTGCAGGAAGTTTTCCTGCGCGGATCTGGTGAAGAAGAGATTCAGTTCCGCTATGACGAAGGTGGGCGGGTCTACCAGGTGACCCGCAGTTTCGAGGGCGTGATCCCGAATATGGAGCGTCGCTATCGCGAGACAGACAGCGCGTGGATCCGCGAAGAATTCGAGAGGTATCAGAACAACCGCTCCTGCGGCACTTGTGAAGGGTATCGTCTGCGAGCTGAAGCTTTGGCGGTAAAGATTGCCGGGCTGCATGTCGGTCAGGTAGTGCAAATGTCGATCCGCGAAGCTTTGGCCTGGGTTGAAGAGGCACCAAAGCACCTGAGCGTTCAGAAAAACGAGATCGCGCGGGCGATCCTGAAAGAGATTCGAGAACGTTTAGGTTTCCTGAATAACGTTGGTTTGGAATACCTTACACTGTCGCGCTCAAGTGGGACTCTCTCGGGTGGCGAAAGCCAGCGTATTCGTCTGGCCAGCCAGATCGGCTCGGGCTTGACCGGGGTTCTATACGTGCTGGACGAGCCGTCGATTGGCCTCCATCAGCGTGACAACGACCGGTTGCTGGGAACGCTGAAGAACCTTCGTGATCAGGGCAATACCGTCATCGTCGTGGAACACGATGAAGAAGCCATCCGCGAGGCGGACTATGTTTTCGACATTGGTCCTGGCGCGGGTGTGCATGGCGGGCAGGTGGTCAGCCAGGGAACACCTTCTGAAATCACTGCTGATGCGGCCTCGATCACCGGTCAGTACCTAGCCGGAACACGTGAAATCGCGGTCCCGGCCGAGCGTCGCAAAGGGAAGAAGCAGAAAGTGACCGTGGTGAAGGCTACGGGCAACAATCTGAAAAATGTCACGGCCGAATTTCCCTTGGGCAAGTTCGTTTGTGTCACCGGAGTGTCCGGTGGTGGTAAATCGACCCTGACCATTGAGACATTGTTCAAAACGGCATCGATGCGGCTGAACGGTGCGCGGCAGACGCCTGCGCCGTGTGAGACGATCAAAGGGCTTGAACATCTGGACAAGGTCATCGACATCGACCAGCGCCCGATTGGGCGAACTCCTCGTTCAAATCCAGCGACTTACACGGGGGCTTTCACTCCAATAAGGGATTGGTTTGCCGGATTGCCCGAGGCGAAGGCGCGGGGCTACAAGCCCGGTCGCTTCAGTTTTAACGTCAAAGGAGGCCGGTGCGAGGCCTGTCAGGGTGACGGGGTCATCAAGATCGAGATGCACTTTTTGCCCGATGTCTATGTCACCTGTGAAACCTGCAAAGGGGCCCGGTACAACCGTGAGACGCTTGAGATCAAGTTCAAGGGCAAGTCCATCGCGGATGTACTTGATATGACAGTGGAAGACGCCCAGGAGTTCTTCAAGGCCGTACCATCAATCCGCGATAAAATGGACGCGCTGGCCCGCGTCGGGCTGGGTTACATCAAGGTTGGTCAGCAGGCCACGACATTGTCCGGTGGTGAGGCGCAGCGTGTGAAGCTGTCCAAGGAATTGTCGAAACGCTCGACCGGGCGTACGCTTTATATCCTGGACGAACCAACGACGGGGCTGCATTTCGAAGATGTGCGCAAGCTATTGGAAGTGCTGCACGAACTGGTTGATCAGGGCAATACTGTTGTGGTGATCGAACACAATCTGGATGTGGTCAAAACTGCTGATCATATTATTGATATTGGCCCGGAAGGCGGCGACGGTGGTGGTGAGGTTGTGGCAACCGGAACACCCGAAGATGTGGCCGCTGTTGAGTGCAGCCATACCGGGCAGTACCTGAAGTCAATGCTGGATGGTGCGCGTGTTGCGGCTGAATAGACAAATTTAGCGCTGTTTCAGTTCAGAATGTCCGCAACCGCACCGATGAGGTTCAAAACTTTGCGTGTGTCGGGGTCGACCCGGTACACGTAATCACCTGCGCGAACATAGGAATAGTTTCGGTTCAACCCATAGCGATAGGGGTTATCGACCCAGCGATAATCGTCGCGGATGAAGTCACCATTTCCATAGATTTTTTTCGCTTGGCCCGGTGGAACGCACGGAACTGATTTCTTGGCCAGACCCGGTGGGCAATGCCCGGCCTTGTTCTTGGCCATTGCAAGGGCAGGCGTAAACAAAAATGCAGCCAACGTGACCGTCGTTACCAAGAGTTTCGTCATGTCACAGTCCTTTGCGAACAGGCCTAAAACGGCTGTTGTACATGACCTTAGGTGGCCGTTTGCTGAGAGACTGTCAAATCTCTGAGCAAGATGCCGCTCAGACGTCTATTTGCGTCCGCGTTTTTCGAACCGAGGCAGCATGGCGCTGAAGTCACGGCCTAAACCGTCTTCGTTCTCGACGAATTGTTCGTAAAGCGAAGTCGCGACCTGTCCCATCGGGGTATCCGCATCAGCGCTGTCCGCGGCTTGTTGGCTGAGACGCAGGTCTTTCAGCATCAACTCTGCCGCAAAGCCAGGCGTGTAATGATTGTCAGCCGGGCTTTGCGGGCCGACACCAGGGGCCGGACAATAGGCGTTCATCGTCCAGCTGTACCCGGATGATGTGCTGACTACGTCGAACATTTTCTGGCGGTCCAGACCCAGTTTGTCGGCCAGGGCAAAAGCCTCGCAAGTGGCGATCATGGTGACGCCCAGGATCATGTTGTTACAGATCTTTGCAGCCTGACCAGCCCCGGCTTCACCGCAGTGAACCGCCTTTTGTCCCATGATATCGAACAGAGGAGCAGCCTTGGCAAAGGCGGCTTCTGATCCCCCAGCCATAAAGGTTAGCGTACCACCAGATGCACCGCCGATACCGCCCGATACTGGCGCGTCGACCGACAACAGGTCAGCGCCAGCAGCCTGTTCTGCGACTTCACGTGTGCTGTCTACGTCGACTGTCGAGCAGTCAATCAACACGGCGCCTTTCGCCATGGCGGGAATGACCTGATCCGCAACTGCCCGTAGGATCGCACCATTTGGCAGCATTGTGATGACAGCATCCGCCGAAGCGACGGCCTCGGCGGCCGTTTCTGCCTGAGTAACCCCGTTCACGGTGACACCTGCAGTGTCAAAACCAAGAACCTGATGCCCGGCCTTTGCCAGATTGGCCGCCATGGGTGCGCCCATGTTTCCCAGCCCTATGAACCCGATCTGCATCTCTTAGTCCTCCTCAAAAGTCAGGGTGTCCTCGCCCAACGGCTGCAACATGTTCGACACAGCCACCAAAGGGACGTCCATATCGGGAAACTGCCAATTCGGTTTGCGGTCTTTGTCAATGATCTGCGCGCGGATACCTTCCAGAAAATCACCATGTTCCATTGACCGAAAGGTGAAGCGGTATTCCATATCCAAAGCGCGCCGCATGGTCAGGGACGGGCCGCGTAGTCGGTGTAACATCTCGATCGTGCAGGCGGCGGAAAGCGGCGCGTTCTTCGTTATTTTTCCCAGAGTTTTCGTCGAAAACTTCTGATCTCTACTGCGTAGGCTGGTCAGGATGTCGCTTAGTGTTTCGCCGGAAAAATGCTGATCGATTTCGGTTTGCAACCCTGCCAATTCACCATCGCGTGGCGTTTCGGCGTGTTCGGTTGCCAGTTCTGCATTTCCAGACGCTTCCAGCATTTCGATCAGATCGGACCATTGCGACTGCGGGATGAAATGGTCTGCAAATCCCGCAAGGATGGCGTCCGCAGGTCCCATTCTAAATCCTGTGGTCCCCAGGAACTCACCCAGTCGCCCCGGCGCAAGCGCCAGCATCAGCGTTCCGCCAACATCCGGCACCAGACCGATAGAGCATTCGGGCATGGAAATCTTTGAGCTTTCTCCGACGACGCGATGGCTGCCGTGGCATCCGATGCCGACACCACCACCCATGGTAAAGCCCTGAAGAAAACTGATGACCGGTTTGGGGTATTCGAAGATCAGAGCATTCAGGCGGTATTCGTCGCGCCAGAATTTCTGACCATACGCGTAATTGCCCTTGGTGCCGGTTTCATAAAGTTCGGCAATGTCTCCGCCCGCGCAAAAGGCTTTGTCTCCCTCGGCGTCCAGGATGATCAGATCGACGGCGTCGTCTTCACGCCAGTTGCGCAGAGCCGTGTCAATGGCCATGCACATGTCGTAGCTCAATGCGTTCAGTGCGTGAGGGCGGTTCAGGGTGATGCGTCCTGCACGACCCGTGGCGCGGATTTCGATATTTGACATTAGAGCCTCAGCGATTGGTGAGCATCTGGCGCGAGACGATCACACGCATGATTTCGTTTGTGCCTTCCAATATCTGATGCACGCGAAGATCGCGCACAAGTTTTTCGATGCCGTAATCCGCAAGATAGCCATAGCCTCCGTGCAGTTGCAGGCATTGATCCACCACCTTTGATCCGGTTTCGGTTACGAATTTCTTGGCCATGGCGCAAAATTTCGTGGCATCCGGCGCGCCCTGATCCAGTTTCCACGCCGCCTGACGCAAGAAGATGCGCGCGGCCTGTAACTCGATTTCCATATCCGCCAGACGGAATTGAAGGGCCTGAAACTGATCAATGGATTGGCCGAAGGCCTTGCGCTCGGACATATATTGCAATGTCATATCCAGCCCGGTCTGCGCGGCCCCCAGCGAACAGGCCGAAATGTTGAGCCGCCCGCCATCCAGACCCATCATCGCGTATTTGAACCCGTCACCTTCAGTGCCAACAAGATTGCCTGCCGGAATTTTGCAGTCATCGAACTGAACCTGCGCGGTCGGCTGGCTTTTCCACCCCATTTTCTGTTCCAGCGCGCCAAAGCTGAGCCCCGGCGTTTCGTCTTCGACATAAACGGTCGAGATACCCTTGGGGCCATCTTGACCTGTGCGTACCATGCAGACGTAAGCGTCCGAATACCCACCACCCGAAATAAAGGCCTTGGTGCCGTTCAACGTATACCCTTCATTGGTGCGTTCGGCGCGGGTTTTCAGCGCTGCGGCGTCAGAACCGGAACCGGGCTCGGTCAGGCAGTAGCTCAGAACCGTATTCAGGCTCAGTACGTCAGGCATGATGCGAGCTTTGAGATCATTATCTGCAAATGTATCCAACATCTTGGCGCACATGTTGTGGATCGACAGAAAGGCCGCAACCGAAGGGCAGGCCATAGAAAGAGCCTCAAACACCAGCGTTGCGTCAAGACGGGTCAGATTTGATCCGCCGCTGTCCTCGGACACGTAAAGTGCACCGAAACCAAGCTCTCCGATCTGCGGCCACAGGGTCTTGGGAATGGTGCCGTCGTCTTCCCATTGGCGTGCGAAAGGTGCGATGTGTTCCTGCCCAAACGCCTTTGCCATGTCGAATATGGCTGTTTGCTCCTCGCTGAGTGCGAAATCCATGGCGCTCCCTCCCGTCGGCACTGAATTGAACAGTTGTTTATTTCTGAATTCTTACAGAAATTTTGCAGGCTCAACAATGAGTCGCAGCAGTAGGGATTTATTGCCGCGTCTGATCACAGATCGGCATGAAATTCTTCGATCAGATGGCGAACGACGGCCTGACCGGGATCATCCCCACGTGCCGTGGCTTCTGCATGTACCCGGCGCTGACGCGTGGACGAGGTGCCGTTTTCAGCAATCTGCTGCAATCTCGCCAGCTCTGTCATGGTGCCCAAGGTCTCGGCATCTTCGGCCAGCATTCCCATCAGGTCGCCAATCAACTCGGACATGGGTTTGATCGAGCGGTCGCCGAAATCAATCAGCCCTTCACCGACGCCATATCGCTGCGCGCGCCAGCGGTTTTCACTGATCAGAAAACGATCATATTGGCGCCAACGCAGGTTGCGGTCCTTCAGGCGGCATAGCATTCGCGTCAAGGCCTGCACCAGTGCCGCCATGGACAAAGTGTGCTCCAGCCGAGGCTGAACGTCCATAATCCGCGTCTCAAGCGTTGGAAAACGATGAGATGGGCGCAGATCCCACCAGATCTTGGTGGTATCTTCGATGACCCCAAGCTCAACCAGAATACCTGTGGTCCGCTCATACTCGCCCCAACTGGCAAAAACCGGTGGCAGCCCGGTGCGGGGCAGGTTATCGAACACCGTCAGACGGTACGAAGACAGACCGGTATCCTCGCCATTCCAATAGGGAGAGGAAGTGGACAGCGCCAGAAGATGCGGCAGGAAATACGACAATTGCGGCATCAGATCGGCGCGCAGGGCAGGGTCCGCGACCCCAACATGCACATGCATTCCGCAAATCAGCATACGGCGGGCAACACCACCCAACGCATGTTGCAGCGCGTCATACCGTTCTTTACGGGTGTGATGCTGGTCTTTCCAATTGGCGAACGGGTGACACGATACGGCGATCGGCGACAAGTTGTATTCGGCGGCCCGTTTAGACACGCAGGAGCGCAGACGTTTCAGATCTTCTCGTGCAGATGCGACGGTGGTGTGCGGCCGGGTGCCGACCTCTATCTGACATTGCAGGAATTCGGGGCTGACTTGACCTTCGAAATCGTTCTGGCAGGCCTCCATCAGCGCTTCGGGGGCTTCGGACAATTGTAGGCTGTCTCGGTTGACCAAAAGATATTCTTCTTCGATCCCAAGCGTAAAATCCTGCTGCATGGCGGCCCTCGCATTTTTTAGTTCAAACAGTGAATACGGAAATTGACGTTTTGCCAAGGGTTTGCCCGCTTGTCCTTGCAGAGGCACGGTCAGCAGCGGTAAGGAACGTTGCAACACAGATTGCGGAGCCTGCGCCTTGAAACCCAGAAAATTTCCAAAGATCAACGCCGCCCTTGAGGAGTTGGGGGTGAAACTGGTTGATAAAGTCACGGAACAGGATGAACGGGCGCGACTGGAGGCTTTCGAGAAGGCAGGTGGGCTGACACGTCCTGCCTATGCGCCGTCACCTGGGATGGAGGGGTTCGATATCTCTCGGCTTTTGGCGGAATTCGAATGTCATAAGGCAGCGTTGGAGGCGTTGAAAGACCCAACGCGCAACCAGACCGGCTATCGTACAAATAACGGCTATTATGATAGCCCGGATGCGGATGCTTTGTATCTGATGATCCGCCGTTTTCAGCCCAAACGTGTGATCGAGGTCGGATGCGGCAATTCAACTCGTGTGACCCGGCAAGCGATCATCGATGGTAAGCTGGACACCACCATAACGGCGATCGACCCATATCCTCGCGCAGACATCGCCCATGTGGTCGATCGGTTCGAGCAAAAACGCCTGGAAGAGACCGATCCGGCGTTGTTTGCCGAACTGGAGGCCGGAGACATTCTGTTCATCGATTCCAGCCATGTTGTACGCATGAGCAACGACGTTGCGCATCTGTTTTGCCGCATCATTCCGACGCTGAAGCCCGGTGTGGTGATCCATGTCCATGATGTTTTCCTGCCCTATGAATACCCCAAACGGTTCTTTTATGACTGCCCCGGCTGGGGGGAACAGTACATGCTGCACGCGTTGTTGCAATCTGGTGCGTATTCAATGCTTTGGCCGGGATACTACCTGCAACAGGACCGCCCGGATGCAGTAAAGGCTTTGCCGTTTCTCGCCGATGGGCGCGCGCAAAGCATCTGGGTGCAGCTCAAAGAAAATTGATCTCAGAATGATCCGGTCCGGCCGAAGTCCCGTACCCCTTTCCATAACAAGCTGGAGAGGAGAAGACAGCCATGTTCCGTCGTACATTTATGGGTGCCGCCGCCGCAATTGCGTTTGCTATACCACTCAAGGCACAGGCCGCAGATATTGTTGACACCGCAGTTGCAGCGGGTTCATTCAACACTCTGGTCGCCGCCGTTCAGGCCGCAGGTCTGGTTGATACCCTTAAAGGAGATGGCCCGTTCACCGTATTCGCTCCTACCGATGAAGCTTTTGCTGCATTACCCGAGGGCACGGTGGAGACTCTTTTGAAGCCCGAAAACAAGGATCAACTGGTATCGATCCTCACCTATCACGTGGTCCCGGCCAAGGTAATGTCCAGTGATATTGCCGGCAAGCGCGCAAAGGTTCTGACCGTTCAGGGTGACCGGTTAAGCGTCAACGCCAAGAACGGCGTCAAGGTGAACGACGCAAAAGTCGTACAAGCAGATATTGAAGCCAGCAATGGCGTGATCCATGTGGTCGACGCGGTTATCCTGCCGGAATAAAACTGTTTCTCTGAAAACAAAAAAGCCCCGAGGTTTAACCGGGGCTTTTTTGATTCAGAGCTGACCGATCAAACCAGTCGCACCTGTGTGCCGACCTGAACCAGCGGATACAGTTCTTCGACATGTTGGTTGTACAGACCGATGCATCCAGACGAACTCTGGCGACCGATCTTACGCGTGTCCTGTGTACCGTGGACCAGGTAAGCTGGCCAACCCAGGTACATAGCGCGGGTTCCCAGCGGGTTGCCCGGATCACCGCCCTCCATCCGGAGTGGAAGCGAAGGATCCCGTTCGCGCATCGATGCTGTCGGCGTCCAGCTTGGATATTCTGTTTTACGAACGACTTTCGTGTAACCGCGTTTTGTGAGCTCTTCGCTCATTGGGACTGAGCTTGGGTACAGTTTGTAAGTGCCGTCGGCCCCCCAAAAGTGCACAGCGCGGCTGGTGATATCGGCCAACAGACAACCGACACCCAGTTCGTCAAAATGATCCTGCCAGTTTTGTTGCGAAAATGACGATACATTGCGTCGTACCGGCAGCTGAGTGCTGATTGCGTCTTCCGTTTCAGGAAAGGCATCCGCGCTTTGAGCTCGAACAAGGGCAGGGGTCGTCATCAAGGATGCAACGCCCAGCAGGGCGGAACGGCGGGTCATACGGGATTGGGACAAGACTGCCTCCGGTAAATTGAATGCTCGATACATGCTTTGGCGGTAAGATATTGGCGATGATCCCATTTTTCCAGAGTGCCCGATCTGAATTTCTTGTGAACAGAGGCTTGGGCAGTGAAATCGGCGGAAAAATGCAAAAAACCCGACCCTCACAGGGGCCGGGTTTCAATAGTCTTGATGCTTTGGATCAGTCCATGGCTTTGAAGTTGAACTCGCCGCCTTCCTTGATACCCGACGGCCAGCGCGCGGTCACAGTTTTGGTACGGGTATAGAACTTGAAGCTGTCGGCGCCATGCTGGTTCAGGTCGCCAAACATGGATTTCTTCCAGCCACCAAAGGTGTGATAGGCCAGCGGAACCGGGATCGGAACGTTGATGCCAACCATACCGATATTGACCCGGCTGGCAAAATCACGCGCAGTGTCGCCGTCACGGGTGAAGATCGCGGTGCCGTTGCCATATTCGTGATCCATCGCCAGTTTCAGCGCTTCTTCATAAGAACCGGCGCGCACGGTGGACAGGACCGGGCCAAATATCTCTTGCTTGTAGATATCCATTTCCGGGGTCACGTTATCGAACAGGTGCGGGCCGACAAAGAAGCCGTCCTCGTAGCCTTGCAGGCTGAAGTCGCGGTTGTCGACAACCAGCTTGGCGCCTTGTTCGACACCCGAGTTAATCAGGCCCAGAATGCGCTGTTTCGCGGCGGCGGTCACAACCGGGCCCATATCGACATCGTCGCCCGCAGTGTAGGGACCGACTTTCAGTTTTTCCACGCGCGGGATCAGCTTTTCGATCAGTTTGTCTGCAGTTTCTTCACCAACGGGAACGGCGACAGAGACTGCCATGCAACGTTCGCCTGCCGCTCCGAAACCGGCACCAACCAGCGCGTCAGCAGCCTGATCCAGGTCAGCGTCGGGCATGACGATCATGTGGTTTTTGGCACCACCGAAACACTGAGCGCGTTTGCCGTTGGCGGTTGCGCGGCTGTAAATATAATGCGCGATCGGGGTAGACCCCACAAAGCTCACGCCTTGGATGATTTCGCTGTCGAGGATCGTGTCAACGGCTTCTTTGTCCCCGTTCACAACCTGGAAAACGCCTTTGGGCAGGCCAGCCTCGACGAACAGCTCGGCCAGCATCAGCGGAACCGAGGGGTCACGCTCGGACGGTTTCAAGACCACGGCGTTACCACAGGCCAGCGCCGGACCAACGTGCCAGAGCGGCATCATGGCCGGGAAGTTGAACGGCATGATCGAACCAACAACACCCAGTGGCTGACGCATTGAATACATATCGATGCCGGGACCCGCGCTGTCGGTGAACTCACCTTTCAGCATCTGTGGTGCGCCGATACAGTATTCGATCACCTCCAGACCACGCTGCAGGTCGCCCTTGGCGTCAGGGATGGTTTTGCCGTGCTCGCGGCTCAGTGCCTCGGCCAGTTTGTCCATGTCGCGGTTCATCAGGCCGACCATGGCCATCATGACACGTGCGCGTTTCTGTGGGTTGGTCGCCCCCCACGCAGGTTGAGCGGCTGCAGCAGCTTCAATAGCTGCGGTGGTTTCCGCCACGCTGGCCATCGGGCACTTGTACTGAACTTCGCCCGTCGCTGGATTGAAAATGTCGTCGAAACGACCGGACGTTCCGGCGACCATTTCGCCGTTCAGGAAATGGGTCAGGTCTTGCATCAATAGCTCCTCCGATAGATTTGCGCGCAGAATAGACTTGCAGAAATCCAACGAACAGAGGCAATGTCCCAAAAGAGTTTTGCAAAAATGCAAAAGGGAAGAAAATGACCCCGAATTGGGACGATATGCGAATCTTTCTGGCTGTTGCGCGGGAAGAAAGCCTGTCTTCTGCGGGCCGGATTCTGAAAATCGATCCTGCCACTGTGGGTCGGCGTATTGCCCGGCTGGAAGCAACGCTTGATTCGACTTTGTTCACCAAGTCGCAACAAGGCTATGTTTTGACCCCGGCCGGACAGCGTCTGTTGGAACATGGGCTGCATGCGGAAGAGGCGATGCGCGCGGCCGCCGGGGCGGTCACCGGACCGACGAAAACACTCAGCGGGCAAATCCGAATCGGTGCGCCGGATGGCAGTGCCAACTACCTTCTGCCCCAGGTTTGTGCCAAAATCAGTGATGCAAACCCGGATCTGGATATTCAGATCCTGGCATTGCCGCGGGTGATCAACCTGTCCCGACGCGAAGCGGATATGGCTGTGACGGTCAGCGCGCCGACTGCAGGGCAATTGCTGGTGAAGAAAATCAGTGACTACAAGCTGCACATGGTTGCGACCGAAGATTATCTGCAACGCCATGACCCGATCCGTTCGGTTAAGGACCTGGAAGGGCACAGGTTGATCGGTTACATCCCCGATATGATTTTCGACCGGGAACTGGATTATCTGAACGATATTGGCGTTGACCGTGTCGCTCTTGCATCGAACTCGGTGTCGGTTCAGTTGCGGCAAGTCTGTCTTGGAACAGGTGTTTGCGTGGCCCATGATTTCACGTTGCCGTTCCACCCGGGGCTTCGGAAAATCCTGACGGATCAAGTGAGTTTGACCCGCAGTTTCTATCTGGTCCGACATCAGGGTGACCAGCGCAACGAGCGGTTGAACCGCTTTGCGGACGCCCTGACGCGCGGCATTCGCGAGGAAGTGCTTCGTTTGGAAGCAGGTGCCGACGCTTGACAGGTCGCAGCAATCGCGCAACGCTTTGGAATAAGAGTTTTTATTCCGGAGGTATCCTTCATGCTTGTACAGGCCATCCTGAAGTCCAAAGCGTCAGACGGTGTCGTGACCGTTGCGTCAACGGCGACAGTTTCAGAGGCCTCGAAGATTCTTGCGGAAAAACGTATCGGGACGGTCGTGATATCCGACGATGGTGGCGAAACCGCCGCTGGCATCCTGTCGGAACGTGACATCGTCCGGGAACTGGCGGCCAGCGGCAGCGGCTGCCTGGACCAGCCGGTAAAATCCTACATGACGCAGAATCTTGTGACGGCGACCCGCCAGACCACTGTTGAAGACATCATGTCGCGCATGACCGAGGGGCGCTTTCGTCATATGCCGGTGATCGAAGACGGCAAACTTGTCGGTATCGTCACTTTGGGCGATGTGGTGAAAGCCCAGCTTTCTGAGCTGGCGATGGAAAAAGACGCCCTCGAAGGCATGATTATGGGGCATTAACGGCAAGGATCGCCGCAGCGACCACTTGCACCTGCAGCAAAGTTATGTTTGCTTGCGCAGAAATATTGTTGCGCAGGAGGGCGCGATGCGGGTTGGATTATATCCTGGAACCTTCGATCCCATCACCATGGGGCACATCGATATTATCCGTCGGGCGGCGGCCTTGGTCGACAAGCTGGTCATCGGCGTTGCCATTAACCGGGACAAGGGCCCTTTGTTCTCATTGGAAGAGCGTGTGGCTATGATCGAAGCCGAATGCTCTCAACTCTCTGAACAGACTGGAACAGAAATTGTTGCGCATCCCTTTGAAAACCTGCTCATCGATTGCGCACGCGATGTCGGCGCGCAGATCATTGTGCGGGGTTTGCGCGCGGTTGCCGATTTTGAATACGAGTTCCAGATGGTCGGTATGAACCGCGTTCTGGACGATTCGATTGAAACGGTCTTTCTTATGGCCGAAGCCCGGCATCAGGCGATTGCCTCGAAACTGGTGAAGGAAATCGCCCGATTGAACGGGGACGTGTCGAAATTCGTCACGCCCCGCGTCAACGCCGCGCTGCGTGAGCGGTTAAGCTAAAGCCCCCATTGCGGCGGCTGTGTCCAACATCCGGTTCGAAAAACCCCATTCGTTGTCATACCAGGCCAGCACGCGGACCAGCGTGCCGTCGGTGACTTTGGTTTCGGCCAGTGACACGGTCGAGCTATGTGGATCGTGATTGAAATCGACGGAAACCAGCGGGCGGCTTTCCGCGGCCAGAACACCGGGGATCTTGGCCGCGGCGTCGACGAACAGCTGGTTGACCTCTTCTTCTGTCGTCGGGCGCGAAACTTCGGCGACAAGATCAACAACTGAAACGTTCGGCGTGGGAACACGGATCGCCTGACCGGTCAGTTTCCCTTTCAACTGTGGCAGCACGAGCCCAACGGCAGCGGCAGCACCGGTTGTGGTCGGTATCATTGACAGTGCTGCCGCGCGCGACAGATAGGGGTCTTTGCCGACCGTATCGTGCACCGGCTGGCTGGCTGTATAAGCGTGAACGGTGGTCATGTTGCCATGCTTGATGCCAATACCGGCATCCAGAGCGGCGGCAACCGGTGACAGGCAGTTCGTGGTGCAGGACGCATTCGAAACGACTAGGTCATCGGCGGTCAGTTCGTCATCGTTGACACCAAAGACAATGGTCTTCACGCCGCCATCCCCTCTGGCAGGGGCAGAGATCAGGACTTTCCGTGATCCGTTTTTGAAGTGACGCTCGGCCGCGTCACGGGTCCGGAACACGCCTGTGCATTCCAAAACCACGTCGATATCCGACCACGGCAGGTCTTCGGGGTTGCGTTCGCTGCTCAGCCGAATTGGACCACGGCCCACGTCCAAACCTGCATCGCTGAGTGTAACGGCGTTCGGATACCGACCGTGAACACTGTCAAATTCGAAAAGATGAGCGTTCATGTCCGGTTTGCCCAAATCGTTGATCGCGACGATCTCGACATCCGTGCGCCCACTTTCCATCACCGCGCGCAGAACCCCGCGCCCGATCCGTCCAAATCCGTTGATCGCTAGTTTCAGGGTCATGGTCCGCTCCGTCCAAATGTCTCTGTTAGATAAGTTAGCGCTAACAAAGCCAGATCAACAAAAAAGTCAAGAAAAACCTCAGTCATCGCCAGAATGCGAGCCAGTCCAGAAAGTCGTAAAGCTTTTTTCCGAGGAAGAGCAGGTGTTCGGTGCCGTTCATCGCTACGTCCAGCATCACGCCGCCGAGCAGAAGAATGCCGAGCCAGATAGCGATTTGATTGGTCATGGCTGTTCCGAACGAAAAATGCCCGCCCAGATAACCTGAGCGGGCATCAAGGTACAAGCGAAGTCCGAAGGGTCAGTTAAGACGGCCCATCGCAACGGCTACGTCGGCCATACGGACTGAGAAACCCCATTCATTGTCATACCATGCCAGAACGCGGACCATGCGGTTGTCGACAACGCGGGTCTGATCCGGAGCGAAGATCGAGCTTTCTTCGGTATGGTTGAAATCGGTCGAGACCAGCGGCGCAGGTTCATAACCCAAAACGCGCTGCATCGGGCCTTTGGCCGCTTCTTCAACGATGGCGTTGATTTCGGCCGTGGAGGTGTCACGCGAGGCGCGGAAGGTCAGGTCAATCGCCGAGACATTCGGGGTCGGGACGCGGATGGCGGAACCGTCCAACCGGCCTTTCAGGTTGGGCAGAACTTCACCCAAAGCCTTGGCGGCGCCTGTCGAGGTCGGGATCATGGACATGGCGGCCGCGCGGGCACGGTACAGATCGCTGTGACGACGGTCCAGAGTTGGCTGGTCGCCAGTATAGGCGTGGATGGTGGTCATGATGCCATGTTCGATGCCGACACCTTCGTCGAGAACTTTCGCCAGCGGTGCCAGGCAGTTGGTCGTGCAAGAGCCGTTGGAAACCATGTTGTCATTTGCTGTCAGCGTGTTGTGGTTCACGCCGAAGACGATGGTCTTGTCCACATTTTTGCCGGGGGCAGACAGCAGAACCTTGCCAGCACCACGCTCAAGGTGAGTCTTCGCCTTGATGCCGTCATTAAATTTACCGGTGCATTCCAGAACGACGTCGCAGCCTTCCCAGTCCAGATCGTTCATGTCGTAGGTTGAAAACATCTGCATCGGACCGCGGCCCAGATCCATGGTGTTGCCGTCAATGGAAACTTCGCGTGGGAACCGACCGTGGATGCTATCATATTTCAACAGATGCGCCGAAGTTTCCAAAGGGCCAGTGGCGTTGACTTTGATCACTTCGATGTCGTTGCGCCCCGAGGCGGCGATGTGCGACAGGGTGCAGCGGCCAATGCGGCCAAAACCATTGATACCGACCTTGATGGTCATATGACGTCTCCAGATGCGCTTGCGTTGAGGGCCATATAGCGGCGAAAAGGGAATCTCAAAAGGGCAAAAACGGCATATTTTTAAGGTGTTAGCGCAAACCTGCGCCGGTTGCGCTAACGCTTGCGCTAGCCGTTGGATCAGGTAGGGTCCGGGTTGCGGCAGATCAAGTGAAAGGAAGCGCAATGAGTGGTCTATTGGCCCTGTTGGATGATGTAGCAGGCATTGCCAAGGTTGCGGCGGCATCAGTGGATGATGTGGTTGCGGCGGCAGGCAAGGCAGGGGCCAAGACCGCCGGTGTGATTATCGATGACGCAGCGGTGACGCCTAAATACGTGCAGGGCTTTGCCCCGGCGCGCGAATTGCCGATCATCTGGCGCATTGCGCGTGGTTCGATCTTCAACAAGATCATACTCTTGTTGCCCGTAGCTTTGTTGTTGGCCAATTTTGCCCCGTGGCTGATCACACCCTTATTGATGCTGGGTGGGTCGTATTTGTGTTTTGAAGGAGCCGAGAAAATCTTTCACGTTCTGTTTCCTCATGGAAGCCATGTCATCGACGAAGACATGAAAAACCGAGATCCAGGCCATCTGGAAGAGCAAAAGGTCAAAGGCGCCATCAAGACGGATTTCATTCTTTCTGCCGAGATAATGACCATTGCACTCGCGGCGATTGAGGCTCCGAACCTTTGGATGCAAGCCGCAACTTTGGCCGTGGTGGGGATTGGCGTGACGGTGGCCGTCTACGGTTCTGTGGCTCTGATCGTGAAGATGGATGATGTGGGGCTGTTTCTGGCGAATAACGCACCAACGCCCGTTGGTCGCGGCCTGGGTCGTGGATTGGTCAAGGCAATGCCAGCCGTAATGAAAACCCTGTCGATCGTCGGAACTGCTGCGATGCTATGGGTCGGTGGCTCGATTGTTATCCACGGGCTGGAAGTGCTTGGCTTCGGCTGGTTGCAGCATCAGATCTACGATTGGGCCAAGGCGATTGCATATTCGGCGCCCGAAGACTGGGCCGCTGCGGTGAAGTGGATGGCTAAGGCGACGATGGATGGTGTTCTTGGTCTGGTCTGGGGGCTGGTTTTGATCCCGCTGGCCACCAAGGTGATTACACCTTTGTTCAGTAAGTCCAAAGCGCACTGATACGAAAAGGAAAAGGGCGGCAATGGCCGCCCTTTGCTTGATCACTGGTGCCTGACTTACTGGCCCAGCAGTTCCTTGACCTTGGCCACGGTCGCCTCGGCGGTGATGCCAAAATGCTGGTACAGCTCGCCCGCAGGTGCCGAAGCGCCGAAACTGGACATGCCGATGAAGTCAGCCTTGGCCTCACGACCACGCTCACCCAGAAGCCAGCGATCCCAGCCTCCGCCCCGGACAGCTGCTTCGATCCCCACACGAACGGGACCTGCGGGCAGGACGCGCTTGCGATAGGCTTCGTCTTGCTGTCCGAACAGTTCCATGCAGGGCATTGAAACGACCCGGGTGCCGATACCGTCGGCCTCAAGCATCGCCTTGGCTTCCATCGCCAGCGAAACCTCTGAACCGGTGGCAATCAGGATAGCCTGACGTTTGCCTTCAGATTCGGCCAGAACATAAGCGCCCTGAGCTGTCAGGTTCTTGGTCTTGTGATCCTTGCGCACGGTTGGAACGCCCTGACGTGTCAGCGACAGAACTGAAGGGCTATCTTTGAAAGTCAGTGCCAGTTCCCACGCTTCTGCTGTTTCTACGGTGTCGGCGGGGCGGAACACGAAGGTGTTGGGCGTCGCGCGCGAGATCGCCAGATGTTCGACCGGTTGGTGGGTCGGGCCATCTTCGCCCAGACCGATCGAGTCATGGGTCATCACGAAGACCGTCGGGATCTTCATCAGAGCCGCCAGACGCATGGAAGGGCGGGCATAGTCGGTGAATGCCATGAAAGTGCCGCCATAGGGACGGATACCGCCGTGCAGCGCCATACCGTTCATTGCAGCAGCCATACCATGTTCACGGATGCCGTAATGGATGTAACGACCTTTGCGGTTCTCCGGCAGGAACACGCCCATATCGGCCGATTTTGTGTTGTTTGATCCGGTCAGGTCAGCCGAGCCGCCAACCGTCTCGGTCATGATCGGGTTCACAACGTTCAGAACTTTTTCAGATGAGGCGCGGGTGGCCAGTTTCGGTTGGTCTTCGGACATCTGTTTCTTGAAAGCGCGGATCGCACTGGCCAGACGCTTGGGGGCCTCAAACGCATAGGCGCGGTTGAACTCGGCCTGCTTGCGCTCGGACAGTTGCGCAAAACGCTCTTCCCAAGCGGCGCGTTCGGCTGCGCCACGTGCGCCAATGGCTTCCCATGCGGATTTGACGTTGGCAGGCACGTCGAACGCGTCATGTGGCCAGTCGTAGGCCGCTTTCGCGGCTTTCAGCTGATCCTGATCTGTCAGGGCACCGTGACCTTTCGACGTGTCTTGCGCCGCGTGGCCCAAAGCGATGTGGCTTTCGCAGGCGATCATGGTCGGTTTGTTTGACTTTTTCGCCTGAACAATCGCCGCATCAATGGCTTTGGGGTCGTGGCCGTCGATTTCGATCACGTGCCAACCCGAGGCAGCAAATCGGCGGACTTGATCGGTGCGATCAGCAATATCGACGGTGCCGTCGATGGTGATGTTGTTGTTGTCCCAGAAGACGATCAGTTTGCTGAGCTCATGACGCCCGGCCAAAGTGATTGCTTCTTGGCTAACGCCTTCCATCAGGCAGCCGTCGCCTGCGATTACGTAGGTGTAGTGATCCACGACTTTTTTGCCGTAATGAGCGCGCTGGACTTCCTCGGCCATGGCAAAGCCCACAGCGTTCGAGATACCCTGTCCCAGCGGTCCGGTAGTGGTTTCCACGCCGTCGACCAGGAAGTTCTCGGGGTGGCCTGCAGTCTTGGCGCCCAACTGGCGGAAGTTCTTGATCTCATCCAGCGTTACATCGGCATGGCCGGTCAGATAGAGCAACGAATAGACCAGCATCGATCCGTGTCCTGCCGACAGGATGAACCTGTCGCGATCAGGCCAGCTCGGGGCCGAGGCGTCGAATTTCAGGTGCTTTTCGAACAGGACGGTCGCAACATCGGCCATGCCCATAGGCATGCCGGAATGGCCGGAGTTTGCGGCGGCGACGGCGTCAAGGGTCAGGGTGCGGATGGCCGCAGCTTTGTCCCAATGTTCGGGGTTGGCATTGCGCAGCGCAGTCAGGTCCACGGGCGTTGTTCCTTTGGATAAAAAGCAGAATGCGGGCTCAATACCATTCAGCACCCAAAGTGCAAGCGGAACCGGGCTTTGACCGTTGCGGATGGGTGAAGAGCGCGGCCCAAGTAGTTGAAACCAAACAGTGGGTATTTTCTGTCGCATTCCGTTAGACTGTCAGTAGGCGGGATTCGATTTTGATTCGGATCACTTCGCAACAGAATGAACCTTGATAAAGAGGTGACAGGGGCATGAGCCACATAGAGGAACTGCAGCACCGCATTATTGCCGCGATGGACCGTATCGGAGCGGGCGTCGAGGCAATCGGCAGTGCGCCCCGGGATACCGGGAAGGACGAAGGGCTTCGGGCCGAACTTGAAGACGAAAGAGTTGCCAATGCGCAGCTTCAGGAAAGGCTTTTATCCCTGAAGGAGCAGCACGAAAGGCAAATGGATGGGGTTCGGGCAGATCTAGAGCAGCTGCGGGCCGCCCCAACCGACTCTGCC
The DNA here is from genome assembly GCF_947497005.1 of uncultured Ruegeria sp. Lineage (GTDB taxonomy): Bacteria > Pseudomonadota > Alphaproteobacteria > Rhodobacterales > Rhodobacteraceae > Ruegeria. Next base: position 168,386 of record NZ_CANMFF010000003.1, on the reverse strand, counting down.
GAGACGGATTCATTGCGGGCAGAGCTGGAGGAAGCCAAGGCTAGGATCGCGACTGTTGAAGCTGCCCGTGCCGAACTGGCCGAAGCCAAAGCGGCATTAGACAACAGCACCGAGTTGGAAGCGTTGAAAGCCGAAAACGACAAGATGCGCACTGATCTTGAAGACCGTGAAGATCCCGAGCCGCTGAAAGCTGAGCTTGAGCAGCTTCGCGTGCTGCTTGATCAGGCCAAAGATGTTGAGGCGGAAAACAGCCGGCTGAAAGCCGAGTTGGAAGATACAGAACGGGTCACTGATCTGAGTGCCGAGCTTGAGATGCTACGGGCCGAACGTGCCAGCCATGGGGCTGCGATGTCGCGGCTTGATGACGACCTGCAACGTATGCGCAAGGCTAACGAACAATTGAGGGACTCGATTGAAGAGCTGCGCTCTGCTGCCTCAGAAGGTTTGACGGACGCCGAGCTTCTGAACCGCGCCACCGTCGCCGAGCTGGAAGCAACACGCGCGGCTCAGTCTTCGGACGCGGCCGAGGCGCAGGCGGTTCTGGCGCGATTGGAACCTCTGTTGTCGCAGGCGAAACTGGTTGAAGGTGAGGTAGAGTAATGCCCGAAGTTACCATTCAAATCGGTGGACGTGGATTTGAGGTGTCCTGTCAGGACGGGGAAGAGGTTTTCCTGCAAGCCGCGGCGAAAATGCTGGATGACGAGGCGCAGGTTCTGTCAGATCAGATCGGGCGGATGCCCGAAGCCCGTATGTTGCTGATGGCGGGGTTGCTGCTCGCCGACAAGACAGCGGCGACGGAAGACAAGGTGAAATCGCTAGAAGCAAAGCTGGCCGACGTCGAAGCCGAGCTTAACACACTGCGCTATGCGCCGGCGCCGGAACCTGAACGTATTGAAGTCGCAGTGGTTCCACCATCTGTAACAGATACACTGGCTGAACTGGCCGCGCGGGCTGAAGCGCTGGCCGCAGTTGTCGAGGAGAAGAAGGCGTAATGACGATCATGCGCAAACTCATATGCGGTGTTCTGCTTGCGATGCCCGCGTCAACCGCGCTGGCTGAGATCGACATTCTGTCGGTCACGTTTACCTGCGAGAACGGCGTGCCACTTCCGGTGACCTATTTCAATGCCGAGGACGGGTCGGGTGCTGCGGCGACGATGGTCGACAATACTCTGGTCGCACTGCGCCAGGTTCAAAGCGGGTCTGGTATTCGTTATGAATCCATCGGCGACAACGGCACTTATATCTTGCGTTCAAAAGGATGGAACGCGTCGATAAGCTATTTGGCGGCAGGTGCCGCCAATGAGCAGGTGATTTATCAGGATTGTTCCAGCAGGTAGGCCGGTTTACGCGTTTGCTTCGCGAATTTTGTCGGCTGCGTCCTTGTTGTAGCCGACTTCGTTTTCGTCGAACAACGTGTCCAACTCGCCAGACAGGGTCATCTCGGTGATGATGTCGCAACCACCAACGAATTCGCCTTTGACATACAGCTGCGGCACGGTCGGCCAGTCGGAATAATCCTTGATGCCCTGACGCACGTCTTCGTCGGCCAGTACGTTCACATCGGTAAATTCGACGCCCATATAGTTCAACACACCGGCTACACGAGACGAGAACCCGCATTGCGGCATATCCTTAGTGCCTTTCATGTAAAGCACCACATCGTTGGATTTTACGGTTTCGTCGATTTGAGTCTTAACGTCGCTCATCTTGCTTGTCCTTTTCACCCGCATCCGGGGCAATCGTTTCGTTCTGTGACGGGGCTGGGCCCCATCCTTCTTCCTCCAGCCGTCGATGCTCAGCCTGTGCCAAGGCCACCGGTTCAAGGCCGTATCTTTCGATGCCGCCAACTTTGCTGATCTTGTCCGGGTCGGGACGCATGTCGGCGAGTTTACGTTTTCTGTTCCGCTTCACATAGGCTTCGATCATGGCGGCGGCAACTATCATTGCAGCGAGTGTACCTATCCAGAATAGCCATCCGTTCATTTTTTAGGAGCCATCGCCTTTGCGTAATCCTGCGGATTTTTGCTGATGCGAATAGGAGTGGTGTGGCCACGTCCGGCGGTCTCGCCTCCTGTGACAACTGTATCTCCTTGCCCTGGCTTCACGCCCTGTGCTGACTTTGGTTTATTACGCGCGAAACTACTTCGGATAGCCAGCACTATACCCACAATCACCATGAGGGTCGCTATGCCGTATATCCAAACAGTTACTGTCATTCAGGCACTTTCGTCGTTAGTGCCAGCGCATGCAGATCTCCATCCGGGCCGTCCATCTTGCCCTTCAGTGCGGCATAGACGGCACGCTGCTGTTGCACCCGGTTTTTACCGCGAAAGCTCTCGTCTACCACCATGGCGGACATATGAACGCCATCACTGCCGCCGACCTGAATATCCGCGTCGGGAAAGGCTTCGCGCAGCAGATGTTCGATTTCGTGTGTGCTCATCGGCATGTAGATTTCTCCAGAAGGTCTTTCTCAAGATGTAGAGCGCATGAACCGGGCGTGCAAGGGCGCTCGAATATGCAAAAATATGAAACCAGCGCGAGGTCAGAGTACGGGTTCCAAACGTACCAAACGCTGCTTTTTCAGGCCACGGCCTCGGCAAAGCTGTTACGGAATACCGCAGTCAGGTCCTCAAGCGTGGCTTCCGAGCCACCGATCTTGATGGTTTCTCCGACAAAACGACCAACCGAATTCAGCGGAACGCCTGCCTGACCAGCTGCGATCATCAAAGCTTCGGCCTGATCGAAGTTGCATGCAACCAGATAGCGCGCCTGATCTTCGCCATACAGGAACTCTGTTGGAGCATCGTCCAGACACACACCTACGCCCGCAAATTCCGCAAGCTCAAAGACTGCCAGTGCGATGCCGCCATCGCTGAGGTCGGTACAAGCCTTGATCATCTCACGATTGGCGCGGATGAACTCGCCATTGCGCCTTTCGGCATCCAGATCGACATGAGGTGCGTCGCCGTCCTCGCGGTTGAACACCTCGGCCAGTAGGGCGGATTGGCCCAGATGGCCCTTGGTTTCGCCAATGACCAGCGCAACATGGCCTTCGCGGACCTCGTTGCCGATGATCTCATCTGAATGCTGCAACAGGCCCACTGCGCCGATGGTGGGTGTCGGCAGTATCGCCTGACCGTCGGTCTCATTGTAAAGCGAGACGTTGCCCGACACAATCGGCATGTCCAATGCGCCAACGGCGGCACCGATGCCCTGAATGGCACCGACGAACTGGCCCATGATCTCGGGTTTTTCGGGGTTGCCGAAGTTCAGGTTGTCGGTGGTGGCCAGCGGTTTGGCACCAACTGCGGTCAGGTTGCGGTACGCTTCGGCTACTGCCTGTTTGCCGCCTTCAACGGGGTTTGCGCGCACATATCGCGGGGTCACGTCGGACGTGAAGGCAAGCACTTTTTCAGTGCCGTGGACACGCACCATGCCTGCGCCCAAGCCGGGGGTGCGAGTTGAATCGGCCATCACCATAGTGTCGTATTGCTCATATACCCACTGCTTGCCCGCGTAATTGGGCGAAGCAAGCAGGGCACGCAGACCGTCAATAGGATCGATTTGGGGAACGTCGGACAGCTCTTCAGCCTCTGGCGTCGGCTCCCATGGGCGGTCGTATTCAGGCGCGGTTGACGACAGTTTGGACAGAACCAGATCCGCTTTGACTTCGCCGTTATGCATTATTAGGAAGCGGTCCTCGGCAATTGTTTCACCGACGATTGCGAAATCCAGATCCCACTTCTCGAACACCGCACGGGCCTCGTCCTCAAGCTCTGGCTTGAGAACCATCAACATGCGTTCCTGCGATTCCGACAGCATCATTTCATAGGCTGTCATGTTCTCTTCGCGCTGAGGAACGTTTTCCAGATCAAGACGAACACCAAGACCACCTTTGTCGCCCATTTCAACAGCGGAACAGGTCAGGCCTGCGGCGCCCATATCCTGGATCGAGATCACGGCGCCGGTTTGCATCAACTCCAGCGTTGCCTCCATAAGCCGCTTTTCTGTGAAAGGGTCGCCAACCTGAACGGTCGGGCGTTTCTCTTCGATTGTATCGTCGAACTCGGCGGAAGCCATGGTTGCGCCGCCCACACCGTCACGGCCTGTTTTCGCACCCAGATAGACGACGGGCATACCCACGCCCGAAGCGGCCGAATAGAAAATCTTGTCGCTGTCAGCCAGACCGGCTGCAAATGCGTTCACTAAGCAGTTGCCGTTGTAGGCCGGGTGGAAGCGGACCTCGCCACCGACGCAAGGAACACCAAAGCAGTTGCCATAGCCTCCGATCCCTTCGACCACGCCATTGACCAGCTGGCGGGTTTTGTGATGGCCGGGTTCGCCAAAGGACAACGCGTTCATCGATGCGATGGGACGCGCGCCCATGGTAAACACGTCGCGCAGGATGCCGCCAACACCAGTCGCTGCACCCTGATAGGGTTCGATGTAAGACGGGTGGTTGTGGCTTTCCATCTTGAAGACCACAGCCTGACCGTCACCGATATCAACTACGCCCGCGTTCTCACCTGGGCCACAGATAACCTGAGGTCCAGAGGTGGGCAGGGTGCGCAGCCATTTCTTCGAGGATTTGTAGGAACAGTGCTCGTTCCACATGGCCGAGAAAATGCCGAGCTCGGTAAAAGTTGGTTCACGCCCGATGATCTCGAGGATCATGTCGTATTCATCGGGTTTGAGCCCGTGTGCAGCAATCAGATCGGGTGTGATGGCGGGCTCTTGCATCTTCTGTCCTGTGTCCAAGTGGGCCGAGATTGCGCGCCTTTTAGGGCAAGGGCGCGCCGGTGGGAAGGGTCAAGTCATCGCAGGGCTGACATGACAATAAAAAATGGAACCGGTTTTTGGGCCGGTTCCATTTGTTTTGCTCTTGGCTTTGCAGCCAATCGGCACTGCAAAGCACGCCCAGCTTTTAATATTAGGCCGGGTTTTGTCCTTTACTTATAGCATCGGCTGCCGCAGCTGCTGCAGCCGTCGCTTTTTGCTCATCCGTGAGGTTTTCAGCTTCTTCCAGGCCCGGAATTGCAACGCGAACCTCGCGGCGGGCAAAGTCAATGCCGTTGGCGTTAAATTCAGCCTTCACGCGGTTGAAGATTTCCTTGCGCAGGGTGAACTGCTTGCCAGGTATGGCCATGAACTTGCCCCGGATGATCATACCGACATCGTCGAAGTCAAACACGCCCTGCGATTTAAAGGGTTGCAGGAAGCCATCCTTGTGGGTTTCGTCCGCCATCATCTCGGCGCCGATCTTCTTGAAGATCTTCTTGACCTTGTTGGGATCGGTGTCGAAGGGCACAGTGAACTTGAGCTTCATGATCACCCAGTCTCGGCTGAAGTTGGTCAGCTTCTGAATCTCGCCATAAGGAATGGTATGAACCGGGCCGCGGTGGTGGCGCAGTTGCATCGACCGGATCGAAATCTTCTCGACCGTACCCATGGTCCCACCCACATCGACATATTCCCCAACGCGGAAGGCATCGTCGATCAGGAAGAAGATGCCGCCGACGATATCTGCCACGAGTTTCTGCGCGCCAAAGCCGATGGCCAGACCCAGAACACCAGCACCAGCCAGCAATGGCGTGATGTTGATGCCCAAGGCACCCAGAGCCAACAGGCCGAAGATAACAGCAATCGTGACCTGTGCGGTAATCCGAAGTAGCGGCAGAACTGTAGCAAGACGCGAACCGCCAGCACCGCCGCCTTCGCCACCGGCTTCTTCGTCCAGTGCCTCGGCTGCGGTCTGTTCCTTCGCCAGACGGCGGTTGATCCAGAGCGAGACAACCTCGTTCATGATGTAACCGACGGCGATGATCAGCAGGAATTCAATCACTGTGCCGCCCACTTCCGCACCGACCCCGGCTGACGCGACGTGGCGCAGGTCGAGTTGCCAGGTGCGGGCGATCATGAAGACGACAAATAGCCCGGCCAGAACGCGGCCAATCCGGATATAGCTCCGTTTCGCGGACCTATAAGCACGTTCGGCCAGAGGGCCCTCGCCGGACATCGGAGGTTGAAGGTGTCGTACCAGTCCACGGATCAGCGTGTCGAGCGCGGGGGCAATCAGCAACCAGAACATGGTTGTGAAATGTGCACCCCTGACCAGCAAGTTCAGGGTTGCCGGATCACGCTGTGCGACCAGAAATTCAACCAGCAGCCAGATTGCCACTGAAACGCCAATGGCAAAAATGGGGTAGTAATGCGCAACTTCCTCATCGAATTTCGTATGATCCGGGTCTGTACCCAGCATCATTTGAGACAGCCCAGTACGCGCGGTCCAGGCGATCACGGCGATATAGATGTGGATCGCTGCGTTCAGCCAGAAGCCAATGCGGGTATCGTCACCCGTGATACCATTGAGCGCGTTGAACCGAACGACGAACAGCGTGAATCCGATCAGGATCAGAAGGCCTATCAGGTTGCGGTGCAGGTATTTTGCCCAGTGGTCGTCAATGTTGACCAGCCGGAATTGCGGTTTTGCCGGTGCCAGAACAAAGCGTGACACCGCAGCGCCCAGGCGCGGCACCCAGATCAGATAGAACACAAATGGAGCGGCATAGGTGATCTGTTCAATTGTCAGCAAGCCACGACCAATTGCGCGGATGACGACGTAGAACACGATCAGCCCGGCGATTTCACGGCAAAAACGGCGGAACAGGTAGCTGACCGCACCCCGAAGATCGGCCTCATCCGCGACTTCGGTTGCTTCATGCCAACGACGGGTCAGGAAGATGAACAGCTTTTCGGCTATGAAACCGACGGCCAGCACTGAAAGGATCAGCCCGAACAGTGTAAAGACACCAGTCGTTCCGAACGTGTCACCAAAATTGCCGAACGCGGTAATCTGCGCCGTGACAATGTTGGGAAGCGTGGTCAGAACATGTGTCCACGACGAGACCATCTCGGCCCAGATCTCGCTCAATTCCGTCAGCGGGTCTTGGACGTCGGCCTCTTCGGCAGCCTGTTTTTCAGCAACTGCATCAAGCCGGTCCAACAGTATTGCGCGCACCTGATCGTCGGACATGCGCGCAACCAGATCGTCGACCTGTTCGGGTGTCAGGTCTTCTGGAATGGTTACAGTAGAAGTTGAGCCAGTGTCTTGTGCATATAGTGGCACCGCTAAGAATAAAGCGGAGACGATCGCCAGCATGAGGCGGAGTGGGTGGAACATGGATTTTCCCTCGAACACGAAATTGTATCGTTTTTTTGGGATCATATGCCTATGCGTGTATTTTTCCCAGAGCTTTCGCTGACTTAATGCCATGCTTTGGCCAAAAAAAAGGCCGAGCACTAAGCTCGGCCGAAGTCCAACAGGGAGGTATGAAGATGATGAGCGTTACAGCATCACCGCCTTCGAGTGCTCATTTAGGGGTCAGTTTATGAACGTTCAAGATAATTAACTCTGTGATCTCTTCATGTCCGATATGCTATCTGCGCATAGCTATAGTTTTCCCATCTGTTTCAACTGCTTACGTTGCGCAATGATCTCATCTTGCACGAAGTCACGGAACGCGCCCACGCGCTTTGAATGCCGTAATTCTTCCGGATAGGCTAAATAAACGGGAACGTCGGCTGTTTCTATGTCTGAAAGGATGGGCACCAGGTGTGGAAAATCCTGCGTAACATAGTCGGGCAGAACCCCAATTCCCAGGTTGTGCAAAACTCCCTGCAGAACGCCGAAATAGTTGTTCACTGTCAGAAGTGATCCGGGATTAAAGGTCATCAAGTGGCGCACCATGGACGCACTGGCCCCGACCTGTGGCGCAGCAGGGGTCTGACAGATCAGCCGGTGGTTCTTGATCTCTTCCAGAGATTGCAGCATGCCGCCATGGGTCTCGATATAGTCTTGCGTTGCATACAACATCATCTGAACCGTCATCAGGCGTTTGCGCACAAGATCGGCCTGACTGGGTTCCTTCATGCGGATGGCGACATCCGCCTCGCGCATTGGAAGGTCCAGAACACGCTCTTCAAGCATCAGGTCGATGTTCAGATCAGGGTATTGCTCGTACAGCTTGGGCAGGCGCGGGGCCAGCCAGAGCGTTCCGAAGCCGAAAGTTGTCGTGACCCGCAAGACGCCAAAGACCTCTTCTTCGCTGTCGCGAATGCGCGCGGCTGCAGCGTCCAGTCGTTTCGACATGGCGGACGTGGCGTCAAACAGCAATTCACCCTGTTCGGTAAGAATCAGCCCGCGGGCATGGCGGTGAAAAAGGGTGGCATCCAGCGATTCTTCCAGCGCGCGGATTTGCCGGCTCACGGCGGATTGAGACAAATTGAGCTTGTCTCCGGCATGGGTCAGGCTGCCTGCATCCGCTACCGCGTGAAATATTCTAAGCTTGTCCCAATCCATCGCCGCAACTTTCGTTATCTTTCTGAAGGACTATATGAAATAGGTAACAAGTTCCACATTCAAAGGACGAAATCGTTACATATCAGTGGATAAATTCTATACAGGTCAGGATTTATGACCTAAAATGCACCTAAATGAAGCACACTGATCTGACGAGGGGAGACGTCTGATGAGCCAGCCGCAGATAACATTAAATGACCGGTTTGATCTGGAGAAAAACCCCGTTCTTCTGAACGGAACTCAGGCGCTTGTTCGATTGATGCTGATGCAAAAAGCCAGGGACCGGCAAACAGGCCTGAACACGGCGGGATTAGTCACAGGATATCGTGGGTCTCCTTTAGGTGCTGTTGATCAGCAGATGACGAGAGCCCAAAAGCCGCTGGCCAAAAACGATGTCACGTTTCAGTTCGGGTTGAACGAAGATCTGGCAGCCACCGCTCTGTGGGGCAGCCAACAGGCGGGTTTGCGTGGCGATGGCAAATTCGACGGGGTATTCGGGCTTTGGTATGGCAAAGGGCCGGGCGTGGACCGGTCTGGTGATGTCATGCGCCACGCGAATATGGCGGGTACAGCGCAGCATGGTGGTGTGCTCATGGCAATGGGCGATGACCATACCGGCGAAAGCTCGACCGTTCTGCATCAATCCGAATGGTCACTGGTCGACATGTATATGCCCATCGTCAGTCCCGCGGGCGTTCAGGAGATCCTCGACTACGGTATTTATGGCTTTGCGCTTAGTCGTTTCGCGGGTGTCTGGGTCGGCCTGAAGACGATGAAGGACACAATCGAGGTCACCTCGGTCGTGGATGGCAGCCCGGATCGGATGCAGGTAGTCGTTCCGGAATTCGATATGCCGGATGGCGGATTGAACATCCGTTTGGGCGACACGCCGCATCTGCAGGAAACACGTGTTATCGACTACAAGAGGTTCGCAGCCGAGACGTTTTCACATGCCAATAAGCTGGACAAGCGGATGTGGGGCAAACCCGGCGCCAAGATCGGCTTTGTCGCGGCGGGAAAGAACTGGCTGGACCTGACACACGCCTTGTCGCTTCTGAACATTGATGAATCCGAGGCGGAGCGGCTGGGGATCACCACATACAAGGTTGGGCAGACCTTCCCGTTGGATATGGCGGGGTTCCACGACTGGGCCGAAGGGTTGGATCTGATCGTGATCGTCGAGGAAAAGCGGAAGCTGATCGAGGTTCAGGTCAAGGAAGCCATTTTCGACGACCGCCGCGGACGCAGGGTCTATGGCTGGTACAAGGGCGGGGCCGGGACGTTGCACCGGGAAGAACTTTTCCCGACTCGTGGAGCGCTGGATCCGATCATGATTGCCGAAAAGCTAGGCGAAATCCTGATTGAAGAGGGGCGCGAAACCGATGGTATTCGGGCCGGGCTGGCATCGTTGTCCGAGGCGCGCCGGGCCGATAACGCGCAGGAAATCGCGACGCGGCTCCCGTATTTCTGCTCGGGCTGTCCGCATAACAGCTCGACCAAAGTACCCGATGGAAGCCGCGCCTATGCCGGTATTGGCTGTCACTACATGGTTCAGTGGATGGATCGCGAGACGACCGGTTTCACTCAAATGGGTGGGGAAGGCGCGAACTGGATCGGTGAGGCTCCGTTTTCATCCACCCAACATGTGTTCCAGAACCTTGGCGACGGCACCTACAACCATTCCGGCGTTCAGGCGATCCGGGCAGCCCTGTCTGCAGGCACGAGCATTACCTTCAAAATCCTGTTCAATGACGCGGTCGCCATGACCGGCGGGCAGGATAACGAAGGCGACCTGACGGCCGAACGGATCGTTGCCGAAGTCAAAGCAATGGGTGTCCAAGTCGTTGCCGTGGTTTATGACGAAAAGGAAGATGTGAATTTCAAGGCGTTACCTGCGAGCGTTCAGACATACGAGCGGGCGGACCTCATGCAGGTGCAGGAGAAATTCCGCGAGATCGAGGGCGTCTCGGTCATCGTTTATGTTCAGACCTGCGCGGCGGAAAAGCGTCGGCGCCGTAAGCGCGGCACATTTCCCGATCCTGACAAGCGCGTGTTTATCAACACCGATGTCTGCGAAGGCTGTGGCGATTGTGGCGTACAGTCGAATTGCGTGTCGATCGTTCCGAAGCAAACCGAGCTGGGCCGTAAGCGAGCCATCGATCAGTCAAGTTGCAACAAGGACTTCTCGTGTCTGAACGGGTTCTGCCCGTCGTTTGTAACGCTTGAGGGCGCGAATATCCGCAAAGAGGCGACCACCGAGATTGATTTGCCTGATCTTCCGTCGCCTGTTCTTCCTGAAATCAACGGAACGCATAACGTCGTGATTACTGGCGTCGGTGGTACCGGTGTCGTAACAATTGGTGCGGTTTTGGCGCAAGCCGCTCAGATAGACGGCAAGGGTGCCGGAATGATGGAAATGGCAGGGCTGGCGCAGAAAGGTGGTGCGGTGCATATTCACTGCCGCCTGGCCAACCGCCCAGAGGACATCAGCGCCATTCGGGTGGCGACCGGAGAGGCCCACGCTTTAATCGGTGGAGATCTTGTGGTCTCGGCTGGTGCCAAGACGCTGGGACTGACGCGAACCGGTCGTACCGGTGCTGTTGTAAACAGCCATGAAACGGTCACTGGAGATTTCACCCGCGATACCGAATTTCGCATTCCCGCCGATCAGTTGGAGCTGGCGTTGCAGGCGCGTCTGAAAGAAGGTGTTTCCCTGTTCGACGCGACGGATTTGGCGCGCGCTGTTATGGGAGATTCGATCTATTCCAACATGATGATCTTCGGCGCAGCCTGGCAACGTGGGCTGCTACCGGTCAGCCAACGGGCAATTTTTGACGCCATTGATTTGAATGGTACGGCAGTAGAACGAAACAAACGGGCATTTGAAATAGGTCGCTGGGCTGTACTGCATCCCGAAGATGCAGCCGCCATACTCGCTCCGTCGGTGGCTGAGTTGCCCAAATCACTAGACCAGATTATCGAGTTTCGCGCCAAGCACCTGACCGACTACCAAAGCGCCCGGCTGGCGAAGCGGTATCGCAAACTGGTGGATGGCGTGGATGATCCCGATATCCGCGAGGCAGTGGCGAAGGGCTATCACAAGCTGTTGTCGTATAAGGATGAATACGAAGTGGCCCGACTTCTGCTAGACAGCCGGAAAAAGGCCGCGGTCGAGTTTGACGGTGATTTCAAAATGACCTTCCATCTGGCTCCGCCGATTTTCGGAGGGTCGAAAAGAAACGGCAGATCCCGCAAGCGTGCTTTCAGTGAGGCTGTTATGGGCCCGTTGAAGCTGTTGGCCAAGTTGAAGTCACTGCGCGGAACCCCGCTGGATATCTTCGGCTATTCATCCGAGCGCAGGATGGAGCGTGCTTTGATCCGGCAATACGAAAAGGACATGAGAGAGGTATTGCTTTTGATATCACGGCAGACACATGACGCGGTATCCGCTTTGGCCCGTCTGCCTTTGGAAATTCGCGGATTTGGCCCGATTTTGCTTGAGAACGAAGCTAAGGCAGCCAAACGACGCGAAGAATTGCTGGCAACCATTCGTAGCGGTGGACCCGAAGTCCGGGCCGCCGCAGAATAAAACGTCACAGGTTTGTCACGATAGCTAGGCAAATTTGCTGTCTGCATCTATTTTGTAGACAGCAAACCGGAGACCCAAATGCCTTCTGACCGTCATGTCGTTCGTGACATCTCGTATGCCCATTCCGCCGAAACCAAGGGCGGACGGATGGTCATCAGGCTGATGGAAAACACGACGGGCCGGTTGCGCCTGATCAAGCGGGCGGACGGGTACGAAACTGAGGTCGCGCAAGGTCGCGATTTCTGGGCAGTTATGGTTGATCGCTATGGATTGTCTCTGGATGTCGTGGGCGGGTCGCTGGAGAATATTCCAAAAGATGGACCCCTGATCCTAATCGCAAACCATCCATACGGAATTCTGGATGGCTTGATGATGGGTCACATGTTGTCTCAGACTCGTGGTGATTTCCGCATTCTTGCAAATCGCGTTTTCAACAAGGCCGAAGAGTTGAACCGTATCGTTCTGCCTGTTTCGTTTGATGAGACGAAAGAGGCGATGAAGCTAAACCTGGACACCCGAAGGACCGCGCTGAACTATCTTGGCGAAGGTGGCGCGATCGGGATATTCCCCGGCGGCACGGTTAGCACGGGTGTCAGTCCGTTCGCGCATCCCATGGATCCGGGTTGGCGCGGCTTTACGGCCCGTATGGTGGCAAAGTCGAACGCTACTGTTGTGCCTGTTTTCTTTGACGGTCACACGTCTCGTCTGTTCCAGATTGCTAGTCACCTGCACTCGACACTGCGTATGGGATTGTTGATCAAAGAGTTCAAAAAACGCGTCGATACACCAGTCAAAGTGGTGATCGGCGAACCTGTCGGGCGCGACATTCTGGACCCGTTGGGCAAGGATACGCGCAAGATGATGGATTTCCTGCGCAAAGCCACGTATGAGCTGTCTCCAACGCCGCTGAAATCTTATGATTACGGCTATGAATTTGAGGAACGGCATCGCGCCTGAAGGGGCAAATGGCAGTAGGTATCTTTGATTCCGGGTTAGGCGGATTGACCGTCCTGAACGCCGCGCAGAAACGTCTGCCGGACGTTGATTTTCTGTATTTTGCGGACAGCGCACATGCGCCATACGGTGTGCGCGATGCCGAGAATATCTATCAACTGACACGCAAGGCCGTTCACGATCTTTGGGCGCGTGGCTGCAATCTTGTGATTCTGGCCTGCAATACGGCCAGTGCCGCGGCATTGCGCCGGATGCAGGAAGAGGGCGTGCCCGAAGGCAAGCGGGTTCTTGGTGTTTTTGTTCCCCTGATCGAAGCGCTGACCGAGCGGCAATGGGGTGACAACTCTCCACCGCGCGAGGTTGATGTACAGCACGTTGCGCTGTTTGCGACCCCTGCAACCGTCTCAAGCCGGGCCTTTCAGCGTGAGTTGGCTTTCCGGGCCATCGGTGTGGATGTCGAGGCGCAGGCCTGTGGTGGTGTCGTGGATGCCATCGAAGAGGGCGACATGATCCTGGCAGAGGCGCTGGTGCGCAGCCATGTGGATGCTCTCAAACGCAAGATGCCTGAACCGCAGGCGGCCATTCTGGGCTGTACGCATTACCCGCTGATGGCGGAAGCATTTCAGACGGCTTTGGGATCAGATGTGAAAGTCTACAGCCAAGGTAAGCTTGTTGCTGAAAGTCTGGCGGACTACCTGCAACGGCATCCGAACATGTCGGGAGACGGGGCAGGAGGTTTCCTGACGACAGGCAAACCAAATGTCGTCAGCGACCGGGCGACGCAGTTTCTCCGACGACAAATCACGTTCGAGGCTGCCTGACTTAGGTCAAGGACTCAGCCGCTCTGTTTCCCTTATTTCAAGGCCGTCGCATCGGCGGTCGTGACATGTGACACCCAAGTGAAAGAGGTCTGACATGACCCATAAAATCGCAATACTGGGCGCTTCGGGCTATACCGGCGCTGAACTGGTGCGGCTGATCGCCGAGCACCCGAACATGGATATCGTTGCGCTGGCTGCGGAACGTAAGGCAAGCATGAGCATGGCACAGGTTTTCCCACATCTGCGCCACATGGACCTGCCGGATCTGTGCAAGATCTCGGAGATTGACTTTTCCCAGATCGATCTGTGTTTTTGTGCGCTGCCGCACAAGACCAGTCAGGAAGTGATCAGCGCGCTACCCAAAAACCTGAAGATCATCGATCTGTCTGCCGATTTCCGGCTGACCGACCCTGATGAGTATGAGAAATGGTATGGAAACCCGCATACCGCGCTGGAACAACAGGTAGAGGCTGTTTATGGCCTGACTGAGTTCTATCGCGATGAGATAAAGGGCGCACGTCTGGTAGCCGGCACTGGGTGTAATGCTGCAACCGGGCAATACGTTCTGAGGCCGCTGATTTCTACCGGGGTTATTGATCTGGACGATATCGTACTGGACTTGAAATGCGCAGTATCCGGGGCAGGGCGGTCCTTGAAAGAGAACCTGCTGCACGCCGAACTGAGCGAAGGCAGCAACGCTTATGCCGTCGGAGGGACGCACAGGCATCTGGGCGAGTTTGATCAGGAATTTTCGAAGCTGGCTGGGCGCACGGTACATGTGCAGTTCACACCACACCTTATTCCGGCCAATCGGGGCATTCTGGCCACGACGTATGTAAAAGGCGATCCGCTGAGCGTCTACGAGACCCTAACCAAGGCTTATTCGAATGAGCTGTTCATCCAGATGCTGCCGATGGGCGAGACCCCTTCAACCCATCATGTACGCGGGTCGAATTATTGCCATATCGGAGTGGTCGCAGACCGGATCGAACGGCGCGCGATTGTGGTCGCGGCGCTGGATAACCTGACAAAAGGTAGCAGTGGCCAAGCCTTGCAGAACGCCAACCTGATGTTAGGTGAGGTTGAAACCCAGGGTCTGATGATGGCCCCGCTTTTCCCGTGAGGACGGTATGAAAACGCTCAAGAAACGTCGTCGAGTTCAGGTCATTATGGTAGCTGTCGTTGCCTTGGTTGCGGCAACAGCGTTGATTGGTTGGGCGCTGCAGGACGGCATCAACTTTTTCCGTTCGCCCAGCGAAGTGATCGCGGAACCGCCCAAACCAACCGAAATATTCCGGATCGGCGGCTTGGTCGAAGAAGGCTCGATCATCCGTGGGCAGGGTGAAACCGTACATTTTGTCGTCACCGATGGCGGCGAAAGCGTTAAGGTCTCGTTCACTGGTGTTTTACCTGATCTGTTCACGGAAAACCAAGGTATGGTTGGTACCGGAAGTTACGTCAATGGCGTGTTTGAAGCTACTGAAATTCTTGCCAAACATGACGAAACCTATATGCCAAAAGAAGTTGTGGACGCGTTGAAAGAACAGGGCGTTTACCAAGAGGCTGAAGACAGCTGATAAAATCGGTTTTCGGGATTGAGGGCGTTGCGTGCAGAGGGCAGGCAGCGCCCTTATTCATTCAGTCCTGTTAATCCTTCTTCCGGATTGTCGCAGCCACCTAACGTTGCGAGGGTTGTATGCAAACTGTTCGGCAAATTGCCAGTGAAATTGTGGATCGAGAAGGCGGATTCGTTAGTGATCCTGACGATCCGGGTGGAGCAACCAAGTTCGGTGTCACGATCCATACTATGCGCAGGTTGAGATTGGATTTGACCGAGGACGGAACGGTCGATGTAACTGATGTGCGCGCGCTAACCCGGCGCAAAGCAGTCGACATCTTTGTTCAGCACTACTTCGAAAAACCGCGCATCGCGCTGTTGCCGGAAATTCTGCATGCTTCAGTCTTTGATATGTACGTGAATGCTGGTGCGCAGGCGGTTAAGATCCTGCAACGGCTTCTGCGTGACATGGGGTGGGGTGTCGTGGCGGACGGCGTAATCGGCCCTCATACGGCGCGGGCCTGCGAAGACGCCGCGCTGCCTGACCCAAACGCGTTACGCGATGCATATGGCGTGGCGCGGCGGAACTACTATTTTCGACTCGCCGATAGGCGTCCTGCATCCAGAAAATATGCGCGCACCCGGTCCGGTGGCAAAGGCGGTTGGATCAAACGGGTCGAAGAGTTTCTGTCGCCGCGCTATCATTTGTCAAAAGATGAGTTCAAAGAAAGGGTTGCGGGATGGGGCTGATCTCGGGGGTTTTGGCGTTATTGTTCGGAAACGGCCGCAACGCGGTGCGGGAAACCGTTGAAATTTATCGGGAAAATACAGAGGCGAACGCGCAACGAATGACAGGGGTTCAACAGCAGGCCATGTCTCAGTTTGGTGCTGAGTTCCAGGCCCCGCAAAAAGGATACTTCGACCGCTTCATGGATGGCGTCAACCGTTTGCCTCGTCCGGCGTTGGCACTGGGAACACTAGGTTTGTTCGTTGCCGCGATGGTAGATCCGCTTTGGTTCGCAGAGCGGATGCAGGGTATTGCGCTTGTTCCTGAACCTTTGTGGTGGTTGCTGGGTGTGATCGTGTCTTTCTATTTTGGTGCGCGCCATCAAAGTAAAATGCAGGATTTTCAGCGGGATATCGGTGCAACTATGCAGCGGTTGCCGACCGTCATGACCAATATCGAAAGAGTACGTGCCATGCGAAGCGACAGCCCGGGCGTCGCTGATCCTGGCCCCGATGCCAACCTGATACAGAATGTATCGCACCCTGATGCGAACGCGGCATTGAACGATTGGCGCAAGCTTCGGCGGCCCTGACCCGCGACACTATGTGCGCCCGGATCAGGCGAAAGTTAATGGCCCCCGGTTCGGCGTCGGAGTATATTCCGGGACATGATTACAGAGCTTGGCCACTTCGCCCTTATCCTCGCCTTTTTTGTCGCCATCGTGCAAAGCGTGGTGCCTCTGATCGGGGCAGCAAAAAACTGGACCGGCTGGATGGCATTTGCAGAACCTGCTGCCATCGTCCAGTTTCTGTTGACTGCGTTCTCCTTCGGCGCCTTGATGTGGGCCTTCATAGCGTCAGATTTTTCGCTGCGGATCGTGGTCGAAAACAGCCATTCGGCAAAGCCGATGCTTTACAAGATCAGCGGGACGTGGGGAAACCACGAAGGGTCGATGTTGCTGTGGGTATTGATCGTCACTCTGTTTGGAGCGATGGCGGCCTTCTTTGGGGGTGGGTTGCCTCCGAGCCTCAAGGCGCGTGTGCTTTCTGTTCAATCAGCGATCGGCGTCGCTTTCTTTGCCTTTATCCTGTTCACTTCGAACCCGTTTGACCGGTTGGCGATCGCGCCGTTTGACGGGCGCGATCTGAATCCTTTGCTGCAGGATCCAGGATTGGCCTTCCATCCGCCGTTTTTGTATCTCGGCTATGTCGGGCTGAGCATGGCGTTCAGCTTCGCCATCGCCGCGCTGATCGAAGGCCGCATCGATGCAGCCTGGGGGCGCTGGGTTCGACCCTGGACGCTGGCTGCCTGGGTCTTTTTGACCATCGGCATCGCGCTGGGATCGTGGTGGGCTTATTACGAGCTGGGCTGGGGTGGATTCTGGTTCTGGGACCCGGTCGAGAACGCCTCGTTCATGCCGTGGCTGCTTGCAGCGGCGCTGCTGCATTCGGCAATCGTTGTTGAAAAGCGCGAGGCGCTGAAAAGCTGGACCATTCTGCTGGCCATCATCGCCTTCGGGTTTTCTCTGATCGGGACATTCATTGT
The DNA here is from genome assembly GCF_947497005.1 of uncultured Ruegeria sp. Lineage (GTDB taxonomy): Bacteria > Pseudomonadota > Alphaproteobacteria > Rhodobacterales > Rhodobacteraceae > Ruegeria. The sequence goes on along the minus strand of NZ_CANMFF010000003.1, from coordinate 150,828 downwards.
TCGGTCTGGGCTGCTGACTTCGGTTCATGCATTTGCCAATGACCCGGAAAGAGGTGTGTTCATCCTGTTCATTCTGGTGATTTTCATCGGCGGGGCGCTCACCTTGTTCGCGGCACGGGCGCAGGCGATGGAGGCCAAGGGTGTCTTCGGCATGGTCAGTCGTGAAAGCGCGCTGATTGTAAATAACGTCCTGCTGGCGGTTAGCTGTTTCGTTGTTTTTGTCGGCACGATGTGGCCGATGGTGGCCGAGATGATGTTTGATCGCAAACTCTCGGTCGGGGCACCGTTTTTCAACGCTGCGTTCTCTCCTTTCATGGTCGTGCTGGGCCTTGTCTTGCCGATCGGGGCAATGCTGCCCTGGAAACGGGGACGGATCGGGAAAACGGTGTGGTCGTTGCGCTATGCGTTTGGCCTTGCGCTGGCGGTTTCACTGCTTGTCTGGGCAATGCAGACCGGACGCAGCGCGCTGGGACCAGTGGGTCTGTTCCTAGGCGCATGGATCGCCTTCGGCGCTGTCGTTGATATTTGGAGCCGTACGGGTCGAAACGGCAGCCTGAAACGTTTGTTCCGCCTGCCGGGCGCCGATTGGGGCAAGGCAGTTGCACATACCGGGCTGGGCGTCACTATCTTTGCCATTGCTGGTCTGACAGCATGGGAAGCCGAGGATATTCGTGTCGCTCAACCCAACCAACCTTTCGACGTTGGGCAGTTCACGTTGACGCTGCAAGATGTGCGTCAGGTTGAGGGGCCGAATTATTTCTCGACCACTGCCGACGTTTTGATTGCAAAGAATGGCCAGCCAATCGGGACATTACATCCCGAGAAACGGGACTACCCTGTCGCGCGGATGCCCACGACTGAAGCCGCGATTGACTATAGGTTCCTCGGAGATCTTTACGTTGTGATCGGCGACCAGCAGGCAGATGGTGGCTGGGTCATGCGAACCTATATCAAACCTTTGGCGAACTGGATTTGGGCCGGATGTATCCTGATGGCGCTTGGCGGTGTTCTGAGCCTGTGTGACAGGCGGTTCCGGGTGGCTGCAGGTGCCAGGAAAACCCCAGTTGGCGGAGTACCTGCGGAATGAAACGCCTTGTTTTGATTCTGATGATGCTCGCAACGCCCATGTTTGCGGTTCAGCCTGACGAAGTTCTGGACGATCCCGTTCTGGAACAACGAGCACGTGACCTCAGTACCGGGTTGCGCTGCCTCGTGTGTCGCAACGAGAGCATAGACGAAAGCAACGCTGATCTGGCGCGCGATTTGCGTCTGCTCCTTCGGGAACGCCTGGTTGCCGGGGACACCGACGAACAGGCAATCGCCTTTATCGTTGATCGGTATGGCGAGTATGTGCTGCTCAAGCCCACAACCAGCGGGTCGAACGTGTTTTTGTGGCTGGCCGGACCGATCATGTTGCTGATTGCTGCCGGTGTTGGACTGAACTTCTTACGGAACCGTGCCAGGGCTCATGCTTCTGTTGAAACCAAAGGTCTGAGCGCGGCTGAGAAGGAGCGTCTACGACAAATTCTTGAAGACTGACGCATGGTTCTGCTTTTCCCGTTCCGCCCGGGCCAGTAAGTGTGCAAAAACACGTGGCGCGACGGGAGGGTTTTCATGAATTACGAAACGGTTGCTCTGGAAATTACAGATGGTCTGGCGATTCTGACGCTGAACAGGCCGGACAAGATGAACGCGCTGACCACTCAGATGCGGGCAGAGATCACTCATGCAATGAAAGACGCGGCCGTCAAGGCCCGCTGTATCGCCATCACGGGGGCAGGACCGGCGTTTTGTTCCGGGCAGGATCTGGGTGACGCATCGTCGACCGGCAAGATCGATCTGGAACGATCGCTGCGCGACGAATACGAACCGATGCTGGAAGCGATCCATAGCTGCCCGGTGCCCACAATTGCAGCGGTGAACGGACCGGCCGCCGGGGCAGGGGCCAATCTTGCCCTTTGCACCGACGTGGTGATTGCAAGCGAAAACGCCTATTTCCTGCAGGCCTTTGCCCGTATCGGTCTGCTTCCTGATGCCGGGGGAACCTGGTTCATGCCACGCCAGATGGGACTGGCCAAGGCGATGGGCGCGGCCTTGTTTGCAGACAAGGTCACCGCGAGGCAGGCGGATGAATGGGGTATGATCTGGGAAGCTGTACCGGATGACATATTTGCCGAACACTGGCGCAAGAGAGCAGAGTATCTGGCGAATGGGCCCACAGCTGCCTATGGCGCGATCAAGCAGGCCATTCGCGGAACCTATGAAAACACTCTGCAACAGCAGCTTGCAACCGAGGCGCACCTGCAAGGGGAATGTGGCCGGTCTCGGGATTTTGCGGAAGGTGTGGTGGCCTTCATGGGAAAACGCCCTCCGAAATTCGAAGGGCGCTGATCAGGTTGATATCAGGCGCGGCGACGGCGGCGCGTGCGGCGCTCCGGTGCCGCTTCGTCATCCGTACCATCTGAGGCCGAAGAGAACGGACCCAATGCATCGGTGATCTGATCGAGAGTCGGGCGTTCACCACGAGACGTGGTATCCAGTGCCTCACGCATTTTGCGCAGGTGGTCTGGCATGGTACCGCAGCATCCACCAATGATCGTCGCACCGGCATCGCGTGCCATGGCGGCATATTGGCCCATCAGTTCGGGCGTTCCATCATAATGGATATGGCCGTCCACATATTTCGGAATACCCGCGTTACCTTTCGAGATCAAAGGACGTTCAGTTCCCTGCGCAGCAAAACCCAGAACGGTACGCAGAATATCCGACGCTCCGGTTCCGCAATTTGCGCCAAAGGCGATGGGCGGGTTTGGCAGGGTTTCGACCAGCAGGGCCAGATCGGCTGAGGTCACACCCATCATGGTGCGACCTGCCGTGTCAAAGCTCATGGTGCCGCACCAGGGCATGTTAGCCAGCGCAAAGGCCTCGGCCGCAGCGCGGAATTCTTCGGGCGCGCTTATGGTTTCAACCCACAACACATCCACGCCGCCTTCTTTCAGTGCCTCAGCCTGTTCATGGAACATTTCCACGGCCACGGAATGAGACAGGCTGCCAACCGGTTCCATGATCTCGCCGGTAGGGCCAACCGACCCGGCCACGACAATTGGGCGTTCGGCTTTGTCAGCGACCTCGCGGCCCAGTTCTGCACCGGCACGATTCAGTTCGCCCACACGGTTATGCGCGTCATGCAATTTCAACCGTGCCGACGTACCGCCAAAGGTGTTGGTCAGGAACAGGTCGCTGCCTGCATCAACCGAACCCTGATACAGCGCCCGGATCTTGTCCGGGGCATCCACGTTCCAAAGTTCGGGCGCGTCACCGGACTGCAGGCCCATGTTGAACAAATTGGTCCCGGTTGCACCATCCGCCAGAATGGCACCGTTGGTTTCCAGAAGCTTGCTTAGCGCGTTTGTCATAAGATTGTTCCAGGAAAAGGCGCAAAACGCCGTAATGAAATAGAGACGCCCCGTGTCTCATGACGAGGGCGTCAAATCAAATTCATAAAACTCATGAAGATCATGAGCTGTGTGCCAATGCTAGTCCGTTTCGCTGAGGACCTGTGCCTTGGCTTCCGGCAAGAGCTCGGCCATTTTTGCACGGATCTCATCATCCGAGGACAGGCTGCCAAGATCTCCGGACACTTTGCGTACGACGTCTTCGTGCCCGGCTTCTTCGAAGTCTGAAATCACAACCGTCTTTGCATACTCTTCTGCATCAGCACCGGATTTGCCCAGCTTTTCAGCTGCCCAAAGGCCCAGAAGTTTGTTGCAGCGGGCTTGTGCCTTGAACTGCATCTCTTCATCGTGGGCAAACTTGGCTTCAAAGGCATTTTCGCGTTCGTCGAACGTGGTCATAGGGTGAGGACCTCTTGGGTTACATCTTCTTTCCTGATGATATGACTATACGACGTCCCGTGCGCAAGGGATTTGCGCTGCGTCAAAGCCTCTCGGGTACATGAACTTGCGGGAAAAGGGTGCTTGGACTATGAGGACGCCAACGTGAGGGGACTCAATCCCTCTGCACTGACTGGAAGGGTCGCTTATGGCGCGTCGCAAGAAAATCTACGAAGGCAAGGCCAAGATTCTTTACGAAGGTACGGAACCTGGCACGATCGTTCAGTATTTCAAGGATGACGCCACCGCGTTCAACGCCGAAAAGAAAGATGTGATCGACGGCAAGGGTGTGCTGAACAACCGCCTGTCCGAGTATTTTATGACTGGCCTGACGCAGATCGGTGTTCCAAACCATTTTATACGCCGTTTGAACATGCGCGAGCAATTGGTTCGTAATTGCGAAATCGTTCCGCTGGAAGTGATCGTGCGCAATTATGCAGCTGGCACAATGTCCAAGCGACTGGGTATTGCAGAAGGCACGCAGCTGCCGCGCCCGATTGTCGAGTATTGCTATAAAGACGACTCGCTGGGGGATCCGCTGGTCACCGAGGAACATATTGCTGCCTTTGGCTGGGCCAGCCAGCAGGACATGGACGATATCCTTAGCCTTGCATTGCGGGTGAATGATTTCATGAGCGGTGTGATGTTGGCGGTCGGCATCCGTCTAGTTGATTTCAAGATCGAAATCGGGCGTGTCTTCGATGGCGATTATCAACGCCTGATCGTGGCCGACGAAATCAGCCCCGATAGCTGCCGCCTGTGGGATATCGAGACCGGTCAGAAACTGGACAAGGACGTGTTCCGCCGGGATCTGGGCAACCTGACGGATGCATATTCCGAAGTTGCGCGCCGTTTGGGTGTTCTGCCTAACAGCAACGTCACAAAACCGACGCTTATCAACTAAGCCATAGCCGGTTTGATTTTCTTGAATGTGCCGCTTTGGACGAAGTGGCACTTTTTTCACGTTTTACGGTTTGACAGGTTCGCTTGCAGTAAAGCATGGTTGCCCCAGTTGTTTGAAGCGGCGCGAAGTCAGAGTGATATTTTGATGGCGGAACTGTTTGATCAGGCGGTTTTTCTGAAGTTTCTGGCCGCAATTCTTGCGATCTTCAACCCGCTCTACAATATCCCGATCTTTCTGAGCATGACCAAGAACTGCACTCCGTCTGAGCGGCGTCATGTTGCGATTACAGTGACGATTTCGGTTACAGTCATTGCATTGATCGCAGTCGTGCTTGGCGAAGAAGTGTTGGCAATATTTGGCATTGATGTTCCGTCGTTTCGGATAGCAGGCGGAATAATCATATTCGGCATCGGCATGACCATGCTGAAAGCAGAAGACCGCCCACCAGGGGACAAAGCCGCCGCGGCAGACGGGCATGAGCGAAAACTGAATTTCGCGATCGTTCCGCTGGCGATTCCGCTGACCATCGGTCCAGGAACCATTGCGGTCACCATTGTCTTTTCCCATCAACTTTCAAACGGAGCAGAAATAGTGACCCTGGGCACGGCCGTGCTGATTGCTTGTGCAATCGTAGGGCTGGGCTTGCTGTTTGCGGACCAAATTTCCCGCCTTCTCGGAGAAACAATGATCAACGTACTGACCCGGATCATGGCAATCCTGCTGGTCGCCGTCGCGGTCGAGATGGTTCTGACCGGTACATTCAATGCAGTCGACACGCATTATCCGGGGTTGATCAAAGGCGGGGGCTAGTTGAAAGCCTGCGGCAAACTGCGTGGGAAACAGGGTTGTTCAAAATTATCAGGCGCGCTATCCCCCGCGCAACGAAATGGGCTCTGGATTGAGGCCCGCAGGTGGAGTTGCCAAAATGAAAGCACGGGTTCATGTGATGCTCAAGACCGGGGTGCTGGACCCGCAGGGCGAAGCAGTACGGCACGCATTGGGCGCATTGGGCTTTGATCAGGTCGAAGGTGTGCGCCAAGGCAAGGTTATCGATCTTGATCTGGCCGAGGGTGCGACCGAAGCGGATGTGACCAAGATGTGCGAAAAGCTATTGGCCAACACGGTTATCGAACGCTACGAGATCGAACTGGTCTGATTGATGCGGGCCGCGCGTCTGATCAGCTATCGTCAACCGCTTGAGGTGACGAAGATCCCTGACCCCGTACCTGCAGAAGATGGCGTTGTGGTACGGGTACTGGCCTGCGGCGTCTGTCGATCAGACTGGCACGCATGGTCTGGTTCCGATCCGGACGTTGTCTTACCCATGACCCCCGGTCATGAATATTGTGGCGAGGTGGTTTCGGTCGGCGCGCGTGTCAAACGCTGGCACGTCGGAGATCGGGTAATCGCGCCTTTTATCCTTGCCTGCGGGCATTGCCCGGATTGCGCGCAGGGTCATCAGACGATCTGTCCCGATCAGGTTGTACCGGGCTTCACCTGTGACGGAGCATTTGCGGAATATGTCGCGGTGGCTCATGCCGATGCGAACCTGACGTCATTGCCCGACAGTATCTTGCCCGAGGTTGCGGCCGCTTTGGGGTGCCGGGTGACAACGGCCTGGCAGGCGCTGGTCGGCCGTGCCCAAGTACAGGGCGGAGAGTGGATCGCTGTCTTCGGCGGTGGCGGTGTTGGGATCTCCACGCTGCTATTGGGCAAAGCGCTTGGCGCTCGGGTCGTCGTGGTCGACATTGCGGATGACAAGTTGAACTATGCCAAAACTCTGGGCGCAGATGCGGTCGTCAATGCAGCAACCTGCGATGCGCCGCAAGCGGTGAAGGATATCACCGGCGGCGGTGCCCATGTCGCGATTGAGGCGCTTGGGGCCGAGGTGACAACTGTTTCTGCGATGAGGTCCCTGCGTAAGTTGGGGCGCATGGTGCAGATCGGAATGCCTGCCGGGGATCACACGCAGATGACGCTTCCGATGGATGTGCTCTATTCCGGGCAGCTTTCTGTCTTCGGAACGCGTGGAATGCCAAGCTGGCGCTATCCATCTTTGTTGTCGCTGATTGCGGGCAGGGGGATCGACCTGAGCCCGTTGGTCACACGTAAAATATCACTGAACCAGGTAAGCGCTGAGCTTGCCGCCTTTGACCATCCAACGCCTCCGGGTGTTGCGGTTGTCACCGATTTTGTCTCGTAGGAGGGCCCGCCATGCGCGCAGCCGTAATCGTATTCCCCGGATCCAACTGTGACCGAGACCTCGCGGTCGCCTTTGAACAGGCCGGCTTTCAGGTTGATATGGTCTGGCACAAGGACGCAGCACTGCCGGAAGGTATTGATATCGTGGGCGTTCCGGGCGGTTTTTCTTATGGTGACTATCTGCGCTGCGGTGCAATTGCCGCGCAATCGCCGATCTGTAAGGCCGTCGTCGCCCACACTGAACGTGGTGGATATGCGGTCGGGATTTGCAACGGATTTCAGGTTCTTACGGAAACTGGCATCCTGCCGGGCGCATTGTTGCGAAATGCCGGGCTGAAATACATCTGCAAAACTGTGGGTCTGAAGGTAGCAACCAGCGACAGCGTGTTTACCGAAGGCTACAACGCGGGCGATGTGATTGGTATCCCGATTGCGCATCATGATGGCAACTATTTTGCAGATGACACGACGCTGGCGGCTTTGAAGGATCAGGACCGGATTGCGTTCTCCTATACCGAGAATCCCAACGGCTCGGTCGGTGATATTGCTGGTATCCTTTCAGAAAACCGCCGCGTGCTGGGGATGATGCCGCACCCCGAGCGTGCTGCAGATGAAGGGCATGGCGGCACCGACGGGGCGGCGCTGTTCCGCGCATTGTCAGGCGTGTTTGAATCAGCGTGACTTGAGGTCATGCCCGCCCAAGCGTAACGTCTGACCATGAACTCCGACGTGCGATCAGGCTGGTCAAAAATGTTGAAACCGTTTCGCGGTGCCCCGTTGGGATGGCGGCTACGGTTGGCTGTTCTTATTCTGTTGGTGGCGACAATTTCGACGGTCTGGGTCACCAACCGGCTGCTGACCGACAGATTCACCGAATCTACGCGCAACCGGGCAGAGCTGCGCCTTGCGCTGTACTCGGGCAACTTGCTGAGCGAATTGCGCCGAAATTCGATCGTTCCGCAATTGCTGGCGCGAGACCCGACGCTGATATCGGCGCTACAGTCCAGCGATTATTCCCTGTCAACGCAGCGCTTGATCTCATTCGTCGAAGAGATCGGCGCAGCTTCTCTGATGTTGCTGGACGGCGACGGGCGAACGGTTGCGGCGACGGATCGGAACAAACTGGGTGAGGCGCATAGGAACACCTCGTATTTTGTGGACGCGATCCGGTCGAATGCGACGATCTTTTCCGTTTTTCCCAAGGAATCGGGCGGATACAGCTTTGTTTATTCCCGAAGGTTGGAAAACAGCGCGGAAATCCTCGGCGTAATCGTTGTCGAAGTTGACCTGCAAAAATTCGAACAGGCCTGGGCCGGTATTTCGGATGCAGTAATGGTCGCTGACAGCACCGGCACCATCATTTTGTCCACGGAACCGCGCTGGCGGGGCCTCGACGAGGGATCGGCATTGCTGCGTCAGCCGCCGCAAGGGGCGATCCAGCGCGCCATTCGCGCAACAACCGATTGGACCGCGCTGCCTCCGGATGCGTATCTGCAAGGCGAGGCTGTCATGCGCCTGCAATCACGCATTCCATTCCGTGGTTGGCAAATGACATCGTTCACGACGTATGCCTCGATCCGGGAAAAAGTGAACAGCGTACTGGCGCTGGAAATCATGGGTTTTGCGATTCTTCTGGCGCTGGCCTTCTACGCGCTGAGCCGGCGTGCCACGTTGCGCATGACCCTGTTTCAACGCGAGTCGGCAGAGCTTCGCGCATTGAACGCAAGGCTACAGCGAGAAATCGCTGAGCGCGAAAGGGTTGAAAAGACGTTGGATTTGGCCGAACAGACCCTTGCCCAAAGTTCAAAACTCGCGGCTTTGGGTGAGATGTCGGCGGCGGTCAGTCACGAACTGAATCAACCGTTGGCTGCAATGAAAACCTATCTGGCCGGAGCCCGCCTTCTGTTGCGTCGAAACCGACCCGAAGAGGCTCTTGCCAGCTTTGTCCGTATCGATGGTCTGATTGAGCGGATGGGGGCGATTACGCGACAGCTCAAGTCTTACGCACGTAAGGGGGCAGATGCATTTTCACCTGTAAATCTTGGGGAAGCACTGGCCTCGGCCTTATCTATGATGGAGCCGCAGCTGCGTCAGCGGCATGTGAAGATCACTCAGATACTGCCTGAGGAACCCGTGATCGTGATGGGGGATCGGATGCGGATCGAACAGGTTATGGTTAACCTCTTGAGAAACGCGTTGGACGCCACCAAATCAGTGGCAGATCCGGATGTGGAAATCATCCTTGCTGCGGGGGATACGGCGGTTCTGACCGTGCGCGATAACGGGCATGGGATCGAGGATATCGAGAACCTGTTCGAGCCGTTCTATACCACCAAACAACCCGGAGATGGGGTGGGGCTGGGGCTTGCCATCTCGTCGGGGATCGTGAACGACCATGGGGGACGGCTGACTGCGCGCAACGGCCAATACGGCGGTGCGGTGTTTGAAGTGCAGTTGCCAGCACTGGGAAGCGACGGCCTTGAGGCCGCGGAATAACGAGGAATGACTATGGCACAGGCCATGAAAATTGCCATTGTGGATGACGAACAGGACATGCGCCAGTCGATCAGCCAGTGGCTAGCTTTGTCCGGATATGACACGGAAACCTTTGCCAGCGCGGAAGATGCGCTCAAGGTTCTGGGCCCGGATTATCCGGGGATCGTGATCTCGGACATCAAGATGCCGGGGATGGATGGCATCCAGCTTTTGAAAAAGCTGATGGGGGCTGACAGCACCTTGCCGGTGATCATGATTACAGGCCACGGCGATGTTCCTATGGCGGTCGAGGCAATGCGGGTCGGTGCATTTGATTTTCTTGAAAAACCATTCAATCCGGATCGCATGTCCGAACTGGCCAAACGCGCCAGCAATGCGCGCCGTCTGACGCTGGACAACCGGGCGCTGCGGCGTGAGTTGTCCGGTGGTACGCAGATCATGAATAAGCTGATCGGAGCCAGCCCGGTCATGGAACGGTTGCGTGAGGATATTCTGGACCTCGGTCAGGCCGACGGTCATGTGCTAATCGACGGCGAGACCGGAACCGGCAAAACTCTGGTCGCACATGCGCTTCATGCCGTGGGCAGCCGCGCAGGCAAAAAGTTTGTTCTGGTTTCCTGTGCCGCGCTGGAAGAAGACGCGCTGGCCAAGCGGCTGTTTGGACCGATGATGCCGGAAGATGCGCAACTGCCCGCCATCGAAGAGGCCCGCGGCGGCACGCTGGTTCTGGAAGATGTCGAGGCGCTGAGCGATACGTTGCAGGCTAAACTGCTGAGTGTGATGAACGAGCAGGGCACGCCAGCGGAAACACGGATTGTCGCGATCTCGAACCTGCAGGAGGCGGGTAAGACGTCAGAAGACGTTCTGCGTCCGGACCTGTTCTATCGCTTGGCCGCGCTGCGCATCACCATGCCACCCTTGCGTCAACGCGGAGAGGATATCCTGACCCTGTTCACCCGTCTCAGCGAGCAATTTGCCGAGGAATACGGGTGTGACGCGCCTCAGGTCAGTGCGCAGGAGGCCGCGCAACTGTTGCAGGCCCCGTGGCCGGGTAATGTACGTCAGTTGATAAATATTGCCGAACGGGCAGTGCTGCAGTCGCGTCGTGGATCAGGCACGATCGCGTCGCTTTTGATGTCGGATCATGAAGAAATGCAACCGGTGATGACGACGGAAGGCAAGCCGTTGAAGGAATATGTTGAAGCATTCGAACGAATGCTGATCGACAACACGATGCGCAGGCACAAGGGCTCGATTGCGTCAGTTATGGATGAGCTTTGCCTCCCGCGTCGGACGCTGAATGAAAAGATGGCCAAATACGGTCTCCAGCGTTCGGATTATCTATAAGCTTTGCGATTGGGGGCTCTGCCCCCGCCGCCTATGGCGCCTCCCCCGAGGTATTTTTGGCCAGATGAAGTAGATCCAGCGCACTGGTTGGGTGGCGGACTGCAGTTTGCCCATTGTCTTTTCCACAGGGTTGCTTTTATTGTGTCCAGACGGGCCGGGCGAATTTGACGCCCACAAGTCCCGAATCTTTGAGTTTCGCTGCTGATCCGTTGGTGAGGATCATTCCCTCGCGGTTCAGCAGACCGATTGTGCCCCTGCAGGGGCAGTAGAGTACCTGAGCCCGGGAACCCCGGGCGAAAGGAATAAATGGGCAGGAAGCGACCAACGCGCCTGTCGGAGAAGAACCGCGATGACGCGCGCGCAACGATTGAGAGAACGGGCAGGGGGCCAATGCGCCAGACCCTGCCGCGCGCCGTCTGATATCGCCCTGACAAGACACCTCCCCAAAAGCGCCTGTCCGCCTGGACAGGTCAGGACAACGCGTTTGGCGCGGTGCACTAAGGACACATGGCTAAGAAAATGCTTATCGATGCCACCCACGCGGAGGAAACCCGCGTCGTGGTGGTGGACGGAAACAAGGTCGAGGAATTCGATTTTGAATCTGAAAACAAACGCCAGCTTGCTGGCAACATCTATCTCGCAAAAGTAACACGGGTTGAGCCGTCGCTGCAGGCGGCGTTTGTCGATTATGGCGGGAACCGGCATGGTTTCCTGGCGTTTTCGGAAATTCACCCTGACTATTACCAGATACCCGTCGCTGACCGAGAGGCGCTGATGGAGGAAGAGCGCGCCTATGCCGAAGCGATGAAGGCGCGCGATGAGGCTGAGGAAGCCAAGCCGAAAAAGCGCCGTTCCCGGTCCCGCTCAAAGGCGGCGGATGTGAAATCGGACGATCCGGTTGAAACCATGGAAGTTTCGACTGAGCCAACCGGCATGGAAACCATCGATCTGGACGAAGCTGAAGACTCGGATGTTGAGGTGCCCGAGGGGACCTCACCTATAGAGACTGTCGCGGAAACTCCGGTAGAAGAGCCGGAAGATAACGATGCGTCGTCCGTTGAAGAAGAATCTGTTGCGGTATCGGAAGAGGCGACCCCGGAAGATGTCGTGGCATCGGACGTTTCTGAAGATGCTGGCGAAGAGCCGGTAGTGGCACCGGAAGGTGGCGCTAAAGGTCAAGCTGAAGACGCTGCAGAAGCCGTTGAAGAAGCGGAAGTGAAAAGTGCTGAAGCCCAATCTGAGGCTGAAGCACCGGAGGAAACTACTGAAGCTTCAGAAGACGAACAAGATTCTGATGAGGACGGCGACGACGACCAAAATGCTGACGCCGCATCTAAAGACGCATCGATTGAATCGGTTGCCGATGAGGATGACAGCGATGACATTCGTCCGCCGCGCAAACCGCGCCCGCGTCGATATAAGATTCAGGAAGTCATCAAAGTGCGTCAGGTTCTGCTGGTGCAGGTCGTCAAGGAAGAGCGCGGCAACAAAGGGGCTGCGCTGACCACATATCTGTCGCTTGCTGGTCGGTATTGCGTGTTGATGCCCAATACCGCGCGTGGCGGCGGCATCAGTCGCAAGATCACCAACGCGCCAGACAGGAAGAAACTGAAAGAAATCGCTTCGGACATCGATGTGCCGACCGGGGCAGGGTTGATTATCCGGACCGCCGGAGCAAAGCGGACCAAGTCTGAGATCAAACGCGACTATGAATACCTGCAGCGTCTGTGGGAGCAAATTCGAGCACTGACGTTGGAATCCATCGCACCCGCAAAGATCTATGAAGAGGGTGACCTGATCAAGAGGTCGATCCGCGATCTTTATAACCGTGACATCGACGAGGTTTTGGTTGAGGGCGAGGGTGGGTACCGCATCGCCAAGGACTTCATGAAGATGATCATGCCGTCGCACGCGAAGAACGTGAGACGGTACGAGGATGCGTTGCCGCTGTTCGCGCGCTATCAGGTGGAAAGCTATCTGGCTGGGATGTTCAACCCGACCGTGCAGTTGAAATCCGGCGGCTATATCGTGATCGGCGTGACCGAAGCGCTGGTGGCGATTGACGTGAACTCGGGCCGGGCCACCAAGGAAGGCTCGATCGAGGAAACTGCGCTCAAGACCAACCTTGAAGCCGCCGAAGAGGTGGCGCGCCAGCTGCGTCTGCGCGACCTTGCTGGGCTGATCGTCATCGACTTTATTGACATGGACGAGCGCAAGAACAACCTGGCCGTTGAAAAGCGCATGAAGGACAGGTTGAAAACTGACCGGGCGCGCATTCAGGTCGGGCGCATCTCGGGCTTTGGCCTGATGGAGATGAGCCGTCAGCGCCTGCGTCCTGGTATGCTGGAAGCGACAACACAACCATGTCCGGCGTGTCACGGTACGGGTCTTATCCGCTCGGACGATAATATGGCGTTGACCATTCTGCGTCAGATCGAAGAGGAAGGCACCCGTCACCGTTCACGCGAGGTTCTGGTGCGCTGCCCGGTCAGCATCGCCAACTTCCTGATGAACCAGAAACGCGAGCATATCGCGCAAATCGAAGGGCGGTATGGGCTGTCGGTGCGAATCGAAGGCGATATCCATCTGGTCAGCCCTGATTTCTCGATGGAGAAATTCAAGACGGCCAGCCGAATTGTTCCCGAGGCCACGGCGCCTGTTGTATCCGTCGATGCGTCGCTGATGGATCTGGTGGATTCTTCGGACGAGGATCAGGACGAAACCGAAGAGGAAATTGTCCAAGCTGAAGAAGATACAAAACCCAAGCGCAAACGCCGCCGTCGCCGTCGCAAGAAAGGCGGGGGCAATGGCGACACGCAGGATCAGAGCGTGGAAGACGATGAAACATCGGCGCAAGAGGACTCGGCCACCGATACCTCTGATGCGGAAAACCCAACCGAGACGATTAATGCTGATGTGACCGAGGAAGAAATACCTGCCAAGCCCAAGCGTAAGCGCGCGCCACGTCGTCGTAAGAAAGACGTGGTAGCAGAAGAGGCTGCGGAACAGTCTGAAACAACAGCCACCGCAGACGAGGTTGTGACTGACGCGCCTGCTGCTGAAGTGGTTGCGGAACGTGACCAGGAAGAAGCCACCGAGGCCGTCGCGGAGCAAAGTGAGGTGGTCGCTGAGACTGCCGGGGCAGAACCGGATGTGACGATGGTTGTCGATCAATCTGTAAACGGCACGGATGTTGAACCGGCTGCAGAAGAAACCGTTGCGGCAGAACTTGTGGAAGAGCCCGAGACACAATCTGGCGATGAGTCCATTGTACCAGTAGAAGAAACGCCCGAGCCGGTGCTGGAAACTGTATCAGAAGAGCCTGAACCCGGACCCGCCAAGCCTAAACGGCGCGGGTGGTGGTCACTGGGCAGTTAAACAAAAGGCGGGCTGATTGGCCCGCCTTTTTCTTTGCTGCAGCAAAAGATCAGTTGGATTTCCGGATCAAGTAGACCTGATGCGCGCCATCCTGTTCTTGCGAAAGCAGTGTGTGCCCGACCTCGGCGCAAAAATGCGGAACATCCACGATGGCCGCGGGATCATCGGCCAGCACCCGCAGCACAGCACCCTCAGGCATGGATTTTAAGCGTTTGCGGGCTTTCAGGACAGGCAGGGGGCACAGCAGGCCTAGCGCGTCCAGTGTATCTGTAATCTCTGACATGGTTTTCGGGATAGGGCGAAGTTGTAATATTGTCCAGATTCCGAGCACGAGGATGTGACTGTTTGGCCCCGTGACGGATCGCCTTTCATCACATATGTGCAGAAGCATGTTCGGATTTGAAATCATCGATGCGGGGCTGCTGCCCGCCATGTTTGTCGCCCTGCTGGGCGGTTTGATCAGCTTTTTGTCGCCATGCGTGCTGCCCATCGTGCCGCCCTATCTGGCCTATATGAGTGGCGTCACCATCCATGAGATGCAGGATGAGGCCCGCGCGCGACGCAAGGCGACCTTGGCGGCCCTGTTCTTTGTCATGGGCCTGTCGACCGTCTTTTTGCTGCTTGGCTTTACCGCATCCGCCTTTGGCGCGTTTGTGCTGCAAAATCAGGTGCTTTTCGCAAAACTGTCTGGCGCGGTGGTTATTGTCTTTGGTCTGCACTTTCTGAACGTTTTCCGTATTCCTTTTCTGGATCGTGAAGCGCGTATCGAAACCGGTGATTCCGGTGGTTCGGTCTTTGGCGCTTATATCCTTGGCCTTGCTTTTGCGTTCGGCTGGACCCCATGCATTGGTCCTCAACTGGGTGCGATCCTGTCGCTGGCTGCGAACGAAGCCTCAGTCACACGCGGTACGCTGTTGCTGGGTGTTTATGCCGCAGGATTGGGCATTCCGTTCCTTCTGGCGGCCATGTTCCTGAACCGGTCCATGACAGTGATGAACCGGATTAAGCCCTATATGGGTACGATCGAAAAGGTCATGGGTGGTCTGCTGTTGTTCGTTGGAATCATGTTGATCACTGGGCTGTTCACTCGGTTCAGCTGGTGGCTGCTGGAAGCCTTCCCGGTACTGGCGAATTTCGGGTGATTACCTGACCCCCTTACCTTGATCTCCAGCCTGCGTTAACCTGCGCGGCAAAAGGTAAGGGCATGAGCAGTCAAACAAATCAGCCGCAGGTGCGCAAACGCCGGGTGTTTTATATCCCCGGCTACGACCCTATGCCACCCCGGCGGTATCGAGAGCTGTATCGCTCTGAGTCGCAGGAGCAGGCCCGGATCTCAGGTTACGAGATCGCAATTTCTCCAAAGTCCACGGAGGGTCGGTTCGGGTGGTGTGTGACCTCGGACCAAGATGGGCAGATTGTGGAATCCGAGTTCGAGGTGCTGGTGTGGTCCGATATCGTGCGCGACAGCATGTCGGCTTCGATCCCCGCAACCTATATGCAATTGGCGCGTACGGCGTGGATTTACATTTCGACCGGGACGTTGTGGCGTCTGATGCGACTGCGCAAAGGACCTGTGATCGCGGCGTTGTACCCTGTGGCGATGTTGGTGTTTCAGTTGCTGATTGCGCTGGCGGCAGCGTGGGCGTGTGTAGCATTGGCCGGCTGGTGGGGGCTGATCCCAGGAGTGGCTGCGGCGGTTGCGTTGTTGTCGTGGTTTCGCAAGATCGATAACCGGCTGTTCGCCTATTACCTGATGCATGACTATGCCTACTCGGCACAGTTGAAGGGCGAAACCTCGGCCGAGTTGCGGGACAGGTTGGCGTCGTTTCGTGAAACGATTGACGCTGCGCTTATGTCCGATGTGGATGAGGTGCTGGTTGTAGGCCACAGCTCGGGCGCGCATCTGGGAGTGTCCGTTCTGGCCGATCTAATCCGTAGCAAAAGAGAGCCAGAGGCGGCGGTGGAACTGTCCTTCCTAAGTCTGGGTCAGGTGGTTCCCATGGTCTCCTTTCTACCTCAGGCACGTGAGTTGCGGTCTGATCTAAAGTTTCTTTCTACATGTTCCGATATCACCTGGGTCGATGTCTCGGCCCCCGGGGATGGCTGCGCCTTTGCTCTTTGTGATCCGGTTGCGGTCACTGGGGTCGCTGGCGCCGACAAACTTTGGCCGCTGGTCCTGTCGGCGGCCTTTACGCATACGTTGTCGCCAGAGCGTTGGAAGGTCTTGCGTTGGAGGTTTTTCCGACTTCATTTCCAGTACCTTTGCGCGTTCGACAAGCCAGGAAGCTATGACTATTTCCGGATAACGGCTGGTCCATTGACACTGAAACACCGGTTCAGGGATCGTTCAGCCTCTCGCAGTCGGACTGAGACACCTGTGTCCAAATACACGTCGGTACGCCCATGATTCCACCCAAGCCAGAACCGCGCCCCGACAAGGTTTCCCTTCTGCGCTATCTGAGGCTGTTCAGACAGGACCTGTTGTCAGCGCAGCCCGCTCGGCTTTATCGCGCGTGGATGGCGGAATTCAAAACACCGTTTTTCCGGTCTTTCATGATCAATCAACCGGACCTGATCCAAACCGTCCTTAAGAAACGACCAGACGAGTTTCCAAAATCCAGTAGGATCAGCGAAGGCCTGCGCCCGTTGCTGGGCAATTCGGTGTTTCTGACCAATGGTGAGACGTGGAAACGTCAGCGACGGATCATCGACCCGGCCTTCGAAGGTGGACGGCTTAAGGGTACAATTCCTGCCATGCTGGCCGCTGCCGAAGCCAGCGTGGAAAGGCTGCGGCCCCATATCGGCGAGCAAATCGAATGTGAAGAGCAGACAAGCCATGCGGCGGCGGATGTCATATTTCGCACACTGTTTTCCGTACCCATCGACCACGCCATTGCAAGCCAGGTGTTTGACAAGTTCCGAGCTTATCAACGCGAACAACCGCTGCTGAATCTTGCAGCCTTCGTCCCACTGCCCAGGTGGCTGCCTCGGTTCCATTCCAAAGCGACCAAACAAAACGCACGCGACATCCGGAGTCTGATTGCGGAACTAACGAAAACGCGCGCAGCGGCCATCAAGGCCGAAACGGCCCCTGATGATCTGGCGACCAAGATCATGACCACAGCAGACCCTGAAACCGGGCAGTTTTTCGACCCCGAGGAGATGGTCGATCAGGTCGCGATCTTTTTTCTTGCAGGGCATGAAACCAGTGCGTCGGCGCTGGCCTGGACGCTGTATCTGATGGCGCTTTATCCGGAATGGCAACAGAAGGTTGCCGAGGAAGCTGTTGTTCTGGGCGACCCCTCGTTTGCTACAGTTTCAAAACTCAGGATCAGCCGGGATGTGTTTCGCGAGGCGCTGCGTCTTTATCCGCCAGTGCCCATGATGGTCCGCGAGACCACTTGCCCTGAACGATTCCGAAACAGGGATGTACCCGTTGGTTCGCAGGTTGTGATCAGTCCGTGGCATTTGCACCGTCAGGAAAGGCTATGGGACGATCCGGATAGCTTCGATCCAACCCGTTGGGGTACCGAAAACGGAAAGCGATGCCAACGTGAAGCCTATATTCCGTTCTCTGCGGGGCCACGTGTCTGCACCGGGGCCGGTTTTGCGATGGTCGAAGGTCCGCTGATCCTGTCGACGCTCTTGCGCCATTTCCGGTTCGAAACAATCCCTGAAAAAACACCGGTTCCGGTCGCACATCTGACGGTTCGATCCAAAGATGGAATATGGTTACGCCTGTTTGCGCGCTAACAACCTACCATCGCTTCACGCCCTGTTGTATGCGGGGGAAGACATCGGAATCATCATTGAACGGGAAAACATTATGGCCAAAGCAGAACAGCGCGCGCAGATGATCAACGGCGCAGGCTTTATCGCAGCACTGGATCAAAGCGGCGGATCGACCCCGAAAGCACTGGCGCTGTATGGCGTTGATGCTTCGGATTACACCTCTGATGCAGAGATGTTTGGCGAAATCCAGAAAATGCGCGCGCGCATTATTCTGGCCGACGATTTCACTAAGGATAAAGTGATCGGTGCGATCCTGTTCGAACGTACCCTTGGCGAAGCAATTGATGGCCGTAAAGTCGCCGACTACCTTTGGTCGGTCAAAGGCATCGTGCCTTTCCTCAAGATCGACAAAGGCCTGGAAGATCAGGCAAACGGCGTTCAGATGATGAAACCGATCCCCGGTCTGGCCGAGACACTGGCCAAGGCGAATGGTGTATTCGGCACCAAAGAACGCTCGGTCATTCACGACGCCAATGCCGAAGGCATCGCGGCCGTCGTTGCCCAACAGTTCGACGTTGCTCGCGAAGTCACCGATGCCGGTATGGTTCCGATTGTCGAACCCGAAGTGAACATCAACTCGGAAACCAAAGCCAAAGCGGAAGACATCCTGAAGGCAGAGATCCTGAAGAACCTCGATCAACTGGCCGAGGGGCAAGAGGTGATGCTGAAGCTGACGATCCCGACGAAGGCAAACCTGTATGACGCGCTGGCTGATCACCCGCGGGTTTTGCGTGTTGTTGCACTTTCGGGCGGATATTCGACTGAACAAGCCTGCGATCTGCTGGATCAGAACGGCAAGATGATTGCATCGTTCTCGCGCGCATTGACCGAAGGTCTGTCGAAACAACAGTCAGATGCCGAATTCAACGCAGCTTTGGGCGGTAACATCGACAAGATCTTTAAAGCCTCTGTCTGATCTCTCAGACAGGTTTGGTGAAAGAGCGGCGCAACTTTGCCGCTTTTTTTCTGCTTATACATCCTTCGGCATGGTCATTGACCAGCCCCATGGCCTGCATGAACGCAAACACCGTCGTGGGCCCCACAAACTTCCACCCCCGTTTCTTGAGATCTTTCGACATGGCCACGGACTCTGGAGATGTGGACGCCGTTTGTGGGGGCGGGGGTGTTTCAGCCTCATAACGCCAGACATAAGCAGCCAGAGACCCTTCGGTCGCTATCAATTCCTGTGCGCGGCGGGCGTTGTTGATCACCGCTTCAATCTTACCACGATGACGGATGATCCCAGCATCCTGTAACAGGCGCTCAACATCAGTATCAGAAAACTGGGCCATCTTGTTGAAATCAAACCCGCAAAACGCTTTTCGAAAGTTCTCGCGCTTGTTCAGGATCGTTCGCCAGCTAAGACCGGACTGAAAGCTCTCAAGGCACAGTTTTTCGAACAATCGCTGGTCATCGACGACCGGGTAACCCCATTCATTGTCGTGATACTCAAAGAACTCCGGCGCTGATTGGCACCATGCGCATCTTTGCTGGCCATCAGGTCCTGTAATGGTATTGCTCATGTATGTTCCCTTTTTGTACTCACTCACGCTACGCTCAGGAAACGAGAAATGACAAGTCTTATACGCGGTCGCGATACCAATTCAGCACAAAGACCCTGATGGCCGATGCCAGGCCGGTCTCAGGGTCACGACCCACATCAATGTCCGCGGCCAAAACATTGATTGGTTTATCTTGTTCATGAGCAATGTCGCGAAAGGCCCGCCAGAATTCGTCCTCAAGAGATACGGAAGTTCGATGTCCCTTAAGGGTCAGGGAACGTTTCACAGGGCGGCCACTCATTCGTCCAGCTCATGATTGTCAAGATCGCGTTTCTGTTTGTCTTGCCGCAACTTCACGACATCTTTCTCGGTCTTGGTACGCCCAAAGGCGACGGCGTTCTGGTCGGCGCGGGCCTTCTTTTCGGCCCGCGCCTTTTCCTTTCGATACCGGTTCAGATTGACCGGCTTGCCCATCAGTCTTTCGGGCCGATCATCTGTTCGGGCCGGACAACTGCGTCAAAGGTTGCCTCATCCACAAAGCCCAGCGCGATGGCCTCTTCCTTGAGGGTCGTGCCGTTCTTATGGGCAGTTTTCGCGACAGCGGTAGCGTTGTCATAGCCGATGGTCGGGGCCAGAGCAGTCACCAGCATCAGCGATTCCTTCATCAGCTTGTCGATGCGCGGCTCGTTCGCCTTGATGCCCAGCAGCATTCGTTCCGTAAAGCTGTCGGCGGCATCGCCCAGCAACTGGATTGATTGCAGCAGGTTGTAGGACATCATCGGGTTGTAGACGTTCAGTTCAAAATGACCCTGCGATCCGGCAAAGGTCATCGCGGCGTTATTGCCCATCACATGTGCAGCGACCTGGGTCAGCGCCTCGGCCTGTGTCGGGTTCACCTTGCCGGGCATGATAGACGAGCCTGGCTCGTTTTCGGGCAGGATCAGTTCACCCAGACCCGACCGAGGGCCAGAGCCCAAAAATCGGATGTCGTTGGCGATTTTGTAGCAGCTACCCGCAATCGTCGCCAAAGCGCCGGACAGGAAAACCATCGCGTCATGAGCTGCCAGCGCTTCGAATTTGTTCGGTGCGGTCACGAAGGGCAGGTCAGTGATCTGCGCCATATGGCCTGCAACCGCCTCACCCCAGCCGTTCTGAGTATTCAGCCCAGTGCCGACAGCGGTGCCGCCTTGGGCAAGTTCGTAGATCCCCGGCATTGCCGTATGAACGCGGGCAATCCCCTGACGAATCTGATGGGCATAGCCGCTGAACTCCTGACCCAGTGTCAGAGGCGTCGCATCCTGTGTATGTGTTCGGCCTATCTTGATGATGTCCTTGAATTCCTCGGCCTTGTGCTCGAGTCCCGAAGCCAGCTTCTCAAGCCCGGGCAGTAAAACGTCACGCACGCTCATGGCTGTGGCGATATGCATGGCCGTTGGGAATGTGTCGTTCGACGACTGCCCCATGTTGCAGTGATCGTTCGGGTGCACAGGATCTTTCGTGCCGATCACGCCGCCCAGAATCTCGATAGCGCGGTTCGCAATGACCTCGTTCGAGTTCATGTTGGACTGGGTGCCCGATCCGGTTTGCCATACGACCAAAGGGAAGTTGTCGTCGAACTTGCCTTCGATCACTTCACCGGCGGCCTGAATGATCGCATCAGCAATTCCGGCGTCCAGTTTGCCGGTCGCCTTGTTTTCCATTGCACAGGCTTTTTTGATCACGCCCAGCGCGCGCACGATGGCGACAGGCTGCGTCTCCCACCCAATGGGGAAATTCATGATCGAGCGCTGCGTTTGTGCGCCCCAATACTTGTCGGCAGGAACCTCGAGCGGGCCAAAACTGTCGGATTCGGTGCGGGTCTGAGACATATGTCACTCCGTCTGGTATGCAGTTGTATGCCAACTAGCCGCAGCAACGCCGTGACGCAATCGGCCAGTTGCGCGCACCTTAAACTTAAGGGCATCAAAGGTATAGGCGCAGGGTGCGTCACTTTAATTGTTATTACCGGGAATGTGGCATTGTGCGTGGACACCTCTCAGCTACAATAGAGGCGTGGCTGCCCTGGAGGACAAAATGCCAAAGTTCCATCGCCTTACGCTTGAAAAAGCAGCTGCGATATTTGCAGTTTGCGTGGTTTGGCTCTCTGTTCTGAGTTTTGAAGCCCGCGCGGCTGAGATAACGCCTTTTTTGGGTGACTATATCGGATCTGCAGAAGTTGTGGACGCAGACGGCACTATAACGCCTCGGGACATGAGCGTTTCAATTTTCGAAACCAAGAACGGTTTTAACGTCAGTTGGCGGACGACGACGTACAAGTTGGATGGGCGCGTAAAGGAACAGAAGTTTTCGATCGATTTTGTTCCATCAGATCGCCAGGATGTGTTCTCGGCAGCGATGAAACGCAATGTTTTTGGTCACGAAGTCCCGTTGGATCCCATGAAAGGTGAGCCTTTTGTGTGGGGGCGCATCGTTGGCGATACTCTGACCGTGTTTTCGTTGTTTATTGACGAAGACGGCGGTTACGAGTTGCAGCAATTCGACCGGTCACTGGCCGAAGGCGGCCTGAACCTTTCCTTTTCACGTTTTATCGACGGCCAGAAATCACGGTCAGTCGAAACATTTCTGATGAAGAAATAAACCCCGCACCGGGCGGGGTTTCGAGATTTATTTTCTAAAGCTGTCCAGCGAAACGACATCCGCGTCGTGATGTATCTCTTCCTCTTCGACCTCGATCGTGTCCTCGACGATCTGATCTTCGTCGATTTCATCCTCGGGGCTCTCAAACCTCAGCCCGAATTCAACTGACGGATCCACAAAGGTCTTGATTGCAGCGTAAGGAATGTACAGTGGTTCCGGCGCGTCTCCGAAATTCAAAGTGATCGCGAAACCGACCTCTCCAACCTCGAGATTCTCGAACCAGTGCTGCATGACGATGGTCATTTCATCGGGATAGCGTTCACGCAGCCAGTCGGCGATTTCCACACCATCTTCGTGGGTATCGAAGGTGATGAAGAAATGATGTGCTCCGGGTAGACCGGTTTCGGAAACGTTCGTCAGCACTGTTTTAATAAGCCCGCGCATGGCGGTGTGCATCAGATTTCCATAGTCGATGCCTTGCGACATGTGAGATCCTCAAAAGTGGTTATGTTCAGCATAGGGGATTTGATCGGAAACGAAAGGGCGGGTATTGCCGGATTGATCAGATATTGTGTGCAGCCAGCCCGGCGATAGACATCAGAACCAGCACAATGCCCATCCCTAATTTCAGTCGAAAAATCAAGGCTCCGGCGAGAATTGTTAGACCCAATGCGACGATATCAAGCGCGGAAATTTGCGGCGCGGGGATTGCCAATGGCCCCCACGATATTTCAGGTACCGATTCGAAAAGAACATTCAGGGCGAACCACACGGAAAGGTTGAGAATCACTCCGACGACGGCTGCGGTGATCCCATGCAAGGCCGCTGAAAGACGGGGGCGCGAGGCCAGACGATCAAGATAGGGGGCTGCCAGGAAAATCCACAGGAAACATGGAACGAAGGTCGCCCATAGGGCAACGGCACCGGCGGCAAGCGCCAATGCAAAGCTTCCGTTCAGGTGTCCGGTAAGCATGGCAACGAACTGAGTTACAAGAATTAATGGGCCCGGTGTCGTCTCCGCCAGCCCCAACCCGTCGATCATCTGGTCCGTGCTGATCCAATGATACTGGTCCACGACCGTTTGCGTCATATAGGCCAGCACTGCATATGCGCCGCCAAAGGTCACGACAGCCAGTCGGGCAAAAAACCAACCCAGATCGCTCAGCAACTGATGGCCGCTGAGGCTTAGTGTGACCAGAGGACCCAGCCACAACGGCAACCAGACAGCAATTGTGCGGACAGAGCGTGCCAAATGCGATGTCGTGTCGGGTCTGGGCGTTTCGACAGAACCTTTGAAGGTGATGTATCCCCAAAATGCGGCGGCCAAAATGATTAGCGGGAAAGGAAGGTTCAGTAGAAAAATGGACAGGAAAGACAAAAGCGCGATTATTCGGTGTTCACCATCCGTCAAGGCCTTGCGTGAGAGATTGCGAAGCGCCTGCAAAACGATCACGATGACGGTTGCTTTGATGCCGGTAAAAGCCGATTGCACCAAGGGGACCTCACCAAACGCGGAATAGAGGGCGACAAGAAGCGCAATAACCAATGCGCCGGGCAACACAAACAGACTGCCAGCGATCAGCCCGCCTTTGACCCCGCGCAGGCGCCAGCCTGCATAGGTGGCCAACTGCATCGCCTCCGGGCCAGGGAGTAACATGCATAAGGACAAGGCCCGCAGATAGGTCTGTTCATCCAGCCAAGGTCGACGTTCAACCAATTCCTGATGCATCAGGGATATCTGTGCCGCCGGACCGCCGAATGACAACAGGCCGATACGACCAAAAACTTTGACCAACTCATTCAGCGTCGGCGTCATGTGTGACGCTCCGCCGGCCAGTCATGGCTTTCGTCAAAGCCGTCGCGGGCCCAGCGATACAGGGCGTCATAAACAGACAATCCGGCGTCCAGATTCTCATGATCGTCACGGTATTGGCGGGAAAGTCCGACCGAGATGGCCAGCAATCCAGCGGCTTCTGGTGCGAGGTCATGTCGATTGGTGTCTGCTGCGCGAACGACAGTTGCCAAACGGTCCAGTGCGGGCAAGTGCAGATTGAACTCGTCGAGCATCGTATCAAATGTGCATTTGTCTGCGCGGTGGCTCCAAAACGTATCGTTGATATCAAATGGGACCGCATCAAAGATTTCGGCGACGCTTTGAACCTCTGACGGGGCGACGAATAAGAAACGGGCGTTGGCGTCCACAAACCGGCGGATCAGCCAGGGGCAGGCAATTCTGTCAATCTTGGGCCTATGTCGTGTGACCCATAGGGTTCCGCGGTCGTGAAACGGTGGAACAGCAGAGGCGGGAATACGTGGAGCGTCCGGCATATCCCGCCATGCGTACATACCACCTTCCAGATACTCGGCCTGCTGCCCCTCGCTTCGAAGCCATGACACGACACCCTGGCTCAGCTTTTTGCCCTTTTGACAGATGATGACGCTGGGGCGATCAGCAACGACGTCAAGAAGCCCCGGAAGATCCTTGGCGACATGGCGAACTGAACCGGGGATGAAAAATGGATCGTCGTCAAAGTCCGCATCCAGGCAGATATCGATCAAGACCGGTGCCTGTGGCGTTCCAATCAGGCGCAATAGTTGTTTCGGTGTTATTGAATTGGGCGCAGCCATGGCATGTCTCCTGAGCTATTTCGGATACATGCGAAACTTGGGCTGTCGCCTCACGGGGCGTTCGCAATTTTACCCCATGGCTCTTGCTAGCGTGCAAGCGCCGTTGGGGTCAAGATTGCTTTGGGTTCAGGCCCAGTCCAGCCTTTGCCCGGTCATGCAAACGGGCAGGGTGTCTGAAGGGAACTGACCCAATTCCTCGAAAAACGAGATGAAATCGAAGTGATTGTAGGCTTCGACCATTTTGTGGTCTTTGAACCGTGCCATGACCTGTCCCGTCACTTCCAACGGGGCACCATTGTCCGCCCGGAACGTGCACACGTGCAGGATGGCTGACACCCAGTCTCCGTTCTCGATGATTTTGGGCAGGTCTACCTTGATGTCACCAAGGATATGACGAAAGGCCGTGACCAAATCACGGAAATCATCCGCACCCACCTGCATTTCAGGAATCAACCCTTCGGCCATCGTTTCCGGCGCAAAAAACTGATCGACCATTTCGGTATTTCCGTTTTCCCAAACTTCGGAATACCACGTTCTGAGTATCTCTGAATTTGTCATCCCAGTTCTCCTGTCCAAGCATTGGCAAGATGGCAAAAAGGAGTGAACAAACTCTGAATCTGTTCAGAGGTTGGAAATAAAATCAGACATGTACGGAAGAAATGCAGGTTTCTGTTGCCAGGTACCTGCGAACCCCGCCTTACGCGGCTAGGCGCAAGGACTTAAGTTTCGGTCTTGCTACTGCTTACGCAGCAACTGCAACCGGAGCACGATTGTCGTTTGCAATTGTACTATTTTCGCCGGTAACGGTGGCAGACAGCCGAGACAAAGCTAACCCCTTTAGACGTTCGTCGATCCTATTTCGGCCCCCCGATTCTGAAAGTGATCCCCAAACGACGGATGCCTTCAGAAGGTATATGGTGGAGCCGCCGGGTACCGCCCCCGGGTCCGATCCGCTTATTACGAGCGCGTTTATGTCCATAGTCCCGAAGGACTCTTCTTATATAGGTGAGGTGACAGGCGGATGCAAACTCAGAATAAATTGCACCACATCGAATGATTACAGTCTATTAAGCCGCTTTGTTGAAGTTCGCTGCGATCAACCAGACGGCCAGAACCAATTCGATTCCCCCAAAGGTCAGCGCCTTGGTCAAAGGCGGGTTGTCCAATGCGACAGATACAAACCGACCCAGCGCCGCCCCGGAATAGACAACGCCAAGCATGACATATGCCATTGGGTTGTTCAGCCACAGAACCGCAATTCCTGTCACGACAAAAAGCCCGCCAACGGACGCACGCATCTCGGACAGGCCCATGGTGCTGTTGGTGGGGGCCAGATCCAGCGCCTGGGCCGTATGGGCAGGCGCCAGAAAACCAAACGCTCCGAAACCGACAGTTAGCAAAGCGGCGATAACGTTCAAAGTTGCGACCATACCGGCCCCCCTGGCTCAGGCCGCGTAGGCGGCGTCAAAGAAATCACGTTCCAGTTCTACAGCGCGATGGAACAGCCGTGTAACTTCGGCTCGCTCGGTCGCGTCCAGTGTTGGCCAAACCTGGTCAAGCTGTCCACGCAGATACTCGACCACGCCTTCAAATCCTTCGCCCGCATGTAATGTGATCCATTCCGCAAACCAGAAGGGCAGGCAGTCTTTGGGAGGATTTTCCGGGCTGGCCCAACTCAGATAGACCCATTCGGCCACGACCAGCACCGCCAGCATGTTCTGATAGCGGCCAGAGGTCACGGCCTCGGCCATCAGGTTCTGAAACGCCTCTGTGGCAGGCGCGGGTTCGGTACTGGGTTCCGTGCCCAAAGCCTCCAGCGCGCGCAGGAAATAGGTGTTCTCGGGGCCAGTGATCACAGCTAGAAACTGCGCCGCCGGAACGCTGTCTGCCAGGGTTGGTGCATGCGCGATGGCACTGGCCAAAAGGCGCACGAAACCGTCGACGAATTGATAGTCCTGCTGCAGGTACCAGCGCATCTTGTCCTCTGGCAGCGTTCCATCGGCCAGTTCGCGTGTAAACGGGTGGGTCGTGGCGGCCTGCCAATCGTCGATTTTGCCCTGGCGCAGTAATTCGGTCGGACGCGTTCGGTCTTGCATTCTGATGCTCCGCAGTTGTTTCGATGCAGACAAAGCGCGTTTCAAATCAAAGTACAAGGTCAGCCGAGTGCGGACCAAAGACCAAGACTTCCGACCAGAATGAGGCTCAGGGCCCAGATGAATTCCAGATTGAACCAACTGCGCGACAGGAATTGCAGGCCCAGCCAGCGATAGACTGCAAAAGCCAGAAATCCTCCGCCTAGTATCATGGCGAATGTGTGTAACGCTGCGACACCTAGAACGAGCAGCCCGTTTGTTGTCATGATCTGAGAAATTGCCCGATGCCCTGCGTCCAGTTCATCCAGCTCACACAGGCCGAGATAGATCGGTACAAGCATGAGCGCGGCCCCATGCGCCAGTGCCACCAGAAACGACCAGAGCGCCAGTTTGCTGGGCGGGACACGAGACAGGAAACGGGGGTGCCGACGCGTTATAGCGATGAACAACCCCATCCCGATAACGACCAGTGACGCGCCAATGCGAATTTCCTCTTGGTAATCAACGAGAACTGCCATAAGCGCGAAGGGTAGAAGAACCCCCAGCATGGCCACGAAGTGTCCACCTGCCAAGGCAGCCAACGCCCGCCAAAGAGCCGATTGGCGTTGTTCCATCAATGCCGAGGATACTGCCAGCGGCCAGCCCATTCCCGGGTTCAGACCATGATAGGCACCGCTGAGAACAACGGCCAGCCACAGGCCGGCCGTTGATGTCATCAGAACGTCCAACTCAGACCGACGGGTAGCAGAAACTGTCGGTTGAACAGTCACCACCCTCTAGCCGGATCTGGTGCGAGCGATAGCCTTTCGGGAACTCAACCCAGAACTTCGGATCCAGCGTCAGGCCGCCATTCTCTCCGACGTCCGCCTTGACCATCGCCGCACCACCTTCGCCGGGATAGAATTGATCATCCCACGTAGAATACAGAGAATTGGTCCAGTAGACACGTTTGCCATCGCGGCTGATTTCAACCATTTGCGGGCCGTAACCAAAGGTCTGGCCATTAGGGTGTTTGGTCTTTTTGACGATACCGCCAATCTCGACCTTACCGGCAAGGGTAGGGTTCATAGGATCGGACACATCGTATTGATGCATCTCACCCGTGCCCCAGCAGGCGACATACAGATACCTGTCGTCGAGGCTCAGGTCGATATCTGTGACCAGCGGTGGTACAGCCGAGAACCCTTTCAACAACTCTGGCAGATCGTCCGGATCCGCAGGTTGAGGATCGATGGTTATGGTTTTCTTGGCTTCAAAGGTTCCATCGTCATTGCGCCACCACGTGAAGATCGCACCCTGCAGATTTGTCGTGTCCACCACGACTCCACAGAACCCGTATTGCTTGACCGGGTCATGGGCCGGCCGGATTTCCAGCGCCATCTGATGGTTCTCACCAAGATCGATGGTCTGAATGTTCGTCCGATTGCGAAGGTTCCAGAAATGGATGCTGTGCCCATATTTGTTGGACAGCAGGTCTTCGGCCACGATTCCGTTTTCAAACTGCGGCGGCAAGCCCCATTCCGAGCTGACCATGTAATCCCGCGGCAAGTTCCACCAGAAATCATAGTGTTTGTCCTGCACGCCGCGCTCGATCTCGTAACGACCAATGATCTCGAAGCTTTCGCAATCCATGATGAAGATACCGGGGGGGCCGTCAGTGCCGTCTTTACCGCCGCCGCCAAGGGTGCTGACATAGATGCCCTCTGGCCCGCAATGGATAGTATGTGGTCGAGAATACCCCGTCTTTGCAAACACTTCCTCGGGTTCGATGATCTTGTGGATTTTCGCTTCAAGCGGGTTCTTTACATCGATGATGTAAATCCGGCTGGAGCGAATACCCGGGATGATCAGATAACGCCGTTCCAGAAACGCATGCCCGCTGAGTGGTGACAAGGATGACGAACATGCATTCCATCCAAAGTGATGAAACTCATCGCCTTTTTCGGGCATAATGACTTGATGCACTATCTTTCCATAGTCGTCAGAGTTTGGATCGACATTCACAACCGCCAGCCCGTCGGGCTGTGAAAAATCCGGGCTTAGCATCAACGTGAAAGCAAGCGTTTCAACTGGCCCATCCATGGCCAATTTGGCGGATGGATAAAAGGTTGGGTCCGGTCTTTGATTCATAACGTCCTCCCGTAAGTCATTGATCGTCAATTCATATTGAGAGTTCCGGTCTTGGCGCCGGATGACAATTCGCCTGCTCGTTTGCCCTTCGTCCTTATTGTTTCTAAGACACGGCCCCTAAGCCGGTTTACGTTTTTGTTCGGCCACATCATGGGCCAGTTGTCGGGTATAATGCTCCAAGTCGACCAGTGCGGTGTCCACGGTTTCTGCATCTCGCGCCTCAAGAGCGTCCGTAATTCTGGTATGCAGCGCAATAATCTCTTCTCGGGACCGAGCGGTGAACGTGATCATGTTCATCAGAGGCTGCATCGCTTCAACCGCTCCTGCAAGTTGATAAGACAGGACCGGGTTTTCTGCACCATCTACCAATGCCCGGTGAAAGGTGACGTCCGAGGCGCAAAATGCCTCATCTGTCAGGCCGGGTTGCGATTGACGGAAAATCTCTGCTCTCATGGTCGCCAGTTGATCTGCCGTGCGCCGCTGCGCAGACAACGAGGCACAGGCGCGCTCAAGTGCATAGCGTGCTTCACAGGCGGTATCGAAGCTGACCGCGTTCATCGACAGCAACAGAGTCGACGTCGTGACCTGCTGGGAATAGGCGTCTTCAAAACTCAATCGGTTCACAAACGCGCCGCCCGAAGCACCACGTTGCGTACGAATAAGGGACTGCGCCGCCAGCCGTTTCAACGCTTCACGCACGGTCGGGCGAGAGACCTTGAACTGATCGGACAGCTCAGCCTCGGATGGCAAGCGCGCGTCCACAATCAATTCACCCGACACGATCGCATCCCGAATGGCGTGGGCGATCTGAGCGGACAGGTCAGCGGTTTTCCGAGGCGCGGCTTTCATGTTCAGAGGACCTTGGGCAAATTTTCATTTGTCTGACATTTAAAAGTCTGACATTTGAAAAGCAAGGGAGTTGAGTCGGGAGGCCGAAGTGAGTCGTACGTGGCTGCGCAGCGGAATGTGGCTGGGCTTTTATGTCCTGATCCTGTGGGCATGGTGGATCATGTTCTCGATGAGCCGGGATATGGACTTGGATCTGATCGGTCGACCGGGTCCCATGGGGCAGGCGATGGCTGCCATGGACCCGCGCATGGACATGTACATGCCCATGGCCGAGTTCCGCCCTCTGTTTTCGATGTGGGCGATCATGATGGCCGCCATGATGTTGCCAACGCTGGTACCAACCCTGCGCAGTTATGACGACCTGATCCGCAGCGCCAATGGCACCCGTGCCGGATGGCTGGGTGTTCTGACCGGGTATTCAATTGTCTGGGTCGGATTCGCGGCTCTGATCACGGGGATTCAGCTGGTTTTGCTGTTTGGCGGCGTGGTCGATATGCTGGGTATAGCCAGGTCTGGCTGGGTCGCGGGCAGCCTGATGATCGTCGTGGGTGCTTTTCAGTTTTCCCGCGCCAAAGAGGTCTGCCACGGCGTTTGCCACGCCCCGATGACCTATTTCCTGGGCCATTGGAAAACCGGCTTTGCGGGCGGTTTGCGGATGGGTCTGGGCCTCGGTGCCTTTTGCGTCGGGTGTTGTTGGGGGTTTATGGCCCTTGGCTTTGTCGGCGGGGTCATGAGTCTGCTGTGGATGGGGCTTGCGACCCTGTTCATGGTTTCAGAGAAGCTACCACAGATCGGGCACGCAGTGACCCGACCGATGGGATTTGCATTGATAGCCGGCGGTTTTGTTCTGCTCGTCTATCCAATAAGCTACGGAGGATAAGCCAATGGCTAAAAACAGAAAACCAGACGCCGATCAGCTGCCTATCAGCCAGCGTATCGATAGCCGCATGCCAAATCCCAAGCGGCGTGAGATGAGCCCGACGGAATGGGCCATCAAGGGTGAGCTGATCCTGAACTGTTCATGTGATGTGTTCTGTCCTTGCGTTGTGTCGCTGGGCGCGCACCCTCCAACCGAAGGCCATTGTCATGCGTGGATGGGCATCATCGTGGATGAAGGCCATTATGAAGGCGAGGATCTGTCGGGGCTGAATGTCGGTCTGCTGGTCGATATCCCGGGCCGGATGGGGGAAGGCCAGTGGAAAGTCGCCGCCTATGTCGACGAACGCGCCAGCGGCAAAGCCTATAACGGGTTGCTGCAAATCTTTAGCGGGCAAGCCGGCGGGACCACGGGGCTGTTCACTATGCTGGTCAGCGAGATTATCGGGGCAGAACGGGCTCCGGTTCAGATTGAACGCGATGGAAACAAACGTCGAATCGCGATTGGCCGTAAAATCCAGGGCGAGATTGAGATGTTGTCGGGTAAAGACCCCGAGCATCCTGTGATGGTCTCAAACTCCAAATACTGGATGGGGCCGGACATCATTGTGGCGCGCGGCACCAAATCGAAGGTGCGCGATTATGGCCGGGTCTGGGACTTTGGCGGCAAATCTGCAGAAATCTGCCCGATCGACTGGCATGGACCAAAGTGATGATCTCGGGCGCATATGCGCTGGAAATGGCGCGTTATAATCACTGGCAAAACAGGCAGTTGGCAGAATTTCTTCAATCTCTGACCCATGAGGAACTGATCCTTGAACGCGGGGCGTTCTTCGGTTCGATTTTGGGCACAGCGAACCATTTGCTGTGGGGTGATTGGATGTGGATGTCGCGCTTTGAAAAACGCGATGGGCCCGACGGTAATATTCACAATGCAGGCGGAGGTATCCATGAAAGCGTTTACCTTTGCCCGGACCTGCCCGGTTGGTTGCCGTTACGCGAAAAGATCGATGCGCGTATCCTGAACTGGGCGGAGAGCTTGGGAGATGATCCGCTGACCGGATCTTTCACCTGGTATTCCGCTGCAAAAGAAGATGATTTCACAATGCCTTACGCGCTGTGTGTGATTCATTTCTTCAATCACCAGACCCACCACCGGGGACAAATACATAAAATGTTGACCGAGGCGGGCTCGGAAGCGCCTGTCAGCGATATCGTCTTTATGCCTGAGGAGGTATGAATGCCGCAGATTTCCGCCTCTCGCCGTCTGCGGCGCACGCCCTTTTCTGAAGGGGTCGAAGCCGCAGGCGTTAAGGGATACACGGTTTATAACCGAATGTTATTGCCGACTGTTTTCGAAAGCGTCGAAGCCGATTACCGGCATCTAAAAACCCATGTACAGGTGTGGGACGTCTCGTGCGAACGGCAGGTCGAATTGCGCGGCCCCGATGCAGCGCGCCTGATGCAGATGCTGACTCCGCGCGATTTACGGGGAATGCTGCCGGGGCAGTGTTTCTATGTTCCGATTGTAGATGAAACCGGTGGAATGCTGAACGATCCGGTTGCCGTAAAACTGTCTGAAGACCGTTGGTGGATTTCGATTGCCGACAGCGACCTGTTGCTCTGGGTCAAGGGAATCGCTGTCGGGTATCGACTGGATGTGCTGGTGGATGAACCGGATGTGTCGCCGCTTGCCGTTCAGGGCCCCAAGGCGGAGGAGCTCATGGCGCGTGTCTTTGGAGACCGCGTACAGGACATCCGGTTCTTCAAATTCGATATGTTCGAATTCCAAGGGCACGATCTGGCAGTGGCACGATCCGGCTACTCCAAACAGGGTGGGTACGAGATTTACGTAGAGGGTAGCGAAATCGGTATGCCTTTGTGGAACGCACTCTTTGCGGCAGGTGAAAACCTGCATGTGCGTGCAGGTTGTCCGAACCTGATTGAACGTATCGAAGGCGGGTTGCTGTCATATGGCAATGACATGACCGACGACAACACGCCGCATGAATGCGGATTGGGCAAGTTCTGTAATACGCATACTGCAATTGGCTGTATTGGCCGGGACGCGTTGCTGCGCGTGGCCAAAGAAGGGCCCATTCAACAAATCCGGCCAATCGCCATCGCGGGTGATTCCGTTCCGGGCTGTGACCGCCCCTGGGGTCTTTTTGCAGATGGAAAGTGGGTCGGGCAGGTAACCTCAGCCACCTGGTCGCCTGATTTTGCTACTAATGTTGCTATCGGAATGGTGCGTTTGAGTCATTGGGATGCGGGTACGGAACTGGACGTTGAAACACCGGATGGGATGCGTCGCGCGACCGTGCAATCGCATTTCTGGATTTAGGACGGGGTTCGGGGGCGTTGCCCCCGGTCGCTGCGCGACTCCCCCGAGGTATTTGGGGCCAGGTGAAGGGCCGGGCCAGTCGCAGAAACACGAAAGGAATTGAAAAATGTTCAATGCTCTTGTGATGGACAAGGACGAAGAAAGCGGGCTGGCAAGTGCGTCGGTCAGGCCACTTTCGGCGGATGATCTTCCGCACGGCGAAGTGACCGTGGCAGTCGAATACTCAACTGTGAACTACAAGGATGGCTTGTGTCTGTCCCCCAAGGGGGGCGGGTTGGTGCGGGCTTATCCGCATGTCCCCGGCGTTGATTACGCAGGAATGGTCGAGGCCTCTTCGGATGACCGCTACAAACCAGGCGACAAGGTTGTGCTGACCGGTTGGCGCGTCGGAGAGGCGCATTGGGGCGGCTATTCACAGAAAGCCAATGCGCGGGCCGATTGGCTGGTGCCACTGCCTGACGGGCTGGATTCACGGCAGGCAATGGCCGTGGGTACGGCAGGGTTTACGGCAATGCTGGCGGTGATGGCGTTGGAAGATCACGGTTTGACCCCGGATCGCGGTCCGGTCTTGGTGACCGGTGCTGCGGGCGGTGTTGGATCGGTGGCCACGGCAATACTTGGTAAGTTGGGGTATGAGGTGGCGGCTGTAACCGGGCGTCCAGAGACCGGTGAGTATCTGAAATCCCTGGGTGCGACGACGATTGTGCCACGCGAAGAACTGAATGAGACCACCAAGCGCCCGCTGGAAAGCGAAACCTGGGCCGGCTGTATTGATGCCGTGGGCGGTGAAATGCTTGCGCGCGTTCTGGGGCAGATGAAATATGGTTGTTCGGTTGCGGCGGTAGGTTTGGCCGGGGGCGCCGCATTGCCTGCGACGGTGATTCCGTTCCTTCTGCGTGGTGTGAACTTGTTGGGCATCGATAGTGTGATGCAGCCTTACAACAACAGGGTACGTGCATGGAATCGGATCGCGACTGATCTGCCGATGGACAAGCTGGAGGCAATGGTTCGTCCGGCGGTTCTGTCTGATCTGCCGCAACTGGGCGCTGACATCCTGAAAGGGCAGGTCAAAGGCCGCGTTGTTGTTGATGTGAATGCCTGAGGCCTAACATTCCACTAGACCTGTCCGAGTGTATTCGGCCAGGTCTGGACCGGCGAAGTTGGTACAAAATGGTCGCAACACATCTGGCCATTGGGTCAAATCCCGACCATGATTGCTATACATCCCAATTGCGATGGCGTAAGACCCATCCAAAGAGTACCTGAATACGGGGAGTGAGCAGCATGTCTGACGACTTCGAACTGGACACCGATGATTTGCAGCGCCGCATGGATGGCGCAATGGCCAATCTGAGAACCGAATTTGCATCGCTGAGAACGGGGCGCGCATCGGCCTCGATGCTGGAACCTGTCATGGTTGACGCGTATGGCTCGATGACGCCGATCAATCAGGTTGGGACCGTGAACGTGCCCGAACCGCGTATGGTTACTGTAAACGTTTGGGACAAGTCATTGGTTGGTAAGGTGGAAAAGGCCATTCGCGAAAGCGGTCTTGGAATCAATCCGCAACTGAATGGCACAATTATCATGCTGCCTATCCCGGAGTTGAACGAAGAACGTCGCCGCGAATTGGGTAAAGTGGCAGGACAATACGCCGAAAGCGCGCGGGTCGCGATCCGAAATGTCCGCCGCGACGGCATGGATCAGATCAAAAAAGGCAAAGCAGACGGTTTGTCAGAGGATGACCAGAAACTATGGGAAGGTGAAGTTCAGGATCTGACGGATGAAATGATCAAAGCTGTCGATACTGCTCTTGAAACCAAGCAAGCCGAAATCATGCAGGTCTGAGCCAGACTTATGCCAAAGGATCCCCAAACCGATCTGGAGTCCGGCCCGCGCCATGTGGCCATCATCATGGATGGCAATGGCCGTTGGGCTCAGGCGCGCGGTCGTCCCCGGCTGTTCGGGCACCATGCTGGTGCTAGGCGGGTGCGGGAAGTCGTCGAAGCCTGTCCCAATCTGGGGATCAAGTATCTGACAATATTTGCTTTTTCGACCGAGAACTGGAAGCGCACTCAGGTCGAAGTGGCTGGCCTGATGAACCTGTTTCGTCGCTATATCATCAAAGAAACCCGGACATTGGCCGATAACGGCATCCGCGTTCGGTTTATCGGTGATCGGGTCCGGCTGGACGCAAAGCTGATCGAGTTGATGGACTCGTTAGAAGAAGAAACCAAAAACAACGATCTTGTTCACCTGACCGTCGCGTTGAACTATGGGGGGCGGGACGAAGTTGCACGTGCCACCAAGCGCCTGGCACGGGACGTGGCCGACGGCAATCTGAAACCCGAGGATGTGGATGAAGAGACCCTGCCTAAGTATCTGGATACGCGCGTTCTTCCCGATCCGGATCTGGTGATCCGCACCAGCGGCGAGGCCCGGATTTCGAACTTTCTTTTGTGGCAATCGGCCTATTCGGAATATGAGTTCATCGACACCCTTTGGCCCGACTTCTCTGCCGCCGAACTGGAACGCCTTTGTCGGAACTATGGAGCGCGGGATCGGCGGTTTGGAGCGGTTCTGGCATGAGTGAAGGCCGATGGTCTGACCTGACTGCCCGGGTCCTTTCCGCCGCAGTTCTGGTTTTGATTGGGTCAATTGAAGTTTGGCTTGGTGGTTTGTGGTTCGAAACCTTCATCGCCGCGGCCTGTGGTCTGATGACCTGGGAATTGGTGCGGATGATCGATCCACAAAGCAGGGGCGTGGCGGTGCAACTGGGTATTCTGACCAGTGTTGCGGTCGTTCTCAGTTACCATTTACCGCCGCTTTATACATTACCTGTTTTGCTTGCGCCTGCACTTGTGGGCGTCGGGCAAGTCAGTCGCTCGAAATTCCTGTACGGGCTGTTTGTCATCTGGATCGCCGGGGCCGGGTTGGGGTTCATCTCAATCCGGGAAAACTCTGGGTTTGGCTGGATGGTTTGGCTGATCGCTGTTGTTGTTGCAACGGATGTCGCCGGCTATTTCGTGGGCAAGGCCGTTGGTGGACCGAAATTCTGGCCCAAAGTCAGCCCCAAGAAAACATGGTCGGGAACGGCTGGTGGATGGGCGGCCGCTGCTTGTGTGGGCATAGTGTTTGCTAGTCAGGCCGGATTTGGATTCGCATTTGTTGTTGTTTCGATTTTGGCCTCAATGGCAAGTCAAGCAGGTGATATTGTTGAAAGCGCGGTCAAACGTAAGTTTGGCGTCAAGGACAGCTCGAACTTGATCCCGGGCCATGGCGGCTTTCTGGACCGATTTGATGGGATGATGGGTGCAGCACTTTTTGTTCTGATTGCGGGGCTGGTGTATTCCCCAGGTGAAATGTAATGCGCAAGGTTTCTATTTGTGGGGCCACCGGGTCGATTGGGCAGAACACGATCGATCTGATCTCGCGCGCGCCATCTGATTATAACGTTGTGGCTCTGACAGGTGGCGCCAATATTCAGCAACTGGCGGATGATGCACGACGGTTGCGGGCCGACCTGGCTGTCACGGCCCATGAACACAGATTGGACGATCTGCGATCTGCATTGGCGGGCAGTGACGTTGAAGTGGCCGCAGGCCCACGGGCAATAGCCGAAGCTGCTGCGCGCCCGGCTGATTGGGTCATGTCGGCCATTGTGGGTTCGGCAGGGCTGGCTCCGGGTATCGAAGCGCTGAAACAGGGCGCGACGCTGGCGCTGGCCAACAAAGAGACGCTGGTTTGTGCCGGGTCCCTGGTTCTGGAGACCGCCAAGGCGCATGGTGCGCGATTGCTGCCTGTCGACAGTGAACATTCGGCTGTGTTTCAGGCTATGGTCGGCGAAGATATAGATACGGTCGAACGTGTGATCATAACTGCCAGTGGCGGTGCATTTCGCGACTGGCCGCTGGGTGATCTGGCCAATGCAACTGTTGAACAGGCATCCAGCCACCCGAACTGGGATATGGGACAGCGCATCACAATTGACAGCGCATCTATGTTTAATAAAGCGCTGGAAGTGATAGAAACACGCGAGTATTTTGGAGTTTCGCCAGATCAAATCGAGGTTCTGGTTCATCCCGAATCCATTGTACATGCTTTGGTCGGATATCGTGACGGTGCGATTATGGCCCATATGGGTTCACCGGATATGCGCCATGCCATCGGATATGCGCTGCATTGGCCGAAAAGACGAGAGCTGCCGATCCAACGGCTTGATTTGGCAAGGTTGGGGCAATTGCGTTTCAATGAACCGGATTTGGCGCGTTATCCCGCACTGAAACTCGCGAGGGAAGTGATGGAGCGCGGCGGTCTTGCGGGGGCTGTCTTCAACGCTGCCAAGGAACGCGCGCTGGACCATTTTATTGCGCGTCGGATCGGTTTTCTGGATATGGCAGATGCGGTCGCTGCGGTTCTGGACAAATTTGAAGCGTCAGACAGTCTTATTGATGCCCCGATGACCCTTGATAACGTACAGCAGACCGACCATCTGGCACGTCAGTGGGTCGATGATACTGTGGTGGAACGAGCAGGATAGAATTTTGGACGTACTTTCCCTAATCCCACAATTTGGCAATCTTCTTTGGACGATTGTTGCATTTGTCATCGCCTTGTCGGTCATCGTCGCGGTGCACGAATACGGCCACTATATTGTGGGGCGCTGGTCAGGCATTCATGCCGAGGTATTCTCGATCGGGTTTGGTCCGGTTCTCTGGAGCCGTATGGACAAGCACGGCACCAGATGGCAGCTCGCGCTGCTGCCATTTGGCGGCTACGTGAAGTTTTTGGGCGATGCCAATGCTGCATCGGGCAAAGACGAAGAGACTATGGAAGATATCGCCACGCAAAGCCCCGAAGAGCTGCGCCGCACCATGCACGGTGCGCCATTATGGGCGCGTGCCGCAACGGTCGCAGCAGGGCCTGCCTTCAACTTTGCCATGTCCATTCTGGTTTTTGGCCTGATCTTCTGGTCACAAGGCGTATCGCGAGAGCCGCTGACAGTCGGTTCGTTGCAACCATTGCCAGGCACTGTGCAGGAATTGAGAGAAGGCGATGTCATCTCGGCAATCGCCGGCATTCCAACGCCGGACTATGATGAAGAGGGTGCATGGCAGGGCTTCATTGATGCTCTGCCTGTCGAACCGGTTCTGGATTATACGGTGATCCGGGACGGCGAAACC
Source organism: uncultured Ruegeria sp. (assembly GCF_947497005.1). Lineage (GTDB taxonomy): Bacteria > Pseudomonadota > Alphaproteobacteria > Rhodobacterales > Rhodobacteraceae > Ruegeria. Next base: position 112,574 of record NZ_CANMFF010000003.1, on the reverse strand, counting down.
CTGGTTGTTCAGGCGCCCTGGATGTTCCCGCCGCTGATCCGACAGGTTGCACCACGCAGCGCGGCCATGGATATCCAGTTGGAACAAGGTGATGTCATCACGACAGTCAATGGCGAGCCGATTTTTGCGTTCGATCAGCTGAAGGACTTTGTCGAAGGGTCGGACGGCCGGGTCTTGTTGCTGGGCGTCTGGCGGGATGGCTCGGAACTGGAATTCGCTTTGGCGCCGCGTCGCACGGATGAACCACAGCCGGATGGTGGCTTTGTCACGCATTGGCGCATTGGAATCATCGGTGGCATGATGCTGGAACCTGCGACGGAACCGGCGGGCATTATCGATTCACTGACGGGCGGTGTCAGGCAGACAGGTCGCATCATCGAAGGATCGCTTTCGGGCATGTGGCACATGGTGACGGGCGCGATCAGTACCTGCAACATTTCGGGGCCGATCGGAATTGCCGAAACCTCGGGTGCGATGGCCAGCCAGGGGGCGCAGAACTTCATCTTCTTCATCGCTGTCCTGTCGACTGCTGTTGGATTGTTGAACCTGTTTCCGATCCCCGCGCTGGATGGCGGGCATCTGGTCTTTTACGCGTATGAGGCTATCGCAGGGAAACCGCCTAGTGACGGAGCGCTGCGGGTTCTGATGGGAGTGGGGATCACCATCATCCTTACACTTATGCTGTTTTCGGTAAGCAACGACCTGTTCTGTTGATTGTGGCGCGCAGTCCAAATTTGAGCCGCATTATTGCCTTAATTTGACGGTATTCTCTTTGCGTCTGAGGGAAACGCCATGACCAAAACGCTGAGAAAATCGTACCAGAGCTTTAGCTTCCTGTTCCTGTTGAATTGGGACGTTCTGCTGAGCTTTGCGGTTACTGCGTTGGCGATGGCAGGTGCGGCCTATTTGGCGACCATGTGATTCTACTTGAAATCGAAGACCATGAAACACAATGCAGTCTTCCGGATTGCTTTGATTTCGCCTTTTGACAAGCTCATTCAATCCCGCTACTCAGCATTAAAGTCTTAAAATTCTGGGTAGAGCACAAAATGACTGACAGGCCAGGGGCGGGCACATCCTGCGGGGAGCAATTGCCGACAAACAATATTTTGTGGCAGGCGCTAACGGTTCTTTTCCTTTTTGTTGCAGCGAGCTTACTGATATTTCCGCATGCAGCACAGGCGCAGAACTTTACGATCAACTCCTTTGACGTTGAAGGCAATCGGCGGATCGAAACCGGTACGATCATTGCCCGAACGGGAATCGAACCCGGCCAGACTGTCACGTCAGGTCAGCTCAACGATGCGTATCAGCGTTTGCTTGACAGTGGTGTATTTGAGACAGTCGAATTAACGCCGCGTGGCTCAACACTGGTCATCGAGGTGCAGGAATACCCGACGATCAACCAGATCAACATTGAGGGCAACAGTCGCGTCAAGGATGACGTGTTGCTGGATGTGATCCAGTCTCAGCCGCGTCGAGTCTTTACACCGCAAGTGGCCGAATCTGATGCCGATATGATCGCCGAAGTGTATTCGGCCCAAGGCCGCGTGGCCGCGACCGTTATCCCACGGATCATTCGCCGCAGCGACAATCGGGTCGATCTTGTTTTTGAAGTGGCAGAAGGCACCACTATTGAAGTCGAACGTGTCAGCTTTGTTGGCAACCGTGCTTTTTCTGATCGCCGTTTGCGCCGAGTTCTGGAAACCAAGCAGGCAACGATCCTGCGGACATTCTTCCGGAACGACACGTTTATTGGTGACCGTATCGAGTTCGATAAGCAGGTCATTCGCGATTTCTACCTGTCGCGGGGGTACGTCGATTTCCGTGTAAACAGCGCCAATGTCGAGTTCACCCGTGAACGGGATGCGTTTTTCCTGGTGATGAACGTGACCGAAGGACAGAAATTCTCGTTCGGGAAGATCACAACCGTTAGCGAAATCCCGGGTGTGGATGCCGCGCCTTATCAGCAAGCTTTGAAAATCAAGCCTGGCGTGACCTATACGCCGACGCTTGTTGAAAGCTCGATTGCGCGGCAGGAACGTCTTGGTTTGAAACAAGGTGTGGATTTCCTGCGCGTCGAACCTCGCGTCACGCGCAATGATCGCGACCTAACCTTGGATATCGAGTTTGTCCTGACAAAAGGTCCGCGAATCTTTGTTGAGCGTATCGATATTGAAGGCAACACCACCACACTGGACCGCGTGATCCGGCGTCAGTTCGACACCGTCGAGGGTGACCCGTTCAACCCGCGTGAAATTCGCCAGGCAGCTGAACGGATCAATGCGTTGGGCTTCTTTGCTGTGGCGGAAGTGGAACCACGAGAGGGTTCGTCGCCCAGCCAGGTAATTCTGGACGTGGATGTCGAAGAGCAACCCACCGGTTCACTGAGCCTCGGCGGCAGCTACTCGGTCACGGACGGTTTCGGGATTGCGATCGGTCTGAACGAGGCCAACTTCCTTGGCCGAGGTCAGAACCTCGGCGTGTCGATTTCTACTGCGCAGGATTCGGAACAGTACACGATTAACTTTACCGAACCCTATTTGCTGGGCCGCAAACTGCGATTTGATCTTGGTCTGGGTCTGGCAGCCACCAATTCCGGGTTCGCAAGTTACGACACCAGCGCGCTGTTCTTTACGCCGCAACTGACCTACGCGATTGGTGAACTGTCATCTCTACGGGTCCGTTACGGCTGGGAACGCAGCGAGATGACGCAGCAGGACAACGAGATCAATGGCGCGGTAATTTCCTCGGAAATCGCACAGGGCGAACGGTCGACCAGCTCGCTGGGCCTGTCATACATCTATGACAGCCGCCGTGGCGGTTTGGATCCGAACTCGGGCGTCCTGTTCGAGGTCGGTGTTGACGCAGCAGGGCTGGGTGGCGACAATAAATACTTCAAAACCACAGCGCGCGGTATCGCCCAAACGCGGGTCTGGAATGAAGAAGTTGTTTTGCGCGCAACCCTGGAACTCGGCGCTCTGAACTGGACGGGCAATGATTTCAGCCGCACCATCGACCGATTCGTGTTGGGCCCCAACACATTCCGCGGATTTGAACCCGCAGGCCTTGGCCCGCGCGATCTGTCCAACGGTCAGGATGATGCCATTGGCGGCAACTATTACTGGGTAGCCCGGTTTGAAACCGACTTCCCGCTGGGTCTGCCCGAGGAGCTGGGTCTTCGCGGTGGTCTGTTCTACGACGTCGGCAATCTGTACAACATCGATGATGTGAACACAGCAGGCGCGAACATCGTAGGTGCCAGCGGATCTATCCGCCACGTAGTTGGTGTGTCGGTTCTGTGGGAAACACCCTTCGGGCCATTGCAGTTCAACTTCTCGAAAGCCCTTAAAAAAGAAACCTTTGACAAGGAACAGAATTTTGACCTGACCATCCAGGCCCGGTTCTGATCTAGGATGCTGTACAGATTGCTTACAACTACTCAGGGCCCGCTTTGGGCCCTGTGTGCATTTCTGGCGGTAGTCTCGGCGCCTTTGGTGAATGCGCAGCAGCTGGGCGTACCACAAGCCAGCGTAGTCACTTTGTCCGGCGAAGAGCTTTTTACCAAATCGGCCTTCGGACAACGCGTTTTGCGCGAAATCGAAAAAGAAAGCGCATTGCTGGCCGAAGAAAACGAACGGATCGTGGCGGAACTGAGCCGCGAGGAGAGGGAACTTACGGATCAGCGCGCCACATTGCCGGCCGAAGAGTTTCGCCCGCTGGCCGAGGCGTTTGATCTCAAGGTTCAGTCCCACCGTGAGGGGCAAAGGGCAAAACTTGACGTTCTGGCGCGCCGCAGCGAAGAAGCGCAACAAACCTTTTTCGAGATCGTACGCCCAGTGCTTGTCGATCTGTTGCGGGAATTCGGTGCCAGCGTGATGATCGAACGATCCAACGTCGTTGTCAGCACATCGGACATCACCGAGGCCGCGATCACACGAATTGACGCGGTAATCGGTGATGGAAGCGGGTTGCAGGAGGGCAAGGGCGAATAGGTTCGCTTGCCCTTGGGTTGCTGTATTGCTAACCACGCAAAAAAAGAAACACCCAAAACAGGACATCTGCATCATGAGCACTGAAACCAAAAGCGCCGACATTCAGCTGATCCAGAGGATCCTGCCGCATCGCTATCCGTTTTTGCTGGTCGACAAGGTGGTTGATATCTCGGGCTATCAATCGGCGCGCGGCATCAAGAATGTCACCATGAACGAGCCGCATTTTCAGGGCCATTTTCCCGGAACACCGATCATGCCAGGTGTCACTATTGTCGAGGCGATGGCGCAGACCGCAGGCGTGATGCTGGGTGTTGGGATGGATGTCATCGACACCGAGTTGCTGATTTACTTCATGAGCATCGACAAGTGCAAATTCCGCCGCAAGGTTGTACCTGGTGACGTTCTGGAAATGCATGTGGAAACGGTTCGCGGCAAAAAGGGTGGCAAGCTATTCAAGTTCAGCGGCCGTGCCACTGTCGATGGTGACGTGGCTGCCGAGGCTGAATTCTCGGCCTATGTGGACTGGGATATGGAAAAGACAACATGAGCGGTATCCACCCCAGCGCGATTGTCGAAGACGGTGCGCAGATCGGACAAGACTGTAAAATCGGTCCGTTCTGCTTTGTGGGCGCGCAGGTGAAACTGGCTGATCGGGTCGAATTGAAATCGCATGTGGTTGTGACCGGTGATACATCGATCGGTAGTGATACGGTGATATTCAATTTTTCGGTGATTGGTGAAATCCCGCAGGATCTGAAATTCGGTGGCGAAAATACCCGCCTTGAAATCGGTGAACGCAACCGCATTCGGGAACATGTCACGATCAATACCGGTACTGACGGTGGCGGTGGCGTCACCCGGATCGGTGATGATTGCCTGCTGATGGCAGGAGTTCATGTTGCCCATGACGTACAGATGGGCAACCGGGTTATCATGGTCAATAACGCCGGTGCTGCGGGTCATTGTATTGTCGAAGACGATGTGATCGTCGGCGGCATCTCGGGCCTGCACCAATGGGTGCGCGTCGGGCGTGGGGCAATCATTGGTGCGCTGACGATGGTGCCCAAGGACGTAATTCCCTATGGTTTGGTGCAAGCATCAAGGGGTGAGCTGGACGGTCTTAACCTTGTCGGTCTTAAACGCAAAGGTGTATCGCGCGAAGATATCTCGGCACTGCGTGCTGCGTTCAAGGAACTGTCTGACGGCGACGGAACCTTTATGGATCGCGCTGGCCGGATCGGTGAGGGTAACCAAAGTGACTACGTTCAGCAAATCGTCGATTTTGTCACTGGTCACACTGATCGCTCCTTCCTGACCCCGAGGAAATAGGATCATGCTTGCGTTGATTGCGGGAACCGGGGCGCTACCGACCGAAGTGGTCGCCCAGTTGACGGAACAACCTTTGATCTGTGCGATGGAAGGGTTTCTGCCCGACGACTTGACTGCGGATATTGTGTTCCCGCTTGAGCAACTCGGCAGCTTCATTGCTGATCTGACGGTGCAGGGAGTAACCGAAATCTGTCTGGCCGGAGCGGTTCGGCGCCCGCCCATCGACCCCACCCGCATTGATGCAGCGACCATGCCGTTGGTTCCGGTGATCCAGAAGGCCATTATGTCGGGTGATGACGGGGCTTTGCGAGCTGTTATCGGTATATTGGAAAACGCCGGTCTGCACGTGCGCGCTGCGCACGAAATCGCACCCGGACTGTTGCCGCCCTTGGGATGCCTGACCGAGGCGCAGCCGTCCGACGCCGACATGGCCGATGCCGACCGTGCGGCGGGCATTCTGCGTGCGATAGGGATCGCTGACACAGGGCAAGCCTGTGCTGTGTCCAGAGGGCAGGCACTGGCAATCGAAGGGATCTTTGGCACCTCCTGGATGTTACAAACTCTGACGCAACGCCCGGATGCGGGTGGCGGTATTTTGTTCAAGGGGCCCAAACCCGATCAAGACCGACGCGCAGATTTACCTGCCATCGGACCCGATACCGTCACAGACGCAGTGGCTGCGGGGTTATCCGGTATCGTTCTCGAGAAAGGCGGTGTTCTGGTTCTGCAACAGGACCATGTCATCGCCGAGTGTAACCGCCTGGGTCTGTTCCTGTACATTCGCGAGCGGGCGGTCTGATGCGTATATTTCTGGTCGCCGGTGAACCTTCGGGCGATCGGTTGGGTGGCGCCTTGATGGAGGGGTTGAAGACTCTGATCCCTGATGTTGAATTCGATGGGGTAGGCGGACCGCTGATGCAAGCGCAGGGCCTAGCCAGCCGGTTTCCTATGTCAGAACTCTCGGTAATGGGTCTGGTCGAAGTTTTGCCGAAGTTTTTCCACCTCAAGCGGCGGATTTCAGAGACGGCACAGGCGGTGCTGGACACAAACCCGGACGTTCTGATCACCATAGACAGCCCTGATTTCAGCCTGCGCGTGGCCAAGATCGTAAAGGCCGACAGCAAAATCCGGACCGTGCACTATGTTGCCCCCAGTGTTTGGGCCTGGCGACCGGGGCGCGCCGACAAGATGGCAAAGGTCATCGACCATGTGCTGGCGCTTCTTCCTTTTGAGCCGCCATATATGGAGCGGGCAGGGATGGAATGTGACTTTGTCGGTCATCCTGTGGCCAGCGAACCTACGGCCACGCCAGAAGAGATCGCGGCGTTCCGGAACCGTTTCGATCTGGGGGACGCACCGATCCTGCTGGCCTTGCCTGGGTCACGGCGGGGTGAGATCGAACGTCTGGCGGAGTCATTCAGCGGCGCATTGCAACTGTTTTTGAACGATCACCCTGATTTCCGCGTTGTGATCCCAACCGTGGGCGCAACAACTGATCTGATAAACTCTTTGGTGCCCAACTGGCCCGGCAGCCCTTTGGTACTTGATCCTCGCCAAGTGAGCGCAGATCGGGCCGGGGCAGATAAAACTGCGGCCTTTGGCGCCGCAAATATTGCACTGGCTGCCTCGGGCACAGTTTCGCTGGAACTGGCTGCACAGAACACGCCGATGGTCATAGCGTACAAGCTCAATTGGCTGACACAGAAAATGGCGGAACGGATGGTCAAGCTGGACACCGTTACACTGGTCAATCTGGTCTCGGAAACGCGCGCCGTTCCGGAATGTCTTCTGGATGATTGCCGGCCTAAAAAGATAGCAGAAGCCTTGCGAAATGTGGCCGACGCACCGGACGCGCAGCAGAAAGCCATGAACCTGACCATGGATCGGTTGGGACGAGGCGGAGAAGCCCCCGGTTTACGCGCGGCACGGGCCGTGTTGGACAGAATGCGGATTGACTATGCTTGATCACGCGTTGTTCGCGATATCATCCGGGATCGCGATGATATCCACCAACCTGGACAATCTGGCCGTCCTGCTTGGCTTGATTCTGGTGATGGAGCAGCGCCGCGCCATCGCAGGCTTTGCAGTCGCGCAGGCGATCGTTTTGACTTTGGCCATGACCGTGGCAGTGGGCCTGAACCAAAGCGGTCTGCCATTTTGGATCGGCTACCTTGGCATTGTCCCACTGGTGTTTGGCTTGCGCGGTATCTGGCAGCAATTTCGCAAGACGGAGAACGACGACGCAGAGGCAAAAGGGGCCGTGACGTCGGTGGTGACTCTTTTCCTGAGCCTATCGATCGATAGTTTCGCCGTTATGACGCCTTTATTTGCGGACTCAGCTCCTTCTTATCGGGTTGCAGCGTTGGTTGGCTCTGTCACTGCGGCCGCTGGTCTGGTTGCGGTTGCAGCATGGGGTGCGCCCCGCGCCAAAAGCCTTGGCCCGCGCGTCGCCCGGCTGGATCGGATTGCGCCGTACATCATGGTCTGTGTTGGGCTCTATATTCTGTTCAACTCGCCCACCGATATCATTTGATAAGCGGTGGAGGCACTGTGTCTCGGATATGTGATCTTTAGACGGCTGTCGCAGAGACCGGAACCTGAGATATCTTGACCGAAAAAGGAGCTTTCACCATGACCCGCATTTCCCCTTTGTCGGACCCGCAGATGACCGACAATGCGCGCGCATTCCACGAGGCCCTGGGCGCGTATGGGCCGTTTGACAACTGGGCCCGCGTGGCCGCTTATTGCCCCCCGGTTCTGGAACATGTCACCGGAATGCTGACCACGCTGCGGCAACAGGAGAACCTGCCGCGTCGAGCTCTGGAACTGGCCATGGTGACAGTGTCGAAACTGAACGCCTGCGATTATTGCATCTCGCATCATACACCGTTGCTGACGGTGGCGGGCCTCAGCCCCGAAGGTGCGGCGCGCCTGCCAGACGTCAAAGATCATCCGGAACTGGATGACTGTGACAAGGCAGTTGTTCGCTATGCCGAAGCTGTCACGACCCGGTCGGGCCGCATGCGTGATGCTGAAGTGTCTGACCTGCGGGAGTGGTTCACAGATGCCCAGATCGTCGAACTGACCTGGCGCATCGCCTTGTGCGGTGCGTTCAACCGGTTCAACGATGCACTGCAGATTCAGATCGAATCCGAGGTTGAACCGGTTTCAACTTAATACCCGCGCCAGATCCAGCCGCCACCAAAGATGCGGCTGTCGTCACTTGCATAGAAAACACAGGCTTGCCCCGGAGAGATACCTTCCTCGGGTGTCAGCAGTTCGACTTCCGCTGTGGTCTCGGACAATGGACGAATAATCGCCTCACGTGGGGGGCGGGTTGATCGGACTTTGACTGACAGATGCCATTCATCGCGCGAGGTGAAGGGTTCATCGCCCAACCAGTTGATCTCACGCACCGGCACGACGCGTGTAGCCAACATCTCTTTGGGGCCGACAACGACCTGCTTTTTGTCCACGTCCAGTTTAACGACATAAAGCGGGTCGCTAAGCCCGCCGATGCCAAGCCCACGCCGTTGACCGATGGTGTAGTGGATCACGCCGTTATGCTGCGCCAGAACGCGGCCATCGACGTGAACAATCTCACCAGGTTCCGCTGCACCAGGGCGGAGTTTTTCGATCACGCTGGCATAATTGCCATCGGGCACGAAGCAGATGTCCTGACTGTCGGGTTTGTCAGCTACGGACAGCCCATACTGAGCTGCCATTTCACGGGTTGCGTCTTTGGAGGGCAGATGGCCCAGCGGAAAGCGCAGGAACTCCAGTTGCTCGGGAGTGGTCGAAAACAGGAAATAGGACTGATCGCGATTGGCATCTTCGGCGCTGTGCAGTTCTGGTCCGTTGGCGCCCAATTTGCGTTGGATGTAGTGACCGGTGGCCATGCAATCAGCCTCAAGATCCTTGGCGGTTTCCAGCAGGTCCTTGAACTTCACCCGTTCGTTGCAGCGGATGCAGGGTACGGGGGTTGCACCGGCCAAATAGCTATCCGCGAATTCGTCGATCACGGCGTCCTTGAAGATATTCTCATAGTCCAGAACGTAATGTGGAAATCCACGCTCTTCGGCCACGCGACGTGCGTCATGAATGTCGATCCCTGCACAGCAGGCGCCTTTCTTGGCCAGCGCGGCACCGTGATCGTAAAGCTGCAGGGTTACCCCCACCACGTCATAACCCTGATCAGCTAGAGAGGCCGCGACAACGGAACTGTCGACGCCACCGGACATCGCCACGACCACCCGCGTTTCCGAGGGCGGTTTGGCAAAGCCAAGCGAGTTCAGCGGGGTCTCGGTATCGAGGGCCATTGCAGTTTCCATTCCGGGTTAAGAAAGACCGGCAGAATATAAGAAAATTCTACACACTCTCAAGGGGCGGTTTCACGCGACCTTAAGTAGGCTGGTGCCAGCTTTGGTGCAGCAAGAAGGGTAAAGCGATGTATTTGCACAAAGTTGAAGGGCCAAGGTCTGTTGCTCTGCCGGATGGATCTATTTTGACGCATGCCGATCTGCCGCCCGCAAACACAAGGCGATGGGTGGCGTCACGCAAGATTCTTGTCGTGCGTGGAGTACTTTACGGTTTGATCAGTCTGTCGGACGCAAAAAGGAAATACGGCATCAGCGACGAAGAGTTCAACGGTTGGGTGTCGTTGGTCGTAGAGCACGGCGTTGAGGCATTGAAAGCGACGGCGCTAAAAAAGTATCGACAACCTAAAGGAGAGTGTGAATAAATAATTCAACGGTAACGTCAGATTAACCATTCTTGGTCAGGTTTAATTTTAATTGGAATTATTGACCCGAATTGGAGCAGTGAAAAATGCGCATACTTCTTGTCGAGGATGATCCGACCACGTCCAAAAGCATCGAACTGATGCTGACGCATGCGAACCTGAACGTTTACGCGACGGATCTTGGCGAAGAAGGAATCGATCTGGCGAAACTCTATGATTACGATCTGATTTTGCTGGATCTGAACCTGCCGGACATGAACGGGCATGAGGTACTGCGCCAATTGCGGATCGCGAGGGTGGAAACGCCAATTCTGATTCTATCCGGCGCGGATGACACTGAAAGCAAGATTAAGGGTTTCGGATTTGGCGCGGATGATTACCTGACCAAACCATTCCATCGCGAAGAGCTGGTGGCCCGTATTCATGCGATCATTCGCCGGTCCAAAGGGCATTCGCAATCTATCATCCATACGGGGCGCGTGGCGGTAAATCTGGATGCCAAGACCGTAGAAGTGGATGGCAAGACGGTGCATCTGACCGGCAAGGAATACCAGATGCTGGAATTGCTCAGCCTACGAAAGGGTACGACCCTCACAAAGGAGATGTTCCTGAATCACCTCTATGGTGGCATGGATGAACCGGAACTGAAAATTATTGATGTGTTCATTTGCAAACTGCGCAAAAAGCTCAGCAATGCGACCAGCGGCGAGAATTATATCGAAACTGTCTGGGGGCGTGGTTACGTGCTGCGCGACCCGCAAAGCAACACTTTGGACGAAACACGGATGGCCGTCGGCCTCTGATCAGAACCACCTGTGCCGCCGTTGGTCCAGGGCGGCACTTTGCACTCACGGCTCAGCACGTCTGGACCTGGCCATGGCCTCGCCCTATCACTGAGGTCCAAGAACGCGTGACAGGGCGAGGCCATGAGCAATTCCATTTCCGTTTCCGAGCTGACAGAAGATGAGGCGCGCGCCGAATTGGCGCGTCTGGCCGAAATGCTATCGAAAGCCAATGAGCTGTATCACGCGGCTGACGCGCCTGACATGTCGGATGCGGACTATGATGCACTCAAACGTCGCAATGCTGAGATTGAAGCACACTTCCCTCACCTGAAACGAATGGACAGCCCTTCCGATCAGGTCGGAGCCAAGCCAGCAGATGGGTTTTCGAAGGTCACACATGCAATCCGAATGATGTCACTGGGCAACGCCTTCGATGACGCGGATGTTGAGGGTTTCGACAGATCAATCCGGAAATACCTGGGTTTTGGTGCGGGGGAAAAGCTTGCATTCACAGCCGAGCCAAAAATTGACGGCCTGTCATTGTCACTGCGGTATGAAAACGGCCAGCTTGTTCAGGCTGCGACTCGCGGAGATGGGGAAGTCGGTGAGAATGTAACGGCTAATGCCCGCACGGTATCCGATATCCCTCAGCAACTGAAAAACGCGCCTGACGTCCTGGAAGTCCGGGGTGAGGTTTACATGTCTCACGCAGATTTCGAAGCATTGAATGCACGACAAGCGGACCGAGGCGGCAAGCTTTTTGCGAATCCGCGTAACGCGGCGGCGGGGTCCTTGCGGCAATTGGATCCGGAAATCACGCGCTCCCGCCCGTTGCACTTTATCGCTTACGCCTGGGGAGAGATTTCAGAACCATTGGGCGTCTCGCAAATGGGGGCGATTGAGCGGCTGGAATCGCTTGGATTTTCAACCAATACTCTGACCCGTCTGTGCGACACGACCCGAGAGATGCTGGAGCATTACCGGGATATCGAAGCCCAGCGTGCGACTTTGGGGTATGACATCGACGGGGTCGTCTACAAAGTAAACGATTTGTCGCTTCAGACGCGCTTGGGATTTCGCTCAACCACACCAAGATGGGCCATCGCCCACAAGTTTCCTGCCGAACTGGCCTGGACCAGATTGGAGGCGATCGATATTCAGGTCGGACGGACAGGGGCACTCAGCCCCGTGGCGCGCTTGCAGCCGGTAACTGTTGGCGGGGTCGTCGTGTCCAATGCCACTTTGCACAACGAAGATTATATCGCAGGGCGCGATGCCAGGGGCGGCACGATCCGCGACGGCAAGGATATTCGTGTCGGCGACTGGGTACAGGTCTATCGCGCCGGGGATGTGATCCCAAAACTGTCGGATGTTGATCTGTCCAAACGTGCCGCCGATGCGCAACCCTACGCCTTTCCGACCCTCTGCCCGGAATGTCAGAGTGATGCGATCCGCGAGGAGGGCGACGCGGTGCGCCGCTGCACGGGTGGTTTGATCTGCCCAGCTCAGGCCGTTGAAAAATTGAAACATTTCGTTTCACGCAAGGCTTTTGATATTGAAGGGCTGGGCGCAAAACAGATCGAGATGTTCCACGACGATCCGATTCTGCCAATCAATACGCCCGCGGATATCTTCACACTTGAACACCGGGACAACGGCAATCTGGCGCGTCTCAAGAACCGTGACGGGTGGGGTGCGACCTCGGCTGGAAATCTGTTTGCCGCAATCGACGAAAAACGAACAATTCCGTTTGCGCGCCTGTTGTTTGCCTTGGGTATTCGACATGTGGGTGAGGTCGGCGCGCGTGATCTTGCGCTGTATTATCGCGATTGGGATGCCATGGCGCAAGCGCTGGACGCCGCGCGCCCCGCTGCTCTGGCTCAACGTCAAGCGGATGAGGCGGAAGATTCTGAACGGGTAGCGGCGCTGGACGAAGGCCGCCGTGCCCGCGTCAAAGAAGTACGTGATGCGGCCATTGTAGCAGCCTGTGTTCCTTCAGAGGCCAATGCGGCTTGGTCTGATCTGATCGGTATCGATGGGATCGGCGCAACGCTTGGTCTGTCTCTGTCCGACGCGTTTGCAAATAAGGAAGAGAGGCGCGCATTTGACACGTTACACAAGGAACTGACGGTCGTTGAACCAGATTCACCCGCGTCGGATAGTCCAGTGGCAGGCAAAACTGTTGTGTTTACCGGAACGTTGGAAAAGATGACGCGCGCCGAAGCCAAGGCTCGGGCCGAAGCGTTGGGGGCGAAAGTTTCAGGCTCGGTCAGCAAGAAAACCGATATTCTGGTTGCAGGTCCTGGCGCTGGATCGAAAGCAAAAAAGGCCGCAGAACTGGGAATCGAAACCTTGGATGAGGATGGTTGGTTGCAGCTGGTCGAAGGCGCATGACCGGACGGCCCGAACAGCTTTTCCCGCTTTTTGCGGGATTGGAGACGCTGGACGGTGTCGGCCCAAAGACTGCGCAGGTCATGGCACAGACCGGCGTGGAAAGCCCGCGCGATGTTCTGTTTGGTTTGCCATACGCGGTGGTTGATCGGCGCAGGCGCGACACGATTCAGGGCGCTGATCTTCCTGCCACGTTGACAGTTGAAGTGACGGTGGGCACGCATCGCCCCCCGCGCAACAAGGGTGGGGCCTATCGCGTTCATGTCGAAGACAGTCAGGCCGATTTCCAGCTGGTCTTCTTTCATGCACGCGGGGATTATCTAAAAAAGGTGCTGCCTGAGGGATCGCGCCGGGTGGTTTCAGGCAAGCTGGAATTGTTCGACGGCTTGGCCCAGATGGTGCATCCGGACCACATGCTACCGGTCGAACAGGCCCAAGAAATCCCGGAATTCGAACCGGTCTATCATCTGACACAAGGGTTGACCCAGAAAACCGCGTTCAAGGCCAGCCGCAGCGCGTTGGCGCGCGCGCCCGAGCTTGGGGAATGGATCGACCCTGCGCAGGTGGCGCAACAAAACTGGCCGGATTGGGCTTCGGCCATTCAAGCCGGGCACAATCCTCAAGGGGCGGATGACGTCGCCCCCTTTGCACCCGCGCGGCAGCGTTTGGCCTATGACGAGCTTTTTGCGCATCAGTTGACACTGGCCTTGGCCCGCCAACGGGAACGAAAATCCCGTGGAATTGTCAGCGTTGCGACGGGAACTTTGCAATCCAAGGTGCTGGCCAGCCTTCCTTATCGCCCGACCGGAGCCCAAAGCCGCGCGGTCGCGGAAATCTCGGCAGATATGGCATCAGACGCTCGGATGAACCGGCTGCTTCAGGGCGATGTGGGGGCGGGTAAGACACTGGTGGCTTTCATGGCCTTGCTGATCGCGGTCGAGGCCGGCGGGCAGGGGGTGATGATGGCCCCAACCGAGATACTTGCGCGCCAACATCTGGAAGGGTTGCGGCCATTGGCCGAAGAGGCCGGGGTGGTTTTGGAACTGCTCACCGGACGCGACAAAGGTGCCGAGCGTCGAGCCAAGCTTGAGGCTCTGAAACTGGGCAATATTCATATTCTGGTGGGCACCCATGCCGTGTTTCAGAGTGATGTGGAATTCAAGGCTCTGCGACTGGCAGTCGTAGACGAACAGCATCGGTTTGGCGTTCGGCAGAGGATGGAGTTGTCGGAAAAGGGGCAGGGTGCCGACGTTCTGGTAATGACGGCGACGCCGATTCCACGCAGTCTGGCGCTTGCGCAATATGGGGACATGGATGTCTCGGTGCTGGACGAAAAGCCGCCAGGACGTAAACCGATCAAGACGGCGATTGTCACCACCCAGCGCATGGATGAGGTTGTCGCGCATTTACGGCGTGCGATTGACGAGGGGCGGCAATGTTATTGGGTGTGTCCGCTTGTTGATGAATCCGCGGTCTCGGACCTGACTGCAGCCGAAGAACGGTTCAAACGTCTGCGCGCCATTCTGGGTGAAGGTGTGGTCGGGCTGGTCCATGGGCAGATGCCACCTGCCGACAAAGACACGGCCATGAGCGCCTTTCAGACCGGTGAGACCAAGGTTCTGGTGGCCACGACGGTGATCGAAGTTGGGGTCAATGTGCCCAACGCAACGATCATGGTCATTGAAAGGGCCGAGATTTTTGGCCTGGCTCAGCTGCACCAATTGCGTGGTCGTGTGGGGCGCGGCGACGCGGACTCGACGTGCCTGTTGATGTATCAACCGCCGCTCAGCGACGGCGGGCGCAAAAGGCTGAAGGTTCTGCGCGAAACCGAAGACGGGTTTCGCATTTCTGAAACCGATCTGGAAATGCGCGGGGCCGGGGATCTGATCGGAACAGCGCAGTCGGGTCTGCCGAAATTCCGCATTGCCGATCTGGAACGTCAGGCTGGATTGATGGCTGTGGCCCAATCTGATGCCCGGGCTTTGCTGACTGCCGACCCCAGACTGACCTCAGACCGGGGGCGCGCGGCGCGTGTTCTACTTTGGCTGATGAAGCAGGATCAGGCGATCCGTTTGATTTCAGTGGGTTAGGCGATATGTTCTGAAAAGTTCACTAATGTTCTCAAAAAGTTCTTTACTGACTTGGGTAAATATGAGAACAAAAGGTCAACAAAAGATTAAAACTCTGACCGGAGGTGACCCTATGCTGACCCAGATCAAGACCGCTTTCAGCCGCGCGCAATCGACCATCTTTCAGGATGCAGTTGGCGTGATGTCCTTGGTCGTGATCCTGATGGTGGCCCTTCACTTGCCGGTTGGTTTCTAAGCCTTTCTGCCTGCGATCTCGTGCCGAAAAACCGCGCTGTCATCCCCATTTCAGTCAAGGGTGACCTGCCTGTCCCAAACCCCTTGAGGGGCCATGCCTCGGCCCCGCGCGGTGAACCGGACCCCACGCGAGACACGCAATGCCTGCCGCCGCCCTTTCGCCCGGAAGGTGCGGCGGTTTTTTTATAATTGGCCGGTTTTGAAGATTTCCAGTAGCGCGGAGAGAACGGAATTGACCGCGACCGAGGCCAGGATCATCCCCATGATACGGCTGATGATCGCCGCTCCCGAGTGACCAATCAGGCGAATGATCGGTTCAGCCATAAGCATAAGAATAAAGGCAACCACGAGTACCGAGAGCATGACCAATGCGGTGATCCCTTGATCCGTTGCACTGTACCGGTGGTTGTCCGTCAGGATCACGACGGCCAGCATCGCCCCGGGTGAGGCCAGTGAGGGCACGGCGAGGGGAAAAATCGCCGGGTTTTGTTTGTGATACTTGTCTTCCTGGTCTTCTTCAGCTTGCCGCTGTTCGATCTCCTGTTTGCTTTCACCGAAGATCATGGTCAGTGCAAACAGGAACAGGATGATACCTCCGGCCACCTGGAATGAATTCAGACCGATATCCAGCGCCTCGATCAACAATTGGCCAAACACCAGGAAAAACAGCAGTACCCCAGCGCTTATGAGCGAGGCCAATAGGGCCGTTTTTCGCCGGGCTGCAACACTGAGCCCCGCGGTGACGGCGATAAAAACAGGTATTGTGCCTATCGGGTCAATTACGACCCAAAGTGTCACAAAGTGCTCAAGAAGATTATTCAAACCCATCCCTCCTAAAATCTGGACGGAGAGTAAACGGGTTTACGTCAAATAGCTACAATCAGGCGCAATTTGCCTGTTCCGCCTGCGCCATGGCTTCGGCGGTTGCATCCAGGGCCAGCAGGATTGAAGCGTGCCGATTCTTATAGTCGCGGGCGGGCAAGAGTACCTCGAGGCCATCGAAGGGCGCATCAGGAGCAGGACCGTCTTTTTTCAACATCGCAGCCAACTGTTCGCGCGCGGTTTCGATCTGTGCACGCGTGGTTCCTAGTATGGCGTCCCCGACGACAGAAGCTGACGCCTGTCCCAACGCACAGGCTTTTACATCCTGTCCAAAGGCGCTGACCCGGCCGTCCTGAACTTTCACATCAACCGTCACTGTCGAACCACATAACGGTGCGCGTTTCTTGGCGGTTGCATCCGGATCTTCCAGCCGGTCCAGATGAGGAATGTCTGCTGCCAGCGCCAGAATACGCCCGGAATACAGCTTTATCAGATCGTTCTCGCCGCTCATGGCTTTCCCTCGTCGTGTGTTCCTCATACATAGTGACCAGCCCACCGGATGCAAAAGGTTTTTGTCATGTCTGATCCCGTCGTGTTTGATCCAACGTCCCTGAAATATAACGAGGCAGGATTGATCCCCGCGATTGCACAGGATGATGCGTCAGGCGAAGTTCTGATGATGGCGTGGATGAATGCACAGGCCCTCCAAAAGACATTGGAAACGGGCAGGGTAACCTATTGGTCGCGATCTCGTCAGTCCTTTTGGATCAAGGGCGAAACCTCAGGCCATGTGCAAGAGCTGGTGGATTTCCGTATCGATTGTGATCGTGATTGCCTGTTGGTTCTAGTGCGCCAAACCGGGGCGGCCTGTCACACCAACCGTCGGACGTGCTTCTATACTGCGGTGCGGGGCGGGAACGAGACGGAACTGATGGCCCCGATGGTGTAAGGGGTAAAAGGTCAAAGCCCAACCATACGCCGAATGTCTGCTGGGCTGGCGCCTTCAGCCCGATATTTCGAAATCGCACGCGCGTCATCGCGTTTAGCCAGTCGCTTGCCCGCTTTATCACGGATCAGATCGTGGTGATGGTACTCGGGTGTCGGAAGGTCCAACAGCATCTGCAACAGGACATGAATACGGGTGGCTTCAAACAGGTCCCGACCTCGGATAACCCGGGTGATCCCTTGTGCCGCGTCATCAAGCACGACAGACAAGTGATACGAGGTGCCCATGTCCCGACGGGACAGAACAACGTCTCCGATGGTGGTTTCTAACTCATCAGAGGTGAAGGTGATGGTACCGGATTCTCCTTCAGGTCCTGCGCCAAGTTCAGAGAAATTAAACCTCGTTGGGTCGCTGATCGCTTGACAGGCCTTAGCAACATCCAATCGCAACGCGTTGTGTTGCGGTCGAAGTTGTTGGCTTAAGTCTAAGCTTTCATGGATCTTTCGGCATGTTCCGGGATAGATTATTCCGTCTGGCCCAAGCGGCGGTACACCTTCCTGAGGGGCACTTGCGGCGGCGGTAATGTCCTTTCGATTGCAGTGACAGGGATACAAAAGACCCTGCGCCCATAGCTGATCCAGTGCGGTGTCGTAGACATTCATGCGATCCGATTGCCGCATTACCGGTTCCGGCCATGCCAGCCCCAGCCAATTGAGATCATCGCAAATCCGATCCTCCCACTGCTGACGCGAGCGGGACTGATCGATATCTTCGATCCGCAGCAAGAACTGACCAACTTCGGATTTGGCCATGTCGCTGGCGATCATCGCTGAATACGCGTGCCCGAGGTGAAGTGGACCGGTTGGGGATGGCGCGAAGCGCGTTCTGAAAGTCACGCTTTTTCTATTACATACACGTCTGAGTTAAGGTTGATGCCAGGCAAGTGTGGCCCGTGTTCATGAAATAACAAACGGGCCGCCCCCATGTCGACCCAATCCGTCAGGCGGCATGTAAACTTGTGATCAGCCAACGCGTGATCATTCAAGGAAAACGCCAGAATCCCACCCTTGGGCAAAGCGTGCATCAACACATCGAATGTCTCAGGTGGCGCCGCACCCTGACCGATAACACCGATTGCCGTTATCACCGAATATCCGCCGCGCTTGAGCGGGGCCGGCTTGGTGATGTCAAAACCGGTCAGGGTTCGATAAACACCCTTGGCCTCTGCCTCTTCCAGCATTTTGGGGGTCGGATCCATGCCATCGATGACCTCAAATCCTGCTGCGCGCAGGGCCAATCCGGAAAGGCCGGTTCCACAGCCATAGTCCAGAATTGGCGTTTCGGGGTGGGCATGGTATTGCCACAAAGCCGCGGCGACCCCTCCGGGAGTGACATATCCATGTTCCGCGACCTCATCTTCGTAGGTCGCGGCCCAGTTCTGGTAATGCGTTTCAGTGTCTTCAGGAGTGTCGAGATTGTAGGTGTTGTTCAGGAACTTGTCGCTCATTCTGGTATGCTAGGCTGAGATCGCATCGTACGTCCAGTCAGCAATGCTCCAACCATGTGTTCCAGTCCGCTTTGGCACGGTCGGTATAGGCCTTGTAACGGTCTTTCCGACCCCGCCGTCCGCCCTTTAAGCCATCTACAGGGCGGAACAGGCCGAAGTTTACATTCATCGGCTGAAAAGTCTTGGCCTCGGCGCCGCCGGTAATGTGATGGATCAGAGCGCCCATTGCACTGTCCTGCGGCACTTCCGGCAAATCACGTCCCAGTATTTCAGCAGCGGCCAGACGACCGGCGAGCAATCCCATCGCTGCACTTTCAACATAGCCTTCGACACCCGTGATCTGCCCTGCAAAGCGTATGTTGGGCCTGGATTTCAACCGCATCTGTGCGTCGAGCAGAGTGGGTGAGTTGATGAATGTGTTGCGGTGAATGCCGCCCAGACGGGCAAAGCTGGCGTTCTCCAGACCGGGGATCATGCGGAACACGTCGGTTTGGGCGCCGTACTTCATCTTGGTCTGGAACCCCACGATGTTGAACAATGTGCCCAACGCGTTGTCGCGCCGAAGCTGAACCACGGCATAAGGTTTGATGTCAGGCGCATGCGGGTTGGTTAGCCCAACAGGCTTCATTGGACCAAAGCGCAGAGTCTCGCGCCCCCGGTCGGCCATGACCTCAATAGGAAGACAGCCATCAAAATAGCCTGCGGTCTCACCTTCGTGAAACTCGGTCTTGTCCGCAGCCAAAAGCGCGTCGATGAATGCCTCGTACTGATCACGGTCCATCGGGCAATTCAGATATGCCGTGCGTTCTTCTTCGGTCTCTCCCTTGTCATATCGTGACTGCATCCACGCTTTGCTCATGTCGATGCTCTCAGAGTAGACGATGGGCGCGATGGCATCGAAGAATGCCAGTGCGTCAGATCCCGTTTCGGAGCGGATCGCCTGACCCAGCGTTTGAGAGGTCAGAGGACCGGTCGCAAAGATCCACTGCCCATCGTCGGGCAGGGAAGTCACTTCTTCATCGGTTACTGTCACACGCGGGTGAGCGCGGAGTTTTGCGGTGACACTTTCGGCAAACGGGTCGCGATCCACGGCCAACGCGCCCCCGGCAGGAAGTCGGTGGGCGTCGGCGGTTGTCATGATCAATCCGTTGGCGGTCCGCATTTCCCAGTGCAGCAGGCCTACGGCGTTTTGTTCGTCATCATCCGAACGGAACGAATTCGAACATACCATTTCAGCCAGGTTGCCGGTTTGATGCGCAAAGGTGCCTACAGTAGGGCGCATTTCGTGAATCACCACGTCTACGCCCATTTCAGCGGCCTGCCAGGCGGCTTCGGACCCGGCCATGCCGCCGCCCACGATATGCAAAACTTGTGTCATGCGCAGCCACATAGGACACAGCACAAACAGACGCAACTGGCGGCATCTGAATTGGCTGATTTAGGGGAGGGGTCTTGGGGTCGCCGTTGCGGGAATGTCAGCGCCGGTGAGAGAGACCAGCTGGAGGGACCTTCCGCCCACGGCGACCCAAAAGTGTATTAAGGCCTTAGCCTTGACCCACCTTTGCCACAGAGTTGCCCTTTTGAAAAGTGCTAAAATGAAAACAGTGGCAAAAAATGTGCAATACAATTGCCTCATTGGGTCCAATTTGGCGGACGCTTCTCAATGAAGGCGGAAATGCCTTCTTCTGTATCCCGGTACAACATATTCTGCGCCATTGCGTCTCCGGTATGGGCATAAGCCTGATCCAAAGGCATTTGCAGCTGTTGATAGAACGCCTCTTTACCTATCTTTACGGCCACCCCAAGCTTAGATGCCACCAGTTCCGCCAGCGCGTTGGCTTCATGCTCAAGCTGCGTTTCCGAGACGACGCGGTTAACCAGACCCAACTCGGCCGCACGTTCTGCGGAAATGAATTCGCCGGTGGTCAACATCTCAAACGCTTGCTTTCTGGGAATATTGCGGCTGAGCGCCACCATGGGCGTGGAACAGAACAGACCGATATTGACCCCGTTGACACCAAACCGCGTGCCTTCGGCGGCCACAGCCATGTCGCAGGTGGCAACCAATTGACATCCGGCGGCAGTGGCAATGCCATGGACTTGCGCAATGACAGGTTGGGGTAGGGACTGGATGGACATCATCATCAGGGCACAACGGGAAAAAAGGTCCTGAAAGTACTCCTTGCCGCCATCTTCAGATTGGCGCCCGGCAGTCATCTGTTTTAGGTCATGCCCGGCGCAGAACGCCTTGCCAGCCCCTGACAGGACCACTGCCCGGATCGTGTTGTCTTCGCGAAGCACGTCGAACTGCGCCTGCAGCGCAGCGAGCATCTCGTCACTCAGCGCGTTCAGCCGATCCGGTGCGTTCATTGTAAGCCGTGCAACCGCGCCAGTGTCGTTACGTTCCAGAATTGCCATCTTGCCCTCCGATCCCAAGTTGGGCCAACTCTAGGTCGGTAAAAGCAGGAGGGGAAGTATGGCTTTGGCATTGAACCGGGACGAACTGTCACAATACCTCAAAGAGGTGTTCCCTCAGGTGCACAAGGATTTCGTCGTCGAGGATTTGACCGAGGACTCGATCACCATGCGCCTTGTGGTTCAGGACCATCACCTGCGCCCCGGAGGTACAGTGTCGGGCCCATCCATGTTCGGGCTGGCGGATGTCAGCGTCTATGCGATGATTTTGGCGCGTAAGGGCCGTCAATCATTGGCTGTCACAACCAACAGCTCCTTGGATTTTCTGCGCAAACCGGAGGGCGGCGCCGATATGATTGCGACCTGCCGCTTGTTGAAACTGGGTAAAACGCTCGCGGTCGGGGACGTGCTTCTATTCTCTGACGGTGGGGATGTTCCGGTTGCGCGGGCAACGATGACGTATTCTCTGCCACCAGTTGGGTCGGCTGCTGCGAAATTCGGATAAAAAAGGCCGGGGACAGGCCCCGGCCCAGGAAGATGTCCCAATAATTGGGACTGGGGATCAATTAAGACAGCCAGAAGTGGCGTTTTACTTCCCGGTCTGCCTCACGGCGGGTCAGCCCAACATCCTGCAGCAGGCGATCATCCAGATAACTCAGATTGACGCGACTGCGGCGACGGCGTTCCCATTGAGTGACCGCCGCAGCAAACCGCACGGCCAATGCAGCGAGCAGAGGCAGCCGTGGGCTGTCGTTCAGCAGCAGAAGGGCGGGGGTGTGCATCGTGCGTGTCATCTCAGAAGTCCTTTCAAATTGTATTGACACAAAACAGTATTGTCTGGTACATGTGCTTGATACATTCAGAATTGTGTCAAAGGCAAAGGAAGAATTGTAATGGATACAATTTGGCCGGATGTTCTGCCCGAATCCAAGGGTCCGAAATACACACTGGTGGCAGACGCAATACGAAAAGCCATTGATAACAAATCACTGGAGGTTGGAGCTAAGCTTCCCCCGGTCCGGGAGCTTGCGTATCGGTTACAAATTACACCTGGCACCGTTGCTCGCGCTTATACGATTCTGACGGACGAGGGCTTGCTACACGCCGAGGTTGGGCGTGGTACATTTGTAGCCCCGCCAAAATCACCAATCCTGGACGATGTTTGGGCAAGGCAACTTTACTTAAGAGACGATAAGTACAACGCCAATGTCAGCCTGTTCAGCCCGCGACTGCCAGATGCGGGGCAGGTCGCACTTATTCGGGAATGTCTGCAAAAGGTATCGCAAGCTGATCCGGGTCTATTTCTGAATTACCCCACGCGGGACGCTTACAAACCCATGAGACAATCGGTCGTGGATTGGTTGTCGGACCTGCCACTGGGTCCGCTGACCCATGATGACATCGTCTTGACCCACGGCGGCCAGAACGGATTGTGTCTAGTGTTTCAGACGATCCTGCGCGGACCAAAACCAATTGTGTTGGTTGAAGACCTCTCTTACGCCGGGTTTCGCCGGGCCGGAGAGTTGATGCGCGCAGAAACCATTGGCATCAAGATGGATAAATGGGGCATTGATCCGGCGTCCATGGAACATGTATTGCGGCAAACCAATGCTCAGGCCATCTGCGTCTCACCCGAGGTTCAGAATCCTACCGGTGTTCACACGCCGCTGGAACGCCGGAAAGAGGTTGTGGACGTCGCCCGACGCTTTGACCTGCAAGTCATTGAAGACGATTGCTATCGCATGGGAGAAGCGCGAGAACCCAGTTATCGTGCGCTCGCTCCGGAACGCGGATGGCACGTTTCATCGATTTCAAAGATCCTCACCCCGGCGTTGCGTGTGGGTTTTGCCATCGCTCCAAAAGATCGCAGCGTCGATCTGCGTCGATCAGCTGAATATGGGTACTTTGGCCTTGCCCAACCGCTAGCCGAACTCACGCGGTTGCTGTTGTCTGATCCGCGGACCCGCCAGATTGCCCAGGATGTGCGCAAGCGGATGGGGGATTATGTCCGGGTCACCGTCAATGCGCTGGGTGGGTTTGATCTGAACTGGGCTCCGGATGTGCCCTTTGTCTGGCTGAACCTTCCATCGGGTTGGCGCTCTGCCGCGTTCAGCCGTGCGGCGGAACGGGAAGGTATACAACTCAGATCGGCAGATGAATTTGCGTTGCGCGACGGGCGCGCGCCAAACGCTGTCCGCATCGCCATGAATGGCCATGTTTCGTTGGAACGGTTTGAGGACGCAATGCTGAAGCTGCGCGCGTTGCTGGACAATCCGCCAGAGCAGATCAGCGTCTAACATTCAGGTCAAAGGGGCCGGGTCGCCAAAGAATCCGGCCAGATGGGCAATTTTTCCTTCATTGTCCACGCGAATGAAGTCATGTCCGGCAACCATGATCGCTCCATCAGGCGCCACCATGTGCCACATAAAGTGAACGACATCATGGTGCGAAACCGGACTGCTGGTAATATCGACGCGGCCATTCGTGCTTTGAAGAATCTCACCAATATGGGCATTCAACTGCTCACGTCCCGAAACTTCGGCTGTTGGGTCTACATATCGGCCATTTTCCGCAAAACACCGCGTCAAGAACTCAAGCCGTTTTTCCGCGGACTTTTCCTGCCAAGCGGCGCCGTAGTTATTAATTGTTTGCATCAAGTCCTGCATGCGAGTCTCCGTGGCTGGACGCGACCATTTTCAGAAGAGTGTATCAGAGTGCGGGATTTGGGGCGAATTGAGTATGAAAAACATGGGGTAAAATAATACCTATTTTGTAAAACATTGGTTTAGCTATATTTTTACAATATTGGGCCGCTTGACGCGACAATCATCGCTGTCTAAACACGCTCCATCGAATTCGGGCCGCTCCGCTGGGGCGGTCTTTCACATCAAACAGGACTATCCTGCCATGAAAACCTTTTCTGCAACACCTGCAGACATCGACAAGAAATGGATCCTGATCGACGCCGAGGGCGTTGTTCTGGGCCGTCTTGCTTCGATCGTCGCCATGCGCCTGCGTGGCAAGCACAAAGCGTCGTTCACTCCGAACATGGACATGGGCGACAATGTCATCGTGATCAACGCTGACAAGATCCAGATGACCGGCAAGAAGCGCGAAGAGAACTTCTACTGGCACACTGGCCACCCGGGCGGCATCAAGTCGCGCACCAAGCAGCAGATCCTCGAGGGCAAGCACCCCGAGCGCGTCGTGACCCAGGCGGTCAAGCGCATGCTGCCGGGCAACCGCCTGTCGCGTCAGGTTATGACCAACCTGCGCGTTTATGCCGGTGCCGAGCATCCCCATGAGGCGCAAGCGCCCGAAGTTCTGGATGTTGCATCCATGAACAAGAAAAACACCCGGAGCTAATGACCATGGCTGATCAGATCAATACTCTCGAAGAGCTGAGCGCCGTTGCAGGCGTTGAGGCCGTGGCCGAAGAAGTCATCGTGCGCGAACCCGTACGTGACGAGCTGGGTCGTTCCTATGCCACCGGCAAGCGTAAAGACGCCGTTGCCCGCGTTTGGATCAAGCCGGGCTCCGGCAAGGTCATCGTGAACGGCAAAGATCAGGACAAGTACTTCGCTCGTCCGGTTCTGCAGCTGATCCTGCGCCAGCCGTTCCAGGTTGCCGGCGTAGAAGGCGAATTCGACGTTGTTGCAACCGTCAAAGGCGGTGGCCTGACCGGTCAGGCCGGAGCGGTCAAGCACGGTATCTCGAAAGCGCTGCAACTGTACGATCCGTCGCTGCGTGGCGCCCTGAAGGCCGCTGGCTTCCTGACCCGCGACAGCCGCGTTGTGGAACGTAAGAAATTTGGTAAGCGCAAAGCGCGTCGTTCGTTCCAGTTCTCCAAGCGTTAATCGCTGCGGAACAACCAAAAAAGAAAGGGCTCGCATTTGCGAGCCCTTTTTCGTTGGGTAATTACAAGGTCTATTCTTCGTAGACCAGTTTCCAAGCTCCGTTTTCAACGACGTTAACATAAACGGAATCGGCGCCCTGATGATCATCCGGTCCGAACGTCATGTGGTTGCCGATCAATTCATCCTGATAATCCAGCGTTTCCATTGCTTGAATGAAGCTGTCTTGTGTCAGGTCAGGGCCTGCGGCCTCCAGCGCCTTGACCATCATTTCCGCAGCGGAATAGCCCAACATGGCAAACCCGACCGGATCATCGCCCGTTGCTGCCTTGTACTCTTCGATGAACGCGGCAGGTGCGGGTTCATCTGCGCGTGCCCACAAGTCCTGCCACGAGGCCGCTGCATAGAATCCATCAGTCACGCCGCCGGGAACCTGGGCCACGACAGTCAGGAAACTGGCCGAGGTGCCAAGGAATTTCATATCCGTCAAGCCCATCTTCTTGGCCGTGCCAACTACAGTAATCGCTTGCCGCACCCCCAGCGCCATGGTGACGATATCACACCCTTCTTCCTTGAGTTTGCTGAGAGATCCTACAAAATCTGTCTCGTCGGGCTTATGCGTCGTCTCCGACCCGAAGGTGATCCCGGCTTCTTCCGCTCCGGCTTTGCTGCCCTCGAGAATTTCCTCACCGAAATCGGTCGGCAGATACATGGTACAGACGGTCTGTGATCCAAATTCACCGGACAGGTATTTCACACCAACGCGGGCCTGATCGTAATAGGTTGAAAAGGATGTGAATTTGTTCCGTACCGGCTCCTGCAGCATCTGACGCGCAGCAGTCAGGGGGGCGACGTTGGGAATTCCTTTGGGGTCCAACAGTTTGAACCCGGCAATATTCATCGGTGTGCCAAGCGATTGTAGCATTGCGAACACCTTGTCGCGGTTCAGCAACTTGTTATAGCCCTGCATCGCGCGTGGCATCTGATAACCGTTGTCTTCCACGACATAGCGGATTTTGCGCCCATGCACGCCACCGGCTTCGTTCACCCGGTCAAATACTACATTTGCGCCCTTGGTGGCCGGAACCCCCACGGCGGCAAAAATACCGCTTAGATCGTTGACGGACCCAATAATGATCTCATCATCAGTAACGCCCTGCGTTTCTGCCCAGCCAAAGGTGGCTGTCGCCGAAATCACCGTGGCAATAGCCAGCCGTTTGAATGATTTGTTCATCTCTTTCCTCCCGAAAGCCCTTGTTTAAGTGTACATATCTTCAATCAAATGTCCGTGTTTCTTTTCCACCAGCCCGCGTTTCAGCTTCATAGTTGCCGTTAATTCGTCATCTTCAGCAGTCAGCTGAACATCAATCAGGCGGAAATCCTTGATTTGCTCGACCCGCGCAAACTCTGTGTTTACAGCCGAGACCTCGGCGCCGATCAGCTTACTGACTTCGGGGGCTGCGCAAAGCGAGGCAAAGTTCGAGAATGGAATTTTGCGGTCCTGTGCGAATTTCTCAACGTTTTCCTGATCAATCATGATCAGCGCTGTCAGATACTTACGTCTGTCGCCGATGATGATCGCGTCCGAGATGTATTGGCTGAACTTCAATCGGCTTTCGATCTCGGCCGGAGTAATATTTTTGCCGCCGGCGGTAATGATGATGTCCTTCTTGCGACCAGTAATGGTGACATAGCCGTCTTCGTCAACGTGCCCCACATCGCCGGTGCAAAGCCAGCCATCTGCCGTAAAACTTTCGGCAGTCTTGGCGTTGTTGCGCCAATAGCCCTGAAAGATGTTCATACCTTTCAACTGGATTTCTCCGTCGTCCGATATGCGGATGTCGCAGCCGTCCACAACCTTTCCAATGGTGCCGATCTTATTACTTTTGACGGTGTTGAGCGTGGCAAGTCCCGCGGTTTCGGTCATCCCGAAACCTTCTACTAACGGCACGCCAATTGCCCAGTACCATTTCAGCAGGTCTGTTGATATCGGAGCGGCACCGGTGCCGCCGCGACGCAATTTGTCCATACCCAGCATTCGGCGCAGGTTTTTCAGAACCAGCTGATCCCAGATCCAGAACTTGCCTGCGATGGCAGCGGGAACCGGCTTCCCGGCATTCAGGTATTCAGCACGTTGAGCGCCAGCCTTCAGCGCAAGGCCAAAAGCCAACCGTCCCAGTGGCGTAGCCTCTTGCGTCAGAATCTGTACGTACGCATAGATTTTTTCCCAAACCCTCGGAACTGCGGTGAAAGTCGAAGGCGAGACTTCCTGTAAGTTGGCAAACACCGTTTCCGGGCTCTCGGCGAAATTCACGGTGCAACGGGCCGCCAACGGGAAATAGACCGAGACATCACGTTCCAGAATATGGCAGAGCGGCAGAAAACAAAGCTGTTCGTCGCCGGACAGGGCCGGAAGTGCACGAGCGCCGGATTCCATGGCGGCCAGAATGTTTTCGTGACACAGCATCGCGCCCTTGGGTTGGCCGGTGGTGCCCGAGGTATAGACCAGAAGTGCAGTGTCCTGGGGTTTGGCAAGGGCTATTTCAGCTTCGAACCGTCCCGGGTTTTCAGCATCAGCTTTTTGTCCCACGGCATATAGGTCGTCGATCATCATACAGCGTGGATGTTTCAGATCATGAAGACCCTCGCCTTCCAAAATGATCACCTTGACCAGATCGGCGACGGACTCTTCGATTTCAAGAAACTTGTCCAGATGCTCCTCATCCTCGACGATCAGGAACTTGCTGCCGCTGTCATTGATCAGATATTGCAACTGCGCGGCGGAATCCGTGGTGTAGACGCCCGAGGCAATACCGCCGACACATTGGATGCCCATGTCGAACCACATCCATTCCTTGCGGTCCTCTGACAGGATCGAGACTACGTCACCCCGATTCAGCCCCAACTCCCGCAGGGCGAGCCCAATCCACTTGGCGTGCCGCCAATAATCTGCCCAGGAATAGGATTTCCAGATGCCCAGATCTTTCTCGCGTTGGGCGGTGCGGTCTCCCAATTCAGCGCAACGGCTTTGAAACAGGGCGCTGATTGTGATGCAGCCATCGACGCGCAGCGGCCGTTGGCCGGGCGTTGCGTTGAATTGCACACCGTTGATCGATATCTGCGGGGGCAGGGGTGTGGCGTCCAACCGTCTTACCTCCACGTCTTTTTGCGTTTCCAGCGGCGGTTCTCGCGCGCGCCTTCTTCCTGCACGCCAAGATAGAAGTTCTGGATATCCTCGGATTGCAAAAGCTCATCTGCGGCCCCGTCCATGACGACGCGGCCAACCTCCATCACATACCCATGATGCGCCAATTCCAATGCGGCATTGGCGTTTTGTTCGACAAGCAACATTGTCATATTCTGTTCTTTGTTCAGACGTTCGAGAATTCCAAAGATTTCTTGCACCAGCAAAGGCGACAGACCCAGAGACGGTTCATCCAGCAGCATGATACGAGGCCGGGCCATCAGACCGCGCCCGATCGCCAACATCTGCTGCTGTCCGCCCGAAAGAGTCCCCGCCTCTTGCCCATGACGGTCTTGGAGAACAGGGAAATAGCTGAAGACCAGCTCACGATCCTGCTCGATCTGCTTTTTGTCTTTCCGTGTATAGGCACCAAGGCTGAGGTTTTCATCGACCGTCAAAAGAGGGAAAACCTCGCGCCCTTCGGGCACATGGACAATCCCGCGCTGGACGACGGTATGCGGTTCAGATCCCTGTATGTCGTCTCCATCAAAGGTGATCGTGCCCTTTTCCGGGTCCATTACGCCCGAAACGGTTTTCATCAACGTCGTCTTGCCCGCACCGTTTGCGCCGAGGATCGAAACAATCTGGCCTGCGTGAACATCCAGCGAAACACCCCGAATGGCCATTATGGGGCCATAGAAGCTTTCGATATTGCGAATTTTCAGGATTGGCACGTTCATGAGGCTTTCCCAAGATAAGCTTCAATCACTGCCGGATGCGATTGTACCTCGACCGGAGTGCCAAGCGCCAGTTTTGCACCGTCCGCCATGGCCAGAACCCGGTCAGAAACGCCCGAGACCAGCCCCATGTCATGCTCCACCATCAAAACGGTGATGCCCATCTGACGTCGGATATCATCAATCCACCAACGCATGTCGGTCGTCTCTTCAACCGAGAGGCCCGAGGCGGGCTCATCCAACAACAGCAATTTGGGATCGGTGGCCAGTGCACGCGCGACTTCGACCACTTTGCGTACGCCGTAGGGAAGCCCCGAGATCATTTTGTCGCGATTGGCCTGCAAATCGAGGAAGTCGATAATCTGTTCGACTTTTTCGCGGTTTTCCAATTCCTGACGGCGGGCGGATGGGGTGAACAGAATCTCAGAAATCAGGTTTGTTCGCCGATGGCGGTGACGCCCGACCAACAGGTTTTGCAGGACAGTCGCGTGTTCGAACAGTTCGATATTCTGAAAGGTCCGCGCCACGCCATAGGCTGCAACGCCGGACGGTTTGACCTGTAGAAGATCGTGGTTATCAAACCTGATGGACCCGACGAAAGGATCGTAGAACCGCGATATCAGATTGAAGACCGTGGACTTGCCTGCGCCATTTGGTCCGACAATGGCGAAAACCTCTCCCTCCTGGACCTCAAACGACAGGTCATCCACTGCTGTCAGGCCACCGAATTTGAGCGTGACGTTTTCAAACTCCAGCAAGCTCATCTCAGTCGCTCCGTCTTGAGATAGGATTTCTGCCGTTTGAACATGTCCTTACGGTAGAAGGGGAACAACTCGAACCAGGTTCGGATCTTCAGCCAGCGGCCATATATGCCCATGGGTTCAAACAGGATGAAAGCGATCAGGATCATCCCAAAGATGCCGAATTCCAACCCCGGAATAGCCACTGTATTCCCGCCGAAAAGGGCACCGACATATTCCTTTGAGATTGACAGGAATTGCGGCAAGAACCCGATCACGATAGCGCCCAGGAACGCCCCATGGATCGAACCCAGCCCGCCGATCACGATCATCATCAGCAATTGGATCGAGATCAGTACGCTGAAAGTTTCGTTGTTGAACGCTCCGGCAAACAGCCCCATCAGCGCTCCGGCCCAACCCGTCACCGCACAGGACAGAGCGAAAGAGATCATCTTAGTCCGCGCGATATCGACACCCATCGCCTGCGCGGAAACCTCAGAGTCGCGCGCTGCAATAAAACTGCGCCCCAACGGAGTGCGCAACAGGTTGATATAGCCCAGTGTAACAAGAACGGCGACGGTCAGAACCAGCCAGAAAAACTGATCGGGCGTTCCCCAACGATCAACCAGATGGCCGAAAATCTCGACCCCGCCGATATATTTGCCCGATACGCCTCCGGTGATGGGTTCGGACAGAACGATGATGTCATCCATCAGGATGGAAAGCGCCATGGTGAAAATCGCCAGATAGATCCCATGCAGGCGCAGGGCAGGGATCGCCACTGTCACGCCCGCGATCCCTGTCATAATTCCGGCCAGAGGGAATGCGATTAGAAAAGGTACGCCCGCCTCGATCAGCACAACGTTGGCATAACACCCAAAGGCCAAAAAGGCAGCATGACCTAGGCTGACCTGCCCTGTATGTCCCGTCAGGACCATCAGGCCCAGCCCGGCAATGGCCCAGATCAGAACGTTGGTCAGTTCGCCCAGATAGAAATCATCAAGCCACCAGGGGGCAGCGGCAACGACAATCGGAAGGATCAGATACAGGGTAAGCTGATGTCGATCTTTCCAGGGGCGGATGTCCTGCATATAGTTGGTTTTAAAGATGATCCGCATGGCTCAGACCTTTTTGACCCGAACCTGACTGAACAACCCGTTGGGTCGGAATATCAGTACGGCAAGCAGCAGAGCGTAGGGCGCGACCTGACTGTAGCCTGCTGCGATATAGCGACTGGCAAAAGGCTCGATGATGCCGACGATCAGCCCTCCGGCCAATGCACCTGGAAGGCTGCCGAATCCACCGATGACAGCTGCGGCAAAAGCCTTGATGCCCAGCAATCCGGTTGTCGGATCCACGGCACCTTTGGCCGCGAACAGAATACCGGCGATCCCAGCGACGACCCCGGCCAGCGCCCAGATGAATCCCTGTACCCGTTTTACCGGAACTCCCATGTAATAGGCTGCCAGTTGATTTTGCGATGCGCCTTGCATGGCCAGCCCCAGTTTGGTGCGGCTGAAGAAGACATAAAGTGCCCAGGTCAGCAGGATGGTGACGACGATCACGGCGACATCCTCCATCCCCAGCACGAGCCCGCCAAAACGGACCTCTTTGCCGGCTAGCGGGTTTTGCAGAGTTTGCGGTTCGTGCCCCCATATCAACCCGGCAACAAAGCGGATCACAAACCCCAAGGCGATGGTCAGGATCACAACGGCAGTCTGGCTTTCTCCAAACATACGCCGGATGATCAGGCGATCCAGAAGATAACCCAACGCCCCCATGATCCCCAGTGAGATTGGAAGGGCCAGCCAGAACGGCAGGCCCATATATTCGGTGTTCGTCAGGCCGATGGTCACGAAGGCCCCCAGCATCATGAAATCGCCTTGCGCGAAATTCACCGCCTCGGTCGCCTTATAAATCAGAACAAAGCCAAGTGCGATCAGGCCATAGACACACCCGTTCGCCAGTCCGCTGATCAGCAGCTGAGCGTTATCCAAACTGTCCTCCCTCGACCGGTTTTCCGGTGTGGCGTTCCGCCCACGCGTTTCTTCCTGTCACGCGGGTTTGTTCTACTATGGCGTGATAATCACCTTGCCGTCACTCTTTTTCAGCGCATCGGCCAGATTTGGCACAAGATTTCTGAGCGTAAGGTGTTCAGAAACATCCGTTTTCCAGCGCCCGTCGGCAAAGCGGGCCTGAACCTCGGCCACAACGCGCATCTGATCGGCAGGTCGTGTCGACATCATCCACTGCGTCAGCCAGAATCCTTCGATCCGCTTGCCCATGAAGATCAGCTGACCCGTCTGTGTCAGCGTCGGCGCCTCGGTTGACAGCTTGCCGTAACTGATCCAACGCGCCCGGTTTGGCATGGCGCAGAACAACTGTTCGGACAGTTGGTCTGTCACGGCGTCCAGAAACACGCGCGGCTTTAGCTGTGCACTCAGATCAGCAAACTTCGCGACCACGTCTTCTCCGGTCGTTACAAGCACCTCGGCAGCACCCAGACCTTTCAACATCTCAGCGGTCTCGGCCCGGCGCACCAGAGCGATGGGTTTCAATCCCAGATCGCGCCCGAGACTGCACATCAACTTGCCCAGCTGACTGGTCGCGGCGGATACGACAAAGGCATCTCCGTCCGCCTTGGCCATGTCCACCATCGCCATCGCGGTCAGCGGGTTCACGATCTGCGCGGCCCCGTCATCGTCCGAGATATCGGGGCGCAATGGGATGCACATCTGCATCTGCGTGACGATATATTCGGCCCAGGCGCCTGATCCGGCGGCCACAAACGCGACGCGTTGCCCCTGCAAGGCCTCAGCGCCTTTACCGGCGGCCACGACGTCACCGCATCCTTCGAACCCGGCAGGTGAACCCTTGACCCTGGGCTGCCCGTATTCACCCTTGATGAAATGCAAATCTGACGGATTGACCGATGCCGCGCGCAGCCGGATCAGAACCTGACCGGGACCGGGTTGCGGCACCGATACTTCTGCTTCTTCCAACCAGTCGGCGGCATCAGCAATGATCGGCCCGCTGGACGTTCCGGAATATCCGTCATGTTTCAGGAGAGTGGCGAACATCGTCTGGGGCAGGTCGGTCATGTGATCATCCTCGAAATGGCTGAGATAAAGCGCGCGCCGGATCGAGAAAGTTGCCAATGACACGGGAAGGGCGCGGGCTGTATGTCAGGTTCAGCCAATCAAATGCTGCCGAAGACGTCAATTCAACGAGGCCATAACCTTGGGGAAGCCTGGACACGTCTTTGGGCTGAGGCCGACCACTGGGATCGGCCTCATGCGGGTTTATTGTTGGGTCAACAGGTTGGTCAGTTCCTGAATTTTCTGAACAATAGTTTCGGGCGATTCCTTGATATCGTTCACAATCTTGATCGCCTGATCTTTCAGTTCGGTCGCCAGAGTGCTTTCCTGAAGGGACGTCATAATGCCTTCATAATCGAAACTAGTTGGGTCCAGTTTGCCGTCTTGAATCCATGATGTCAGCAGTTCCTGACCCTGACCGGCCAGAGCGGCCACCTGATCGCCTGCCTGTTGCGCGGTTTCAGAAGCCTGATCTGCAACGGATGACGCCGCTTCGCTCGCCTGATCCGCAACAGAAGAAGCAGCTTCGGTTGCTTGATCCGTTGCCGCGTCAACCGCATCAGAGGCCTCTTCCTGAGCAGATGAAGCCGCGTCGGCCACCGCATCGGCAGCTTCTTCTGCCGCGGTTTCCAGACGTTCAGCAGGGGTGGGGTCGGGTTGATTCAGATAAAAGTACCCGCCAGCACCAATTGCGGCGATGACGATAGCTAGAATGAGAGTACGCGACATGTGTGTCTCCTTTGGAAATTGTGTCGCCGGGATGCGCCAAAATTAGCGCATGCACAAAGGGGAATTCCCAATAATTCTCAGCAGAATAGAGTATGAGCCGGGCTATGCTCATTGCCCCTTGGAAACGCGGCAAGAACACGCCGTCGCAAATGATGCAAGACTAGCCATGGCAGTGATCCGCCGGGAACAGGCAACGGCCGAGCCAAACCTTGTGAGATATCTGATGAGTAGATAAGCCAGCTTGGGATAGTGGCGGAGAGACAGGGATTCGAACCCTGGGTGGGCTTGCACCCACAACGGTTTTCGAGACCGCCCCGTTCGACCACTCCGGCACCTCTCCGCGGGGGTCTGTGAGGGCGGGATTTAGTGAGGAACGGGCAGGGGTGCAAGCAGAAAATTCCTGAAATCGCGAAAGCCGGGTTTTTCCATTGCCTGCCGACGTAAAACTCCTAGTCTGATAAGTATGACACAGCTTGCACGCCACTTCGCCTTTTGGTTTCTGGCCCCGTTTATTGCGCTTGTTCTAATCCCACTGGAACTTTCTGCCGCCAATCGGGATCGGATTGAGGCTTTTCTGACCACAACCGGGTTTAACGTTGCCCTTGAAAGCATCGCCCTGAGCTCGAGATCCGCCCCTCAGATGTTGGGGATGGATCCAGATGGATTCGGCTCTGACTGGACCCGGCTGGCGGATGAGGTTTTTGAGATCGAGGCCATGCATGAAACCGCAGTTTCAATCCTTGAACAAACTCTGAGTGATGAGGCCCTGACACATGCGGTTGATTTCTATGCATCCGATCTTGGGCAGCGTCTGGTCGAGGCTGAAAACGCCTCGCATATGCATGAAGATGATGAAGCCAAACAGTTGGAAGGTCAAAAGATCGTTTCGGACCTGATCAAGGACGGATCGCAACGGGTCGAAAGCTTTAAGCGCATGAACAATGCCATCGATTCGACGGGAACGGCGCTGCGGGCTTTGCAGGAAATTCAGTTGCGCTTCCTTCTGGCAGCCAGTGCATCAGGGGTCATCGAATTGCAATTGGATGCGGATGAATTGCGCGCGTTGATGAAGCGAAACGAAGCCGGGATGCGTCAGTCCCTTCACTTGTCCAGCCTTGCGGGCGCAGCTTACACCTATCAGGATTTCTCCGATGCGGATGTCGATACCTATGTCGAAGCGCTGGAACAGCCCTTGATGCAGGAAGTGTATGAACTGCTCAACGCAATCCAGTATGAGATTATGGCCATGCGGTTCGAGGTTCTGGCAGCCCGAATGGCAGAATTGCATCCAGTACAGGATATTTGATGCGGCGCGTTCTTCTGGCGATTGCGCTTGTTTTGTGGGGTTTACCCCTTCAGGCCAATGAAAAGATCGACCGGCTTGCGCAGGCCATGCATCTGTCGCAGGTGATGGAAATCCTTGTGCAAGAAGGGCAGGGACACCGTGAAGAGCTTGACGATACGCTATTGGACAATACCGGTGGCGCGTTCTTTGAAACGCAGGTCAAAGACATTTACGACCCGCTTTGGATGCAAACACACCTGACGGATGCGTTTGAGGCTGGTTTGTCCGATGCGCAGCTCGATCAGGCAATCTTGTTTTTCGAAAGCGAACTGGGTCAGACGATTGTGGCGCTGGAAAACTCGGCCCGGCAAGCGATGTCAGACCAGGCCATAGAAGATATGGCTCATGAAGCTTACGAATCCGCAAAGCGAGACACGACCCGTTTCGAGTTGATTGATGAGTACATTCAGGCCAACGACCTGATCGAAAAGAACGTTCAGGGGGCCCTGAGTTCAGACTATAACTTTTTTCGGGGTCTCGATATTGACTCACAGGGTGATGATCAGGAATTGCTGGCCGAACTTCTTTTAGGGAAAGACAGCCGCACCGAGGAAACCGAGGCCTGGCTCTATTCTTTCCTTTTGATGGCTTACCGCCCCCTGGATGAAGCACAGATGAGAGAGAACATCGCATTTTCCAGAACCGAAACAGGTCGGGCGCTGAATGAGGCATTGTTTGAAGGCTTTGATCGCATGTTTAACGATATCTCTTTTCAGTTGGGTCAAGCGGTTGCACAAACGCTCAGAGCGTCTGATCTTTGACATCGCTTTGGTGTTGACTTTCTCCGGCAATCTATGGATAAGCGCGCATCCCGGCCGGTATTCCGCGCCGGGTATCGTTATTATTTGACCCTTTAGACATATCGAAAGGGTCAGTCACACAGCCCGAAAAGGGCGCGCTGTTCGAGGTGGCGAAAGCCAGCAACACCCGGAAGGGGACCACAGAACGCGGATATGAAAAGGAAAGACGCATGTTTGCGGTCCTCAAGACTGGCGGCAAGCAGTACAAGGTTCAGGCGGGTGATATCCTCCGCGTTGAAAAATTGGCTGCCGACGCAGGTGAAAAAGTTCAATTCAACGATGTTCTGATGCTGGGCGGCGACGCACCGGTCGTTGGTGCACCGTTTGTCGAAGGCGCTGGCGTTCAGGCCGAAGTGATCGAACAGATCAAGGGTGACAAGGTCATCAAGTTCGTCAAACGCCGTCGTAAGCACAGCTCGAAGCGTACCGTTGGCCATCGTCAGAAACTGACTCTGGTCAAGATCACCGACATTCTGGCATCTGGCGCAGAGAAGTCGGGCCTGAAAGCCGCTACTGGTTCCGCGACTGCTGGCGAAACTGCTCCGGCAGCAAAGCCTGCCAAGAAAGCTGAAGCCAAGGCAGAAGCACCCGCCGCTGCTGCGGACGATCTGACCGCGCTGACCGGCGTCGGCCCTGCCGCTGCCAAGAAGCTGAACGAGGCCGGTGTCGAGAGCTTTGCCGCTCTGGCCGCCTTGTCGGACGAGCAGATTGCTGCTATCGAAACGGTCAAAGTGAAACCCGAATGGGTTGAGCAGGCCAAAGAGCTGGCCAAAGGCTAAGGAGAGAGAGAATGGCACATAAAAAAGCTGGCGGTTCCTCCCGTAACGGTCGCGACTCAGCTGGTCGCCGCCTTGGCGTGAAACTGTATGGTGGTCAGGCCGCCATTTCAGGCAACATCATCGTACGTCAGCGCGGCACCAAGTTCTGGCCGGGCGAAGGCGTAGGCATGGGCAAAGATCACACCATCTTTGCAACTGTCGATGGCGCGGTGAAGTTCCACAAGGGACTTAAAAACCGCACCTTCATTTCGGTCCTGCCAGTGGCGGAGGCCGCAGAGTAAGCCGAAACCCAGAAGGTTTAAGAAAAATTCATGGGGGACCGGCACAAAGTGCCGGTCCCTTTTTTTCGTTTTAACGCAGTCGTGATCAAACAAACCGATGACAGTCGCAACCACCAGTTTCCTGATCTTTGCCGCCTCTCAGGTCGGCACACCGGGACCGGCCAACATGGTCCTGCTGGGAACAGGTGCGCGTTATGGCTTTCGGGCGGCGTTACCATTTGTCGGGGGCGTCATTCTTGGGAAGCAGCTGATCATTTGGCCGGTTGGTTTTGGTTTGCTGCATCTCGCTGATCAGGCACCTGCGGTGTTTACGACACTGAAATACGTGTCGGCAGCCTATATCATGTGGCTGGCATGGAAAATTGCCAATACGCGTTTGTCGCGGCAACAGGCTGATGGGAAAGCCCCTGGGTTTCTGGCCGGATTGATTGTTCATCCGCTCAATCCCAAGGCCTGGGCCATGATCATCGCCGGGTTCACCGGGTTTGTAGCTGCGGGAACACCCAGTCTTGAAGCGACGATTACGATCGCTCTCTGTTTGTTGTTTTGTCAGGTGGTTCTTCATCCAATCTGGACTTTTGCGGGCGATAGAATTGCCCATGCGGTTGAAGGACGGCCTGTTGAAAAATATCTGATGTGGACGTTGGCGGGTCTTACAGTCGCGTCCGTTCTTTTCGTGTTGTTCGGAGGAGGAACACACCAATGAAGCTTGAAGCAATAATAAATCAGCCGGTCATCGAAACTGAGCGGTTCGATCTGCGCCCCTTGCGTCGGTCGGATATGGGGCTGATCGAGCATTACGCAGGTGATGAACGTGTGGCGCGTATGACAACGAGTATTGCGCATCCGCTGGCCCCCGGTTCAACCGAGGCCTTTGTGACCCGTTCGATGGCTGAAGACCGGGACGAGGATGTTTGGGTCATGGACGCCACCAAAGATGGCGGTCCCGAGTTGATCGGCCTGATCACGCTGAAACGGCTGGATCGGAACCAATCTGAGGTCGGCTATTGGGTTGCGCCGATCTATTGGAATACGGGCATTGCCTCGATGGCTGTCGAAGCTC
The DNA here is from genome assembly GCF_947497005.1 of uncultured Ruegeria sp. Classification (GTDB taxonomy): domain Bacteria; phylum Pseudomonadota; class Alphaproteobacteria; order Rhodobacterales; family Rhodobacteraceae; genus Ruegeria. Next base: position 74,709 of record NZ_CANMFF010000003.1, on the reverse strand, counting down.
TGGTAAACACCAACCCGCTGGAGAACGCCAACATGTTTGCCAGTGTGTTTCAGGACAACCCGGCTTCGGCGCGGGTTCTGATCCATTGCGGGTTTGAATATCTGGGCGATGCAGAAGTTTATTCGGTGGCGCGTGATGCGAACGTGCCCACCTGGACGTACAGTAAAAAACTCTGACTTGTGGCCGATAGGGCCTTTGCAGTAGGGGACACACATGAAATTTCTCGATCTTGCAAAGGTCTACATCCGGTCCGGGGCCGGCGGTGGCGGGTGCGTCAGCTTTCGGCGCGAAAAGTACATTGAATATGGCGGCCCAGATGGCGGGGACGGCGGCAAAGGCGGTTCCGTCTGGGTCGAAGTTGTGGACGGGCTGAACACCCTGATCGACTTCCGCTATCAGCAGCATTTCTTTGCCAAAAACGGCCAACCGGGCAGAGGCCAGCAGCGTACCGGTAAGGACGGCGATGACATCGTCTTGAGCGTGCCTGTCGGCACCGAGATTCTGGACGAAGACGAAGAAACTGTCATCTGCGATCTGACCGAGGTTGGCCAACGGGTCTTGCTCGCCAAAGGCGGTAATGGCGGGTTCGGCAACCTACACTTTAAGTCCGCTACCAATCAGGCACCCCGACGCGCCAATCCGGGGCAGGCGGGTATTGACCGCACTATCTGGCTGCGGCTGAAGCTGATCGCCGATGTGGGACTGTTGGGTATGCCCAATGCGGGCAAGTCGACCTTTCTGGCGGCCACATCCAACGCACGACCCAAGATCGCGGACTATCCGTTCACCACGCTGCACCCCAATCTGGGCGTCGTCGGCGTTGATAACGTCGAATTCGTCGTGGCCGATATCCCCGGCCTGATCGAAGGCGCGCATGAAGGGCGCGGCATTGGAGATCGCTTCCTCGGCCATGTGGAGCGCTGCGCAGTGCTGTTACATCTGGTTGATGGCACCTCTGAAACGGTGGCGGAAGATTATCGAACGATCATTCACGAGCTCGAAGCCTATGGTGGTGAACTGGCAGAAAAGCCTCGGATCACCGTTCTGAACAAGGTCGATGCGCTGGACGATGAGGAACGCGAACTGGCCAAGGCCGCGCTGGAGGAAGCCGTTAGCGGCCCTGTCATGACCATGTCAGGTGTTGCGCATCAAGGCGTGACCGAAGTTCTGCGGGCATTGCGCGGCCAGATTGACGATAACCGCGTACGCCGAAAACCCGCCGAGGAGGCACAGCCTTGGCAACCCTGACGTCAGCACGGCGTCTGGTCGTCAAAATCGGCTCGGCATTGCTGGTCGACCGGACAACCGGCTTACTTCGGTCTGATTGGCTGCACTCGCTGGCACAGGATGTGGCCTGGCTCAAGGGGCAGGGAACGGATGTTATTCTGGTCTCGTCGGGATCGATTGCGTTAGGGCGCGGTGTTCTGGGCCTGCCCATAGCGGCGTTACCATTGGAGAAGTCACAGGCTGCGGCCGCCGTTGGGCAAATTCGTTTGGCACGGGCGTACGAGGAAGCTTTGGCGCCTCATGAAATCACCACGGCACAGGTGCTTGTGACGTTGGAAGACAGCGAAGACCGTCGGCGTTATTTGAATTCGCGCGCCACTCTTGAAACACTGCTTGGCCTTGGCGTTGTTCCTATTGTCAATGAAAATGATACAGTGGCAACGGATGAAATCCGATATGGGGACAATGACCGGTTGGCTGCTCAGATCGCCGTGACGGTTGGGGCAGACCAACTGATCCTTCTTTCCGATGTTGATGGCTTCTATTCCGGCAACCCGAATGAAGATACCTCGGCTATCCGGTTCGAAACCATCGACAGGATCACGCCCGAAATCGAAGCCATGGCGGGCGATGCGGGCTCGGGTCTGTCCAAAGGTGGAATGAAGACAAAGCTGTTGGCGGCCCAGATGGCGACTGCCGGTGGTTGTGCCATGGCGATTACCGAAGGTTCGGTTATGAACCCGCTGAAAACGTTGGAGAATGGTGCAAACTCAACGTGGTTTACCGCAACGCTGGACCCGCATGCAGCGCGCAAGCGTTGGATTTCAGCCATGAAACCGCGCGGTGAGATCACCGTAGATGAAGGGGCTGCCAACGCGCTGGCCAATGGCAAAAGCCTGCTGCCTGCGGGTATTGTCGAAGTGACTGGCGATTTCGGGCGCGGCGATCCTGTTGCGATCCTTGACCCCAAAGCTCGCCGGCTGGCGCAGGGGATCAGCCGTTACACCGCGCAAGAGGCCGATGCGATCAAGGGGCGTAAGTCTTCCGAGATCGAGGCGACGCTGGGTTATCCCGGCCGCGCGGCTTTGATTCATCGGGATGATCTGGCCCTGTAACTATTGAAAATTACGACCTGAAAGGCACGCGACATGAAAGACTTCGACAGCATTCCCGCTTTGATGGCCGATCTAGGGAAGCGGGCAAAGGAAGCATCGGGCGAACTGGCTTTTGCTAGCGCCGAACGCAAGCATGCTGCTTTAATCGCAGCCGCTGACGCAGTTTGGGCCAATCGTGCACAGATCATCGATGCCAATCAGAAAGATCTGGAATTTGGCCGCGAGAAGGGCCTGAGCCCGGCGATGATGGATCGTTTGATGCTGGATGAGGCGCGTATTCAGGGCATGGTCGATGGGTTGCGCATCGTTGCCGATCAGGCCGATCCAGTGGGAGAGATCTTGTCGGAATGGGAACGCCCGACGGGGTTAAAAATTCAACGTGTGCGTACGCCGTTGGGTGTGATCGGCGTGATTTATGAAAGCCGCCCCAATGTCACCGCTGACGCGGGCGCGCTTTGTCTGAAATCCGGTAATGCCGTCATTCTGCGCGGTGGCTCCGAGAGTTTTCATTCCTCAGCCGCGATTCACGCGTGTTTGGTCGAAGGGCTGAAGGCCGCCAACCTGCCGGAAGATGCCATACAACTGATCCCCACACGCGATCGCGCCGCGGTGCAGGAACTATTGACGTTGACAGACTCTGTCGACGTGATCGTTCCCCGAGGTGGCAAAGGATTGGTGGGTCTCGTACAACGTGAGGCCCGCGTGCCCGTCTTTGCCCATCTGGAAGGCATCGTTCACATCTATGTCGACAAGGCGGCCGATCCGCAGAAAACGCTGGATGTTGTGTTGAATGCCAAGACGCGCCGGACAGGCATCTGTGGCGCGGCTGAGTGTCTATTAGTTCATCAGGACGTCGCGGAAACGCTGGGGCGAGATTTGATCACGGCTTTGGTTGGCGCTGGTGTAGAAGTTCATGCCGAAGGGGTTTTGGCCGGTGAAGGAACTGTTACGGCCACGGCAGAAGATTGGGGAAAGGAATTCCTCGACAGTGTGATCGCGGCAAAACCGGTTTCGGACATTGATGCGGCAATTGCACATATCCGCCAGCACGGGTCCAACCACACCGATTGCATAATGACGGAAGACGCGACCGCCGCCGACCGTTTCTTTGAACGTCTCGACAGTGCGATTTTGATGCATAACGCTTCGACCCAGTTCGCGGACGGGGGTGAGTTCGGGATGGGTGCCGAGATCGGGATTGCCACGGGCAAAATGCACGCGCGCGGCCCCGTTGGAGCTGCCCAATTGACCAGTTTCAAATATCTTGTGCGCGGCAATGGAACGACCCGCGCCTAAAATTTCAACAGGACACGGGTTGCCGAGGTTTCAACGGCAATCCGCCGTCCCATCGCTGTGGCAGCTTCGGGCAGTAAAGCAAACTGGACCTGTGCTGGCGTTATCTTATTGGGAAACTGTCCTGTTGCGACGTGTTTCCATAGGGCGCTATCCACATTCAGCTTGTCGGCGGATCCGGTAACTGTCCACTTCGTGCCGTGGCTTGCAACCTCGACCGCTCCGCCCAAAGGCATAGCGCTTTCGCAGCACATGAGCGCTAGAAACGCCAGTTTGACCTGATTGCGTGGCACCGGTCCGGTCAGATTCCAGTTAACCCGCACCCGGCCTGCACGTTCAATGTCCGCTAACAATTCCGTAACCTCAGCGCGTCCAAGCGGTTGCTCCTCCGCTGATCCAAACGCCACGCGGAAAAACCGGATACGCGCGCCGGCGCTGCCAACACTGCCCGAGATCAATTCCATTTCGGGGCCCTGCACAGCGCCGACCATATCCAACAGCTCAAGCCCGTTGGTAATTGCGCCGATCGGGCTGATCAGATCATGGCAGATCCGAGAGCCGATCAACTCGGCCAGGTTGACGTTGCTTTCGCCCATGCGTACCTCCTTCTGTATCTGCCTCAGGACCCGGGAGCCTCGATATGACAGATCTCAATGCAATATTTGCACCGGGCATGTATGTCCGCCACCCGGATTTCCCCGATTGGGGTGTCGGACAGGTTCAGTCCAACATCGCAGGCAAGATCACCGTGAACTTTCGCGAGCAGGGGAAAGTGGTAATCGACGGAACGCGCATCGCCCTGATGCCGGTCTTTGATCCGTGAAACTGGTTTAGGAAAGGTTAACGGAACCCGCCAGATCAGCGCAGGTTGCTAAGCCGTGAAAAACTGAGGTATCAGGCAGATAAGCAACAATAGGACCAAACGCCCCAGATGCCCGATGCAGGCCCTTCCTTAACCGTCAAACTTGCTGAAACCGAAGACGAATTACGGGCCGCGCAGCGCTTGCGCTATGACGTGTTCGTGCGTGAACTGGGCGGTGGCGGCAGGATGGTCGACCACGTGGCTGGGTTGGAAAAGGATCAGTTCGACCCTCATTTCGACCATATGTTGGCCTATGATGACGCAACCGGCGAGGTGATCGGCGTCTATCGTTTGTTACCAGGAGACCGTGCAGCTGAACTGGGACAGTTCTATTCCGAGGATGAATACGATTTGACCGTCCTGAAACAGAGCGGCCGCAAACTGCTGGAATTAGGGCGGTCCTGCCTGCACCCTGATTACCGGGGCGGGACCGCAATGTATCATATCTGGAACGGGCTGGCGAATTACGTTGATGAGCGCGAAATCGAAGTTCTGTTCGGTGTCGCCAGTTTTCATGGCATTGACGTTCAAGCGCTGGCGCAACCTCTATCGATGCTGCATCACAATCACCTTGCGCCACCGGATTTGCGCGTACGGGCGCAACCGGATGTATTTCAGGACATGAACCTGGTTGCACCCGACGATCTGGATCGCCGTGCCGCGATGGTACAGGTGCCTTCGTTGATCAAAGCCTATCTGCGACTCGGTGGCTTTGTGGGTGAGGGGGCCTTTATCGATCATGTCTTCAACACGACCGATGTCTGCCTGATCCTCGACACCGCCCGGATGAACGAGCGGCAAAAACGTATCTACAGCGGGGCCTGATCTTGTGAGCGACCCTTCCTGGCAAAGCGAAGACGCGCCAGACCCGATCCGTCTGGACCTGATCGGATGGGTGATGGTGATCCTGCGCGGCGTGCCTTTGGCCATATTGGTGTTTGGCGGGTTGATCATCCTGCTAACCCTGCGCTTGTTCGAGAGTCCACTGTGTGGGGTACAGCGCCCGGTTACCCCGTTTGTCAGCCAGTTCGTCTGTCGCAATGCGCTCCGCATACTCGGAATGGGTTTTCGAACGTCCGGAGAGTTGATGCGAGAGCGCGGTGCGCTGGTTGCCAACCATTCATCATGGCTGGATATCTTTGCTTTGAACGCATGTAAGCGGGTTTATTTTGTATCCAAAGCAGAAGTCGCCAAATGGCCGGGCATCGGCTGGTTGGCACGGGCGACGGGCACAGTGTTCATCGAACGCAACCGAAAGAAGGCGCGGGAACAGACAAGGGTGTTTGAAGAGCGCCTCAAAGCCGGGCATAAGTTGCTGTTCTTTCCCGAAGGTACATCGACAGATGGTCTTCGTGTTTTACCATTCAAAACAACGCTTTTCGCGGCGTTCTTTGCAGATGAATTGTTGGATTTCATGTATGTTCAGCCGGTCTCGGTGGTTTTCCACGCCCCCAAAGAGCAACCCGCGCGGTTTTACGGCTGGTGGGGTGATATGGATTTTGGACCACATTTTCTACAGACACTCGCTGCACGCAGGCAGGGCTCAGTCGAGTTGATATACCACGCTCCGGCAAAGGTCAGCGACTTTGAAAACCGCAAGACCTTGGCAGCGCACTGCGAAGACGCCGTACGCCATGCACATAGCTTGGCGCAGCTTGAAAAATAGGGCGATTGACCCTTGCGCTACATGAAATCCTGCCGTATACGCGCGCCATTCAAACCCGCAGGTGGGGTTTGGGCTTTGTAGGGGAGACATCCTTATCTGGCCCGCCGGTTGGAGCATCCGCTTCTTTCACCCCCGCCGAGGCGCAAACCGGAAAAAGGAATACAAGCATGGCTCTTCCCGAGTTCACCATGCGTCAGCTGCTGGAAGCTGGCGTTCACTTTGGTCACCAGACACAGCGTTGGAATCCTCGCATGGGCCCGTTCATCTACGGCTCGCGCAATGGCATCCACATCATGGACCTGACACAGACCGTTCCGATGCTGGATCAGGCTCTGCAGGCTGTCCGTGACACCGTCGCAAAAGGTGGCCGCGTTCTGTTCGTTGGTACCAAGCGTCAGGCTGCCGGCCCGATCGCTGAAGCGGCTGAAAAGTCGGCTCAGTATTACATGAACCACCGCTGGCTGGGTGGCACACTGACCAACTGGAAAACCGTTTCCCAGTCGATCAACCGTCTGAACCAGATCGACGAAGCCATGGAATCGGGTGCCGAAGGCCTGACCAAGAAAGAGCGTCTGGGCATGGAACGTGACCAGGGCAAATTGCAGGCTTCGCTGGGCGGTATCCGCGAAATGGGCGGCGTTCCTGATCTGCTGTTCGTCATCGACGTCAAAAAAGAAGCACTGGCCATCGCCGAAGCAAACAAACTGGGTATCCCGGTTGTGGCTGTTGTCGACACCAACTGCTCGCCTGACGGCGTTGACTACATCATTCCTGGCAACGACGATGCAGCACGCGCAATCGCTCTGTATTGCGATCTGGTCGCACGCGCCGCTCTGGACGGTATGACCGCTCAGATGGGTGCAGCTGGTGTAGACCTGGGCGCGTTCGAAGAAGCACCGGTTGAAGAAGCCGTTGCAGAAGAAGCACCCGTTGCAGAAGAAGCCGCGCCGGAAGCCAAAGCCGAAGCGTAAGCTGCCCGTCACGTAAATGACATATGGGGCAGGGTATGACCTGCCCCAATTCCGTTTGAATTGAGGAGAGCCAAAAGATGGCAATCACAGCAGCAATGGTTAAAGAACTGCGCGACTCGACCGGCGCAGGCATGATGGACGCAAAAAAAGCGCTGACCGAAACCGGTGGCAATATGGACGAAGCCGTTGACTGGCTGCGCACCAAAGGTCTGGCCAAAGCGGCCAAGAAATCGGGCCGTACCGCAGCAGAAGGTCTGGTTGCCGTTCACGTCAACGGTGGCAATGGTGTTGCTGTCGAGGTGAACTCGGAAACCGACTTTGTCGCGAAAAACGCAGACTTCCAGGAAATGGTCGGCAAGATCGCTTATGCAGCCGAAGGCGTAGCTGACGTCGACGCTCTGCTGGCGGCTGACCTGGGAGGCAAATCGGTTGCCGACACCCTGACCGACAAGATCGCCACTATCGGTGAAAACATGTCGGTACGCCGCATGTCCAAGCTGTCGGGTGACACCGTTGTGTCCTACGTCCACAACGCAGCCACCAATGGCATGGGCAAGATCGGTGTTCTGGTTGCTCTGTCCGGCGGCGACGAGGCGATCGGCAAGCAGGTTGCGATGCACATCGCGGCTGTGAACCCCGCAGCTCTGTCCGAGGCCGACATGGATCCGGCTGTTGTTGAAAAAGAAAAGCAGGTTCAGATGGACATCGCCCGCGAATCCGGCAAGCCGGAGCAGGTGATTGAAAAGATGATCGTTGGCCGCATGAAGAAATTCGTCGCCGAATCGACTCTGCTGAACCAGTCGTTCGTTGTGAACCCCGACCTGACCGTCGAAGCAGCGGCCAAGGAAGCTGGCGCTACCATCACCGGTTTCATCCGTCTGGAAGTTGGCGAAGGCATCGTTGTCGAGAAAGAAGATTTCGCGGCAGAAGTTGCAAAGGCCGCTCAGGGCTAAACGTTAAAAGACCCAACCGGGGTCTTATTCAAAAAACTTAAAGGGTTACGCATAGCGTAGCCCTTTTTTCATTTCGACAAGGTTTACGTGGCAAAGCTACGAAACTGTATGTTGGTGAGAAACTGTATGTTGGTGAAAGGATTGGAGGGCCCCGCATGATGGGGATGGTCGGGGCCCCCCAAAAATTCCGACACCGGTACGCAGACAAATAGGCGCCCCCTTGTCAGAGTGATTGGAGAGCTTTGTTATTGCAAAGATCCAACCGAATGTTCCCTGGCTAAAGCCACCACTCACGGAACACTCTCACTTTGCAACTTTTAGGTTAGATTTGAAAAGTAGTGATTTCCTTACCTAGGGTAAACTGACGCGGGATAGCGTCAAAATGTTGCGGCTACGCTTCCATAATGAACATCTGATTGTGCAACGACGCCTTCAGAACCGCCTGCGCCGTCGTTTCAACCGACAGAGATTCCCGCGCGAGTCGAAGGTGTTTTTCGACTGTCGCCGAAGTCAGTCCCATTAACAGCGCGATATCCTGTGTGGTTTTCCCATCACCGACCCACTGCAAGGCTTCACGTTGTCGTTTGGTCAGTGCCCGGTTTGGTGGGTGATAGGGCAGGGTGAGGATTTTCAGATGCGCAACGTTGTTCATAAGAAGAATGTCGTCGCCATGTTCTGCCCACACTGCGTCTACGTCTTCCTGGCTCAATTCATCCGCTGCGGCCAGTGAGATCGCCCCTTTCGAACGCATGGAAACCGAATTGAAGCTGACGGTATAGCCTGCAACCACGCCCATGGACCTGTTGAACTCGAAAACGTCGCGTTCCTTGGCGGTCATCGTCCCGCCCGAATTCATCTCCTGCAACATTTTCCAGCTGGCCGCGCCTTCGTTGTCCAGTGCCCATTTCAACATGGGCGCATGAAAATACAGGCCATCCTTGATGAAACCGTCAACATAGGCCCGTTTGTGGTTTGTGAGGATAACGAAATCTTCTGGATCGCCCAACGACGTAGCTGTCCTGAATTGCGTGTAGCCATAGATCAAGCGTGCAAATCCGAACTCGGACATCTGGCGGCAATGGGCGTCCCACAGATCTTCCAGGGTCTTGGCGTAGCTAACAAACCGCAGATATTCTTTGAGATTCATGCCGGGCCACCAGATTTCAGATGGGCCGCAAGTGCATCCAGTGCAAGAATATAGCTATGCGCGCCAAAGCCACAGATCTGACCCAATGCGACGGGTGCAATGTAGGATTTGTGCCGAAAGGTCTCTCTGGCATGAATGTTGGACAGATGCACCTCGACAACTGGTAATTCCACCGAGGCAATTGCATCAAACAATGCAATTGAAGTGTGCGTGAACGCTCCTGCGTTTAGAACCAGACCGCTTTGAACACCGCGTGCCGCGTGAATTGCGTCAAGTAATACACCCTCGTGATTGGATTGCAGATGGGTGACATCCAAGCCTATGGAAGCACCATGCTGCACACAACGTTCCTCGATCATATGTAAAGTTGTGCTGCCGTAGACCTCGGGCTGCCTTGTACCCAGCAGATTGAGATTTGGGCCATTCAATACCAAAACGTTTTGCATGTTTTCACGATCCCCATAATTGGTTCATAGACGCGAATTGGCCGGGTTGTCCACCTGACTTTGCCGGATTGAATTCAGTCAGTTGCTCTGAGAACAAATCAGGAGACAGCTTAAAAACAGACTTCAAACACTCTCCATAGTGACAACTATTTTCCCAAGAACAGAGCGGCGCGACAATTGTGCGATCGCTTGGTGCGCACGTTCAAGCGGATACTGCGCACTTATTAGCGGCTTGATCTTCCCGTCGCGATAGAGTTCGAACAGCTCCTCGACGTTTTTCGCGTGGCTCTTGGGTTCACGGAAAACGGAAGCGCCCCAAAACACTCCTACGATCTGGCATCCCTTCAACAACGCCAGATTCAGCGGAACCTGCGGAATGCCAGCTGGGAAACCGACAACAAGATATCGCCCTTTCCACGCCATGCTACGCAGGGATGGTTCAGCCAAAGCGCCGCCGACTGCGTCATAGACCACGTCCACACCGTTGTGACCGGCAAGTTTCTTGACCTCGGCAGCAAAGGCTTTCTGCGCATCTTTGTCCATGTCGCGCGGATAGATCACGACCTCATCCGCACCAATCTGACAGCAGAATTCGGCTTTCTCTGCCGAGGAAACGCCTGCAATCACTTTGGCACCTAAAGCTTTTCCCAGTTCGATGGCCGCTGATCCAACCCCGCCAGCTGCCCCCAGAACCAGCAAGGTTTCCCCCGGCTTAATCGCGGCCCGGTCCTTGAGCGCGTGGTACGAGGTTCCGTAAGTAAAGATGAAACAGGCAGCATCCTGGTAAGGCATCATATCAGGAAACCTGATTGCTGCATCTGACCTGATTGTTGCGTGGGTGGCAAATCCATCATGCCCGGTCAGTGCCAGAACGCGGTCACCAAGATCAAATCCGGTGACACCTTCACCCAGGGCCAACACTTCACCCGACACCTCACCGCCCGGAGCGAAAGGCCTTGGCGGTTTTATCTGATAGAGGTCCTGAATGATCAGCGTGTCCGGAAAATTCACTCCCGCCGCTTTGACGCCAATAACCAGTTGCCCTTTTCCAGGTTGCGGGTCAGGCAAGGTTGTTAGTTCCAAGGTTTCGGGTCCGCCTGGTGCGACGCTGAGTAATGCTTGCATACCACCTCTAATGTGCCTGTAGTTTGTCGTGAGGAATTCTTGGTGCAGCCCATGCAATTGTCAACGCAGTGAAACGCTGGTTACCGTGACGGCAATGAAGTTGCGGGATGGATCTGAGTGTGGACGCAATCAGAATTTGTTTAGGAGCACGACAATGACCCCAGACACCCTTTTTACGTTGCCAGGTAAAACCGCGTTGGTCACGGGCGGTGCGACGGGTATCGGTCGCATGGCAGCTGAAGCTCTGGTCAGGGCCGGGGCACGTGTACTGATTGCCTCTCGTAACGGAGGCGCATGTGCTGCGGCCGCCGCTGAACTGAACGCGCTGGATGCACCGGGAAGTGCTGAAGGATTTGCCGGAGACATTGGCAGCGAGGCTGGCATTGCAAAATTGGTTTCAGACATCGAAGATCGCACGGAACATATTGATATTCTTATGAATAATTCAGGTGTTTCCTGGGGTGCGCCGTTAGGACAGTTTCCTTATGACGCTTGGGACAAGGTAATGTCTGTCAACGTGGCCGGGATTTTTGAACTGACCCAGCGGCTTCTGCCTATGTTGATGAAATCAGGTACTGCAGACGATCCGGCGAGGGTCGTGAATGTTGGATCCGTGATGGGAGAAGTTCCCATGGGCGACGGAGCCTATAGCTATTCGGCCTCAAAGGCTGCGGTTCTGCATTTGACCAAAATAATGGCCAAGGAATTGTCGCCCTATCATGTGACGGTCAATGCGCTGGCACCGGGTCCTTTTGTATCTCGTATGACGGCCTTTGCAACGGCAGATGAAAACACGAGAGAAAAAGTTGGAAAGTCAGTACCTCTTGGGCGTGTTGGCTGCGATGAGGACATTGCAGGATGTATGCTGTTCTTATGCGGGCGTGGTGGAAGCTATGTTACCGGTGCGGTAATCCCGGTCTCAGGAGGGATCAACGTAGTAACGTCTGGCAATATCTTTGCCGAGGCCCTTTGACGACAGGGCGTTGAATGACCCTTTTGACCAATGCTAGTTTTAACGCGCAGGTCCATGTGTACTAGATAATCCGGATTTGTATGATGGTCCTGCGCGCGACGTTCAATCTACCACGTAAAGCATTGGTATTAATCTGTTTCCTTGTTTTTGGAGAGTTCAATCTCCAGGTTCGGCAAGCTGTTCTTTCCAAAGAACATTTCGGACCCGGCGAACAGGCTTGGCACGCCAAATACACCGCGGCGAACAAAGGCTTTGGTTTGATCCTTCAATTCTTGCTTAATATCCGGGCTTGTCATGGCCTCGCGCAGTTTTCGAACCGGTAATTCATTTTCTTGCAGAATGTCGGTGAGAACGGCCAGTTCGTCCGCCTTTTGCCCATGCACCCAAATTGCATCAAATACAGCGTTTACATACTTGTTTTCCCATGACTTTCCGCTTGCAAAATGTGCACCTCGCATGGCGAATTTCGTATTGATCGGAAAATGAGGGCTCATATGAAAACTCAACCCACGACGACGGGCAAAACGATGCAAGTCATGGGTCAGATAAGAAGTTTTCTGGCGGTTCTCGGAAAATGCCTGAAATGGGCTTTGGTTATGCGTCGCCTTGAACACTGCAGGCAAAAGGACCGGTACGTATTTGATCTTGGTACTGTGCCGCGCTGCCAGATCAGGTAGCATCTTGTGAGCCAGAAATGCATTTGGACTGCAAAAATCGTAAACGAAATCTATACTTTGTGTCATGATATTCCTCCGTGCCGGTATCATGTGATCCCGCTCAGCAAACTCACAGCGAATCTGCGTCAGATTCAGTCTAACATCTAGACACAGAGCACGCTTCAGATGTCTGCTGAAAATTCCTCCAGGCTGAACCGTTTTTCGCTGTTGTTTCAGCTCTCAAGCCCACACAATCGGGGCTCCACTTTCGACGGAATTCTTTCAATGCTGCAAAAACAAGTTATGTTCGATCAAACGCGCCTGAGCCGGCTTCGCACTTGGATGGACAACTATGTTGAGCAGCGAAAATATGCGGGCTCATCTTTCTTGTTGCGTCACAAGGATGACGAAGTCTTTTTTCATTCCAGTGGTATGCGAAGTGTTGAGAATGGTCTGCCGTTCCAGCGCGACACGCTGGCGCGCGTTTACTCGATGACAAAACCCGTCACTGCTGTTGCTTTGATGATGCTGGCAGAGCGCGGGCTTTTTCATCTTGATGCGCCTCTGTCCGAGTTTCTGCCCGAGTTCAAACGGATGCAGGCTTTAATACCCGATGCAGAGAAACTGGAACAGACCGAAGATACAAGGCCCCCAACGCTGCATCAGTTGCTGACCCACACCAGCGGCTTTAGCTATCCGTTCAATCCCGGAATTTTACCGGAAGCGATGGATGAAAAGAACCTTATTTTCAAACCCGATCAAGGTCTTCTGAAAGATCGCATAGGTGAGCTAGCAATGTTGCCTTTGGCTTTCCGGCCCGGAACACGGTGGGAATACTCAGTCAGCACCGACGTGCTTGGACGCGTGGTTGAGGTGATCTCAGGGCAGACACTGGATCAGTTCTTTCATCATGAAATTCTGGCTCCTTTGGGCATGACGGAAACGGGATTCTCCATCCCAATCGGGGCAGGGGATCGGTTCGCGTCGCTATACACTCCGTTGGCGGGTGACGCGATGGCGCTGAACTCTGCAGATCATGGAAGCGATACACTGCGCTTGATCGATACGCACGAAGATTCACCGTTTGAGAAAGCTACAACCTTCTCAGGTGGCGGCGGGCTCATTTCCACAATTGATGACTATGCCAAATTCGTCGACATGTTACGAAATCGGGGGTCGGGAAATGGGCACAAACTGCTTGGCCCCAAAACAGTAGCTTTCATGATGCGCAACCATCTGCCGGGCGATATCGCATCGATGGGTCCAAAGAGCTTTGCAGAACAACCTATGGAAGGCATGGGATTTGGCCTGGCCGGTTCCGTTGTTCTGGATCCCGGTCGGGTCCAGGTGCCCGGATCAGTTGGGGATTTCAGTTGGGGCGGCATGGCCTCGACCTATTTCTGGCTCGACTGGGAGAATGATCTGACGGCTGTGTTCTTCACTCAATTGTCGCCATCCAGTTCCTATCCGTCCCGAGCTGAACTCAAGGCATTGGTCCACGCAGCCATGATTGAATGATCTCATTCAGACTGATACCCGGGTCTGGACAAGTTATCCTGTGAGCAAACAATGACCGAAGCAGAACGCATCTTACTGGATCTTCTGGATATAGAACGGCTTGAGGTCGATCTTTTTCGCGGCACGGGGTCTGGTGGGGAAACACCAACCCGGATTTTCGGAGGTCAGGTTATCGCTCAGGCGCTGGCTGCGGCGTACAGGACTGTAGACGATCGATTGTGCCATTCCCTGCATGCCTATTTCATTCGACCCGGCGATCCGGAAAAGCCCGTTATTTATCAAGTTGATAGGGCGCGAGATGGAGGTTCTTTTACAACTCGCCGCGTTGTCGCCATTCAACATGGCAAACAGATTTTGAACATGTCGGCGTCGTTTCACATTCAGGATGAAGGCTGGGACCACCAGCATCCGATGCCAGCCGTAAAATCGCCAGAGACATATCCATCCCGATCCGAGCTTCGGCAGACATATGTTGATCGGGTGCCCGAAAGACTTCGCGGTGAGTTGTTGCGCGAACGCCCGATTGAGGTGCGCGAGGTGGATCATCTGGACCCATTCAATCCCAAAGCTTCGGACGACCACAACCAGACCTGGTTTCGTATGGCTGCGGCGTCTTCTGCGGACGCTAAAACACAGCATCTTCTGCTGGCATATGCGTCGGACATGAACCTCATGTCGTCAGGTTTGCGCCCACATGGTCTGAGCTGGTTTACTGGAGAGTTCAACGGTGCCAGCCTGGACCACGCCCTGTGGTTTCATGCGCCCGTCAAATTTCAGAACTGGCATCTCTACGTAATGGATTCGCCGTGGACGGGGCAGGGGCGCAACTTCAATCGTGGGTCTATCTATTCGGAGGATGGAACATTGGTTGCATCCGTCGCCCAGGAAGGTTTGATGCGAAGGGTTCAGAAAATACGTTAAGTGTCCGGGTTAAACTTTTGATTTAACTTTCGCATTCCGCCAAGCCATCGATCATAATCAGCTGCCTTCAGTTGTAGATACTCCAGAACCTGCGGATGCGGAAGCACCAGAAACCGTTCGGCTTGGATGGCCTCAACACAGGCTTCGGCAACATCTGCGGGCTCCAACATTCCGTCAATGGAGGCTACGGAAACCTCATGTCCTTCGGTCATTTTTGATCGCACCGCCTGAGGACACAGAACCGAGACCCGCAAACCTTTATCGCCATATGTCAGCGACAGCCATTCGGCGAACCCAACCGCGGCATGTTTCGTGACACCGTAAGGGGCGGCACCTGGTTGGTTCAGCAGACCCGCTGCTGACGCTGTCGTCAGAATATACCCACCGCCACGACCAATCATGCGAGGAACCAGATGACGCGCGGTCCAGACATGCGACATCACATTGGTTTTCCACATTTTATCCCATTGGTCGTCCGGGACATCCAGACCACCAAGCGTCAGGATACCAGCGTTTGCACAGAACAGGTCAATTGGCCCGACTGTGTTTTCCGTGAATTCTATCAACGCCTTGATCTGGTTCTCGCTGGACACATCACAGGAAAACGCAACACCGCCAAACTGCGTCGCGACAGACTGTGCACCTGGTACGTCCATGTCCGAGCAAACAACACGCGCACCCTCATCGGCAAATCTCTCAACAAGACCCCGACCAATTCCTTGCGCTGCTCCGGTCACAACGACGGTTTTGTTCTTCAGATCCATGCAGCCATCCGGATTGTGTAGTCAACGCACGATCACAGTGTTTACTTTGGTGCTAATTCACAAGGATCAATTTTTTACCATAATACCGATTATACGATTTACCAATGTAGCCGGGTGGATTCACCAACGAAATGCAAATTCTGTATCAAAACAGATATGTGCCACGCTTACTGTGTGTGAAATCACTATTCGAAATATATCAGATCAGGACATTCATCATGTCCTGATCTGTTTTCGGTCACCCTAAAGCATATCCAGCGCCACGAACAGTACGAACAGGATCGTTCCCGCCATGCTGAGTCAACGCCTTGCGCAGACGTCCGATATGTACATCGACGGTTCGGGTGTCGACGTAAATGTCACGTCCCCAAACTCGATCAAGCAGTTGTTCGCGGCTCCAGACCCTACCCGGCTTTTCCATGAACGTGCTGAGAAGTCGGAATTCGGTCGGCCCAAGCTTCAGTTGCTTGCTGTTCCGGCTGACCTTGTGGGTCTCGGAATCAAGGACGATATCATCGAATTCCAGACGCAATCCAACAGTCGTCGGACGCACACGGCGCAATTGTGTGCGGACACGCGCCATCAACTCGACCACTGAATACGGTTTGATCACGTAATCGTCCGCGCCGGTCTCAAGTCCGCGGACCTTGTCCACTTCTTCGGATCTCGCCGACAGCATGATAATCGGAATCGAACGTGTATCCGGGCGACTTTTCAGGCGGCGGCAGACTTCGATGCCACTGAGATTGGGCATCATCCAGTCCAGAACAATAATGTCTGGACAGTCTTCATCTACAAGTAACATGGCCTCTTCACCGTTGGCTGCCTTTGAAACCCGAAATCCTTCAGCTTCAAGGTTATAGACCAGCACTTCGCGCTGCGCCAACTCATCCTCGACAACCAGAACGGTAGGTTGATCTGCGGACATCTCGGTTGTCTCCTACACGGTTTGCGACGTATTGTCGGCCTTGGGTCGAGCTTCGGTTGGGCGTTCACCCGTAACCAAATACACGACCTGTTCGGCGATCGAGGTTACATGGTCGCCCATACGCTCGATGTTCTTGGCAATGAAATGCAGATGCATACAAGATGAAATTCTGCGCGGGTCTTCAGCCATGAAGGTCAGCAATTCGCGAAACAGACCGTTATACATCTGATCGACCTCTTCGTCCCGATTGATGACATCCGTGGCCAGTTCGGCATCGCGCTGAATATAAGCGTCCAGTGCGTCGCGCAGCATCCGCTCGACCTCGCGCGCCATCCGACGAAGGGCTGCAGCGCTGCCGTTGATCTCGCCGGTGTCAACAAGAACGGTGGTTCGTTTGGCGATGTTTTTCGCATAGTCGCCGATCCGTTCAAGATTTCCAGCCACTTTCAGAACCGACAGCACCAGGCGCAGATCGCTTGCCGTGGGTGCGCGCAACGCAATCAGGCGTGCGGTCTCCTCGTCGATCAGGTCTTCCAACGCGTCGATCGCCTTGTCGCTCTTGCGCACCTCTTGAGCCAGTTCTTCGTCGCGGGTTTCAAGTGCGCGTGCCGCGCTCATGATGGCGGCCTCGACCAGGCCGCCCATTTTCATGATATGCGCCTGGATCGCTTCGAGATCGCGATCGAAAACGGATGCAATATGTTGTTCGCTCATTGTCAGATACCTGTGCTCAGCCGATACGGCCAGTAATGTAGCTTTCCGTGCGCGGATCGACCGGATTGGTAAAGATCTGCCCGGTTTCGCCGAATTCAACCAGATTTCCCAGGTGGAAGAAGGCCGTTTTCTGACTCACACGCGCCGCCTGCTGCATCGAGTGGGTGACGATCACCACCGAATACCGCGAGCGCAACTCGTCGATCAGTTCTTCGACCTGTGCGGTCGCAATAGGATCAAGGGCTGAACATGGCTCGTCCATCAGCAGAACTTCAGGTTCGGTGGCAACGGCGCGCGCGATGCACAAGCGCTGCTGCTGGCCGCCGGACAGACCGGTACCAGGCGCATCCAGACGATCTTTGACCTCATCCCAAATTGCACCGCGGCGCAGGGATTTTTCCACGATTTCATCCAGTTCCGACTTGTTTCTGGCCAAGCCGTGGATACGCGGGCCATAGGCCACATTGTCATAGATCGACTTGGGAAACGGGTTCGGCTTCTGGAAGACCATGCCAACCTTGGCCCGCAGCTGCACAGGGTCGACGCGCTTGTCATAGATGTCTTCGCCATCCAGCAGGATATCACCTTCTACGCGGCAGATATCTATGGTGTCGTTCATTCGGTTCAGGCAGCGCAGGAATGTTGATTTGCCACAGCCCGACGGGCCGATGAATGCCGTGACGGTTTTGTCTTCGATCTCAACATCCACGTCCTTGATGGCATGGGTGGCGCCGTAATAAACCTGAACTTTCTTGGCGTTGATCTTGATGTCTTTGGAGTCCACGGCTCTCTCCACTCGTGTCATGTCGTTCATTGTTGCCCCCAATTACCAGCGGCGTTCAAAGCGGCGGCGCAAGATGATTGCGATGATGTTCATGGTCAGCAGGAACATCAAAAGTATGATGATCCCACCCCACGCTTTTTCGTAGAAACCCACGTCGGCGCGTGCGGCCCAGGTGTAGATCTGGGCAGGCATGGCCGAGTTCGGCTCGGTAAACCCGGCAAGGAAGCCGTCGGGATAGCCGCGAGCGACAAATCCCACCATGCCGATCAGGAGCAGCGGTGCGGTTTCACCCAGGGCTTGTGCCAGACCGATGATGGTGCCGGTCAGGATACCCGGTGCAGCCAGTGGCAGAACGTGATGGAACACGGCTTGCATTTTCGACGCCCCTACCCCAAGTGCCGCATCGCGGATCGACGGAGGAACTGCCTTCAATGAGGCCCGGGTCGAGATGATGATTGTCGGTAGTGTCATCAGGGTCAGAACCAGACCGCCGACCAACGGTGCCGATTGCGGCAGATGCATGAATTGGATGAACACCGCCAGCCCCAGTATACCAAAGACGATGGACGGAACCGCAGCCAGGTTCGAGATGTTTACCTCGATCAGGTCAGTGAACTTGTTCTGCGGTGCAAACTCCTCAAGGTAGATCGAGGCAGCCACACCAATCGGCAGCGACAGGCCCAGCACCACCACCATCATGAAGAACGACCCAACGACCGAGGCACCGATGCCGGCACCGCCCGGGTTGTCCACGCCCGAGTCAGCGCCGATGATGAACGGCCAGTTGAACGCTTGTTTGATAATACCAGCCTCTTCCAGCGCATCGACCAGATCCAGATCGCTTTTTTGCAGAAATCTGCTGTCTTGAATGGTGTCACGGGACACGCGCCCTTTGAAATACCCGTCCACCCGGCTGGAAGCGGTCAGATCGAACTTGATGGGCTCATTCAGTTTGCCAGGGTTTTCGGCATAGAAACTCCGGATCGTTCCACCAACCTTACCAAGAAGGCGTTCGATGGCAGCTTCGTCAAAGTCGACGCTGATCCCGCGCTCAGACAATTCCTTGCTCAATTGGGTGACGAACAGATTTGAATAGGCCTTTGTCTTGAACAAGGTCCCTTCGGCCTCGTCCCGCTGCGGTTCGGTCAGCGTGAAATCCACGCTGACGACCGTGCGTTGGAAGGCCGGGAGACCCTGCGACAGGATCGAGGTGAACAGAACGACCAGAAAGAACAGGCCGGTTCCAATTGCGGCGAGCCCGTAAGAGCGAAAGCGTTTTTCGGCTCTTGCTCGTTTCTGTGTGCGCTCATCAGTAGCCGTGAGTGAGATAGTATGGCGACCAGTTTCGGGGCTTTGCATGCTGGCGTCGGTCATTCGTACTGCTCCCGGTACTTGCGCACGATATAAAGGGCAAAAACGTTGAGCCCCAATGTGAGGATGAAAAGCGTCATGCCAAGTGCGAAGGCGACCAGGGCCTCGGGCGAGGCAAAGTCGGCGTCTCCAGTCAACTGACTGACGATCTTGGCTGTCACGGTTGTCATGGCTTCAAACGGGTTCAGGCTAAGGCGGGCTGCGGCCCCTGCCCCAAGAACCACGATCATGGTCTCACCAATGGCGCGTGATGCGGCCAGAAGGATCGCACCCACGATGCCGGGCAATGCGGCGGGCAGAACAACCTGACGGATGGTTTCTGATTGCGTGGCGCCAAGGCCATAGGACCCATCGCGCATGGCCTGCGGGACCGCGTTGATAATGTCATCGGACAGAGAAGACACAAACGGGATCAACATGATCCCCATCACCAACCCCGCGGTCATCACGGCGGTACCCGCTTTCATCCAACCCAGGCCACTGTCACCGAAAATGTCCAACAGCAGTGGGCCAACGGTCAACAGCGCGAAGAGACCGTAAACAATGGTTGGAATCCCGGCCAATACCTCAAGCAACGGTTTGGCTACAGATCGCAGGCGGGGCGAGGCGTATTCGCTGAGGTAGATCGCGGCAAACAATCCGATCGGCACGGCGACCAACAGCGCCACAATCGAAATGTAAAGCGTACCCCATAGCAACGGAAGGATGCCGAGTTCGGACGAACCGCCGCGACCCGAGAAGCTGGGCGCCCAGGTCATGCCAAAGAAGAAGTCAGACGCTGGGTATAGCTTGAAGAATTCCCAGGTGTTGAAAACCAGCGACAGGACAATGCCCACTGTTGTCAGAATGGCAATCGAAGCGGCAGCCAGTAGAAGTACACGAACACCCTGTTCGACAACGTTGCGCGCGCGATACTCGGCATTGGTTTGCAACCAGCCAATTACAGCGCCGATCACAGCGACCGCGAGAACGGCAACGGACATGATCGCATAGCCGGTCGCGCTCATGGCCCGATAGCTTTGAGCCGCGCGCAGAACAGGCTGAGTGATCTCCGACGTCACCACCTGCCCTGCATCCTTCAGGCGTTGGGTCACATCGATGACGTCTACTTGTGCATCACTGGCGGCACTCTCGGTCAGATTTCCCTGAGCGACCGCGTTGTCCAGACCGAAGGCTGTGCGACGCACCTCGGCCATAACCAGACTGCGGGAGGAGCCTTCCTTGATAGCCGATTCCGGGATCATGCCCGAGACTTGCGAGTTAACAAAGAACGGCTGCACCAACAGCCAGGCAATCAAGAGACCAAAGGCAGGAACAAGTATCTTCAGCGTAACGTTTGCACCATAAAATGATGGCAGCGAATGCAGGTTCCGACTGTCACCACCGGCGCTTTGCAAGGCGCGTGCGCGTCCAAGTACATAGCCGACTGCTGCGACCGCCGAAACGATCAGAATGAGCCATAGTATCGGCATGAAACCCCCGTTACTCTCGATTGCGGATAGAGAAAGAGACAATGAAGGGGCGACTGATCCGTCGCCCCAGTAGCATTACATCAGCGTCAGGTTTAGCTGCCCGAACCCATGGTTACTTCGTTTGCGATGGCGTCCTGAGTTTTTGTCAGTTCGGGATCTGCAACAAGGCCATAGTTGGCCAGCGGTCCCGAAGCGCCTGCGATTTCGTCATGGGTGAAGAATTGAGCGTATTCCTTCAGGCCGGGGATCACGCCGATATGCGCTTTTTTCACGTAGAAGAACAGCGGGCGTGAAACCGGGTATTCGCCGGTCGAGATGGTTTCGGTCGTCGGCGCGACACCTGACATGGTGCCTACTTTCAGCTTGTCGGTATTGTTCTCATAGAACGCCAGACCGAAAATGCCGATGCCGTTCGGGTTGGTGTCGATACGCGCCAGGGTCTCGGTATAGTCACCGTCGATGTCGACCGACTTGCCATCGGTACGAACGGCCAGACACGCATCTTCCGCATCGTCTTCGCTCATGCCGCCAGAAATCATGGCTTCCATGGCGCCGGTTTCTTCACAACCGATCAGCAGGACTTTTTCTTCGAACACTTCACGGGTGCCGTGCTTGGTGCCCGGGATGAAGCCAGCGATTTCAACATCAGGCAGTTCCGCATTGAACTCGGCCCAGGTGTTGTAAGAATTATCAACAACTTCGCCGTCCTTCAGAACCTTCGCGCCCAGAGCATTGAAGATGTCGGACGGTTCAAAAGCATTGAAAGCAGGGCCGGACTGCTGGCTTGCGAATACGATACCATCATAACCGATGCGGACTTCCATGATGTCGGTCACGCCGTTTTCTGCACAGGCCTTGATCTCTTTTTCGCGGATCGCGCGCGACGCGTTTGCTACGTCGATGGTGTTTTCGCCAACGCCTTCGCAGAAACGTTTCAGACCAGCCGACGAACCACCGGATTCAACAACCGGGGTCGGGAAATCTGTGTTTTCACCGAACAGTTCCGCAACGATCGAGGCATAAGGCAGAACGGTCGACGAACCGGCAACCTGAACGTTGTCACGAGCTGCAGCAGTGGTCGCCGAGACGGCAGCGATAGCCAGCGCAGATGCCGACAGTTTTACAAAGGACATTTCAGTCTCCCTGAAAAGATATGCTTGATCACCCCCATGATGATCCCGAAGGCACCCTTAGGGGTCGTGCGTAAGCCTTTTGTGACAAGCGTGTAACGCTTTTATGACAATGCGGGATTTGTCACGTTTTTTTGTCAAAAACTCTTGTGAGTGAGACGGATGAAATTCGAAAGACTGGTGCCGATCTAACCGCCTATCGCGGCAAAATCACAGTAAATACAGCGCCTTTGCCTAACTCGCTTTCAACGCGCAACCGACCGCGATGGCGATTGACGATGTGCTTTACGATCGCAAGGCCCAAGCCTGTTCCACCCAGCTGTCGCGATCTGTGACTGTCGGCACGATAGAATCGCTCGGTCAGGCGCGGCAAGTGGACCGTATCAATTCCAGGCCCTTTATCGATGATTTGAACCCTGACGGCCGGACCACGCATTGCGGTGTCACGATCCGAGGACACGACGTTTACAGCGACAGTGCCGCCGCTGGCACCGTATTTGATCCCGTTTTCCACCAGATTGGTAAATACCTGCCGCAGCTGGTCGCTATCTCCGGTCACGCACAGCGATTCAGCCGGGATATCCAACGACAGAACGACACCTGCGTCTTCCGCAATGGGGCGCAGAGAGTTCAGAATGGACTGCAGCAATCCCCCAAGCTCCAATTGTTCCTTCGGGCGAATCCTCTCTTGGCTTTCAACGCGGTTCAAGGACAAAAGATCCCCGACCAACCGGTTCATCCGGTTGGCTTCCTCGAACATAATCTCAAGGAACCGGTCGCGCGCGGCTTCATCATCTCGCGCCGGACCACGCAGGGTTTCGATAAACCCCATCACCGCAGTTAGCGGCGTTCGCAATTCATGGCTGACATTGGCGACAAAATCCCGCCGCATCTGGTTGGCGTCTTCCAGATGGGTGATATCCTCAAACGTGGCCAATACCACCCCACCCGACACGGCGCCCATTTCGTTCACATACCTGCAGTGAACTTCGAACGTTGTGTCCTGCGCGCCGTCATTGGAAAGGTGCCGGGTTTTCTTGGCATCTTTGGTCAAAAGGCTTTGCTCGATTGCCTCCAGAACCTGCGGCTGTCGCAGGATCGTCGCGAAATGACGCCCTACGACATTCTGTCCAAGCAAGGTGTTCGCATCAGTATTGGCAGCAACAATCCGTTCGGTCTGATCCACCATCAGAGCCGGCATCGGTATTGCGGAAACGAGTTCACCAAGTAGATCAGCAGACATGTTCAAAACCCAATCGACCCTGACGTCCTACGAAACGGGTTTTAAGGTTTCACGAAACAGACGCATGTTTTCCTGATAATGCATCGCACTCCATGTGATCCGTTGTGCTGCCGCGTCATCCAGTTGGCGCACGACTTTACCTGGAGACCCCATGACAAGCGAATTGTCAGGGATTTCCTTGCCTTCGGTGATCAGGGCCCCTGCCCCGATCAGGCAATTGCGTCCGATTTTGGCGCCGTTCAGAACAATTGCGCCCATCCCAATCAACGAGTTTTCGCCAATGGTACAGCCATGCAACATCACCTTGTGCCCGATGGTACAGTTCCGACCAATCGTCAAAGGATAACCGGCATCGATATGCATCACGCAGTTTTCCTGAACGTTACTTCCTTCACCAACACGGATTTCTTCGTGATCGGCACGAATCGTGCAACCGAACCAGACGGAAGAGCCCTGCTGCAGAACCACCTTGCCGATCAGATTGGCGTCGGGTGCGACCCATGTGTCTTCGTGAATTTGCGGCACGTGTTTGCCCAAAGCGAAAATGGTCATGATAGGCCCTCGAATTCATTCTGCAGCTTGCGTACGTGCTGTTGCAGCGTGGGCTGCTGAATACGGCGCATCCGTTCCGCACTGACGATGGTCTTCAGCTTCTCTTCGGTCGATTCCAGGTCATCGTTGATCAGGACATAGTCGTAATAGCCCCAGTGACTGATCTCATCCCAGCTTTTCAGCATCCGTCTTCCGATAACGTCATCACTGTCCTGTCCGCGGGTTTCCAGGCGGCGGCGCAGCTCTGGGATTGACGGCGGCAGAATGAAGATCGATAACGCGTGTTTGCCCAGATCCGAATTACGGATCTGCACTTCGCCCTGCCAATCGACGTCGAAAAGCACATCCTTGCCGGTGTTTATCGAATTTCTAACCGGGTCCGCTGGCGAGCCGTAGAAATTACCGAACACGTGGGCATGTTCCAGCATCTGGCCATCCGCGACTTGTTGTTTGAACGCGTCTTCGGACAAAAAGAAATAATCGCGCCCGTGCTCTTCCCCCGGACGCGGGGCGCGCGTCGTCGCCGAGATCGAGAATTCCAGATCCGAATCCCAGGCCATCAGCCGCTTGGCCAGTGTGGATTTGCCTGCTCCGGACGGAGAAGACAGAATGATTAATAGGCCTCGGCGATCTACCATTTCAGTCGTTCCCATGATTATTCTACGTTTTGCACTTGCTCGCGCATCTGATCGATCACCGCTTTGAGCGCGAGCCCAATGGAAGTCAGATCCGAGCTTTGCGCCTTGGAACACAGCGTATTGGCTTCGCGGTTGAACTCCTGCATCAGAAAGTCCAGCTTGCGCCCCACCGCCCCGTCCTGCCCCAGCAATTCTCGTGCTGCATCAACATGGGCGCTCAGACGGTCGATTTCTTCCGTGATGTCAGCCTTGACTGCGATCACTGCAAGTTCCTGCGCGACACGATCAGGGTCCGCACCCTGTGCGTTCTCCAGCACCCGCGCCAGATTCTCGCGCAAAGCCTGGGCCATTTTGTCCTTGCGTTGTTCAGCAATTTCCGCCGCCTGAGCCGTCAGTTCCGCAATCTGATCCAATTGCGTGTTCAAAACGATTGCCAACGCTTCACCTTCAGTCCGACGCATATCAACAAATGCCGCCAGCAAGCCGCTGAATTCGGATGTCAGATGCGCAACCAACGGAGCAGGATCGTCAGCGTCGGCACCTGCATCCATCATGCCCTTTAGGGCAAGAAGATCCGAAGCCCGCGACGGCGCCAACGTGATACCGCGCGCAGCGGCAAGCTCTTGTGTTTGCTCAAGAGCAGCCAGCGCGGCAGCCATTGCGGCTTCGTTCAAGGCCAGTTCAGGTGCCGCGTCTTCGCGGTTCAGTCGCATGGACAAGGTGACATTTCCACGACTCAGAGACTTGGACAATGTGGCCCGCAGCGCAGCTTCGAGGCCCGTAAGCCAGTCGGGCACGCGCAGACGCATGTCCAGACCCTTGCCGTTTACGCTGCGCAGTTCCCACGTCCAGCTGTGCGGGCCGTGGGTTCCTTTACCCGAAGCAAACCCGGTCATGGATCTTATCATCACTGCCCTTTCCTAAGTACCACCGTGTCGAACGTTTGCCGCACCTAATGCCATTGGCAGGTGCAGGGCAAGAGTTTGCTGATACTGCAATTGTTTGGCGCAAGTTAACCATTCGTTAAAGAATTACTCCAAAATTGAATCAACCCGAGTCAAACTGCCCGTGGCAATAGCTTGCAGGCCGCCGATGCTCTCGTTGCATTGCATTTTATGAAATAGCGGTCATTTGGCGTTAGGGTGATGAAAATGAAAACCTTTTTCGGGATTGGTTCCGGGTCAGAATTTGGAAAGATCGTCGCAATGGATCGCTTTGACAGTGGGCGCAGCCTTTCGCCGATCCGCCAGGCCGAAGCGTACTGGACCGCATTGTTGAGCGGTGACAGTGTTCCGATGCGGTCCCAAATCGACCCGCGCGGTCTTGATAACGTTCTTGAGTTCACGTTCATTCTGGAACGGATCGCACCCGGACTGGCCAGGTTTCGTCTAGCAGGCAGTCACATGAACACGCTTGCAGGGATGGAAGTCCGGGGAATGCCGCTGACTGCATTCTTTCAGCCCGACGACCGATCACAGCTACAAGACGTGCTCGAGCAGGTATTCGCAGCGCCCGCTGTCGTGGAACTGGGGCTGGTCTCTGGTGGAGCGCTGGGCCGAACCCGGATGCAGGCACGCATGATCCTATTGCCGCTGAAAAGCGATCTGGGGGACGTCAGTCGGGTACTAGGTGTCATGATTGCCGATGGCGCAATTGGAAAAACGCCACGCCGGTTCTCAATTTCGGACACGCGGATCAAACCGGTCTCGGAAATTCAAGTCCCGGCACCTGCTACACCACACCCCGTCGAAGGCTTCGCCGAAGAACAGACTGGTTTCAAACCCGCGGTCAGACACTTGCGTCTGGTCGTGTCACGCGACGACTAAAAAGAACCAGTGCTTAGAATGTAAGAACAGCGGACCTGATGGCCCGCTGTTCTTACATTTTTTATACGCGCTTAGCTTGCAGCGCGTTTTTTGCCATTGCGGCGCAGGTTGGTCAGTTCTTCGGCAACCAGGAAGGCCAGCTCCAGCGACTGTGATGCGTTCAGTCGCGGGTCACAGGCCGTATGGTAGCGGTCTGACAGGTCTTCTTCGGTCACAGCCCGAACGCCACCGGTGCATTCAGTGACATCCAGCCCGGTCATTTCGAAGTGAACACCGCCAGGGATCGTGCCCTCGGCCTGATGCACACCAAAGAAGTCGCGCACTTCGCGCAGGACCGAGTCGAACGGGCGGGTTTTGTACCCTGTAGCCGACTTGATCGTGTTACCGTGCATCGGGTCGCAGACCCATGTCACCTTGGCACCCTCTTCTTTGACGGTCTTGACCAGACGCGGCAGATGTTCACCAGCCTTGCCCGCGCCGAAGCGGGCGATCAGGGTCAAACGGCCTTCTTCGTTGTTGGGGTTCAGTTTGGACATCAGAACCTTGAGGTCTTCTGCAGTCGTTGTCGGGCCGCATTTCAGACCGATCGGATTCTGAACGCCGCGACAGAACTCGACATGTGCGCCATCAGGCTGGCGCGTACGGTCGCCGATCCAGATCATGTGACCAGAGCCTGCCAGCCAGTTGCCCGAGGTCGAATCCAGACGGGTCAGCGCCTCTTCGTATTCCAGCAACAACCCTTCGTGGCTGGTGTAGAATTCAACGGTCGAAAACTCGTGCGTGGTATCTGCAGTGATTCCAGCTGCTCCCATGAAATCGATGGAATCCTGAATGCGGTCGGCAATCTCGGAATACTTCTGCACATCCTGTTCATCGGCAAATCCCAATGTCCAGGCGTGCACCCGGCTCATGTCCGCGAATCCACCGGTCGAGAAAGCGCGAAGCAGGTTCAAAGTCGCCGCCGCCTGCGTGTAGGCCTGCAGCATCTTGTTGGGATTCGGTGTCCGTGCTTCGGGCGTGAAGGCCAGCTCGTTGATGATGTCACCACGGTAGCTGGGCAGCTCCACACCATCCACCACCTCGGTCGGGGCACTGCGAGGCTTTGCAAACTGTCCGGCCATTCGGCCAACTTTGACCACCGGCACCTTGGCGCCATAGGTCAGTACCATTGCCATCTGCAGCATCACCTTAAAGGTGTCACGAATTGCATCTGCACTGAATTGTTCAAAGCTTTCAGCGCAATCCCCGCCTTGCAAAAGAAAGGCTTCGCCACGACCGGCAGCACCCAATTGTTGTTTGAGACGCCGCGCCTCACCGGCAAAGACCAGCGGGGGATACTGTGAAAGCTGAGCCTCGACCTTGGCCAGAGCGGCCGCGTCGGTATACTCTGGCATCTGAACCCGGGGCTTGTTGCGCCAGTTCGATTTTTGCCACTCGGTCATAGCTTTGATCTCCGCTGAAGTTTTCAGGTGGCCTCTATACAAAATGCAAGGAAGAGTGACCATATCCCATTTGCGCCTCTTGACTGCGCAAACAAGCTTTGATCATGGTGGCTGTCAAATAAGCTGTTGGATGAGCTATGATCCGGCAGCGAAGTAAGGACATCTCGCCATGCAAGAGCAACGCCAAGTTGTCACGGTGGAAGACACTGAGGCTCCACCCCGGAATTTCGTTTTTGTCCTATTGGACAAATTCTCGCTGCTGTCGTTTGCTTCGGGGCTTGACAGTCTGCGCATTGCCAACCGCATGGCAAACAAACAGCTCTATACCTGGAGGCTGCTGGGCGAAGGCGGGGAATCGGTGACCTGCTCTGCCGGGACCGAGTTCAAACTGGACAGTGATCTGGAAGAGCTACAGCGCGACGACGTTATTCTGGTCTGCGGTGGTGTGGATGTTCAGGCGGCCACCTCCAAACGCGTCCTGAACTGGCTGCGGCGCGAAGCGAGACGTGGCTTGCGGATCGGTGGTCTGTGCACCGCAGCCTATACTTTGGCCAAGGCCGGGTTGCTGGACAACAAAAAAGCCACGATTCACTGGGAAAACTCGGACAGCTTCATCGAGGAGTTTGATGAGGTTGAGCTAACCAAAGCCGTTTTTCAGATCGATGGCAGCCGTATGACGACTGCGGGCGGCACCTCTTCGATCGACCTGATGCTCAAGCTGATTGCAGATGATTATGGCGAGGACCTGGCCAATGCGGTGGCGGATCAGATGATCTATTCCTCGATCCGCACCGATCAGGATACACAGCGCCTGTCGACGCCGACCCGGATCGGCGTACGGCATCCGAAACTGAGTCAGGTCATCCTGATGATGGAAAAGAACATCGAAGAGCCGATCTCGCCATCGATTTTGGCCACGGATGTGGGTATGTCGACCCGCCAACTAGAGCGCTTGTTCCGCCGATACCTCAGCCGTTCGCCCAAGCGCTATTACATGGAACTGCGCCTGCACAAGGCCCGAAACCTGCTGATGCAGACGGACATGAGCGTGATCAACGTGGCCCTTGCCTGTGGTTTCGCCTCGCCTAGCCATTTCTCAAAATGTTACCGCGCACATTACAACACCACACCCTATCGCGAACGTGGCGCGCAAAGCGGACGGTTGTCGGTTTAAGGTCCGAACTCAAAGGTCTTTCTGAAAATAGTGCAAGTAAGGCCGCAGCATGGGCTGCTCCAAGTAAGTCGTTGTCTTGATTGGGGTGTCCAATTCCACAAAGCCAAGCTTTGGGTATAAAGATCGCATTTCAACATTTGGTGTGAGAGTATCCGCGATAAGCCGTTTCAGCCCCATGTCTCGGGCGGCCTGTTCCCGTGCCTGGATCAATGCGCGCCCAGTACCGGTGCCCCGCGCTTTTTCGGTTACAAATACACGTTTCAATTCACCGGTTTGTTGATCGAAACGCTTCATCATTCCACATCCCACCATTTCGCCATCGCGCTGTCTTGCGACAATCAGGCATCCGTTCGGAGGCATGTAGCTATCAGTATTCGCCCAGAACTCCGCAAGCGCGCTTTGTGGTGCAGCCGAATCCAGCTCGAACCCCATGTCCTGCATTCTTTGAGCGATAAGCGCGTAATATTGCTCCAAAATCACATTTAGCTCAGATATCGGTGGCATGCTTGTGCATAACTCAATCTTGAAATCACCCATCGATAGACAATACCCAATCCCAATAGCCCGGTGAACAGAGCGGCCGTAAAGATCGACACGTTCTGAAGGGATAGTACAGTCTATTGTCTGCTTGCGCAGGTCAATTTGGGACAGACATCCTGTAAACCGCCCCCTGCCCGACCGAAATAAACCAGATCGAACCGTCAGGTGCTTCCACGATATCGCGAACGCGTTCGGTCTGAGGCGCTTTGATTTGCTCAACCTCGCGCCAGGGTGGACCTTCCAGACGCGCAATATAGTCGAACTTCAAGGATCCTACGAACATGCTTCCTTTCCATTCAGGCCAAAGCTTGCCCGAGTAAACGAGCAGCCCCGAAGGCGCGATCGACGGGTCCCAATAATGAACAGGTTGTTCCATTCCATCCTTGGACGTGCCCTCGCCGATCTTCTTGCCGGAATAATGCGTGCCATAAGAAATAACCGGCCAACCGTAATTCCGACCTGCGCGGGGTTGATTGATCTCGTCCCCGCCGCGCGCGCCATGTTCCGAAATCCACAGCCGGCCACGTGCGTCCAGCCCAGCTCCTTGAGGGTTTCTGTGGCCAAACGACCAGATTTCCGGTCGTATGTTCGACTGTTCGACAAACGGATTGTCTGCCGGGACAGTCCCATCCCGATTGATCCGAATGACCGAGCCCATGTGGTTGGATCGATCCTGCGCATTATCCGGCTGACCGCGGTCGCCAATCGTCACAAACAATGTTCCATCGTTCGCTTCAACCACGCGGCTGCCAAAATGGCGTCCTCCGGACCCGCCCGGAGACGCCTCGAAAATCACCCGCAGGTTGGTGAGGCGCTTGCCGTTTTCGGACAGGCGCGCGACTGCCACGGCGGTACCCGCGCCACCGCTTTGCGGTTTTGAGAAGGTCAGGAAAATCTCGCGGCTTTGATTGAAATCTCGCGGGATAGTGACGTCCAGCAATCCGCCCTGCCCCGATACTGCAACCTTAGGAACGCCCGATACGGCTTTCGCCTTTCCATTATGTACATACAGCAGTTCCCCCTCTCGTTCAGTGACGAGGAAACTGCCGTCTGGCAGGATACCAACTGCCCAAGGTGTATCCAACCTGCCAACCATTTCTGTTAGTTCAACATCCCCGGCAGCGGTCGACAAAGCCTGAGCACAGGCGCTACCGGCACAGAAGGTGAGTAACAGAATCGCAGCCGCTTTCAGCATGTTGGTCCCTTTCCGTGAAAATCACAGGTAAACCCTAACAAAACAGTTAGAATTCCAATCGGTAAAAGCACGTTTGCGTTAGGACTTTTCTTTTCCGAACAGCTTGCCTAGGTTCTTGGTCAGAACGAACACGTTCACAACAGGGAGTAACCATATGAAAAAGCTGCTTACTGCAACTGCAGCAACCGCTTTGCTATCGGGCACCGCCATGGCCGAAGACATTTCGCTGGGCGTTTTGTTCGGCTTTACCGGCCCGATTGAATCGCTGGCACCGGCAATGGGTTCGGGCGCAGAGATGGCGATGAGCGAAGTCACCGAATCCGGGAAATTGCTGGATGGATCCAAAGTAACCGCGTCGCGCGCTGACACCGGCTGCATTGACAACGGTCTGGCCACTTCGAACGGCGAACGTATGATCGCAGACGGAGTTGCCGGTATCATCGGCGGCGATTGCTCGGGCGTTACCGGTGCGATCTTGCAGAATGTCGCGATTCCGAATGGCATGGTCATGATCTCACCTTCGGCGACCTCGCCCGGTCTGTCGACCATGGAAGACAACGGCCTGTTTTTCCGCACCGCACCGTCGGATGCGCGGGAAGGTCAAGTGATGGCAGATATCCTGAACGATCGCGGCATCACCTCGATCGCTCTGACCTACACCAATAACGACTACGGCAAGGGTCTGGCGGACGCGATCCAGTCCTCGTTCGAGGCCGCGGGTGGCGAAGTCACCATCGTCGCCGCGCATGAAGATGGCAAAGCCGACTACTCGGCTGAAGTGGGTGCGCTGGCGTCAGCTGGTGGCGACATTCTGGTTGTTGCGGGCTATCTGGACCAGGGTGGTCTGGGCATCATCCAGTCGTCTCTGGACAGCGGAGCGTTTGACACGTTCGGCCTGCCCGGTGGTATGATCGGTGACTCGCTGCCAGCGAATGTCGGCGCCGACCTGAACGGTTCGTTCGGTCAGATCGCCGGTTCGGGTGGTGAAGGTGCAGAAAAGTACTTTGCAATGGCCGAAGCCGCAGGTTTCGACGGCTCGTCGCCCTATTCGCCCGAATCCTATGACGCTGCCGCTCTGTTCATGCTGGCGATGCAAGCGGCCGGCTCGACCAACCCTGCCGACTACGGCGGCAAGATCCTGGATGTCGCGAACGCTCCGGGTGAGAAAATCTATCCTGGTGAGCTGGCCAAAGGTCTGGAATTGCTGGCCAACGGTCAGGACATCGACTACGTCGGCGCGTCCGGTGTCGAGCTGATCGGCCCTGGCGAAAGCGCAGGTTCCTATCGTGAGATCGAAGTGACCGACGGCGAGAACAAGACTGTCAACTTCCGTTGATCAGGCTCTAACGGCTATAAGAATAAGCAGCCCGGGCCTTGTGTCCGGGCTGTTTCAATGAAAAAAGGCCGCACCCCGGAAAACGGGGATGGGAAAAGAACGCCGAAAACGGCGGCTAGGGGAAAAGATGATCGTCGTCGAGGGCGTGCACAAGCATTTCGGCGGGTTTCATGCGGTGGATGGGGCATCGCTGGAAATCCAGAAAGGGTCGATCACCGGCCTTATCGGGCCTAACGGGGCTGGGAAAACCACTCTGTTCAATGTGATCGCGGGTGTTCTGCCGCCGACCAGTGGCAAGGTCTTTATGGACGGTGAGGATATCACCGGCCTGCCCCCGCACGAGTTGTTTCACAAAGGCCTGCTACGCACGTTCCAGATCGCACATGAGTTCTCGTCGATGTCCTGCCGTGAGAACCTGATGATGGTGCCGGGTGTACAATCGGGTGAATCGCTTTGGAACACCTGGTTTGGTCGCAAGCGCATCGCCGATGAGGAACGCGCGCTGAAGGCCAAGGCCGACGAAGTGCTAGAATTCCTGACCATCGAACACCTGGCCGACCACAAGGCTGGTCAGGTCTCCGGCGGGCAGAAAAAGCTGCTGGAACTGGGTCGTACCATGATGGTCGACGCCAAGATCGTGTTTCTGGATGAGGTCGGCGCGGGCGTGAACCGCACCTTACTGATGACCATCGCCGACACGATCCTGCGCCTGAACAAAGAGCGCGGCTATACGTTCGTCGTCATCGAACACGACATGGATTTCATCGGCAAGATCTGCGACCCGGTCATCTGTATGGCCGAAGGCAGGGTTCTGGCCGAGGGCACTCTGGATGAGATTAAAGCAAACGAGCACGTGATCGAGGCTTATCTGGGCACCGGCCTGAAGAACAAAGACAAGCTGGAGGCTGGCGCGTGACCGATAACCCCTATCAGGACGACAAGGGCAACAAAGACGCCTCGATCACTAATCCGCACGGCGCAGGCACAATGACGCCTGCCCATCGCAAAAGCGGTAAAACGAAGGCGGTCGCGGGCGGTCCCTTCCTGATCGGTGACACCATGACCGGAGGTTACGGCAAGGGGCCGGATATCCTCCATGAATGCACAATCGCCGTGGACAAAGGTGAGATTGCTGTCATCGTTGGCCCCAATGGCGCAGGTAAGTCCACTGCAATGAAGGCCGTGTTTGGAATGCTGGACGTCCGCGCGGGATCTGTTCGGTTGGATGGTGAAGATATTACAAATCTTACCCCGCAAGACCGGGTGATCCGCGGCATGGGCTTTGTGCCGCAAACACAGAACATCTTCACCTCGATGACGGTAGAAGAGAACCTTGAAATGGGTGCCTTTATTCGCCGCGACGATATCAGCGAGACGATGGAGCAGGTCTTTGATCTGTTTCCGATCCTGCGCGACAAACGCAACCAACCCGCCGGAGAGCTTTCGGGTGGTCAGCGCCAACAGGTCGCTGTGGGCCGCGCACTGATGACCCAGCCCAAGGTGTTGATGCTGGACGAACCCACCGCCGGTGTTTCGCCCATCGTGATGGATGAGCTGTTCGACCGGATCATCGAGGTCTCACGCACCGGTTTGCCGATCCTGATGGTTGAACAGAACGCCCGTCAAGCACTTGAAATCGCAGACAAAGGTTATGTTCTGGTGCAGGGGCGGAATGCTTATACCGGTACCGGCAAGGAATTGCTGACGGACCCTGAAGTTCGAAAGAGTTTCTTGGGGGGATAAGTGAAAATCACCTTTTTGAAAATAGTCTTCACGCTCGCTCTTTCGCTGAATCTAATGTTGCAGAACCCTGCGCAAGCCGACTCGTTTCCTAGGACCTACTGTGAAATGAGAATGTGTGAAGTTAGAGCGATGTGCATGGGCGCTGACTGCCCTGCCACAAACTGTCCAGAAGGAAGCTTTCGGTTGGAAGTCTCAATGGCCGACGGTGAAATACATGCTTACGCGGTGCCGTCGACCAAAGAATCGAGAGTCCATTTCGGCGACTTTATGGTTGATAGAAGACTTTCTAATGAACGCTCAATTGTGGCGAATAGCCTTGTTGAGAACACACTGACGAATGCGATCATTGAATTGTGGACAGATGGTGAACCAATTGGAATTGCTTTTACAATCCAGCATCTTCCGAGGTCTAAATTTGTTGAGGTGGTGTACGGCTTCTGCGGAGACGAAAACTAATAGACGTCCTCA
This sequence comes from uncultured Ruegeria sp., assembly GCF_947497005.1. Classification (GTDB taxonomy): domain Bacteria; phylum Pseudomonadota; class Alphaproteobacteria; order Rhodobacterales; family Rhodobacteraceae; genus Ruegeria. Next base: position 40,516 of record NZ_CANMFF010000003.1, on the reverse strand, counting down.
ACACACTTGTGGCGCTCTCCCACATCGTCCTTGTTCCTTCAATCGCCTTTGGCAGAACCTGACCCTTCTTAAGAATGGCGAGCAAGAAGATTTGGCTGACGCACTTTGTCAGCACTCCCCGTTGTCGAGGCATTTGGGAAATTCGTCCCCCTCGTCCGGAGTTTTCAGACAAGCATTGAAGGCGGTTAAGACTTGCGTTTGACCACGGGCAACCGCCTTTTCCAAATTTATCCGACCGGATCGCTACAATAGCCTGAGTCATTCGCCGCGTGCGGGCCCTTGATCGACATGTCATAGTGCAGGTTGTCGAAGTCCACCACAAAGGTCACGACGTCCTGATCCATAATATGCAGGAAGGTCAGGGAGTTCAGGCCGGGAATGATCTGAGCTTCGCCCTTGATTTCATCGGCCACGATGAACCCTTTGTCGGTCTCACCCGATCGCGCCAGAATCACCGACCCACCGCTCTTGTCCGACTCGCAATTGACGACAAAATCCGCGCCATTCAACGGGTCTTCGGTCGCGGCTTGGGTGAGTGTCGGCAGCATCAAGCCGGCGGTGATAAGAGCGGCAAATTTCATGGTCTTTCTTCCTTTGTATCCCGCGTCCGCTTGGGGCTGAGTGATCCCCTGTGCGTACGGTCTGACGGTTTGTCATTTGCACCGGTCGCGTTCGACGATTTCAGTAGCCAGGTGACAGGCCCAACCTAAGAAAGGGTGTTGTATTTCACAGACCTAAGTCAGAATCTTCACCGGAACTTGAGGCGGGGTGAGGTCGCGTGGACCCAAGATGAGACTTAAAGAAGGTAACTTCAACCAACGGGCTTACGCAGATGATCATTGGGGTGACACCGCTGATTCACATCGTTCGGTGCCGCATTTTGTTAGCAATGTGTCAGGATCAAGAAACCCGGATCTCGGGCCGTTAAATATGGCTTCTAAATACTTGTTTCATTGCGGTTTTAGAAAAACAACCCAACACCCCTAGGGCTTGTCACGCAGTGTCAAAAAACACGTTCGGGCTCAATTTGCGACATAATGAGAGCTTAGGCGGTTCGTCATCGTCACCTGCACCGCATTTCAGAACGAACGGTTCCACACGCGGATGGCGCAAAAAAAACCAATTAAGGACCCGCCTAAAATGAAAACCTGGATCGCTCTGTCGTTTGGCTTGTTTGCCGCAACTCAGGCCTTGGCTGAAGAACGCCATTTTGTTTGCATTTCAGATCGTGATGGCAGCGAAATTCGTCTGAACCGTGCCACAGCCGGAGACAAGGGCAGCATTGAAACCCCCAAAATCACAGGCGATGCAGTTGTGTTCAAAGGTGTTGGCAGTATGACCTTCATGCATATTGAAGATCAGGATGTCATGACATTTGTGGTGCATTTCGAGGACATGTCTTACGACTTGTCCGTCAAAGGCCCCCATGCAGAAGAAGATCACGGCATGTGCGAAGAAGTGCAGGCTTAAGTTCCTTTCGGCCAGAAAATCAGCCGACACCCTGTGCGGGCAACCCGCGGCAGGGTGTTGGCGATCCACCTTTATTTCTCTAATGCCACTAATGACCAAAGCCAGGCGGTTTCATTTCTCAACAGGCCGGTGCGTGCTCCACTCATGCATAAAGGTGTGGGATCCACTAAGGCATTCGCTTCCAGCAGTATGACCAAGTCAAAACTGCGAAAAAAGGCGCGAACATATCACTGAAAACCGCGTCGTCATGTTGAAATCCTAACACCGCACATGCCATAAAGCCGCACCCGGACAGTGAGAAGAATTCATGGATTTACTGAACGCGTTGGTCGCCTTGGCCAACTTTGTCATCGTGCCAGCCGTTGCCTATGGCAGTCAGTTGGCGCTGGGGGCGCTTGGCGTGACCCTGATTTACGGCATCCTGCGGTTTTCGAACTTTGCCCATGGCGACACCATGGCCTTTGGCGCGATGATCGCGGTGCTGGTCACCTGGGGCTTGCAGGCTGCCGGTGTCAGCTTTGGACCCTTGCCAACTGCCTTGCTCGCCCTGCCCTTTGCCATCCTTGGCTGCATTATTCTGGTGCTGGTCACCGATAAACTGGTCTACAGATTCTACCGCGAACAAAAGGCAAAACCGGTCATTCTGGTTATCGTCTCGATGGGCGTGATGTTCATCATGAACGGTCTTGTACGGTTCATCATAGGACCGGATGACCAACGCTTCTCGGACGGCGCGCGGTTCATTGTTTCGGCGCGGGAATTCAAGGCGATGACCGGTCTGCGCGAAGGGCTGGCCATCAAGACATCACAAGGCATTACCGTGATCGTGGCTGTTGTTGCCGTGGTTCTGCTGTTCTGGTTTCTCAACAAAACACGCACGGGCAAATCGATGCGCGCCTATTCGGACAATGAGGATCTGGCGCTGTTGTCAGGCATCAACCCCGAACGTGTGGTCATGATCACCTGGATCATCGTAGCTGCGCTGGCAACCACGGCTGGAGTGCTGTACGGCCTGGACAAGAGCTTCAAGCCCTTCGTTTATTTCCAACTGCTGCTGCCGATTTTTGCTTCGGCCATCGTAGGCGGCTTGGGGAATCCTCTGGGCGCAATTGCGGGCGGATTCATCATCGCGTTTTCCGAAGTGACGATCACCTACGCGTGGAAAAAGGTCCTGACCTATCTGGCGCCGGAAAATCTGGAGCCGTCAGGTTTGGTCCAGTTCCTGTCCACCGATTACAAATTCGCCGTCAGCTTTGCCATCCTTCTGATTGTGCTTCTGTTTAAGCCTACGGGTCTGTTCAAGGGGAAAGCAGTATGACCGACTCTGTGAAAAACACGCTGCTGTTCGTAGTCGTCGGCGGCCTGATCCTGTTGACTGGATTCACGCAAAGCTGGAACAGCGCCATTCTGATCCTGAACATGGGCCTGATCTCGGCCATCATGTCGATCGGGGTGAATCTGCAATGGGGCTTTGCGGGCCTCTTCAACGTTGGTGTGATGGGCTTTGTCGCCTTGGGTGGTCTGGCGGTTGTGCTGGTTTCGACTCCGCCGACACCCGGAGCTTGGTCCAGTGGCGGCTATGGCGTCATCCTCGCGCTACTGCTGGGTGCTGCGACTGTGGTTTCCGCCGTAATAGTCGCGCAGAAGTTGCCCAAGGGACGCGTGCAAACGCTGACAATCGTCGGTATTCTGCTTGTGGGATTCTTTGTTTACCGCGGAATCTTCGACCCCAACGTTTCCGCGATTGAAGCGATTGATCCTGCCGTCGCAGGCAATATCGGAGGTCTGAACCTGCCCGTTCTTCTGGCCTGGCCCGCCGGGGGGTTGCTGGCCGCCGGTGCCGCTTGGCTGATCGGCAAAACCGCTCTGGGTCTGCGGTCGGATTATCTGGCGATTGCCACGCTGGGTATCGCCGAAATCATCATCGCGGTGATGAAAAACGAAGATTGGCTGGCACGTGGGGTCAAGAATGTCTACGGCATTCCGCGTCCCTCCCCCGTGGTCGGTTACGAAGTCGAATTGCAGAAGGACCCGGCCTTCCTGGCCCGCGCCGAATGGTTTGGCCTAGACCCGGTCACCGCCTCGACCTTGTCGGTCAAATTGGGCTATTCTCTGCTGTTTTTTATCGTGCTTCTGGTGCTGCTCTGGATGGCGCAAATGGCGTTGAAAAGCCCGTGGGGGCGTATGATGCGCGCGATCCGGGACAACGAAGTCGCGGCAGAAGCCATGGGCAAGGACGTTACCCGCCGCCATCTGCAGATCTTTGTGCTGGGCTCGGCCATCTGCGGCATTGCAGGCGCGATGATGACCACGCTGGATGGGCAGTTGACGCCGGGCACCTACAACCCTCTGCGCTTTACCTTTCTGGTCTGGGTGATGGTGATTGTCGGCGGATCGGGCAATAATTTCGGCGCCGTACTGGGCGCATTCCTGATCTGGTTCCTCTGGGTTCAGGTTGAACCGATCGGTTTGTGGCTGATGAATGTCATTACCACAGGTATGCCGGATGGAAGTGCGCTGAAAGACCATCTGATCAACAGCGCTGCGCATATGCGCCTGTTCACAATGGGATTGATCCTTTTGATTGTTCTCAGATTCAGCCCAAGAGGTCTGATCCCCGAAAAATAGATCAAACCCAACTTCAATGAGCGGAACCGTGCCTTTAATCCGGCACGGTTTCTTGATTCTTAAGGTTTTTTTTAATAAACAACCCCACCGTAGTGTTTTCACGTTGCGGTATGTTGTCGGCACTCACTCACACTCACTTGCGCCGATCTGTAACGATCATTCAAATGTGTTAAAAAGAGTAGAAAATGAACGCACCACGCATCAAAACACTTATTCTGTTGCCGGTTATTGCCGTTGTAACAGCCGCTTGTATTCCCACTCCGGAAGAACTTGAGACTCCCCCTGTTAAGGTTCAGACGCCCAAAGGTGTCGTGACCTGTCAATTGTATCGTCAGAACCGCGTAACCTGGGACCGTGCGATTGACTTTCCAGCGACCAAAATGTCGGTGCCTGAAGCTGACGCCTATTGTCGTCAGGAAGGCCAGCGCCGCCTGAAGTAGACACGACGGCGCCCGTCATGGGCGCCGCCTTCTTACCTGTTGCGGAATAGACCGCCCAGTATGCCGCGCACAATCCGGCGCCCGGTTGTGCCCTTCAGTTCCTTGATAACAGCGTCGGTCATCGCCGTCGCGAACGTGTCTTTCCGGCGTTGTACACGAGACGAGGATCGGCCCACCCTGCCTCCGGAGTATCTGCGGGCAGAAGAATACTCCCGTTCGATTGGCGTTTGCGCCTCAAGCACATCTTCGGATTCGGCCTGTTCAGCCGCTTTCGCAGCAGCCTGTGCCCGGGCCTGCAGGATTTCAAAGGCCGACTTTCGGTCTATTCCCTTGTCGTATTTTTCCGCCATCGGGGACGCGTCGAGAATCGACTGACGCTTAGCGTCAGAAATCGGACCCAACTGAGAACCCGGCGGACGAATCAACGTACGCTCAACAATTCCGGGAACACCCTTTTTCTGCAGCATCGACGTGACGGCCTCGCCAACACCTACCTCACGGATCGCGGCCTCGGTATCAAAAGCCGGATTCTCGCGATATGTTTCCGCCGCCAGACGCAGGTTCTTGCGATCACGCGCCGTAAATGCCCGCAAAGCGTGCTGGACGCGGTTGCCCAGTTGGCCCAGAATATCCTCGGGAATGTCGGCAGGGTTCTGAGTGATGAAATAGACCCCTACCCCTTTGGACCGGATCAGGCGGGCAACCTGTTCAACTTTGTCCACCAACACTTTCGGGGCATCATCAAACAACAGATGTGCTTCGTCGAAAAAGAAGACCAGCTTGGGCTTTTCGGGATCCCCGACTTCGGGCAGTTCCTCGAACAATTCGCTCAGCAGCCACAACAGGAAGGTCGCGTACAACCGCGGCGAGGCCATCAATTTGTCCGACGCTAGGATGTTCACCATCCCATGTCCATTTTCATCGGTGCGCATCAGATCGGCCAGATCCAACGCCGGTTCGCCAAACAGCTTTGTTCCTCCTTGGTTTTCAAGCACCAGCAACCGCCGCTGAATAGCACCGATCGAGGATGTCGAGACATTGCCGTATCGCAATGAGAGCTGAGCCCGGTTCTCTCCAATCCAGACCAGCAACGCCTGGAGGTCTTTGAGATCCAGCAGCGGCATCCCGTCTTCATCAGCCACACGGAACGCGATGTTCAGAATGCCTTCCTGCGCCTCGCTCAATTCCATCAACCGGGACAACAGCAAAGGCCCCATTTCAGTGACCGTCGTGCGCACCGGATGACCCTGTTCACCAAACAGATCCCAGAATGTCACCGGGCAGGCAGAATAGGCGAAGTCACTAAACCCTATGCGACCTGCACGATCCAGAAACGCCTGATGCAGTTTGTGTGTATCGCTTCCGGGCAAAGCCAGCCCCGACAAATCGCCTTTGATATCCGACAAAAACACCGGAACCCCAGCCTGAGAGAACCCTTCTGCCAAAATCTGCAGCGTCACCGTCTTACCTGTCCCGGTCGCACCGGCAATCAGCCCATGGCGGTTCGCGTAGTTCAGCGCCAGTTCCTGCGGCTGGCCATAGCCTTCGCCGCCACCGCCCAAAAAGATATTCTTGCTCATTAACACTGCCTTATTTTCACCGATCCGTGACCAGCATACAAAGTTAACCTTTGACGGCGATAGTCAATTTGCCCTGCGATTGTTTCCTTCACGTGGGGCAGACTTCCTCCCTGTCGACTGGCCGTGCCTTCGGGCACGGCTTTTTTCGTCCGTCCGAAAGATTTCAAAGTTCTGACAGACAGATTAAAATTTGAGGATAGCTGTTGACCCGTCAGCGCCCCTTTCGTAGGGTTTGCGCATAAATAAGTCGGCCAGTCCGACGGGGAGAACCTTTTGGGAAAGGGAGCTGAGTTATCAGCTCCCTTTTTCTATATCAGGACGGTTCCTTTTCAGTATTCCGGCAAGAATCTGTTCACGTTCAGACAAGCCGTTCCGTTAGTGCCTGACACCGGTTCAGAAGAATGTTAAACGAGGCAAAAAGCTCAATCATCAAACCGAGGCGTTCATGATCAAGAAAATCCTCTCGCTTAATACAATGGCTGCTGTACTGCTGTGCGGTGCAGCATATGCGCAAGACACATCGACTTCCGAACCCGATACCGGGCTCGACCTGGGTCAGGAAGGTCCGCGGGCCGGGGAGCAGTTCGTCAAGGAAGAATTCGGCGACTGGGACGTATCCTGCATCAAGGCGCAGGAAGGCGGCGATGATCCATGCGCCATCGTTCAGGTGCTGAACGGAGCTCAGGGCGAACCAATTGCCGAAGTATCGATCGGAAAGCTGCCCGAAGGCGGAGCAGCTGTAGCCTGGGCAAACGTGATCGTTCCTCTGGAAACGCTGCTACAAGCACAGCTCGCCCTGTCCATCGATGGCGCGCCGCGCAAGCTGTACAACTACCATCATTGTGTTCCGGTCGGATGCATCGCGCAGCTTGGCCTGAGCCAGGGTGATGTCGATGCAATGAAAGGTGGCACCAAGGCAACCTTCTCGCTGGTACCGGCCCGATTCCCGGATCAGGTTCTGGAAATGGAAATGTCACTGTCCGGCTTCACATCAGGCTTTGAGTCACTGACCGTCAACGTGAACTAACGGCGTGTTTCTGAATATGCCGCCGCATCACTTGCGGCGGCTCTTTTCCGGCTAAGTCCGTTTCAGAGCCAGAACTGCATTTAGCCCCCCAAATGCAAATGCGTTGCTGAGTGCGACGTCAACTTTGGCTTCCCGGGCCTCGTTCGGAACCACATCAAGCGCGCATTCCGGATCAGGTTCTTCGTATCCGATGGTTGGTGCAATCACTCCGTCGCGCAGCGCCATTATACACGCCAACAACTCTACTGCACCGGTTCCGCCGATCAGATGACCATGCATGGATTTGGTCGACGAGATCATCAAGTCATCGGCATGGGGGCCAAATACATCCGCAACTGCAGCGCATTCGGTCTTGTCGTTCGCAGCCGTTCCGGTGCCGTGCGCGTTGATGTAAGAGACATCGTTTGCATTCAACCGAGCATCTGCCAATGCGCCTGCCATGGCCCGCGAGGCACCTTGTTTACTGGGCATTACGATATCAGTAGCGTCTGACGACATGGCGAAACCAACGACTTCGCACATAATCTCAGCGCCACGGGCCCGGGCGTGTTCGAATTCTTCGAACACAAAGATACCGGCCCCTTCACCCTGTACCATTCCGTTACGATTGGCGCTGAACGGTCGACACGCATCTTTCGACATCACGCGCAAACCTTCCCAGGCCTTTACGCCACCAAAACACAACATGGATTCAGATCCGCCTGTGACCATAGCGGGTGCAACACCACTGCGGACCATCTGAAACGCCTGAGCCATAGCGTGGTTCGACGACGCGCACGCAGTCGATACGGTGAAGCTGGGGCCCTTGAGGTTGTGCTCCATGGACACATGGCTGGCCGCCGCATTGTTCATGAGCTTGGGAACAACAAACGGGTGCACCCTGTTCTTGCCGTCTTCATAAACCGAGCGATAGTTATCGTCCCAGGTCGACACGCCTCCGCCGGCAGTCCCTAACACGACCCCCGATTTCGCAGCAAGCTCGCCGTGAAATTCGATGCCTGACTGGTCGATAGCCTCTTTGGCAGCTGTCAGAGTGAATTGGGTGAACCTGTCATACAACGACATCTGCTGACGGTTAAACCGACCTTCGGCCTCAAAACCCCGAACCTGACCGCCAATCTTGATGGCCAAGCGGTCAACATCCCGGAATTCCAGCTCTGAGATACCGCAACGTCCTTCGCGCATGGCCTCCAGCGTGTCAGGGACCGAATGGCCCAGCGAATTGATAGTGCCTGCGCCCGTAATGACAACACGTTTCATGAGCGTTTGTCAGACCTTTTCCGACACGAGCTTTTCGATCCCGGCAATGATCGCAGCGACATTCGAAATGTCGAAATCGTTTGCTTCGGGTTCGTTGGCATTGAAAGGGATCGAGATGTCAAACTCTTCCTCGATGGCGAATATGCTTTCGACCAGACCCAGACTGTCGATGCCCAGATCTTCCAGAGTGCTTTCGGGCGTCACATCCGATGGCTCCAGCACGGCCTGCTCTGCAATGATTGCGATGACGCGGTCGCTGATGCTCATGTCGATCCCCTGATTGTCAGTTTGAGGGTGATTTAATCGCTCGGGGTCTGTTTGAAAACAGCCTTTTTGAGTGCCTCGACGTCGCGGGCCATGCGGGGCAGACGCCGCTGCGCCTTGTAGACATCGGTATGGGTATCCATTTTGATGCCCGGATAGCCCATGATAACGCGCCCGGCGGGAACATTCGACAAAATCTTGGTGCCTCCTCCCGAAATGACACCGTCCCCTATGAAAATATTATCGACCACCCCGGTCTGACCGCCCAGAACAACGTTGTTGCCAATTTCTACCGAACCCGACACACCCGTCTGACCGCACAACAGACAATCCTGACCCACGCGTGTATTGTGCCCGACATGGACCAGATTATCCAGTTTGGATCCGTCGCCGATTCTTGTGTTGCGAATGGTCCCATTGTCGATCGTGCAGTTGGAGCCAACTTCAACATCGTCGCCGATCTCAACTGCGCCCAAGGAATGAATACGCAACCAGTTTTGCGCTTTGGCGTCACCCTGATCACCCAATGTCTTGCGCGCATTTTCGGCTCCGGAAACCTCGGGCGTCACAAAACTGAACCCGTCACCGCCAATCCTTGCGCCGGGTTGCGCTATGAACCGCGCCCCAATCTGCGCCCGAGCTCCAATGCTGACCATTTCGCGCAAAAGCGCCTGTTCGCCCAGAACGGCGTCCATTCCGACCACGCAATGCGACCCGATCACAGAACCCGCACCAATTCGCACGCGGGCACCAATGACAGACAGCGGCCCGATCGCCACATCTGCGCCGATTTCGGCTGTTGGATCGATCACAGCCGATGGGTGAATGCCTGGCTCGATCCCTTGCCCGCGATCCAACATGGCGGTGATTCCAGCCATCGCCATTCGCGGTCGTTTTACGAAAATGGCCGCCCGTAACCCCATCGCCTGCCAATCCGCGCCCTCCCACAAAACGGCGGCACGTGCCTCACCGTTGGAAAGCGCTTCGGCGTATTTTGGAGACATGGCCATAGCCAGATCCGTAGGCCCTGCATCCCCTGGTTCGGCTGCCCGCACGATCGTCAGGCCACCATCACCGTGGCATTCAGCGTCCAGAGAGTCGGCGACTTGTTGTACGGTAAACTGCATGACGGGCTTCCTTTTGGCAGGATTTGCCCCGTGCTTACCCCTGAACATCCGGCAGGACCACCCCTGCCTTTTGCAGGGCTTCCCAAATCTTGCGATCCCTGTCGTAAACATCGCGGCGATACTGCACTTTGCCCTTCGGGCCGACATATGCCGTCCGATAGATCAAGTGTACCGGAACTTTTTGTTCCAAATTGACCTTGGTTTCTTTCCCTGACTTCAAAACCCGATGAAAGAACGCCTTTGGGTCTTCTTCCTGTTTCGCCAGTAACGCATAGGCAAACTCGAAGGGTTGAGCCAGTCGAATACAACCGTGCGAGAACGCCCGTACTTCACGCGAAAACAGACTTTTCTGAGGTGTATCATGCAGATAGATGTTGTACTTGTTGGGGAACATGAACTTTACCAGCCCCAAAGCGTTGCTTTTGCTGGGAGGTTGGCGCATCGCAAAAGGAAAGCTGCGCGCGGTGAACTGGTTGAAATCCACCGCCCCACGATTGACCTGCCGCCCTCTGCTGTCTGTGATCTGAATATGACCGACTGCATTGGGGTTCGCCTTCAGTTTCGGCAGATATTCCTTGGTGATGATCGAGCGTGGAACATACCAGCTGGGATTTATCACCATATGCTCCATCACATCCGAAAACTCCGGGCTGCGCCGATCATGCGTGTTCTTGCCGATCACCGTACGGGTTTCAAAAGTGACTTGTCCGTCATCCACAATCTTGGCCGAGAAATCGGCCTGGTTGACGAGGATATGACGTTCGCCTCGTTCACGTGGTAACCACCGTTCCCGCTCAAGCGCGACATAAACGGCCTTCAACCGGTCCGAAGCAGGGCGATTAAGTTCTGTGATCGTGCCTTTGCCTGCTACACCATCGGGTTCCAGACCATGCGCGGTTTGAAAAGCCCGAAGCCCTTCCAAAAGTGCATTGTCGAAAGACGGGCTGGCCGAAGGTTTCATGTACCCCATAACCACCAGTCGATTGCGCAACTTCACGACACTGGGTCCGGTATCACCGAATTCCAACTTGCTAACGGGAACAGTTACCCCCCAGCCGCCCTGATCCACCAAAGCCTCAAGAGCTAGTTTTTGTTTCATCAGCGCCCGGTATTGAGGCGTCTGCGGTGCCAATTGCTCAAGATATGCAGCACCTTGCGTGCTCAGGCCCTGTAAATGCTCGGTTGCGCTGCGCCGCGCCACCGTCCGAACAAGCCCATCATCGACAGTGCCGGGCCGAATTGCACCTGTGTACAATAGATCAGCGTATTCGACGAAAACCCGGCTCAATTCTGCTTCAACAGCGCCCAGATCACGAGACGAGCGCGCCGCTTCCATCTTCTCCAGCAAGGATGAAATTGTCGGGTTGGCCTGAGGCAACCCATGCAGTTGTGCGCGTGACATTGCCTTGATCAAAGCCGCCCGGCGCTGTGTGTGTTCGGCGGTTTCACCTACCCAGATTGGCGAGAAGCCGTTTGTGCGGTAAAACTCGGCGATCTGCGATGCCCGTGGTGTATGTTCGGCGATTGCCATCTGAAACGCCGTGTTTGGCGCGGGCTCCGAGGCAGTGTTCGCGATACTGGCCGTGGCCGCAAAACAGGCGGTAAACAGGATACTGGTGCTGGTTCGGAAAACAGAAAACATTGGATGGCCTTGGTAATCAATAGCTTGGATAGGTGATACGTGCGTCGAACAACTATGGAATTGAGCATTAAGGCTTGTCTATTCACAAATTCCTTACCAAATCTCTTCTGTCGAGGCCTGATGCGCGTTTGCATCGGCCGCGTGGCCCTAAACTCACAATTGCAAAATTTCTGTGATGGGCTGTGACATTTGCGCAAAAAATTGCCGAAAATTCCCCCTTGAAAAGGTGACTGTGAAACACTTCTTGGCCGCTGATTCCGATTGTGTCATATATTTCGCATCTGGGATGGGAAAAAATTAAGACAGCACGCGTAACATCGTGTGCAGGCAGGAACAGTACGGGACGAAACCAAATGACCAAGAGCAGTTCCTCGGGCTTGACCCGACGTGCCCTATTGGGCGCGTTTGCAGCAACCGCAGTCGTTGCAGCACCCACCTACTCCAATGCAGCAGGCTTTTTGCGCGGCGGCGGCGATATCCGTCGCATCCGTATGTATTCCGGTCGCACGGGCGAACGGTTGGATATGATTTATTGGGTCGATGGTAAGTATATCAAGGACGCTGTCAAAGAAGTGAACCACTTCATGCGTGATTGGCGTACAGATCAGGTAAAATCCATTGATTTGCGCACGATTGATATCATGGCGGCATCACACCAACTGCTGGATGCCAACGAGCCGTATATGTTGTTGTCCGGTTATCGCTCTCCTCAGACCAATGCGATGCTGCGGTCACGGTCTCGTCGCGTAGCCCGGAAATCGCTTCATATGGAGGGACAGGCGGCTGACTTGCGCCTCGGGTCCCGCTCAGTTTCCCAGATGGCCAAAGCGGCTATGTCCTGTCGCGCGGGTGGTGTCGGCCAGTATTACGGGTCGAATTTCGTGCATATGGATTGTGGCGTCGTACGCACCTGGCGCGGATAACGCTGAGGGCGTCGCATCCGATCTCCGCTTGTTTCAAGTTTTAGCTGGTTGTTTGTCCCAACTAGCCAAGTTCCCGTACCTCTATTGTTGTTCTCGCTACCACTGGAATCAGCTAAGCTGATCCCATGTCGTGCGGGCTGTTGCTCGTCCGAGTGTTCGATCGTGACGTTGCTATCGGGAACGCTTTCTTAAAAACCCCTACCGCGACAATTATGAACGCAATCTTCCGCGAAACGAATTACTCGCGATTTCCAAAGTTCTGATTTCCTGAAAATGGCGCACCTGAGAGGATTCGAACCTCTGGCCTCTGCCTTCGGAGGGCAGCGCTCTATCCAGCTGAGCTACAGGTGCCTTGGCCGTTAGCTAACCTTGTTCCAGTCCGGGTGCAACTGCAAATCGCGATTGCTGCGCCCAGACTAAGATCAAACTCAGGCAAACAGATCATGTGCCAATTCAAGCGCTTCGATCAGTGTATCGACCTCGTCAGTGGTGTTATAGAGACCGAAGCTGGCGCGGCAGGTTGCCGTGACGCCCAGATGGTCCATCAGCGGCCCGGCGCAATGGTGGCCCGCGCGGACAGCCACACCTTTTTTGTCCAGAATGGTAGACACATCATGCGCATGGCCTGCCCCGTCCAACGTAAAGCTGAAGATCGCCGCCTTGTCTGGCCGAGCTCCCTGAACCTGCAACCAGTTAAGACCGTTCAGGCGCCGCATGGCATAATCACGCAGGCCGGATTCGTGAGCGGCAATGTTCTCCATCCCCAGATCCATCATGTATTCAAGCGCTACGCCCAAACCAATGGTTTGCACAATGCCCGGGGTGCCGGCCTCGAACTTCATAGGTGGGTCATTGTAGATGACCTGATCCTTGCTGACTTCCTTGATCATATCACCGCCCCCGATAAAGGGGCGCATCTCAGCCATGCGTTCGGATTTGATGTAAATCGCGCCTGACCCGGATGGTCCATAAAGCTTGTGACCCGTGATTGCGTAGAAGTCGCAGCCAATCTCCTGGACATTTACCGGCATGTGAACCGCGCCCTGGCTGCCATCGACCAGAACCGGAACACCTTTGGCATGCGCGCCTTCCGTGATGGTTTTGACGTCCACGACCGTGCCCAGCACATTCGAACATTGGGTCACGGCAACCAGCTTGGTTTTCGGCCCGATTGCGTCAATCACCGCCTGTGGGTCCAACCCACCTTCCGCATCTACATCGACCCACTTCAGAATAACGCCCTGCCGTTCCCGCAGAAAATGCCAGGGCACGATGTTTGCGTGATGCTCCATCACGCTCAGGACAATCTCATCCCCGGCTTCGAGCCGTGGCATGGCCCAGCCATAAGCGACCAGATTGATCCCCTCGGTCGTGCCCGAATTCAGGACAATCTCATCCTCATTCGATGCGCCCAGAAACCGGGCAATGGTGCCGCGTACTGCTTCGTATTTTTCGGTCGCCAGATTGGACAGGTAATGCAAACCGCGGTGAACGTTCGAGTATTCCTCGGCATAGGCGCGGGTAACGGCGTCGATCACGACCTGAGGCTTCTGAGCCGAGGCGCCATTGTCCAGATACGTCAATGGTTTACCGTTCACCTGGCGCGACAGGATCGGAAAGTCAGAACGGATTTTCTGCACGTCATACATTGGATGGTTTTCCTAGACAGGCCCGGCTGGGGATAGAAACAGAACGAAAGAAACCGCTACAAGTGCGGAAAACACAATCACCGCAAAGGATTTCCAAAGCGATCCGAATTGATGCGCCACGTTCAGGAAATGAAGCGTGATGTATATGCTCAGAATCGCTGTTGCGAACAGCGTCAGCATCATCAGGAACGGCATAGTCAGGCTGAGCAGCAACATCACCACAAACCCCGCGATTTGCAGGAATTGTAACCAGATCGTCAGAACCATCAGGTCATCAAAGCTCGCCTTGCCGCCAATCGTTCGTCCTATGGCGAAGAATGCGACGATGCTCAGCATCATTGCCCCGGCGGATCGAAGCAGAACAACTGGCATGCTTTCGATAACCTGAGAGGGTTGGCCTTGCGGTACCACCGGCACCGCCATGTTGATCCCCAATTGGACGAGGCAGTTCAGGACGACAGCCAGCGCGAATGCCAGCCACAAGACCTCTCGACCCGGTTTCAGGGTCAACAATTGGCGTGCCGCTTCGGCCGGATTTCTGATCGTCAGAACCGCCAAAGCACCGAGGGAATTGATAGTCATGCAGCAGACCTTTGTACTTGTCTCAGACCGGATAACCAGAACCAGACAAAAACGGCAACCCAAACGATACCAACCAGCGTCAAAGTCGGCCCGGGTCCGATAAACCCCGCGACCAGACCGTTCAACAAAACCAGTGGGGCAGATGACAACAATGCCCAGAACAGTGCCAGACGTGCGCCATAGGCTGTGCCCTGGCCGCCCACCAACCGGGCAGCCCAATAAGAGATCAGCGCCAAGGTATAGAAAAACAAAGGCAAAATGAACACGGACCCCAGCAGTGCGCCGCCCAGAAGCATGTTCAGTTCAACACCTTCCAGATGCGCCTTTCGGGCAAGGCTGGGCATCTGGGCAACGAATGCCACAATGCAAAACGCCATCACGAAGATCAGTGCCCGATCTTCCCTTTGACCCATATCCAGAAGCCGACGCACCACGCGCCCCGGCCCCCGGTATGTTGCCAGTATGTCTGACGAAACTGCCATCTCAGCTACGACGCGCCAGCCACCCTTCCAGACGGCTTACGATCTCTTCCGCCAGAGCGCTGTCTTCGATCTCATCCACCGCTTCGGCCAGGAAGGCCAGTGTCAGCATGTTGGTCGCGTCTTTGGTCGGAACACCACGCGACCGTAGGTAGAACAGCGCGGTTTCGTCGATTGCACCCGAAGTCGACCCGTGCGAGCAGGCAACATCATCGGCGTAGATCTCAAGCTCGGGCTTGGCAAGGAACTGGCTGTCATCATCCAGAAGCAGCGATTGGCTGATCTGATAGCCGTCGGTTTTCTGGGCGCCTTGCTTCACAAGGATCTTACCCTGAAACACGCCGGTCGCCCCGTTGCGCAGCACTTTCTTGAACACTTGACGGCTTTCGCAATTCACTGCGTCATGCGTGACAAAAACCGTGTCGTCATGATGGAAATCACCATCACCCACACAGGCCCCGGCCACATGTGCCACCGCGTCATCTCCGGTCAGCTCAACAATCTGTTCATTGCGGGTCAGAACGCCATTCACGGTCAGGGTGAAGGATTTGTAGACTGATTCCGTGCCCAAGCGAGTGAACATGTGGGTCGCGGCGCGACGCTCATGGTCCCTGCCCTGCGCCCGCACGTGATGCAGCGTGCCTTTATCGGCAATGTCGATCTCGGTGCACTTGTTGAAGCGTGACGCTGCCGGACCGGTTTCCAGGATGGTTGCTTCGGCTCCGCTTTCCACGCGAACAACATGGTGCAGGATCGCATCAGAGGTCGGCGATGCATGGCGATAGATCAAGTTGATCGGTTTAGTCGGTTTGCCTGTGACATGAATGGCCACACCATCCGAGGCAAAGGCCGTATTCAACGCGGCCAACGGACGCTGCACCGGAGATTGCCCGCGCGTCTCAAGCACGCCATACAGATCTTTCGCCCAATGAATGTCCTTGCAGCAGATGTCCTCAAGCCGATCGATCGTCACACCTTCCATCGTCAGATCGTCCGATTCCTCGGCGTTGAACACCCCGTCCACAAAAACGATACTCAGGCGGTCAAGTTCGCTGAACATCAATGGTTCATCATCGGAAAAAACCGCAGCCGGGATCGCATCTGGCGAGACCAGCGTATCCGGTTGCGTGTATTTCCAGTACTCGTCACGGCGCCCAGGCAGGCCAGTTTCCAGAACACGCGCCAGCGCATCTTCACGCGCGGCGCGGGTGCAGCCGGCATCGGGCATGGTCAGGGCAGACAGCCGTGCTTCGGTGGCAGATTGTTTGACTTCGGGCAAGGCCATCAGTTCACCTCGGCAAGAATGTCGGCATAACCGTTGTTTTCAACCTCAAGCGCCAGCTCCGGGCCGCCGGTTTTGACGATGCGGCCATCGGCCATGATGTGCACCACATCCGGTTTGATGTGATCCAGAAGGCGCTGATAGTGCGTGATAACCAGGAACCCACGGCCTTCATCCCGAAGGGCGTTCACGCCTTCGGCCACCAGTTTCATCGCGTCCACGTCAAGCCCAGAGTCGGTCTCGTCCATGATGCACATCTTGGGTTCCAACATGGCCATCTGCAGGATTTCGTTTCGTTTTTTCTCACCACCCGAAAAGCCAACGTTGACCGGGCGCTTGAGCATATCGGCGTCGATCTTCAGTGTCTTGGCTTTGGCACGAACCTCTTTCAGAAAATCGGCGGCGGACAGTTCTTCTTCGCCACGTGCCTTGCGCTGGGCGTTCACTGCGGTGCGCAGGAACGTCATGTTGCCAACGCCCGGAATTTCAACCGGATACTGGAACGCAAGGAAGATGCCGGCCGCCGCACGCTCTTCCGGTTCCATCTCCAACAGGTCTTCGCCGTTCAGCGTGGCCGACCCTTCGGTAACGTCATAGCCATCGCGACCAGACAGAACATAGCTGAGCGTCGACTTGCCTGACCCATTCGGACCCATGATCGCGTGCACCTTGCCAGCTTCTACCGTCAGGTCTACACCTTTGAGAATTTGCTTGTCTTCTTCTTCAAGCTGTACGTGCAGGTTCTTGATTTCCAGCATTTTTTCCTCGGATCTAATCTTTCTTCGCGCGTCATTTGCGCGTGTGTCATTTGGATTGGAACGTTTCGGCCTTTTCAGCCGGAACGATCAGAAAGTTTTCATTGTCACGCTCTTGACCAAAGCTCCTGAGCGTCTCGTAGTTCTGTTCCGCCATCCATTTCAGAAATGTCTGGCGGTTGTTGTGATCGACCTCGACAAAGATAAGGGGGCGCGTTGTGGCCACGGTGCTGGTCAGCCCGGCCAGCACGTCCAGTTCCATGCCCTCAACATCGATCTTGATCAGGTCTGGTGTCATGCCTTCCAGCAGCGTATCACCGGGCGCGACCTGCAGGCTTCCTGTTCCCTGGGCCAATCGCGTGCCCCCCAGATTGCCGGCCTCGGGCTTGAGTCCAAAACCAGCGGCATTCTCGCGCCCTGCTCCAACGCCCAATTTCGAGCTATCAACAACATCCTCAAGACAATTCAGCCTGATGTTGCGCTTCAATATGGCAATGGCATCCGGGTTCACTTCGATCACGCGCACAATTTTGGTTGCGCAAACGCGCCCCCAATACACCGCATGATTGCCGATATTTGCTCCAATATCGGCAATCTGCGCATTTTGGGGCAGATAGCGCGAAATCTCCTGCAACAAACCCAGTTCATACACGTCGCCCCAAAAATGACGTCCCTGAATCACGTCGCGCGGATTCGAAATCTCGAACAGCAGAAACTGGCCACCGGCATCGCAATAGCGTACGAAAGGACCGCACAGGCTGACGAACACTTTCGCCACCGTGCGGTCAATAAACCTTCGGATCCCGGAGCGCGGACGCATGGTCAACCGACGCTCCCTTCCAGCGAGATGGCCACCAACTGCTGCGCTTCCATGGCAAATTCCATCGGCAACGCCTGCAGCACGTCCTTGCAGAACCCGTTCACAACAAGCGCCACGGCTTCTTCCTCGTCCATACCGCGCTGACGGCAGTAGAACAGTTGATCGTCATCCACCTTCGACGTCGTCGCCTCATGCTCAACGCGTGAGGAGTTGTTCTTGACCTCGATATAGGGAACCGTATGTGCCCCACATTTATCGCCAATCAGCAGACTGTCACACTGGGTGTAGTTGCGACTGTCCTTGGCTTTCGGGTGCATCGAAACCAGACCACGATAGGTGTTCTGCGCCTTGCCCGCGCTGATGCCCTTGGACACGATGCGCGACTTGGTGTTCTTGCCCAGATGAACCATCTTCGTGCCAGTGTCGGCCTGCTGATAGTTGTTGGCAATTGCGATCGAATAGAATTCACCCTGACTTTCTTCGCCCCGCAGGATGCAGGACGGGTATTTCCAGGTCACGGCAGAGCCTGTTTCAACTTGTGTCCACATCACCTTGGATCGATCGCCCCGGCAATCTGCGCGCTTGGTCACAAAGTTGTAGATGCCGCCCTTGCCGTTCTCGTCCCCGGGAAACCAGTTCTGAACGGTCGAGTATTTCACTTCTGCATCTTCTTCGAGAATGATCTCGACTACTGCGGCGTGCAGCTGCGCGGTGTCGCGCTGAGGGGCGGTGCAGCCTTCCAGATAAGACACGTAAGAGCCTTTGTCGGCGATGATCAGCGTTCGTTCGAACTGACCTGTGTTTTCCGCATTGATACGGAAATAAGTGCTCAACTCCATCGGGCAGCGGACGCCGGGCGGGATATATACAAAGGACCCATCCGAGAACACGGCCGAGTTTAGCGTCGCATAAAAATTGTCAGATACCGGAACAACGGTGCCCAGGTATTTCTTGACCAGTTCAGGATGCTCCTTGATCGCTTCCGAGATTGAACAGAAGATCACACCGGCCTTTTTCAGTTCAGCCTGAAAGGTCGTGCCCACTGATACCGAGTCAAACACCGCGTCAACCGCAACTTTGCGACCCTCGGCAGGTGCATCTTCAGCACCTTCAACACCAGCAAGAATCATCTGTTCTTTCAGTGGGATACCAAGCTTTTCGTATGTCGCCAGAAGCTTAGGATCGACGTCATCCAAAGACTTGGGTTTCTCTTCCATCGACTTCGGACGCGCGTAGTAATACTGGTTCTGAAAGTCGATCTTGGGATAAGAGACCATCGCCCAATTGGGTTCTTCCATCTTGGTCCAGCGTTCGAACGCGGCCAGACGCCATTCGGTCATCCATTCTGGCTCTTCATTCTTTTCCGAGATCAGACGGACGATGTCCGGGTTCACGCCCTTGGGCGCGTATTCCATTTCGATATCAGTGTCCCAGCCATACTTGTAAGTACCGGCTTCGCGCACCGCATCCACGGTTTCCTGATCGACACCTTCTTTAACCTGGGTCTGGTCCAAAGCGGCCATGACTTACCCTCCGTCAGATCACGCGGCGCGCGCGCGATGCTTTTTCTCTTTCTCAAGCCACGTTTCGGCGAAACGCAGCACATCTTCTTCCGTTGTCTGAGGTCCCAGCGACACGCGGATCGCGCTGCTGGCTGTTACCTCGTCATATCCCATTGCGGTGAGTACCGCGCTGGCACGAACTTTTCCGCTGGAACAGGCAGAGCCCGCACTGACCGCATAACCCGACAGGTCCATCTGCATGACCTGAGTCTCGCCCTTCCAGCCGGGCGCGGCAAAACACAACGTGTTCGGCAGGCGTTTTTGCCCTTTCCCGACAAAAATAGGTGATTTTACAGCGGCCTCAAGAGCGTTTTCTAGAATATTTCTAAATTCTTCAATCTGCTCCCAAACACCGTTGGCCAGATCCCGCGCAGCAGCTTCAGCCGCGGCTCCGAACCCCGCAATACCAATGACATTTTCAGTTCCGGACCGACGCCCCATTTCCTGACCGCCACCTTTGATTTGTGCAGCCAGATCGGTTCCACGCTTCATTACGACAGCGCCAACACCCTTCGGTCCCCCTAATTTATGCGCGGACACCAAAGCCATCTGTGCATACATCCAGTTGAACGCGATGGGCAGTTTCCCGAATCCCTGGGTGGCATCCGTCACAGCCAGACCAGGCGGCAGGGATTGGACAATTCCCGTCTCGGAGTTTGCAAACTGCAGCGTCGATTCTTCTGGCGCGTCCACCTCAACTCCGCCAACCTCGGAAACTGAAAGATCTTCAGTGATCCAAGCTCTTACGGCATCGTGCTCAATCGCCGCGCCATGCAGGTTACGCCCTGCCATTGTCAAAGCCGCGCCTTCAGTTGAACCCGAAGTAAAGACGATGTCCGCGCCGTCTGCCCCAAAAGCAGACGCAATCTGTGCCCGTGCGCGTTCGACAATCGCTTTCGCTGCGCGCCCTTCGGCATGGACAGAGGAAGGATTGCCACAAGCATCCATAGCGGCAATCATCGCGGATCGCGCATCGGGATGCAGCGGTGTAGTTGCGTTATGATCCAGATAAACACGCTTCATGGATACATCTTTTTGCCGACAGACTTCATTTCATACCCCGCCTGTCCAGATCATTCATCTACGACAGAAAACAAGCTTGGCACGGCCGGGCACGGTGCAAGGTCATTCTTGATGACATCAGACAACCGCGTTTGATGCAAAAACACATAGACATGCGCGCTGAGGCTTTCCCACAGCCGGTTCGTTAATGATTGCGCGCGACTGCCGGATGAAGCGCCAGAGGCTCCGGCCCCTTTTTGCAGGGCGTCAACGGTTTCATCCACTGCGGACAGTATTTCGACAACGCGAATTTCGGACGCAGCGCGCGCAAGGCGGTACCCGCCTCCGGGTCCACGTACCGAGGTTACCAGTTCCGCGCGGCGTAGTTTGACAAAGAGCTGCTCGAGATACGGCAGTGAAATGTCCTGCCTCTCGGATATTTCTCCAAGGGTCACAAGCCGGTCCGTCGGCTGCAGCGCAATATCCGCCAAAGCGACCATTGCGTAACGCCCCTTGGTCGACAGCTTCATTCTGTGTCCCCTTTTATCAGGATTTGCGCGAAATCATTGACGCCGACGCCGCCAGTGCGTATCTCCGACTGACAGCGCTGAAACGCCAAGTAATGTAATTAGAACCGTTCTAAGGTACCCGACGATTATCGTCAAGTATATCCGGGTACCCGCACGAAAAAGACAGGACCAAAGCACACATGCCCGAGGTGATTTTTCCCGGACCCGAAGGCCGCCTGGAAGGCCGTTACCACCCGCAAAAGGAAAAAGACGCACCGATCGCCATCGTGCTTCACCCGCATCCTCAGTTCGGCGGGACCATGAACAACAAGGTGGTCTATAACCTGCACTATGCTTTCTACAACATGGGCTTCACCGTGTTGCGCTTTAACTTCCGCGGCGTCGGTCGCAGTCAGGGCGAGTATGATCAGGGCGTAGGCGAGCTGAGCGATGCGGCGTCGGCGCTGGATTATCTGCAGTCGATGAACAACAACTCGAAGCACTGCTGGGTTGCAGGTTTCTCGTTTGGTGCGTGGATCGGGATGCAACTGCTGATGCGTCGTCCCGAGATCACCGGATTCATCAGCGTTTCGCCCCCCGCAAACATGTATGATTTTTCCTTTCTCGCTCCCTGCCCGTCTTCGGGCCTGATCATCAATGGATCAGCGGACCGTGTAGCGCCTCCGGCAGACACCACATCGCTGGTGAACAAGTTGCACGAGCAAAAAGGCATCACCATCACCCACACCGAAGTGGAAGGCGCTGATCACTTCTTCCAGGACCGCCACACGGACACGTTGATCACTGATGTCAGTGATTATGTGAAGCGCCGACTGACCGAGAACACCCGCTGATGTCCGACACCATCACATCTCTTGCGGCCAAACTGGCCGAGGATACGATGAAGGTTATGGACGAGACAGGCGAAGACCGGTTCTTTGTCGAAGTTGGCGACGTGCTTGGTGCGGCGTCACAATCACTGGAAGAAGCGTTTCTGACCGAAATTCGCGTTCGTCTGGCCGAGCGTAAGGCCCGGCAATTCGTGATTAAACGCCTTTCTACGCATCGCGCAAAACTCAAGGCGATCGAAAAACAATGACCGACCGTTTGTCGGCACAGATCGCTTTTTTGAAACGGGCTGACGCTTTGAAGATGGTCGAACGGGCAAATGTCCTGCTCGACCAGTCCAGACCCGAGAACTCTGCTGAACACAGTTGGCACCTAGCATTATGGGCTTTGGTCATGGCCCCATTGGCTGGGCCGGATGTGTCGATAGATAGGGTCATCCGCATGCTGCTGTTGCATGACCTGGTTGAGATCATCGTGGGCGACCACCCAATTCATATTGAGACAGATTGGGCAACGGTCGCAGAAGCCGAGCATTCGGCAGCATTGGAGTTGTTTGGGCTTTTGCCAAAGGATCAAACCGAAATGTTCCATGTGCTCTGGCGCGAATTTGAGGAGGATCAGTCCCCGGACGCTCGGTTTGCAAAGATACTGGATCGATGTCAGCCGCTGTTTCAGGTTCTGTGCGCCTCAAATCCCGATCTGGATCATGTCGACATTGTACGCTCCAACCTTGAAGGCGGTCGTGCTGCCTATCTGGCACAGGCTTTTCCGTTGGCCTACGACCATGCAATCAATCTGCTGGCTGGGACCGATACGCAAGACAACGGATTTACAACCCGACTGGCATTCCTGACCGAAGCCGATCAGTTGAAATCCGTTCTCCGTGCCTCGCGGCTGATGGCTGGAGATCGTTTCGAGAATTCAGCCGAACACTCGTGGCATATCATGCTCTACGCTTGGGTATTGACAGAGTATGCCCATACAGATGTCAGTCTGGATCGGATCCTTCAGATGCTGTTGTTGCATGACATCGTCGAAATCGACGCAGGCGACCATCCGATCCATGGGCAGGTTGACCACGACGCGCAAGCGGCGAAGGAACAAGCCGCCGCCGAGCGGTTGTTCGGCCTGCTGCCCGACACTCAACGGAAGTCCTTTACCAGTCTGTGGCAGGAATTCGAAACGGCGGAAAGCGCGGACGCACAGTTTGCTAAGGCCGTCGATCGTTTTCAGACACCGATCGCCAATCTGGAAACCGGGGGCGGTTCATGGACCGATTACAATGTCTCCTATGCGCAACTTGAGGCGCGCGTTCGACCAGCTATTGACACCGGAGCGCCTGAGCTTTGGAATTGGTTGCAACCTCAACTGGCCGCGCATTTTCAGTGTGCCGAGGCGCTCAGCTGTTAGCCAAAAGAAAAAAGGAGCCTGAAGGCCCCTTTTTCCCTGCTTAGTTCTGTGTGGCGTTAAAAAACACTACTACCATCTAACTGTTGGACCATATTGGCTGCATCAACTTCGACGGACCCCCCGTCAGCAAGCCACCCAATCGCCACAACAAGACCCGAAGCAAAAATGACGGATTTTGCAAACATCGTCATCACACAATACTCACTAACAAATAGAAATAAATATGATGGGAACATTACACTAATTGGACTTTCAAAATAGTCAGGTATACCTGACCCCAAGTCCAAGCAACGTCGCGTTGGCACATCGAATGATCTTGCTTGCAGCAATGCAATTTTTGTTCAACGCGTTGAAATCGACCTACTTCGAGGTTCTCACATGCCCCAAGCATATCTGTATTTGTTGTTGGCTGTAATTGCGGAAACCATTGGCACGACAGCCTTACAAGCCAGTCAGCAGTTCACGCGGTTCTGGCCGTCTGTCCTTGTTGTCATAGGGTATGGTTTTGCTTTTTACCTCATGGCACTGACCCTAAAATTCATGCCTGTCGGTATCGTTTACGCGATCTGGTCCGGTCTGGGCATCTTTCTGATCGCAGTGATCGGTTTCATCGTCTTTGGCCAAAGACTGGATTGGCCAGCGGTACTTGGGTTGACGATGATCTTGGCCGGAATCCTGATCATTCACCTCTTTTCCAAGACTGCTGGTCACTGATCCACGGTTAGGGCTGGTATATTTTGTCGCGCCGCGTTATGCGCGCGGCAACTTCCCGTTCAAAGGCTGACCTCTCATGGACCTGCGCAATATCGCAATCATCGCTCACGTGGACCACGGCAAAACGACCCTGGTGGACGAGCTGCTCAAACAATCCGGCGCGTTCCGGGAAAATCAAGCTGTGGCGGAGCGCGCCATGGACAGCAACGATCTGGAGCGTGAACGCGGTATCACCATTTTGGCCAAGGCAACTTCGGTCGAATGGAAAGATACACGTATCAACATCGTCGACACGCCGGGCCATGCCGATTTCGGCGGCGAAGTGGAACGCATTCTCAGCATGGTCGATGGCGTTGTCCTGCTGGTGGACGCAGCCGAAGGCCCGATGCCCCAAACCAAGTTTGTGACCTCCAAGGCGCTGGCGCTAGGTCTGCGGCCGATCGTGGTTCTGAACAAGGTCGACAAACCGGATGCCGAGCCTGACCGCGCGCTGGACGAATGCTTTGACCTGTTCGCAAACCTTGGTGCCGATGACGATCAACTGGATTTCCCGTCCATGTACGCCTCGGGCCGGTCGGGCTGGGCAGATATGGAACTGGACGGTCCCCGCAAAGACCTGAACGCATTGTTTGACCTGATCGTCGATCACGTCCCTGCCCCAAAACAGGTTGAGCACAAGGACGAACCTTTCCGTATGCTGGCAACGACGCTGGGTAGTGACCCGTTTATCGGCCGTATCCTGACCGGGCGCGTCGAAAGCGGTACGCTGAAAGCGGGCGACACCCTCAAGGCGCTCAGCCGCGATGGCTCAGTGATTGAAAACTTCCGCGCTTCGAAAATTCTGGCGTTCCGCGGCTTGGCGCAGCAGCCAATCGACGTGGCAGAAGCAGGCGATATCGTCACCATTGCCGGCATGAGCAAAGCTACCGTCGCGGATTCACTGGTTGCGCCGCAGGTTGAAGAGGCCTTGCCCGCGCAGCCCATCGACCCGCCAACCATCACGGTGACCTTCGGAATCAACGATTCCCCATTGGCCGGACGTGATGGTAAAAAGGTTCAATCACGCGTTATCCGTGATCGCCTGATGAAAGAGGCCGAATCGAATGTCGCGATCCGCATCACCGATACGCCCGGCGGCGAAGCCTTCGAGGTCGCTGGCCGTGGCGAATTGCAGATGGGCGTTCTGATTGAGAACATGCGCCGTGAAGGCTTTGAACTCAGCATTTCGCGCCCGCAGGTTCTGTTCCGTGAAGAAAACGGACAGCGTCTGGAACCCATCGAAGAAGTCACCATCGACGTAGACGATGAATATTCCGGGTCGGTGATTGAAAAGATCACCGGTGCCCGCAAGGGTGAGCTGGCCGAAATGCGCCCTGCAGGAACGGGTAAGACCCGCATCATCGCGCATGTGCCCTCTCGTGGGTTGATCGGTTATCATGGCGAATTCCTGACAGATACCCGTGGCACAGGCGTACTGAACCGCGTGTTCCACGACTGGGCGCCGCACAAAGGGCAGATTCCCGGCCGCCGTGCTGGCGTTCTGATCTCGATGGAAAACGGCCAGGCCGTCGCCTATGCACTCTGGAATCTGGAAGAGCGTGGTCGGATGTTTGTCGGCCCCCAAACGGATGTCTATCAAGGAATGGTGATCGGCGAGCACTCACGCGACAACGATCTGGAAGTGAACCCGCTGAAAGGCAAGAAACTGACCAACGTTCGCGCCAGTGGATCGGACGATGCGGTTCGCCTAACTCCCCATATTCAGTTCTCTCTGGAAGAGGCAATTGCCTATATCGACGACGACGAGTTGGTAGAAGTCACACCGAACGCGGTACGCCTGCGCAAACGCTTTCTTGACCCTCACGAACGAAAACGGATGGCAAGATCAGCCTGATCAACTGCAGGTCGCGCACGTCTAAAACGGAAACAATGGCGATTGTGTGGCACATTTGCTTCCATTAGAAATAAAGACGAGAAACGGAAACCCGGGCAAGTCGCCTGGGTTTCTTTTGAAAAGAATAGTTTTTCTTCTTTAGATTGTATTAATTCGTGACCACTCACCTTGGGCACATCTTGTGGTTTGGCTTTTATCAAGGTGTATTTGTGGCAATTGTGTGATGCTCTTCATACACATCCGAATTCAGATGGTGCATATGATCGGCATAGTTGAGTAAAAAGTACCAAGGAGTTCGACATGGGAGCGCTGTCTCGCAAGTTTCCAATTTACCTAGTAGCGACTACTTTTTTGGTCGCCTCTTCCCAAGAATCTTTCGCAGCCGGAGTTTGCAACGTTAAAACCGCGCGCCAGTCCGGTGCGTCGGCTCAGGTCTTGTGCGAATGTGACGCGGTCACCACCGGAATGATACGTTACGTCCAACGTCGCGCCGATTTTGATAAGATCTTGGCACGCCTGGGCGCAGAGTGTTCGCCGCTGGCGGCGCTGCTCACCGATTTCCCAACTGCGGCGACCGGTGCCGCCAATGAGAGATCCGGAGACGGCCCCTCTAACGAAGGTGGTGACAACGGTCCAACAGGTGGTGGTATTTTCGGGGGAAATGACGACCCTACTGATACAGACACCCCAGGCGACGATAATCCTTCTACAGAAAGTGAAGAACCCGAAGGTGAAGAACCGGAAGGTGAAGAGCCAGAAGGCGAAGAGCCAGAAGGTGAAGAACCGGAAGGTGAAGAGCCGGAAGGTGAAGAGCCAGAAGGCGAAGAGCCAGAAGGCGAAGAGCCAGAAGGCGAAGAGCCAGAAGGCGAAGAGCCAGAAGGCGAAGAGCCCGAAGAAGAGCCCGAAGAAGAGCGCCGGCAAATGGCTCCTGACACAAACAAAAAGGCCAAGGGAATGCGGGATACGTTAGGCGGCAAAAAATCCTCTAGCCGTGGTTTCGGAAAAAGAGAGCGGAAATAGGAAAGGCTTCAAGGCAGCAATTTCCGAGCTTTGCACACAAACAAATGACGAAATGTGGGTGCAGATCAAATCTGCGCCCACGGATGAAAAGACAGGCTGTCCAAAGTTTTTGCCAATATCAGCTATGACCGTATACACCAACCCAACGACTGGGTCGTTTAGGGTCTTGCATGCGAAGAAAAAGATACCGCGTCGCTGTCCAGGGTTTGATACGATTTGTGAGGTTATCCAAAACCAAATCACCGTTTGCCGTGCGGTATACCAGGACTGCATGAGGTACCCGGCGCCTATCCAGAACAGTCGCGATCAAAAGTTTACTTGGATCGACGCCAGCGTGGATCAAGTCGCGTTTTTTCAACAACGCAAAATCCTCGCAATCGCCGCCTATGGCAGTCGGCAAGGCCCATCGCTCGCGCGTTTTATACTGAGATTGATCGGTGACTTCGCGTGTCGATCTGTTCACGCTCCGATTCACCTGTTCCACAACCCGAAATTCCTGCTGGCTAGACATGGACACAGAACGTTTTCCTGCGCAGGCCCAATTGTATTGAGTGCATAGGTTGATGGCACCGGATGGAGGCGGTGAAGACGCGACACTTGGGATAAATCCGCCGTCGGATGCGCGTGCTGTTGGTGTTGAAGCAATCGTAAAGATACTCACGACGCAAACGCTCACGAGTCTCGCTGAAGCGGACAAAACCCCGGCACTGCAGCGTTCGGCCAGTTTTGTGAATAATGTCATGCCTGTACCCCAATCCGGTGTTTTTCGCGCGATCGCATATCAAACAGGGTCGCATTCCGTTTTGTGAAACTATCTGCGAACACCCTGCCTAGGCAATCATCTGAAAAACTGCAGTGGAAAAAGGGCGGAAATTCGTCCGTCAATCTGACCTTTTCGCGCAAGAATTTTGGTGACACGGCCACAATTGGGACGCGAAGTTCTCAAAATTGCGAGTCGCCGGTCAGGCAAGTAATTGACAATGCTTAAGTAATCCACGCGGCCCACGTTTGCGGACTGCGCTTTGCTGATCGCTTATGACATAAGCCAAAGATTGCCGATTTCTGAAGCACTCTGCGCTACGAATCGTGAAACCTGGCGGTCACTCCGTGATTTCAACCACAACCAATTCGCGTTCACTTGCATCGCGCGCATGATTCAGTGCTTGCTGATATTCTTCCGAGTTATAACACTCGACCGCTGCTTCGAGCGACGGGAACCGCGCCACGACATTGCGTGGTCGCTCCTTGCCTTCCAACTGGACATAGCGCGCGGCACGAGCGATGAACGCACCCCCGTGTTTGGCGATCGCCGGTCCGGCCAGTTCAGCGTATTTTCCGTATGCCTTGGTATCAGTCACCGTCACATGTGCAATCCAGAGTGCCGCCATCTTATCCTCCCAATACCTGTTCAGCGGCTTTGATCGCCGCATCTGCATTCGCTGCATCCTTGCCGCCGCCCTGAGCCATGTCCGGACGGCCGCCACCGCCTTTGCCGCCCAATTCAACCACAGCCGCTTTGACCAGATCCACCGCCGAAACAGTTCCTGTCAGGTCTTCGGTTACACCGGCCGCGACCGCAGCCTTGCCGCCGGTGTCCGCAATCAACAGGACCGCACCCGATCCAAGGCGAGCCTTGTGTTCGTCGATCAGGGCCGGAAGATCTTTGCCAGATACGCCGTTAAGAGCCTGTGCCAGGAACTTGACGCCGTTCACATCACGCGCCTCGGCACCGCCGCCCTGCCCGGCGCCGCCAGCCATGGCCAGATCGCGGCGCAGCTGGGCCACTTCGTTTTGCAGCGACTTGCGTTCATCCAACAGGCTCTTCACCCGTGCCACCACGTCATCCGGTTGTGCTTTCAGTTCCAGCGCCACCTGCCCCAGGCGTTGATCCTGAACCGAAAGATATCGGAACGCCTCATCTCCGGTCAGGGCTTCAATGCGACGCACACCGGCGCTACTTGCGCTGTCACCCAGCACGACAAATGTGCCGATGTCGCCCGTTTGGCGTACATGGGTGCCACCACATAATTCGATCGACCACGTTTCGCCGTCTTGGCCCTTGCCAGTAGGCGCTTTGCCCATCGAGACTACACGCACCTCGTCACCGTATTTCTCGCCGAACAGAGCTTGCGCACCCAATTCGCGGGCATCGTCAGGCGTCATGACGCGCGTCTCAACGGTCGAGTTTTGGCGAATGAACTCATTCACCTCACGCTCGACCTTCTGAATTTCCTCAGGGCTTAACCCCTTGGAGTGGCTAAAGTCGAACCGCAAACGATCCGCCGCATTCAACGAGCCGCGCTGCGCAACATGGTCGCCCAGTGTTTCCCGCAGCGCCTCATGCAAGAGGTGCGTGGCCGAGTGGTTGGCTCGGATAGAAGTACGGCGGGCATGATCGACTTCCAACTCGATGGCGTCACCCGTTGACACAGAACCGTTTTCGACCGTTACATTATGCGCATAGACCTTGCCATCAGCGAACTTTCTGGTGTCTTCCACCCGGCTCAAGTGGTTGCGATCCTCAAGGCGTCGCAATTCGCCGGTGTCGCCCACCTGGCCACCAGCCTCGCCGTAGAACGGGGTCTGGTTCACCACGACCCAGCCGCTGTCACCTGCTTCGATCTTGTCGACCAAAACGCCATCAACAACCAACGCTGCAACCTGTGCTTCGGCCTTCTCGGTATCATAGCCTAGGAAGTCTGTCGCCCCGGCCGTATCCAGAACATCGAACCAGATTGCCTGATCCGCAGCTTCGCCCGAGCCGGCCCATGCCGCTCGAGCTTTGGCCTTTTGTTCCGCCATCGCGGCATCGAATCCGTCCGTGTCCACCGTCCGGCCTTTCTCACGCAGTGCATCCTGCGTCAGGTCCAGCGGGAAACCATAGGTGTCATACAGCTTGAAGGCCGCTTGACCGGACAAAGGCGCTTCTTCGGAAAGGCCTGATATCTCATCATCAAGCAGCTTCAGACCCCGATCAAGCGTCTGCTTGAAACGGGTTTCCTCAAGCATCAAGGTCTCTTCGATCAGCGGCTGCGCCTGGGTCAGCTCGGAATAGTGCCCACCCATCTGTTGTACCAGTGTCGGTACAAGACGGTGCATGACCGGGTCTTTTGCACCCAACAAGTGCGCATGACGCATGGCACGGCGCATGATACGGCGCAGGACATAGCCGCGACCATCATTGCTGGGCATCACACCATCCGCAATCAGAAACGAGGTCGAGCGCAGGTGATCCGCAATCACACGGTGATGAACGTTCTGATCACCATAAGGATCTACGCCGGTTGCATCGGCCGACGCCTCGATCAATGTCTTGAACAGGTCCGTGTCATAGTTGTCATGGCTGCCCTGCAGCAGCGCACCGATCCGCTCCAGTCCCATGCCAGTGTCGATGGATTGCATGTCGAGTTCGACCATCGAACCGTCTTCGAACTGCTCGTTCTGCATGAAAACGACGTTCCAGATTTCGATGAACCTGTCGCCATCTTCCTCAGGTGATCCCGGAGGGCCACCCCAGATGTGATCGCCATGGTCATAGAAAATCTCGGTGCACGGACCGCATGGTCCGGTCGGCCCCATTTGCCAGAAATTGTCACTGGTGGCGATGCGGATGATCCGATCTTCGGGAACACCAACTTTTTTCCAGATTTCAAAGGCCTCGTCATCAGTATGGTAGACCGTGGCCAGCAAGCGGCTTTTGTCGATGCCGAATTCTCTGGTGATCAGTTCCCACGCAAATGGGATCGCTTCATGCTTGAAGTAGTCACCGAACGAGAAATTCCCCAACATCTCAAAGAAGGTGTGGTGACGCGCCGTGTATCCCACATTGTCCAGATCGTTGTGCTTTCCGCCAGCGCGCACGCATTTCTGCGCCGTGGTGGCTCGCTTATAGTCACGGGTTTCCAGTCCGGTGAACAGGTTCTTGAACTGCACCATGCCCGAGTTCACGAACATCAGCGTCGGATCGTTACGCGGCACCAGCGGGCTGGACGCCACGACCTCATGCCCCTGTTTTTCAAAGTAGTTCAGAAAGGTCGATCGGATGTCGTTCAGGGTTGGCATAGGGCTCTCTCGGCGCACAAAAATCTTGGTCTTCGCAGGTTTATCCCCCCGTCCGAGCAGTGTCCACAGTGGAGGCGCGCGGGAACGAAACAAGGCGGCCCGATGGACCGCCTCTTTCATAGTCTTTTCAATTTGCAACTGGAAACCAGGGAGCTTCCGAAGCTCTCGTCAGCGGTTGTTAGGCTTCGAGGATGTCATCATCCTCGGCGGCACTCGGAGGCATGTCAAATTCCAGCCCATGAGCGGCGCGAATCTTGTCTTCGATGTCCAGCGCAATACGGCTGTTGTCACGCAGGTATTGTTTAGCGTTCTCACGCCCCTGCCCAATTCGCTCGTCACCATAGCTGAACCACGACCCTGACTTCTCGACCACGCCAGCTTTGACACCCAGGTCCAGCAACTCGCCCATCTTGCTGATGCCTTCGCCATACATGATGTCGAATTCGACCTGCTTGAAGGGCGGTGCCACCTTGTTCTTAACGACCTTGACGCGGGTCTGGTTGCCGACAACCTCGTCCCGGTCCTTGATCGCGCCGATGCGGCGGATATCGAGACGGACAGAGCTGTAAAATTTCAGTGCGTTACCGCCGGTAGTGGTTTCGGGGCTGCCGAACATCACGCCGATTTTCATCCTGATCTGGTTGATAAAGATGACCATACAGTTCGAGCGGCTGATCGAGCCTGTCAGTTTCCGCATCGCCTGGCTCATCAAGCGGGCCTGTACGCCAACACTGCTGTCACCCATATCGCCTTCAAGCTCGGATTTCGGCGTCAACGCCGCAACCGAGTCGACGACGACCATATTTACCGCACCTGAACGAACCAGAGTATCGGTGATCTCAAGCGCCTGTTCACCAGTGTCAGGCTGTGAAATCAGGAGCTCGTCCAGGTCAACGCCCAGCTTGCGGGCATATTGCGGGTCCAGCGCGTGTTCCGCATCCACAAAGGCACAGACACCGCCGCGTTTCTGCTGCTCTGCAATACAATGCAGCGTCAGCGTCGTCTTACCCGAGCTTTCAGGGCCATAAATCTCGACAATACGCCCCATTGGCAGACCACCAATTCCCAGCGCAATATCCAGCCCCAGCGAACCGGTCGAGCTTGCTTCGATATCCTGCGTGGCACCTTCGCCCAGCTTCATGATCGAGCCTTTTCCGAACTGCCGTTCGATCTGGGCCAGCGCACTGTCGAGCGCCTTTTGCTTGTCTGCGTTTTTCTTGTCGCTCATTGTCAGAAGATCCGCCATTGTCCTGTCGCCTTCCCTTTTGTCACACCCTTGATCGGGCGGCAATCGCTGCTTTGTTCGCCTCTTGTTCCTTATGAGATCAAAAAGAGAACATTTCAACTAAAACTTACAAGATTCAGTCTTCCGCAATTGTGTTAAAGAGTCGTTTACGACAATCTTCCCAGATAAGCGGGTGAAAAGAGGGGCCCTTAAATGCTTGTTTTTTATGAAGAACGACTGGCTTTTCTTGCGGTCCCCAAAACGGGCAGCACAGCCTACCACACCGCATTGAAAGATCGGGCCGATCTTGTCGTCACCTATCCACCCGAGCTGAAACACGCACCTGTGCGCAGATATGACCGTTTCTTTCAGAACATGTTTCGCAAGATGTATGACACCGAGATGGAGATCATGGCAGTTGTTCGGGAACCTGTTGACTGGTTGGGCAGTTGGTATCGTTTTCGCGGCCGCGCAGAACTATCCGGTCACCCTCATTCAACCGGTGACATGAGTTTTGACGCATTCGTGCAGGCCTATATGAAAAACCCGCGTCCGGAATTTGCCGATGTCGGCAGCCAGAGCCAGTTCTTTCGCACCCGCAGCAATGGCCGCGGTGCCAACCATATTTTCAAGTACGATCATCAGGACAGGATTCTGGACTTCCTGCAAGCGCGACTAAACGTTCAAATTGACCTGCCGCACGAGAATGTATCACCATCGGGTGACCTGACATTAACGCCGGAAACACGGCGGAGGTTTCGAAACAGGCATGCCGAAGAATTCGCAATCCACGACACAGCCTTGTGAGGCAATCAGATCAATTGTTGAAACACGGCCTCAGTCAACTGGTTGAGTGAAAACGGCTTGGGCAGGAAGGTCGAATTTGGGATCTCCGGCCCCGAATCCCCAAATGCGCCTTCGGTATAACCTGACACAAAGACCACACGCGTGTCCGGGCGCGTTTTCTGTGCTTTGCGCACCCAGGTTGGCCCATCCATACCCGGCATGACCACATCGGTTACAAAAACGTCGACATTCAATGACGAATCCTCAAGCAGCCGCAGCGCTTCTTCCGCTGAATCCGCCTCAAGCACCGTATAACCCTTCAGCCGCAAGGCCCGGGTTGCGAAGGCGCGGACCGGCGCTTCATCTTCAACCAGTAGTACCACACCTTCCCCTTGCCGGGCGCTTTGTGCTTCGGGCTGAGCCGGAGTTTCCGGTTCAGCTCCTGCAACTGTTGCGCAGACCGGCAGAAAAACCGTGAAATCGGTGCCTCGACCTACCGCGCTGTCAACAAAGATGAATCCGCCTGTCTGCTTGACGATGCCATAGGCCGTTGAAAGCCCAAGCCCAGTGCCTTCACCTGTACGCTTTGTGGTGTAGAACGGTTCGAACACTTTTTGAAGCTTGTCTGCGGGTATTCCCACCCCGCTGTCCACGACCCTGACCGTGACATACTCTCCCGGCTGAACTGTCGCCCTGTCTCGTCTGAGCGGTTCCGAGACGTTCAGTACTTCGGTCTCGATACGAATCTCGCCCCCGTCAGGCATGGCGTCCCGCGCATTGACGACCAGATTCATCAACACTTGTTCCAACTGGCGTTTGTCTGCCCGTACCGACTTTAACACGGGATCATGGCTGAGGGTCAGCTGAACTTTCTCGCCAACCAAACGATTCAATAGATGAATAAGATCCGAGATTGTATCGCGGAGATCCAGAACCTCGGGTCTGAGGGTCTGTTTTCGAGAAAACGCCAAAAGCTGACTGACCAGCGCAGCAGCCCGGTTGGCGTTCTGATTGATCTGCACCAGGTCTCCATAATCAGGGTCATTCTGGTCATGACGCAACAAAAGCAAGTCGCAATGACCGGATATCGCCGTCAACAGGTTGTTGAAATCATGCGCGACACCGCCAGCCAACTGCCCCACGGCCTGCATCTTTTGTCCTTGAACGAACTGAGCTTCCAGGGTTTTCAGCTCGGTTGCATCATTCACCACGGCGATCAGGCAGATCTTTCCGTCTGCGATAACCCGGCTCAACGTAACCTGAACAAAAACCTCTTTGTCATCCCGAATCAACTGCAGAAACTCTGATCGTTGCGCTTCTTCATCCGCAGCGGTCCGCGCAAGCCAGTCCAGAATGGGATGCCCCAAACCCCGCATGATTTCACTGATATCGCTTCCCTCGAGGTGGTCATTCCCCAACAGTTTTACCGCCAGCCTGTTGGTATTCAGAATTGTACCCTCCGGAGAAAGGGTCAGAACCGGAACCGGAAGATCGGCAAAAGACGTGGTTGCCTCAGGCGCAGGCATGTGGTTGAGCGGCAACAAACCAAGGCTGCGCCCCGAATTCGATCTGGAAAGCTCAGCCACCGCGACCGGAACCAATCCATCAAGGGACTGGACTATATTGGCGGTTCCTATTTGTGGTTCGGCATCACAAAAGATATCGCCAATCCGACCGGGGCGCGATCCAAACAACCTTTCAGCGGCCGGATTAATGCGCACCACTTCGCCCGCTCTCCCCAAAGTCAGAACCGGAAATTCAAGCGTTTGCCAGCTTCCTTGTTCGGCCCGAAGAAACCGCCAGCTGAAGATCTCGGGGCTCAGTTGAAAAACAGAAACTGAAATTGTGTTTCCAGGGTTATGGAAATCTTCGTGCGCCCGTCCGAATGACTTGGCCTGAGTTTGCATCCTCAACAAAACCGCCGGAGGGTTAGAAAAGGTCGATCTGAGGCAAAACGCGAGGTTGCTGCCCTTCTCCGCTGCAAACTGTTTTCGCGCCAACGCGTTGGACGCCAAGATTTCTCCGTATGCATTTGTGATCAGATACGGAGAGTCGTTTTGTTCGGCGAACGCGGCCATAATGGCACTGGTTTGTTGCGCTTGCCGGCCCGCTATCTGCCCTTTGACGACAACGCACAGAGTTGCAATTAACAGGGATATGCCCGTCACAATCAGCCCTATAGTCCAGTCCGGTGGCAGTATCCCCATTGCTGGTGCCAAACTGATCAGAAGGGCCAAAAACACCAACGACCCAAGCCGAGATGTTGATGGCATATTGGCAAGGGACGGATCTCGGATGAATTCAGCTGTGTCAGTCATAAACGGCCCGGACGCAAAGATATCGCAATAACGATCAAAATTGGTTAATTCCCGCTTAACGTATTCCAGAAAGCGGTCATCTACCTCAGGTTGTTATTTACCAAAAGCTCAGCGCGTCAAGTGGGACGTAAAGAACCCATCGGACTCGTGTGTTACATGCCACGTATTGCGATAGGTCTCTCTCCAATCGGTGTGACCGGTCAAAAAGTTTTCGATGACAGAAGCATTTTCGTCTGTCAGAATCGAGCAGGTCGCATAAGCCAACACGCCGCCCATTCGAACCAAGGGCGCAACATCCTTCAGGATATCGCCCTGAATGGTCGTGAGTTCTTGCAAGCGGTCTTCGGTCAATGCCCATTTCCCCGCCGGCGCACGCCGCCACGATCCGCTGCCGGAACACGGCGCATCCACCAAAACCACGTCAAACGGTGCATGACGGGAGAGTTCGTCGGTGTTCACCTGGATTATCTTTGCCCCGGCTCTGTTCGCCCGGGCCGGGATATCTTTCATTCGGTCCTTATTCACATCATGCGCAAAAACCTCGACACCGTCGTTTGCTGCAAGCGCCAGCGCCTTGCCCCCGCCGCCCGCGCAATAATCCACAACACGCATCCCGGGTTGCAAGGCCAAGGCCGCTACAACCGCTTGACTTGCCGCATCCTGAAGCTCGACCAGACCCTGATCATACGCCTGACTGTGCGAGATACGTCTGGCCCCCTCTGTCACTTCCAGTGCGGTCTCGCACACATTGGTTGGTCGGGCGGAAACACCATCGGTCTCAAGAACGTCGATGGCTTGACTTACATCCGCTTTCAACAGATTGACTCGCAAATGGACGGGTGCGCGGCTCTGCAGTGCTTTCGCTGACAGGATCGTTGCGTCCTTCGTCGATGCGGCGAACCGGGACCACATCCATTCCGGTATGTCGTACCTTTCGGCGTCCGATACGAAATCCTGCGCTGTTTCCGTTTCCACCACAGGAGTCGGAGCGTGACGGTTGCCGGTAAACAGCTCGGCCGGATCTGCACCGATTGCACGAGTCGCTCCAATCATCAAACCGCGCCCGGTGGCCGAACCTCCGAGCGCTGCGTAAGAGCGTTTGCAACGCAGCGCGTCAAATACATGGTCACGAATAGCCGCCCGATCCTTGGACCCTGCAAAACGGCTGCGCCGCGCCCATCCGGTCAACGCTTTTTCAACCGGTGCCCCAGCCAGAATATCATTCAAAATTTCAATCGAGGCCTGAACACGGGCGGCGGGTGTCATCGCAGAATACCTCGGCAGAAGCGGGCCTCAATCGGCCAATCCAAAAGCAATACAGCACCCGAGCATGGGTGCCGCATCTCGCATTCAATGACTTACATAACCCGGTAGTTCGGGCTTTCACGGGTGATCTGAACATCATGAACGTGGCTTTCTTTTAGACCCGCGCCCGTGATCTTCACGAAGTTGCAGTTCTTGCGCATCTCTTCAACAGTCGCGCAGCCCGTGTAACCCATCGCAGCACGCAAGCCGCCAACAAGCTGGTGAATCACAGCACTGGCCGAGCCCTTGTAGGGCACCTGCCCTTCAATACCTTCAGGCACCAGCTTGTCATTGGCCGCGTCCTTCTGGAAATAGCGATCGGCTGATCCGCGCGCCATGGCGCCAAGGCTGCCCATCCCGCGGTACGACTTGAACGAACGACCCTGATACAGAATCACCTCGCCCGGGCTTTCATCGGTGCCTGCAATCATCGAACCAACCATGGCGCAAGAAGCGCCGGCCGCGATCGCCTTGGCGAAATCGCCCGAGAACTTGATGCCACCATCCGCAATGATCGGAACGTCGCCAGCAGCGGCTGCGCAATCACTAATCGCCGTCAATTGAGGAACTCCGACGCCCGCAACCATTCGTGTGGTACAGATCGACCCCGGGCCAATGCCCACCTTGATCGCGTCGGCACCAGCATCGATCAACGCTTTGGTTGCCTCGCCGGTTGCAACGTTTCCGGCAATGATCTGAACCTCATTCGACAGTGTCTTGACCCGCTTAACCGCATCAATCACACCCTGAGAGTGGCCATGCGCTGTATCAACAACAATGATATCAACTCCGGAATCCACCAGTTGCTCGGACCGTTCGAACCCGGCATCCCCGACCGACGTCGCCGCGGCCACCCGCAAGCGACCAAGGTGATCCTTGCAAGCAGTCGGATTCAATACGGCCTGTTCTGTGTCTTTCAAAGTCAGCAACCCAGTCAGCCTGCCTTCGCCATCGACAACCAGAAGTTTTTCGATGCGACGAGCCCGCATAAGGCTTTTTGCTTCTTCCAGATCGGCGGGTTCCTGCAGCATCGCAAGATTGTCCGAAGTCATCATCGCGTGAACCGGCGTGTCGTCCGAGGTCGCAAAGCGCATATCGCGGTTGGTCAGAATGCCTACCACACGACCTTGCTCGTCCACTACCGGGAAACCGGTGAAATTATAGCGCTGCACAAGCGCATCGGCATCGGCCAACGTCTGATCCACCCGCAATGTCACGGGGTTATAGACAATACCGGACTCAAACCGTTTGACCCGCCGGACCTCGCGCGCCTGTTCTTCCACCGTCAAGTTCTTGTGAACGACGCCAATACCGCCCGCTTGCGCCATGGCAATGGCCATACGCGCCTCGGTTACTGTGTCCATGGCCGAACTCAGCAGCGGGATGTTCATGGTGATCTCACGCGTCACGCGCGTGGTCGTATCCGCCGTTGCCGGCAGCACAGAAGATGCGCCCGGAACCAGGAGAACGTCGTCAAAGGTGAGTGCCTCACGAATCTGCATCTGAATACCCCATGCAAAAGCCCGTTTGGCGGTGACCCTATTACATGGATCGAAGCAAAGGAAAAGCCCTCCGGGTCAACTCTGTGGCTCCTGTTGCCAATGAGGTCGAAGAAAACGACGTTCGCCGCGCAAATCCTGCCGCTGTTAGCCCTTTCCCTTTACGCACAAACCCATATCTTGCCCGACATACGCGCGAATACAAAAAAGGCATGTCACTGATGACCACCGACCCACTTGTCGTCTTTACCCCGTCTGGCAAACGCGGACATTTTCCCGTCGGCACCCCGATTCTGACCGCGGCCCGCCAATTGGGAGTGGATCTGGATTCGGTCTGTGGCAGTCGCGGGATCTGTTCGAAGTGTCAGATCACCCCAAGCTATGGCGAGTTTCCCAAGCACGGCGTCACAGTGGCCGAGAACGCCTTGAGTGAATGGAACGCGGTCGAGCAGCGCTATGACGACAAGCGTGGCCTGAAACCAGGCCGTCGACTGGGATGTCAGGCCTCGGTTCAGGGTGATGTCGTGATCGACGTGCCGCCCGAAAGCCAGGTGCATCGTCAGGTTGTGCGCAAAGCAGCTGCGGCGCGCGCCATAACCATGGACCCGGCCACACGTCTGTACTTTGTTGTGGTGGAAGAGCCCGACATGCACTCGCCCACAGGCGATCTGGAACGGCTGGAGCGCGCGTTGCGTGAACAGTGGAACATCGAAGCCGTCACTGCGGACCTGACACTGATGTCCAAACTGCAACCGGTTCTGCGCAAGGGGAAATGGGAAGTCACCGTAGCGGTCCACAAAGATCATAAGGACAGCGTCGCGCGTGTCGTTGAAATCTGGCCCGGTCTGCATGAAAGCGGGCTGTACGGTCTGGCAATTGATCTCGGCTCGACCACTATTGCCGCGCATCTGACCGATCTGGAAACCGGAGAGGTCAGAGCATCCTCGGGCCTGATGAACCCTCAGATCCGCTTTGGTGAGGACCTGATGAGCCGTGTCTCATACTCCATGATGAACCCCGGAGGTGATCAGGAGATGACAAAGGCGGTGCGCGAAGCAATCAACGATCTGGCCACCACAATCGCCGATGAGGCCAAAATTGATGCCGCGCTGATCGTTGAATCGGTGTTTGTCTGCAATCCTGTCATGCACCACCTGCTGCTGGGTCTGGATCCGGTCGAACTGGGTCAGGCCCCGTTTGCACTGGCTACATCCGAAAGCATGTCCCTACTCGCCCGCGATATGGGCCTGACCACAATGAATCCACGCGCGCAGGTCTATATCCTGCCCTGTATCGCCGGCCATGTGGGCGCGGATTGCGCGGCCGTGGCTCTGTCGGAAGAGCCCGGCAAGTCCGAAGATTTGGTGCTGATCGTCGACGTTGGCACCAATGCCGAAATCCTGCTGGGCAATACAAGCCGCGTTCTGGCCTGTTCTTCGCCCACCGGGCCCGCGTTCGAAGGCGCTCAGATCAGTTCTGGCCAACGCGCCGCACCCGGAGCGATCGAGCGGATTGAGATTGATCCTGTCACCAAGGAACCCCGCTTCCGTGTCATCGGGTCTGAGAAATGGTCCAACGAGGATGGCTTTGACCGTGACATCGCAACGTCCGGCATCACCGGCATCTGCGGTTCGGGCATCATCGAAGCCGTGGCCGAAATGCGCATTGCCGGTCTGCTGGATGAAAGTGGCCTGATCGGATCGGCAGAACAGACCGGGACAGCTCGCTGTGTTCCCGAAGGTCGTACACACGCCTACCTGATCCATGATGCCAGCGCCGAAGGCGGTCCCCGCATCACAGTCACCCAGGGCGACATCCGCGCCATCCAGCTGGCGAAATCAGCATTGTATGCCGGAGCGCGTTTGTTGATGGATGAAATGGATGTCGAAAACGTGGATCGTGTGGTTCTGGCCGGTGCATTTGGTGCGCATATCTCGACCAAACACGCCATGGTTCTGGGTATGATCCCGGATGCACCACTTGAGAAGGTCTCAAGCGCGGGTAACGCCGCTGGAACCGGCGCACGGATTGCACTGTGCAATATCGGATCGCGCGCCGAGATCGAACGTGTCGTGCGCGAGATCACCAAGATCGAAACCGCCATTGAGCCGAAATTCCAAGACCATTTCGTGGCCGCCAACGCGATCCCGCACAAAACCGATCCGTTCCCGGAGCTAACGCAGGTGGTCACCCTTCCCAACCCAAGCTTCAACACTGGCGGCGATTCCGAAGCAGGCGGCGGACGTCGTCGCAGACGCCGCGGTTGAACCAATAGCGCAACGACCCTTGGGCACACCTCGGGTCGTTCGCCTCACAAATGTCAGGGAGTAGTCTGCAACTCGCCCAGCGAGGTGATTCCCATCTGGGCCATTGCGATGCTCATTTCTTCGGTAAGCACTGACCATAGCTGTTCGAGGCCCTCTTCGCCTTCAG
>NZ_CANMFF010000002.1 GCF_947497005.1 uncultured Ruegeria sp. | reverse complement strand
TGCTTGCACGGGACAGTGGTGACAAACGAGATATCGTTCGCCACCAGATCGTCGGTGATCTTTTTGTCTATGTTCATGATCCAGCTTTTGGTCCTGTTTGGGGCGCTAGACGCGCGATTGAGGAATTCAGGCCCTTCGGTGCACGTGCACGGCACAGGGGGCGTGGCGGACGACGCGCGAGGCGGTCGATCCCAGGAAGTAGTCGCTCAGGTCCGGCTTGTGCGAGCCGATTACGATACAGTCGACATTGTTGCTGCTGGCGTAGTCGATGATGGAGCGCGCGGTATGGCCTTTGACAATCTCGGACGTCACCCCATCAAGCCCTTCGACTTTTTGCAGCAATTGCAGGCGTGCGCGTTCAAACCCTTCGGCAACAAGGGACTTGTCCAGATAAGCGCTGACCGATCCCTGAGGCATCTCGTAGACGTGCAAGGCAATAATCTCGCCACCCTGCCCGCACAAAGCCCGGGCGATTTCCAGCGTGTGTTGCGATATGCCGTGATCCAAAGCCAACGGGACCAATATTTTAGTGTACATGAAGGCCTCCAATTCTGTCGGGTCTATCCCCAGGGTGTTAGGATAATCTTCGGTGCGGCCACTGCACCAGCGCGAATATCGCGAAACGCCTGTGCACCGCTGGCCAGCGTCCGCTCTTCCACCCAATTCAGCTCTCCGAGACGTCCGTCAAAAATCGCTTCGGCTGTCTCGCGAAAGTCCTGTGCGGTGTAGGTATAGGTTCCGATGAACGTTATTTCCTGCAAGGTCATGCGACGCACGTCCAGACCTCCGGTATCTTCGCCCAATCCCACATGCGCGATCACGCCACCTGGCTCAGCCATGGCCGAGGCGACTGAGCGTGTGGCGGCATATCCGACAGCATCAATCACCAACGGGTAAGACCCTTTGGGTGCATCCACGAGCGCAAAGCTTTCGATTTTCGCCAAGTAGTTCCGACGCAACTCATTTGGTTCCGCGATAGTCACGTCATCGACGCCCATTGCTCGCAACGCCAAGGCCGCCGCAAGGCCAATGGCCCCACCGCCAATCACCAAGGCGCGACGGTCCATCGCAGGATGCAGTGCCTCGATCCCTAGCCGGACCGTGTGCCAACTTACGGCCAGAGGTTCAGCCAGCGCAGCCTTGGCGAACGAAACGTCTTCCGGCACGTCAACAAGGTTGCTGGCAGGCATTGAAAGGTACTGCGCGAAGGCCCCCTCTCGCGGTGGCATAGAGATGATCTGCCGATCCGGGCACAGGTTTTCACGGCCTGCCAGGCAGGCTAGACATTGACCGCAACTGACCAGCGGGTTGATGGTCACACGATCGCCAGCGCGTAT
The DNA here is from genome assembly GCF_947497005.1 of uncultured Ruegeria sp. GTDB lineage: Bacteria > Pseudomonadota > Alphaproteobacteria > Rhodobacterales > Rhodobacteraceae > Ruegeria. The sequence goes on along the minus strand of NZ_CANMFF010000002.1, from coordinate 469,126 downwards.
ACCATCAACAATGACACCTGCCGCTTCGTGCCCGAGGATCAGCGGTGCCGGACGCCGCGCATCGTGGCCCAGATAAGCGTGCATGTCCGATCCGCAAATGCCAACCGCCTCGACCCGGATCAGGTGTTCCGAAGCGCCCGGTTCAGCATCTGGCACATCGCCAAACGCCATCTGTTCCACACCTTGATAAACCAGCGCTTTCATTTGGCTGTGAACCCTCCGTCAACCATTAGAACCTGCCCTGTGACGTAGTCTGACGCCTGTGAGCACAAAAACAGGATCGGCCCGTCGATATCCTGCATACGTCCATTGCGTCCGATGCAGGTTTGCTCTGCATTTCTTTTGGAGCGGTCCGGGTCTTCAAACACTGCTTGTGTCAATTCGGTAGGAAAAAACCCCGGACCGATCGCATTTGCGGTGATGCCAAATGGCGACCAGGCCTCAGCCATCGCGCGGGTCAGTTGCCCGATCCCGGCCTTGGTCGCACCATATGCAATTCCACCCGGAAAGGCGCGCGTCGTTTGCAGCGAGGCGAAATTGACGACACGCCCCCAGCCTTTTTCTTTCATCGCGGGCACCATGGCCTGACTGAGGAAAAACGGCGCACTGAGGTTCAAGGCCATTGTCGCATCCCACCCTTCGGGCGTTACGTCATCAGCAGCCTCACGCGTGTTTATTCCTGCCGCGTGAACCAAAATGTCCGGAGCGCCGAACTTCGAACTGATGGTCTGAACAAGCCCATCAACCCCGTCACGATCCGCAACATCGGCAACCACCGTTTCTGCACGGCTTCCGATCTCGGCCTGCATCTGCGCCAGCGCGTCGCTACGCCGTGCCACACCAACAACTTGCGCGCCCGCTGCGGCAAGAGTTCGTGCCACCTGCTGCCCAAGCCCCGAGCTGGCACCGGTGATACAAGCCACCCTGCCTGTCAGGTCAAACAATGCGCGCGGGTCATCCATCGGCGGTCAGATCGAATTTCTCATCAGGGAAATACTTGGCTAGGCGCACATCCGCTGCTCGGGCGTGACCTTCCATTCCTTCCAGTCGGGAAATACGGGCAGTTGCCTCGGCGATCGATTTTGATCCTTCACGCGTGGCCCGCTGCCAGGTGACGATTTTCATGTATTTATGAACACTCAAGCCGCCTGTGTAACTGGCTGCCCCCGAGGTTGGAAGAACGTGGTTCGTCCCGGTTGCCTTATCCCCGTAAGACACGGTGGTTTCCTCACCCAAAAACAGCGAGCCATAGCACGTCAGCCGACCCAGCCACCAATCCAGATCCTCGGCCTGAACCGTCAGATGCTCTGGCGCATATTCGTCGGAACAGGCAGCCATCTCTTCGCGGTCGGGACAAACAATGACTTCGGCATAGTCGCGCCATGCGGCCGAGGCGTTTTCCCGGTTCAGCTTGGGCAGATCGTCTATCATTACCGGCACCAGTTCCATGACCTTCTGCGCGAGCTCACGATCATCCGTGACTAGCCAGACGGGTGAGTTGTATCCGTGCTCTGCCTGGCTGACCAAATCCGTTGCAACCACAAGGGCGTCTGCAGAATTGTCGGCAAGGATCAGGCTGTCCGTCGGTCCAGCGATCATGTCGATGCCAACCGTGCCGTACAGGATGCGCTTGGCTTCGGCCACGAACTGATTGCCGGGGCCTACAAGTATATTGGCCTGCGGCAAGCCGAACAGACCGAACGTCATCGCAGCAACGCCCTGCACGCCGCCCATTGCCAAAATGCTGTCAGCCCCGCAGATATGCGCAGCGTAAACAATCGCAGGTGCTACGCCCTCGCCCGGCCGTGGTGGAGAACAGGCCGTAATATGGCGACACCCGGCGACCTTCGCGGTGGTCACTGTCATGATCGCGCTGGCGATATGACTGTAGCGTCCACCCGGTACGTAACAACCCGCCGCGTCCACCGGGATCGCCTTTTGCCCAGCGACGAAGCCCGGCACGATCTCCATCTCAACATCCGAGACAGTCGCCTTCTGCGTCTCGGCAAAGCGGCGCACGTTGTCATGGGCAAAACGGATATCGGCCTTCAGTTTCTCGGGTACCAGCGCGATGGCCGCGTCAATCTCGGCCTGTGTCATCAACACATTGCCGTCGTATTTGTCGAACTTGGCCGCATATTCCATCGCCTTGGCGTCGCCGCCCGCCTCGATATCGGCAAGGATGGTCTTGACCGTATCGTGCACCTCGGTCGCATGAGATTGCGCCGTCAGGGTTGCTTTTTTTAAGTATTCACGCGGCATATTCAGCAAGTCCTATTGATAGATTGCAGGAAGCAAAGTGGTTGAAACGGCTGGCACGTAGGCGATCAGGATCACCACGATTAGCATCGTTAGTACAAAAGGCACGGCACGGGCGGCAATCTTCAGAATGGATTCACCGGTAATGCCAGATACGACGAACAGGTTCAGCCCCAGCGGCGGCGTGATGAAACCCACTCCAAGCGCGGTGATCATCATGATGCAGAACTGAATCTCATTCATTCCGATATTGTCCGCCAGCGGCTTCAGGATTGGTGCCAGGATCACAATGTTCGGTGTCGTCTCCATGACACAGCCCGCCGCGATCAGGATACCTATCATAAGCAGGATCAACACGTACGGATCATCAGTTAGCGATGTCACCGAAGCCACGAAACCCTGCGGCACACCCATTATCGCCAGTGCTTCAGCAAGCGGGGCTGAAAAGGCGATGATGGGCAGGATCACCCCATTCACCTTGGCCGAGCTGACCAGCATCGAAGGGAAGTCCGCCAGCGACAGCGTACGCAGAATGAAGCCCATGATGATAGTGACGACAACAGCCGTTGCACCAGCCTCGGTCGGCGTCAGCCGCCCCGAGAAAATGCCATAGAAGATGATCCCCGGCACGATGAAGGCATACCAGCCCGACTTAAGCGCCTTGCCCAGATTGGCGAGCCATTCACCCATGGTCATCATGCCTCCGCCTTCATAGGAATAAAGGCGGTTCATGATGATATTTGTAATCAGGATCGACACCAAGATGGCCAGACCCGGGATCAGTGCGGCCAGAAAAAGGGTCGAGGCGGAAATACCCAGCACGAGGCCGATGATGATATACGCGATCGAGGGCGGGATCAGGATGCCCGTACAGGCACCAGCTGCAACCAGCGCGCAGGCATAAGGACGCGGGTATCCGCTTTCGACCAGCCGGTTGATGGTCATCCGACCAACTGCAGCAGCCCCGGCGGCATCCGAACCTGAGATCGCGGCAAACATACCGCAGACCAGAACTGTTGCCGATCCGAACCCACCTTTGGCGAAACACGTCAGCGCTTCGGCAACGTCCAGGAACTTTCGCGACAAACCGGTTCGAACCAGAACGTCCCCGGTCAGGATAAACAATGGGACAGCAGTCAGGGCAAAAGCGTCGATGCCCGTGAACAGGCTTTCTCCGACAAGGCTCAGCGGCAGGTCGCCGGACATGATCAGCATCACGATCGCGGCCGTTCCAATGGCGGCCCAAACCGGCACGGCCAAGGCGATCAGACCGACGAACAGGATCACCGGCAGGTAAAAATCCCAACCCAGTTCAACGGTTTGATTGAGGGAATTCCAAAGCATTCAGTGTCTCCTCAGTCAAACAGCTTGTCGCCTTCGAAGACGGGGGTGCCGTCACGAAGGGATTTGAAATCACGCAGGAAGGATTGGATCAGCCGCCAGATCATCAGGGCAAATCCAGTGGGCACAGCCATCAGGAACCAGACTTTCGAAACCCGAAGCCCATCCGTGACCGAACCGAACTTGGCCGACACATGAACCGCTTCATACGACCAGTAGAGTGCGATGATCGCCACGACAAACATCACCAGATCGCCGAATATATAAAGCAGCGCCTTGGGACGCGGCCCGATGTAGTGCATGATCACATCGATCCGGATATGGGCCCGCTCTTTTGCCGCCGCCGCAGCACCAATCCAGGCAAGGTAGATGAAGGAATACCGCACGATTTCCTCGCCCCAGATCGAAGAATAGGCAAAAATCTCGCGCCGCAGCACCTCGATGGCCATGGTAATTACCAACATCACGTAAAACACCAGCAGCAACCAGCGTTCCGCGTTTCGGTCTATGTTTTGAAGAATGGTCATCTTGATCCTCCGGCGAAAGGACAGCCAGGCCCGCGCCTGCCGTGGCGGGGTGTTGTCGGGCTGACTGTCAGAAAAGGTCGTGGACGCCCGTCAGGCGCCCACAGGTTGGGCCTTAAGCGTCGTGGACGTAGTATTTGCCCTGAGTGCCAGCTGCTTCGACCAGCTTCTCAAAGTTGTCCATCGATCCGGCCAGTTCAGTTTTGAACGGATCCCAATCGGCGTTCTGATACCCGCCTGCATCCTGCCATTCCGCCAGTTGATCATCGCTGAGCGAGTGGAACTGCACCCCGGCCTTGTTCAACTCGGCCATGGCAAAGGCACGGGCCGACGGAACCTTGGACAGGTTCTGATGGCTGGTCATTTCCGAACCCCACATGATGCCTTCCTGTACATCGGCAGGCATCGAATTGAACCACTCCAGATTACAGGAATAGACCTGACTGTCCGGAACGGCCTGCGTGAAGGTCACATGGCTAAGAATGTCCTTGAAACCAAAGACATACAGCGCCCCAACAGACGGGTCGAGTGCATCAGCAACACCCTGCTTGATCGCCGAAGGTGTCTCACCCCACGCCACAGGCGTCGGGTTGGCACCGACCATGCGATAATACTGCTGCAACATCTTGGAACCCGGAACGCGGAACTTGATCCCGCTCATGTCACCTGGTGTTAAGACCGCGTTGCCCCCTTGACGTACCGCCACGACGCGCGGATCGATATTCACATAGAACAGGGCCTTGAAGCCTGCCGCCTCGACGCCCGGATGAACTTCGTTTTTCCATGTGTCCGAATGGACCAAGTTGGTGAAGCGTTGGTTCGAACCACATAGGTATGGCATGTTGATAAGGTCAACGGTCGACGCGAAAGGCGCAAAGTTTGATAGCGAGTGCTGTGCCGCCTGAATGGTACCGCCCTGCACCTTCTGCACCAACGCGCCACCCGCACCAAGCTGACCGCCGGGGGCCAGTTTGACATAAACTTTACCATTTGTGGCGTTCTGAATGTTCTCTTTCAGATCCAACTGCATAATGGGATAACTACGCGACGCGCCCAGCACATAGGCTGTTGCGACTGTCATCACGTGGTCAGCGGCCTTCTCGCGCTCGCTTTCTTCTTTCGCGGTCTGCGCAGCGGCCTCAGATGACCATAGAACGCCACCTGCGCCCGCGACGAGTGCGGCCGTGAATGCACCACCGGCGCTCAACTTCAGAAAATTGCGACGCTCTGCTGACGCCAGTTCGATCTTGTCGTTGTTCATGAATTGCCCTCCCAAGCAAAAAGTTCAGCTGCCGTCTGTTGCGTCCCGGTCAGCTTCCTTTTTCAGAATTGCGACAACGAACAAAATCGAGGCCGCGAACAGAACCAACATCTCTCCAACGTCACTTAGAAATGCGCTGTTCGCGAACGCACCCAAAGCGACATTGGCGAAATAGATCGCAAAAACGACGGCTGATGCAGCGAGATACATTTCCGGGACTCCCTTCAGAATCGGCTCACACTCATTTGTAAGCGCTTACATCATAAATGCAAGCGCTTACATATTTGCTTCCATCATTGAAAAAATGCGGTTAACTTAAGCGAACCGGAATTGAGAGTTCGAGAATGTCAAAATATCGGTCCGCACCGACGTTGGATGACGTTGCCAAGGCAGCAGGCGTTTCAACTGCTACGGTTTCACGCTGCCTGAACACCCCACAACAGGTTGTCGAGGCAACGCGTGAGCGTGTTCTGTCCGCTGTGGATTCGCTGGGGTACACGCCGAATTTTGCAGCCCGTGTGATGGCCGCAAAACGCTCTTTCACCATTGGCGCTATCATTCCAACAATGGAAAATGCGATTTTCGCAAGGGGCTTACAGGCGTTTCAGGAGGAAATCCGCAAACAAGGATTCACGTTGCTTGTATCCAGCTCGGCCTACCAGCCCGAAGCCGAAGAAGACCAGATCAGGACACTGGTCGCTCGGGGCGCTGACGGGTTGCTGTTGATTGGCCATGACCGCGAAGCGCGTATCTACGATTATCTGGACAGGCAGAAAGTACCCACGCTGGTCGCATGGTCCTACCTTCCCGACAAACCCATTCCGTCTGTTGGGTTCGACAACAGAAAGGCGATGAAGGCGCTGGCCAATCAAGTCATCGGATTGGGGCACACGCGACTTGCCACGATATCAGGCATCAGCAAGGGCAATGATCGAGCGCGGCTAAGAATCCAGGGAATAAGGGATGCCATGACGGAACATGGCCTTCCACAGGACGGATTGACAGTGTCTGAAACATCTTACGAGATCGAGAATGGCGCTGAAGTATTCGAAAACCTGATGCTGCGCGACCCGCCGCCAACGGCAGTCCTGTGCGGAAACGACGTTCTGGCGGTTGGAGCAGTACGCCAGGCACAGCAGATGGGGCTTCGGGTGCCCGAGGACGTGTCCATCACCGGTTTTGACGACATAGAGCTTGCCCGCATCGTCAGCCCTGCCCTGACGACTGTCCATGTTCCCCATCGCGAAATGGGCCGAAAAGCCGCGCAGGAACTCATTCATATGATCGAGACAAGTTCCGAAGGTCACTCTATCGAGCTCTCGACGAACGTTGTCACCCGGGACTCTCTGCTTGAATCAAATAGATAGTTGCGTTGATTGGAAGCGGCTTCCATCAATCGAAGCGGTACGTGTCAGAACGCACCATTGGACTGACAGCGCAGCAGCGGCATCACAACCTAAAAAATCGACGCACAAATAACACGGTTTTCCACGGCAGGCCGTGTGGAACCTTCCAACCGGAATGTTCTTCATCACAATTGCAATATTTTATGAGGTGTATTTGGAGCGGGTAGCGCGCACCATGATGCTGCTGCAACATGTTGCAAATGAACCTACCGCAAGTGTGGGGCAAACTGTGGGGCAGATATGGCAAGAGGAAATAATCGGCTTTCCGCCACTCAGGTAAAGAATGCCGCGCCTGGAAGCGTCATTCAGGATGGCGGTGGCCTCGCTCTGAAAAAATCGCAAAGCGGCGGGCGCTGGTTCTACCGTCTCCAGATCAACGGCAAGCGCGGCATGTGGTATTCGCTCCTCAAGAACCATGTCACTCCAAAGGTTGGCAAGCACAGGATCAGCACTCTGCACCAGCGCGATATTCACGACACACTGAAACCGATCTGGCGCACCAAGCATGAGACTGCCGACAAGGCGATGTACCGGACCCGCATGGTGCTACGTCAGGCGAAGTTGTGGGTTACGAGGCAGAGCCATTTATCTGTGATGCGGCCCGTCGTATGCTGGGATATGTGGAGCGGGTACAAAAGTCCCTGCCCGCAACCCCATGGCAAGAAATCCCCGATTTGTATACGCGGCTTGACAAGGAACACCCCTCTTAACTGGCTCTGCGCTTCACAATCCTGACGGCAGCGCGCGGAATGCCAGTGCGCGGGGCTCGATTCGATGAGATTGAAGGCGACGTGTGGACCGTGCCTAAAGAACGGATGAAGGGCGAACGGAGCAAATTACAGGATTTCCGCGTTCCCCTATCGACCGAGGCGCTGAGCGTTGTCGAGCAATGCAGATTGATCGCGGTCAATGATTTCTTGTTTCCTAGCTCGAGGATAAACAAAGGTGTCAGTGACGTTGCTATGGCAAAAGTGCTGAACAATCTGAATGAAGCGGGTCGCATACACGGCTTCCGGTCGTCCTTCCGAATGTGGATTCAGGACAATGAAACGGCGAGTTTTGAGGTCGCGGAAACGGCTCTAGCCCATACCATCGGCAACAAGGTCGAACGGGCCTATGCGCGCTCAGATCTGTTGGGTAAGCGCCGCATACTCATGCAGAAATGGGCCGATTACGTGACCCAGACTGAGGCAAAGGTCGTGCAGCTTCGCGGTTAGATCGGCGGCGGCTCGGTTCGTTTACGACACAATTTTTGTGCACTCTGGGGGCAAGACCTAAAAACAAGAATATTTCAACTGCAGTTTCACACCAAATTGCGGACGGTCGGATAAATTTGGGTTGTGACCGAATTGCGGGACAAAGCTGCCTTTCGCTCACGCCGCTATTGCTGATGCAGCAAGTCTTCGCCCTTGCGGCAGCGTTTTTGGGGCGACGTAACAGATTTCCCGATTGCAGTCATTAATCGGTGTAGACCTTGGCCGAAGCCAGACTGCCCTTTCGCCGCAACCGAGATCCTCCATCGAGAAGCGGGACGAAACGGGTTTAAACCGAGCAACCTGGCCTTTGCGTGGAAAGAAGGGCGTTGCGTTTGCCTGGCTCGATCGAGTTTGAATTGGTCTGCAAAATTTCTGCGAGAACAAAGCCCACGTTCTGTCAAAGCGTGTCGTAATCCGCCAAACGGTCTTTGAGAAAGGTGTAGTTCTCTCTCGCCTTGAGCAGATGTTCGCGATTGATTGACAGATAGCGGAAATCCTCATCCGTGTCGGCAAATCGTTCCGGCGGAATGTTCTCATCCATCCAAGGCAGGCAGAAGATCGAATTGCCCCACGTCTTTCCGGCACGGTTCAGGGACAAAAAGTAAATCTGGTTCTCCATTGCGCGGGTCTTGGCAAAGCTGTGCCAGGTATTGAAAGATTCATCCCGGTAATATGCACCGCTATGGAGGATCAGATCAACACCGTGCTTCAATGTTAGAACGCGCGACAGTTCGGGTATTCGGATGTCGTAGCAAACGATGGGAGAAATCGTTATACCGTTGATTTTGAACGCAAATACATGACTTCCTGATACGAAATATTCCTTTTCCATCGATGCACCATATTGGCAAAGATGGAGCTTGTCGTAGTGCCCGACCAATATGCCTGCGGGCGATACCACCGCAACAGATATATGGGTGCCCTGCGCCCCTTTGCGCGCAAATCCATAGGACACGTGCACGCCAAACTCGATCGCCACAGCCCGCCAGGTTTCAAAGGATGCGCCCTCCAGCGGCTCTGCAATCTTGTTGAGCCGGTCGAAGGCCGCGCGGGAATAGTCGATGCTTGAAAGCTCGGGAAGAACCACAAGGTCGGCCGGCCGCGCCTTCAATTGGGCGCGGACTTTGGCGGCTGATACCTCCAGATGTCGGTCCCGCGCTGCGGCACTTTCCGTAGCCGGGACCTCTATCTGGCAGGCCAGTAGCGACAGGGCTTCAATTGAGGTCATGGTTTGGCCTTTCCTTGCATTTGCTCCGATCTGCCCACTACCCGGCCACAGCCAGATTGCGGCTACGCTCGGTGAGCGGGACGCTGTTGAGTCGCGCACGAAACATCTCAAGAAGGGCGTGTTCCGCCCGGTTCAGGCGGGCATCCTTATGGTGAACCAGATGAATATCAATCGCCAGCGTGTTTTCATAAGGGGGCAGTCGCCAAAGCTCACCACGCCTGACAAACCTTTCAGCCACATGGTTGGGGAGCGGCCCAAACCCAAGGCCCGCGCTGATCATACGCTGGGCCTCTCCCAGATCGGATGTGTAGCCGATTACCCTGTTGTCCAGCTTATGCTGCGCGCGCAGCAACGCCACCGGACGCAGCGCATCCCAAAGTTGATCGGTCCGAAAGGACACAGACGAGTGATTTCGCAAATCGTCCAGCGAAAGGTCACGTTGCCCGAACAATGGATGGCTGGGTCCGCAATAGAACCCAAAAAATGAGCGGTACAATACATCATACATTAGATTCGAGTGTGCGTCATGTACGAGGCACACCCCAAGAGACGCGGATTTGGCCAGCACGGCTTGGCGCACGTCCTTGCTCGACATGACCTCAATGTCAAAGTTGACTTCAGGAAATTGTCGGTGGAAATCCGAAAGGACCTGATCGAAGAATTCGTTTTCTATTCGGCTGAGCAAGGCGAGCTTGACCGTGCCTGTCACTGTGTCGTCGGTACTCTGTGCACTCTGAATGGCGCGCGCCAGGCTGCCGAACATTTCCAAGCATTCCTTATAGAGGCTCTGCCCCGCCGGGGTGACGCGAAAATGCGAGGGGCTGCGATCGATCAATGGCGTACCCAACCGGGCCTCCAACCGTTTGAGAGCCTGGCTGACCGAGGGTTGGCGGCGCATAAGGCGTTTTGCCGCAAGCGTGATACTGCCTTCCTGCACAATGAACATGAAGGTGCGCAGCAAGTTCCAATCCAGTTCCCGGATCAGCTTTTCCTGATCAGTAGTGTTCATCATTGATCTCATCAATAACAATAGATCACATTATCTATTTGCTCCATGTCACTTTTAAACACAAGGTTATGCTCGGCGTTGTTCTACCAAAATACCGAAGCGAGGAGCCCTTTGAAGACATCGAACCTGTTTTACCAGAACCGTACGCGCCGCCCCGAAGTCGAGCGCGCCGAAGGGATTTATATCTGGGCGAAGAACGGAGAACGGTATATCGACGGATCATCCGGTGCCATGGTCAGCAATATCGGCCATTCCAACCCGCGCGTTCTGGACGCGATGATGGCGCAGATGAACAGCGCAACTTTTGCCTACCGGCTGCATTTCGAAAACGCACCGGCGGAAGATCTGGCGACGGCGATTTCTGATCGTATGCCGGATGGGTTGAGCAAGGTGTTCTTTGTCTCTGGCGGGTCCGAGGCGGTTGAATCCTGCGTTAAATTCGCGCGGCAATGGGCCGTCGCGTCAGATCAGGCAAGCCGCTGGAAAGTGATCTCGCGCTTTCCCTCCTATCACGGGTCCACGCTGGGGGCGCTGGCGATCACCGGCTACGGGCCGCTGACAAATGCCTTTGGACCGCTGTACAAAGATATGCCGAAAATCCCTGCACCGACCTGTTATCTGGATCGTGACAACCTGTCGGACCATGACAGGGGATTGAAATATGCCGAGATGCTGCGAGATGAGATCATCGCTCAGGGGCCCGAAACCGTTCTGGCTTTTGCGATGGAACCCGTAGGCGGCGCATCCACCGGGGCGCTGGTGGCGCCTGACAGTTATTACGCCAGAGTACGCGAGATTTGTGACCAGTTCGGCGTGCTGCTGATCATGGACGAAGTGATGTCAGGCGTCGGACGCACTGGTGCGTTTTTGGCGTCCGATCATTGGAATGTGCGTCCGGACCTCGTGGCGCTTTCCAAGGGCTTTGGTGCGGGTTATGCGCCGTTAGGGGCAATGATCGCCGACGAAGGAATGGTCGGCACGGTGCTTGATACCGGCGGATTTGCGCACGGGCATACCTACGCGGGAAACCCGCTGGCCTGTTCGGCGGGACTTGCGGTTCTGGACGAGATCGAACGGCAGGACCTGATGACCAATGCAAGCGTCATGGGGGATGTGCTGATGGAGGGCCTTCGGGACCTGATGAAGCGCTATGCCTTCATTGGCGATGTACGCGGCAAGGGCTTGCTGACCGCATTCGAACTTGTCTCGGATCGTGAAACGATGGCACCGCTGCCCAAAAACCTGAACGCCTATGAGCGGCTTGTGGAGCTTTGTTACGACCGAAATCTGATCACGTATTCGCGCCGCACACGTGGCGGGGTGGAGGGCGACCACTTCCTTGTGTGTCCACCGATGATTGTGACTGAACCTCAGATCAATGAAATCCTGAACATTCTTGACGACAGTCTCGGGGCCTTTTCCCGAGAATGCGGATTGGAGTGCTAGCCATGGCACAAAAAATCATTCTCACTTGCGCCATCACCGGCTCGATCCACACCCCGAGCATGAGCCCCTACCTCCCGGTGACGCCCGACGAGATCGCGACTTCGGCGATCGAGGCCGCTGAGGCAGGCGCGTCTGTCCTGCACCTGCATGCGCGCGACCCGGAAACCGGGCGCCCAAGTGCTGATATCAACGTCTTTCGCCAGTTCCTGCCCCGGATCAAGAACGCAACAGATGCGGTCATCAATCTGACCACCGGCGGCAGTTCCCAGATGAGCGTGGAACAGCGTTTGTCAGCCCCCGCCGAACTGGCACCCGAGATGTGTTCGCTGAACATGGGGTCAGTCAATTTCGGGCTTTTCCCGATGAAGGATCGATATTCGGACTGGACCTATGACTGGGAGGAAAGTTTTCTTGAAAACACCCGTGACACAGTGTTCAAGAACACGTTTCATGACATCGAAACCGTGTTTCGGATGCTTGGTGATGAGGCGGGCGCGCGATTCGAATGCGAATGCTACGATGTGGGCCATATCCAGACGATTGCTTTCTACCTGAAGCAAAAACGCCTTGTGCGACCGGTATTTCTTCAATTCGTCATGGGGGTTCTTGGTGGGATCGATGCAAGCCCGCACAGCCTGATGAGCCTCAAGGAAACTGCTGACCGTCTTCTGGGCGATGCGTACGAGTTTTCGGCACTTGCAGCAGGACGGCAGCAGATGCCGCTCGCCACGATGAGCTCCATTCTGGGCGGGCATGTGCGCGTGGGCCTCGAAGACAGCCTGATGATAGGGCGCGGGGAACTGGCCACCAGCAACGCCCAGCAGGTCAGAAAAATCCGGCACATTCTGGAAGAGCTGGGATATGAAATCGCCACTCCGGCTGAGACACGGAAGATGCTCAGCCTCAAAGGCGCAGACAAGGTGGGGTTCTGACACATGAAGGTGTTTTCGGAACAGAAACGGCAAAGCCAACACAATCCAAGCGGTTTCCTGGTGAATGGTGTCATGCAACCCAACCCCGAAATACCCGAGCGGTTAGAAAAACTGCTTTCGGGCGTGGCTGCCGGTGGGCATGACCTGCATGTGCCAAAGGATCACGGGCTTGGCCCCATCGCGGCGGTTCACAGTCCCGTCTATTTGAAATTTCTGTCCACGGTTCATGAGCGTTGGAAGCGCATTCCCGATGCGACGCACGAGATTTTCCCGAACATTCACCCGGATCGCCGCACCGCCAGCTATCCATTGTCAGCGGTGGGACAGGCCGGATTTCATATCACCGACATGTCCTGCCCGATTGGTGAACATACCTGGGAGGCGGCGCGCTGGTCCGCAAATTGCGCTGTGTCCGCGGCTGAGGTCGTTCTGAACGGGGATCACGTGGCCTATGCGCTGTGCCGCCCGCCGGGGCATCATTGTTTCACCGATCTCGCGGGTGGCTTTTGCTACCTCAACAACAGTGCCATTGCCGCCCAGTTTCTGCGGCAAACCCACGACCGCGTTGCGATCATCGATGTTGATCTGCATCACGGCAACGGCACGCAGGGTATTTTCTTTGCGCGCGACGACGTGTTTACACTGTCCATCCATGCGGATCCCGCGCGGTTCTATCCGTTTTTCTGGGGCCACGCGCACGAGGTCGGAGAAGGTGCAGGGCACGGTTACAATCTGAACGTTCCGCTGCCTCGCGGTACCGGGACCGACGGATTCATGAAGGGTCTGCGCGACGGTTTGGCCCATGTGCGAAATTTCGCGCCGGGCGCTGTTGTGATTGCGCTTGGCCTCGACGCCTACGAGGGCGACCCCTTTGGTGGGCTGACGGTATCGACCTCCGGTTTTTCCGAGATCGGAAAAGAATTGGCCGCACTCGGTCTCCCGACAGTGATTGTTCAGGAAGGAGGGTACCTCTGTAACGAATTGGGTGACAACCTGCATGCGTTTCTCAGCGGGTTTGCGGACGGCACCCCATGACCCACGGAGTTGCATCAGAGATTCGTCAGGTGCCCGAAGCGTGGATTGACTACAACGGCCACATGAATCTGGCTTACTACGTGATGGCCTTTGACGAAGCGCTGGATGTCATGCTGGACGAAGAACTGGGTATTGGCCCCAGTTTCGTGAAGGCCTGTAACGCCGGGCCATTTGCACTCCAAAACCACGTCCACTACCTGGGTGAGCTTTTGGCAGGCGACGAGTTTCTCTGCCGGTTTCTACTATTGGATGCCGATGCTAAACGCCTGCATATCGCGGGATTGATGATAAAGCTGAAAGATCAAACAACTGTCTGCGTGATGGAACAGATTCTCATGAATGTTGATCACGGCACACGCCGCTCCGCCCCCTATCCGGCAGACATTCAAACCCGAATCGCCGCGTTGGCGGCTGAACACAAACCGATCGCCCGCCCTGCCCAAATTGGGCGGCCAATCGGTTTGATGAGACGATAATGGATCGAGCTTACGCTCGCAGACACCAGAAACCACACCCTGAAAAAATCCTAAATAGAGAGGAACCCGATCCAAGCAAAAACAAGCCTTGAATCAAATTGCACTGCGATATGTGTTCGCATAGTGTGACCAAACGCACTAATTTGCAGCGGTCAGCAAAAGATGCCAAACGAAATAAGAACCGCAAACTGGGAGAAAACTAGATGAAATTTAAAAATGTTACCAAGGGCCTGATGCTTGGCGCCGTAAGCGCGCTGATGTCCACCGCAGCGCTGGCAGAAGATATGAAACTGCGCTTTGCCGGTGTGTTCCCGATTGACCACCAGGGCACCAAGATGATGGAGCAGGTGGCCGCCGATGTTGCTGCCGCTGATGTCGGACTGACAATCGAAGTTTTCCCGGCCAACCAGCTTGGCTCGGGCGAGGCGCTTTTTGAAGATGTGGCGCGGGGTAATATCGATCTGGCGGCGGCGTTCATCTATGCCGACACCGACCCGCGCCTTGAGTTCCTGTCGATGCCGTTCCTCGTGGGTGGCTGGGATGACATGGACAACATCATGCGCAACATGGACTCCGAATATAACAAGATCCTGCAGGAAATCACCGACGAGTACGGTGTGAGCGTTATGGCACAGAACCCTGAAGGGTTTGTTGGCATCGTGGCTACTCAAGAGCCGACCAACTGGAACACGTTCGACGATAAAGGCATGAACATTCGTGTATGGTCGTCGCCCGCCGTTAAAGGCATGGTGGAAGCGCTTGGTTTCCAGGCCACGACCATGGCGTGGGGCGATATCTTCCCTGCGATCCAGTCAGGTATTGTTGATGGCGCGATCTGCTGCACCAAGACGGCAACCTATTCTATCTTCGCCCAGTCGGATGTTGGCACCCACTTTATCGAGTATAATTCCATCTCGGAACTGACGACGTTCTACGCGTCGCAGCGTACTCTGGACAAGCTGAATGACGAGCAGCGCGAAGCCCTGCAGTCAGCCATGACCAAGGCGTCGGACGACTTCTTCCAGTATAACCGCGACAACGATGCGGCGTTTGGAGAGAAGTTGGTCGAAAAAGGTTATACCATCCTGTCCCTGAACGACGAAGAACAGGCCGCGATGGCCGCACATATCCAGGAACAGATTTGGCCGATGATGGCCCAGAACGTTGGCCAGGATGTGATCGACCGTTTGCTGGCCAGCAAAAACTGATAGTCAGCACAATCAATCGGGCCGGCAAAATTGCCGGCCCTTTCGCTATTTACTAACAAAAAAGAAAAAAGCGGGGGGACAGGCATGTCGATTGAGAAAGATGACATGACGACGTATGTCGGCGACGACGACGCAGAAAAACCGCAGAAAGTCACGGACGAACTTCCACCGATCATTGGGTACCCCATGAAATTGATCGCATTTGTTATGCGACAGATCGTGATGGCCAGTGGCTTCCTGATGGCCTTCACCTTTGGTGCTGTTGTTGTGATCAGATACGGTTTTGGCGGCGATCTTTTTGCTTACGAAGAATGGCTTTTGGCCTTCTCTATCGTGGGCTTTTTTGCCGGAGCGGTTCTGGCATCTGCACGCAACCTGCACATCAACGCCGACATCCTGGGCATCGTGATCCATAATCCTCGGATGATCTGGTGGCGCGGATTCGTAGTGCTGTTGGTCGAACTGCTAATAATCCTCTTTATGGTTTATGCCTGCTACGTGTCGCTGCTGGACGACTTCTCGTTCCCACGGTTGAGGTCGACGCCGGTGTTGCGCATTCCTTTTGTTACCTGGCGTATCGCGATCATGTGCGCATTTGGCTTCATGGCGATGTTCACAGCTGCGTATCTTTACGTGCATATCCGAAAGGGGCTCGGTCTTCCTTTGCGGTCCGAAACCCTTAAAGGAGCCGCGAAATGATTATCGGCGGAAGTCTTATTATTGTCTGTCTGATGCTCTTGCTGGGCGTCAGCGTCTATGTGGCGTTTGGAGCTGTTCTGATCTTCATTGCACTGGTTGGGGATCAGTCCATTACGGGCTACTTGCCGACCGGTGCAACCGGGATCCGCTCTCTGGTGCTGTTGGCAATTCCGCTCTTCATGATTGCCGGCGGCATCATGGAGAAAGGCCGGATTGCAGCCCCCCTGGTGGCGCTGGCCGAGATGTTCATCGGTCACATCAAAGGTGGTTTGAACGCGGCATCCGTGCTGGCCTGCGGTGTCTTCGGCTCGATCTCGGGCAGTGCCAATGCGACGCTAACCTGTATCGGTGGCATCATGATGCCGCACCTGAAAAAGGCGAACTATCCGAAAGGGCAATCCGCAGCACTGATCGTGTCGGCAAGCCCTTTAGGCCTTTTGATCCCGCCCAGCTCGTCGCACATCCTTTATGGCTGGGTGGCACAGCAACACGTGCTGAAGTGCTTCCTGTCTACGGTCATCCCCGCGATCATCCTGATCACGCTTCTGATCATTACCAACCAGTTCATGCTGCGGAAGTATGACGATATCCAACTGACGGATCGTCCTGATCCGTTCATGCCTGCTCTCTTGGGTCAAGGCCGCTTGGCCGGGCCTGCGCTGATGATGCCGATTATCATTCTGGGTGGTATTTATGGCGGCATCATGACCCCGACAGAGGCCGCAGGCATCGCGGTTTGCTATTCGATCCCGGTTGCGATCTACTTCTATCGTGGCCTGACTTGGAAAACCCTGGCGCAAACGATCCAGAACTCAGGCGTGACCATTGGTGTGGTCATGGTCATGATTTTCATGGTTCTGATCGTGTCGGACAACCTGATCTCGCAGGGCGCTCCGCAACTGGCCAAGGACATGGTTTATTCTGTTTCGGATAACCCGGTCATTATCCTCTTGATGATCAACGTGGTGATGATCCTGATCGGGATGCTGATGGACGACATCTCGGGCCTTTTGTTGGCAACTCCGATCCTGCTGCCGATCGCCCAAAGTGTCGGAGTTGATCCGATCCATTTTGCCGCGATCATCGGTGTCAATCTTGGGATGGCCAATATCACGCCGCCGACGGCTCCGTTGCTGTACCTTGGGGCTCAAATCTGCGATACGCCGGTCTCAAAGATGTTGTGGCCGACATTGGTTTTCATCGTGTTTGCCTGGCTGCCGACGCTGATGCTGACGACATTCATTCCTGAATTGGCCCTGTGGTTGCCGGACTTACTGCTAAGCCGCTAGGACTATCGAAAATGTACAAAGGCGCCCAGGTTCGGGCGCCTTTCTTTTTGTTCGGAGCATCAAAGCCCCTAGCTTTTCGCTCGCAGATGGCCTGTCCGGCGCAGAATCTGCAGCGATGAGTATTCAGAGGACGTACATCCAAGAATGCAGACCAACAAATATTCCGGTTGCTGCCACCAAAGCCGCGATACCCAGTGTGTCTTTTACAACGTTGTTCATTGTCTGATCCTCTACAGGAGCTGCCATAACGACGCATAGATAGGTGAAACTTTGAGACGAAAACACCATCTAAAAACACATATGCGCCTTGCAATCATTGCATGGCGGCGGGACTCTTCGAAAGCTGCAGTCAAGTGTCTTGGCCGTACCCTAACCAAACTGCATTTGTACGTTGAAGCGAGTGTCTTTTAGGAAGCCAAACCGGAAATCGCCTGAAGATCATGCGTCTCAATACAGGCAAGTTCATCCGCCGCTTTTTGATCCATGTCCTCCCCAATGGCTTCCATCGTATCCGCCACTACGGTTTGTTGGTCAGTTCTGGTTGCAAAGCAAATATCGCGAAGATCCGGGCTTTGCTCAGTGTGCAAGCTGCATTAAATGATGCCCCCCATTGAAACCGCCAATGCGGGCTCCACAATGGCTCCAAAGATCGATCATGGAAATACGCATTAAAGAAATCCGGCAAGCCAAAGGGCTTACTCAGGACGAACTTTCAGTGAAGGTTGATTTATCTCGATCTTATTTGGCGCAATTAGAAAAGGGGACACGTCAACTCACCACCAAGAAGCAGGCTATTATTGCCGCAGCCCTTGATGTGGAGCCAACTGAGCTTGTAGATTTCAGCGCACCCGACAAAGACGACGAAGCGCTTCTTCTCGAGGCGTTCCGTGCCCTTTCCCCCGAACAGCGAAAAGCTTGGCTCGAATGGGCGAATGTAGCTAAGGGGTCCGCCCTGGATAAAGAGTGAATGTTCTATACACCACGCCAATTGGATCAACCGATCTTGTGCACCGAGAAAAACGGCAAATCAAAGATTCACCGGGGCACGGACTGCAAGAAGGTGAAGGTCGAAGATCTGGAAAACCTGATCGAAGGGAAAGCGGCCTAATCGGCAGGTATGCTCTGGTAAGTGTGGGGCAGAATGTGGGGTAGCTTAGGTTGCCCCTTTTTTATTTGGTTATTTTACAGTCGGTTAGTGGATTTATTTGGAGCGGGTAGCGGGAATCGAACCCGCGCGTTCAGCTTGGGAAGCTGACAGGCTACCATTACATCATACCCGCCGCGCCATTTGGGATAGCATCAGAGATGACAGGCGTTCAAGCCGGATCGTCGCCAAACCGCACCGAATTTATCACTCGGTTCTCGCACGCAGGCTTTCGATCAGGGATTGATCGACATCCAGCGCCTCACCCGCAGCTTCCAACGTACGACGGTCCAGATGTTGCGGGTTCAGATCGACCCCATCAGAAAACGCGTCAACTATGGCCCTCATTGCTGATATCCGGGCAAATTTTTTGTTGTTGGACGGTATGACATGCCAGGGTGCCACTTCGGTGGACGTGCGCGCCAGCATTTCATCCACGGCCACTTCTGCGACATCCCATTTCTCGCGGTTTCTGAAGTCCTCATAGGTCAGTTTCCACCGTTTCATGGGGTTTGTCAGACGCTCGGTAAAGCGGTTCATCTGCTCGTCTTGCGAGATATGAAAGAACAGTTTGACGATCCGGGTGTCGTCATCGACCAGCATCCGCTCAAGGTCATTGATTTCCTGATACGCGGCCCGCCAGCGCGTTTCGGGGGTCAGTTTTTCAATCCGTTCCACTAAAACCCGGCCATACCAGCTGCGATCAAAGGCAGAAATCGCCCCTGACGGCGGCAAACGTTCCCAGAACCGCAACAGATAGTGCCGGTTGAGGTAGTAATTTCGGGGAGCGCCAATAGGCCAGACCTTAAAGCTGCGCGGATCCAAGGCCTGACTGATCCGGCGAATGGTCCCCCCTTTTCCGGCAGCGTCCCAGCCTTCGAAAACCAGCACGCCCTTGATCCCGTGAAACAGATAGGCCTGCTGAATATTTGCCAATCTGGTCTGAAGTTCGATCAGCTGGTCGAAATAGTCTTTTTTGTTCAGCTTTTTGGTCAGATCCGCATCTGAGAGTTTTGGAGGGTGATGTTTACTCATGCTGCTACCTGATCGTTGCATCCTGGATCAGGATATTCTGAGGCCTTCAGCAAAGTCGACAATGATCAAGGTCAAATGAAAAAGGCCGAGCACTGGGCCCGGCCTTTGCAATCTATGTCGTTCAGATCAAGCGCGGCGGCGACGGCCACCACCGCGACGACCACCTGCGGTGCCCGCCTCATCCGGTGCTTTGTTGAACCTGATCCACTCACCGCCATGCGGGTCATTGTTGGTCAGCAGGTTGGCGGCGCGGATGGCTTCCATTTCCTTACCGGCGCGCGGCTTGGTCGAACCCAGACCGAACAGCTGGCAGAAGGTTTCATCATCCATGTCCGCAGGCAGAATGACGCCCTTGGCTTCGATCTCGGCCTTCTTCTCGGCAATTTTCTTGGGCCCGGTTGGCAGCGCAACGGGGTTCATGATCGCCGAAGTCATCCCGGCACCCATCGCCATTGGAAGGAATGCGTTGTTGATGCCGTGACGGTTCGGCAGACCGAACGAGACGTTGGATGCGCCACAGGTGGTGTTTACGCCCAGCTCTTCGCGCAAGCGACGGACCAGAGCGAACACCTGCTGGCCCGCAGTTGCCATCGCACCGATCGGCATCACCAGTGGGTCGACAACGATGTCATGCGCGGGGATGCCAAAATCGGCGGCGCGTTCAACGATCTTTTTCGCCACTTCAAACCGCACATCGGGATCTTCGGAGATACCGGTGTCATCGTTCGAGATGGCCACAACAGGCACGTTGTATTTCTTGACCAGCGGCAGAACCAGCTCCAGACGCTCTTCTTCGCCGGTGACCGAGTTCAGCAGCGGACGACCTTCGGCTGCTTCCAGACCCGCTTCAAGCGCTCCGGGAACAGACGAGTCGATGCACAACGGCACTTCGACCAGACCCTGAACCAATTCGACGATCTTGCGCATCAGTGGCGGTTCGGTCTCGTTCGGGTTGGGGTTCGAGTTGTAGACAACGCCCGCGTTGATATCCAGAACAGTCGCGCCTGCAGCGACTTGCGCCAGCGCGTCTTTTTCAACGGTCGAGAAATCGCCCGCTTCCAGCTCGGCAGCCAGTTTCTTGCGGCCGGTCGGATTAATCCGCTCACCGATCACGCAGAATGGCTCGTCAAAGCCCAGGACGGCTGTTTTTGTTTTTGATTCTACGACTGTACGGGTCATGTCCGTTCCTTAGGAGTTTACGGGCTTTGCCGAAGCGCCACCGTTATTGATCGCCCAGTTGGCGTTGGTCTTGATTCCGCCCAGCGGGAAGAAGTGTACGTTGGTGATATTGAAATCCGGGTTGGCCGCTTTGTGATTGGCCAGTTCAGTAACAACATCGGTCGGCTCATAAGGCAACAGCAACTTGGAGACGTCCATGGCGCGTTTTTGCAGAACCTTCAAAGACGGGCCAACACCGCAGGCGATTGCGAACTTGATCAGGGTCTGCAGCTTGGCCGGTCCAGCGATGCCGATGTGGATCGGCAGGTTGATGCCCGCTTCCTTCAGGCTGTCGGCCCAAGCGATGATCGGCTTGGCGTCAAAGGCAAACTGGGTGGCCAGCGCCATTTCGGTGTCTGTGGTTTCGCTGAATTTCTGTTTCCAGCGCAGAGCGTCATCAACATTCCGGGTCGATCCGTCCGGATCGATATCTTTATTGCCTTCGGGGTGGCCTGCAACGTGCAAACGTTTGAAGCCTGCCTTGTCAAACAAACCAGTTTCCAGCAGTTGCATTGAGCTGTCGAAATCACCATGCGGGTTGGCAACACCTCCGGCCAGCAACAACGCCTGATCAACGCCAGCTTCGCCCTGGTACATGGAAATCCAGTTCTCCAGCGTCGCGGCATCCTTGATGATCCGCGCCGGGAAATGTGGCATTACCGGATAGCCTTCCGCCGCAATACGCTTGGCGGTCTGGACCATATCCTCGATGGGCGTACCTTCGATGTGGGCGATGTAAACGCGCGTGCCTTCCGGCAGCAGCGCACGGAAATCGTCAACCTTTTCGGCGGTGCGCGGCATCACCTCGATCGAATAGCCCTGCAAAAAGGCTTCGACGGTGGGGTTTACCGGGGCCTTTTCGACCGCATCACGTTTCTTGAAGTTCAGCAAAGCCATTTCGGCCTC
Organism: uncultured Ruegeria sp.; assembly: GCF_947497005.1. GTDB lineage: Bacteria > Pseudomonadota > Alphaproteobacteria > Rhodobacterales > Rhodobacteraceae > Ruegeria. The sequence continues at coordinate 447,454 of NZ_CANMFF010000002.1, read as the reverse complement.
CCATAAAGTCTGGGGCTCATGCCCAACCGTCATTGGCGATCAGCGCTTTGACGCGGTCCTGATCGTATTCCGTTTCCAGACGCACGGCCTCGGCTTCAGCAATCTCGGCAGGGTCGCCTTCAACTGCAAAAGGTGCGGCTTTGCGCCATTCGGCCAGATAGGCATCACTGTCCTTAGCGTTTACCTTCATGGCGGCACGGTCGATCGCTTGTTCGAACCGTTCTTCCAATTGCCGCTTGGAGCCACGACGGCCTTTGCCGACGATGACCTGAGCGGGAATGTCGCGCCAGTACACGATAGTGACGTCAGGCATTGTTGTGATTCCTCCTAACCCGATAGGGCTGGTTCTAAACTTCAATGTAGGCTTGGGTCGGTCGAATTTCGACACACGGCGCTTTTCCAGCGACGTTTTTGCCCACGGTGATGTACAGGGCTTGTAACCAGTTTCCCGGCAAACGCGCATATCATAATTCTCATCGTCTCTATGAGGGCGCTGCATAAAAACAAAACACCCCGGACGGAAACAGCCGTCCGGGGCAAGATTTTAGGTGTCAGTTCGCTTTAACCAACCAGACCGCCATCTTCGCGGGTAACGGCGATGATCGCCGAACGCGGAACCGATTCGCCACCCTCGGGCCAGTGGCTGTTGCCATCTTCGCCCGGATGCTGAATGCCGACAAACATTGTGCGACGGTCTGGAGACCAGCTGAGGCCGGTGACTTCGCATTCGTTCGGACCAACCAGGAAGCGGCGGATTTCACCGGTGACCGGATCGCCTGCCAGCATCTGGTTGTTGCCCTGACCAGCGAAGTCACCTTCGTTGCCATAGTTGCCATCGGTTTGAATCCAAAGCAGACCGTTGCTATCGAACTTCAACCCGTCGGGCGAGTTGAACATATTGTCAGCGTTCACGTTCTCGGACCCGGCATAAGCGTCCCCGTGCACGGTGGGATTGCCCGCCAGCACATAGAGATCCCAGCCGAAACCAGCAGCCGTATGGTCGCCGCCATTCGGACGCCACCGAACAATCTGACCGTAATTGTTCTTGTCCCTCGGGTTCGGACCATTGACCGAGGTGTCGTCGCCCCCGGCATTGGGCTTAACGCCACGGTTTTTGTTGTTGGTCAGGCAGCAATAAACCTCGGGCGCATTCGGATTTGACGCAACCCACTCCGGACGGTCCATGGTGGTACCGCCAACCGCCGATGCGCCTTGACGCGTGTGGATGCAAACCTCGGCCTGCGATGCAAGACCGGTGGTTTCGGGCGTCAGCGCCAGCCACTCACCAGTGCCGTCATCGTTGAACTTGGCTACCGAAAGCGTGCCACTTTCAAACAGCGCATTCGTGTCCACCCCGGCTGCGTAAACGCCATCGGACACGAAGCGGTACAGAAATTCACCCCGCTCGTCATCGCCCATGTACACCACAACGCGACCGTCGTTGTTGACCACAGTATCCGCGTTCTCGTGCTTGAAGCGACCCAGCGCGGTCAGCTTGCGCGGGGTCGAATTCGGATCGGTCGGATCAATCTCGACGACATAACCAGCGCGGTTTGGCTCGTTGGGGTCCTTGGCAACGTTGAAACGGTCGTCAATTTTGGCCCAGCCATAACCCCAATCGCTGGCTGAAACGCCATAACGTTTCAGTTCCGGGCTCACTTCGTGGTTTTCGTCCTCCGCCGAGAAGTAGCCGTTGAAATTCTCTTCACAGGCCAGATAGGTGCCCCACGGCGTCTTGCCGTTGCCGCAATTGTTCCAGGTCCCCTTGCAAGCTGTACCCGACGGATCGGCGGTTGTTTTCATAAGGTCGTGACCTGCTGCCGGGCCAGTGATCGTCATATCGGTCTGAGGTGTGACGCGGCGGTTATAAGGGCTGTCCTTCACGATGCCCCACCCGCCCTCAGAGTTGGCAATCTCAACAACCGTAACACCATGCGCCATCATGCCTTTGGCAACGTCGTCGTCAGATGCCGCCTTGGCATCGGGATTGTTGCCCCAAAGGATGTCGCGGTTGGTGTATTCATTGTTCACAACCAGCAGAACGTGACCGTCGTGGAAAAAAACGTCCTGACCATCAGTATTATCACCAAAGGCGCGTTCCTGGCTGGCCGCTGTGCCACGGGTGGCGTGATCAAATTCGGGCGCGTCTGACCACAGCGGGTCACCCCAACGCACCATGACTTCAGCCTTGTACCCTGCAGGCACAATCACATCGTCCGCCGTCGACACCGGAATCGCTTCGAACGAGAACCGGTTCGCTGCGGCACGGGCACCTGTTGGCAGAATCGAACCACCGACAGCGGCAAAACTGCCCATAGCCAGAACCCCTCCCATAAATCCACGGCGTGACAAGGCGCGTTCGACCACACGGTCAAAATCACATTCTTCGGGACGAGGGTTTACGATTTCGTCGTATTCATCAAAAGAAAGGGTGTGATCGTCTTTCATGATAATCTCCGTATCTGGCTGTAAGCTTTTAAAGAATCCTACTGAGGGTTCTGTGGACGCCCATCGCACCTCAGTATGAACGGCTTGTGACACTCGCATTAAATTCAATTTTGAAATCACTTGCGCGTCGGCAATCCCCCGCCTAGGGTCAAACTAACTCGAAAATCGGAGGGCGTGAAGATGGCGCCCAAGCGTCCCAAAGGTGCGGGCGCGTTCCCGAAAGCGGTCGAAAGCCCCGCGCCGGCAAGACCCGATCCAGATGCGTTATATGCGGCGCTGGATCTGGGGACAAATAGCTGCCGCATGTTGATAGCCCAGCCCAAGGGCAGCGGGTTCCATGTGGTGGACAGTTTTTCCAAATCCGTGCAGTTGGGCTCGGGGCTGGAACGTACCGGACGTCTGTCGCGGGCGTCTATGGCCCGTACCGTACAGGCATTGCGAATCTGTCAGCAAAAACTGAAACGCAACAGGGTCAGACGGATGCGTCTGATCGCGACCGAGGCGTGCCGTCGCGCCAAGAATTCGCGTGAATTCATTCGTCAGGTAAAACGGGAAACCGGTCTGACGCTTGATATCATTCAGCCCGAGGAAGAAGCGCGTCTGGCGGTCATTTCCTGTGCACCGCTTGTATCAACCAAGACCGAGCAATTGCTGGTTGTCGATATAGGTGGCGGCTCGACCGAATTGGTCTGGATCGATATCTCATCCGTTCCTCGCCGCGACCGTCCGGCCGCGATCATGCGATTACATAACGGGTTCCACACCGCCGACAGCCCCTTCCCCGCCGCTAAAGTCGTGGATTGGATCAGTGTGCCGCTGGGCGTGGCCACATTGCGGGATCAGTTCCACGATGTTGAAGACGATTCTGCGCGCTTTGCCCTGATGAGCTGGTTTTTCGAGGAAAACCTTGCCGATTTCGCGCCTTATAAAGACGTACAGGCGCGAGAGGGATTTCAGATCGTCGGCACAAGCGGCACGGTGACGACGGTTGCAGCGTCGCATCTGGGCCTCAAACGGTATGACCGGACCAAGGTGGACGGGCTGCGCATGACCAGCGATCAGATTGACAAAGTCATACGTGGGTATTTAGAACTCGGCCCTCACGGGCGCCGCCGGGACCCTCGAATTGGTGATGACCGGCAAGCCCTGATCATGTCCGGCTCGGCCATTTTGCAGGCTTTGTTACGTTGCTGGCCCACCGACCGCCTTTCCGTGGCGGACCGGGGGCTGCGTGAAGGCTTGCTTTATGCGCAGATGAGTGCGGACGGTGTATTGGAAGACGGACCGTTCTGATGGCGAAGACACCGACTGGAAAAAACAACTCGGGCCGCGGGCAGCGCGACCTGAAGGTGAAGGTTAAAACCGCACGTGGGCGAAAGCTCAGTTCGACCCGCTGGCTTGAGCGGCAGTTGAACGACCCATATGTCAAGCGCGCTCAGTCCGATGGCTATCGTGGGCGTGCGGCTTATAAAATATTGGAACTGGACGACAAATTCCGTTTTCTTGTACCTGGCGCGCGCGTCGTTGATCTGGGCTGTGCACCTGGCGGCTGGTGTCAGGTGGCCGCCAAACGCGTGAACGCGTTGGGTGAAAAGTCTGGCAAACGAGTCGGAACCGTGCTGGGCATTGACCTGCAAGAGATCGAACCCGTTGCCGGGGCTGATACCTATGTGCTGGACTTTTTGGAAGACGATGCCGATCAAAAGGTGAAAGACTGGCTTGGCGGCAAGGCAGATGTGGTGATGTCGGACATGGCCGCTTCATCTTCCGGGCACAAACAGACCGACCACCTGCGAATCATGGCACTGTGTGAAACCGCAGCCTATTTCGCATTTGATGTGCTGGAGGAGGGCGGCACCTTCGTGGCCAAGGTTCTGGCCGGGGGGGCTGAAGGCGATCTGCAAAAACTTCTGAAGCAGAAGTTTCTGAAAGTGGCCAACGTCAAACCACCCGCATCACGTTCGGACAGTTCGGAAAAATTCGTTGTGGCAACAGGGTTTCGCGGCGAATCTTAATCGTCCAACCTGATGAGGTTTCCGCTTAGACGTTGTTCGCGCAACGACGTGGCCGCCATGCCCTGCAACATCAGTGTATCTCCGTGCGTCACGTATACTGGTTCCCGGTTGCGCAGCTCTTCTATGCGTTGCGCCAAAGAAATCGGGGTAAGACTCGTTGTTCTCTGCCTTGTCGTTTCAATGGACATCGATCACCTCTAAACAGCACAGCTTAAGTGGTGTTAGTAGGAAATCTTGCCGCGAAGATGGAACAATTCGGGCAGCCGTATGCCGGATCAGGGACCGAGTTGTTGCAACAATTGATTCAAAGCCGGATCATCGGGCAACCTGTCCAGTGCCTCGCGCAGTGCGGCACGTGCATCTTCCGGACCACGATTGATCTGGACCAATTGCACCAGCATAGGCCACGCTTCGGCCCGCTGTGGGTCCAACGTCACAACCTCTCGGAAGGCCTGCTCTGCGGCCGGTGCATTGCGCAGCGTTAACGCCATTCCTCCCAGAACCAGATGAGTTTCCGGGGCATCTAGCCTATTCGATATCGCCTCTTGCCACTCGGACATGCCTGCCCCCGCCAATGTCCGCTGCTGAGGTGTCAGGGCTTGCGGTGGAACATTCAGGAATTCTTTGGCAGCAGCAATGCGCACGTTTCGCAGAGGGTCGGATAGTAAGGGCTCCAACCTTAGCACCTGATCCGCCGGGCTGGCCTGACGCTGCAGTGCTGCGGCATTCGCCCGTATCAGCGGATCATCGTCTTGCAAAAGGGGCGCAGTGATCGCGGCAACCTCTGGTGAGCCGAAAGGTTGCATCAGATAAGCGGCGGTCGCTCTCACGATGCCCGGTTGCGACGCATCCATTGCGACGGAGAGCAAACCCTCTGGTGTTTCGAGTTGCCCTTCGGCAGCGGCCTGGAAAACGGTCCCGTAATGCTCCCCGCGATTGGATGAGCCGGGGAACCAGCCGTCAATCTGGTTGGCAGCCCAAGCCTGATCTTCACCCTGATGACAGTCTGTGCAGGCGTCAACGCCCAGCCCCAGGTCCGGTCGTGGAATGCGGAAACTGTGATCGCGACGACTGTCAACACCCATATAGGTCCGCTCGATCATGTGGCAGCTTTTGCATTGGGCCCCTTCACTGTCTTCAGGGTGATGATGATGCTCGGGGGTGTCATAATCCTTTGATGCGAGGGTCGGGAATTCCGGGTTTCCTGCAGGGGAATGACACTGCGTGCAAACCGCGTTCCCTTCGGCTTTCAAATCCGCGCTATGCGGTTCATGACAATTCATGCAACCAACGCCCCGCGCATACATCTTGGACTGCAGGAACGAGCCGTAGACGTAAACCTCATCCAGTATCTGCCCGTCAGGATGATACGAACCAGGTCGCAACACGGCCAGATTATAGGCATCGTGATACGGGGTTCCCGGAACCGGATTTCCGTTACCATGCGCTTCACGGCGGGAATGGCATCCGGCGCATTGTTGTATCTCTGCCTCGGTCTGGCCCTTGCCCCAGCTCATCAGAAAACCCGTATCGCTGAGACCGTCTGCTATGCCCTGCCCTTCGATCCATTCGATATGTGCAGACCCCGGCCCGTGGCAGGCTTCGCACCCGACACCGATCTCAACCTGTTGCGAGCTGTAGGTTCTGGTTTGAGGGATGTAATTCTTCTCAAATCCCGTGGCATGACATTCGGCGCAACGCGCATTCCAGTTCTTGTACGGCCCCCACCAATGCAAACCGTCATCGGGTGGCAAGTCCTGTTCCGGATACAGGTGATACCACCGCTTCTGCTGCGTGTCCCAAACCACATCAAAGCTTTGCAAGCGACCCGGCTCAGTCTCAAAAAGGTATTGCTGCAAGGGTTCGATCCCAACGACGGAATGCACGTCATATTCCGTCGACAGCCCGTCTTTTTCTGTCACGCGAGCGGTGAACCTGTCTGCCTTTTCTCCAAACTCGACAGTCATCCCGTCATGATCGAACTGGGTTCCGCTAAAATCAGCGACAAGAGCGCCGTCACTGGGGCCTGTCCAAGCCAGCGCATGGTGTGACGAAGCCCAGGCATCGGCTTCCTGTTGATGGCATTCAGTACACCGATCTGAGCCGACATAGTCTGCCGCTTGCGCATGAACTTTACCAGCAATTGCAAGGCACGCCAGCATTATGACAACTCTCATGCGGTGTCTCCGTCAGCGGCGTTCTGCAGATCAATCAATGCACCATTGTATTCGGCCCCAAGGATCAGCATCGCGGAGCATAGGTACAAAAAAATCAGCGCAGCCATGGCTCCGGCCAAACCTGCATAAGTGGCGCTGTATGTGGCGAACTGGCTGATATAGACTGAAAAGGCCCACCCTCCGGCTGCCCACAAAACCAAAGTCAGCATGACGCCGGGTAGAATTTGCATCAGGCTGTGCCTGCGGGTTGGCAGAACAAGATGCGCCAGAAGGACGGTGCCTGCGGGAACCGCCACGGTAAACGTCCAGCGCAGGCGATCCACGGAAAACCAATTGGCAACAGCTACTTCAGTGTGCTCTGCCACCAGTCTCGTATAGACCGGCAAAACAACCTCGACCGCCGCGATTATCAGGATGGCCGAACCGCCCAGAATGACCAAGACTAGACATAGCAGCCGGGTTTTCCAGAAAGGCCAACTGTCCTGATCGTGATAAGCTTGATTCATGGCCGCACGCACCGCCGCCACGCCGTTTGAGGCAAAATAAATCGCTAGCAGGCCGCCCAACGTAATGACGCCCGAACCGGACCCAGCCAGAACAGCACGCAACTCGGCCACGATGGGATCCGCGACGTCCTTTGGCCACGCCCCGAAAATCAGGTCGATCAGCTCATCCGTGACATAGCCCTGTGACAGTGCCCCCGCCAATGCCACCGTGAACAGCACAAAGGGAAACAGCGCCATCATCAGCGACATGGCAACATGGCTGCTCATAACAAAACCATTCTTTCTGCCGAACCGGCGTATTGCCAGCCAGAGAGCCTGAACAGGTCGGCCAAACAGGGGATTCGCAGGAGAGGTCATCCTGCAAACCTAACCTGCCGAAAAAGAACACAAAACCCGTGATCGGTATCATTATGGAGAATGAAGGCCAACAAATGCCTGAACGCATTGCATAAACCGGGTCTCGCGTGCAGGATTGGGCCACACAGGGCGGGTTTTGGGCTCTGCTTTTGTCAGACACAGGATACTGAATGACCCCGGATCAGAAAGACATCACGGTTCGACCCAGGCTTCGACTGTCAGTTGTTCGGGACACATGTATCATCGCGACACTGATCGTGCTTGGTCTCTATGCCGGTGCGAACTTTCTGATCCCGCTTGCCATGGCGTTGTTGGTAAACGTTCTCATCATTGCGCTGAGCGATCGCGTCGTTGCGCTGACCCGGGCTCCGGTTTGGTTGGCCAATATTGCCGGCGTCACCGTCGTTTTGGCTGGTTTGTTCATGATCATGTATGTGCTGGGCAGCCAAGCGACGCAATTCGCACGATCCATCACTACCTATGAGAATCAGTTTGACGGCGCGGTTGAGCGTATTACGGGTCTCGTCGGCAACGATGTCACCACGTTCATTCGCGACAATCTGGTCAGTATCGACATGTCCTATGTCGCACGTTTGCTTCTGGGCAGCGCAACCTCGCTATTGAACCAGTTCTTTCTGATCAGCCTATATGTCGCCTTCCTGATGGCTGAACGACTGGCCTTTCGCAAAAAGATCCAGCTTGCCGCAGGAGATCCGAAAACCGGGGCCGAGTTTTCGACCATGCTGGATGCGATCTCGGTCAGCCTGCAGCGCTATGTCGGCGTCAAGACCCTGATAAGCCTGATTACGGCAAGTATCAGCTATTCGGTTTTCCGGGCGCTTGGACTGGAATACGCAGAAACATGGGCTGTTCTGACCTTTGCTCTGAACTTCATCCCCTCAATCGGTTCGATCATTGCCGTGTTCTTTCCGGCCATGATTGCGCTTGTTCAGTTTGAAACTATCGTTCCGTTTCTGGTTATCGTTCTGGGCTGCGGCACGATCCAGTTTCTGATCGGTAATTTTGTGGACCCTGCCATGCTCGGCCGGTCTCTGAACATGTCGACCTTCCTTGTTATTCTGGCCCTGACCTTTTGGACAACGGTCTGGGGTCTGATCGGCGCCTTTCTGAGCGTACCGCTGACCGTTTGCATCCTGATTGTGTTCAGCCACATCCCTGCGCTGCGCCCGGTTGCGATATTGATGTCCTTGGATGGCAGGTTGGGCGAGGATAACAGTCAGGCCACAGCAAGCTAGGTCATGACGCGTCCACTGTTCATCGGATCGGAAATCTATCGAAACTCGACCTACGGGTCGAAACACCCGCTGGCGATACCACGGGTTTCAACCGTCATCGATCTGTGCCGGGCAATGGGGTGGTTGACGTCAGAAAACTACCGGGTCAGCCCCTGCGCAAAACCCAGCGCCCTGAAGACGTTTCATACGCCAGATTACATCGCCGCCTTGCAACAGGCAGAGAGGGATCAGCACGTATCGGACGACACACGCGAACGTTATGGTCTCGGGACACTGTCGAACCCCGTGTTTGCCGAAATGTATCGACGGCCTGCTACTGCGGCTGGCGGCTCGATGCTGGCAGCGGAACTGATCCGCGACGGCGGGATTGTTTTCAACCCGGCAGGTGGTACGCATCACGGGCTGGCAGATCGGGCAAACGGGTTTTGTTATCTCAACGATCCTGTGTTGGCGATCCAAACCTTGTTGAACACCGGGCTGGACCGCATCGTTTATGTCGACATTGACGCCCATCACTGTGATGGCGTTGAAGCGGCCTTTCATGGATCCACGAAACTCCGCATGATTTCGGTGCACGAGGCACGTCGTTGGCCATTTACCGGTTCTCTGGAAGACGATGCAGGCGGCGCAGCCTTCAATTTGCCGGTGGCCCGGAACCTGAATGATGACGAGTTCGATCTGATACTTGACCAGTTGATCCTTCCTGCAACCGACGCCTTCAAACCGCAGGCCATCGTCCTGCAATGCGGCGCCGATGCCGTGGCCGAAGACCCTTTGTCCCGCCTGACCTTGTCGAACAATGCTCATTGGCGGGCTGTTGCCCGTCTCCAAACTCTGACACCCCGGTTTCTGGTTCTGGGCGGCGGCGGTTACAATCCGTGGTCCGTCGGTCGCCTTTGGAGCGGGGTCTGGGCCACCCTGAATGGATATGAAATTCCGCCCCACCTGAATGAGAACCAGCATAGTATCTTGAACAATCTGAGCTGGAACCGGAATGTTGGGTGTGACAGACCAAGGCACTGGTCGACAACCCTTCGCGATCCAGGCAATCCCGGCCCCATAAGCTCCGGGCTCAAATCAGACATTCAAAAACTCAAACCTCGGAATTCATAGTGGATTGAGTGCGAGTGTCCTGTTAACATTCTATCATTATTTGAAAATCCCGAAATTTGGCCTTTGCAAATGCCCCGCTGCAAGGCCAGCGTATCGGTCCATTACGGGATACATTAATGAGCGCACTCAACCAGATCATGGAACTTCGATCCCGTATGGGCCAATCCATCATCGGCCAGACAGAGGTAGTTGATCGCCTGCTGATCGGGCTTTTGGCAAACGGAAACCTCCTGATCGAAGGCCTGCCGGGTCTGGCAAAGACACGCGCGGTCAAGGCGATGGCAAAGAACATGGATGCAAGCTTTAGCCGCATTCAATTCACCCCGGATCTGTTGCCGTCGGATGTGACCGGAACCGAAATATTTCAGCAAACCGACACCGGGGGCGATTTCAAGTTCGAACCCGGACCAATCTTTGCCAACATCGTTCTTGCCGACGAAATCAACCGTGCTCCTGCCAAGGTACAGGCCGCTTTGCTTGAGGCGATGGAAGAACGGCAGGTGACCGTTTCTGGCACCACGCATAAGATGGATCCTCTGTTTATCGTGATGGCGACCCAAAACCCCATCGAACAAGAAGGCACCTATCCGCTGCCCGAGGCGCAGATGGACCGGTTTCTCATGCACGTACAAATCACATATCCCCCGGTCGAAGACGAGGTTGAGGTGATCCGTTTGGTCAGGGGCGAAGAAATCGCAGCTGGCAAGGGCACGTCGGGAAAAACTTTGGCAGCCATTCCTCAAGACGCGGTTTTTGAGGCCCGGTCCGAAATCGGGCAAATTCACGTCTCTGATGCGATGGACCGTTACATGGCCGACCTTGTACAGGCGACCCGTACGCCTGAAGCCCTGAGTCCTGAACTCGCAGGTTGGATTGAAATCGGTGCAAGCCCGCGCGCCTCATTGGCATTGGATAAATGCGGGCGAACCCATGCTTGGATGAATGAACGCGACTATGTCGATCCTGCCGACATACGTGCCATAGCCCATGAAGTGTTTCGCCATCGCGTAACGCTCAGTTTCGAAGCCCAGGGATTAGACAAATCTGCGGATGATGTGATCGCGGAACTCTTACGTCTGGTTGCATTCCCCTAGCCACCAAGGAAATCGGTCGCATGACCCAGACTGCGCCATATCCGAACGACCCGCGCATACATGTCGATGCGAACCATCTTTTGCGCTTGGGTGCCCGAGCCAGGGCGCTCAGCCTGTTGCCGCGCCAGCCCGCGCGCTCAATCCTCAATGGCCGTCATGCCTCGCGCTTGCGCGGACGCGGTCTGAATTTTGAAGAACTGCGCGATTATCTGCCGGGCGACGACATCCGAACCATCGACTGGAAGGTCACTGCGCGCACGGGAAAACCCCATGTCAGAGTATATACCGAAGAACGTGATCGCCCTGCTCTTCTGTTGGTCGATCAGCGTGTTTCGATGTTCTTTGGAACGGAAGTCTACATGAAGTCGGTCATCGCTGCCGAAGCCGCAGCAATCACCGCACATCGGATCCTTGGCCAGAGCGATCGTGTCGGTGGCCTCGTATTCAGCGACACAAACGTTGCGGAACATAGACCACAGCGCCGCGCGGCTGCCCTCACGCGGTTTCTGTCTTCTATCGGAGCGGCGAATTCAGCCTTACACGCAGCCTTGGCCCCACAGCCGACCCTGTCTCTGAACGACATGCTAACAGAAGCGGTGCATATCACCCAAACCAGCGGACTGATCTGCCTGTTTTCAGACTGCGACGGGCTTGACGCAAGATCGGAGTCCTTGCTGCGCCGCATGGCGCTCTCAAACGATCTGATCGTGTTCAATATTGCTGATCCCACCGCACGCATTCTGGCACCCGATCTGAAACTGACAGTCTCGGACGGAAACGCGCAGATAGAAATCGACAGTTCCGACCCTGAGTTGTCAGTGAAAATTCGCAAGTCCATGGAGGACAGGTTGGCGCAACTGCATACGTGGTCACGTCGATATGGATTTCCGGTCGTTCCTTTGACAACTTCGGAACCCGCTCTGGATCAGTTGTTGCGGCTGTTTGGCCATCGCAGGGGGCAGAAATGAGCGTCGACACCAGCGGGAAATCTCTGGTTGATCTGTTAGACATGCTCAAGCCGGCACCAGAGCCCGCGCCTGTATCGATGATACCGCAGACTTGGGGATGGATCGTGTTGGTTGCAATTCTGCTGGTCTTTGTTGTTTTCGCTGGAGTCATGATCGTCAGACGCAGACGAGCGAACGCATACAGACAATATGCGTTGGTAGAGCTTGCAACACCTGACATCCCTTCGGCAAAGGTTGCAGAAATCCTTCGCCGCACTGCACTGGCCGCGTATCCGCGCGACCAGGTCGCCGGAATGCATGGAGATGAGTGGCTGAACTTTCTCGCGCTAACCTCTAATAATATTGAATTTAAATCAAAAAGGGGTCAAACGCTGATTGAAGCGCCATACAAGGACCTTCCACCAAACCTCGCATTGATACAGCTTGCGCGGCATTGGATCAAATCCCACAAACCGTATCGGGGTACGTGATGATTTCATTTGCTGCTCCGTGGGTGTTTCTGTTGCTTCCACTGCCAGTGCTGGTTCATATGATTGCTCCACCCCAGCGCGAAAAAACCGCGTCCATTCGTATTCCGTTTTTTCGTCGCGTTGCGCGAGCCGCGGGCGTTGAGCCGAAGTCCGGATCAATGATCCGAAGCCGGGCCTGGCTTCAAACGGCAAGTGTCATCGTGGTCTGGCTGCTTTTGGTTCTGGCACTGGCCCGTCCGGAACATTTGGGCAATTCTTTCGTGGTGGAAAAGTCCGCCCGAGATGTCGTTCTGGCATTGGATATCTCGGGCTCGATGGATCAGCGCGACTTCCAAACCGGGTCCGGTGCTCCGATGCAAAGGCTGGAGGCCGTCAAGGATGTTCTGAAACAGTTCATTTCCGAGAGAGATGGTGACAGAATGGCCTTGATCATCTTTGGAACACGCGCGTTTATTCAAGCTCCGTTCACGGAAGATCTGAACAGTTTGAATGGGTTCCTGGATCAAACTCAAGTTGGCATGGCCGGTCCGAACACAGCCCTGGGCGATGCAATCGGGCTTGGAATTCGAACCTTTGAGTCCAGCGAGGTCGAGCAGCGCCTCATGATCGTCCTCAGTGACGGCGCCGATACCTCCAGCCGCATGACGCCTGTCAATGCGTCGGCAATCGCCGCTGAAAAGAATGTAGTCATCTACACGATTGGTGTTGGAGATCCGAATGCCTCGGGCGAAGACCGTGTGGATTTGCAGGCACTACAGGACATCGCCGATCGCACGGGCGGAGCGTACTTCTTTGCCGACGATACCGCTGCTCTGGAACAGACATACGAACGCATTGATAAACTGAACCCCAGAATCGTCGAAACACAAAGCTATCGCCCTACGCAAAGCCTTGCCCATGTTCCATTGGTGCTTGCGTTCATCGTCATTCTGATCAGCGTCGCCGGGTTCCATTTCTCCCAGCGGCGCAAAAGGGTCGTTTGACAATGGACCTGACAGATTTCCATTTTATCCGAGGCTACTACCTGCTGCTTCTCATCCCGATCATCGCGTTATGGTGGGTGATCAGACCCAACCATTCGGCTGAGGCCAAACCGCCTATGGGGATCGCCCCACACCTTGCGGCGGCCTTACAGTTGGGTCAGGATGAGACCCGGTACATTCACCCCATTGATGTTGCCATGATCATAGCAACACTTGTCACGCTCGCTGCCGCAGGTCCGACTTGGTCGCGTGCGCCCAACCCGTTGATTGCAGATACCGCGCCGTTGGTGATCGCTCTTAAGGTCACCGACAGCATGGAAAACACTGACCTTGCGCCCTCACGGCTGGACCGAGCACGGTTCAAGATCACTGACCTGATCAACGAACGCGCAGGCGCACGCACCGCCCTGATCGCCTATGCGGGCTCGTCGCACCGTGTCGCCCCCTTGACCGAAGACGCCAACATTCTTCGCCCTTTGCTTGAGGGTTTGACGCCGGCGGTAATGCCTGCTGCGGGGGACGCCGCTGCCGGCGCGTTTGTGTTGGCTCAGTCCATTCTTGGTGACAGCGATACCCCAGGGGCTGTGCTGTTCGTTCTGGATGACCTGGATCCATCTCAAGTAACGGGGTTAACCTCCTCAACTACTGACATTTTCATTCTCACCATGTTGCCTGATGGTGATCGCATCGCCCAGTTGGACAACGTCCGGGGCGCATCCATTGTTCCATTTTCAGACGATGACCGGGACATCATTCGACTGATGCGCCAGATTGAATCAGCCTATACAATGGCTCTGGATGACGATGAACGCCTGGATTGGCAGGACAATGGCTGGATCTTGGCCTGGCCTGCTGCTTTGTTGACCCTGCTATGGTTCCGCAAGGGATGGGTGATCCGTTGGGCAGTGCTGTCTATGTTCGTGCTGCCGCCATCCGGATCGAGCGCAGAGGGGTGGAGAGATTGGTTTTTAACCCCCGACCAGCAGGGTCAGAACGCAATGAACCAAAAGCGCTTCGGTGATGCAGCAGAGTTGTTTGAGGATCCATATTACAAGGGATATGCTTATCTCAGGGATGGTCAATATTCGGAAGCATCGTCCATTTTTTTCGCGCTGGATACCCCAGAGGCCGCGTTTGCCGAAGGGATGGCACGCATAAGAAACCGAGAATACCGTCCTGCCATATCTGCCTTCGAAGCAGCTCTGGAACGTCGTCCGGACTGGCCGGAAGCCCAGCACAATCTCGAAGTGTCCAAGGCCATCCTGGACTATGTTGAAACGACGCGCGAACAGTCTGATACAGGTGAAGAGGCTGGCATCGGAGCTGATGACACGGTGTTTGACAATGACGCGGCGCGCGGCAGCGAAACCACGGTTCAAACCACCAGGGACGGGCCGCAGACTTTGTCATCTGATCAGTGGATCAGTACGATTGACACCGATATGCAGGATTTCCTGAAGAACAGGTTCCTACTGGATAATCAGGTGCAAAGAGAATGAGATACCTTGTTTTCTTCATTCTCTTTCTACCGCTTCCAGTGCTCGCTCAGAGTAATCAGGCCAGCCAGCCGCAGGTTACCATTGACGTCCCGAACGAGGCCGTCATCGTAGGACAGCCAGCAATCGTTCGCATCAAGGTCTTGGTTCCAACGTTCATGCCGCAACCACCGGTATTTCCATCCCTGGAACACCAAAACCTACTGGTTCGTCTGCCAGAACGGGCCTCCGGACCGGTTAGCGAAACCGTGAACGGTCAGACATGGTCGGGTGTGCAGCGCAGCTATCGGGTGTATCCTTTGGCAGCAGGCCCGGTCGCGTTCGATGCGCAAGAGGTTGTCGTGACCTATGCCGATCCTCAGACCAACGACTCCATCCAGATCTCTCTGCCGCTTCCGCCCATACAGCTCAGCGCCGAGATCCCCGAAGGCGCCAGAGGACTTGATCCGTTGATTATCGCGACCGGTTTCTCTCTTAACCAGAAAACGGACGGCCCGACAGACATGCAGGCAGGCGATGCCATCACTCGCGAGTTAAGCGCGATAGTCACGGGCACCACGCCTTTGATGATCCCCCAGTTGTCGTCGCAAGTCCAAAGCCCTTTGCTGCGCGCCTATCCCAAAGAGCCCCGATTTTTAGAAACCGAAGATCGTGGCGTGCTGTCCGGACAACGCGTCGAAGAAACTGTGTACATCGCGCAGGAAGGCGGTAAAGCACAATTGCCAGCAGTTTCGATCGACTGGTTCAATCTGGACACCAATCTGGTCGAAACGGCCTCGGTTCCATCAATCGAACTTACCCTTACACCGCCCAAGCGGCAGCCGCCTGATATGGAAACCATCATCCAGGCGGTGCTTTGTCTTACAGTTCTTGCACTCGCGCTTTGGGCATTGGTGCGTTTTCTTCGCCCCCGCTATAAAGTTTGGAAGGCTGAGCGGCGGCGCTCATACTTCGCCTCTGAAAAATATGCTTTCGATTCCTTGAGAAACGCCCTGCAATCACAGGACTTGCCCGCTGCTTACGAGGCGTTAGAGCTTTGGAAATCGCGTAGCACTCAACCCGCGCGCTCTTCGGGTCTCGAGCGCAGTCTGACGCAGATCGGCGCGGCGCGGTATTCCAAGATACCTCAAAAGAGACCAGAGGATTGGGGGTCTGCATTACAGAGCCTAGGTGCGCTGAGGGGTTCGGCAACACGGCAGAGCAGATCCCTGCCCCCGCTCAATCCTTAGATTTCAACTTTGACAGCTTGCGATCAACTCGCGCCTATCGATCAACCTCAGCCTACCATAAGCTAACTCTACAAGACCTAAATCCGCCAGGCGGTGAAGATTTCGGTGCAAAGTCGGCTGAGATACCGCCACCAGTTCAGCAAGCTCTTCCTGAGACACAACGATCCAGCCATCCGATTTCGAAGCGCCTTCGTCCAGATGCAGCAACCGCAGCACCAGACGCTTTTCCGATCCAGTTACCGCCAAGTTCGCCATAATACGTAAAGCAGTCTTCATATTTTCACGAGTCAGCGCATAGAAATCACGAACGTATTCGGGGGTTTCCTGAACCATTCGTTCCACGCGGGAGTTGGGAAAGAACAATGTGCGTGTCTTTTGCGTGGCCACTACGCTGACCAGTCTCTGCGCTTCGGCAAAAAGTGCGAGATCCCCGATCCAGAAGCCTGTACCGTCCTGATGCAAGACAAGTTCCTGCCCGTCGTCGGCAGGCGCAGTGATCTGAACAGATCCATCAAGTACAGCGTAAATGCCATTTGCCTGGTCACCATAATGGTAAAGGGTTTCGCCAGGGTCAAAGGTTTTGGGAACCCCACAAGTCATAAGATTCTTCTGAAAACTTGAAGCGCGCGTGCCAAACCAGTCGGTTTGAGTCAGGATCCGCAGATCTCCATCAGTATCAAACATTTGTATCTTTCAAAATGATCATATGATAAGTTTTAGATACGTTTCATCGCTTAAGCTAGTTCCGTTCGATTCCCGGACAAACAGCTAATTTTTGTTCAGGCATTCAACAACTTGCCTGCGGCTTCGACCTTAAAGCTAGCCGCTTCTTCTAAATTTCAATTTTCCGGGTTGTTAAAGCTCGTTAAATCAGGAGCACTCAATGTCACCTCCACGAATGATTGCAAACAATTGGCGCAGCGCAATGCGCAGGTTCGCAGTGGCAACAGTTGCTGTTACCCTTGCCCTGCCAGCTTGGGCACAGGATCAAAAGCCCAATATTCTTGTGATATGGGGCGACGACATCGGTCAATCTAACATCTCGGCCTATACCATGGGCCTGATGGGATATCAGACACCCAATATCGACAGAGTCGCCAAGGAAGGCATGATCTTCACTGACTACTATGGCGAACAATCCTGCACGGCTGGCCGGTCCTCGTTTATCATGGGCCAGTCTGTGTTCCGCACCGGTCTGTCCAAAGTGGGCTTACCGGGTGCAAAAGAGGGCATGCAGGTTGAAGACCCTACAATTG
The DNA here is from genome assembly GCF_947497005.1 of uncultured Ruegeria sp. Taxonomy (GTDB): domain Bacteria; phylum Pseudomonadota; class Alphaproteobacteria; order Rhodobacterales; family Rhodobacteraceae; genus Ruegeria. Next base: position 430,086 of record NZ_CANMFF010000002.1, on the reverse strand, counting down.
CCGGCCTTCTAAAAGCTCAAGGCTATGCAACGGGTCAGTTTGGCAAGAACCATTTGGGCGATCGGGACGAGATGTTACCGACCAATCATGGGTTTGATGAATTTTTCGGAAATCTCTACCACCTGAACGCCGAAGAAGAGCCTGAGAACGAAGACTATCCCCAAAACCCCGAATTCCGCGAACGGTTCGGTCCGCGGGGGGTCATAAAATCCAAGGCTGACGGAACGATCGAAGACACCGGCCCGTTGACCAAAAAGCGTATGGAAACGGTGGATGACGAAACGGTTGCGGCCGCGCTCGACTTCATTACGCGCAAGACCGAAGAAGGTGTTCCGTGGTTTGTTTGGTGGTCTGGCACCAGAATGCACTTCCGTACTCATGTCAAAGACGAAATGCGCACAAAAGCCGACGAAATCGCCGGCAAGCACATGGATGAGTACCAAGCAGGGATGATCGAGCATGACATGCATATCGGCCAATTCCTTGCCCTGCTGGATGAACTGGGGATCGCGGACAACACGATCGTCCATTATTCCACCGACAACGGCCCGCACATGAACACCTGGCCGGATGCGGCGATGACGCCGTTCCGAGGTGAAAAGAACACCAACTACGAAGGTGGTTGGCGCGTACCGTCTATGGTTCGCTGGCCGGGTCAAATCGAGGCCGGTTCAATCAGCAATGAAATCATGCATCACATGGACTGGTTGCCGACATATCTGGCGGTTGCTGGAAATCCGGACATCAAGGAACAACTGCTTGAAGGGATTTCCGTGGCCGAAGTCGGCGGCGGGCGAGACTACAAAGTGCATCTGGATGGATACAACTTCCTGCCATACCTAACCGGTGAAGCAGATGAAGGCCCACGTCACGAGATTTTCTACTTCTCGGACGACGGTGATCTGACCGCACTGCGTTATGACGACTGGAAAGCAGTGTTTCTTGAGCACCGTTATCCGCAGACTTTGCGCGCCTGGGCCGAGCCTTGGACCGAACTGCGTATTCCGTTGCTCTTTAACCTGCGCCGCGATCCGTATGAGCGGTCCAATGTCACGTCCAACACCTATTGGGACTGGTATATAGACCGCGTTTATCTGCTGTTGCCTGCGGCAGAATATGTGGGCCAGTTCCTGGAAACCTTCGAAGAGTTCCCGCCGCGTCAGAAGCCGGGTAGCTTTACGATTGGCGACGCCAAGGACAAGATCTTCAGTCAGGTCGGCTCCAAGTAAATTCACGACACCTGAACCCGCAGCACCTGAACGGCGCTGCGGGTTTCTTGTTTTAACAACGGTATTTTTGCCAAAACATGCGTCGAAGGAAAAAGGCCATGACAAGAGCGCCCCTAGCCTTGGCTGTTGCAGTCGTACTGAATGGATTTGCAAGCGTCACGGCATCCGCAGATCCGCTGCCCTCATGGGCGGCCTCGGAAACGCGGGACCGTATCGTTGAATTTGTCGAGGCGGTGACGGATCCTGAAAACGCAAGCTACGTAACCCCAGCAGCCCGGATCGCAGTGTTTGACAATGACGGAACGCTTTGGGCCGAACAGCCGGTTTACTTCCAGTTTTTATTTGCCATGGACAGGCTCTCAGAACTGGCTGAACAGGATCCATCGATACTGTCCACACCTGCTTTGAAAGCTGCCTCCGAAGATGATCTTGCGACCGTTCTTCAAGGGGGCCACGATGCATTGATCGAAGTCGTGAACGCATCGCATTCCGGAACCAGCGTCGAGGAGTTTCAGACTGAAGTCGCCGAATGGCTGGCCTCGGCCCGGCACCCAGACACCGGTTTGCCCTATGACCAAATGACCTATCAGCCCATGGTCGAGCTATTGCGCTATCTGCGGGACGAAGGGTTCAAAACCTATATTGTCTCGGGCGGCGGTATTCACTTCATGCGGGTCTTCGCGGAACAGGCCTATGGCATCCCGCCTGAACAGATTTTGGGCACCTATGCTAATTCCACCTTCGAAGACATCGATGGAGTTCCCACAGTCATAAAGGCCCCCGGGATTGCCTTTGTCGATGACAAGGAAGGCAAACCCATCAACATCGAACGCACAATCGGCAAGCGCCCAATTCTGGCCGGGGGCAATTCGGACGGCGATTTCGCCATGCTGGACTGGACCACCTCGGGTGACGGGCCTCGTCTGGGGGTTCTGATCCATCATACGGATGCCGAGCGGGAATGGGCTTATGACCGCGAAAGCCCTGTTGGAGGGTTGGTTGATGGTCTGGATCAGGGACCGAACAAGGGCTGGATCATAGTCGATATGGCGAAAGATTGGTCACGGGTCTACACTGGAAGAAACTGAACGGCCCGAAAGACTTAAGACGCCATGTGGACAGTGCTTGTTTCCATCTTTGTTTTCACGTTGTACGCGACGGCCATCGTGTTTTCAGTCCGCGCCGCGCAAACTGCGCGGACGCCGCAAGGGGCCGTTGGCTGGGTGGTCTTTCTGGTGTCAGCCCCATTCTTTGCTGTGCCGTTATACCTGTTTCTGGGGCATCATCGGTTTCGCGGCTATCGTATTGCACGCCAGCAAAGTGAACGGGTCGTCGAGGGGATCAAGACCTTTGCTGATTATTCCAGACCTGACCCGTCCAAGATGTCGATCAATCCACGACCGTTTGAGTTTTTGGCCCATCTTCCGATTTCAAGTGGCAATGGCGCTCAGCTTCTGGTCGATGGTCAGGCGACATTCGATGCCATTTTTGAAGCCTTGGACAAGGCCAAGAACTATATCCTGATCCAGTTCTACATCATCAGAGACGATGCGTTGGGACGTAAGCTGCAAACCAAACTGATAGAGGCTGCGAAACGTGGTGTGCATGTCCGTTTCATGACCGATGCCGTCGGAAGCTATGGCTTGCCAAACACCTATCTCGACACAATGCGCGATGCTGGAATCGACGTGGCCGACCCGCGCCAGCAACGCGGCCCCAATTTCAGGTTTCAACTGAATTATCGGAACCACCGCAAGACCGTCATTATCGACGGCGAAACAGGCTTTATCGGTGGTCACAACGTAGGTGTTGAATATCTGGGCGAAGACCCGCATTTCGGCCATTGGCGAGACACGCATATCAGGATGACGGGTCATATCGTCAGGCAATTGCAACTCATCTTCACGGAAGACTGGCACTGGGCTCGTGACGAAGACCTGATTGATGATCTTGATTGGGCGGGCAGCGTATCCGAGCAGGACATGAATGCCCTATTGGTGGCAACAGGCCCCGGCGATGAAACGGAAACCGGTGCCATGATGTTCTTTTCGGCAATTGCCGAGGCGAAAGAGCGGTTGTGGATTGCATCGCCCTATTTTGTTCCCGACATCGATGTCATGACCGCACTGCAACACGCGGCGATGCGTGGCGTGGATGTGCGTATCCTCGTTCCGGACGTGATTGATCACCGCTTGCCGTGGCTGGCCGCTTTTGCCTATTTCGACGAGATCCGTGACTGCGGCGCGCGCGTGTTCCGTTATACGGACGGTTTCATGCATCAAAAAGTACTTGTGGTTGATGACACTCTGGCCGCCGTCGGCACGACCAATCTGGACAACCGATCCTTCCGGCTGAACTTTGAGGCGATGGCACTGTTTTTTGACTCTCGTGCTGCGCTGGCGGTAGATCAAATGCTGCGAACGGATTTCGAGGCGAGCTATGAGTTGACACGCACGTTATCTCAACAGCCTGCGCATATCCGATTTGGTGCGCCGTTGGCACGGCTGTTTGCCCCGATCCTCTAGGAAAAGAAATTTTCCTGAAAAACACGGGTCATCAGCGCCACCAGATAGGCCGTCGACAATCCAAATGCCAAGAGGCCCGTGACCGAGGCAAAAGATCCAAAAATGCGCAGCCCTTCGCCAAGAACAATGTCGCCGTAGCCGAGAGTCGTGAACGTCACCAGCGAAAAGTAGATGGCCGAGTTCCAGTCCGGCAGAACCTCAAGCAACACCCAGACAATGGCCCAGATCCAAACCTGAATGGTATGTATCGCGATGATGAACACCAATGCTATGGCGATCGGCCCGGCCGTTGCAACGAAAACCCCCTTTTGAGACCATTTTCCTTCCAGTTTGATGATGACCATCGTGCACCAGGTCAGAAAGAGGATCTCGATCACAAAGCAAAGACCTAAAAAGGTACTTCCCCAAATGATCTGATGCAGCAACGTCATGTTTTTCATCCTGAATTACAGCAAGGGATCTTCGGTGCAGAATGACCTTTCGGGATACAAGGCACAAGCCCGACACCACGGGTTCTTGCCTGCGGCGAATGGAACCGGATGCAGGTCTGCACTGGACAGTTTGGAAATCCATTGCACATCCTGATCTTAAAAAAGGGCAGATCATGCTGGTGACCATCGACCGTGTTCAGAAAACCTATCCCGGAGGGCGGCCCGTTCTGCGCGACGTGTCGCTGACCCTTGATCACGGGCAGACGCTGGCCCTGACCGGAGAAAGCGGCAGTGGCAAAAGTACGTTGCTGAACCTTGCCGCTGCATTGGACAGTTTCGACGGCGGCGAAATCACATTGAATGGCACACCGTTGTCACCTTTGGACGATGCTGGGCGCGCCAGTTTGCGGCGCAGGCAAGTCTCGCTCGTGTTTCAGCAATTCAACCTGATCCCATCACTGACCGTTGCACAAAACCTTTCTTTTCACGCCCGGCTTGCCGGTGCTGAGGATGCCCGGTGGAGCGCGCATCTGACGGAACGGTTGGGCCTTTCCGAATTGTTGGACCGCTATCCCGAAAGTCTGTCAGGCGGACAACAGCAGAGGGTCGCAATCGGCCGGGCCATGGCCGCGCGCCCGAAGCTGCTGCTGGCAGATGAACCCACGGGAAATCTGGACGAAACCGCCAGCGCCAATGTACTGGATCTGATGTTGTCGCTGGTCGCAGAAACCGGTGCTGCACTGCTTTTGGTTACACATTCACAACAGATCGCTGCGCGGCTTGACCGACAGGTGAAGCTGAGTGGCGGGCGTATTCAATGACGTTGGCTATCGTTCAGGCTCTGCTGTCGCATTGGCGCGCGCATTGGCTGCAACTTGCAACGCTGCTGATTGGCATCGCACTGGCCACCGGCCTCTGGTCCGCTGTTCAGGCCATCAACGCCGAAGCGCGTGCCAGCTACGCGCGCGCCAATGCTCAACTTGCGCTTGGTCAATTTGACGAACTGCGCGATCCCTCTGGCCCCATACCGCTTGGCCGTTATATCGAATTGCGCCGGGCAGGCTGGCAGGTTGCGGCGGTGCTGGAAGGCCCTTACCGGATTTCAGGTCGAACGCTGCGAGTTATGGGTGTCGATATGGTGGCCTACCCGACCCTGCCCGCCATGACCGAGACCGAGCAAAGTGCAACCCCTCCCGATCCTGCCGATGTGCTGACCGCACCGGGGCGTCTGCTGGCTTCCGCAGAGTTGGCGCCGCTGCTGCGCAATCAAGATAATCTGCCGCCTGTCCTGGTCACATCAGCTCTTCCACCCGATCTCATCCTGACGGATATCGGTGTTGCCGAAGACCTTCTGAACCAACAAGGTATGGTTTCCAGGCTTATTGTGCTGCCAAATCAACCGCGAAACCTACCGCCCCTGCCCCAAATCGCGCCCGAACTGGTACGCGTCAGCACGTCTTCACAGATCGATACGGCGCAACTCACTGACAGCTTCCATCTTAACCTGTCCGCCTTTGGGCTTCTGTCATTTGCCGTCGGCCTGTTCATCGTGAACGGCACGGTAGGGCTGGCATTTGCCCAACGCAGGGGCATGATCCGAACGTTGCGCGCGCTTGGCGTGCCCATGCAGCGACTTGTCTGGTTAATCCTGACTGAGTTGACCCTGCTGGCCCTGATCGGAGGTATCATGGGGCTCATTCTGGGTTTCTTCCTGGCTGGTGCCTTACTGCCCGACGTCGCTGCCACATTGCGTGGCTTATACGGTGCACCGGTGACCGGACAACTGACGTTACAGCTGCAGTGGATTCTGGCAGGTGTTGCCATGGCTGTTCTTGGTACTTTGGCCGCCAGTGGTCACGCGCTGTGGCGATTGGCACGTATGCCATTGTTGGCAGGTCCCGGTGTTCAGACATGGCAAGGCAACATCAAAGCCCGGGGGCTGGCGGCTGTTGTTGGGATAAGCATGATCCTTGGTGGTGCGCTGGCTTATCTCAGTGTCGGAGGCCTGATCGCCGGGTTCCTTCTGCTGGCAGGTTTGCTGACCGGAGCTGCGCTAGTGCTGCCAACACTTCTGTCTGGTGCGCTCACTGCCCTTTCCCGCACGGCGACTGGACCTGTTGCTCAATGGGTCTGGGCGGATATGCGGGCCCAGTTGCCCGGGCTGTCGCTTGCATTGATGGCACTGTTGCTGGCGCTGGCTGCCAATGTCGGCGTCAGCACGATGGTCTCCAGCTTTCGGCTGACCTTTGTTGGTTGGCTGGATCAGCGTCTGACCTCAGAGCTGTATCTGACTGCACAAGACGAAGACCAAGGGCGCGAGATCACCAACTGGCTGCACCCGCAGGTCGTCGCCATTCTGCCGATCCGCAACGTTGAATTGTCGCACAAGACGGGACCGTTGTTTCTGTACGGCGTCGTGGACGACCCGGTCTATCGGCAGCACTGGCCATTGATATCCTCGACTCCGAATGTCTGGGACAACGTCGTGGCCGGAGAAGCCGTCCTGATCAACGAACAACTGGCACGACGCGCAAACCTTTGGCCCGGTGACGACTTAACGCTGACCCCCGTCCACATTTTGCCCATCGCAGGGGTCTATTCCGACTATGGAAACCCAACCGGGCAGGCCATCGTGTCAATGGAGCAACTGGACCTCATCGCGCCGGGGACCGAGGCGCGGCGGTTTGGCATCCGTTTGGCCCCTGAGAACGCGTCCGGGATGGCACAGGCCTTACGGGATCGGTTTGACCTGCCGCCACGCGCAGTCGTGCAACAAGCAGCGATGAAAGCGCAATCTCTGGCGGTTTTCGAAAAGACTTTTGTTGTGACCTCCGCATTGAATGTCCTGACCTTGGGGGTCGCAGGTTTTGCCATTCTCACCAGCCTGCTGACCTTATGGACACAGCGTTTGCCGCAAATTGCCCCGGTCTGGGCACTGGGTTTGAACCGGGCGCAACTGGCGCGGCTTGAGCTGTTGCGCAGCGTTTTACTTGCCGTATTAACCGCCTGTCTGGCGCTGCCACTCGGGCTTGTTTTGGCCTGGGTACTGCTCGCAGTGATCAACGTGCAGGCCTTTGGTTGGCGGCTGCCGATGTTCCTGTTCCCATGGGACTGGCTTTGGCTGGCCCTGCTGACCCTTCTGGCCGCTCTGATCGCCGCCGCATTGCCCGCTTTGCGCATGCTTCGTCTTCCACCTGCCGACTTGTTGAGAGTGTTTGCCAATGAACGTTAGAACTTTGTTGGTATCGCTTTTGATGCTGTGCCCAATACAGGGATGGGCACAGGGATTCGCGGGTCTGGGTGGCTCGGCCGAAGGGTTCGACATTCCGCAGGCAGGGTATGCGTTCGACTTTCCAAAGGACCACGGGCCGCATCCCGGATTCCGGATTGAGTGGTGGTACCTCACAGCGAACCTCACAGATGATAAAGGGCGCGACTATGGCATTCAGTGGACGTTGTTCCGATCAGCGCTGAAACCGTTTGAAGCGGAAGGCTGGCAAAGTCCGCAAATCTGGATGGGTCACGCTGCTGCGACCACGCCGACAGGTCATTTCTTTGCAGAACGGTTATCGCGCGGAGGCATCGGACAGGCGGGTGTGACAGCCCAGCCCTTTGAGGCCTGGATTGACGAATGGCGTATGGCTGGGGCGGATATGGACACCCTGACCCTGACAGCGAATGGCAACGATTTCGGCTATGAGCTTTCACTGGCGGCGCAGGGGCCTTTGGTGTTTCACGGCGACGCTGGTTATTCTGTCAAATCTGCCGATGGGCAGGCCAGTTTCTATTACTCTCAGCCGTTTTATTCAGTCCAAGGCGTGTTGCAGCTGCGAGACGGCGATGTGCAAGTAACTGGCCAGGGTTGGCTGGACCGGGAATGGTCCTCGCAACCGCTTGCAGCAGACCAAAGTGGATGGGATTGGTTCTCGCTCAGCTTTGATGATGGTGACAAGCTGATGGCCTTCCGCTTGCGTGGGGGTCGTGGCGATTTCACGTCTGCCACCTGGATCAATTCAGACGGCAGCACTGAGGCCATCCCAAATGGCTCAATCAGGCTGACACCGCTCAGTAGTGATGAAGTAGCCGGGCGCGAAGTTCCGACGCAGTGGCGCGTCTTGCTTGCAGACCGAGACATAGATGTCGAAGTATCGGCCCAAACGCCCGATGCGTGGATGGGGACCCGTTTCGAATACTGGGAAGGCCCGGTCACAGTAACCGGCAGCCACGACGGAGTTGGTTATCTGGAAATGACAGGCTACTGACGCCCTTGTCGTCCAGTTTAAGTTGGTGCCCGGACTGCAACAGACCGCCAACCGGGCTCCAAGATTATTGCATGCGTGGGCTGCTTTTTTGGTCAGCGCACCACGTAAACCGAAACGTTGGAATGCCGCACCACGCGCGCGGCATTCGGGCCAAGCAGGTAATCCTTTAGGTCCGGCTTGTGGGCTCCGATCACAATCAGATCGCTACCGGCACCTTCCGCCGTTTTCAGTATCTCCTGATAGGCTGTTCCCGTCGCAACGACATGGCGGATGGTTTCATTTCGCTCAGCACCCAGGGCCGAGACGCACAGCGCCGTCAGCTTGGCCTGCGCTTCTTCCAACGCCTTTTCGTGGAAATCCGATTCAAAAAAGCCGGACACCCAGCTTTCCCCAAAATCGGGCAGCACAGTCACAACGTCAAATTGCGCGCCCTCCAAGTCCGCCAAAGCAGCGGCTTTTTGCAGGACTGGTACGTCAATCTCACCATTGCTGATATCAATGGCACACAGAACTGAACGTGTCATGCAGGCACCCCTTGTCTGGCGGCACGGCCGCGTTGCAGGAAGGCGATAAGACCAAGAAGGATCATCGCCGGGATATAAACCAACTGCTTGGGCGGCTGGCTGGACGGCAGGCTGACTGAGGTCAGGCGCACGGCCTCGTCCCCGTAATAGTCGAAGATGCCCAGATCGTCAGCCACAGGCGCGCCAAACAGCGGCTCTTCAAGCTTGATCAAACCGTCTTCGGGGATCAATAAAAGGCCCATCGCCTCGACCCGCGCGGCACCGCCGTCTTCCTCGCCCACGGTGACCACCACTGTGGTGTCTACCATCTCAAGCGTATCGAAATCGGGGCCGGCAACCACCAGTCGCACCTCTGTACCTGACGGGGTCTGACCTATCGTCTCTTCAAACGCGGCCGGATCGACTGTTTGGAATGGAGGCGAAATGCGGTCCATGAAAAAGTCCGGCCTGAACAACGCAAACGCAACGAATATCAGAGCAATGCTCTCATAGATGCGGCTGCGGGTCAGGAAATACCCCATGGTACCCGCCGTGAAGACAAGGATCGCTATCGTCGCGAAAATGGCGACTAAGATCCCCTCGACCCACGTCACATCGATCAGCAGAAGATCGGTGTTGAAAATGAACACGAAAGGCAGCGCCACGGTCCGCAGGCTGTAGAAAAATGCCGTAAACCCGGTTTTGATCGCATCCCCGCCAGAGACGGCTGCAGCGGCGAAACTGGCCAGGCCAACAGGCGGCGTCACATCCGCCATGATCCCGAAATAGAACACGAACAAGTGGACCGCGATCAGCGGAACGATCAGCCCGCTTTGCGCACCCAGTTCAACAACCACTCCGGCCATCAGCGAGCTGACAACGATATAGTTCGCCGTGGTTGGCAGGCCCATGCCTAGGATCAGGCTGAGAATCCCAACCATGACCAGCATCAGGATCAGATTACCGCCTGACAGAAACTCGACCAGATCGGCCATAACCTGCCCGACACCCGTCAAGGTCACCGTGCCCACAATCACGCCCGCCGTCGCCGTGGCAAGCGCGATACCGATCATGTTCCGAGCACCGTCAATCATGCCTTGCAACAAATCCGCGACGCCATCGATAAAGCTGTTGTAAAGGTTGCTCTGCCCCCGGAACATCGCCTTCAGAGGCTTCTGCGTCAGCAGGATCACAAACAGCAACGACGTGGCCCAAAAGGCCGACAGACCCGGAGATTTCTGCTCGATCATCAGGAAATAGACCAGAACGATGATCGGCAGCAGGTAATGCAGACCCGCTTTGTAGATATCCGCGATGACCGGCAGCGTGACTTCTTTTGCGTTGGGATCATCCGGTTCCAGATCAGGCACCTGAGCGGCCAGATACAGCAGTGCGACATAAACCGCGCAGATAATCAGGCTCAACACCAGACCCGCCGCAGACGGCACCAAGCTTGTCACCGCATCCACGGGGAATTGCGAGCCATAGCAAAGCCCTGCAAACACCAGGAAAAAGCCCAGCATACCCACAACAGTCCTGGCCAGATGCACATCGCGGTCGCCCAGCGTGGGCATATTCCGCTTCACCGCCTCAAGGTGCACAATATAGACCAGCGCGATGTAGGAAATCGCAGCAGGAAGGAAGGCGTGCGTAATCACCTCGACGTAAGAAATGCCCACGTATTCGACCATCAGGAACGCAGCAGCGCCCATAACGGGTGGCATGATCTGCCCGTTGACCGAAGAGGCCACTTCGACCGAACCCGCTTGTTCACTGCTGAAACCTACCCGTTTCATCAGCGGAATGGTGAATGTTCCGGTGGTGACAACGTTGGCGATCGACGAACCCGAGATCAGGCCAGTTGCAGCAGAACCCACAACGGCCGCCTTGGCCGGACCACCGCGCAGGTGACCCAGAGCGCCAAAAGCCATCTTGATAAAGTAGTTCCCGGCCCCGGCCTTATCCAGCAACGCGCCAAAAAGCACGAACAGGAACACGAATTTCGTGGAAACACCCAACGCGATACCGAACACGCCCTCAGATGTGATCCACATGTGGCTCATGGCTTTTTTCAGGCTTGCGCCTTTCCAGCGGATGACCTCAGGCACCCATTCAGAGGACCCAAAGAAGACATAAACCAGAAAGATTGTTGCGATGATCGCCATGGCCGGGCCAAGCGCACGACGCGCGGCTTCGAACAACAGCAGCAAACCGAGCAACGCGACCCACTTGTCCGTATCATCCGCCAAACCGCCCGCGTTGACGATCTTTTCATAGAAAAAATAACCATAAAGCGCGACGAACGCACCGACTAAGCCCATGATCCAATCTTGCACCGGGATATAATCACGCGGGCTGGATTTCAGGGCCGGATAGGCCGCAAAGGCCAGAAACAGAGCAAAGGCCAGATGAAATTGGCGCGCGTTGTTCACTACACTGCCCGGCAGCACGTAATTTGCCAGCGGTGATGCCAGAACAACCTGAAAAATCGACCATATCGCTGCGACGATCGCCAGGAAAACGCCTACGTTCCCGACCGGGTTGCGCCCTCCTGCGTCGGAAGATGCGACCAGATCCTGAAGTTCTTCTTCGGATAGCGGACGATTGGATTGAGTGTCGGAATTCATCAAATGTCTCCCCGTCGCGGCCGTTTTCGGCCTTCTAATTCACCTGCTTGGTACAGGCGTTGTGCAGGGCGCCCAAGGGCACCCTGCGTCAGGTCTGGCTTACTGAATCCAGCCTTTTTCTTTATAGTACTTCTCGGCACCTGGATGCAGCGGAGCCGACAGGCCATCCGCAATCATCTCTTCGGGCTTGAGGTTGGCAAATGCCGGGTGCAGCTTTTTGAAGTCATCGAAATTTTCAAAGACCGAGCTGACAACGGCATAAACCGCGTCATCCGACACATCGGCGGATGTCACGAAAGTCGCGCCTACACCAAAGGTCGAGGTGTCGCCGTCCGAACCGCGATACATACCACCGGGGATGGTCGCAGTACGGTAGAACGAGTTGTCGTCAACCAGCTTGCTGACTGCATCGCCGCTGACATTCACCAGAACCGAATCACACGCTGTGGTGGCTTCCTGGATCGAACCCGACGGGTGACCAACAGTATAAACCATTGCGTCGATCTGATTGTCACACAGAGCGGCGGACTGTTCGGCCGCTTTCAGCTCGGTCGCCAGTTCGAAATCGTCAGTAGTCCAGCCCATTTCGCCCAGCAGGACTTCCATTGTACCGCGCTGACCAGAACCGGGGTTGCCGATATTGACTCGCTTGCCCTTCAGGTCTTCGAAGTTGGTGATGCCGGAATCGGCACGCGCAACAACTGTGAAGGGTTCCGGGTGTACCGAGAACACCGCGCGCAAGCTCTCGAAAGGTCCGGTCTCTTCGAATTTCGAGGTGCCGTTATAGGCGTGGTACTGCCAGTCGGACTGCGCCACGCCAAACTCCAGCTCGCCTTCGCGGATGGTGTTGATGTTGTAGACCGAACCACCGGTCGATTCGACCGAGCAACGCACGCCATGCTCTTTGCGGCCTTTGTTCACCAGACGGCAGATCGCACCACCTGTCGGATAATAAACGCCGGTTACACCGCCAGTACCGATTGTGATGAACTCTTCGGCATATGCCGCCGGAGCCATAAGGGCTGCCGTGACAAACGCACCGACGCTCAATTTGCTGCTGTTTTTCATTTGTTAACTCCCACTTTTTTGTATGGCAGTTGGAAATCAGATTGATTGCCCTGCTCAGGGAAGCGTGCCGAGATTACACATCGGCCCGCATCGCAACGGCTACAGATCTTTGATTTTTCCAATTTCTCCCAACCTTTGTGAGGTTTCATTCAGATACCCTCAATGTCAAGGCCAGCGCCGGTCTGACTTGCGTCAATTCGCATATATGAGCGTAAATTCCATACTTTCCCCGTCAGTTCGCCGGGAACCGCCTGGATTTCGATCTGCCATTCCAAGTGCAAAACTTGGCCTCAATCCCGGGGCAATGCACTGGCAGGTGTCATCGTGGGTCAGTGGATACTGCGGCCCAGATCCATCATCCTGATGGATTGTCTTCACGACCTCCGAAACACAAACTTTGGACTACAGCATTATCAAGAAACAAATCTCCTCCCTTGCTCTTTATTCGGCTATGGCCCTACCCACTTTCGCGCAGACTGCGCTGGAACTGGACGAGTTTTTTGTAAACTGCGTTTCGGATGTGGTCGGAGGACATGTCACGCTTGTGCGCTCGGGAGGCCCTGACAAAGGATACATCATGACAAGTTCGGTCGAAGGTGAAGCCACGATCCATCCTGCCGGGGAATCGATGACCTTTCTGTTGATGCAGGACCAGAACGTCGTGACGTTTGTGGTGAAATATGAAAGCCTGAAATACGACATGATAGTCAAGGGCACGGGGCAGCACTTTGATCGCGGTACATGCGCGGCATCCTGATAGGCGCGCATAAGCTGCAACAGAGTTTGTCGGAATGTGGTGCCCAAGGAGAGACTCGAACTCTCACGCCCGTGAAGGCGGGGGATTTTGAATCCCCTGCGTCTACCATTCCGCCACTTGGGCCACGAACATCGAATTAGCGTTCATCCGCGCGAAGGTCCAGAGGCAAAAAGCATCCGATATTCCATTTGTTTCCACCTCGGCGGTTGACGGTTCGTCAGGTGCATGGTTTGGCTTGGCTCCAGACCGAGAACGGGATTTGAGTGCTTTATGTTACGATCACTTTATGACTGGACCATTCGTCTGGCGGAACATCCTCATGCGCTGTGGGCGCTGGCCGTTGTGGCCTTTGTCGAAAGCTCGTTTTTCCCGATACCCCCGGATGTGCTGATGATCCCGATGATTCTGGCCCGCCCGTCGCGCGCCTGGTTGATCGCTACCGTTGCGCTGGTGGCTTCGGTTCTGGGCGGCATGCTAGGCTATGCGATTGGCGCCTTTTTCTATGAAAGCATCGGCCAGCCTATTCTGGAATCCATGGGCAAGGCCCATGCGATGGAAGAGTTTAACACCCGTTTCAACGATTTCGGGTTCTGGGCCGTACTGGCCGCCGGTGTGACGCCCTTCCCTTACAAGGTCATCACCATCATGTCCGGCTGGACCGGCATGCCAATTGGCACCTTTATCGCAACTTCGATTCTGGCGCGTGCATTGCGGTTCTTCCTTGTGGCAAGCCTGCTCTGGGGTTTTGGCGAACCGATCCGTGACTTTATTGAAAAACGCCTGGGCCTGATGTTCACACTGTTCATCATCCTTCTGTTCGGCGGATTTCTGGTGGTGAAATACTTATGACGAGACGTTCGCACCTTATCATTCTGGCGAGTATCGGTTCCCTTGCTTTGCTGTTGGGCGCATTTGGGTTTCAACATCTGGGCGGGCTCGCACCGTGTAAGATGTGCATCTGGCAGCGCTATCCGCATGCGGTGGCCATCGCGATTGGTGCCTTGGCGCTGTCATTGCCCAGACTAAGCTTCCTGCCGTTGCTGGGCGCGTTGGCCGCTGCAGCAACTTCGGTTATCGGTGCTTTTCACGCCGGTGTTGAACAAGGTTGGTGGGAAGGTCCCAGCAGCTGCACATCGGGCAGCATCAGCGGGTTGTCCAGTGACGATTTATTCGAACAGATCATGTCCGCGCCCTTGGTGCGATGCGATGATATCCCATGGGAGCTGTTTGGCATCTCGATGGCCGGATGGAACGCGATCGCCTCGGCGATCCTGGTACTGATCTGGCTGGCTGCGTGGAGAACCCGCGCGGCTTAAAGCTCGTCCAGTTCCGCATCCCAATACAGGAAGTCGATCCAGCTTTCGTGCAAGTGGTTCGGCGGGAACTTACGACCGACATTTCTCAATGCCTCGGCGTCGGGCTGACGCGGAGGTTTACGCAAGGACATGCCCGCCTGACGCAGCGATTTGGATCCTTTGCGCAGGTTACAGGGACTGCACGCCGCCACGACATTCTGCCAGCTTGTGACCCCGCCTGCCGCACGTGGAACCACGTGGTCAAAGGTCAGATCCCCGCGGCCTCCGCAGTACTGGCAGCGAAATTCATCCCTCAGAAATAAATTAAAGCGCGTGAAGGCCACGCGCTTTCTGGGTTTTACATAGTCTTTCAGGACAACGACCGAGGGTATTCGGATCTCGGTACTCGGGCTTCTGACAACTTCGTCATATTCAGCCACGATATCGACCCTGTCCAACCAGGCGGCCTTGATCGCCTCTTGCCAGGGCCACAGGGACAAAGGGTAATAGGACAAGGGGCGATAATCGGCATTCAAAACCAACGCCGGGTGATGCTTGAGCGCACCAGGCTCCCTGACAAATTCGGTTCTGAAGTCTCCATCCATCACAGAATCGCTCCTCGCTCTCAGCTGCCCGTTTGTGACACCAGAGCGGGGAGCACCCGCCCCAGTCTTTTGATAACTATATATCGTGTTAAAACTCTGACAAGCCCTGAGTTTCCACAATATGTCGAAGATTGGGTAAAGCGAATCCGTAACAGGCACATGACAGTTATCCACAGCTTGCACAGGGGGTGTTCTTCGGGCTATGCGCGGGTCATGACCTGGTTCATTCGCTTCAACAAACCTTATGATGTACTGCCGCAGTTCACGGACCGCGCCAATGCGGATACCCCGCGCAGTACACTGTCTGATTTTATTGATTTGCCCGGCGTCTATCCCGCTGGTCGGCTGGACCGCGACAGTGAAGGCCTGATGCTATTGACCGACAACGGCCAACTGCAGGCCCAGATTTCCGACCCAAAGCACAAGACGGCCAAAACCTATTGGGTTCAGGTCGAAGGTATTCCGGATGACGCAGCCCTCAAGGCGTTGCGAAACGGGGTCGAAATGAAAGACGGGCTGACCCGGCCTGCAAAGGCGCGCCTGATCGAAGAACCGCAGGGGCTTTGGCCCCGCACACCGCCGATACGCGAACGCCAGACCGTCCCGGACAGCTGGATTGAACTGACAATACGGGAAGGCAAGAATCGACAGGTGCGCCGGATGACGGCAGCCGTCGGACTGCCGACACTACGTCTTATCAGGTACAAGATCGGCGATTGGACATTGGATGACCTGGAACCGGGTCAGTGGGGCAGCCTGCCGATGCCTGCCGTAAACGCCGCGCCACTGCGCAAACGCGATCGGCGCCCGCGACGGTGACACACCCTGCCCTGATCTGCTAAACTGGGCTCATGAAGATAACGCCTGACATTCCGGCCCCCTCGGCCATTCTGGAAGCAGCGCTTTATTCAGATGATCTGGACGCGGCGGAACAGTTTTATGGTGAGGTTCTTGGACTTGAGCGCATTCAGCGTGTCGCTGACCGCCATGTGTTCTATCGTATTGGCGGATCAGTTCTGCTGATCTTCAATCCTGAACAGACCGAACACCCCCCCACCAACCCCGATCTGCCGGTCCCGCCCCATGGCACGCGTGGCGCCGGACATGTGTGTCTTGTTCTGACCCGGGATGAAATTGCGGTGATGCGCAAACACCTGTTGGACTGGAACATACCGGTAGATGCCGAATTCGACTGGCCCGGCGGCGCGCGGTCCCTGTATATTCGCGATCCGGCCGGAAACTCTGTAGAGTTCGCCGAAGGTCACTTGTGGGACTGACTTAATTCAAACCGTTTCGTGATCCTGTTCACTGGCGTACCATCGTGCAACGGCTCTCCGTACGAGACGGAATAGTCCCAAAATCCCATCTTGTCGTAATAGCTCAGCCCAAGGGCGTTATCCGCCCGGATCGTTGCATTGATTGTTCGAAACCTCATAGCGCTCGCGACTTTGGTGGTCTCTTGGAACAAGGCGCGCCCTGCCCCGCGCAGTGTGGGGTTGCGTTGTGTAAACGTCGCAATGTCTGCGCAGTCTTCCGGCAACGCATCATACGTACCCAACCACTGGAAGCCAGCCACTTCGCCCTGATTATCCAAAGCGACGTGGCAGCAAATCTTGTCCGCGCCATCCAGATAACTTTGCGCGAACAAAGGCTCCGAGAAGGGAACCTCGAACGCGGTTGTGCCTCCGTTCTCAATGATCTGGTTCAGGAGGCGGCACGCATCGGCCACATCCTCTTGCATCATTGGTCGGATTGCGATCATGTCTACAGGCTCAGCTTGTCGCGCATGAAGGCCAGCGCAACGCTCAGCCCATCCGGGGCGATACCATGGCCGGTACCCTTCATGATATGGGCATAGACCTCTTTGAATTCAGCGGCTTGCAAGGCTTCGGCAGCTTCGGGCAAAGACTGCGGCGGAACAACGTCATCGGCGTCGCCATGGACCAGAAGAACAGGCATTCGACTGACCGTTTCATCCGCCAGCAGATCAGGTTCCAGCAAACGCCCCGAAAAGGCGACAATCCCGGCCACAGGGTCTTCCCGACGGGGCGCGACGTGCAGGCTCATCATCGTGCCCTGGCTGAACCCAAACAGTACAACCTGTTCAGGCAACACGTCTTCATCCACCATGAGGGCGTCAAGAAAAGCGTTGAAATCGTCGACCGCCATTTCCATGCCCCGGCGGGCCTCTTCTTCGGAAGACCCATCGATCCACGGGATCGGGAACCATTGAAACCCATTGGGCATTCCGGCTATCTGCTCGGGCGCGTCCGGGGCCACGAACAACGTGTCGGGCAGATGCTCGCCCAAGGGATCCGCCAACCCCAGCAAATCAGCACCATTTGCGCCATAGCCATGAACGAACACCACAACCGAGCGCGTGTCGCCCGAAAAAGGCTCTTTCCGGAGCGCATTCAAAACCCGTGTCATCTGATCCCTTCTCTTTTCTTTGCAACCCGGTAATAGGCCCACAGAACCCGCGCCGCAACCGAGCGCCAGGGCGACCAGGCCTCGGCCAATTTGCGCAGTTCTTTGTCTGTTGGGCGATCAGGCAGATCGTAAAGGACGCGCGCTGCTTCCTGCAGGGCCAGATCACCGGGAGCGATCACGTCCGCACGACCCAGCGAGAACATGGCATAGATTTCTGCCGTCCAGACACCGATGCCAGAAACCTGCGTCAGTATATCAACAACATCTGCATCAGGTACATCGCGCAAGGCTTTGTAATCAATTCGAGCTTCGGCCAGAGCCCGTGCGTATCGGATCTTCTGTCGGCTCAACCCGACCGTCCGCAAATCATCATCCGTGGCCCACATGATTTTGCGCGGACCCGTCAGCTTAGCATCCTGAAGCCGTTTCCAGATCGCATTGGCCGAGGCCACGCTGACCTGCTGACTGACAATAGCGCTCAGCAATTGCGCAAATCCGTCCGGACGACGGCGCAGCGGCAAGGGGCCAGTCTGCTCCATTGCATACGCCATGCGTGGACAGGCACGGGCCAGCCACTCGGCCCCTTCCGCCACACAATCCGGCGTTTCGATGATGCGGCCTACGGACATGCAGACTCCCTGCTCGATAACATCCGGCACGTTAGGCGCATGTGACGCAGATGCAAGCCGCTTGTGCCGCAAAGGCTTAGCCGATAACCATTCGCTCATGACCATGAGCTCAACCCTTCCCGATGACCGTCAGGCCAAACGCAACGTCGCTGTCCTGGTGGCGGCACAGGCTATTCTGGGCGCCCAGATGCCCATGATGTTCATCGTCGGTGGGCTTGCGGGTCAGTCTTTGGCCTCAAATCCCTGTCTGGCAACGCTGCCCATTTCCCTGATTGTTCTGGGATCGATGCTGGCGGCCACGCCAATCTCAGCCATCATGCAGAAATGGGGACGTCGCGTTGGATTCCTGGTAGGGGCAACGGCCGGCGCATTGGGGGGGCTGATCGGTGCGTATGGCCTTTTCCTGGGCTCTTTCCCGATCTTCCTTGTCGGAAGCCTGCTGACCGGCATCTATATGAGCGCACATGGGTTCTACCGATTTGCAGCAGCAGATACGGCATCAGACAATTTCCGCCCCAAGGCGATTTCCTACGTTATGGCTGGCGGGTTGGCAGCCGCCATCATCGGTCCTCAGATCGTTAAGCTAACCTCCGAAGCTTATGTCATTCCATTTCTGGGAACTTATCTGGCCGTAATCGGCATCAACGTTCTGGGTTCGGCCCTGTTCTTCTTTCTCGACATTCCGACGCCTGCAAAACCCACAGCAGATGAACCCAAAGGGCGGTCGCGGCTGGAGTTGCTGAAAACACCGCGTATCGCCGTAGCGATCATTTGCGCCATGGTATCGTACGCGCTCATGAACCTTGTGATGACATCGACACCGTTGGCCGTTGTCGGATGTGGGTTCTCTGCCAACGATGCGGCCGACATTGTCACCAGCCACGTTCTGGCAATGTATGTCCCCAGCTTTTTCACAGGTCACCTGATCGCTCGGTTCGGAGTTGAAAAGATCGTGGCGTTGGGTCTGGCTATCCTTGCCACAGCGGGTCTGGTCGCCTTGCAAGGTGTCGAGCTCGGGAATTTTTTCCTCGCTCTCGTTCTTCTGGGCGTGGGTTGGAACTTTGGCTTCATCGGCGCAACAACCATGCTTGCCGCCTCGCATGAACCGCAGGAACGTGGCCGGATGCAGGGGCTGAACGACCTGCTTGTGTTTGGCGGCGTGACCTTGGCTTCGTTGGCTTCCGGAGGATTGATGAACTGCTCGGGCGGCTCCGCAATCGAAGGATGGACTGCCGTTAACCTTGCGATGATCCCCTTGCTGACACTGGCAGGTGGCGCCTTGCTGTGGCTGGTGTTGCGGCCTGCGGATCCGGCACGGGTCTGATCACCAGCGCCTGCTGGCAACAGTCCACATCAGCGACAAACGCTGCCGCATTTCACCCGGTTCAAGCGCACCCGCGGCGACCCGCTCGGGTTGGGAAATTGCCTGTTTCAAAACCCGCTCCGTCTGCCATCCTGCGTAAAGCGCCGGACGCGCCTCAGATGATACGTCTACCCGGTTCAGTCTGGCGTGATACAGCCGGTCCAGTGCAGATTGCGCCAAACGGCGCACCCCGTCCGGAGTCCCGTCCAACAGCGGTATACGCCCCCGTTTTTCCAGCTCTGGAATGGCGCGGAGCCAATTCGCAACCCCTGCAGCATACCCGAAATCACGCAACACATCCTCGTCCGCTGCTCCCAACGCCTGAGCTGATGCAACGAACAGTGACCCGGCGCTGTGGTTGATATACGCATCGAAATGCGCCTGATCTTCAAACGGATCCCGATAAATATCCCAACGCCTTACAGCGACATATTCGTCTAAAATACCAGCCAAGTGCGACGACAGAACTCTTGAAAGAGGCGTCACCACTTCATGCCTGCGGACGTTCGTCCCGTCGGCAATCTCCTGCAACGCATCGCGCCACCATTGCAGCCGCATCTCGGCAATCATGGTCTCCTGAGTCACCCACGGTGCGCGCGCAACTTCAACATTCAGCGCGTAGATCGGGAACAAGGCAGCGCGGGCCGCAACTGGTGCAGCCATCACAGCGCGGAATCGGTCGGGATCAGCCCTCTGCACCAGTGCGGCACAGGCTTTGACGTCATCGTCAAAGACCACACTCACTCGGCTGCTGCCTGTTGCGGATCGCAATCACGGACCAGTTTCCACTGGATCGCATCCAACAGCGCCTCAAAGGATGCATCAACTATGTTCGCGCTTACGCCTACGGTCGACCAGCGTCGCCCCTGACCGTCTTCGCTGTCGATGATCACGCGTGTCACCGCTTCGGTCCCGCCCTGTGTGATACGCACCTTGAAATCGACAAGGCGCATATCCGACAATATCTGCGAGTATTGCCCCAAGTCCTTGGCCAACGCCTTGGCCAGCGCGTTCACAGGCCCCCTGTCGCTGCCGGACTCGTCCATGGATTCACTGACGGACAGCTTCTTCTCGCCATCCACTTTCACAACAACGACAGCCTCGGACAGGCTGACCATCTTGTTGTATTTGTTCTTCCGCCGCTCAACGGTGACTTTATACCGCTTGACCTCGAAAAACTCGGGTAATTGCCCCAGTTCGTCCCGCGCCAGAAGTTCGAAACTGGCCTGCGCGGTGTCATAGGAATATCCATCCGCTTCGCGGGCCTTGATCCGTTCAAGGATTCGGCCCAACGCAGGATCACCGGCTTCGACGCTCAACCCGGCTTCGGTCAGGCGTTTGCGCAGGTTCGACTGACCAGCCTGGTTCGACATCGGAATGATACGTTCATTGCCGATATTTGCAGGGTCCACATGCTCATAAGTCGACGGGTCCTTGAGGATCGCGCTGGCGTGCAACCCCGCTTTATGCGCAAAGGCCGAGGCCCCAACATAAGCCGCCTGTTTGCTGGGAACACGGTTCAGGACGTCATCCAGCATCCGGCTGATGCGGGTCAATCCGGCCAACGCATCGAGGCTGACACCGGTTTCAAACTGCGACGCATAAGGTTCTTTCAGCAGCAGTGTCGGGATCAGGGCCGTCAGGTTCGCATTGCCACAACGCTCGCCCAATCCATTCAGCGTTCCCTGAATTTGCCGCGCACCAGATTCAACCGCCGCCAGCGAACACGCGACCGCATTCTCGGTATCGTTGTGAGTGTGAATGCCCAACCGATCGCCGGGCAGGCCTGCCGCGATCACCTCGGACACAATCCGGCCAACCTCGGACGGCAACGCACCGCCATTGGTATCGCACAGCACAACCCAACGCGCGCCCGCGTCAAGCGCGGCCCGGCAAACTTCTGTCGCGTATTCCGGGTTGTCCTTGTATCCGTCAAAGAAGTGTTCCGCATCAAACAGGGCTTCACGCCCCTGCGCCACGATATGCGCCACCGAGGCGCGGACGTTTTCGGTGTTCTCTTCAAGCGAGATACCCAGCGCATGGGTGACGTGATAATCATGCGACTTGCCAACCAGACATACGGCTTGCGTACCTGCATTCATCACGGCCGCAAGCACATCGTCATTCTCAGCCGAACGCCCTGCCCGTTTGGTCATTCCAAAGGCCGTCAGGCGGGCCGAGGTCTTTGGGGCCGCCTCAAAAAACGCGCTGTCGGTGGGGTTGGCACCGGGCCAACCGCCTTCGATATAGTCCACCCCCAATGCGTCCAGCGCCTGTGCGATCTGCACCTTCTCAGCGGTTGAAAATTGCACACCCTGCGTCTGCTGCCCATCACGCAGCGTTGTGTCGTAAAGATAGAGGCGTTCTCTGGTCATCAGACCTCCTCCAGCTTGGCCGCATCAAAGCCCGCGCCCGGCACCAGTTCAACACCTTCCTTGCTCATTCGAACCTCAAGCCCTGCCGCAAGATACGCCGCCTTCAGGCGATCGACCTCCGAGAAATCCTTGTTTTGCATTGCAGATGCGCGCGCCTTCGCCAAACGGTCCGCATGGGCGCTCAGGTCTATGGACGCCGTGTCCGCCCAACCTCCCATCTGAGGCAGCAGCAGGCCCAGCAATTGTGCGCTTGCCAGCAATCCCGCGGCGTCACCATCTGACGCCAGACGGTAAAGCTCGGCCATGGCACCTGCTGTGTTCAGATCGTCACTCAGCGCTGCGATCACTTCAGGTGCCGCGCTGGCAGCGGGTTCGATGCCCGATGTCAGCGCCCGCCACTTGCGCAGCGTCGCCTCTGCCTCACGGGCCTTCTTCTCGGTCCAGTCCATCGGCTTGCGATAATGCGTCTGCAGGAAAACGAACCGGATAACTTCGCCCGGAACGCCCTGCTCCAACAGATCATGCACGGTAAAGAAATTGCCCAAGGATTTGGACATCTTCTTGCCTTCGACCTGCAACATCTCATTGTGCAGCCAGACCCGCGCGAATTCACCATGCGGGTGCGCGCACTTGCTCTGCGCGATCTCGTTCTCGTGGTGCGGGAACATCAGGTCGTTGCCACCACCATGAATATCAAAGCTCTCGCCCAACAACTCATAGCTCATGGCCGAGCATTCGATGTGCCACCCCGGACGCCCCCGACCCCACGGGCTGTCCCAGCCCGGCAGTTCGTCGGTCGAAGGTTTCCACAGAACGAAATCCATCGGGTTCTTCTTGTAGGGTGCCACCTCGACCCGAGCACCGGCGATCATGTCATCGACCGAGCGGCCCGACAGCTTGCCATAGCTGTTCTTCCAACTGTCCACCGCAAACAATACGTGGCCCTCGGCGGCATAGGCATGGCCCTTGGCAATCAGGTCTTCGATCATTGCGATCATCTGGTCTATGTACTGTGTCGCGCGCGGCATCTCGTTGGGCTCTAACGTGCCCAACGCGCCCATGTCGTGCAGATACCAGCCGATGGTCTCATCGGACCGTTCCTGAACCAGTTGCTCCAGCGTGCCCTCTGCCCCAGCCTTTTTGCGCGCCAGCGCCGTGGCGTTGATCTTGTCGTCCACATCGGTGAAGTTGCGCACATAGGTCACGTGCTCTGCGCCATAGACATGGCGCAACAGACGATACAGCACGTCAAAAACAACCACCGGACGGGCGTTGCCCAGATGCGCGCGGTCATAGACTGTCGGGCCACAGACATACATCCGCACGTTATCAGGGTCGATCGGTAGGAAGTCTTCCTTCGTCCGCGTCCGCGTGTTGTGCAGCTTGATCGTCGTCATCGGTCGGGCTCCTCAGAAACAGCAAAGGCTTGCGCGTTGGCGCGGGCTTAGCAACTTGTCTCGGGGATGAAAACGAAAGAAACCGGCCCGCTTGATATATCAGCAGGTAATGCAGCAGATAATGATGCAGGTCACCGGGTTCATGACCCATCGGTTAGCATGGGTACCGCATTATGCCAAGCATTGAGTTTGCTCGAACGTTTCGGCACAGTGCCGGTCATGGACCGAGATTACATCAATTCAATCTGCAAGGAATTCCCCGGCGCCGAGTGTTCAGACCCCTGGGGTGGTGGGCATGACGCCTGGAAAATCGGTGGTAAGATGTTCGCCTGTATCGGTACAACAAATGATGGCGTCTCCGTCAAAACGCCCGACGTGGAAACGGCGCAGATGGTGATTGACGCTGGTGTTGGTGTGAACGCCCCTTATTTCCACCGCAGTTGGGTCCGCCTTCCGTTTGACGCGGAAACAGACGAAATGCGACATCGTTTGACAGTTTCTTATGACCTCGTCCGTGCATCATTGACAAAAAAGGTTCAGGCGACATTGCCACCGCGAAGCTGATTGACAAACGGCCAACGCTCTGCCCCATTCAGCGCAAAGCAATCCAGGGGCGATGTTATGAAATTGTCTGAACGCATCACGCAAATCACGGGCGGTGGCAGCGACGGTTGGGACGTGTTTTACCGGGCACGCCGGATGCTGAGCGAAGGACATGCCGTAACCGAACTGACAATTGGTGAGCATGACATCCGGACCGATCCTTCGATTCTACAGGCGATGGACCTTTCAGCCCGTAGCGGTCACACCGGTTATGCGATGGTGCCCGGCACGGATTTGTTGCGTGATACGGTCGCCGCGCGGGTTCAGACACGCACCGGCGTTCCGACCACGCGCAACAATGTCCTCATCACGCCGGGCGGACAGGCAGCCCTGTTCGCGGCACATATGGCCGTGTGCGACCCCGGTGATATTGGTCTGTTCCTTGACCCCTTTTACGCCACCTACCCCGGTACGATTCGAGGTGTTGGTGCCATTGCCCGCGCGGTTCAGACCACCGCCGAGGACGCCTTTCAGCCCAAGGCCGAGTGGATCGATGCGGTTGCAGATGGCGCGGTTTCGTTATTGATCAATACACCGAACAATCCGACCGGAGTGGTCTATTCCCATCACTCTCTAGAGGCAGTCGCCAAGGTTTGTCGACGCCATGACCTGTGGCTGATCTCGGATGAGGTCTATGACACGCAGGTCTGGGAGGGCGAACACCTGTCTCCACGTGCACTGCCAAACATGGCAGAACGGACGTTGGTGGTTGGCTCAATGTCCAAATCCCACGCCATGACGGGCTCACGATGTGGATGGATTGTCGGACCGGAAGAGGTCATCAGCCACCTGATCAATCTGGCCACGCACACCACCTACGGCGTACCTGGGTTTGTTCAGGATGCTTCCAGTTTCGCTCTGACCGCAGGGGCTGAACTGGAAGAGAAGATTGCCGCCCCATTCCGCCGACGCCGTGCCTTGGCAATGGATATACTGGCGGCACAAAACACCGTGGGATTGGTCCCCGCCCAAGGTGCCATGTATCTGATGCTGGATATCCGCGCGACCGGGCTGTCAGGTGAAGGCTTTGCCAACGCCCTGCTCGACACGCACGCGATTGCCGTTATGCCAGGTGAAAGTTTTGGTATGGCCACCGCCGGACACATTCGGGTCGCCATGACTGTGGATGATGAAAGATTCTCCAGCGCATTGAAAACATTGTGTGATTTCGCGACTCAACGTGCAAGACAACACGCGGCTGAGTAGATTTTCTTAAAAGCGGAACGTTGTGCGCAGATTAAAGACGTTCGAATCCAAACCGCCGGTGGATCGGGTGACATCGTCGAAGTCTTGCCGCAGAGCCTCGCCGCTAATGACAAAGTTCTCTCCAATCGGATAGGCGACGCCGATTCCGTAAACGGCAGCCGTATCGCTATCAACAGATGTTTCGGCCCGTGCTGCTCCGATGACGACATACCCCAGTGCGCTGCCAAAATCATACCCACCGCGCAGCTTCAATCGGGTCATGCTATCAAGACTGCCCTGAGATTGGCCGAGGTTCAGGGACAGGCGATTGTATTCGAGTTCACCGCCCAGAACGAAATTCCCGAAATCCTGATCATAGCCGAGATGCGCCCCAATAGCGGTGTCATCGCCGCTTGATCCGCCTGGCCCATCTGCATCTGCATAGCCAAAGCTGAACCCCGCGTAACCGCCTGTCCAATCCTCTGCCAAAGCCGGGTTAGCGCTTGCGATCAGGGCCGCAGCAATCAGAACGGAAAGAGGTTTCACAGTCGGGTTCAATGCATGCTCGCTCGGGCTTCAGATCAAGAGTCTGGACAGTACTTTATCTGGGATCGGCTTAGCCAGAATTCAATTCCAAGGTTGTAGAGCTCAAAAGTAAGTGAATGCAGTATAACAGATTTCTGCTAATGCGGGAGAAAAACTCGCCCAACTTTCCACCCGAGGCGTATTGGGCAAATATTCGCGGAAGTAATATCCACAGAGGTCGCAAACAGAACAGATTGCGTCGTTGCGTTTTGGAATTCTGGCTGAAGACGTTGAGAGGCAGAATGACAGACCACGATTGGAAAATCAGCCTGATCAGTCGCACCATTGGTGCGGACCGTGGGCGTGCCGCACGAGGGCGGCCTCATGGGTGCACGTTCTGACACCCTAAGACATCTCTCAACGACCGGATTATCAAAATGAACGACCAAACCCGCAGCACTACGCGCAGTGGTGGACGCGCCGCGCGTCGCGCCGCCCGCGCATCCGCACTGCCAGAACATCTGCGCCCCGTCCGCCCTGGAATGGAAGGCGGCGTTCTGAACGTTCTGACCCAGACACAGATCGAACGCATCCACCACGCGGCACTGACCGCACTTGAGACCATTGGTCTTGCCGACGCCCCGCAAAGCGGAATTGATTACCTGATCAATGCGGGCTGCACCTTGGGTGACGACGGCCGTATCCGTTTTCCACGCGCCCTTGTTGAAGATACGATTGCAAAAGCGAACCGGTCGGTCACTTTGTACAGCCGCGACGGTAAAAACGACCTGGAACTGGCGGGTACCAAAGTACATTACGGCACGGCTGGCGCTGCCGTTTCCATGGTCGACGTTCATGGACGCGAATATCGAGACTCAACCGTGCAAGACCTGCACGATGCCGCGCGCATCTGCCAACAGCTTGATAATATTCACTTTGTTCAACGCCCAATGGTGTGTCGCGATATCGCGGACAACCTAGAAATGGACCTGAACACGATTTACGCTGGCTGTTCCGGTACGTTCAAACATCTCGGCACGTCCTTTACCGAACCCAGCCACGTCGCCCCCTCGATGGAGATGATCTACATGATCGCAGGCGGCGAAGACAAATATCGCGCGCGCCCTTTTGTGTCGAACTCGAATTGCTTCGTCGTTCCACCGATGAAATTCGCGACCGAAAGCTGCGAAGTGATGGAGGAGTGCATAAAGGCCGGGATGCCGGTGCTGCTGCTGTCAGCGGGGATGGCCGGGGCCACCGCGCCATCGACCATTGCCGGAGCAATCGCCCAAGCCACCGCAGAATGCCTTGCGGGTTTGGTTTATGTAAATGCTGTAAGCCCCGGGGCTCCTGCAGTTTTTGGCACCTGGCCTTTTGGTCTGGATCTGCGAACAGGCGCAATGTCCATCGGTTCAGGCGAACAAGCCTTGCTGACGGCTGGTTGCGCACAGATGCACCGATTCTATGATTTGCCGGGAGGCGCAGCAGCCGGTGCGTCAGATTCGAAGCTGCCCGACATGCAGGCCGGATGGGAGCAGATGTGTTCGAACGTGATGGCGGGCCTGTCTGGGCTGAACATGGTTTACGAGGCTGCTGGCATGCACGCATCCCTGCTGGGTTTCTGCTTTGAAAGCCTCATCCTGAGTGACGATTTGATCGGACAGGCGCAGCGTTGCGTTCGCGGGATCGAGGTCACCGATGAAACCTTGGCGCTGGATCAGATTGCTTCGGTATGCATGGGTGGCCCCGGCCATTATCTGGGAACAGATGCGACGCTGAGCCGAATGCAGGCGGATTACGTCTACCCGACATTTGGCGACCGATCTTCGCCCAAGGAATGGGTTGAGCTTGGCAAACCAGATCTGGTGGAGAAGGCAACAGCACGCAAGGAAGAAATCCTGTCCGCGCCTTCTGTTGCAAAGTTCGACCCGCTTCTGGATGCGAAACTTCGCGAAAGGTTCAACATTCACTTGCCCGCGTAAAGTAATGAAAGGGCGGCCCGAAATACATCGGGCCGCCCGTTTTCTAAGCGCTACCCATTGCTGGGTGGCAGCAATCCCGCTTCCTGCGCGATCGCAATTTCATCCGCGTCCAACGCGCCGTCGCCGTTGGCATCCATGACCGAAAATGTATCGGCGTCGACCTCTGGCACGACGGACTGAACTTCCTCGATTGTCAAAACGCCATCACCGTTGGCGTCGGCGGCGGATTGGGCCAGAACCACGCCCGGCACGGCCAAAGCTGCGATGGATAGCCCTATCAAATAGTGCGGTTTCATTTCGATGCCTCCTGAACAAGTTGATTATGTTTGCGTCTAGACAGGACCCAGAAACACCAAGGCAGGTATAAACGTCACCCGCATTACGCGATTTTTGAAAATTCACGCCAATCTTTGCGTGTTTGGCCGAGTCGGGTTTGCGATAGACCGCCGGAAAAAACGGGTACGCCGAGTGTCGGCGGGTCTCGCCCGACGAAACATCTCCGATCCGGCAGAGTGGCGCTTATTTTGGGCGACTCGGAAACGCAAAAAAGAAAGGGGGCCGAAGCCCCCTGTCAGTTTCGCCTTCCAGGCTCATTTCGTTGACCGCCCGGTATTTTTTTGCCTGCGGCCTGGACTGCGCATGGGGCGAGCGCACCCGCCCCGTGAAAGAGTGGGAAAGAGCAAATATTCCGCCCCACCCTGTTCCCGGCCAACACGGGCATGTCGGCCGAGTGGAGAAAGGTCATTTGGTAAGTCTCAAACCTTTACTCCGTATTCGTCGGGGTCGGTAACCAAGGGCAGCGTCCGACCCCTACGCCCCGGGGTGCCGGGGCGTTATTCTTTAACTACACCCGCTTGTCGCGCCGCAGGTGTTGCACTTCATGCAAGTGCCGTTGCGCACCAGCGTGTAGTTGCCGCATTCGCCGCAAGGGTCACCTTCGTAGCCCTGCATCTTGGCTTTGGTACGGGCGTCCATTCCTGTAGACACTTCCCCCACAACGGTCATCTCAGTCTTGGCCTCAAACTGAGGCGCGGCCTCAGCCAAGCCGTTCAGTTCAGCTTGCCCTGCGTTGAACACGGCCAGGTCTTGCGGCAGGCGCTTGCGCAGATAGCCGGTTGAGCTGATTTGTTTCAGCACTTCCAAGGACTTGGACGCCGCAGTTTCACTGATCTCCGAGACGTTCGAGACACCTTCTTCCTCGCCACGACCCAAATCATCAAAGCTTGCGCCTTCGGGTTTCACATGGGCCAGATCGGTGCGGTCCAGATAAGACACGGCCAGTTCGCGGAAGATATAATCAAGGATCGACGTCGCGTTCTTGATCGAGTCGTTGCCCTGCACCATCCCTGCCGGTTCGAACTTGGTGAAGGTGAAGGCGTCGACAAACTCTTCCAACGGCACACCGTATTGCAGGCCGACCGAGACCGCGATGGCAAAGTTATTCATCATTGCCCGGAAGCCTGCGCCTTCCTTGTGCATGTCAATGAAAATCTCGCCCAGTTGACCGTCTTCGAATTCACCGGTCCGCAGGTATACTTTGTGGCCACCAACGATTGCCTTCTGGGTATAGCCCTTGCGACGATGCGGCAGTTTCTCACGATGGCTGCGAATGATCTCTTTGACCACAACCTTTTCGATCACCTTCTCGGCTAGAACGACGGCTTTTTCCTGAGACGAACCGCTTTCCAGAATTTCCGCCGCTTCGTCATCATCCTCGACCAGCGCTGCCGCCAGTGGTTGCGACAGTTTCGAGCCGTCACGATAGAGCGCGTTAGCTTTCACACCCAGCGACCAGCTGAGCTCATAGGCCTTCTGGCAATCCTCGATGGTCGCGTCATTCGGCATGTTGATCGTTTTACTGATCGCACCCGAGATGAAGCTTTGCGCCGCTGCCATCATGGTGATGTGGCTATCAACCCCAAGGAAACGCTTACCTTTCTTGCCGCACGGGTTGGCGCAGTCGAAGATCGAATAATGCTCTTCCTTCAGGTGCGGCGCCCCTTCCAGCGTCATGGTTCCGCAAACGTGGTCGTTGGCTGCGTCGATATCCGCTTTGGTGAACCCCAGATGGCGCAGCAGATCGAAAGTTGGATCGTTCAGCTTGGTGGCCGGGATGCCCAATACCCCGGTGCAGAAGTCCTCGCCCAGGGTCCATTGGTTGAAGACGAAGCGGATGTCGAATGCGCTTTCCAGCGCGGCGTCCACTTTGGCCAACTCATTCGGACCAAAACCATGACCGGTCAGTGAGGTGTGGTTGATCCCCGGCGCGTTGCCGATGGTGCCGTGGCCGACCGCGTAGCCCACGATCTCTTCGATCTGCGCCGAGGAATATCCCAGCTTTTCCAGCGCCGAAGGCACCGAGCGGTTTATGATCTTGAAGTAGCCGCCACCGGCCAGCTTCTTGAATTTGACCAGCGCAAAGTCCGGTTCGATTCCAGTGGTGTCGCAATCCATCACCAGACCGATGGTGCCTGTTGGGGCGATCACGGTGGCCTGCGCGTTGCGATAACCGTTCTTCTCACCAAGGCTCAGCGCTTCATCCCAGGCCGACATGGCCAGATCAACCAGACGTTTATCCGGGCAGTTGCCGTGGTCCAAAGGCACCGGCTTCACCGCCAGCTTCTCATAACCCTCGGTCACACCTTGCGACGCACGGCGATGGTTACGGATGACACGCAGCATGTGGTCGGCGTTGCGCTCATAACCTTTGAACGGGCCAAGCTCACCGGCGATCTCGGCCGAGGTTGCATAAGCCACACCGGTCATGATCGCGGTCAGTGCACCACAGATCGCCCGGCCCTCATCCGAGTCATAGCTGTAGCTCATATTCATCAGCAGGCCGCCGATATTGGCATATCCCAGACCCAGCGTGCGGAAGTCGTAAGACAGCTGCGCGATTTCCTTCGACGGGAACTGCGCCATGGTCACCGAGATTTCCAGCGTCAGGGTCCATAGACGCGAGGCGTGCATGTAATCGGCCGCCTGGAACTCACCGTCCTTGAGGAAGGTCAGCAGATTCATTGACGCCAGGTTACAGGCCGTGTCGTCCAGGAACATATATTCCGAGCACGGGTTCGAGCCGCGAATCTCACCGTCTTTGGGGCATGTGTGCCACTCGTTGACGGTGTCGTGGAACTGAATACCCGGATCGGCACAGGCCCAGGCCGCGTGGCCGACCTTCTCCCACAGATCGCGCGCTTTGACGGTGCGGGCGACCTTGCCATCGGTGCGGTTGATCAACTCCCAGTCGGCGTCTTTCTCGACAGCGTTCAGGAACGCATTGGTCACGCGGATCGAGTTGTTCGAGTTCTGACCCGAGACCGAGCTGTAGGCTTCCGAATCCCAGTCCGTGTCATAGGTCGGGAATTCGATACTGTCGTGACCCTGCTTGGCGTAATCCAGAACACGCTTGATGTAAGTCTCAGGGATCGCGACCTTTTTGGCCTCACGAACCGCCTTCTTCAGCGCGTCGTTTGCGTTGGGATCATAAGCGTCATCAGCAGAACCGTCCCATGTGCGAATGGCCTCGAAAATGCCGTTCAGCATCTTCTCGTGCATCTTCGAACCGGCAACGATCGAGGCCACTTTCTGCTCTTCAATCACCTTCCATTCGATGAATCTTTCGATGTCTGGGTGATCTGCATCGACGATTACCATCTTTGCTGCCCGACGGGTCGTTCCGCCTGATTTGATCGCGCCAGCGGCGCGGTCGCCGATCTTGAGAAAGCCCATCAGGCCCGAGGACTTGCCGCCACCCGACAGCGCCTCGCCTTCTGCACGCAGATGGCTGAAGTTGGTCCCGGTACCCGAGCCGTATTTGAACAGGCGCGCCTCGCGCACCCACAAATCCATGATGCCGCCTTCGTTCACCAGATCGTCATCAACGGACTGAATGAAACACGCGTGCGGCTGCGGATGTTCGTAAGCGGATTTCGATTTTGTCAGCTTGCCGGTCTTGTAGTCGACGTAATGGTGCCCCTGTGCAGGACCGTCGATCCCGTAAGCCCAGTGCAGGCCGGTGTTGAACCACTGCGGGCTGTTCGGCGCGGCGCGCTGCGTCGCCAACATATAGCGCATCTCGTCAAAGTAAGCGCGCGCGTCATCCTCGGTCGAGAAATAGCCACCCTTCCAGCCCCAATACGCCCACGCACCCGCCAGACGGTCGAAAACTTGCTTCGAGGATGTCTCCCCATCGAACTCAGCACCTTCTGCCGGGACCGAGCGCCACAGGAATTCGGGAACGTCTTTCTCTTTGACTTTTTTCAGCTTGGAAGGAACGCCAGCCTTGCGGAAGTATTTCTGCGCGATCACGTCGCTGGCCACCTGAGACCAGCTTGAGGGCACTTCGATATTGTCGAGACGAAAAACAATTGTACCATCCGGATTTCGAATCTCAGACGTTGCGGACACAAAATCCAGTTCTGCGTAAGCATCCTGATCTGGTTTGGTAAAATTTCTCTCAATCTTCATGTCCGCAGCCCTGACTAAAACAGCTCAATTTTCGATTCCCGACACCAAATCTTGTGTTGCAGGGTGTCGCCCGCAACGCCCAGAGAAGAGCTCGCAAAGGTATTGGTCACTGTCTGAGACAGTTTAAAAACCGCTATTGCGGTTGCACGTTAATCTTCTGTGCTTATCCGACCCTCGCCCGCTGCCTGTTCCGGTTTAGACACCAGATATTGTGGCATTCTCGTTGGCTCATACAATTTGGCGTATGTTACCATAGAAGGTCAACGCCCTTTTTAAGCCATTTTTGAAATCTTTTTTGTTGACCGGAGTGCAGCGGAAGCCTGCCCATCTGCAGGTCCCGATTCCTCCACAGCTTCGTCCACGGCAAATTTCCGCCGACATCTCGAAGTCTCAAAACGAATTCCCGTTTTTACCAGCATAGTTATCTGCATTTGATCAACCAACGCCATGCTGATTAAGGTGAAAAAGAATCATCTTCACTTGGTCTAGCTGACCCGCGATTTGCGCCGGATGGTTCACTCTGGTGTCAGAAGGTTCAAACGAATGAAGTTGTTCCACTTTTTCCCGGCTATCGCCTTCATCGTGGCTTGCACACCACAAGATGTGCCCATCGCGTCACGCAGCGCACAGTTCGAAACCTACCCTCAGCGGTTGTTCGATACGTTTGAAATCAATTGTTCCGGCCCCGGTGAATCTTTTGAGAAAACCGGGAATCGAACTTTTGAATGCAGCGAGTTCTTGCCCCCCAATGCGGCAGCCTACCTGATTCTGAATTATGATGGCCATCCTCAGGACCTCCCTCAAAGTGTCATACGTCTTACATCGACGAAGACAAACGTCGGATATCGCGTGGACGCACAGGTCTTCTTCAATGTGCCGCAAAAAACCGGCACTGCGGTCGAAGTTCCGGTTGAAAGTAAGGTCTTGGACCAAGCCATCAGCGAGCTCTACCAAACAATGGGAGGCTCGCTGAATTAGCTTGATGGAAGTGGTCGGGGCGGCAGGATTCGAACCTACGACCCCCTGTACCCAAAACAGGTGCGCTACCAGACTGCGCCACGCCCCGGACCGTGCGCCTTCCTAACGATGCCAATCTGATTTGAAAAGCCCTAACAGGGCCAAATTGCAGGACCCTGCGAAAAAATTTCGTGCTGCATCTGAGTGCCAGGCATAATTGAGTAACGAGCAGACAGCCCGGCATTGATTTCCAGCACTGCAAAAACGGAATCACCGCCTTCAATCGGCGTAAGATTCCCGGGAATCGCGCCTTCGTGCACACGCGTCACTTTGCCTGTGCGATCCAGAAAAATCATATCGAGCGGAATCAGCGTGTTCTTCATCCAGAACGCAACAGGCTGCGGCGGATCAAATACGAACAACATACCGGATCGATTCGGCAACGACTCGCGAAACATCAACCCACGGGAGCGTTCCTGTGGTGTGATCGCGACTTCGACGTCAAAGCGCACTGTCGCACTGTCGTTTCTAAGAGTGACTCGGTCTGTCGTGCACGCAGCGAATGCCACTTCTGTCCATAGCGCAAAAACAAAAGTCGAAAGTAGCAGAAGCCGTTTCATACGTATTTAGCCGTCCAGTGCAGCTTCCCAGGCCAGAACCTGTGCAGCCATTCGGCCTCGTTTTCCGTCGATTACCCGCATTGCCAGCGCTTCGCCGGGCTGAAGGTCGGCAAGCCCCGATCGGCGCAACACCTCGATGTGAAGGAAAACATCTTCGTTACGCCCAAAGACGTTTGCGAATCCAAAGCCCTTACCTTTGTCGAACCATTTCACCCGTGCAGCTTCCAATGGCGCTTCTGCGATAACCACCGGATCCAGCTCGGCGAAATCGGCGAGCATCATCGAGTCGGTCCGCGCCGGTGGATCAATGGCGACCACCTCAACCGCCTGAACACCGCGGTCCGTGCGATGAGTCATGATTTCGATACCGGCGCCATCCGCAACCGAGCTTTGGCCGAAATTGCGCAGAACATTCACGTGCAACAGAATATCCGGGCCACCATCGTCAGACACGACAAAGCCATAACCCTTGGCAGGGTCGAACCATTTTACGTGTCCGCGGACGCGATACATATTGTTCAGGTCTTCTGGCACGGTTTTCCCATCGCGAAATTTTGCAGTTCGTTAAGGGTTTGTTGTTTATGGGAATGGCAGGCAAATTCAAGCTGAAAAAACTGTTTGATTTCTGCTTGTTGCATTTCACGACACGTGAACGTCATGGATTCAACCTCTCAACATGCCATGCCGATCCCGGCTCAATTCGTTGCCATCTGAACCGGTCATGCAGGCGAAACGCCCCATCGGCCCAGAATTCAATTTCTGTCGGCGTCAATCTGTACCCGCCCCAGAATGAAGGACGTGGCGGATTCGGTCCCAGTTTCGCCGTCACCTTCGCGACCTCTGCCATCAGAGCGGCGCGACTGGAAAGCGGTTGCGACTGTTTCGACGCCCAGGCCCCCAGACGGCTTTTTAGTGACCTCGACGCATAATATTCATCGGCCTGGGGCCCGTTTTCGCGGGATATTGTACCACGAACACGAAGCTGACGCCGCAAAGATTTCCAATGCATGACAAATGCAGCTTTTCCTGCTGAATCCAGCTCGTTCGCCTTGGCGCTTTCATAGTTTGTATAAAACACGAACGAATCCGCTTCGATATCCTTCAGCAGCACCATACGGGCATTTGGCAATCCATCT
This sequence comes from uncultured Ruegeria sp., assembly GCF_947497005.1. Taxonomy (GTDB): domain Bacteria; phylum Pseudomonadota; class Alphaproteobacteria; order Rhodobacterales; family Rhodobacteraceae; genus Ruegeria. The sequence continues at coordinate 395,112 of NZ_CANMFF010000002.1, read as the reverse complement.
GGATCAACGGTTGCCAGCGCAATCGCATTCGGATCGTTCAATTCTTTGTCTTCCGCCTCAGCAAGCCACCGAGCCGCTATTTCAAACGGATCGGAGCCAGCAAAGATGCCATCACGCTCGGTCATTTCCATCCCCTGGAAAGTATTAACACCGAACCTAAGGCGAGAACCCGCTGCGGGCAAGAGCGCACGGCCTTGAAGCAACGCTACCAATGGCATAAACCAACTCAACATAACGCGAAGACAGGCGGAGAACCAAACATGTCAAATCAGTTGATGGCCGGCAAACGCGGCCTCATCATGGGACTGGCCAATGACAAATCAATCGCATGGGGAATCGCCCGCGCCTTGTCGAATGCCGGGGCCGAGCTGGCCTTTTCCTATCAGGGCGATGCATTGAAAAAGCGTGTCGACCCGCTGGCGGCGCAATTGGGCAGCGAAGTTGTTTTGCCCTGTGATGTCAGTGACGAAGCATCAATTGATGCGCTTTTCACAGCACTGGAGGAGAAATGGGGCAAACTGGACTTCGTCGTTCACGCCATTGGCTTCTCTGACAAGAACGAGCTTCGCGGACGTTACGTCGATACCAGCCGGGCAAATTTCAAGCTGACGATGGATGTGTCGGTTTATTCCTTCACAGCCGTGATGCAGCGTGCTGAAAAGATGATGGCGGATGGCGGCAGCGCTGTGACACTTACCTATTATGGCGCCGAGCAGGTCATGCCACATTATAACGTGATGGGCGTTGCCAAGGCCGCGTTGGAGGCATCTGTCAAATATCTGGCTGAAGATCTGGGTAAAGACGGTATCCGTGTGAACTCGATTTCAGCGGGTCCGATCAAAACACTGGCCGCCAGCGGCATCGGTGATTTCCGCTATATCATGAAGTGGAACGAATATAACTCACCCCTGCGCCGCAACGTGACAATCGACGATGTTGGCAACTCGGCGCTGTATCTGTTGTCAGATCTGTCCAGCGGTGTAACGGGTGAAAACCTGCATGTGGATTCGGGTTATCACATCGTCGGCATGAAGGCCGTTGACGCCCCCGACGTGGAAAAAGGGTAAGAATATGAGCGCCAAGGACCGCCTGCCCCACGAAAAAGGCTTTCACATCAGCTGGGACCAGATCCATCGCGACTCGCGTGCACTGGCCTGGCGCCTGGACGGGCAAGGCCCCGATGAAGGCAACTGGCGCGCCGTTGTGGCGATCACCCGCGGGGGAATGGCCCCTGCAATGATTGTCAGCCGCGAGTTGGATATTCGTACCGTCGATACGATCAGCGTGCGATCCTACCATCACCAGGAACAAGGCGAAGCCGAAGTACTCAAGGCCCCTGACGCCGATCTGATGGGGGACGGAACCGGTATTCTTGTTGTTGATGATCTGGTGGACAGCGGTAAAACGCTGGAGCTGGTTCGGGACATGTATCCGAACGCACATTTCGCGACGGTCTACGCAAAACCCAAGGGACGTCCGATGGTGAACACGTTCATCACCGAAGTCAGTCAGGACACATGGATCTTCTTCCCGTGGGATATGGCTCTTCAGTATGTCGAGCCCTATCGCGGCACCGATTGATTCCGGAATAGTAGACAGCACATGACGCTCAGCCGTACCGCCGCAACATTCGCTCCTCCGGTGATGGAGGCGCGCCGATGGGTCGAGGGCGTGACATTCCCACCAGAACGTCCGTTGATCAACGTGAGCCAGGCGGCCCCGGTTGATCCCCCACCGCTGGCCTTGCGAGAGGCTATGGCCGAGTTTGCCGTGCGCGAAGACAGTGCACACCTTTATGGCCCCGTGTTGGGGAATGACTATCTACGCGCCGAATTGGCAGCGCAGATCAACACGCACTACGCCGCACAGGTTGAAGCACCTCAGATCGCCATAACCTCGGGCTGCAATCAGGCATTTTCGGCTGTGATATCGGCGATCACCGGCGAAGCAGATGAGGTCATCCTGCCAACCCCCTGGTATTTCAACCACAAAATGTGGTTGGATATGGCGGGTGTAGACGCTGTGGACCTGCCGACAGGAGACGACCTGCTGCCCGATCCGGAGCGTGCACGTGGTTTGATAACAGACAAGACGCGTGCCATTGCTCTGGTCACACCCAATAATCCGGGCGGTGTCGAGTACCCTGCTGAACTTGTCCGTGCTTTCTATGACTTGGCACGTGAAACCGGGATTCGCCTGATCGTCGATGAAACATACCGCGATTTCGACAGTCGCAGTGGCCCCCCGCATGATCTGTTTCAGCAACCGCAGTGGGACGAAACACTTGTCCACCTTTACTCCTTTTCCAAGGCGTATCGTCTGACGGGTCACAGGGTTGGCGCCATGGCAACAAGCCAGACACTGTTGGCCGAGGTGGAAAAATTCCTCGACACGGTCGCCATTTGCCCGGGCCAGATCGGCCAGTTCGCAGCATTGTGGGGTATGCAGAACCTGTCGCAATGGCTGGCCGGTGAGCGCGACGAGATTCTGGACCGCCGCGCTGCCATTGCAGATGGAATGCCTTTGCTTGAAGCCAAAGGATGGCGTCTATTGGGGCTTGGGGCGTATTTTGCCTATCTCGAACATCCATTTGACATGCCCTCGGATGAGCTTGCCCGTCTTCTGGTAAGCGAAGCTGGTGTTTTGCTGTTACCCGGCACCATGTTCATGCCCGATCATGATCCGGCTGGAAAACGCCAGGTGCGCGTTGCTTTTGCCAATCTTGACCGGGCCGGGTTGGGCCAATTGTTCGACCGGTTGCGGGGCCTATCCTTCTAAGCTTGCCCCCCGGCGGTGTGCGTCGTATTCAGGGCCGCAACCGACAGGGCAGAACGCTGCCGTAAAAACAAGAGGGCACCATGGCCGCAGGCGCTAAAAGTCTTTCGAAAACCTTTGTCTGGATTCTGATGGGCCTGCTGATGCTGGGTCTTGCGGGCTTCGGCGCGGTCAACCTTAGCGGGACAATCCGCACGGTTGCGCAAGTGGGAAATGAAAGCATCTCGGTCGAAGATTACGTACGCGAATTGCAGCGTGAGATCCGCGCGGTTGAGGCACAATCCGGTCAAACGCTGCAAATTTCGCAAGCGCGAGATCTGGGCCTGGACCGAAACGCGCTTGCCCGTCTGACGGCTATGGCAGCTCTGGACAATGAGGTCGGTCAACTCGGGATTTCCATCGGCGACGAGAATCTTCAGCAGGAAATTATCGCAATACCTGCCTTTCAGGGTGTTAACGGCAGCTTTGATCGCGAATCCTATCGCTTTCAGCTGGAACAGGTCGGCATGACGGATTCCGAGTTCGAATCGGACCTGCGCAAGGAATCCGCACGCACGATCGTACAAGGTGCAATCATGGGCGGCGTAGAAATGCCCGCAACTATGATAGATACAATGATCGACTATATCGGTGCGCGACGCAGCTTTACGGTCGCGACCGTTGGAACTGATGCGCTGGAAATGCCGGTCGCCGAACCGACAGACGCGCAGATCCAGACCTACTATGATGAAAACGGCGATCAGTTCACCCTGCCCCGCACCAAACAACTGACTTATGTGATTCTGTCGCCCTCGATGTTGGTCGACACCGTCGAAATCGACGAAGACGCCCTGCGTCGCCTATATGAAGAACGGTCTGCTGAATACAATCAGCCCGAACGCCGTTTGGTGGAACGACTGAACTTTCCAGACGAGCAGGCCGCCAATGACGCATTGGCGCAGCTTGAAGTCGGCGGCACAACGTTTGAACAGCTGGTTCGTGATCGCGATCTGGAACTCAATGACATTGATCTGGGCGACGTAACACGTGAGGATCTGGGCGAAGCGGCTGACGCTGTATTCGCAGCGGAGCTCGATGCCGTTGTAGGCCCCTTGCCGTCCGTGTTTGGTCCGGCACTGTTCCGCGTCAACGGATCGCTGGCCGCAAACAACGTTCCCTTTGAAGATGCCGAACCTGCGCTACGGGAAGAATTGGCAACAGAACGCGCCCGCCGCCTGATCGAAGCGCAATCCGAAGATTTCAACGATATGCTGGCCGGTGGTGCTACGTTGGAAGAGCTGGCGAACGAAACCGAAATGGAACTGGGCCAGATCGACTGGACCCGTGACAGCGCCGAAAGCGTCGCAGCATATGATGGATTCCGCGTGACCGCCGAAGCCGTGCAGGACGGAGATTTCCCGGAAATCGCATTCCTCGAGGACGGGTCCATCTTTGCTCTGCGCCTCAACGAGGTTCTGCCGCGCCGCCCGGAGCCTTTGGAAAGTGCGCGCGACCGGGTCGCCGCAGCCTGGCAACAAACCGAGACCAACAAGGCCCTGCAAGATCAGGCGAATACCGCACTGAGCCAACTGGCCACGGACGGCGATTTTGCCGCGACCGAATTGCCCTTCCGCGTTGAAAACGCCCTGACACGTACGGCGTTTCTGGATGACGTTCCTACCAATTTCATGAACGAAGTGTTCGAGATGGAACCCGGCGAGTTGCGCGTCATTGGCGGCAATGGAGCGGCTCAGATTGTACGTCTGGACGAAATCCTGCCGCCTGCAGACACGGATGAGCTGCGCCAGTTGCGCGATGCCTTGGGCACGCAGATGGATCAGGCTCTGGCACAGAACATTTTCGACGCTTATGTGCGTGACGCTCAGACCCGAGCTCGCCCTGTGGTGGATCAGCAGGCGCTGAATGCCGTACAGGCGAGCTATTAAACGAGACCGATATGGCCCTGACACCCGAATTCGATTGTTTCGCGCGCGCCTATGAAGCGGGTGAAAATCAAGTGGTTTACACACGTCTGGCCGCCGATCTGGACACGCCTGTTTCACTGATGCTCAAGCTGACGGGCGCACAGAAAGACGCGTTCATGCTGGAATCCGTGACCGGCGGAGAGGTGCGCGGTCGCTATTCGATCATCGGCATGAAACCTGATCTGGTCTGGCGATGCCGCGGAGAAACATCCGAGTTGAACCGCTCGGCCCGTTTCGACGCCGAGGCGTTCTCGCCACAAGACGGCAATCCGATGGACAACCTGCGCGCCCTTCTTGCCGAAAGCCGTATCGAACTGCCTGATGACCTGCCGCAGGCCGCAGCCGGGCTGTTTGGGTATCTGGGCTATGACATGGTCCGGCTGGTAGAGTATTTGCCGGATGTAAACCCCGATCCTTTGGGCCTGCCTGACGCAATCATGTTGCGCCCCTCGGTCATCGCGGTTCTGGACGGTGTCAAAGGCGAAGTGACCGTGGTTTCACCTGCCTGGGCCAGCGACGGTCAATCGGCCAAGGCTGCTTATGCACAGGCGGCCGAGCGTGTGATGGATGCAGTCCGTGATCTGGAACGTGCCATGCCCGCCGAAACACGCGATCTGGGCGATGCGCGCGAGGTTGCGCCACCGATGTCGAATTTCACCAAATCCGGCTATATGGAAGCGGTTGAAAAGGCCAAGGAATACATCCGCGCGGGTGACATATTTCAGGTCGTGCCAGCGCAGCGCTGGACGCAGGACTTTCCGCTGCCGCCCTTCGCACTCTATCGTTCGCTGCGACGCACCAACCCATCGCCGTTCATGTTCTATTTCAATTTCGGCGGCTTTCAGGTTGTGGGCGCAAGCCCGGAAATTCTTGTGCGTGTGTTTGGCAGTGAAGTCACCATTCGCCCCATCGCCGGCACCCGTCCACGAGGCGCGACGCCCGAAGAAGACAAGGCGAATGAACTTGATCTGCTGGCCGACAAGAAAGAGCTGGCCGAACATCTGATGTTGTTGGATCTGGGTCGCAACGATACCGGACGCGTCGCGAAGATCGGCACTGTGCGTCCGACCGAAGAGTTCATCATCGAACGCTACAGCCACGTTATGCATATCGTGTCGAACGTGGTCGGCGAACTGGCCGAAGACAAAGACGCGCTGGATGCTTTCTTTGCCGGAATGCCTGCAGGCACTGTCTCGGGCGCACCCAAAGTGCGCGCGATGGAGATCATCGACGAGTTGGAGCCAGAAAAGCGCGGCGTTTACGGCGGCGGCGTGGGCTATTTCAGCGCCGGTGGCGACATGGACATGTGCATTGCGCTGCGTACAGCTATCGTAAAGGACCAGAAGCTTTATATCCAAGCCGGTGGTGGCGTCGTGTACGACAGCAATCCCGAGGCCGAGTTCATGGAGACGGTCCACAAATCCAACGCCATAAGACGCGCAGCGGCGGATGCCGCGCGGTTCACCGGAAACGGAAACGGGTAATGACAAGGGCGGCCGATCAAATGATCGCCGCCCTTTTTTATTGCCTATCAGCGCAAGTCACCGCACCTGCTTCATCATGACTGCTGAAATCGGAGCCATCGCCACGCGGTTGCCTCGATCTTCGAGCCCCCACAGCAACAGGGCTGAAATCGTCTCGGGACGTACGCGCCCCAGCATAACCACAGTTCCTTCCTGACCCGCACGAAACGCCGCCTGATCCAGGAACCGACGCATGATTTTCGGGTCCTGCCGTGCGCCGTCAATATCACGGAAAACGACACTGGACGGAATACCGTTGCGAGCCGCCAGTTTCTGGACCGTGTTCAGCCCATTGTCTTGCGTGATCAGCCCCCGACCTGTTCCCGCAGCAATCGCAGCGACCTGATCAGCCAGTCTACGGTTGCCCTGAATTCCACTGTTTACACCTTCCAGAATACCCACCGTCTCGGGCAGGGTATCCAGCCATACCGACAGCGAAACTTCGGCATCCTGTGCGCTTGCGGCTTCGGGCAGATCCGCCAGGGCCAGAACCTCAAAACCTGCCTCGCGATGCCGGGCCATCTTTTCCGCCGCGTCAGGATCAGACGGGTTCACGGCAAAGCTGATCGGATACGGAAAGTCCTGCAGCGCCTCGGACCCGAATGCGCCCTCGTCATCGATCAGAATGATCGACATCAAAGGCTTGGCCTCGGGGTTGTCAAACTTGGCTGCAAAACGCTCGATCGGATTACCCGACTTCGGCTGTTCTGTGGACGCTTGTTCCACGACGGGCTCTTCGTCACGTTCCGTCAGTGGCACGACCCGTTTTCCGATAACCGAGCTGCCACCTGCTTTCTGCTCGCCTCCGATCTGGGGCAGTGCAGCGATGCGCGGCAGTTCGCGTGGCAGGGTGTCTTCATCCCCTTCGACCGCAATCGGGCTGTTTTCAAAGGGGTTCTCTTCTTCGGAACCTGCCGTCTGCGGAACCTGTTCAGGCTCGGCCTGTGGCAAAGGCTCCGGATCAGGCAGGAGGATGGCGACCTCTGTGTTCTCAGGCTCTGCTGGTGGAGCCGGAGTTTCGTCATTTACAGCCGGCAGCACGTCATCATGCTGAACCGCTGGCGCCTGGCTCGGTTCTGGCGGGGCAGCCGGTGCTTCGGTCACAACGGACACTTCATTTGCGACCGCTGACGCAGGCTGGTCCAAAGCTTCAGACGCCTCGCCGACAACAGGCTGAGAATCGGACGACGATTCGAGCCCCGACAGATCGGCCAGATTCTCGCTGGCGTCATCGGCGGCTTCCGGCGCACGCGGGGCCAATTCCACCAGATCAGCATCAGAACCGGCCTCGGCCACCTCAACCGGAGCCTCTGGCGTTTCAGAAATCGACGGTGCCGGTGCTTCGGTTGAGACAACTGGTGTATTGACCATCGGCGTCTTGAGCGACACGACCGTGCCCAAGATCAAAACAACGATCGCCCCAGCGACCATTCCCCCGAAAAATCCGCCCATATTTCCTGCCTTTCGCCACTTTTCTCTGCCTCGTCCAGCTCTGCGCCATCTGATGTGACGCTCGGCCAATTGGACGCGTCAGAAACGGTATGTCCTCTTGACGCTGCCGCTCAAGCCTGAGCATGTATGTGCGGACATTATACCGTGGCCCGGGGCTGCATCGCCAGCCTGAAATGCCCAAGCGAAGATAAGTGCCCATATGCTGCTGCTGATCGACAACTACGACTCGTTTACCTACAATTTGGTACATTATTTAGGCGAACTTGGTGCCGAAATGGTCATTCGCCGAAATGATGCACTGGATGTACAAGAAGCGATGGCCATGAACCCCGCCGGCATCCTGCTAAGCCCTGGCCCCTGCGACCCGGATCAGGCAGGGATTTGCCTTGCGCTGACCGAAGCTGCCGCTGAAACCAAAACACCGCTTTTGGGGGTTTGCCTTGGTCACCAGACCATTGGGCAGGTCTTTGGCGGAAAAGTGGTGCGCTGCCATGAGATTGTGCACGGTAAGATGAGCACCATGAACCACACCGGCAAGGGCCTGTTTGCAGGGCTGCCCTCGCCGTTTGAGGCAACACGGTACCATTCGCTGATCGTGGATCGTGAAACCCTGCCCGACTGCCTCGAGATCACGGCCGAGTTGGAAGACGGCACTATCATGGGCCTGCAACACAAGGAACTGCCCATCCATGGCGTGCAGTTCCACCCTGAGTCCATCGCATCCGAGCATGGTCACGCCTTGCTCAAGAACTTCCTGCAAGAACTGAAAGTCCCCGCATGAGCGACGCGCTTAAACCGCTGATCGGAGCCGCTGCCGATCGCCCATTGACTCGTGATGAAGCCGAACGGGCATTTGGAATCCTGTTCGACGGCGAAGCGACGCCCAGCCAGATCGGCGGATTGCTCATGGCCATGCGGACCCGTGGCGAGACGGTCGATGAATTCGCCGCAGCAGCGGCTGTGATGCGCTCGAAATGCAACGCCGTAAACGCACCTGAAGGCGCGATGGATATTGTGGGCACGGGCGGAGATGGCAAAGGTACCTTGAATATCTCGACCGCGACTGCCTTTGTCGTGGCTGGTGCCGGCGTGACGGTTGCCAAACACGGCAATCGCAACCTGAGTTCCAAATCCGGCGCCGCAGATGCTTTGGGGCAGATGGGCATCAACGTCATGGTTGGTCCACAAGTTGTTGAAAATGCTTTGAAAGACGTCGGTATTGGCTTCATGATGGCCCCGATGCATCACCCCGCCATCGCGCATGTGATGCCGTCGCGACAGGAGCTGGGCACGCGCACGATCTTCAACATTCTTGGCCCTTTGACCAACCCCGCTGGAGTCAAACGGCAATTGACCGGCGCCTTCAGTCGCGACCTGATCCGCCCGATGGCCGAAACGCTTGGTCTGCTGGGCTCAGACCGCGCCTGGCTGGTGCACGGCTCGGACGGGACGGATGAACTGACGATCACAGGCATAAGTTGGGTCGCCGCCCTGGAAGACGACTTGGTGAAAGAGGTCGAGCTGCACCCGGAAGACGCAGGTCTGCCCGTGCATCCGTTCGAGGACATCATCGGTGGTACGCCAGAAGAAAACGCCATTGCGTTTCGTGCTTTACTGGATGGTGCCCCATCAGCCTATCGCGATGCCGTGATGTTGAATTCGGCTGCCGCACTGGTCGTTGCCGAAGCCGCAAGCAATCTGCGCGAAGGTGCAGCCATGGCTGCTGAGAGCATCGACAGCGGCAGTGCCAAAAACAAAATCACGGCCTTGGCCGCCAAGACACAGGAAGCCGCATGACCGAAACCGTTCTGGACAAAATCAAATCCTATAAACTGGAAGAGGTCGCGGCAGACAAGGCGCAGAAATCCCTGGCCACACTGGAAAGCGAAGCCCGGTCTGCAACGGAAACACGCGGCTTTGCGGACGCGCTTCAACACACCTCGCGGCAAGGGTATGGCCTGATCGCCGAGGTCAAAAAAGCTAGCCCGTCCAAGGGGCTGATCCGGCCAGACTTCGATCCGCCTGTACTTGCCAAAGCTTATGAGGACGGAGGCGCAGCGTGTTTGTCCGTGTTGACCGACACCCCCAGCTTTCAGGGCGCGAAAGAATATCTGACACAGGCGCGCGACGCGACATCCCTGCCCGCTTTGCGCAAGGATTTCATGTATGACCCCTATCAGGTGATTGAGGCACGCGCCTTGGGTGCGGACTGCATTCTGATCATCATGGCATCAGTAAGCGACGATCAGGCTGCCGAACTGGAACAAACCGCTTTCGAATGGGACATGGATGTTCTGATCGAAGTTCATGACGAAGCGGAGCTTGAGCGCGCAGCGCAATTGAAAAGCCCGTTGATCGGTATCAACAACCGCAATCTCAAGACATTCGAGACCACGCTCGACACGACGCGCCGCCTGTCCAAATTGGTGCCTGCAGACCGCACCATCGTGTGCGAAAGCGGGCTGAGCACGCCTGACGATCTAAGGGACATTGCGCGCTATGGGGCTCGTTGCTTTTTGATCGGTGAAAGCCTGATGTGTCAGGACGATGTCGAAGCGGCCACGCGTCACATCCTGTCCAACCCGCTGATCCCCGGAGTAATGTGATGCCGCTGACCCATTTCGATGCTCAGGGACAGGCGCATATGGTCGATGTCTCGGACAAGGACGTGACCGACCGCGTCGCCGTTGCCGCTGGACACATCAGGATGGCCACGGAAACCTTTGAAATCATTTCAGAAGGTCGCGCCAAAAAGGGTGATGTTCTGGGTATTGCCCGTTTGGCAGGCATCATGGGGGCAAAAAAAACGCCAGACCTCATCCCGCTGTGTCACCCTTTGCCGGTCACAAAGGTTGCCGTCGAACTGACGCTTGACCCGCTTCTGCCGGGTGTTCAGATCGAAGCCACGGTCAAGACATCAGGCCAAACCGGGGTCGAGATGGAGGCCCTGACCGCAGTCTCAACCGCTGCCTTGACCGTTTACGACATGACCAAGGCTGTCGATAAGGCGATGGAGATTGGCGGCATTCGCGTTCTTCTCAAAGACGGCGGAAAATCAGGGCGTTACGAGGCGACATGATTACTGTCGAAGAGGCGCGAGCCCTGCTGTTCAATCTTGTTGGGCCCTTACCTACGGAAGAGGTTCCTCTGGCTCAGTCCGCAGGACGTGTTCTGTCGCAGGATGTCGCTGCAACGCGGGACCAGCCTCCCTTTGCAGCGTCTTCGATGGATGGATATGCTGTTAATTCCGACGAAGTCGAACTGCATGCCATGTTCAAAGTGGTGGGCGAATCTGCCGCTGGACGTCGTTATGAAGGCACGGCAGGACCCGGTCAGGCCGTTCGTATCTTTACCGGAGCGCCCGTGCCAGAGGGCGCAGATTTCGTTGTAATCCAAGAAGATACAACCCGTCGTGGTGATCTTCTGACAATCACGGACACGCCCGGTTCCAAAAACAACATCCGCCCGGCAGGCGTTGATTTCACAGCTGGGACGTCCATAGCGTCTCCGCGATTGATCCGCGCCGAGGATATTGCCCTGATGGCCGCGATGAATATTCCTCGTGTCCCGGTTTCACGCAAACCGGTGATCGCACTGATCTCGACCGGCGATGAACTCGTCATGCCCGGAGAACAGCCGGGCCAGGATCAGATCATTGCTTCAAACACATTCGGCTTGCAGGCATTACTGGAAGGACTTGGAGCTTCGGTTCGCATGCTTCCGATCGCACGAGACACTGTTTCGTCGCTCGAAACCGCCTTTGGTTTGGCGCAGGGTGTCGATCTTGTTGTGACAATCGGCGGCGCGTCTGTTGGGGATTACGACCTCGTATCGGATGTTTCGCAGGGTCTGGGAATGGAGCGGTCTTTCTACAAGATCCGAATGCGCCCCGGAAAACCGCTGATGGCCGGGCGTATAGGCGACACGGCAATGGTGGGCCTTCCGGGCAACCCTGTCAGCGCAATGGTTTGCGGCTATCTGTTTTTGGCTCCGATGGTGCGCCGGATGCTTGGGCTGGATCACGTGCTGCCGCCCTTCCGAACTACGCGACTGTGCGCTCCGTTGCCAAAAAACGGTCCACGCGAGCATTACATGCGCGCGGTTTTGACTGATGCCGGTATCGAGGCCTGCTCAGATCAGGACAGCTCGCTCCTTAGCGTTCTGGCGCAGGCCAACGCGCTCTTGGTCCGTGCACCAAATGATCCCGCGCGTGAAATTGGGGAAACGGTTCAGTACCTGCCCATTTGAGATGTTCTCAAATTCATTGACACAAAACGTGAACATGCGTAGAACAAAAGAAAACGCATGAGCGACGAGGTGTGAGCGATGCTGACCAAGAAGCAATTGGATTTGCTGGAATTCATCCACAAACGCGTGCAGGCGGACGGTGTTCCGCCCAGTTTCGACGAAATGAAGGCCGCTTTGGATCTTCGATCCAAGTCTGGCATCCATAGGTTGATCACGGCACTGGAAGAACGCGGCTTTATCCGCCGCCTTGCGCATCGCGCTCGCGCCATCGAGATTGTGAAACTGCCCGAAAGTCTTGGCGGTGAACCAACGGCTGGTTTCACGCCCCGCGTGATCGAAGGCGACAAGCCGGAAGGCCGCCGCCCGGCGAATCTGGAGCCTGTATCGGTGGATGCGCTTGAACTTCCGGTCATGGGACGGATCGCAGCCGGTGTTCCGATTGAGGCGATCAGCCACGTTTCGCATCACGTTGCCGTCCCCGGACCCATGGTTTCGGGACAGGGGCAACACTATGCCTTGGAAGTACGCGGTGACTCGATGATCGACGCCGGTATCAATGACGGTGATGTAGTCGTCATCCGTGAAACCTCGACTGCAGATAGCGGTGATATCGTTGTTGCGTTGGTCGAGGATCAGGAAGCCACGTTGAAACGATATTTCCGTCGCGGCAATGCAATTGCGCTGGAAGCCGCGAACCCGGCCTATGAAACTCGCGTCCTGCCCGAGGAAAAAGTCAAGGTTCAGGGCCGCCTTGTCGGATTGATCCGGACTTATTGATTCTGCGATGAACGGCGGTCCCCGGCAGGTTTCGGGGACCAAAGCCGATGACCTGCCAGGTCCGCGCTAGACGTCAGTTTTCCATCCAAAACTGATAGGCTTCCGGTTTCGTAAAGCCGATCCGGGTCAAATACCCCGCACGAACCTTTCAGGGTCAGCGCAACAGCCGAGATAATGATCTGGTTGTCCCGACATTCATCAAATGCACGCGCAGCTTTCTTTCCAGTAATATGGATGATCTCATTGTCCTTCAGAAGATAGCGCTGAACGATGTCGCTGTCCGGCCACCTGAGTGCGGCCTCGATCTGGTCGACACCGTCCCCGTCATTCTCCAGCCAGACACCGGCGACAAACCCGCTGCCCTTGCTTTTGCTGAGGGCCCGCCCCTGTTCGGTCATCACGCCCACCAGGCCGCCACTCTCAGCGATCAAGACATCCGGCCTATACCCAGAGTTCCACAGCAGAAACGCCAGAATAACGGGTCCAGCGCCGATCCAGCGCCTGCGCCCTTGCCACAAGGCCATCCACAAGCCACCAAATGCGACAAAGGGCAAGACGTACCAAGGCGGGCTGACCACAAAACTCTGTGCACCGTCCAGATGTGACACCCAATTGGAAACCGTCAGGATCCAGTTCAACGCCCACCCCATTACAGTCAATGGAATTGTTTCTAACCCGAATGGGGCCAATAGCGCCGCAATCACGGCTGATGGCACAACGAAAAGCCCCATGACGGGCACGGATAACAGGTTTGCCAACAGCCCGTAGTGAGACATCGTGTTAAAATGTGCAGCGCCTATCGGTGCAGTTGCAAGACCGGCAATCGCCGATGACATCACCACGCCAACGACTGGTTTAGTCCATTTCGGGCCAGGCAATGGACCCAGCTCTCGCAACGTGCCAAAGACTGCGACCAACGCAGTGGTTGCAGCGAATGACATTTGAAATCCGGGACTCAAAAGCGACTCTGGACGAAGAACCAACACGATCAACGCGGCAACAGCAACTGCGCGCAACGAAATAGCCCTGCGGTCGATTAACACAGCACCCAGCATGACACTGACCATGACAAAGGCGCGTTCAGTCGCGACATTGCCCCCGGAGAGCATCAAGTAGATGGTTGCTGCACATAGGGCGAACACAGCGGCCACTTTTCGAACAGGAAGCCGAAGCGCCACAGGAGGGCACAATGTCAGTCCCATGCGGCAAGCTACGAACACGAAACCAGTCAGAAGCCCCATATGAAGACCGGAAATTGCCAACAGATGCGCCAGATTTGAGGCCCGCAGAGATGACAGCGTGTCCTGCCCCATACCACTGCGATCTCCGGTGGTGACAGCTGCCGCAAATCCACCGATTTCGCCGGGTAACAGCTCTTTCACGCGCCGCGAAATGGCCATGCGGATTGTTGTCATCCGAACGCCTTCGGCGCCCTCTGACGCTGGCGCAATGGTCATGACTGGAACGCGGGTATATCCCACTGCGCCCAGTCTTTGAAACCAGGCATGACGGCGAAAGTCGAAGCCTCCGGGTTCTACCGGACCTTGCGGTGGTGAAAGGTGTCCGGTGGTCATGATACGTTGCCCCGGAGCGATAAACCCCGATTGAACATGAATGGAAAGACGGATGCGTCGCGGCCTGCGCTCCTGAGGTACGTCCCCTATGCGCACCCGATCAAGCGTTAACCGCAACGCATCCGAGGCAGACCGATCAATGGCGACGACCCTCCCCTCGATAGGGCCATAGTATCGCCACGACAGAACCGGCTCTGCCACCATGTGGGCGCGAACGCCTGCCAGAATGAAGCCCGCAGCGATCAGCGCCCCCCCGATGGCTAACGTTCCCGCTCCCGCTGGCAGCCAGCGGCGCAAGGCGATCAGGGTCAAACACAGGCAAATCAAGCCTGCGTAGACCGACCGATCGGGTTCAACCCTGACACCAAAATAAAGTCCAATTCCCGTCGCCACCATGACTGGCGTCCACGGAAACAGGTACCCTGTCTGGTGCAGCAGCGCGGCCTCGACCCGTGCAAGAACACGCATGGTTGCCCCCGTCCTTCGGGCTCGTTAGACAGGCGTCAAACTAAGCCAGATACGGTTACCAAAAGGTTAATCCCCACCATGTCCGACCAGGTCGTCACTCGTTTTGCCCCTTCACCCACCGGATTTCTACACATTGGTGGCGCGCGCACCGCGTTGTTCAATTGGCTTTACGCGCGCGGACGTGGCGGTAAATTCCTGCTGCGTATCGAAGACACAGACCGAGAACGTTCAACCCCAGAGGCAACTGCCACAATCCTTCAGGGCATGGACTGGCTGGGGCTGGACCACGATGGCGAGGTGATCAGCCAGTTTGAAGGGGCCGCCCGCCACGCCGAGGTCGCGCATCGATTGCTGGCCGAGGGAAAGGCATACAAGTGCTTCTCGACTCAGGATGAAATTGCCGCTTTCCGTGAACAAGCCCGGGCCGAAGGGAAATCAACCCTGTTCCGCAGCCCCTGGCGTGACGCCGATCCATCTACGCATCCGGACGCGCCGTATGCTATTCGCATAAAAGCACCTCAGGACGGAGCGACAGTTATCCGCGATCAGGTTCAGGGCGATGTGTCCATTCGCAACGATCAACTGGACGACATGATCCTGCTGCGCTCGGACGGGACGCCCGTCTACATGTTGGCAGTGGTTGTTGATGATCACGATATGGGCGTTACCCATGTCATCCGCGGCGACGATCACCTCAACAACGCCGCCCGTCAGATGATGATCTATGAAGCAATGGGCTGGGACGTTCCGGTCTGGGCCCATATCCCACTGATTCATGGGCCAGATGGCAAGAAACTGTCTAAACGCCACGGCGCGCTTGGCGCGCAGGAATATCAGGCTATGGGCTATCCCGCCGCCGGGATGCGCAATTACCTTGCCCGTCTGGGTTGGAGCCATGGAGACGACGAATTCTTCACAGACACTCAGGCAAAAGAGTGGTTCGATCTTGATGGCATTGGCAAAAGCCCCGCGCGGTTCGATCTCAAAAAGCTTGAGAACCTGTGTGGGCAGCACATTGCCGTCTCAGATGATGCTGCATTGCGGCACGAAATCGGAGCATATCTGACTGCTGCTGATCTTTCGCCCCTGACGAAAACACAATCCGGTGATTTGGAACGTGCGATGTATTGCCTCAAGGATCGGGCCCGAACTTTCCCAGAACTACTTGAAAAAGCTCACTTTGCCCTGGCAACCCGTCCGATTGATCCCGACGAAAAGGCATCCAAGGCGCTGTCGTCTGTATCCGATGGTATACTGACGGAATTGACGCCGCAGTTGCAAAATGCTAGCTGGACCCGGAACGAACTGGAGGAGACCCTGAATTCCTTTGCCGAGTCAAAGGAACTCAAGTTCGGCAAGCTGGCTGGCCCGCTTCGGGCCGCCTTGGCGGGCCGGGCAGTCACACCTTCGGTATTTGACATGATGCTTGTGCTGGGGCGGGATGAAACCCTGGCGAGGCTTTCTGAAGCAGCGAAATAACCCAAGCTTCATAAACGGGTAACGCTGCTCCGCTAACACCCGAACTGCGCGTTGTCGCGCAGTCGTTGCCCGTATCGCCCGAGGTTTCTCTGGCGTGCGCATGAATGAAGAAGGGACAACCATGACTGAAAGCAACAAAACAGCCACTCTAACCGTTCACGGCAAAGAGTTCGAGTTGCCTGTTCATTCCCCGACCGCTGGTCCGGACGTCATCGATATTCGCAAGCTCTACGGCCAGGCCGGGGTATTCACATACGACCCCGGTTTCACGTCGACCGCAAGCTGTGACAGCACCATCACCTATATCGACGGCGAAAAAGGCGAGCTGCTGCATCGCGGCTATCCGATCGACCAATTAGCCGAGAAGTCGCATTTCCTCGAAGTCTGCTATCTGCTGCTGTACGGAGAGTTGCCGGCGGCAAAGGATCTGGAGAAGTTTGAAACCACGATCACCCGTCACACCATGCTGCACGAGCAGATGCAGTATTTCTATCGCGGCTTCCGCCGTGACGCGCATCCCATGGCCATCATGGTCGGTGTTGTCGGTGCAATGTCGGCCTTCTATCACGATTCGACCGATATCGCGGACCCGCAGCAGCGTGAAATCGCGTCGCACCGCCTGATCGCCAAGATGCCGACCATCGCGGCTTGGGCCTACAAGTACCACACGGGTCAGCCTTTCGTGTATCCGCGCAACGATCTGGACTATGCGTCGAACTTCCTGCGCATGTGTTTCAGCGTTCCTGCCGAAGAATATGAGGTCAACCCGATCCTCAGCCGTGCGATGGACCGGATTTTGACCTTGCACGCCGATCACGAACAGAACGCTTCGACCTCGACCGTACGTCTGGCCTCATCTTCAGGTGCGAACCCGTTTGCCTGTATCGCCGCAGGTGTTGCTTGTCTCTGGGGCCCTGCCCACGGTGGAGCAAACCAAGCCTGCCTGGAAATGCTGGAAGAGATCGGCACTGTTGATCGCATTCCCGAATATATCGCACGGGCCAAGGACAAAGATGATCCGTTCCGCCTGATGGGCTTTGGTCACCGCGTCTACAAGAATTTCGACCCGCGCGCCAAGGTCATGAAGCAGTCGGCGGACGAGGTTCTGGATCTGCTGGGCATTGAGAACAACCCGAAACTGCAGGTCGCCAAAGAGCTTGAGAAAGAGGCACTGGAAGATCCCTATTTCGCCGAGAAGAAACTGTTCCCGAATGTCGATTTCTATTCGGGCATCATTCTCGAAGCGATGGGCTTCCCAACCTCAATGTTCACGCCGATCTTTGCCCTGTCACGCACCGTTGGCTGGGTCAGCCAGTGGAAAGAGATGATCGCCGATCCGCAGAACAAGATTGGCCGCCCGCGTCAGCTTTATCTGGGCGAGACGCTGCGTGATTACGTGGATATCGAAAACCGCTGATCCTTGCGGATAAGCAATCCGTTCAGAAGGCTCCGGTTCAACCGGGGCCTTTTTCTTGTCGGGCGCTGATCTGGTGATCTCCAAAGAACCAGTATTTTCATGGGCCAGGCAGCAAATGACAGGTCAGGTTATCTGTCTTTAAAACAAGCTCATCTGATCCCCCGGTTGCGGCGGAACTGCAAACAGATCGCAGCGCAACGGGTCGGATCTGGCCGGCAGCTCCAGACGCTTGCAGGCTTTCGAAAACCTTTGAGCGATGATCCCGGCATACTCGCCCTCGCCTCGCATTCTATGCCCCCAACGCGGATCGTAATCCCGTCCTCCGTGCATTTCCCGCAGTTTGGACATGACTTTCTCAATCCTTGCAGGTTCATGCTGTGCCAACCAGCCTTGCCAAAGCTGCGAAACCTCACGCGGCAAGCGCAACATGATCCATCTCGCGGCGTCGGCACCGGCCTCCTTCCCGGCTTCCAGCAGGCTTTCCATTTCATGATCTGTCAGCCCCGGCACGATAGGAGATGTCATCACACGCACCGGAACACCGGCCTCGGTCAGCGTCCGGATAATGTGCAATCGACGAAGCGGAGACGGCGCCCGTGGCTCCATCCGGCGGGACAGGCCCGCATCCAGAGTAGTCAGCGAAATGCCGACCCGCACCAGCCCCCGACTGGCCATGTCTGTCAGAATGTCCAGATCCCGCTCGATCATAGTGCCCTTGGTAACAATGGCGACCGGGTGGTTGAACTCTTGCAAAACCTCCAGGCACGACCTTGTAATCATGCGGTTTTTCTCAATGGGTTGATAAGGATCTGTATTTGTCCCGAGAGCAAGCGGTGCCACTTTGTAGGACTTGGAGGACAACTCCTTGCGCAATACACTGCTCATGTTAGGCCGTGCGACCAATCGAGTCTCGAAATCAAGCCCTGCGGACAACCCCAGATAAACGTGGCTGGGCCGCGCAAAACAATAGACGCAGCCATGCTCACACCCTCGGTAAGGGTTGATTGAACGATCGAAGGGCAAATCAGGTGATCGGTTATAGGTAATGGCGCTGCGCGCAACCTCTTCCCGAGTCTCGGTGCGCAGGGGCGGCAGATCTTCCCCAGTTTCCCATCCGTCGTCGTCGGCGACTGTAACAAAACGTTCGAACCGCCCGGCTTCGTTGGTCGCCGCACCTCTTGCTTTTATGGTTTGCACCAGGTTCATCCCACTCACATGTTCTTCTTTTGTTCTTATTGGCACCATAAACCTACCGTTGGGTTGGCGCAAGGCATCCCGAAACAACACAGGATTTGGACGACTTGAAGAGATTGCAGGATAATCTTGCAGACTTTTCTATCGAGCCACGCCATTTTTTGTCATATAGGTCGGTCCCGAAACGACCGACGTCGCAATCGTCACAGTCATGTTGCGACGTTTTGGCCAAAACGGAAAAAATGCCACCACGGGCCGTTGGCCCGCCCAGCACAGGGAATACTCCATGTCCGACGAAGAAGACATCGTCCTGTCCGAACTGAACGACGACGAACTGGTCGAGCAGATGTTCGACGATCTTTATGACGGCCTGAAGGAAGAGATCGAAGAAAGCACCAATATCCTGCTGGAACGCGGATGGACGCCTTATGACATCCTGACCAAAGCTCTGGTTGGTGGCATGACGATCGTGGGCCATGATTTCCGCGACGGCATCCTGTTCGTGCCCGAGGTTCTGCTGGCGGCAAACGCAATGAAGGGCGGCATGTTCATCCTTAAGCCGTTGCTGGCAGAAACAGGCGCACCGCGCGTCGGCAAGATGGTGATCGGCACCGTCAAAGGCGACATCCACGACATCGGCAAGAACCTTGTTTCGATGATGATGGAAGGCGCCGGTTTCGAAGTTGTTGATCTGGGTATCAACAACCCGGTCGAGAACTACCTGGAAGCGCTTGAAACCGAGGAACCCGACATCCTGGGTATGTCCGCCCTGCTGACAACCACGATGCCTTACATGAAAGTGGTCATCGACACGTTGGTTGAACAAGGCGTGCGCGACGACTACATCGTACTGGTTGGTGGTGCTCCGCTGAACGAAGAATTCGGCAAGGCCATCGGCGCAGATGCATATTGCCGCGATGCTGCTGTTGCAGTGGAAACCGCCAAGGATTTTGTGAGCCGTAAGCACAACCAACTGGCTAGTTAAGCTCCTCGCAACTTTTTGAAAGGCCGTCCGATCTTGGGCGGTCTTTTTCGTTTTGTTGGAGTTAAGTCATCAAACGACCCGGATTATCCATTTCTAAAGAAAGGCACGGTTAAAAGAACGAGGCATCCAACGCCCGGGGGTTTCGTGCCACAATCGTTTACAGTCATTTCGCTTGGCAATCTCGCCGATATCGACCGCGCTGAGGGCAATACCACAGCCGAAAACGCCTCGGCGCTTGTGGGGCAGACCTTTGGTGGATCCGACTATCCTCTGGCCCACGACAGCGCCACATGGAGCGCGGTCGGCAATCCGGGTTCGGTTTATGACATGAACAACATGTCTGCCAATGATCGGTTTTCGATCGACGATGGGCCGGCGCAGACATTTGATGGCACCTCGATTTACAATGCCACCGTCACCTATTTCGATGGATCAACGGCCAACATCACGGCAGTAGTGGCACAGGATGTGAACGGCAACACGTACCTGATGCCCGAGTTCTCGGACAATTCAGACCAGTCAGCGCTGGAAGCAGGCGCCATCCGCTCAGTCACGTTCAAAAGTCTTGCCGGAAACAGATATTCCGGCCTGACAGCCCGTCGCGAGGATTGGGATCTGGTCCCCTGCTTTACGTCCGGTACATTGATCCGGACCGAGCAGGGCGATCGGCCGATTGATACCTTGGTCACCGGCGACAGAATCGAAACCCTTGACCATGGCCTGCAAACCCTGCGTTGGATCGGGCGACGGCGAGTCACTGCAACGGGTCTGCATGCACCGGTCTTTTTCAAAGCTGGCGCTGTGGGAAACACACGCAATCTTCTGGTGTCCCAACAGCATAGAATGCTAATTCGCGATTGGCGACTTGAACTCCACACCAGCCACGCCGAGGCGCTGGCCCCTGCCAAGCATCTGGTGCATTGGCGCGATATCGTTCTGCAGCCCGGAGGGTTGGTAACCTATATTCATTTGCTGTTCGACCAGCATGAGTTGCTCTGGGCCGAAGGTTGTCTGAGCGAGAGCTTTCACCCAGGTGCCCAAATCTGGAACAGCCTGGATAATGCCGCTCGGCAAGAGATCCTGTTGTTGTTTCCAGAACTGTCGCAAAATAGCACTTCCGCTTACGGACCGCTTGCCCGGCCCTTGTTGTCAGCATTCGAAACATATGCGTCGGCGGCCTGACATGAGATGTCGGAACAAGGCTTGCTCAATGGTTGCATTCATCCTCCTATGTAAACAGCCCCGGAGGATGCCGAACCATGTCAGACGAAACCCTGCCAGACGATGTAAGCCTGACGACTAAAGGCTACAGCGGTGTGGATAATGGCAGCATCCTGCTGATCGCTTGTGGAGCGTTGGCGCGGGAAATTCTGGACCTTAAAACGCGCAATGGCTGGGATCACATGGCGCTCACCTGCTTGCCCGCGATCCTGCATGTCCACCCGGAACGGATCACTCAGGCCGTGGAAGACGCTGTAGCCAAGCACCAGAGCAAGTTCGACAAGATCTACGTTGTTTACGCCGATTGCGGGACCGGAGGTCTGCTGCAGGCCGCCTGCGAGAAGCTTGGGGTCGAGATGGTGAAAGGCCCCCACTGTTATTCATTCTTCGAAGGAAACCAGGCCTTTCAGGACCGTGGAGAAGACGAAACAACTGCCTTCTATCTGACCGATTTTCTGGCCCGGCAATTCGACGCTTTCGTCTGGAAGCCACTCGGATTGGACCGCCACCCAGAACTTCGCGACATGTATTTCGGAAACTACACCAAGCTGATCTATCAGGCTCAGATCGACAGCCCGGAACTGACCGAACGCGCGCGCGCGTGTGCAGACCGTATGGGATTGGAATTCGAACGTCGGTTCACCGGATATGGTGATCTGGAGACCACTATGTCAGACTGGGCAAGCCGCCCAACCTGAGGTCAGGCGTTTTCCTGTGCAACAAGTCGGATACGTTCAATCATGGACCTCAAACCGTTTGAACGCTGTGCAGACAGGTGATCGTTCAGACCAAGGCGGGCCAGTTCAGCCCCGGCATCGACTTTGGGAACTTCGCTCACCGGCAACCCGTTATACAAAGACCGAAGAACTGCGATCAGTCCGCGCACGATCAGAGCATCGCTGTCACCGTCAAATTTGAAGGCGCCTGCTTCAATCATCGGATGCAACCACACCTGGCTGGCGCAGCCATGCACCTTGGTCGCCGGAACCTTAAACGCATCGTCCAGAGGCTCCATCGCCTTGCCCTGCTCGATAACATGACGATACCGGTCTTCCCAATCCTCGAGAAACTCGAAGTCCTCGACAATATCTTCAAAGGCAGGCGTGGCCATGATGCGGTGATCCTTCCGTTGCAATCACAATTGTGACCTAAGCCGACGACCACCCACTGTCCAGCCCCCGCTGTGGCTTTTCAACGCGAGGAAATTACGCTAACCCATTGCCTGAACTCGTGTGAAAGTCTGTGGGCCTATGCAAAAATCCTTGTCCGTTCTTATCATCGCCACGCTGACCCTGACTGCCTGCAGCAGCTGGCGTGACTCTCGGGTGAATCCGTCAAACTGGTTCGGCTCCAGCAGATCTGTCTCAGCCGAGACAACGTCCGATCCAAATGCCGCAGACGCACTGGTTCCCAAGCAAGGCGACGGCCGGGGCCTGTTTTCCCGTCGGGATGTCGAAGACACCAGCATTCCAATTGGTCAGATTGACGAATTGCGTATCGACTCCACACCAACTGGCGCGATCATTTATGCGGCTGGCACAGCTGTCCGTCAGGGGGCTTATAACGCGCGTCTGGTTTCGGTTGAATCAGATGAAAACCAGAAAAACGGAATTTTGGAATTTGTATTCCGCGTTACCTACCCCAGTTCTGAAACACCGCAAGGGTCGGAACGCACACGGATGGTATCGGACGCTGTCAATATATCGTCTCAGGAACTGGAAGGTATTCGCCTAGTCCGTGTGGTCGGACAGCAGAATGCACTGGAATCGCGGCGCCGGTAAGCGCCGCTACAGTGCGACGACCTTGACCGCCTGCCCTTTAGCCGCCAAGGCGATCTTACCTTCGCACAGCTTCAGCGCGTCTTCGCCAAAGACTTCAAACCGCCACCCGGACATAGCGGGCAGTTCTCTCTCACCGGCTGCAATCTGATCCAGTTCCGAGCTTGTGGCGATCAATTTCGCCGCCACGCCCGAACTTTCGGTCTTGGACTTAAGCAAAACCCGCAGCAAATCTGCCAGGGCCGGATTGACCTTAAGCTTGTCCCGCGAATTATCGACATCCGGCAATTTGTCCGCCGGGCAACTCACGCCACGTTTGACTGCCGCCAGAATACCCTCGGCAATCGCCCCTTTACGTGCTTCGCGCAGCAGCAGACGCGACCCACCCAGATCAGAAGGTGTTTTGGGTTTGGTAGACGCCAGTTCGATCAACGCATCATCCTTGAACACGCGGTTCCGGGGCACGTTGTTTCCTTGTGCGTAGGTTTCACGGAACTGCGCCAACTCGCGCACAACAGCCAGGAACTTAGCCGAGTTCGTGCGTGTCTTGACACGTTTCCAAGCCTCTTCAGGACGGACGTCATATGTGGCGGGCAGCGTCAGCGTTCGAAGTTCTTCGGCGACCCAATGGCTGCGCATGGTCTTTTCAAGCTCTGCTGCCAGATATTCATAAATCCTGCGCAGATGCGTCACATCCGCCAGCGCATAATTTTTTTGCGCATCGGTTAGCGGTCGTCGAGACCAATCGGTAAACCGAGAGGTCTTATCAACGCCCTGTTTGCAGATTTTCCGAACCAGAGTTTCGTAGCCCACCTGTTCTCCAAACCCACAGACCATCGCTGCGACCTGCGTGTCGAACAAAGGGTTGGGAAATACACCAGCCTCAACCCAGAAGATCTCAAGGTCCTGACGAGCGGCGTGGAACACCTTGACTACGTCTTCGTTCCGGAACAGATCGTAAAGCGGTTCAAGCGACAGTTCCTCAGCCAACGGATCAACCAGAACCGCGCTGTCTTCATCCTCAGACGGGATTGCTAGTTGAATAAGGCACAGCTTCGAATAATACGTCCGCTCGCGCAGGAATTCGGTGTCGACTGTGATGTAGGGATAGCCTGCAGCGGCCTTGCAGTATTCGGCCAGCTCTTGCGTCGTCGTCAGGGTTTTCATGCGCCGTACTAGTATCGCTCTTGTTTTTGTGACTGCCCGTTTTTTCCTCGTCCCGAGCGTTATCGACGACCATAGGCCGATTATCGTGCGAGTGTAAATCACCCAGAGCGGGTTCAGGGCAACAAGACGGGCGACCTGTCACCTTCTGCGAAGCGCCGCAGCACTTCGGGGTAAAGTTTATGCTCCCACACCAGCACCCGCGCAGCCAGCGTTTCAGCGGTATCTCCCGCCTCTATGGGCACACCCGCCTGCCCCAGAATCGGCCCATCATCCAGCGCTGCTGTCACTTCGTGGACCGAGCAACCATGTTCGGCATCCCCGGCCTCAATAGCCCGAGAATGGGTGTTTAACCCTTTGTATTTAGGCAGTAATGAGGGGTGAATGTTTAGCATCCTGCCCTGAAATCGCGACACGAAATCCCCCGTCAAAACCCGCATAAAGCCGGCCAGACAGACAATGTCCGGTCGCGTGTCCTCCAACGGCTTCAGCAACTCTGCCTCGAACGCGGCGCGGTCGCCTTTGAAAGGTCGGTGATCGACAACTGCGGTCGGAATGCCACGGTCCGCAGCTTTTTTCAGCCCAACCGCCTGCGCGTCGTTGGAGAGTACCAAACAAGGCCGCGCCGGATGATCACCGGTCATGCTGTCGACCAGAGACACCATGTTCGACCCGCCCCCGGAAATCAGGATCGCGACGCGCTTGTGGCTCACAGCAGTTTGCCCGAATAGGCAACGCCGGTTGCCTCGGTCACGGTACCAATCCGCGCAACGGTTTCACCGGCGTCAGCCAACAGTGTCGACAGCTCATCTGCCTTGTCTGCGGCGCACACAACGATCAGCCCGACGCCGCAATTGAAGGTTTTGAGCATCTCCGCCTCCACGACGCCGCCGGTTTGCGCCATCCAGCTAAAGACAGGCGACACTTGCCAACTGTCCAGATAAATCTCGGCCCCCAGCCCTTCAGGCAGCACGCGCGGCAGGTTTTCGGTCAGACCACCACCCGTGATATGGGCCAGCGCGTGAACACCGCCGGCGCGGATCGCGGCCAGTGCCGGTTTGACGTAGAGGCGCGTGGGGGTCAGCAGTGCCTCGCCCAGAGTGCCTTCACCAAAGGGCGATGGCGCATCCCAACCCAATCCGGACAATTCGACCAGCTTACGCACCAGCGAATATCCGTTGGAATGCACCCCGTTCGAGGCCAGACCCAACAGCACGTCACCAGATCCAACGCCTGCAGGCAGATCCGCACCGCGTTCCATTGCGCCAACTGAGAACCCGGCCAGATCAAAATCGCCATCGGGATACATGCCCGGCATCTCTGCGGTTTCACCACCGATCAAAGCGCAGCCGGATTGCACGCAACCTTCTGCAATTCCTTCGATGATCCGTGCTGCCGTATCGGTATCCAGCTTGCCAGTCGCGAAATAGTCGAGGAAGAACAGCGGCTCGGCCCCCTGGCAGACCAGGTCATTGACGCACATGGCCACCAGATCGATGCCAACCCCGTCCACGACACCAGTATCGATCGCGATCCGCAGCTTGGTGCCCACACCATCAGTTGCACCCACCAGGATCGGGTCCTGATACCCGGCGGCCTTCAGATCGAACAGAGCGCCGAACCCACCCAGACCACTCATCACGCCAGAGCGGTTCGTCCGCTTGGCGGCGGGTTTAATCCGATCCACCAGAGCATTACCTGCGTCAATATCCACGCCTGCATCGGCATAGGTTATTCCGTTCTTACCCGCTGTCATGGTCGGTCCCTCAAGAAAGCTTTGCGGGCGGGTTAGTCGATTGTGGCGTTTGTTGCAACGGTCAGGCTTGACGCGGCTGTTCACCGTGATACGCAAGCGCCAAGGCGGGCCTGTAGCTCAATTGGTTAGAGCAGAGCGCTCATAACGCTTTGGTTGGGGGTTCGAGTCCCTCCGGGCCTACCATTTCGCCGAAACACTTTGTCAGTTTATTTCCTATTTGCATGAACATGCAGATTCATTCGCTCGAATCTCCCTCTCCAAAATACTCATCGAGATCCTCCTGAGTGACTTGCCATTCATAGTAATACCCGTCGCGCCCGCCAAAGCTGTAATTCTCATGACTGCCTGAAAGTGCTGGAGTTCGATGCACCGTCTGCAAATACGTTTCGAAATCCGCAGGATCGGTCCAGTATGCAGCGTCCATGATCATCATGTAATAATCATAGGCATAAGGTTCGTCGAACCTGCCAAAATCATTCTGCAAATAATCCAACATTTCCGCGCAAAAAATAGCCATATTGGCACGCACCTGAACTGGCAAAGGTGCCAGATCTTCGTCGCCGTCAACCACTTCACGCATCGAAGCGAACCACAGCTCGGACGCCAGCGATTCGACCAGATCAGACCGCAACCACTTTAGACATGTATCGCCTGCACCGATGAATCCGGTAAGGCGTTCAACCCGTCTTTCGTCAGTTTCGTCATACCACTGCCAAAGCGGCAGCAAAGCCGCCAGAGTCGCACAGCCAACGAACCCTTTTTCAGCTAATTTCACAAATCCTGCGACAACCATCTCTTAGCCCCCCAAAAGCAAAAAAATATGGGGACAGGATGCCATGGCTAAACAAATTAACAAAATTGCATTCAAGAAACAGGCATATCAGGCATCTATCGCCCGATGATAATATCGGCGCACAGCCCGCCCAAACGCTCGCTTTTCGCCAAACGCAAAGTACCGCCATGCGCGCGCGCAATATCCGCCACAATCGCAAGACCCAAGCCCACGCCGCTGCCCAGATTCTGATTGCGTGCCGGGTCAAGACGCGTGAAAGGCTTGACCGCTTCCGTTCGCTGGTCTGCCGGAATGCCGGGGCCATCATCTTCGACGCGGATGCGCATTGATTTCGCGTTCAGGAACAGGCTGAGCTCGGCGCGGCTGCCATAACGCACGGCATTCCCTATCAGGTTTTCGACCGCCCGACGTACGGCCATGGGGCGCAGCATCGCCGTCCCTTGCCCTTCGACCTCAATCAGTTCTGCCTGATGACCGGCCCGTTTTGCGTCATCCACGATCTGGCGGAGAAATTTATCCGGCCGGACCTCTTCCGCAGGTCCCTCGGCAGCCCCACGGGTAAAATCCAGAAACGCATCCAACAGGGACTGCATTTCAGTCACATCCTGCTGCAGCGGTGCGGCCTCGTCTTCTGGCAGCATCGAAAGACCAAGCTTCAGTCGCGTCAATGGGGTACGCAGATCATGGCTGACGCCGGACAGCATCAATGTCCGTTGTTCCATCTGACGTTCGATACGGGATCGCATATCCAGAAACGCGTTACCCGCTGCGCGCACTTCGATGGCACCACTTGGTGAATACGGTTCGATTCGACCCCGCCCGAAAGCCTGCGCCGCATCGGCAAGCCGTGTAATCGGTCGTAATTGATTGCGCATGTACAGGAAGGAGATCGTTGTCATGATGATCGCAAAGAACAACATCGTCACAATCAACTGGTGCGGCGCGACCGGGGACAATCTGCGCCGGTCAAACGTCAGTTCCAACACGCCCAGATGTGTATTCAAGTAAAGCCTCGCCTCGTGGCTGCTGGGTAACGCCACCGCCGCCAGATCGGGAAATCGTGAGCGAAGCTCGGATTCGACCTGTGGTGCGATGAAATCATACCACCGTAACCGGCCAATCGTTGGATCCTCGGTCGGGTCCAGAAACCTGGCCTTCATCTCAAGCGCCAGCAAATCGGGGCGAACCATCGCCAACGCCTGTTGTTGTGTTTTGGCCCCTTCCATTATCGTAGTGATCAAAGTCACTTCCCGCGAAGCTGCCCGGGTCATCTGGTCGGTGACATCCTCCAAGTGCTTTTGAAGGAAAGCGATTCCCACGACCAACAGCAGCACGACCACAGGCAGAACCAGGATCAGGGCCGCCCGGGCGTAAAGACTGCGAGGCATATAGGGTTTGAGCCAATGTGAAGACATGCGCTAAACCTAGCGGGCCGCCCCGACAAGAGGAAGAGCACAGAATGCAGGCACCAGACGATTTCAATCCGCTCGCTGGTATAGCGGAGTTTTTG
Organism: uncultured Ruegeria sp.; assembly: GCF_947497005.1. Lineage (GTDB taxonomy): Bacteria > Pseudomonadota > Alphaproteobacteria > Rhodobacterales > Rhodobacteraceae > Ruegeria. Next base: position 367,034 of record NZ_CANMFF010000002.1, on the reverse strand, counting down.
CAACCGGGTTTGCGGCGTGTTCTGGCCCCCAACCCGTCCGCCATGACCTATCGCGGCACCAACACCTATCTGCTGGGTGATCGCGATATTGCGGTTATTGACCCCGGCCCCGCAAGCGAGGCGCATCTGAACGCAATCCTGGAATCGCTGGAACCCGGTCAACGGATCAGCCATATCATCGTCACACATACTCACCTGGATCACTCGCCTTTGGCGGCACCATTGGCGGCCCGCACTGGGGCCAAAATTTTTGCGTATGGCGGACCCAAGGCCGGGCGCAGCTTCGTCATGTCCGAGCTGGCATCACAAGGATTGGCGGGGGGTGGCGAAGGAATCGACACCGCGTTTCGCCCCGATGTCGAAGTGGCGGACGGTGAGTTCATTTCTGGCGATGGATGGCAACTTGAGGTCATTCACACCCCGGGTCATCTTGGCAACCACATCGCTCTGGCGTGGCAGGATACCTGTTTCACGGCAGACCATGTCATGGGATGGGCCAGTTCGCTTGTTTCACCCCCCGATGGGGACCTGACCGACTTCATGGCGGCCTGTCACCGTCTGCGTTCACGTGAATGGTCTGTTTTCCACGCAGGCCATGGTGCGCCGATCACGACCCCTGCCAAGCGACTGGACTGGTTGATCCAACACCGGCAAAGCCGCGAAAATCAGATTCTGACTGCCCTGAAAGATACAGATTGGACGGCGCGACAACTGGCCGAGCGCATCTATACCGAAACACCGGCTGCTTTGCTGCCAGCGGCCGAACGAAACGTTTTTGCCCACCTCGTTGATCTAACCGGAAAAAAACAGGTGACACCTATCGGAGGATTATCAGCGTCATCTGTATTTCGCAGGCTTCAGTAGATTGCCAAAAAAAATTTCACAGTTGGCGCGCTTACCCTCTGGACGCCGGGAAACCCGATTGCTATACGGCGCGAACCGTTCCGGCGTAGCTCAGCGGTAGAGCAGTTGACTGTTAATCAATTGGTCGTAGGTTCGATCCCTACCGCCGGAGCCAATTCCCCCAATCCAAGCGTTCTTTTTGGCAGTCAGGGATTCTTTCGAAAACTGACGAAATTTTTCGCCTAAAAAACACGTGCACCCTCTGGACGCCGGGAAACCCGATTGCTATACGGCGCGAACCGTTCCGGCGTAGCTCAGCGGTAGAGCAGTTGACTGTTAATCAATTGGTCGTAGGTTCGATCCCTACCGCCGGAGCCATTTTCCTTAAGACTGCAACGTTAGCCCGTCAGAGCATCCTTGAAGTCCGCGCGCAGATTGCGTTTCAACACCTTCCCTGTAGCATTCAGTGGCAGTGCATCGACAAAGACCACTTTGTCCGGAATCTGCCATCTGGCGATTTTGCCATCAAAGAACGCCAGCAAATCCTGCTCGCTTGGGTCTTCACCGTCAGCTTTTACGGCAATCAGCAAAGGCCGTTCGTCCCATTTTGGATGCGGCACGCCAACCACGGCGGCTGTTGCCAGCTTTGGGTGCGCCACGGCGATATTCTCTAGCTCAACCGAACTGATCCATTCCCCACCGGACTTGATGATGTCTTTGGACCTGTCGCGAATGGTCATGTAACCGTCCGGGTCCAAAGTTGCGACATCCCCCGTCGCGAACCAGCCGTTCCGTAGCAGGTCTTGATCCTGCAATAAAAAATAGCTGTCCAGAACCCAGTGCCCCCGTACCATCAGGTCGCCCTGCGTTTCGCCGTCATGAGGCAGATCGTTGCCATCGTCATCGACGATTTTCAGTTCGACACCAAACGGCGGTCTCCCTTGGCTCAGGCGGATCATGTGTTGGTCTGCAATCGGCAATTCCTGATGTTTGGCCAATGGGTAATTTGCCGTGCCCAGCGGGCTCATCTCGCTCATGCCCCACGCGTGAACAGTGTCAACGCCGTAGGTTTCACGGAAAGTTTCGATCATCGAAGGGGGACAGGCAGCACCGCCAATCACTGTCCGGTCGAGGCTTTTCAGTTCCGTCCCGCAGTTGGCCGCATGGGCCAGCAATCCCTGCCAGATGGTCGGCACGCCCATAGCCAGAGTTATGCCGTAGGTGTCGATCAGATTAACAAGTGCCTCACCATGCAAATCTGGCCCGGGCAATACAAGCCGCGATCCGGACATGGCACAGGCATAGGGTGAGCCCCAAGCGTTGACGTGGAACATCGGCACAACAGGCATCACAACATCCATGGCCGAATACCCGATCACGTCCCGCGTATTCGACGCAAAGCTGTGCAACAAGGTCGATCTGTGAGAATACAGCACGCCTTTGGGATTGCCGGTCGTCCCCGAGGTATAGCACAGGCCGCAGGCGGTGTTTTCATCCAGATCGGGCCACTTGAAATCTGCTTCGCCGGTCTCGATCAGTTCGTCATAGAATTTAAGGTCGGGAATCTGGGCCGCGACCTCTTCATTTCGAGGGCCCATTAGGACAAAATGCCGAACCTCGGTCAGAGCGCCATGCAGGGCGGCAACCAGTGGAACGAATGTCGCGTCAAAGAACAGCACCCGGTCCTGAGCGTGGTTGATGATATAGGTTAACTGCTCAGGAAACAGGCGGGGATTGACCGTGTGGCAGACATAGCCTGCGCCAGAAGTAGCATAATAGATCTCAAGATGTCGCCGGTTGTTCCAAGCCAGCGTCCCGACCCTGTCCTGCGGCTCCAGACCCAGAGTCGTCAGAGCCGATGCCAATCGTCGCGCATTCACAGCGATCTCGGACCAATTGGTTTTGGTAACCGTTCCATCTGTTTCCACCGAGATTATCTCGGTCTGACCATGGTAGCGTTCTGCATGATCGATCAGTGACGAAATCAGCAGGGGCTGCGTCATCATCTGTCCCAGCATGGACATCCTCCCGTCAATGGCGGGGCCTTAGCTAACCCCTGCCTTTTCCACCTGACATTCACAGCTAGGGGCGCACCCCATCGCGTCAATCCAGTCGTTTCCTAAAAAGGAACCCTGCCAATCATTTAATTGTCTGACAATAAAAGAATGCAGCCCACCATGGTTGCAGGCTGCATTTCCGATCGTTAATCCCGGTGTTTCAACGCGTAGGCGACCAATGCGGCGGTCGATCCATCCTTGCCTTCTGCGCTTTCGCCACCATCAACGATAGGTCCAAGCGAGCTGGCCAGTTCTTTGCCCAATTCCACGCCCCATTGGTCGAAGGAATTGATGTCCAGCAGAACACCTTCGACAAACACGCGATGCTCATAGAGCGCGATAATCTGCCCCAGAACGAACGGAGTGAGTTTCGGATAAATAAGCGTTGTCGAAGGGCGGTTGCCTGAAAACACCCGGTGTCGGGCCTGTCGATCCAATTCTCCGCCTTGCAACCCCTTATCCGCCATGCGCTCACAGGCTTCATCGAGAGAGCGACCGCGCATCAAAGCTTCGGACTGCGCCAGACAGTTGGCCAAAAGCAGGCGGTGGTGATGGGTCAGCTCGGGTTCGTGCCCCTCGGCGGCGACCATGAACTCGCAGGGAATGACATCCGTACCCTGATGGATCAGCTGATAAAAAGCGTGTTGGCCATTGGTGCCGGGCTCGCCCCAAACGACGGGCCCTGAAGGAATGGTCAGGGATGATCCGTCCATCGCCACGGATTTGCCGTTGGATTCCATTTCTAGTTGCTGGAAATACGCGGGCAGACGCAGCAGACGCTGATCATAGGGCAAAACCGCGCGGCTGGTATGGCCCAGAATCTGACGATGCCAGATGCCGACCAGCGCCAGCATCACCGGCATGTTTTCAATCCAGTCTGCCGAGCGAAAGTGCAGATCCATCGCCTGCCCACCGCGCAGAAACGCATCAAATGCGTTTGAACCGACTGCAATCATGACCGGTAAGCCGACCGGCCCCCAGATTGAATAACGCCCGCCAACCCAATCGGCGAAACCAAACACATGCGCCTCGGGAATCCCAAAGGCCTGCGTCTTGTCCAACGCGCTGGATACGGCGGCAAACTGCCGGGATGGATCCCCCCCGCCTTCGGACATCCAGGCGCGGGCTGTCCGCGCATTGGTCATCGTTTCGATTGTGGTGAAGGTCTTTGAGGCGACAATCACCAGTGTCCGCGTCGGGTCCAACTGGCGCAATTTGTCTGCGATATGGGCCCCATCCACGTTCGAGACATAATGTACGCGCGGCCCATCATGATAAGGCGCCAGTGCCTGCGTGGCCATGACCGGCCCAAGATCCGATCCACCGATGCCGATATTCACCACATCGGTAAAGCTGCCCCCTGCCCCTGCGATGGCGCCACCGCGTATTTCTTCGGCAAACACGCGCATCCGTTGCAGCGTGTCCAGAACGTCGGGCATGACGTCCTGACCGTCTACTTCGACCGGTCCGCCATCAAGGTTGCGCAAGGCGGTGTGTAGCACTGCGCGCCCTTCGGTTTCGTTGATCTTTTTCCCGGCAAACATCGCATCGCGCCGCGCTGCCAAACCGGCGTCTTCGCACAATTGTATGAGTGCAGCGCGCACGTCTTCATCGATTTGCGTTTTTGAATAATCGAACAGCATATCCCCTGTTGAGGCTGAAAACACCCCGGCCCGGGCTGCATCCTCTGCAAACAGATCAAAGATTCGACGGTCAGCGGCCGCCAGCGTTTTCAGAGCGTCCAGTTGCATTGCCTCACTCCGCCCAATGGACCGTCATGCCACTGACAACAGCGGCGATCGGTGCCTCTTCTGGAAGTATGGACATGGCCTTTTCCAAAACGTTGCGTTTCGCTTGCCCGTAGATGATCAGATGTTTCGACAAGGCCCCGTCCAGCACTGGGGCGGTCATGGAAATACGAGCCTCTGGTTGCACATCGGTTCGGGCAACGGTCAAGATAGGCGCGTGGCTGTCCAGGGCCTCGGCCAGCCCGTCCATTCCGGGGAACAACGAGGCCGTATGCATATCCTCCCCCATCCCAAGGACAAGAACGGACAATGGCAGCACTGGCGCAATCAGAGATTCAATTTCTGGCAATGCCGCTTCAGGCTCTGCGCCCGGGACAAAAAGCGGAATATACTGCGCCACGGATGCCCGGCTGGTCAGCAGTCTCTCGCGGATCAGACGCTCGTTCGAGCGCTCGTGGTCCGCCGGCACACAGCGCTCATCGGTTGGCAATACACGCACGCGATCCCACTCGAGATCAGCCGCGCACAGGCTGTCAAACACCGGCCCCGGTGTTGTCCCGCCGGGAACCGCCAGCGCCACCGTGTCGTGATGCAACAATGCGGCCTCAAGCTCACCTGCCAACACATTTGCCACGTCAATGGCAAGCATTTCCCGGTCGGCATATTCCTGAATTTTCATGGCTTAATTCCTTGCCAGTGGCGACCGTCCCGTTTCATCAGCAGCTCGGCGTCGCCCGGCCCTGTGCTGCCGCTGTCATAAGGTTTCGGCACGTCTCCACGCGCCAGCCATCCCGCGATGATCGGATCGGTCCAGGCCCAGGCGGCCTCGACCTCGTCGCCACGCATGAACAGCGTTTGGTTGCCTCGGATCACATCCATAACAAGGCGTTCGTAAGCATCTGGCGGGTCCTGATTTTCCGGCCCCAGTGCTTCGGCAAAACTCATATCCAAAGGCACGTCGATCAGGCGCATCCCACCCTGACCCGGTTCTTTGATCGTTACCTTCAAAGTGATCCCTTCATTGGGCTGCAACCGGATCGAAAGTGCATTGGCGTGACGCCCGGCTTCTTCCCCGAAGATCGAATGCGGAGCGTCCTTGAACATCACATTGATCACCGAAGAGCGCGCCACCAGCCGCTTGCCCGTGCGCAGGTAAAACGGCGTCCCCGCCCATCGCCAATTGCTGATATGGGCCTTCAGCGCCACATAGCTTTCGGTGGTCGAACGCGGATTGCCAACACATTCGCGGTAACCTGGCCCATCCGGCCCCGCCGCAAACTGGCCCCGCACGATGTGATGTGGTTCAACCGGATCAAGCGCCCGGATCACCTTGAGTTTTTCATCTCTTACCGCGTCAGGATCGAACTTTGCAGGAGGTTCCATTGCAATCAGGCAGAGCAACTGCATCAGGTGATTCTGCATCATGTCGCGCATTGCGCCCGCACGTTCATAGTATTCCTCGCGCCCGGCAATTCCGACGGTTTCCGCGACCGTAATCTGGATATGATCAACATACTGGCTGTTCCAGAGCGGTTCGAACAGCATATTGCCAAACCGCACGGCCATCAGGTTCTGAACGGTTTCCTTGCCCAGATAATGGTCGATCCGGTAAATCTGATTTTCATCAAAATGCGCAGCCAGTGTGGCGTTTAGTTCCCGCGCACTGTCCAGATCATGCCCGAACGGCTTTTCCACCACAATGCGCGTGTCTTCCGTCGCCAGATTATAGGCCCGGACCCGCTTGGCCAGAGATCCGAATAAACTGGGACCAACTGAGAAATAAAATGCGCGAACGCGATTGGGTGAAAGTTTTTCGCCCAGCAATTCCCAGCCTGCCGTCGACATTGCATCCAGCGGAACATAGTCGACCCGCTGCAAGAACCGGATCAAGGCCTGGGAATCCCGGGCCGAGGCGTGCCGGTGAAGCGATTCTGCGACCATCCGGCGAAAATCCTCTGCGGAATGACCAGAACGCGCCGCCGCGATAATCTTCGCATCCTCATGCCATTGTCCGGCGCAAAAGCGACGGTAGAGCGCAGGCAGGATCTTGCGCTGTGCCAGATCACCGGTGCCGCCGAAAATGATCAGATCAAAGGGATCAACAGGTATGACGCGTGAAACCATAAATTGTCCTTACCCCGCCCCTATTGGCATGTCCAATGTTAGCGCAACCATACAGCAATAAACCGCGCTGATCAAAACTCTGTCAGAACCGCTGCGTCACCCTTACCAAATCCGCAACAAAGGGCTAGATCAGATCGACGATTTCAAAGAACCGGATGCGGGAATGAAAGACAACGCCCCTCAGCTTGCCAATATCGGCAAGTTTAAAAACAAATCGGTGACAGCTGACGGCCAGACCCGCGCAACGGTTTCCCTGACAAAGCCCGAAACCCTTTGGTTCAATACCGGTACGCTGTGCAACATTGAATGTGTGAACTGTTATATTGCCAGCAGCCCGACCAACGATGCCTTGGTTTACATTACAGGCGACGAGGTTCGTGACTACTTAGATCAGATCGAAGCTCGCAACTGGCCCGTGCGTGAGATCGGGTTTACCGGTGGCGAGCCCTTTATGAACCCCGACATGATCGACATGACTCGCGCCGCGCTGGAGCGTGGATATGAAGTCCTGATCCTGACCAATGCAATGGCACCCATGATGCGCCCCAAAATGCGCGACGGGTTGCTGGCGTTGCAGAAGGATTACAACGACAAGCTGACTCTGCGCATTTCCGTCGATCACTTCCTCCCTGCTCTGCATGACGAAGAACGCGGCAAAGGTAGCTTTGACAAAACCGTCACCGGGATGGAATGGTTGCGCGACCACGGTTTCAACATGGCCATCGCTGGACGTTCTGTGTGGAGTGATTCAGATGCGGAAAGCCGTGCGGGCTATGCCAAGTTCTTTACAAAGCACAGCTTTGACATTGACCCGCAAGATCCGGCTCAGACCGTTCTGTTCCCAGAAATGGACGATACTGTCGAGGTCCCCGAAATCACCACGGCCTGCTGGGGAATTCTGGATAAATCGCCCGACGCCGTCATGTGTGCCAGCGCCCGAATGGTGGTCAAGCGTAAGGGGGCCGAAAAACCTGCCGTGCTGGCATGTACCCTTCTGCCCTACGAGCCGGAGTTTGAAATGGGCCAAACCCTGGCCGAGGCCGAGGCCGACGTGCATTTGAACCACCCTCATTGCGCCAAATTCTGTGTCTTGGGCGGGGCTAGTTGTTCTGGCTGATCAATTCAGTTCGGGCGATTTCCAGAATTTCGAGCCGGACGCGCCGGCCGATACCCGCCATCCCTTCTTATTGAGCACGAAAAAAGAACGCCCGTCGGTAAAACGCACAGTTTCACCCGTTTTATCTTCACCATACATAGCACCGGTTTCCGCTGTTGCGTCATAGCCATGGGCGATAAAATTCTCCAAGTCAGCCGGGGTTTCGAACAGGATCACGAATTTGGTCTCGAAGCCACCTATGCCGATGGCGCCGCCAACCCCACCCGTCCCCATGTTCATATACGTGTGCTGCCCGGTGTCTTTCGACACGGCCACACCGCGCCCATAGCCTGCCGATACCGGAAAAACAGAAATCTTGCGCGAGTCGAACGCCGCATAGCCAGCACTGACCTCATAGAGTGATTGCGCTTCGGGGTTTTTAGCCAGCAGCAGATCCAGAATGTCGCCCGCCATCACGTCAAGCTTGGCGCGCGTTTCTTCCGGCGTAGCCTCGTTTGCAAGCAACTCCGAGGTGGAATCGATGGTCTCATCGACTGCTGCGGCACCTTTGTCGATTGTATTCCCTACGCTTTCCGCCCCGTGACCGATCGCGTCTGCGGTATTCTTGGCGCCCTTCTTGATCTTGTCCAGAACACCTTCGGCAATCGCAGGGCCACACAGGCAAAACGCAACAGCAAGGAAAATGGCTCTGGGCATGGTGAGTTTCCGTGTAAGACCAACTGATTGGCCGCCACCTTACTTCACTTGCCTCAAATGAGAACTGATATTTCGATGCTCAGGCAGGCATTGATGGTCGTTCAATTCACGCGAAACTCACCGACCATGTTGCGCCACTCGCCCGGGGCAATCATCTTCCGGTGAGTGAATTTGACGGAATGCAGCGGACCTTCAATTTCGCGCTGCCAGAAATCAATGAACTCGAACAGCTTGGGATGATCCGGCGCCAGGTCGTAATCCTGCCAGATGAACGTGTTCAACACGTGGATATAGTCGGGCATATGATAGAAGAATTCCGCCGTTGTCAGACCGTAGCCTTTTAGCATCAATTCGGTTTCACTTGGCTTCATACGGACCTCCGGTTTGTTGCAAGGTCTCTTCAAGGTAACATGCAAACACCCTAATCCTTAGTTAACAATATGTTACTCAGATGTTACGGGTATTTTTTCACGCGAATTCGCTGCTTGCTTGCACCTTATGTGCCAGGTCTGATAAGGTGTATCCACAAGATATAGACCCAGCACAAAATACGGGCAGTTTACGTGAGCGATACGCCAGAAATTCCTGAAAACATGGATGAAACCCCGCCCGAGCGCCCTGTCTATGACGGCCCGACGGTCTCCATCGAATCCGAGATGCGCACGTCCTACCTGGATTATGCCATGTCGGTCATCGTCAGCCGCGCGATCCCCGATCTGCGTGATGGGCTGAAACCGGTGCACCGCCGGATCCTGTATGCGATGCACGAAACCGGAAATACCCACGACAAATCTTACCGCAAATCGGCCCGTCCGGTTGGCGATGTGATGGGTAAATACCACCCCCATGGCGACAGTGCGATCTATGACGCTTTGGTGCGAATGGCGCAAGATTTCTCGATGTCTTTGCCTTTGCTGGACGGACAAGGCAATTTTGGCTCGATGGACGGCGATAACCCGGCCGCCATGCGATACACCGAAGTGCGGATGGACAAGCCCGCAAGCGCCCTGCTGGCTGACATCGAAAAAGAAACAGTCGATTTTCAGGACAACTACGACGGCAAGGACAGAGAGCCGACCGTCCTGCCCGCCCGGTTCCCGAACATGCTCGTCAACGGTGCCGGTGGTATCGCCGTGGGTATGGCGACTAACATCCCGCCGCATAACCTTGGTGAAGTTGTCGATGCCACACTGGCGTTGATCGACGACCCGGACCTGACTTCAGAACAACTGATCGAATATGTCCCCGGTCCTGATTTCCCGACCGGTGCCGTTATGCTAGGTCGATCAGGCGCGCGCAAAGCCTATCTTGAGGGGCGCGGCAGCGTCATCATCCGCTCCAAGACCCGCGTCGAAGAGATCCGTAAAGACCGTTACGCCATTGTGGTCGATGAGATTCCCTATCAGGTGAACAAGGCCGCGATGATCGAAAAGATCGCCGAAGCCGTTCGCGAGAAACGCATCGAAGGCGTCAGCCACGTGCAGGACGAATCCGACCGTAACGGCGTGCGTGTTGTGGTGGAACTGAAACGAGATGCAACGCCTGAGGTGGTTCTGAACCAACTGTTCCGCTTTTCACCGATGCAGACGTCTTTCGGCTGCAACATGCTGGCCCTAAATGGCGGACGGCCTGAGCAGTTGACTCTGCGCCGGTTCCTGACCTCGTTCATTGACTTCCGCGAGGATGTTGTCGCGCGACGTACCGCATACGACCTGCGCAAGGCCCGCGAACGCAGCCATATCCTGTGTGGTCTGGCCGTGGCAGTATCCAACGTCGATGAAGTGGTCGCGACGATCCGTTCGTCGGCAGATGCGGCTGAAGCGCGCGAAAAGCTGATGACCCGCCGCTGGCCCGCATCCGAGATCGAAAGCTATCTGCGCCTGATCGACGATCCTCTGTCCAAGATGAACGACGACGGCACCTATAACCTGACCGAGGTTCAGGCCCGCGCGATCCTTGATCTTCGACTGCAACGTCTGACCCAAATTGGCGTCAAGGAAGTCACCGACGAGCTGGAAGAACTGGCTGGTAAGATCAAGGAATACCTTGATATTCTGTCCTCGCGAGAACGCATAATGAGCATCATTGCTGATGAGCTGCGCAGCGTTCACGAGCAATTCGCTGTTCCGCGTCGCACCGAAATCGTCGACTGGTCCGGCGACATGGAAGACGAGGACCTGATCGAACGTGAAGACATGGTCGTGACCGTCACCTCAGGCGGTTACATCAAGCGGACCCCGCTGGCCGACTTCCGCGCGCAAAAGCGCGGTGGCAAAGGTCTTTCGGGGATGCAGACCAAGGAAGAGGATGTTGTCACCAACCTCTTCGTGGCGAACACGCATACCCAATTGCTGTTCTTCACCACCGAAGGCATGGTCTACAAGCTCAAGACCTGGCGCTTGCCGCAGTCCAGCCGCACCGGCAAGGGCAAGGCGATCGTCAACATCCTGCCGATCCCAACCGGAGTTTCCATTGCCGCGATCATGCCCGTGGATGTACCGGATGAAGAATGGGAGAACCTGCAGATCGTCTTCGCCACCAGCGCAGGCGATGTGCGGCGCAACCGCCTGTCGGATTTTACCAATGTCCGCCGCAACGGCAAAATCGCCATGAAACTGCCCGAAGGTGTGGAACTGGTAAACGCCCGCATCTGTTCGGAAGATGAGGATGTGATGCTGGTCACCAATGCGGGCCGCGCAATTCGCTTCCGCACCACCGACGTGCGCGTCTTCAACTCACGCGAATCCACTGGTGTGCGTGGCATCAGGCTGACCAATGGCGACCGTGTCGTATCGATGTCCGTTATCCGCCACTTCGAGGCGGATTCGGACGAACGTGCCGCCTATCTCAAGATGCGCCGTGCTGTGGCCGGTGTTATCGACGATGCCGAGACCGAAGATGAGGAAGGCAACGCCGACAGCCTGCTGCCGCAGGAACGTTATGCCGAAATGTCAGCGGCGGAAAACCTGATCCTGACCATCACTAAAGGTGGCGCGGGCAAGCTGAGCTCCAGCCACGATTACCCGGTTCGCGGACGCGGCGGCATGGGCGTTGCCGCAATGGACAAGGCGATGCGCGGCGGAGAACTGGTTGCCTCTTTCCCGGTTGAACTCGACGACCAGATCATGCTGGCCACATCCAAAGGTCAGTCGATCCGGGTTCCGGTGGAAGGTATTTCCTTCCGCTCCCGCTCGGCAGGTGGTGTGAAGGTTTTCAACACCGGCAAGGGCGAAGTGGTCGTCAGCGTCGCGTGGATCGCCGATCAGGGTGATGAGGAAACCGGAGAATAGCCCTCACGCTCAATTACGGATCTGAAACAAAACGCTCGCTCTGCGGGCGTTTTGTCATTCTGGATCACGTTATCGACAGCTCTCGGAATGAACCGCTTGCCCGAAGCCATTCTGCCGCCTAGCTTTTTCATATGTGGTCTTTTGCGCATATCCGACCAGCTTACAGTCGCACAGAACGTATCAGCGACGGGGTGGTTCATGTGCTCGGTGTCTCAAGCGCGTTGATTGCCGTGCCGATGCTGATCACAATGACTATCTACTATAGGTACGATCAAGCCGCAGTACTGGGTGCCTCGATTTACGGGGTGACGCTGATACTCATGCTCACGCTTTCCGCGTTATACAACATGATCGAAAGCGAGGAATGGCGTGGGTTTCTACAGCGCCTCGATCACTCTGGGATCTACGTCAAGATTGCAGGGACTTATACTCCGTTTCTGCTGTTGTCAGGGACCCAGCCTCCGGGCCTGTTACTCGGATTGTGGTCTTCAGCAACGCTTGGGTCGCTCCTCAAGATGTTGGACCCAAACCGGTTTCGATGGTTCGGGCTTGCGCTTTATCTGTTGATGGGTTGGGCGGCAGTCTGGGCCGGGCAATCCATGTTGGCAGACTTGTCCCCCACAATCGTCACACTGATGATCGCCGGAGGCCTCGTGTACACCGCCGGGGTCGTCTTCTACCTGCTGGACTGGCTGCCGTTCCATAACACGATCTGGCACGTGTTTGTTCTGATCGGCAGCGTTTTGTTCTTTGCAGCTGTTGCGACCCGGATTGAGCTTGTTCAGGTCGTTTAGACGTAGGGTTCTTCCGACCCTTACATCCTGAGTGCCGCTTCGACAGCCCATAGTCGGTCCTGTCCCCAAATGCTGTGACCATTGACATAAAAGCTGGGAACGCCCCACAGGCCGATCTCTTGCAGCCGGGTTTGGTTCACTTCCACGCGTTTGCGCCATGAATTCTTGTCCAATAGCGGACGCGCGACATCCCAATTTAGGCCAGCATCGTTTACGATCTGCTGCATGCCTTTGTCGGTCGCTGCATCCACCCCCTCAGACCAGACCGAGCGCAGGAATATCGAGCAATACTTGGCAAGACACTCCTGATCATCGGCATAATCAAACAACGCATAACCGCGCTCGACACCGGCGCCTAAAGGATCACAAATCCAACCGAACGGAATTCCCAACTGCCTCGCCTCTCGCGCGCAATCGTGGAGGATGTAACGAGATTTGGCCTTGGGAACGGGCATTCCTCGCATGAGCATCGGCAGTACCGGCCGAAGGATGAGGTTCGCGTCCTGGTACTTTGCAAGGTCAAGAGCTCGATCAAAAACCAGATAGGAATATGGGCTTCGGAAGGAGAAAAAGAACTCCACCTCTTGTTTTGGAACAGTTTTTGTCCGCTGTTCCAGCATGTTCATCGGTACAAGCGGCGTTTGTCCCTGTCTCAATCCCAACTTTTGCAGACGGTCCTCCAAATAGTGCAGCCGGTCGATCCCCCAATACCATTCCCCTCCATAGAAGAACGTTCCGCCAAGATAGTGCCCCATCTCGGACAGCCTTCGATCCCCTGCCTCCATCATTGGCTCTGGGTCTATTCCACCCCCATCCGGCAAATCGTCCCCTGTCCACAATGCCCTTGTGATATCGCGCAGACATTCAGAGTTTTCTGGCGTTTCGAGTGTTTCTGCCAGCAAGCGCTTCGCCTTTGTCACAACAGCGGTCGTTGGAACTCGCGGTGGCTCCACTCCAAACTTGCGGGCAAGTCGGGTTACATCTGTTTGAGCATTCAACCGATGCGCATCGGGTTCGGGGATTGCATCAGAAGGTGAGCCCGAGATCAGGTGAGGACACAGGGTTATCTGGTATCGTGATTGAAGTTCCGGCAGATTCTGCGCCGTCAGATAACAGTATGGGTCGGCTACATCATGGAAGTAATGCACCTCGTGGTCTTCAGAACACAGCCTCCGGCGCAGTTCAGCCGCGCTTCTTCGGACCGATTGCAAACTGCGGCTCGTTAAAGCCGCAGCAAGGTAGGATTTGAGCTGTGTTTTCGTAGGCAAAGGCGCTCTCCGAGTGGCTCAGATGCCCCTACTCTACGCACCACCGTGCCAAACGCCACGCAATCACACAACAACGTGACGGCACTTTCTTACAACCCGTAGAGCGCCCCGAACTTCTGTTCCAGATAATCCAACAGAGGCTCTGGCCCGGGCTCTACCCCGCTTGCGCGTTGGATAATTTCGCGTGGCGCATAAAGCCCGCCGTGTTGCTGGACCTGTTCGCGCAGCCAGCCAGTTGCGCCGGACGTGTCGCCTTTTGCCAGTTGAATGTCCAACTCAGGAACTGCGCCGCGCAGGGCCTGATCGAGGCATCCAGCGTAAACATTGCCCAACGAATAGGTCGGGAAGTACCCAAACAGCCCAACAGACCAATGAACATCTTGCAAACAGCCGTTTGACGGTTTGTCGACCGCATAGCCGAAATCAGCTTTGAACCGGTCGTTCCACGCGGTTTCAAGATCGGCAACCTGCAGGTCTCCGGCCATCAGAGCGCGCTCAAGATCGAACCGCAGCATGATGTGCAGGTTGTATTGCACCTCATCCGCTTCGGTTCGGATATAGCCGTTATGAACCCGGTTAACGGTGGCATAGAATGCGTTTGCATCGGCAATTCCGAAATCGCAGAATGCTTCCTTCATCTGATCGAACAACCATCCGGTAAAGGCCCGCGAGCGACCCAACTGGTTTTCATAGATCCGGCTTTGGCTTTCATGAACGCCCATGGACACGCCGCGCCCCAATGGCGTCAGCAGATAGTCGCGGTTGATTCCCTGTTCGTAAGCGGCGTGACCGACCTCATGAATAGTGGAATAAAAGCAGTTGAACGGGTCCGTTTCGCTGGTCCGCGTGGTGATGCGCACATCCAGACCACTGCCCGAGCTGAACGGGTGAACGGCCTTATCCACACGGCCGTTGTTGAGGTCGTAGCCAAAGGTCGTTGCCAACTTTTGCGTCAGCTGCATCTGGGTCAATTCGTCAAAGCAGCCGGTCAACGCAGCAGGTTCCGGGCGATCCAGAACCGCGGCGCGCAAGGCCACCAGCCGCGGGCGCATCTCATCAAAAATAGCCCCTATCTGAGCGCCGGTCGTATAGGGTTCGTAATCCTCGACCATGGCGTCATAGACATCTCCGCCCTGCGCCAGCGCGTCACCTTCCTGACGCTTGAGCGACACGACCTCTTCCAGCACCGGAAGAAACGCCGAGACGTCTTCGTCCGCCCGCGCCTGCGCCCAAGTCCCCTGCGCGGTTGAGGTCACGCGGGCAATCTGGGTTGCCAGATCTGCAGGCACCTTGACGGCCCGGTCATAGGCGCGCCGGATTTCACGCAGTTGCGCTTTGCCGACCTCGTCCTGAGGCGCGGCCTGTTCCAGCCACTCGGCAACACGCGGATCAGCACGACGCGCGTGAAGGACGGCCTCGATGGCCGCCATCTCTTCAGCACGCTGGGGTGCTGCTCCGCGCGGCATGACGGTTTCCTGGTCCCAACCAAGCCGACCGGCGATTTGGCCCAAAGCCGAGGTTTCACGCTGAAAGGCCATCAGTTCTTTAAAGGCGGTCATGATATTAAACTCCGCGCACAGATGTTGCGATTGGATAAGCCGTCAGGAACCGCGCGCGCAGGATCAGGGTCCAACAGACAACGGCCATAAACTGGTGGAAGATGGCGATCTGCCACGGTGCACTGTAGACTACGGTCACGATGCCGACGACGACCTGTAGCGACAGCGCCGCGAAAGCCGCATTGAAGGCAAAGCGCGTCTGAGGATGCGCGCTGGCACTGCCACGGCGCCAGACAACAATGGCAAAGATGAACAACAGGTAACCTGCGCAGCGGTGAATGAACTGCACCAGCCCGGGGCTTTCGAAGAAGTTGCGCCATATCGGCTCTAACGCAGTGGCATCAGGCGGCAACAGCTGCCCGCCAATCAACGGCCAATCAGTGTAAGAACGCCCGGCGTCTATCCCCGCGACCAGCGCGCCAATCAAAATCTGCAGGAACGCGAAGTGCATCAAGCCGGTCGAAAGCGAAAACAGCTTGGCCTCTTTGGCCCGACGCGCCTGCATCAGGTCACGTTCTTCGCGGCCAAGCTCAAAGATATTCCACGCCAGAAAGCCCAGGATTACGAAAGCAAGCCCCAGATGAGTGGCCAGGCGATAGCTGGCGACGGCCGTCATGCCCTCGCCTTGCGTCACGCCTGAGGCGACCATCCACCAACCGACCGCACCTTGGACGCCACCCAGAAGTCCCGGGATCAACAGCTTGCCGGTCCAACCCGTGGGTATCTTGCTCGCAACAAGGAAGCCAAAGAACCCGATGGCCCAGATCAGTCCGATCACGCGGCCCAGCTGACGATGACCCCATTCCCACCAGTAGATGGTCTTAAAGTCACTCAGCTCCATCCACTGGTTCTGGATGCGCCACTGGTCAATCTGCTTGTACTTGTCGAATTCAGCCTGCCAATCCGCCTCAGTCATCGGTGGAATAGCTCCGGTTATCGGGCGCCATTCAGTAATCGAGAGGCCGCTGTCCGTCAGGCGCGTCAGACCGCCGACTGCGATCATCACAACGACCAAAGCAAACAGGATCATTAGCCATACGCGAATTGCACCGCGCGCACCACCACGCCCCCGGTCGATCATACCAGTTTGAACCGCCTGTTGTTTTTCGGTGTCCGAGACCTCTTCGAAGATGCTGCGCTTACCGCTCATGCTGTCCTCATGTCCTGATTTCGTCGCAAGCTAGGGCTTGGTGGAAGATAGGTCCAGCCTTAGCTCTTATCCTTCCAGCGGACCATCTGCCGCATGATCCCGTGCAGCATCTGTACATCGGCCCGCGTCATCCGCATCCGCGACCACAGGTTGCGCAGGTTCACCTTCATTCCTTCCGCCTTTTCGGGGGGATAGAAGAACCCGGCCTCTTCTAGACGGTCCTCGTAATGCTCAACCAGCTTTTCCACTTCGATCCCCGTGGCCCAGTCGCCCTTGCCCAGATCGGTGGTCTCATGCACCACATCCCCGGTCTGGCGCATCCACTCATATGCGGTCAGCAACACGCATTGACCGAGGTTTAGCGACGCGTATTCCGGGTTTACTGGCACTGAGATGATCGCGTTCGCCTTAGCGATATCTTCATTCTCAAGACCCGCACGTTCCGGGCCGAACAGAACGGCGACCTTTTCACCAGCGGCGATCTTTTCAGCGGCGATTTTCATTGCGTGCTCAGGGCTGTAGACCGGTTTGGTCAGGCCCCGCTGGCGGGCTGTCGTGGCAAAAACAAACGTGCTGTCAGCCAGTGATCCCGCCAGATCGTCAAACAACTGCGCCTCATCCAGCAACCGCCCTGCACCACTGGACATCGCAACGGCCTTAGGGTTCGGCCAGCCGTCGCGGGGTGCCACGATCCGCATCCGATCCAGTCCGAAATTCCACATCGCCCGTGCGGCAGCACCGATGTTTTCGCCCATCTGTGGACGAACGAGCACGAAGGAAGGCAGGGATCTGTCGCTGGGCATGGCTCACCTTAAGAAAACTTGGCTTGCTGTAATCGGCAGGAACTTGCAGGGCAAGGCGCTGGGGTTGTTATTTGCTTGGTCTCAGCCATAAAAGTTTGCTTCCCCGCCGCAATCCGCTAAACCGCGCCAAAGACTGAAAGCCGAAGGACGCGACCATGGATACCCCCGAGCAGCCGCAGATTTACCTGATCACGCCCCCGACCATCGAACTTAGCACGTTCGCGAACAAGCTGGCGAGTGTGCTTGACGGGGCCGAGGTTGCCTGCATCCGCCTGGCGCTGGCTGGCAGCGACGAAGACACTCTTGCCCGCGCTGCAGACGCGTGCCGCGAAGTGGCCCATGCACGCGACGTGGCCATCGTGATTTCAAATCATGTGCTGCTGGCACAACGTTTGGGTCTGGACGGAGTGCATCTGGACGACGGTTCACGCTCGGTTCGCTTCGCACGCAAGGAATTGGGCGCGGATGCGATCGTCGGCAGTTTCTGTGACGCATCCATCCATGACGGAATGACTGCGGGAGAAGGCGGCGCGGACTACGTAGCTTTCGGCCCGGTAGGTACTGCTACGCTGGGGGACGGAACCCGCGCTGAAAAGGATCTGTTCCAGTGGTGGTCAGAGGTGATCGAGGTTCCTGTCGTGGCCGAAGGAAGTTTGACACCCGAGTTGGTCCGCGATCTGGCCCCCTGCACTGATTTCTTCGGCATTGGCGACGAAATCTGGGGCAGCGACGATCCGCTGAGCACGTTGAACACGCTGCTGGCGGCGATGCCTTAACCCAGCAACCAGGGTTCACCAATCCAATAAACACCGATCCCCGCGATCAGCATCGAGACCAGAACCGAAATCCGGCCTCGTGTTCTATGTGACCCGCCGGAAAGAAGAAGCGCCAAAGCAAGGGCTGTAATGGACACAAGAATAAGCGGCAGAAGGTTTCCGCCCCCAAAACCCAGAATAGCCGGAGGCAGATGGTCAGGCGGAACCCCAATCCCCATCAAGACCGAAGCCAATGCCAGCCCCTGAAGGCAGCCAACGGCAAGCACCGCCAACAAACGCCAGACCTGCAATCGCCGGGCGACCAGATTCCACAGCGCCAGAACGATGATACAGGCGATCAGCGCTGGGGCCTCGATGGCCTTGGGCACTGCCATCACTTCGTACATCCCCGCCCCAAGCCCGACCAAAACGCCCGTCGACAGGAATGCCAGTTGGGATACCACAGGGCGCAAGTTCAACGACAGGACTACAAGGACCAGTGCAATCAAGCATAGCTTGAATGGGCTTTGTAAAAACTGATCGATTCCCTTGGCGAAATACGTCTGCAATGTTTGCTGCGTTGTCAGAGAAGCTCCGCCCTGCAACGGGATCAGTGGGCTGGCCTCGCCAGAAGCTAAATACCCAGTATATGGGGCCACAACCTTTTGTTGGCGAAGCACGACCGATCCACTCTGCAACGGCCAGGTCAGACGCAGATTCGAGGCCTGATCCGGCAAAGGTGCGGTCAACAAAAGCTTGGAAACGCGCACCTTGTCCGTATCCCCCACGACTGGAATACGTACACCTTCATAAGACAGACTCAACCGGTCAGGAGCCTCAACCACAAGGTTTTGCTTCCAGACCTGAACAAATTCCCGGATCTGCGGCTCCAATTCGGACGACACCATCCGCCGCAGAGATTTGTACTGCGGATCGTCAGAATATGCGTCCTGCTGTAGCGGGTCGATCCCAGCCAGCATGGCTTCGGCATTCAACTTAACCTCAAGAAACAGCGTGTCAGCCTTGACCCAATAATCAATAACTGTCGGCAGGGCCGTTTGCGCTCTGACGGATCCCGGATGAACGGCCAGAAGAACAAAAATACTCAGGGCGCAGGTTTCGAGGGCTCGAAGGATGGCGCGGAAAACATGGCCATTCATACGAAACGCTCCGGCAGAAAAATCAATTCACCAATCATTGCAATTATTTTCCCCGCGAAGCACACGGATCGCAAGACAAAAGGACGTGGTGGCTGAGCTCTACCGGAATCTCTGATTGCGTTAACGTTCTGACTTGCACGAGCATCACCGCTGCGGCATGACATCCCACATGACTCAGAACAATACTATCCTGTGTATCGGCTCGGTCCTGTGGGACGTGATCGGCCGATCGGCCAGCGCAATGCGGCAAGGTTCGGACGTGCCGGGCCGGATCACCCGCTTGCCCGGTGGCGTTGCGATGAACATTGCCATGACGCTGGTGCGCTTTGGCATGACCCCGACCTTACTGACCGCCATTGGCCGCGACCCCGAAGGCGACGAACTGGTCCATGCATGCTCACGCCTCGGCATGGTTACAGACCACATCTATCGCTCGCAGGATTTGCCGACGGACCGCTATATGGCCGTCGAAGGCGCGAACGGGTTGATCGCAGCAATTGCCGACGCGCATTCGCTGGAGGCCGCAGGTGCGAAGATCTTGCGTCCTTTGATGCATGGGCCTTTGGGCTATGAGAACACACCGTTTGAAGGCCCTGTCGCGCTTGATGGCAACCTGACATTGGATCTGCTCGAAGAGGTCGCCCAAAGCCCCGCCTTTGCGCGGGCCGATCTGCGTGTAGCCCCGGCTTCGCCCGGTAAGGCAGAGCGTCTCTTACCCTTCCTGAAACACGCACGGGCCACGCTCTATGTGAATCTCGAAGAGGCCGGCATCCTGTGTCAGCGCGAGTTCACCGACTCCGAATCGGCCGCCAAAGGCCTGCTGGATCGCGGCGCGCTGCGCGTTCTGGTCACCGATGGCGGCAACTCGGCCACCATCGGAAGTTCCGATCAAATCCTGACCCAAACACCCCCGTCCGTTCTGGTCACCCGAGTGACCGGCGCGGGGGACACCTTCATGGCGGCCCATATCGCCTCAGAATCCGGCGGCACATCCAGTGACGAGGCCCTGACCCGCGCTCTGCACGCCGCTGCAACCTACGTTTCCGGAGAAACCCCACTGTGATCGACATCCATTACTCAGCCGAGGTCCGCGCCGCCAAAGACGCAGGCCAGCCCATCGTTGCGCTGGAAAGCACCATCATCACCCATGGGATGCCCTACCCGCAGAACATCGAAGTCGCGGCACAGGTCGAACAGGACATCCGCGATGCGGGCGCAGTTCCCGCAACCATGGCCGTGATCGAAGGCAAGCTGCATGTGGGGCTGGAGCCGGAACAGCTGCAATGGCTGGGTCAAGCTCAGGGCGTCGCCAAAATCTCACGTGCGGATATGGCGGCCTGCATGTCGACCGGCGGTACCGGGGCCACCACAGTTGCGGCAACGATGATCGCCGCTCATTACGCCGGGATCGAGGTTTTTGCCACCGGCGGCATCGGCGGCGTGCATCAGGGTGCCGAGACCACGTTCGATATTTCCGCCGACCTGCACGAGCTTGGGCATACTCCGGTGACTGTCGTAGCCGCCGGGGCCAAAGCCATCCTTGATCTTGCCAAGACGCTTGAGGTTCTGGAAACGCTGGGCGTGCCTGTGATCGCTCATGGTCAGGACGAGTTTCCCGCTTTTTGGTCGGTAAAGTCACCCTTTGCCGCGCCCCTGCGCATGGACAGTGCCGACGCCATCGCCAAAGCTCACGCCACGCGCCGCGCGCTGGGTTTGCCCGGTGGACAGTTGGTCGCAAACCCAATCCCGGCCGCCGATCAAATCCCGGCCGAGGAACTGGCCCCCATCATCGCCCAAGCTCAGTCAGATGCAGATGCCCATCGTATCACCGGCAAAGCCGTAACCCCCTATCTGCTGCAGCGGATCTTTGAAAAGACCAATGGGCGTTCACTGATTGCCAATATCGCCCTTGTTCGCAACAATGCGCGTCTGGCAGCAAGAATTGCGCGCGCCCTGGTGCAACAGGGCTGACGCAAAGCTATTGTACCAGAGCCATGGATTGACTACCTAAATCCCGGAAACCACTCGGAACCGCAATGAACACACCGTTCGACGAAGAACCCCATCGCCGCCCCGGCCTGCTTTCGCGGCTGCGCGCGTCCTTTCTGACGGGCGTCGTTGTCATTGCGCCTGTCTGGTTGACCGTCTGGCTGATCTGGTCGGTTGTCGGCTGGATCGATAGCGCGGTCCTGCCCTTGGTGCCACAGCAGTTCCAGCCGCAACAATATGTTGGCATTAACCTGCGCGGCGTTGGGGTGGTGATCTTCCTGATCTTCACCATTCTCGTCGGCTGGATCGCCAAGGGTATTCTGGGTCGCTCTCTGATCCATTTCGCCGAAGGCCTTGTTGGTCGGATGCCGGTCGTGCGCTCGGTCTATTCCGGGATCAAGCAGATCTCAGAAACGGTGTTTGCCCAGACAGAACGCTCGTTTGAGAAAGCTTGCCTGATCCAGTACCCGCGCCGGGGCATCTGGGCGATCGGCTTCGTATCGACCACAGCCAGGGGCGAGGTAAGCGAACGCGCCGAAACGGGTGGTGAACTGCTCAGCATATTCGTACCCACAACACCAAACCCGACCTCGGGGTTTCTGCTGTTCTTCCCCGCCGAAGACGTAATCCTGCTAGATATGAGCATCGAAGACGCCGCCAAGTTGGTGATTTCAGCAGGGCTTGTTTATCCCAATGACAAAGATCCGACGCAGCCGCCCGAATGATCAGCTGAACATCGCAGGCAGATCAATTGTGCTGTTCTGACCCAGGTCGTCTTTGTGTTTCGCAAGAAAACCACCCGCCGCGTCGCGCCCAGCCTTTTTCAGCTTATGTAGAATAACCGGATTGGGCACTGTTTTGGTGGCTACTGACAAACTGTTCATCAGTTCGTTGTCAGCGATCATATGCACCAGAACACGGCTCATCTCTCCGGCTTTCAGCTTACCCTCTTTCAGCAACCGCTGAACAAAGCTGATCGCCCGCAACTCGCGAAACAGGGATGAGTTGAAGCTGATCTCGTTTACCCGGTTCTGGATTTGCTGCGGTGTCATCGGAATCTCGTCGCGTTCCAGCGGGTTGATATTCACAATCACCACGTCATCCGGCAAATCGTCGTTGAACAGCGGATAAAGCGCTGGATTGCCGGTATAGCCGCCATCCCAGTAGGCTTCGGTTCGATTTGTTTTCGGATCAAATATCTCAACCGCCTTGAACAGGGTTGGCAGACAGGCCGAGGCCAGAATGGCATCGGTCGAAATCTCGTCTCCGGTAAAGATACGGATCTTACCGCTGCGCACACAGGTGGCACACACGTAAAGGCGCGGGCCTTCATCCGCGCAAATCTCGGCAAAATTGAACCGATCAACCACCGGCTCAAGCGGGTTGGTGTAGAATGGACCATAGGCGTAAGGCGACACCATCCGCGACCAGGCATCGCCGATGGAGAACGGTACCGAATATTCCATTGCCTGCGCGATGGCCGCCGGCTCCAGCCCCCGAAACCAGTTTGCCATGCGCATGTCACCGATTGCGCCCATACGCTGCCACAACCCGTCCAGGCGCGCCCGTGCACCCTTACGCCCGGAATGCACCATCCCGGACTTGTACGCCGCCCCGTTCAGCGCACCTGCCGAGGTTCCCGTGATGGCCGCGACCTCGATATCCTCTTCATCCAGCAGACGGTCGAGCACACCCCAGGTGAACGCCCCGTGCGCCCCACCACCCTGCAAAGCCAGATTGATCCGTTTCATGTCCCCGCCCCTTCATCTTTTCAATAATGCGCCGGTCAATAATGCGCCGGGGGTATGGGGGCAGCGCCCCCATTAAACCTCAAAGCGCAGTCCAGCCACCATCGACGGAAATTGTAGTTCCCGTGATCTGCGCCGCCGCGTCCGAGCACAGGAAGATAGCCGTACCACCCAGTTGCTCGACTGTGGCGAACTCCTTGGACGGCTGCCGCTCCAGGAGAACATTCTTCACCACATCCTCGCGGCTCATGTTATATTCCTTCATCGTGTCAGGGATCTGCGTCTCGACCAAAGGCGTCAGAACATAGCCCGGGCAGATGGCATTGCAGGTAATCGGTTCCTGCGCGGTTTCCAGCGCCACTGTTTTGGTCATCCCCACCACACCGTGCTTGGCCGCAACATAGGCAGCCTTGAAAGGTGATGCCGTCAGACCATGAGCCGAGGCAATATTCACCACCCGTCCCCAACCTGCCTTCCGCATCATCGGCAGCGCAGCGGCAGTTGTATGAAAGACCGAGTTCATGTTGATCGCGATGATCGCATCCCATTTATCAACCGGGAACTGATCAATCGGAGAGACATGCTGGATGCCTGCATTATTCACGAGGATGTCACAAGCCCCGGCCTGCTCAATCAGCGACCGGCACTCGTCACCTTCCGACATGTCGGCTTTGATGTAGCGTGCATTGGTCCCGGTCTCTTTCGAAATCTCTGCGGCAAGTGCGTGGTCTTCATCGCGATCCGTAAAGGAGTTCAAAACCACATCGGCGCCGGCCTTGGCCAGTTCCCGTGCGACCCCCAGACCGATGCCCGAATTTGATCCAGTGATGATTGCTGTTTTGCCGGACAGGCTCATGTCCATTCTCCCTCAAGCGTTAATCTGGCGCACCATGCCATGCTGCACCTGCAAAGAAAACGGGGAAACATTTCGGATTGGAATCCCGGCCTGAGACTTATCGGGCGCACAAAAAAAACGCCCGCACGAAGCGGGCGTTAAGTTATTGAGGCAGGTTTCATACAGGCAAGAAACCTATCGAGCAGTGGAACCTTTATAAGCAATTCTGCGCCTTCGTCCAAGCTAAAAGTTTGATAATAAGAAAAATCATCACTACGGTGATCTCCAACAAAATAAGGCCAGAGCAGGATTGTTTCCAAAATGAGCTCGGATTTTCTCCGTCCGTTTCGACCACTTGCGGCGGGAATCGCCAGCATTTTCGTAATGTCAATCGCCCATGCAGAATCGTCTCATGGCATAGCTATGTATGGGGACCCGGCCCTACCACCGGATTTTGTGTCTCTCCCTTATGCAAACCCGGATGCGCCCAAGGGTGGCAAAGCCGTGTTCGGAAATACCGGCGGCTATAACAGCCTGAACCCGTTTCTGCAAAAAGGCACCTCGCCATGGCAATTGCCGTTCTGGACTCATGAAAGCCTGATGGGGCGATCCTGGGACGAACCTTTCACACTTTACGGGCTGTTAGCCGAATCAGTTGAGACTGCTCTGGACCGATCATGGGTCGAATTCACCTTGCGGGAAGAGGCGCGTTTCTCCGACGGCAGCCCGGTTACGGTCGACGATGTGATCTGGTCTTTTGAGACTCTCGGCACTCGGGGGCATCTGCGCTATCGTGGTCTGTGGGGCAAGATCGACAGTATTGAACAGACCAGCCCGCGTTCAGTGCGGATCACATTCAATGAACCAGACCGGGAACTGGCTCTGCTGGCCGGGATGCGCCCAATTCTGCAAAAAGCACAGTGGGAGGGGAAAGACTTTGCTGATGCCAAGTTACAAGATATTCCAATCGGTACCGGCCCTTATGTGATCGACAGCTATGAAGCGGGGCGCTACGTGAACCTGCGTCGCAACCCGGACTATTGGGGTCAGGATATTCCGTTCCGTCGCGGAACCATGAATCTGGACGAAATGCGGATCGAATTCTATGGGGATGGCAGCGTCCTGTTCGAAGCCTTCAAGGCCGGAGAACTGTCGGCCGTCCGTGAATTCAACGGCGACAAATGGGACACGCAATACAACTTCCCCGCCGTTCAACGCGGCGACGTCATCAAGACCGAAATCCCGCATGGCAAACCGTCAGGCATGACCGGGTTCGTGATGAACACCCGAAAGACCCCATTCGACGACTGGCGCGTACGCGACGCGCTGACGCTGGCTTTCAACTTCGAATTCATCAACGACACGATTACCGGCAGCGCACAACCTCGGATCACGTCTTATTTCTCGGGCTCGGACCTCGCCAAGCAACCCGGCCCTGCACAGGGGCAGGTCAAAGACTTGCTGGAACCGTTCGCTGCCGAATTGATACCAGGCACGCTAGAGGGTTACGAGTTGCCGCAAGGCGACGGGTCAGCTCGCAACCGGGCAAATATTCGCAAAGCCGTCAAGCTTCTGACCGATGCAGGATGGACCGTTCAGGATGGCGTATTGCGCAATGCAAATGGCGAAGCTTTCCAGATGACGTTCTTGCTGCAACAGGGCGACAGCGATATGGCGACGGTTATCGAGATCTATTCCCGTGCTCTGGAACGTCTTGGCATTCAGGTCATGACGGAACAGGTCGACAATGCGCAATATGTTGGGCGTACCTCTGAACTGGACTTTGATGTAACACCTTTTCGGCGCGCGCTCTCGCTGTCTCCCGGCAACGAACAGCGGTTGTACTGGGGCAGTGAAAATGCCGACACGCCCGGAACGCGCAACCTGATGGGCGTCGCCTCGCATGCCGTCGATGCGATGATCGATGCCATGCTGGCCTCGGAATCGCGAGAGGATTTCGTGGCCGCAACACGGGCACTGGACCGGGTTCTGACGGCGGGCCGTTATGTCATCCCGATCTGGAGTTTCGACGTCGGACGTATTGCTCATACCAGCGAACTCAAATTCCCCGACACTTTGCCCATCTATGGTGATGGTCCGCAATACATGCCTGAAGTGTGGTGGTACGAAACCCGATAAAGGCATGATCCAAAGACTGGCCGGGGCAAGAATAGCCCCGGCGGGTCATCCCAAATCGGCTTCTCCAAAGGCTCGAGAAATCAAGCGCTGGCTATTCGTTTACGTCTGCTGTCAGGAAGCCTGCACCGGTCGGCGAAATTCAGCACATCGCATCCCATACAAGATATCGATTGGGCAGAAACAAATCACGGCAATGATCAGAAAGCCCCTTCAACACTTGGTGAACCGGCGACAAATGCTCTCTAAAGGCTTTAATCGGTCGGAAAAAATTATATATAAATGTTATATTTAGGCTCAATCAAAAGCTGGAAATTGCCTCTGATTTCTTGCCGCCGCAGTCGCTCGACACTGCGGATGAAAGAACAATCGGGCCCGCCACCACTCACACCAAATGTTGGCCCGTAGGCCCGTTGCGGAAACTTCGCAGCGGGCGCAATCCCACAAAAGAAGCGTAACAACACGATGCGACATTTTGTCATGTCTTACGCTGCGGCACCCTCTCCGTAGTCTAATATGAGGGAGAGCAGTCCTAATAGCTACAAAAGGAAAGCTCATAGATGATGAACTGGACCGATCTTACAAGAGACTGGAGCGTAGCCTACGAACGCGCGAAGCGGCGCTTTCCGAACTTGCGTGATCAGGACATGATGCGCGTCTTAAAAGATCGAAAAAGGTTCGAAGCCTATCTGGCAGAGCGTCACCAGCTAACGATAAATGAGGCGCATGAAGAGGTCGAAGACTTCCTGTACACCGAAGGACTGAATCGGGAATTCAGCAGCGCTGCTTTAAGCAAGTGATGTGACCCATAGGATTGTCGCATCTTCGTCACTGACGGAAATCACGTTGTGGCCCATGCTGCCATCGTAATAAGCGCTGTCGCCTCTGCGCATCTCAACCGGCTCATAAAACTCGGTGTAAAGCTTGATGACTCCGGTCAGTACATACATGAACTCTTCGCCGTCATGGCGGACCCAGCCGTCAAATTCATCCATTGATCTTGCGCGGACCCGCGCGCGATAGGGCAGCATTTGTTTCTTGGTCAGGGTTTCAGCCAGCAACTCATGTTCATAGGTGGTTGTGGCATGCGCCGCGCCGTCGCCCAGACGGGTGATTGCCATACGACCGATCACCTGATCGCGCTGAGGCGGCGTGAATAGCTGCGGAACCGAAATCTCCAATCCGATAGCAAGCTTCTTGAGCGCATCGTAAGTGGGCGACATCTGCCCGTTTTCAATCTTGCTGAGGGTTGAGCGTGCCAAACCGGCCTGACTGGCGGCCTGTTCCAACGTCCATTCCCGCGCCTTGCGCAGCTCTCGCACGCGCGCGCCCAGGTCCAGCGGTTCAACTTCGGTGTGATCACCAGAGTCGCGGGCAATTCGGATCAGGGATTTGGGATCTTGGGTGCTCATGCCCTTCTCTATAGGCCCGGCCAGCCGCGCTTGCAACGCGACAGGCGGCGCGGTAGCCAGAGGTCATGTTGTCCATCTTCGATCAGGGGGCGCCCGTGCCCTGCCCCGCTCCGTTCAACCTGGCAGCCCATGTTCTGGGCCGCGCGGATCAAGTCCCGAATAAAGTGGCTTTGTCAGTCTTACAAACGAACGGCGCGCAGGATTGGAGCTATCTCGATCTGAAAGCAGCTGTGCTGGGCACCGGCACGGGTTTGCTGCAGGCCGGTCTGAAACGCGGTGACATTGCTCTGATGCGGCTGGGCAATACAGTGGATTTCCCGATCGCCTATCTGGGTGCGATTGCCGTGGGCATTGTACCGGTGCCAACCTCGTCGCAATTGACGGAACCCGAAACTGCGAAATTGATCAACGATCTCTCTCCGGCGGCAATTCTGCGTGATCCGGATGTTGCCTGTGCCGTTCATCCCAAGCAGATCGAATTAGATACATTGCAAGCGATGCGAAACCTGCCACAGGCGGGCTTCGACATGGGCGACCCCGAACGTATGGCCTACATCGTCTATACTTCAGGTACGTCGGGCAAGCCTCGTGCAGTGGCCCATGCCCACCGTGCAATCTGGGCGCGGCAGATGATGGTCGATGGTTGGTACGGCCTGCGCGAGACCGACCGGCTGTGCCACGCTGGGGCATTCAATTGGACGTATACGCTGGGCACCGGCTTGATGGACCCATGGACCATCGGTGCGACGGCCCTGATCCCGGACCCCGGCACCGATATCACCGCCCTACCCACCATGCTGCGCCAGCATCGCGCAACGATCTTTGCTGCGGCCCCCGGCGTCTTTCGCAGGATATTACAAAAAACTGATCGGATGACGCTGCCAGACCTGCGGCACGGCTTGTGCGCAGGTGAGAAACTATCGCGCGCCCTGCATGAGAATTGGACGGCTTTAACCGGCACCGAGCTTTTCGAAGCCTACGGAATGTCCGAATGCTCGACCTTTATTTCTTCCAGCCCTGATTATCCCGCACGCGACGACGCATTGGGGCAACCGCAACCGGGGCGTCGTGTGGCGATCCTCGGCCCCGACGGTCCTGTGCCTCGGGGGAAGGAAGGCACCATCGCCATTCACCATTCTGACCCCGGGCTGATGCTGACTTATCTCAACGCCCCCGATGAAGTTGAAGAGCGTATGCAGGGTGAGTGGTTCCTGACCGGCGATCAAGGCGCCATGGCGGTGGATGGCCAGATCAGCTATCTGGGTCGCGACGATGACATGATGAACGCGGGCGGGTATCGCGTGTCTCCGGTCGAGGTCGAAGCCGCCCTGTCTCGTTTTCCGGGCGTCACACAGGTCGGCGCAGCCGCAGTCGAGGTCAAACCGGACACATTTGTGATAGCAGCCTTCTATACTGGTCCGGAAAAGCTGGACGATGTGGCTCTGCGTGCCTATGTCGAGGCCAACTTGGCGCGTTACAAACAACCACGCGCCTTCATCCACGTGCCTGCCCTGCCAACCGGCGGCAATGGCAAACTCCTGCGCCGGGCGTTGCCGGCCTATTTCGAGGCACCTACCAAATGACCCAGACAGTCAAGCTCGACATCCTGTCCGACCCGATCTGCCCGTGGTGCTATATTGGCAAAACGCATCTGGATAAGGCGTTGGCCAACGTGCCCGATCATCCTTTTGTCATTGAATGGCACCCATTCCAGTTGAACCCGGACATGCCAGATGAGGGTATGGATCGGCGCGAGTATCTGGAACGCAAATTCGGCGGT
Source organism: uncultured Ruegeria sp. (assembly GCF_947497005.1). Lineage (GTDB taxonomy): Bacteria > Pseudomonadota > Alphaproteobacteria > Rhodobacterales > Rhodobacteraceae > Ruegeria. Next base: position 337,770 of record NZ_CANMFF010000002.1, on the reverse strand, counting down.
AAAGAAGGTGCGGTGCGCGCCTATGCGCCCGTGGTTGAACACGCTGAAAGCGCCGGTTTGAAGATCGACTTCGAAGGTATGAAACGAACGCCCAACACACTGGATGCGCATCGCCTGATCCATTGGGCTGGAATCGAAGACAAACAGAATGCCGTCGTCGATGCGCTGTTCGATGCCTACTTTGTTCAGGCCCGCGACATTGGCGACCCAGAGGTGCTCGCAGATATCGCCGACGGTGCCGGAATGGACGCGGCGGTGGTAATGAAACTGCTGAAATCAGACGCCGACCGCGAAGACATGAGCAAGCGTGATACCCATTCACGAGAAATGGGCGTCAGCTCGGTCCCGACATTCATTGTGGCCAACCAACACGCTGTTCCGGGTGCTCAACCACCTGAAATGTGGGAGAAAGTGATCGCCGAGATTTTGTCTCAACTTGAGGCTTCCCCTGCAGAATAGCACAGAGGTCTGTGCAAAATTCCAGTCTGGCCTAACCTGACCCGCCGTGATAGCGCGAACGGGTTAGGAGTGCTTTATGGCCAACCGCATGTCGAAGGCGGAATTCATTGCTCTGATTGCAATGATGTTCGCCACCATCGCTTTTTCGATCGATTCAATGTTGCCCGCCCTGCCCGAAATCGGCGCGCAACTAAGCCCCGACGACGTCAATCGGGCGCAACTGATCCTGACCTCTTTTGTGTTGGGCATGGGAATTGGCACGTTCTTCACCGGCCCTCTCTCGGATGCTCTGGGACGCAAACCGGTTATATACGGCGGCGCGGCCCTCTATATTGTGGCCTCAGCAGTTGCCTGGGCCAGTTCGTCACTGGAACTGGTACTGATCGCACGTGTGGTTCAGGGGCTCGGCGCGGCCGGGCCACGAGTGGTTGCCATGGCGATCATTCGCGACTTGTATTCCGGTCGCGAAATGGCGCGGATCATCTCGATTGCGATGATGATTTTCACATTGGTACCTGCTGCTGCACCGATGCTGGGCGCGGGCGTGATCGCCCTCTTTGGCTGGCGCGGGATTTTTGTGTCGTTCATTCTGTTCGCGTTGGTCATCATCTCTTGGATGGGCGTTCGCCTGCCGGAATCTCTGGCGCGGGAAAACCGCCGTCCCTTCCGCTTTCCGTTGATGCTCTCAGCCACGAAAGAAATGTTTGCCCATCCGACCGTCCGCCTTTCGATCATGGTTCAGACCCTGTGTATGGGGGTGTTGTTCACCATGCTGACGATGGTTCAGCCGGTTTATGACGTAGTCCATGACCGCGCCGAAAGCTTTCCGTTCTGGTTTGGGTTCGTGGCGCTGATGTCGGGGTCGGCCAGCTTACTGAACGCAGCACTTGTTGTGCGCGTGGGCATGCGCCGGATGGTGACTTGGGCACTGGGGGGACAAATCCTGATCACCGCATTTGTTATGACCCTAAGTGCCATGCACCTTTCGCCGGACGCTTCATTCGCGCTGTTTGTTTTCTGGCAAACAATGGTGTTTTTTATGGCCGGCGTAACATTGGGCAACCTGAACGCCATCGCCATGGAACCGATGGGGCATATCGCCGGAATGGCAGCCTCGGTCATCGGATCCATCTCAACGGTTCTGGCAGCGGCCATTGCCGCGCCGATCGGATTGCTGTTCGACGGTTCAATCGCACCTTTGACATTTGGCATCCTGACCATGTGTATTCTGGCTTTCGGCCTGATGCTGCATATGGGCCGCGTTGAAGAGCGCCTGCCAGCCTGATCTGTGCAACGTGTCGGAAACGCGCTACCCTCAGCTCATGCTGAGGGGAGTTTTTCCGATGAGTGACTATTACGATCTGGGCCACTATACATGTCCAATCTCCACTTCGATCCCCGAGGCGCAACTGTGGTTCGACCGCGGCCTGAACTGGACCTATGGGTACAATCACGAAGAAGCTGTTGCGTGTTTCCAGCGCGCGGCCGAGCATGACCCTCAATGCGCCATGGCCCAGTGGGGCGTGGCCTACGCGGCAGGGCCGAATTACAACCTGCCCTGGGATTTGCAGGACGAACGGGGGCGTAGAAAAGCCCTATCACTGGCCTTTGATGCCATGCAAAAAGCACTTGAGCTGGCCGACACATGCACGCCTGTTGAGCAAGCCCTGATCCGGGCCCTTCCTGCGCGCTACCCACAGCGAGATCCTATCGAGGATATGCACCCGTGGGATAACGATTTTGCCGCCGCAATGCGCGCGGCGTTTGCGAGGCATTCCGATCACCTTGACCTGCGCACAATCTATGTAGAAGCGCTTTTGAACCTGACACCCTGGAAGATGTGGGAGCTGAAAACGGGCGAACCGGCCAAGGGCGCTGCAACGCTTGAGGCCCAAGACGTGTTGGAATGGGCCATGGCCAACGAACCGGCAGCCATGTCGCATCCCGGTATTCTGCACCTTTATGTCCATCTGATGGAGATGTCACCTACGCCAGAAAAGGCCCTGAAAGCCGGTGATGTCCTGCGCACATTGGTTCCGGATGCGGGCCATCTGGTGCATATGCCGACACATATCGATGTTCTCTGCGGTCACTACCACAATGTGGTGCATTGGAATGAGAAAGCTTCGCAAGCTGACCTGAAGTACTATGAACGCGAAGGCGCGTTCAACATTTACACCGGTTATCGACAACATAACTATCACTTCGCCATCTACGGTGCGTTGTTTCTGGGGCAACTCGAACCTGCCCTGCGTGCCAATCAGGGCCTGTGGGAAACGACGCCCGAAGAAATGCTGCGCATCGAAAGCCCCCCCATGGCGGATTTCTTCGAAAGCTACATGTCCATGGGTCCACATATCCTGATCCGATTTGGCCTGTGGGACGAGGCCAAAGCGCTGGAACTACCCTCGGACCCGGATCTTTACCGTACTTTAACCGCCACGACCCATTACGCGCGCGCCATTGCCCACGCCGCAACCGGTGATGTCATCAACGCCGAAGCCGAAGAGAACCTGTTTCTCGCAGCCAAGGAATGCGTGCCCGAAACCCGCAGGCTGCACAACAACCGTGTGATCGACCTGTTGGAAATAGCGCGGGAAATGCTGCACGGTGAGATCGAATATCGCAAAGGCAATTTCGAAATCGCCTTTGCCCATCTGCGCCGCTCGGTCGAACTGGACGATACACTGCCTTATGACGAACCCTGGGGCTGGATGCAGCCGACACGCCACGCGCTTGGAGCCTTGCTGTTCGAACAAGGCCATACGGAAGAAGCAGAGGCAGTCTATCGCGAAGATCTGGGTCTCGGCGGCTCGCTAAGCCGCGCTTCGATCCACCCAGACAATGTTTGGAGCCTGAAAGGGTTGCACGATTGCCTTAAAGCCCGTGGAGAAGAAGTAGAAATCCTGCAGATCAAACAACGGCTCGGCCTGGCCCTCGCCCGCGCCGACCGTATAGTGGCTGCGTCATGCTTTTGTGCACAGTCTGCGATGCGTAATTGAAGTGTTAAGGTCGCGCTGACGCGCGATGCCTCCGGCGGAGGTGTTTTTAGCCAGATGAAGCTGGCATCCCTTGTTCATCTGGCCGAAAATACCTCGGGGGAGTCGCGCGACACGCGCAGCGGGGGCGGAGCCCCCTTCCTACATCTCAACCGGCCTTGGCCTTTTTCTTTTCTGCGACCACTTTCTCGGCAAGGTCGCGAGCAATTGCAAAGGCACCTTTAATCTTGTCGCTGTCTTTCTTCCAATCGCGACGCACAACGATCTTGTTGTCCTTGACCTTGGCCATGCCACGCTGGTTTTGAATGAATTCAACCAGCCCCTGGGGGGACGCAAATTTGTCATTGTGAAACTGGATCGTTGCGCCCTTTGGCCCACCGTCCAGCTTTGCAATTCCCGCTCGTTTGCACATTGCCTTGATACGCACGACCAGCATCAGTGTGTTTACTTCCTTCGGCAGTTTTCCAAACCGATCGATCAGTTCAGCCGCGAAGCCTTCCAATTCGACCTTTGTTGCCAGTGACGACAGGCGACGGTAAAGACCTAGACGCACGTCCAGATCAGGTACGTAATCCTCGGGGATCAGAACCGGTACACCCAGATTGATTTGCGGAGCCCATTGATCGTCGGCATCCGACAGCCCTTCCATCTCGCCCGCTTTGATCTTGGCGATCGCCTCTTCCAGCATCGACTGATAGAGTTCATATCCGACATCGCGCATCTGGCCGGACTGTTCTTCGCCCAGCAGGTTGCCCGCACCGCGAATGTCGAGATCCTGAGAGGCCAGTGTAAACCCGGCACCCAATGTATCCAGCGAGCCCAGAACGCGCAGGCGTTTTTCGGCCGTTGCGGTCAATTTCTGCCGCGGTTTGGTGGTCAGGTAGGCATAGGCGCGCGTCTTGGACCGCCCTACCCGGCCCCTGATCTGATAAAGCTGCGCAAGGCCGAACATATCCGCGCGATGAACCACCATCGTGTTCGCGGTCGGAATATCCAATCCGCTTTCAACAATCGTCGTGGCCAGCAGCACGTCGTACCTACCGTCGTAGAACGCGTTCATGCGATCATCAAGCTCACCTGCCGCCATCTGACCGTGGGCCACCACATAGGTCAGTTCGGGCAATTGAGATTTCAGGAATTCTTCGATTTCGGGCAGGTCCGAAATACGGGGTACAACATAGAAACTCTGCCCGCCGCGGTAATGTTCACGCAGCAGCGCTTCTCGGATCGTGACCGCATCGAACTCGCTGACATAGGTACGGATCGCCAACCGGTCGATGGGCGGTGTTCCAATGATCGACAGATCGCGCACACCTGTCAGAGACAATTGCAACGTGCGCGGGATCGGCGTTGCGGTCAGAGTCAGCACGTGAACGTCGCTGCGCAGTTGCTTCAGCCGTTCTTTATGGCTCACACCAAAATGCTGTTCTTCATCAATTATCAGCAGACCCAGATTGTTGAACCGGATATTCTTGGCCAGCAGCGCATGGGTCCCAATCACGATGTCCACCGTTCCGCGTGACATCCCATCGCGGGTTTGCTGAGCCTCTTTTGCAGAAACAAATCGCGACAGTTGCCGAACCTCCAGCGGAAAGCCCCGGAACCGTTCCTTGAAGCTTGCCGCGTGTTGGCGGGCCAGCAAGGTGGTCGGTGCTACGACAGCCACCTGAACACCGGACAAAGCCGCGACAAACGCCGCACGCATCGCCACCTCGGTTTTGCCAAAACCGACGTCTCCGCAAATCAGCCGGTCCATTGGCGCACCGGAATGCATGTCCTCCATCACATCCGAGATCGCGCGCAACTGGTCGTCGGTTTCCTGATAGGGGAACCGGGCGCTGAACTCTTCCCACGCATGCGGAGGTGGGTCCATCACCGGAGCCTTTCTCAAGGCACGTTCAGCAGCGATGCGGATCAGCTTATCCGCCATCTCGCGGATACGCTCTTTCAGCTTGGCTTTCTTGGCCTGCCAAGCACCGCCGCCCAGTCGATCCAATAGCCCTTCGTCATGGCCGTATTTCGACAGCAGTTCGATGTTTTCGACAGGCAGGTACAGCTTGGCCCGCTCGGCATATTCCAGCAGCAGGCATTCGTGGGCGGCGCCGGCAGCTGTGACGACCTCCATCCCCAAGTAGCGACCGATCCCGTGGTCCACATGCACAACCAAATCACCGGGGCTGAGTGATTGGGTCTCGGTCAGGAAATTCTCGGCCTTGCGGCGTTTCTTGGGTTGGCGGATCAGGCGATCACCCAGAACATCCTGTTCGGCAATGACCGTCAGGCCCGGGGTTTCAAACCCATGCTCCAGCGCCCAGACAGCAAGGTGCAAGCCGCGTTTTCCGATGCGGGTGTCATTGGTGACCGGGATGGCCTCAGCCAGACCTTCGTCCTCAATCAGACCGGTCAGGCGTTCGCGCGCACCTTCTGAATAAGAAGCAATCAGAACCGGGCCTTTGTCCAGCTTGGCTGTGATGTGGCTGGCCAGAGCGCCGAACAGGCTGATGCTCTCTTGCTGGCGTTCTGGTGCAAAGTTCCGCCCGATCCGCCCGCCCGCGTCAATGACACCGGGACCCGAGGCCTGTGGCAAGGGGCTGAACTGCATGACACGACGACCCGAAACCGCCGATTCCCACGCGGCATCATCGAGATACAGCAAGCCCGGAGGTGTGGGTTTGTAAACCGTCTCCATGCGGGATCGGTTTTCAAGCGCCAGACGCCGGGTTTCATATTGATCGGCAATCGTGTCCCACCGGGCCAATCTTGCAGGCGCAACCTGATCATCGACGGTGATCGTCGCATCCGGCAAGTAATCAAACAGTGTCTCAAGCTTGTCATGGAAGAACGGTAGCCAGTGTTCGATACCCTGATGCTTGCGACCGGCGCTGACTGCCTCGTACAGCGGATCATCTGTGCCTGCCGCGCCGAATTCGATGCGATAATTCTGACGGAACCGAGTGATGGCGGCCTCGTCCAGAATGACCTCGGACACAGGCGCAAGCTCAACCACATCCAGCTTTTCGGTCGTGCGCTGAGACACCGGATCAAAACGGCGCGCGCCGTCCAGAACATCTCCGAACAGGTCCAGACGAACGGGGCCGGATTCTCCGGGAGGGAAAATGTCGATGATGCCACCGCGGATGGCATAATCTCCCGGCTCCATGACCGTGGGGCTTTGTGTAAATCCCATGCGCACCAGAAAGTTCCTGAGCGCGGTCTCATCGATGCGCTGTTCAACACGTGCGGTAAACGCCGCCTCGCGCAGAACCTCGCGCGCCGGCACACGTTGGGTGGCAGCATTCAGCGTGGTCAGCAACACAAACTTCTGCGGCATCTGATGAACCAGTGCCGCAAGCGTGGCCACCCGTGCCGCCGAGATATCCGCATTTGGCGACACCCGGTCATAAGGAAGGCAATCCCAGCCCGGAAACACAAAGACCGGCATGTCAGGAGCAAAGAAAGTCAGCGCGGCGCGCATCGCCTCCATCCGCTTGTCATCACGTGCGACATGGGCCACCGCCCCGTCTCTGCGGGCGATTTCATTCAGCACAAGCTGTGCGTCAAACCCTTCGGGGGCACCGCCAACTGTCACGTGGTTCGGAGCCTTCATCGCCTCGCCTTTCAGATTTTGCTATCCCAGAACGCCAATCGAAATGTTCTGATACATGCCCCAGAACGAAGTGACCAGTATCGAGATCATGCCTATGATCTGGGTATAGAGCCGACAGCGCGCAATGGTTTTCGATACGGTCTCGAGGGTCAGTTCCTGCCGCCGCAAGCGCCGCGCGTGCACAATGTTCACCAACAGCACCCATGTCATTGGAAACAGCAACAGAAATACGGCCTGCGCGAACTCGACTCCATAATAGAACCCGAGCGTAGCAAGGCCGGTGAACAAAAAACACCCAAACGCCAAAAGGATCGTACCAGACATGTCGACGATCAGCAGAATCCGGTTGGTGTGAATGCGAACGATATCAAGAAGATCAATCTCGACCTGCCCTCCGACCCGCCGGGCCCGCACCACCAGATCGTAAGGGATGCCCATCACCCAATGGCTGGCCGATGACCACATCACGGCCAAAACGATCCAAAACCACAGATTCGAAAAGCTGCGCATGTCGATGATCTCGAAGATCGAAGAGTACCAGTCCAAACCCAACCCTTTATTCAAACCACTCAGGGAGGCTCTGCCACGCAGCCGCGTCCATTGATACCCTTGAGACCTTTGTGAATTCATGCCACCCAATGCTCGAATGTTCAAGGAGAACGCGCCATGAAACCAACCATTGCCCAATACCCCATGACCCGCTTTCGTCGCGCCCGTCAGTCTCAGGCAATTCGCGGGCTGGTGCGCGAAACCACATTGACCACGGATGACCTGATTTGGCCGATTTTTGTGCGCGATGGTGAAGGGATTGAAGAGCCCGTACCCTCGATGCCGGGTGTAGTTCGCCGGTCGGTAGATCTGATTGCAAAAGCTGCCGTCGAAGCGCAAGCGCTTGGAATTCCCTCGATTTGCATCTTTCCCTACACAGATTCCGCGCTGAAAACCGAAGACTGCGCCGAGGCCTGGAACCCTGACAACCTGTCGAACCGGGCGATCCGGGCAATCAAGGCGGCCGCGCCCGACATCGCTGTGATGACCGACGTGGCACTGGACCCCTACAATATCAACGGCCACGATGGCTATGTCGTCGATGGCGAGATCGTGAATGATCAAACGGTCGAGGCGCTTGTCAAAATGACCCTTGCTCAAGCTGACGCTGGTGCGGATATCATCGGCCCATCAGATATGATGGACGGCCGGATCGGGGAAATGCGCCGCGCTCTGGAAGGCGCGGGCCATCACAACGTAATGATCCTCAGCTATGCCGCAAAATATGCCAGCGCCTTTTACGGACCCTTCCGCGACGCGGTAGGCGCATCCGGGGCGCTGACCGGTGATAAGAAAACCTATCAGATGGATCCCGCCAATTCGGACGAGGCATTGCGTCTGATCGAACGCGATCTGACCGAAGGTGCAGATATGGTGATGATCAAACCGGGGATGCCCTATCTGGATATCTGCCGCCGGGTGAAAGACAGCTTTGGTGCGCCGACCTATGCTTATCAGGTATCCGGCGAATACGCGATGATCCAGGCTGCCGCTCAGAATGGCTGGATCGACGGAGAAAAGGTGATGCTGGAAAGTCTGCTGGCTTTCAAACGCGCCGGGTGCGACGGCATCCTGACCTATTTCTCGCCGCAGGTTGCGCGCATCCTGCAGGGCTAAAACCCCAGAGAGTCGCAATTTTTCGCCGACAAACCCGCTATGGCGAGCAGCTTTCCCGTGACACATCGCCTTAATCGGCGTATCCTTGCCAACAAGATCGGGATCACCCGACACTTCAGGCACAGTTACAGAGATAAAAAACCATGAGCAGTTCCAACTCCCCCCGACTGAACCGTCGCGGCTTTGCCTTTGGCATGGCGGGTCTGACCCTTACTGCCGCCTGCGGCAATGGCGTCGGCAATTCCAACGCGGCCACAATCGATGCTCGCGTTGATGCCACGCTGACCGAAATGTACAGCCGCTACCCCAACACGGTTGAAATCGCGAACAAGGCCAACGGCTTGCTTGTCATGCCACTGATTACCGAAGCCGGGTTCGTGTTCGGCGGCGGCTATGGCCGCGGCGCTTTACGCATCAACGATGCAACGGTCGATTTTTATTCGGCCGTCAAGGGCACCGCCGGGCTGCAGATCGGCGCACAGCAATATGCGCATGTTCTTTTCTTCATGACCGAAGATGCGCTGAACGATTTCCGTCGCTCCAGCGGCTGGACCGCCGGAGCCGACATTGGCTATGTGGTCAGCGATCAGGGCGACTCGCTGTCAACCGATACCACGACGCTGCGCACACCAGTTCTCGCCGCTATCTTCGGGCAAGCGGGCCTTCAGATCGGCGCAACCGTCGAAGGCACGAAATACACACGCATCATTCCATAACCCGGATTACCACTTCCCCCACAAATGGCCCCCGTCGCAGCGTAACACTGCGGCGGGGCATTTGTTTTTAACCCTGTTTGAGCAGGTTCATGCCGCGTTCCTCTTTCGGTCAGACCGACCATCCTCTAATCTCTGCGCAACCTTCATCTGAATAAGAATATGGGGCAGTAATGGGTCTTGTTTTCCGCTGGCTGGTGCGCATTGCGTCGGGACTGATCATTTTGATCCTCGTCGCAATGGGCCTTGTCTATTTCCTGGCCAGCCAATCCCTGCCGGATTATGACCAGACGCTTGAGGTTGACGGCCTGACCGCCCCGGTCGAGATCGTGCGCGACACGGCCAACGTGCCGCATATTCTGGGCCAGACTGATCCCGATGTGTTCTTTGGCCTTGGGTACGCCCATGCACAGGACCGATTGTGGCAGATGACTGTTATGCGCCGTACCGCGCAGGGCCGCCTGTCCGAAGTCTTTGGTCCGCGTACGCTTCACATCGACAAGCTACTGCGTCGGTTCGACCTCTATGGCCTCGCTCATCGCTCGGTCGAGGTGCAGGACGACTATACCAGGGCCGCCCTGCGTGCTTATTCTGCGGGGGTCAACGCCCGGCTGACCGAAATCAACGAAGAGGCGCTGGGACGTGGCGCGCCGGAAATGTTCCTGTTCAATGCCCCGGTCTCGCCCTGGCAACCGGGCGACAGCATCGCGATAATCAAGCTGATGGCACTGCAGCTGTCGGGTCACCTGAGCGATGAAGTTCTGCGTGCCCGTACGTCTTTGATGCTGAGCGACGCCCAGCGTTTGGCGGATATCCTGCCCGATGTTCCCGGACCCGGCATTGCCGCACTGCCAGAATATGCGGCGCTATTCCCCAACCTGCCACGCTATGCCGCTGGTACGGAGATCCCTGAAACACCGCTTTCACCGTTTCCAAAACGCGGTCTTGCCGGGGCATCGAACGCCTGGACCGCTGCACCGTCACGATCGGCAAGTGGCGGGACCCTGTTGGCCAACGATCCGCATTTGGGCTTCACAGCGCCCGGGGTCTGGTATCTGGCGCATCTCGGTCTGGAAAAAGGCGGTGTGATCGGAGCCTCGATCCCCGGTGTTCCCGCCATCATGACCGGGCGCAGCGATCGATTGGGATGGGGGCTGACATCCTCCTATCTGGACGATCAGGACGTTCATATCGAGCAACTGAACCCTGATAACCCTGAAGAATACCTGACCCCGGACGGCTTTAAAGAGTTCCAGACCCGCCCTTCGATCATCGAAATCAAGGGGAAGGCTCCGGTTACGCTGACCCTGCGCTGGACAGACAACGGGCCGGTGCTGCCGGGCACGGATTACAAGCTGGAAACCATCATGCCACCAGGCCACGTGGCATCCCTGTCCTGGACAGCGCTCAGCCCGCAAGACACGTCGATGTCGGCGTCCATGGCGCTGATGAACGCCGACAACGTTCAGCAGGCCATCACGGTCGGTGAGCAGTTCATCGCGCCATCGCAGAACCTGTCATTGGTCGACAAGACGACCAATGCGATGAAGCTGATCGGAGCCATGCCCCGCCGTGATCTGCAAAATCAAAGTCGCGGACGTATCCCGACACCGGGCTGGATCGAAGCCAATCGCTGGCAGGGCCGCCTGCCCTATGCGGACAACCCGGAATTTGTGGCCCCTGTCGGCGGTGTTCTGGGCAACACGAACAACAAGATCATCGACCGCCCGTTCCCGGATCATGTGTCCTATGAATGGGGCGATACACAGCGCGTGCATCGCTGGGAACGCCTGATGCAATCGCGTGAGGTCCATACCCGCGACAGCTTTGTCGAAGCGCAACTGGACACGGTCAGCTTTACCGCACGGTCCCTGCTGCCGCTGATCGGTGCCGATCTTTGGTTCACCGGTGCCTCGGCCCCCGAAGGCACGCCGGAACGACAGCGCCAGATTGCGCTTTCCCTGCTGGCGGATTGGAACGGTGAGATGAACGAACACCTGCCAGAGCCGCTGATCTACGCGGCCTGGCTGCGGGCGCTTCAGATCCGCCTGATCTCGGACGAACTTGGACCGTTGGCCAGCGATTACAAACATGTCGAGCCGCTTTTCATAGAACGGGTCTATCGCAACATCGACGGTGCTGGCATCTGGTGCGATGTACTGCAGAGCGCTCCGGTCGAGACCTGTACCGAGATGGCGGGGCTCGCACTGGATGACGCCCTGATCTGGATTGCCGAACGGTATGGCAGTGCGCTTGAATCCCTGCGCTGGGGCGACGCGCATCAGGCGGCCCACGATCACCCCGTGCTGGGAACCGTCCCTGTTTTGCGCTTTTTCGTGAACATTCGCCAATCAACCAGTGGCGGTGACAACACCCTGCTGCGTGGTCGCACGTCGGGCGAAGGTCCGGACCCATTCCAGAACGTGCACGGCGCGGGGTATCGCGGCGTTTATGACTTCGCCGACCCCAACAGCTCGGTCTTTATTACGGCAACCGGGCAATCCGGCCATTTCCTGTCGCGTTACTATGACGATCAGGCACAGCTTTGGCGGCGTGGCGAGTATATCCCGATGTCGCTGGACATTGATCTGGCCCGTGCAGCAGCCGTTGGCGTAACCAATCTGATCCCGCGATAATCCGCCTATTCGGCAAGTCCCCGCCCTGTTGGCCGGACCATCGTGGTACCTAAGGTGAAATTCGCCTAACATCGTCGAACCGATTATGTGGGACCAAAGGGGGGACGATTATGGCCAGCATTCGGGATACTCTGAACAACCTCGCACGGGATTACGCTATTGCATGGAGTTCAGGTGACCCCGATGCGGTTGCCGGTTTCTTCGCGCCAGACGGGCAGATCACAATTAACCGAGGCGACCCGATTGAAGGGCGTGCAGCGATTGCTGACATGGCCCGAGGCTTTTACGCCGATTTTCCGGATTTGGAGGTGCGTTGCGACATGATGCGATGGGCTGGGTCCCATGCCATATTTGTCTGGACCCTTGAAGGGCACCACTCTGAGACCGGAAATCATGTTGTCGCGCGTGGATGGGAAGAGTGGGAATTGACACCAGACTATCTTGTTCAGTCATCGCTGGGATGGTTCGATCCGGAGGACTATCAGCGCCAGATCGACGGCGCATGAACTAGCCTCCGCCGGTTCCGCTTTCAATCTTGTAGTTTCGCGGTATCCCCCGAGTGATCCGAGACCAGTCAGACGCCTGAGCTCTTGCTTGGTGCGCGTCGAACGCCTGCTGATTTACAAAGACTTCGGACACGTTAAACCGACCTGGATTGGTCTGATCCTCAATCACGTCGAATGAGATACAGCCCGCTTCCGCTCTTGTCAGCTTCACATGTTCCTGCAATGCCGCGCGTACCTCTTCGAGCCGGTCGGCTGACACGTCGATATAGCCGTTCAGGAAAACTCTTTTATCCGCCATTTCAGACATGGCCCGACCTTTCGCCAAATTTACAGCGCCTCAAACTGAGCCGCCTGTTTTTTGGTCCACAAAACGGTAATACGAAACCCTTCTTCTGTCTGTTCTTCACTACGCACGACATCCTGGCGGAACAGCCAGGCCCGTTTGTTGCCTTCCGAGAAGGACAGGTCCAAAACCACCTCATGCCGCGCGCCTTGCAGATGCGTCGCGGTCTCGGACAGCAAGGGGTCAATCCCTTCCCCGGTTACAGCGGAAATAGCGAAAATAGCCGGGTCTCGTTCCGCGCGCGCCAACGTCGCCTCGCGTTCATCAGCGTTGAGCAGATCAATCTTGTTCCAAACTTCGATACTGGGACGTTCCTCATCCAGACCCAACGAGGTCAGGATCGTCTCGACATCCTGCGCCTGCGCTTCCGTTTCCTCGTGACTGATGTCGCGTACATGAACGATCAGATCAGCGCCCAGAACCTCTTCAAGTGTGGCCCGGAAGGCCGCGACAAGTTCGGTCGGCAGGTTCGAGATAAAGCCCACCGTGTCCGACAGGATCACCTCGGGGCCATCTGGCAATTGCACCCGGCGCATGGTCGGGTCCAGCGTGGCAAACAACATGTCCTTGGCCATCACTTCGGCCCCGGTCAGGTGATTGAACAGCGTCGATTTTCCCGCGTTCGTATATCCGACAAGTGCAACGATAGGATACGGTACCTTGGCCCGCGCCGCCCGGTGCAACGTTCGGGTCTTTACCACTTTCTGCAATTGGCGCCGCAAGCGTACAAGTTGCTCGTCAATGGCGCGGCGGTCGGCTTCGATCTGGGTTTCGCCGGGTCCGCCGACAAATCCCAAACCGCCACGTTGACGTTCAAGGTGGGTCCATGCCCGTACCAGCCGCGTCCGCTGATAGCTGAGCGCCGCCATCTCGACCTGCAACACCCCTTCTCGCGTCCGGGCACGGTCGCTGAAAATCTCAAGGATGAGCCCGGTTCGGTCAAGGATCTTGACCTTCCACGCCTTTTCCAGATTGCGTTGCTGCACCGGAGTTACCGGCCCGTCGATCAGAACCAGCTCAACTTCGTTTTCGCGAAATCGCTCGCCAAGTTCTTCAATCTTGCCGCTGCCGAACAAATACCCCGCTTGGGCGCGTTGAAGGCGTACGATTTCAGACCCGATCACATCCAGATCGGGCAATGCAGCGGCCAGTGCCACCGCCTCTTCCAGCGCCGGTTCAGGGACACGGCGCTGTTCATCTGATTTGATTTCGGGATGCAACACCCAAGCCCGGGTGCGCGCCCGTGCATGTTCCATCAAGAGGCGTCTTCGCCCTCATACAGGTTGATCGGCTGTGATGGCATGATGGTTGAAATCGCGTGCTTGTATACCAACTGCGACTGTCCGTCGCGGCGCAACAATACGCAGAAATTGTCGAACCAAGTGATCACACCCTGCAACTTCACACCGTTGATCAGGAATATAGTGACCGGAACCTTAGCTTTCCGTACATTGTTCAGGAAGGCATCCTGAAGATTCTGTCTGTCCGAAGCCATATTTTTATAATCTCGCCATTGTTCTTGCTACGCGCTGCGGACCAACGCGCTCCCTCGGGGCGAGTATGGAGTGCTGCGCACAGATATTCCAGATGAAAAATCAGGCGTTAGAGAAGCACATGGTGTGGTCGGTTCAATCCCGCCACAAAGAAGGTGTGATCAGAGCAATGATCGCCAGCGTTTCCAGTCGACCAATGACCATCGCCGCGCAAAGCGTCAGTTTGGCACCCCCGGACAAATCGATCAGACGAATGGGAACATCTGTGGCAAGTTCGATCAACGGGCCCGTGGTGCTGAGTGTGGCAACACTGAGCACCATGGCCTGTTCAAACCCTGACCCCATCGCGGCCAGCAGCAGATTGAATGCCGCGAGGGTCAACGCAAAGAGCATAAGGAATATCCAGGCGATGAAAGCACCATCGCTTTGGATACGCCGATTGCCACCGCCCGCACCGCTGACGGATGAGGGATAGATCAAGCGGTCGATCTCTCGCGCGCCGTTCAGATACAGGGCATAGACCCGCAGTAATTTGACGCCTCCGGCTGTGGTAGCGACTCCTCCACCAATCAAGGCCAACCCCATCAGCAACAGACCTGGTGTTCCCAATCCCGACAATTGCTGCGCGTCGTTCCAGTTGGCACTTTCAAACCCTGCGGTCGTCAGGAAGGCCAGCACAGTGAACAGCATCCCCCAGACAACCTGCAGCGCCTGCATTGGTTCGATTTGGCCACCGATTTCCGTAACGCCCGCAAAAACGCGGAAGAACAGCAAAATCGCAACGGCCAGAACAATCATCAAACCAATGCGAAACTCAGGATCCGTATCCAGCCGGGAATAGCCCGTTGTGGCCGTATCTTTCGAGAAGGTCAGGCGCGAAAGTGCGAAGAACAGGAACAGAAACAGGATTGCCTCACCCGTGAACCCGGCCTGCGCCCCTTCCATTCCCCCAACCGGAGAGATGCCGGACGTGGCCATAACTGCCATCGCATGGCACACAGCCGTCAAACCGACTTCACCGGCGATCAGCAGAAGAATCCAGATCACCGCGGTCAGCCCGGCATAAACGGGCGTCAGCGTCTTCGCCACACGGATCAGGCGGCCACGCGGGTCCACTCTTTCACTTTGTGCGACACCTGACACCGGACGTCCGGGCTGCCCTCTGGCCGTCACTTCGAACCCTCCCAGCGACAAAGGCGCAAGGATCGCGGCGGCAGCCACCCACATCAGCAAGCCCCCCATCCATCCGACCAAAGCACGCCACAGGTGCAGCGGAGCCGACAGTCGGCTCGGATCTGGGAAAAGATCAGCTCCCGTGGTCGTCAACGCGCTGACCATATCGAAATAGGCGTTCAGAAAGATGGTTGTTCCAAGCGCATCATGAAACGGGATGGCGAGAAAGATGGGCAGGATGGTGAAGCAGGCCAGCATCACCGCCAATTGCCCCAAAGTCCCGCGTCTCGGTATTCGGTTAGAAGACGCCATCGCGATTGTGGCAACCAGAAACAGCCCTAAGAGACCCGAGTAGAGAAACGATCGCGATGTCTCGTGATCGTCCAACGCCAGCGCATAGATCGCCGGAATCCACATAGCTAGCGACGCAATCCCCCAGATCAACAGAAACAACGGCAACCGCCGCAACAACCCAACCTGTTGTGTTCTCGCACGCGCCATCAGAAGAAATCGATTGAAACCTGCATCAGGCGTTCGACCTCTGGCACGTCCTTGGCCATTGCAAAAATTGCAACCACGTCCTTTTCATCGATCCGCAGGCTGCCCGTTGGTCGCAAGACTTCATCTCCTTTGCGCACCGCACCCACCAACACGCCCTCGGGGAAGTCGATATCGCGCAACCTCTGACCGGCCATTGGCGAGGTCGACAGGACCTCGGCTTCGATCACCTCGGCCTCGGCATCGCCGATGGAGTAAACCTGCCGTACGCGACCATGACGGATGTGCCGCAGGATCGAGCTGACAGTGGTCGCACGCGGGTTGATATACGCATCAATCCCCAGCGGCCCCATCAGAGCCACCATGCTGGGATCGTTGATCAATGCAATTGCCAGCGCACAACCTTCGGCCTTGGCGCGCACAGCCGCCAGCATGTTCGTGCGGTCGTCATCGGTGACCGCCAGCATCGCATCGGCCCGGTCAATCCCTGCTTCGCTCAGCAATCCGGAATCCAGCCCGTCTCCATGCAGCACAATCGTCCGCTCCAGAGCTTCGGCAGCGACCTCTGCGCAATGGCGGTCGCGTTCGACAATCTTGGCGCGCACCCGGCTTTCGCGCTCTTCCAATGTTCTGGCCACTTCCAGCCCGACATTGCCGCCCCCCACGATCACCACGCGGTCCTGACGTTTCTGTGCTTTGCCGAACACTTCCATGGTCCGGTCCACGTCTTTGACATTGGTAAAGACATAGCATTCATCGCCCACGAACAGCTGATCCTCGGATTCGGGCGCAAACAGCGTGCCCTCTCGGCGAACTCCCACCACAATCGAACTGAGGGTCGAGAACAGATCGGTCAGCTGCCGCAGCGGCGTGTTCACGATCGGACAATCCTCTTCCACCCGAATGCCAAGCAGCTGAGCTTTTTCATCCATGAAAATCTCGGTGTCGAAGGCGGATGGAGCTGACAGGCGGCGCATGGCGGCGGCGGCCACTTCGCGTTCGGGGCTGATCACCACGTCAATCGGCAGATGATCTCGGCGGTACAGATCCGAGTGGATCGCCTCAAGATAGGATTTCGACCGCAACCGCGCGATTTTGCGCTGGATCGAAAAGACCGAGTGCGCCATCTGACAGGTGACCATGTTCACCTCGTCTGAATGTGTCGCGGCGATGATCATGTCGGCATCACGGGCCCCTGCCCGCTCTAATACGTCAGGGTAACTTGCGAACCCGGCAATTCCCTGCACATCCAGCGTTTCTGTCGCCCGGCGCACCAGGTCGGGGTTGTTGTCCACGACCGTGACGTCATTCAATTCACCCGAAAGATGCCGCGCAATCTGCCAACCAACCTGGCCCGCGCCGCAAATGATGACCTTCATGTTCCTGGCCCTTCTGCCTGAAATGTTTGAATGACAGATGCCCCCAGAGCGGTCAATTGAATTGTCATCGCTGCCCGGCTGCGGCAAGATAAGCATATGAAAACGCTGTTTCCTCTGCTTTTGTCCTTGATGGTGCTCTCATCGTGCGGACCACTTTCGCTCTATTATCGCGAGGGCGAAACCGTGTCGCGTCTGCAGAAAGAGACAACGCAGTGCCAGCTCAAGGCGGTCAAAGAGGTACCGGTTGCCAATCAGATCCGCCAAAGCCCACCAACCTATTGGCCGGGGCGTACCTATTGCGATGGCAGAGGCCGATGCTATCGATCCCCTGGCTGGTGGCAGCCCGGCAGGGTCTATACCGTGGATGTGAACCAGGGCCTGCGTAATACAGTCGAAGCGCAATGCATGGCCCAGAAAGGGTTTCGACCTGTCAGCCTGCCGCCCTGCAAACAGAACGTGAAATCCCGGGTACCCGCAACGCGAACCACCACATTGCCGCCGCTCAACAGCGCCTCATGCTTCGTGAAGTTCGATGATGGTTCATTTCAGATCATAACGCCCGGTCAGGCAGGTTGAAACCTGATTGAAAATGGGTTCACGGCCTAACCAAAGCACATTGTATCAGGCCGTGACATTTGGTGCGAAACCGGCAGTTTACTCCGCCGGTTCCGGTTCGTCGATCTGCGCGACCCGCGCGCCGGATTTGTTCGAGGTGACCACACCCAGCGACTTCAGCTTACGGTGCAGAGCGCTGCGCTCCATGCCGACGAAGCTGGCCGTGCGGCTGATATTGCCGCCAAACCGGTTGATCTGAGTGAGCAGGTATTCTCGTTCGAATGCCTCCCGGGCTTCGCGCAATGGCAAAGTGGCCAAGGCACCCGACAGAACCACGCGGCCTGACTCTTCGGCCTTCTCCTCTTCGCTTGGCAATTCCCGAGCCTCGATCGGACCGGTGCCGTCACCCAGGATCAGAACCCGTTCGACGAGGTTCTTGAGCTGACGTACATTCCCCGGCCAGGTCATCGTCTGCAACAGAGCAACTGCTTCTTCCGACAATTCCCGGATTGGTAAACCCTGCGTTTCGTTGCACATTTCAATGAAATGTTGCGCCAGTACCGGAATATCCTCACGGCGGTCTTCCAATGATGGAACGGCAATCGGCACAACGTTAAGACGGTGATACAGCTCTTCCCGGAACCGTTCGGCTACGATTTCCTCATCAAGATCTCTGTTCGTCGACGAAATCACCCGTAGATCCACGCGCACCTTGTCGGATCCGCCAACGCGCTGGAACTGCTGATCCACAAGTACGCGCAGAATCTTGGACTGTGTGCCCAGGGGCATGTCGGCAACTTCGTCAAAATACACAACGCCGCCATGGGCTTCTTCCAGCAATCCGGGCTCAACTCCGCGCTCGGTTGACTCTCGGCCGAACAGAACCTCTTCCACGCGCTCGGGCTCGACCCCGGCGCAGTTCACGGTGACAAAGGGAGCATTGGCGCGGTTGGAATTGGCGTGGATATAGCGAGCTGCAATTTCCTTTCCCGACCCGGCAGGCCCGCTCAGCATCACGCGGCCATTTGACTTAGTCACCTTGTCAAGTTGCCCTTGCATGGCCCGGAACGATGCCGATTTGCCAATCATATCGGAATTATTGACCTCTTTCCGCTTCAAAGACGCATTCTCGCGCCGCAGACGAGAGGTCTCCATTGCGCGGCGGATAACAACCATTAACTGGTCAATATTAAACGGCTTTTCGATAAAGTCATATGCGCCTTGTTTTATTGCGGCGACGGCAATTTCGATATTGCCGTGACCTGAAATGATCACAACCGGCACATCTGGATTGTCGCGCTTCACCGCCTTCAGGATATCGATCCCGTCCATGCGGCTGTCTTTCAGCCAGATATCAAGGATCAACAGCCCTGGTGGCTCGGAATTGATTGACGCCATACACTCGTCCGAGTTGGCCGCCAGCCGGGTTGAATAGCCTTCGTCCTCCAGAATGTCGGACACCAGCTCGCGAATATCGCGTTCGTCATCTACGATCAGAATGTCGCTCATCTTTGGCCTGCTTTCAGTTTGTTGGTTCTAATTGCCTGCTTCTGTGGCGCAGCGGTTGCGGACGTATTGCCCGCTGGTAAACGGATAACGGCCATCGCGCCAAAATGGTCCTGTCCGTCAAATACGGGCGCATCCTCAAGTGTCAGCGCTCCGCCATGCTCTTCTATAATTTTCTTGACGATGGGCAGTCCAAGCCCGGTCCCTTCGTCGCGTGTCGTCACATAAGGTTCGAACAACCGCGCCCGGTCTTCAGGCAGACCGATGCCGTTATCCGCAATGGTGATGACGGTACCCGCGTCATCGTTGGAAATTGCCACTTTGATCTGTGGTATAAGATTCTCCGGGGCACCTTTTTCTTTAAGGGATACAATCGCTTCTCCGGCGTTCTTGATTAGATTGGTCAGTGCCTGATTCAGCATGGTCGCATCCACATCCGCCATAATCGGCTGCTGCGGAATATCTGCATCGATCTGGACATCCGGCTGTCCGGCCTGCTGCAACAACACCGCCTCGCGCACCAGATCAACCACATTCTCTTGCCGCCGATCAGGTTCCGGCATCCGCGCGAATTTCGAGAATTCATCAACGATGCGCCGCAGATCGTTGGTCTGGCGCACAATTACGCCCGTCATCGACTCGAGGCTTTCGCAATCCTCTTCTTCAAGCTTGCGGGCAAACTTGCGCTTGATCCGTTCCGCGCTCAGCTGGATCGGTGTCAGTGGGTTCTTGATCTCATGAGCAATGCGGCGGGCCACGTCGCCCCACGCCGCCATCCGTTGCGCGCTGACCAGATCGGTGACGTCATCAAAAGCTACAACGTAGCCTTCCAACCCCCCATCTTCACCGTGACGGATGGCCATACGGACCAGCAGATTTTCCAACCGACCTTTACGGGTAACTTTCACTTCTCCCTGAACAGCCTCTTGCCCACTGTCCTTTAAGCTTTCAAACAAGGGCAGAAATTCCGGGACAGCAATGCCGATGGCCAGATGTTCTTCACCGCGCGACCAGTCCAGCAACCGTTCTGCCGACCGATTCACGAAGGTGACGCAGCCTTCGGGATCAACCCCGACCACACCTGATGTGACCGAGCTGAGCACCGAATCAAACAGACGACGCCTGCTTTCGATTTGCTGAGTGTTTTCCAGCAGCGTGTCCCTCTGCCCCTTCAACTGCCGGGTCATCTGGT
The DNA here is from genome assembly GCF_947497005.1 of uncultured Ruegeria sp. Taxonomy (GTDB): domain Bacteria; phylum Pseudomonadota; class Alphaproteobacteria; order Rhodobacterales; family Rhodobacteraceae; genus Ruegeria. The sequence continues at coordinate 317,046 of NZ_CANMFF010000002.1, read as the reverse complement.
TGAAATACCGACCCAACATGGCGATCTCGTCATCGCTCGCCTCTTCGATGACCTGGACGCTCAAGTCACCGGCCCCAACCCGTTGCGCAGCCGTGGTCAAACGCCCCACCGGGCGTGACAAACGTTCGGCAAACCACATGCCCAAGGACATCGCGGCAAGGATCAGGATCAGTGCAAAGCCCAGGTACAGCAGACCGAACTCGAACAGGACCCTGCCCCGTTCGCTTTCCAGCTGTTGGTAGAATTGCGCGGTTTCCTTGGTGTCGTCCAGCAGCGTCAACAACTGCCCATCCACCTCGCGGCTGACATAAAGGTACCGGTCCAGATAGGCTGTAAGTGGCACCAGCGCGCGGAACTCATTGTTTGGCCAGTCGGCGATGATTAACAAACCGTTGTCCGAAGCTTCGACCATCTGTTCGGCAGTCGGCTCTTCGTAGTTGAACAAATAGGATCGATCCCCACGAGACTTGATTTCCCCGCTTCCATCGATGACGTAGGCCTCTCGCAGGCCCCGCTGAATCTGAGCCTGCCCTTGCGCCAGTACTTCGCGAAGTTCCGCATCCGAAATGTAGAAATCAAGCGAGCGCGCATTGTCCAGATAGCGCGCCAAAACGGACGCATCCTGCGTCAAACCACGGCGATGTTCCTGCTCATATGCTTCTGCGGCAGTCAGAGACGAACCCACAACCTGCCGCACCCGGTCGGAAAACCAGCCCTCCAGACCAATGTTCACGGTCAGGCCAGCAAAAATCGCAACGGTGACGGTTGGAACCAGTGCCAGAAGCGTAAAGGCGCCTATCAGACGCAAATGCAGGCGCGAGCCGGCAGATTTCGCCCGTCGCGCTGCAACCAGGCTGCCCACCTGACCAAGCACAAGGGCCGCGACAACCAGAACATAAACAAGGTCTGCAAGCAGAATCAGCCGCAAAGTCGGCGCCGTTGCGCCAAGGTCAAAGGGGCCGATTACCAGGTATGTGGCCAACGCCAGAACTGGACCTAAAAGGACCAACCCAAAGGTGCTGAAATTGCGCAGTTTCCGTGATTTACGCCATCGAATAATCGATGGGATCATCCCGCTCCGTGTTCGGGTTGCCACCGTCTGCCCTCATCCTGATGTGCCGCTTTCGCGGCTTACCGCCATATATCGTGATCTTTTCCCAACAGATGCCGGGATGCCACGGTTTGTGTGGCGATATTACATCAGTTTGCGGCGGCGTGTCACCTGAATATCGAGATCAGAGATCTTTTTTCGCAACGTATTTCGATTTATCCCAAGCAAATCGGCACATTTTGCCTGATTCCCGCCTGTTGCATCCAGTGCGATTTCGATCAACGGGGCCTCAACTTCACGCAAAATACGCTGATACAGGCCTGGCGGCGGCAGAATATTGCCGTGCAAATCAAAATAACGTCGCAGATGACGCTCGACCGACGTCGAGAGCTTTTCACGCTCTCCTCCGCTCAGAACCGGCTCGGCCTCCGGTTGGCTGCCTAGCACCATTTCCACTTCGGACTTCGAGATTTCGTCCGCCCTGCTGGTCAGCCCCAGTCGGCGAACGGCATTTTCCAGTTGCCGAACGTTTCCGGGCCAGGAATATCGCCGCACCAACTCCACCGCCTCGGGGCTGAGCCAGCGTTTGGTGTCGTTTTCCCGCTCTTCCCGCGCCAGAAAGTGATCGGCCAGCAGCGAAATGTCATCCACCCTTTCGCGTAAGGACGGCACGTGGATCGTTGCTCCGCATAAACGATAGTACAGGTCCTGACGGATACGTCCGCTCTCCATCCCTTCGGTCAGGTCTGATTGGCTGGTTGCCATGAAGCGCGGAACGTGGTCGCCCGGCGTATCCATCATTCGCACGATGCGGGCTTGAACCTCATCCTCGATATCTGCGATTTCATCTATCAACAGCGTGCCCCCACGCACCCGCGCCATCACCCGAGCCGGACCTTCCAGATCCCGCAATTCAGAAGCGGTGACCGTGACAAAAGGCAAGGTACGGCGATCCGAAAAATCGTGAATAGCCCGCGCAATCAGTGACTTGCCGGTGCCACTTTCACCGGAAATCATCACTGACAGATCCGTGTTCATCACCCGTGCGACCAGTCGGTAGAGTGCCTGCATCACTGGTGTACGCCCGACCAAAGGCAGCTCCTCGGGGCGCTCGCTTACGCCTTTAACAGGCTCTGGTTGCGTGCGTTGTTTCTGATCCAGTGCCCGTGCCGTTCGTTTCATCAGATCCGGAAGATCGAAGGGTTTTGGCAAATAGTCATAGGCATCCGCTTCAGTCGCCTGAATCGCCGTCATGATGGTGTTTTGTGCGGATATCACAATGACCGGCAAACCGGGGCGGTCCTCGGCGATCTTCGGCAGCATCTCCAGACCGTTCCCATCCGGCATGACAACGTCCGAAATCACCACATCTCCCTTACCCTCGCTGACCCAGCGCATCAGCGTGGTCAGTGATGAGGTCGCGTGCACCTTACACCCGGCACGCGTGAGGGCCTGTGTCAGAACGGTACGGATCGTGCGGTCATCATCTGCAACCAGTACAGTGCCATCCATCAGATGCTCTCCTTCTTGTCTTCGATTGCATCTCGCGGCGCGCGACGCAGCGAAAGCTTGAAAACCGTTCGTCCCGGCACGGACTCGGCCGAAATCCATCCGTCATGATCCGAAACGATCTTGCTGACCAGCGCCAACCCTAGGCCAGTGCCGTTCTCCCTGCTGGACACGAACGGGTCGAAAATATCACCGCGTATCTCTTCAGGCAGGCCCGGACCATCATCGATAATCTCAATCTGCAAAGGCAGCGAATGACCCGACCCATCGCTGCGGCGCAGCCGGAAAGAATGTTCGAAATAGGTGCGCAGGCGGATTGTTCCGCCCTGTGGCCCGGCGGCCTCGGATGCATTCTTAAGCAGGTTCAGGACCACCTGCAGAAACTGGTCCGGGTCACCATAGGCCAGCGGCAGCGATGGATCATAGTCTTCGATGATCGTCATGTCTGCGCCAAATCCCAGCAACGCGGACCGTCTTGCACGATCCAGCACATCGTGAATATTGACCGGTTTGAAATCAGGTTTCTGCAGGTTTCCGAATTGTTCGACTTGTTCCAGAAGTTTTACAATCCGGCGACTTTCCGCAACAATAAGATCTGTCAATTCAAGATCTTGTGGCGATATATTCATGCTGAGCAATTGCGCGGCGCCAGTGATCCCGGCCAACGGGTTCTTGATTTCATGCGCCAGCATCTCGGCCATCCCGATCGCCGATTGCGCCGCCGATTTGACCGTGTTTCCGCGTGTCATCCGACCTGCCAGCTCACGAGGCGAGATGATCATGATCATAGACCCCGGATGCCCAACCAAAGGCGCGATCTGCAGCGCGCATTGCAGCGGCGCCCGATTACCCGAACCAACATCCACATCGTTCACGAACAAAGGCGTACCCTGCCACCGCGCGCGCTCAAAAGCTTCTTCCAGCGGCGCGTCCACGGCAATCTGATCCCAGACCGGGTGGCTGACGACCGATTTTCGTGAGGCGTTCAAAAACCCTTCACCCGCCGAGTTCACTTCGGAAATGCGATCATTTTCATCGATGATGAACGCCGGAACCGGCAGAGAGTTCCAGATGCTGGCGTCAGAATTCATGCCGCCACCTCGCCCGTATCGTTTAGCGCATCCGCCAACAGTCTCAGCACTTCCGCCGGATCGCGTGAGGTCAGAATCGCCCGGCGCAAAGGCGCAGGGGTCGTGGCCTCGTCCATGTACCACCCCAGATGTTTGCGGGCGACGCGCAGGCCCAGATCGGTGCCATAGAAGTCCAGCATCGCCTGATAATGCGCGCGCACCATGTCGATCAATTCCTCTCCGGTCGGAATGTCGGACGCATCCGCCCCGTAAAGGTCATGACAAATCTGCGCCAACAGCCAGGGTTTGCCCTGAGCGCCACGGCCGACCATCACCCCATCCGCACCAGATTGGCTTAACGCGGTTCGTGCGGCGGCAGTATTCACGATATCACCGTTTGCAATGACCGGGATCGAGACAGCCTCTTTTACAGCCCGGATAGCGTTCCAATCGGCATGACCTTTGTAGAACTGGCAGCGTGTACGACCATGGATCGTGACCATCTGAATGCCCGCCTCTTGCGCGCGGCGCGCCACGTCTGGGGCATTGAGCAGATTGTCGTCCCATCCCAGCCGGGTTTTCAGCGTCACGGGCACGTCAACCGCGTCTACAACAGCCTCGATTAACGTCAGCGCATGATCTGGTGTTTTCAGAAGGGCCGAGCCGGAATAGCCGTTCGTCACCTTCTTGGCGGGGCACCCCATGTTAATGTCGATCACCCGCGCGCCCCGGTCGGCCACCTGACGGGCGGCCTCAGCCATCCAATGTGCCTCGCGTCCTGCCAGTTGCACAGCGGTGTTTTCAACGTCTGCGGACAGTTCCGCCCGTTCGCGCACGCCCGGTTTGGCCTGCACCATCTCCTGACTGGCAACCATTTCACTGATCACCATACCCGCACCAAAACGCATCACCAGATCGCGAAAGGGGCGATCCGTGATTCCGGCCATGGGGGCCAGCAAAACAGGCGGTGCAACGTCCTTGTCAGCGAGGTGTAATGTCAACGTGCTTAATCCTTGGGCAGTTGCCGGTTTGATATCGTTTTCCGCGCATATGAACAACAAAACGGCGCACAACAAGCCCGCAAAATCATCACTTGCCTATTTTTTAATCACCTCACCATGGGTGATTGCCTCTGCATTCACCGCCGCCTAAACAATCCCCATCATCAGGAGAGCGTGCGCACATGATAACAGCCGCCATCATAGTTGCCGCCGGACGCGGGTTGCGCGCCGGGGGTGGAGTGCCAAAACAATGGCGCGGCCTTGCCGGTCGAAGGGTGGCTGATTGGACAATCGAACGCTTTCGAGGACAGGTAGATCACATTGTCCTGGTGTTGTCTGATGAAGACGCGCCCGCATGGGAAGAATTCCGTGAAACGGACCTGATCCTCGCATCAGGTGGAACAGACCGCGCTGGATCCGTGCGCAATGGGCTGTCGGCATTGTCCGACCTGAATGTACAGCGCGTTTTGATCCATGACGTTGCAAGACCTTGCGTTACACGCCGCATTATTCAGGACGTTCTGAGCGCCCTAGAAGCCTATCGGGCGGCGGCGCCCGGTCTGGCGGTCACAGATGCCCTGTGGGTTGGGCAGGAAGACGTCGTGACCGGCACGCAGGATCGTAGCAACCTGTTCGCAGCTCAAACACCGCAAGGGTTTCACTACGATGTCATCACCACCGCCCACGCCACCCATCCTGGCGGCGCTGCGGATGATGTTGAGGTTGCACGGGCCGCAGGGCTCGACGTCTGCATCGTTCCGGGCGATGCGGACAATCTGAAAATCACCCGACCCGAGGACTTTGCCCGGGCGGAACGCATAATGGGAACGGATATGGATGTAAGGCTGGGCAATGGCTACGATGTGCACCGCTTCGGCGACGGGGACCATGTGATCCTCTGCGGGGTGAAAGTGCCGCATGACCGCGGCCTGCAGGGCCATTCAGATGCGGATGTTGGGATGCACGCGGTTACCGATGCGATCTATGGCGCATTAGCGCAGGGGGACATCGGTCAGCATTTCCCCCCTTCGGACCCGCAATGGAAAGGTGCAGCCAGCGAGATCTTTCTGCGCCACGCTGTCGAATTAGCCGAACAGATGGGATATCGCATTTCGAACGTCGATTGCACACTGGTCTGCGAATATCCGAAAATCGGCCCGCACGCTACGTCCATGCGGGAAAGAATATCTGAAATCATGGGGCTGCGCGCTGATCAGGTGTCGGTCAAGGCGACTACGTCCGAGCGTCTGGGCTTCACCGGTCGTAGTGAGGGCATCGCGTCTGTGGCAACAGCTTGTCTGGTGAAGGCATGAACATCGCACAGATGATTGGCACTGTTGGCGGCGTTGGCTATTTGCGCCCTGCGCCCGGCACCTGGGGATCTCTGGCGGCGCTGCCGATGGTCTGGGTTCTACACACGTTGGGTGGTTTCCCCTTGCTGGCAATCGCAACGATTACAGTTTTCATTGGTGGCCTCTGGGCCACGCGTGAAATGACCGAAGGACAGGATGATCACGACCCGTCCGAAATCGTGATAGATGAGGTCGCGGGCCAGTTCATCGCGCTTTGGGCGATTTCGTATCCGTCCTGGGCACATGGGATCGACATCACCGCGCTCTGGCCCGGCTGGGTTGCAGGTTTCATCCTGTTCCGCCTGTTCGACATCACCAAACCCGGCCCTGTTGGCTGGGCTGATCGTCGCGGCGACCCTATGGGTGTGATGCTGGACGACGTGATTGCGGGTATTTTCGCGGCCATCGGAGTGATGGTTCTGGCCGGCATTGCACACGGAGTTCTGGGTTTATGAGCGTTGCCGAGTTGCTGGACCGTGCCAAGGCACAAGGGGTTATGATCACCACCGCCGAAAGCTGTACCGGCGGCATGGTTGCTGCAGCCCTGACCGATATTCCCGGAAGCTCCGCCGTCGTTGATCGGGGTTTCGTCACTTATACCAACGACGCCAAACAGGACATGCTGGGCGTTTTGGCAAAGACGCTGAACACGCATGGCGCGGTTTCTGAAGAGGTGGCGCGGGAAATGGCCGAAGGTGCTCTGCGCAATTCACAAGCGCAGCTTGCCGTGTCGATCACTGGAATAGCCGGGCCGGGCGGTTCCGAATTCAAACCCGAAGGACGTGTGTGTTTCGGATTAGCCGCCAAAGGGCGACCGACATTTGTCGAGACCATCGAATTCGGCGCCCGTGGCCGGGATGCCGTGCGGAACGCGGCGCGGGACCACGCGCTGGATCTGCTGCGCAAGGCCCTTCCTCCGAGCGCTTAAACTTTCAGCACCCTGCATCTGAAACCGCCTCATTTGACATCAATCGAAAAAAGGCCACCAAAACAGGCATCTTTTTTCGCCTTGCCTCTTTTTTCTCCAACCGAGGGTGGCTTGAACCAAGCCACACCACTCGCAAAGCGCCGGTCCGTGCCGAGTTTTCACGGGCCGGCGTATTACTTCGGAAGGGAGGACGGCCCATGAACGGAGCCGATACAGCCTGGATCATCGTTGCAACCGCACTGGTCCTTTTCATGACATTACCGGGCCTCGCCCTTTTCTATGGCGGCCTTGTACGCGCACGAAATGTGCTCAGCGTTTTCATGCACTGTTTCTCAATTGCCTGTTTGATGAGCGTTCTATGGCTGGTCGCCGGGTATTCGATCGCTTTCGGCCCCGCTGAGAGCGGAGTGTGGGGCGGTCTGGGCAAGGCATTCTTGAACGGCGTTGATGTGGACAGCCTTGCAGGCACCCTGCCCGAGATTCTGTTCTTTGCCTTCCAGATGACCTTCGCCATCATCACCCCGGCCTTGATCGTGGGCGCCTATGTCGAGCGGGTGGGCTTTGGATTTGTCCTGACTTTCTCGGCACTGTGGATGCTGCTGTGCTATGCGCCGGTGGTGCATTGGATCTGGGGCGGCGGGATGTTGGCAGATGGCGGCATTCTGGGCGAGATCGGTGTGCGCGACTTCGCAGGCGGCATCGTGGTGCACGAGACCGCTGGTCTGGCGGCCTTGATCATCGCGGTCATCCTCGGCCCGCGCCGCAATCGGACGACCCCTCCACACAACCCCGGCTATGTCATGGTTGGCGCCGCAATGCTGTGGGTCGGATGGTTCGGCTTCAACGGAGGCTCGCAACTGGCCGCCGACGGAGGGGCTGCAATGGCGTTGACGGTCACCCATCTGTCCGCCGCGACCGCGTCACTGAGTTGGGCCCTGTGGGAACGTATCCGTTTTGGCAAGGCCTCGATGGTCGGTCTGGTCACTGGCACCATCGCAGGTCTGGCCTCGATCACGCCCGCCTCGGGCTTTGTGGGCCCGGTTCAGGCGTTGATCATCGGTGCGGTGGCTGGCGTGTTGTGTCAGGAAGCGGTTGCAGTTGTGCGCAACAGGTTGAACATTGACGACACGCTGGATGTGTTCGCCGTGCACGGCGTCGGCGGTATTTTTGGCACCATCATGATTGCCCTGTTTGGCCTGGGCACATGGACCGCACAGCTGGGCGGTCTGGTGATCGTGGGTGTCTTTACGGCAATTGTCACGATTGTGTTGGTCAAGGTGGTTGCACTGATCACGCCACTTCGCGTAGACGCCGAGACCGAGACAAATGGCCTCGACCTCTCGGTACATGGCGAGCGGGCCTACGACATGAGCAGTTAAGCCCACCTTGGCTGCCCATCGCCCGCAAGGGCTTAAGCGGACCTCTCGGGGGTCCGCTTTTCTTCTGCGGACCTCTCGACTCCGGCCCAAGGGTCGGGCTATCAGCCCGCAACGTGTTTTCAGCTCCGAGGTTTGCGCCATGATCCCCAGTTCCTTTCCCGACAGCACCGAAATCGCCCGCCTGACCGCGCGGATGCTGCTGGAGATCAAGGCCGTACATTTCAATTCACGTGAGCCGTTTACACTGGCATCCGGCCTGCCCAGCCCGACCTATATCGACTGCCGCAAACTGATCTCGTACCCACGCATCCGCTCGACCCTGATGGACTTTCTGACTGTCACCGTAATGCGCGATGTCGGTTTCGAGGCGTTCGACAACATCGCAGGCGGTGAAACCGCAGGTATCCCCTTTGCCGCCATGGTCGCAGAGCGCATGGCCCTGCCCATGACGTATGTCCGCAAGAAGCCCAAAGGCTATGGCCGCAATGCCCGCATCGAAGGCGCGATGAGCGAAGGCGAACGTGTGCTGCTTGTCGAGGACCTGACCACCGATGGTGGATCAAAGCTTTCCTTTGTGGATGCGATCCGCGAAACCGGCGCAACCTGCGGCCATACGGCGGTGATTTTCTATTATGGTATCTTCCCTGAGACCGAAAAGACATTGGGCGACCATGGTGTAAAGTTGCACAGCCTGTGTACTTGGTGGGATGTTCTGGCCGAGGCTAAGACTCAGGAAGCGTTTGACAAAGAAACCCTGGACGGTGTCGAAGCATTCCTGAACGACCCGCGTGGCTGGCAGGAAACAAACAAAAAGTAGTCGACACGATACTGTTGACGAACCGGAAACATTAAGTCTGCGACAGGCTTTTTCCCTACAACATGTTGACGCCAGACCCTTTCATACTTCAATATGATGGGGTCGATAGATATTCACAACTCTATCCCCAGAAACATACAATTTGCCCCGACTCGCGGGGCTGGGCTATGGACTTTGTCCCAAGGGACGGTGAGAGCAGCAATGAACGAGATCAGCAGTATCGAGCAGGCGGCAGCACAGATTCAGAATGCCGAAACCATGCCGCATTCCATTGAGGCCGAACAGCAGCTTCTGGGTGCGATCCTGACCAATAACGACCTGTATGACCGGGTCGCCTCGATCATCGGGGCCGAACATTTCTATGATCCGGTCCACGCGCGCATTTACGAGGTCGCCTCGACCCGCATCGCCAAAAACACGCTGGCCTCTCCGGTGACGCTGAAGTCTTTCATGGCCGAGGACGAAGGCCTGAAGGAACTGGGTGGACCCGCTTATCTGGTCAAACTCGCAGGGGCTTCGATCAGTGCCTTTGCAGTGCATGACTACGCCCAGATGATCTATGACCTCGCCATCCGGCGCGAGTTGATCCGGCTGGGTCGCGACATCTCGGACAAGGCCGCACGGGTCGATGTCTCCAGTGAGCCCAAAGAACAGATCGTCGAGGCCGAACAGCAGCTTTACCAGCTGTCCGAGCAGGGCCAGACCGAACAAGGCTTTCAATCCTTCCTCAAGGCCGTCACCGAGGCGGTCAACGTCACCAACGAGGCCTACCAGCGCGGCGGTGGCATGGCAGGCATTTCCACCGGTCTTGCCGACCTGGACAAGCAGCTGGGCGGTTTGCACCCGTCGGACCTGATCATTCTGGCGGGTCGTCCGTCGATGGGGAAAACCTCGCTGGCGACCAACGTGGCGTTCAACGTGGCCAAGGCGTATAAGCGCGGCACCAAACCGGACGGCAGCGAAGGTGCGATTGATGGCGGTGTGGTTGGGTTCTTTTCTCTCGAAATGAGCGCCGAACAGTTGGCGGGGCGTGTTCTGGCCGAAGCCTCGGAAATCTCCAGCCACAAAATCCGTCAGGGTGACATGACCGAGGCCGAGTTCCGCCGCTTTGTGGATGCAGCGAAGGAACTGGAAGCCTGCCCCCTGTTCATCGACGACACCCCGGCCCTGCCGATCTCGCAGCTTGCAGCCCGCGCGCGTCGGTTGAAGCGGACCCATGGGTTGGATCTGCTGGTGATCGACTATTTGCAGCTGTGTCGCGGCATGGCCGAGAACCGCGTCAATGAGATTGCCGAGATTTCGATGGGCATGAAGGCCATCGCCAAGGAATTGCAGATACCGGTCGTCGCCCTGTCGCAGTTGTCGCGTCAGGTTGAAAACCGCGACGACAAGCGCCCGCAACTGTCTGACCTGCGGGAATCGGGCTCGATCGAACAGGATGCTGACGTCGTGATGTTTGTGTTCCGCGAGGAATACTACAAAGAACGCGAAAAGCCCGGCGATCACGAGCTGGAGAAGATGGAAGACTGGAAGCAGGCGATGGAGCGTCTGCATGGCAAGGCCGAGGTCATCGTCGGCAAACAGCGCCACGGCCCCATCGGCACGATAGAATTGTCTTTCGAGGCGCAGTTCACGCGCTTTGGAAATCTGGTCAAGCCCTGGCAACAGGGTGGCGAAATCGAGGGCTATTGATCGCAGAAGGATCGCCCGTCCAAGATTTCCCCGCCAAGCGTTTTGTTGTTTTCCTCGCCCGGTGGTAGAGTAAGGGGGTTACTCGCCTATAACGCGCCGTTCCTGCCCGGAGACCAACAGATTTGCCCGCGATTATTTCGGAAATCAGATATCGCAACGGTCCGAACTTTGCTCCGGACGGAGATTTCATAGAAATCCGCGTCCCCACCGGAACTGATGTCACCGGGCTGCAGGTTGATGTCTATAATGCCAACGGTACGGTGCGCAGTTCGACAGATGTCGGCACAGGAACAATGACGACTGTGGGCGGGTTTGATTATTATGTGATCTCGGCCCGGATCAACCGACTGGGCGCTGTTTCCCTATCAGACAATGGCACGCTCCTCAGCTTTGTGTCCTTCGACGCTCAGGTGGACGCAACCCAGGGGCCAGCCAACGGCCAGACCTCAACCCAGATTGGAAGCAACGGCACCGACGACACGTCATCGCTTTCGTCGACAGATGGGGTGAATTTTGTGGAGGACCCGAATCCAAGCCCCGGAGCCCCCTGTTTCACCTCGGACACGCTGATCCTGACGGATCGCGGGCAAATATGTGTTCAGGATATCAGGCCCGGTGACCGTGTCTTGACCACAGGCGGCACTGCGGAAACCGTTCGTCTGGTTATGACCCGTTTCCTGCGCCAGTCAGAACTTTTGAAAACACCCGAACTGCGCCCGGTCTGTATCGTGGCCGGAGCCCTTGGCCATGGATTGCCCCGTCGGGATCTGGTGGTATCCCGACAGCACAGAATGCTAGTGCGCTCAGCTATTGCGCAGCGAATGTTTGCCACCCGGGATGTATTGGTCTCGGCTATCCGGTTGACAGAATTGCCGGGCATCTTCCTTGATTGTGATGCGACGCAAGTGACCTACCACCACCTTGTCTTTGACCGCCACGTGGTTCTGTTTGCGGAAGGCGCACCAAGTGAAAGTCTTTTCACCGGGCCAGAGGTGCTCAAGTCCCTTCCGCCTGAGGCGTTGCGCGAACTATTACAACTGTTTCCGGGCCTGAAAAGCGATCAGGACATGGATCCAGCCTGCTATATCCCCAGCGCCAAGCGGCAGAAAAAGCTGGTGGCCCGGCATATCCGGAATAGCAAGGCGATCATCGATCAGGCTCTTTTCTAGGCGATTGACGACGTGGCTGACGCGGTCACACCCCGTTTACCACAGCGATGGGTTATTCAGCGCAGAAACGCATTCCGAAGGACCTCTCAGTGGATTCAGTTCCTGACCGTCGAGCGGCTGGCCTAACCAACCGTGCGGATGGCTCAATTTCAGCGGCGGTTGTGCAGTCGCTTCGGTGATCTGCCTGAAACCCGTTTTGCTGTAATAAGCCGGGTCACCATAGGTCAGTGCCACATTTGCACCCGACGCCCTCAAATGCTCCAGGCCAAAAGAAATCAGCGCCTGCCCGACACCAGTTTTCTGAGAGTCGGTTCTGACGGCCATCGGAGACAATATGAAAACATGGCGCGTGTCCTGAGGAAACGTCATCCGCGAAAAGATGGCACACCCAAGCAGCACCTGATCCCGCTGCGCAGAGCACAATATCAAATCCGCAGATGGAGTGCCCGAGATCAAGTCCTGCACAAATGCCCCGATAACCGCGCCCTCTTCCGGCCCTTCCGACGCGGCAAAGACATCCGCAAAAAGGTTGACGACCTCTGACGGGTCGGGTGGCAGTCCAGTAGAAAAATCCATGACTTCCTCAATATCTGATATGTCGCTCTCACCTATGCCAGGACGGAACGATCCCGTTCTCAGGATCGCTTTAACGTTGATGTGAAGACAATCCTCAAAACGACCCCGCCCAGCGGCAAACTGCCAAATCATCCTGAATCTTTGGTGTTTTCCGCCGTAGGGAACAAAACACCGGCATAAACCGCTACGCAAATGCGCCATTCCCTCTTGACCTCGGACGGCGCAATGTCATGAACAGTGCCATGAGTACTGCACGTTTGACGATCAATCTTCAGGCGCTCGCCAGCAATTGGCGGGCGCTCGACGCGAAAACCGAGGTGGAAACCGGCGCCGTGGTCAAGGCCGATGCCTATGGGCTGGGGGCCGGACCTGTCAGCAGCGCGCTGGCCGAAGAAGGCGTTCGCAAGTTTTTTGTGGCTGCCGCCGAAGAAGGTGCCGTTGTCCGCGAGGCAGTCGGCCCCGGCCCGATGATCTGTGTCTTTGCAGGGCATATGGAGGGCGACACCCAACTACTGCTCGCCAATGATCTGACGCCGTTGATCAATTCGGCCGAGCAGTTTCTGCTCCACCTGAAAGCCCTGCCCGATCATGCGTTCGGCATCCAGCTGGACAGCGGCATGAATCGGCTGGGTCTTGAGCCTGCCGACTGGGCCGAGTTACGCCCGAAGGCCGAGGCGCTGAAACCGGTCGTTGTCATGTCTCATCTTGCCTGTTCGGACGAGCCTGACCATCCGATGAACCAGCAGCAACTGAAAACCTTTCGCGATATGACCGATGGTGTCACCGCACCTCGCTCTCTGGCTGCGACCGGAGGTACCTTTCTGGGACCTGAATTCCACTTCGATTTCTGTCGACCAGGCATCGGTCTATATGGCGGCATGCCCTTCGCCGGGGCCAAGCCCGTGGTCACCGTCGATCTGCCTGTCATTCAGGTTCGCGAAGTGGCCGTGGGTGAAACCGTCGGCTATGGCAACAGCTGGATCGCCCGTCGGCCTTCTCGTATCGCCACGGTCGCGGCGGGGTATGCGGATGGTCTGCATCGCGCCATCGGCGGCGGCATTGACGCCTTCGCTGGCAACCAGCCCTGCCCGGTTGTTGGTCGCATCTCGATGGACCTGATCACGGTGGACGTCACTGACCTGCCCAATGACCCGGAACGCCTGCGTATTCTCAACGGCCATCAAACCGTCGATGATCTGGCCGAAGCAGCTGGTACAATTGGCTATGAAATCCTGACATCTATGGGCAATCGCTATTCGCGGGGCTACGTGGAATGAATCCGATCACCGCGCTCGGAGGGCTGGGCCGCGCCGTTCTGAGCCTGCTTGCCGCCTTTGGACGGGTGGCGCTGTTCGCGCTTGATGCCATCTCGCATATCGTTCGGCCGCCTTTTTATCCGCGTGAATTCGGTATGGCGCTGCTGAATATCGGCTGGCTGTCCCTGCCCGTGGTCGGTCTGACCGCGATCTTCACTGGCGGCGCGCTTGCCCTGCAGATCTATGCCGGCGGCGCGCGTTTCAACGCCGAAGCCGTGGTGCCCCAGATCGTCGCGATCGGCATGGTGCGAGAGCTTGGCCCGGTGCTGGTCGGCCTGATGATCGCGGCCCGCGTGACCTCCTCCATCGCGGCCGAGATTGCCACGATGAAAGTGACCGAGCAGATCGACGCTCTGGTCACGCTGTCGACCCATCCGATGAAATACCTGACCGCCCCGCGCGTCTTGGCCGCGTTGATCACCGTGCCCGCATTGGTTGCGGTAGGTGACGTGATCGGCATTGCCGGGGGCTACACCGTCGCCACGCAAAATCTGGGCTTCAACCCAGCGACTTATCTGAAAAACACAGTCGACTTTCTTGAAACCCGCGACATCGTCTCATCGCTGGTCAAAGGCGCGGCCTTTGGCCTGATCGCGGCCATCATGGGTTGTTATTACGGTATGAACTCAGGCCGCGGCGCACAGGGTGTGGGCCGCGCTACCAAGGGCTCGGTCGAGGCAGCTGCCGTATTGATCCTGGCAGCAAATTTCGTTCTCACAGGGGTATTCTTCTCGCTATGATCCGGATGGATAACGTACAAAAAGCCTTTGACGACAACCACGTGCTGCAAGGCATGAACCTTGAGATTCCCAAGGGCACCTCGATGGTTATCATCGGCGGCTCGGGAACGGGCAAATCCGTGGCGCTGAAATGCATCCTCGGCCTGATCCAACCCGACAGCGGCATGATCTATGTCGACGGCAAAGACGCCAGCAAAGGCGACCGGGATGCGTTTCTGGCGCGGTTCGGGATGCTGTTCCAGGGCGCGGCCCTGTTTGACTCGATGACCGTCTGGCAGAACGTTGCCTTCCGCTTGCTCCGCGGTTCTCTGAAGCGCCCAACCGAGGAAGCGCGCGAGATCGCCATCGAGAAACTACGCCGCGTGGGCCTGAAATCTGACGTGGCCGACCGCTTTCCGGCGGAACTGTCAGGTGGCATGCAAAAACGCGTGGGCCTCGCCCGCGCCATCGCCGCCGAGCCCGAGATCATCTTTTTCGACGAACCCACCACCGGCCTTGACCCGATCATGTCCGGCGTCATCAACGACCTGATCCGCGAAATTGTGACCGAGATGGGCGCCACCGCGATGACCATCACCCACGACATGAGCTCGGTCCGCGCGATTGCTGATAACGTGGCCATGCTGCACGGAGGCGTGATCCAATGGACCGGTCCGGTCGGGCAGATGGATGCGTCTGGTGATCCTTATGTGGAGCAGTTTATCAGCGGGAGTGCAGAGGGGCCGATTGAGGCGGTGCGCTAAACGTGGAGCAAACATGCGTTGAACTTGGTCAGCTATACCGCTCTGACGGTGCTAGCATAGGTTTGCTCCTCTTCATCTTGATTATATTATTTCCGTTTTCGATATTCACTTCGGTAATAGCCAAGAGGAAGCACGGTTTAGTTAATCGAGCGGTTCATATTTGTTTTTACACATCTCTTTTGATGGCTGGATTGGTACTACTAAAACTATTCATACCAGCTTTCTTGGAGCCAAATAGCGTTCGCGCCCTAAATTATAGTTTCGTTTTATCGTTGGCCTTGGGCGTACTATATCTCTTTCTCACGTTAACCTGGATAATCGGTGCGATCAAAACTCGGTTCAAACCTCGTGAGTTTGAAGTCATCCCGGCGATACTTCTTTTCGCGATTTTGATCTGCAGCACATTGCAGGTGATGGAAGCGATAAACTACGTAAAGCTCCGCGAATTGCCGCAGTGCGAAAGAAATGAGAGCTCTTTACCTTCATCTACGCCGCTGGATGGCTAAATCGGAACCCAAAATATAGTTCTATTTGGAACTAGTGTATTTGAACTGGCCGGAACTTTAGCATGACCCTCCGCCTAACCACTCTCTCCCTCCTTATCCTCTACCCCATCGCATGGTTCGCCCCGCTGATGCGCGCGGGATTCCTGCCAATCTTCGGCCTCAGCGAAATCAGCGTCATCACCGGGCTGCAATCCTTGTGGAAATCCGACGTCTTCCTCGCTCTGATCGTCACAATATTCGCCCTCTTCGCCCCCTACATCAAAACCATCGGCACCGCCCTGATCCAATGGAATCTGCTGGATGCGCGCGTCCAACCCGCGCTGAACATCCTCGGCAAACTGGCTATGGCCGACATCTTCCTGATCGCGCTCTACATCACTTTGGCCAAGGGCATCTCTTACGCGACTATCGAAACCGCATGGGGTCTTTACCTCTTCACAGCCTGCATTCTGGCTTCCATCGCGCTTGGCCATATTACAGAGATGACATCCACTTCACGAAAAGCTCAGACCTAATTGATTGAAAACAGAAATCTAAGTATCATCTTTATATTTCGAGCAGCAGTGTTTTGTAGTTTTCGGGTCCGCAGCGGATCGTTCTAAGTTGTTTGATCATCCTCCGCTTCGGCCCGGTGTGTTCCGGTTTGAAGAAGGAGTACGACGATCATGGCCGCCCTCCATAATATAACATTGCAATGTCAGAATGCCTTTTTGAGATTGACTTTTTTACTGATCTGCATGATGGCCTTGCTGGCCGTTTCAGCCACGCTTTTGTCCGCTTTGGGTGTTTTGCCCTGGCTTTCAATGCAGGCCGGATTCGGCAATGAACCGGTACCAGACGCCGGGATGTTCATTCAGATTGGCCTGACCGCACTGATTCTCATGCTGGCGTTTTATCTGCCTGCCAATGCGCGAATGATGGCGCTGGAAAACAACCATCGCAAATTTGCTCTCAACATGTATGACATCGCGGAAGCCTATCAGATGGCCCATGCCGCCGACCGTGGCGGGCTGTTCATGATGTCCTCCGAGTTCGACGCGGTCAAGGAACGCATGGGGTTTCTGCGCCAGCATCCAGACCTGCAATCGCTTGAGCCTGAAATCCTCGAACTGGCCGCGCAGATGAGCCAGATCAGCCAGGAACTGGCCCAGACCTATGGCGATGCGCGGGTCGAACGGGCGCAGATGTTCCTGCAACAGCGGCAAGAAGAAATTGAGTTGTTTCAGCAACGGCTGGGAGAGGCGCAAGTGATCCAGAACGAATTGCGCCAATGGACGCGCGATGTGGAAATGGAAGAGACGATCGCCAAGTCGCAACTGGCACGCCTGCGGGATGAACTGTTCGAGCTTCTGCCAGAGCTGTCGACCCAATTGCAGGCACCGCGCAGCGAAAAATCCTCCAAAGCGTCCAGCGTGATTGCCATGTCCCCCCCTCGGGCGGCGGAATAGGCGCGTCAGCGCCCGCTGTGGGCGATGGCCCATCCGGGCCTGAGGCCGCAGCGCGCCACCGGCAGTAAGGAAAGCCCGCAAGGGCTTGAAGAACCGCCCAAGCTCGGGCACGAAGTGCGACATGGCAAAAATGACTTCTTTCTCCTGCTCGGCCTGTGGCGCAACGCATACCCGGTGGTCTGGACGCTGCGATGCCTGCGGCGAGTGGAATACAATCATTCAGGACGCGCCCCTTTCGGCTGGCCCAGCCAAAAAGTCCCTCGGCGGTAAACGCGGCCAGTCCATAGAGCTCACGGATTTGTCGACCGAGGAAACACCTCCGCCCCGCACCCTCTGCGGAGTTGAAGAACTCGACCGCGTACTCGGAGGTGGTTTAGTCCCGGCCTCTGCGCTTCTGGTGGGCGGAGACCCGGGTATCGGCAAATCGACCCTGCTGCTGCAGGCTGCCGCCCGTTTTGCACGCGCAGGCGTCAAGACCATCTATGTCTCGGGCGAAGAAGCCAGCGCACAGGTCCGAATGCGGGCGCGCCGTCTGGGGCTTGAAGACGCGCCGGTACAACTCGCCGCCGAAACCAATCTGCGCGACATCCTCACTACGCTTGAGGCAGAAAAGCCCGGTCTGGCGATCATCGATTCGATTCAGACCATGTGGGCCGACAATGTCGACAGCGCACCGGGGTCGGTGTCACAGGTCCGGGCCGCAGCACATGAATTGACCACGTTTGCGAAACGGCACGGTGTCTCGATCATCATGGTCGGTCACGTCACGAAGGACGGCCAGATCGCCGGCCCCCGCGTGGTCGAGCATATGGTCGACACTGTGCTGTACTTCGAGGGTGAGCGCGGCCATCAGTTCCGCATTCTGCGCGCGGTCAAGAACCGCTTTGGCCCCGCTGACGAAATCGGCGTGTTCGAAATGACCGGCAAAGGTCTGGCTCAGGTCACCAACCCTTCGGCCCTGTTCCTGTCGGAACGCGGCAAACCCAGTCCGGGCTCGGCGGTTTTTGCCGGAATAGAAGGTACCCGCCCCGTTTTGGTCGAATTGCAGGCCCTCGTCGCCCCGTCGCCTCATTCGCAGGCACGCCGCACAGTAGTCGGATGGGACAGCGGCAGGCTGGCGATGATCCTTGCGGTGCTCGAAGCACGCTGCGGCATCCCTTTCGCGGGTCTTGATGTCTATCTGAACGTCGCCGGAGGTTTGAAAATCAGCGAACCCGCTGCCGATCTGGCCGTTGCCGCTGCGTTACTGAGCGCACGCGAAGACACGGCCCTTCCCACGGATACGGTCGTTTTCGGAGAAATCTCGCTGTCTGGGGCACTTAGACCCGCCCCCCAGACCGAAAACAGGTTGAAAGAAGCGCAAAAACTTGGTTTCACGGCGGCAATTGCTCCGGCAGGTGGCAAAACCGGTACTGTGGCAGGTCTGACACTCACCCGACCCTCTGATTTGGTGGGGTTTGTTGGCGAAACCTTCGGAGCAGGTTAAGGTCGCGCCGCGAGGGGCAGAAAACGAACAGGCGAGGGCCATGGAAGGTTTTACAATAATTGACGGGGTGGTCGCCCTGATCATCGTGCTGTCGGGCTTGCTGGCCTACTCACGTGGCTTCATGCGCGAGGTTCTTGCCATCGCAGGCTGGGTCGCTGCGGCGGTTCTGGCGTTCATCTTTGCCCCACAGGCCGTGCCGTTGGTCAAAGAAATCCCGGTGGTCGGAGATTTCCTGCGCGACAGCTGCGAATTGTCTGTGATCACTGGCTTTGCGGCAGTTTTCGCCGTGGCTCTGATTGTGGTCAGCATCTTCACACCGCTGTTTTCGTCGCTAGTCCAGCGCTCTGCTTTAGGGGGTCTGGATCAGGCGCTGGGGCTGTTCTTCGGTATCGCGCGTGGCATCCTGCTGGTTGCGATCGCCTTCTTTGTTTACGACACTGTGATGACCGGCCAATCCTATACAATCGTGGACGAAAGCCGTTCGGCGAAAGTGTTTGAACAATTCAGCGGTCAGATTGAAGAACAGAACCCCGAGGCGGCTCTGGGTTGGATCACCACCCAATATGAAGAACTGGTGGCCAGCTGCTCGGCAGGGCAAGAGTAATCTTCAGACGCAGCGTTCGCCAAAGGTTGATCGTTTCAAATCAGGTTTCCAGTGAAAGCCCGGCATAGCCCGGGCTTTTTTGATGTGCCAGGATCAGACGAACCCTTCTCCGCCACAGACTGTGCATCGGATCGTTTTCAGCCCAAAACACCCGTCACACCGGCTGAATACAGGTTTCCCAAGGATATCGCGGCTTTTGGCCAACTCGCCTGCCCCATTGCATATCTGACAGGGCGCACGCCCCATTCCGCGGCACCGATGACAGCGTTGCTTGATCCGTTCCTGCTTTTGATTGGGGTTATGCTGCCACATTCAGGTCCTCTGGGTGCTGTACCGATCCAGACTTGCACATATTCATTAGCATGACAGCATATATGACTGCACAAGTCATCATCTTCATGAGGATGCTCCAAACCAGACAATTTCAGCCTGCGGCAACAGATGAGCGTGATCCTTTGATGACAGCCACGCCAATAGGTACTATGTGGATGCCAACCCGCCACGGAATCGGAGCCACCGATCTTGTTCTTTCTGTACGAATGCGCGCTGGTCGTAGTGATGGTCGCCCTATTGGCGTCATGTTCACCTGCTACCAAACCACCCGCGCACGCCGTACAGAGGACCCGAAGCCGAAAAGCGGTCTTTCCTCAGATCAAGTCGTCATAGAAGTTGGAGCCCCGTAAATGTGTGGGATTTTGGGAATCGCAAGCCGGACACATGATGTGTTTGCCGAGATTTATGACGGGCTGCTGATGCTGCAGCACCGAGGTCAGGATGCGTCGGGGATCGTGACCTACAATGACGAGTTTTTCCGTGAAAAGAAGGCCAATGGTCTGGTCAAGGATGTCTTCAATGCCAAAGATGCCGAAACCCTTCTGGGCCATGTCGGTATGGGCCATGTGCGCTATCCAACCGCAGGTTCGCTCAGCGCGGCAGAAGCACAGCCTTTCTTTGTGAATGCACCCTATGGCATCTATCTGGTTCACAATGGAAACATCACCAACACGGCCGAACAGCGCAGGAAGGTCACCGGCAAATACAGCCGCCACCTGCGCACCACATCAGATTCCGAAATCTTGCTGAACGTACTGGCCGATAAAGTGGCTGACGCGATCAAAGTGAACGGGAATGCCGAACCCATTCGCAACCTGTTTGCGGGTGTAAAAATGACGATGGAGCGCATTCAGGGCGCTTATTCCGTTATCTGTCTGGTGGCAGGTGTCGGAATGCTGGCATTCCGCGATCCGTTTGGCATCCGTCCTTTGTCAGTCGCCAAGCGCGAAGTGGATGGCGAAGGAGACGACTACGCTTTTGCATCAGAAGACGTAGCTTTTGGCATCAACGGCTTTAAAAAGCTGCGCGATCTGCGCCCCGGTGAGGCGATCCTGATCGACCTGGACGGCAATATGCACGAATTTCAAGCGGTCGAGGGTAAGCTGACGCCCTGTATCTTTGAATATGTCTATCTGGCGCGCCCCGACTCCTTGCTGGACGGTGTTTCGGTTTACAAAACCCAGATGCGCATGGGCCAGACGCTGGCCAAACAGATTCAGGATTCGGGCCTGGAAATCGACCGGATCATTCCTGTGCCCGACAGTGCTCGCCCTGTGGCTTTGGAAGCCGCGAAAATCACTGGCATCCCCTATCGCGAGGGGTTGGTCAAAAACCGTTATGTCGGGCGTACATTCATCATGCCCGGTCAGGCAGAGCGGCAGAAATCTGTCCGCCGCAAACTGAATGCTGTCCCGCTGGAATTCGACGGCCACAGCGTTTTGCTGATCGACGATTCCATCGTGCGCGGCAACACCATCAAGAAGATCGTTCAGATGTGCCGCGACGCCGGTGCCAAGAAGGTCTATGTCGCCAGCGCCTCGCCGCCGGTGAAATACCCCAATGTCTACGGCATCGACATGCCGACCAAGACCGAGTTGATCGCAAACGGTAAAGAGATCGAAGATATCCGGGCTGAACTGGGCGCAGATGCGCTGTTCTATCAGCATCTGGATGACCTGATCTGGGCGGCCAAAGAAGGTAACCCGGAAATTGATGCCTTTGACTGCTCGTGCTTTGACGGCAATTACATCACCGGCAGCGTCAGCGAAGGTTATCTGGACAGTCTGGAAAACAGCAGCCGCGTCAGCAAGAAACGCGCGGACATGCAAGTTCCCGGGGGGTCCTGGAATGCGGCCAAACTGGCCTCGGGCTGAATGGCCGCACGTTCTACGGGCGCAATCGATTCACTATTTTGACCGAGAATCACAGGAGCCGGGTATGCCAAACTGGGCAACATCCACCGCCCTACCCGGCCTAAAGCAGGCATCGTCAATAGGTGGAAATTTGCCACAACCCAACGGCGATTCCTATGCGATCACAAGAGCTTTTTTCTTAGCCAACGGATCGTGATGGCACGTGTCCGAGCTGCGCTTTTGTTTTTTCGATTGTTTTGATATCCGGCGGCGACCACTCACTCAAACAAAGGGGCTCGGGACACTGTCCCGGACCACGCATCATGTCAAACGCCACAGTCAAAAGCGCGGCCACGCAGCAGGGCGCGCTAAAGAAGAATTCCGTGTCGGTACTTGGGGTATTCGGGCCGAAAGCCGATATGCGCGCCTTGATGCGCCTGTCATCGGGCCGTGTGAAAGAGGTCAAACCCGGCAGCCGCGTTGCCTCCGGCACGGTGATCGCGATTGATGAATATGGCATTATGCTGCGACAAAGCGGCCAGACCAGGCGTATCGCCATTCCCGGCGGTTAATCGCGACTTGACGCCCCGCACGCAGCGGTTCAAACCGCAGCCATGACCGATCAGACCAAAATCGCCCTTGTCACCGGGGCCTCTCGCGGGTTGGGCGCTGCCCTTGCCGAAGCGTTGGCACCCGAATACCACATCGTCGCTGTCGCCCGCACCACCGGCGGGCTGGAAGAGCTGGATGACCGTATCAACGCCAAGGGCGGTTCAGCCACTCTGGCCCCCATGGACATCACGGATCCGAACGCCATGGCGACCCTCTGTCGGGGCATTCATGACCGTTGGGGCAAGGTGGATTTGTGGCTGCACACGGCAATCCACACTTCAGCACTGACACCGGTGCACTTTGTCGATCCAAAGGAATGGACAAAGGCCATCAATACCAATGCAAACGCGACTTCGGTTTTGATCCCGTATGTCACGCCCCTGTTGGGTGAAAACGGCCACGCGGTGTTTTTTGATGACCCAAAAGCTGGTGAGAAGTTCTATGGCATATATGGTGCCACCAAGGCCGCGCAAATGGCTCTGGCCCGCAGTTGGGCGGCCGAGACCGAACGCACCGGACCGCGCGTTTCAATTATTGAGCCTGCGCCGATGCCTACGGCCGTGCGCGCACGGTTCCATCCCGGGGAAGACAGGGATGGGCTGAATAACACTGCAGATGAAGCGGCTCGGATCTTGGCACTGCTTTAGGAATAGCCCTGGCAGGCCATGCCTCCGGAGGAGGTATTTTTAGCCAGATGAAGCTGGGATCAGGCGATATGAGCACCGTTGCGCCCAGCCAGATCGACGAAGAACTGCCAGGCGACACGGCCCGAGCGCGAACCGCGTGTGGCCTGCCATTCGATTGCTTCGGCGCGCAGGGTTTCCGCATCGACTGAAACGCCATAAGCCGCGCAATAGCGATCGATCATGGCAAGATACTCGTCTTGATCGCAGGGATGGAATCCCAACCACAGTCCGAAGCGATCCGACAGAGACACTTTTTCCTCGACCGCTTCAGACGGATTGATGGCGCTGGAGCGTTCGTTTTCGATCATATCTCGCGGCATCAAGTGGCGGCGGTTCGAGGTCGCGTAAAACACCACATTTTCGGGGCGGCCTTCGATGCCGCCATCCAGAACAGCCTTGAGCGACTTGTAGTGCTGGTCGTCGTGGCTGAACGAGAGATCATCGCAGAACAGAATGAACCGGTAAGGTGCCGCGCGCAGGTGGTTCAACAGGCGGGCGACCGAGGCCATGTCCTCGCGTTGCAGCTCGACAAGTTTCAGGTTGGGATGGTCCGCGCTTAGCGTACCATGAACAGCTTTCACAAGACTGGATTTCCCCATGCCCCGTGCGCCCCACAACAACGCATTGTTTGCCTTGTAGCCAGCTGCAAACCGGCGTGTATTGTCGAGCAACGTGTCGCGCGACCGATTGATGCCCACCAACAGGTCCAGATCGACGCGATTGACCTGTTCAACCGGTATCAACCGTTCCGGTTCCACATGCCAGACAAAAGCCGGGGCCGCGTTGAAATCCGGTGTAGCCAGAGGGGCCGGCGCCATGCGTTCCAACGCGGCAGCTATACGATTCAAGGTTTGGTCGTCCATCGGCTCCTCCGGTCAATTCTGCATGGGTTCAAAGCATGATCTTGTTGGCGCAACAAGGCCCGCCAACGAAAAAGGCGCGCCCGGCTGGAGCGCGCCTTTTTAGATTTCTCAGCAGATTACTTCTCGTCTTCGAATTCCTGCATCAGGTCTTCGTCTGCTTCCGCCTCGTCATCGTCGTAATACCCGTCGGCGCGCAGTTGCTCTTCACGCTTCTTTTCGACACGGGCGACAAGGAAGATCGAAATCTCGTAGAGACCGTAGACCACGACAAAGAGAATGATCTGGGTGATCACGTCAGGGGGCGTCACAACAGCCGCCAAAACCAGAATACCGACGACTGCATATTTTCGTACGGCACCCAATCCTTCGGCACTGACCAGCCCCGCCTTACCCATAAGGGTCAGAAGAACCGGCAATTGGAAGCAAAGTCCAAAGGCAACGATGAACTTGATCGTCAGATTCAGGTATTCCTGTGCCGAACCCTGAAACACTACGCTCAGCGGCGCTGAGGTTGCACCATCGGCCACAGCTTCACCTTCAGTCCCGAATTGCTGGAACCCAAGGAAGAAGTCATAGGCTAGCGGCGTGACGACATAGAACGCAAAGCTCGCACCCAGAAGAAACATGAAGGGCGAGGCCAGCATGAAGGGCAGGAATGCGTTCTTTTCTGTCTTGTACAGACCGGGCGCTACAAAGCGCCACATCTGCATCCCGATATAAGGAAACGCCAGAATGAACCCGCCCAGCAAGGAGACCTTGATCGCGACAAAGAACCCTTCCTGCGGCGAGATGAAGATCAGCCCGCAATCCTGCCCGCGATCTGCCAGTACTTGACACAGAGGATTGGTCAGAAAGTTGAAGATCGGTGTGGCCACTGTGAAACAGATGATCATACCGATCAGAAAAGCCACGACACTATGGATCAAACGCGTGCGCAGTTCCGTCAGATGCTCGATCAACGGGGCCGAGGAATCGTCAATCTCGTCGGTTTTGCTCATGTCTTGCTTTCAGTGTTCAGCGCGGCTTCGGCTTCTTCGGCCTTTGCAAGTGCGTCGGCGGCTTCTTTGGCCTTGCGCTCGGCCGCGGCACGGGCGGTGGAGGCTTGGATTTTCTTGGCCTGCTCAGCCCGCTCTGTCGCCAGTTTACCGGTTTCGCTATCAGGATCGAACTTGGTAGGATCGATGCTTTTTGCCATGTCCTGCGCGGCTTGTTTGACACCGTCCATGGCCGAACCGACCGGGTTTGTGGCAGCGTCGAGACCCTTCTTGATCTCATTCACCCCGGCCTGATCGGCAGCCTCGTTCATGGCGCTGCTGAACTCGCGCGCCATTCCACGCGCCTTGCCGACGAAACGCCCGACATTGCGGAACAACACCGGCAGGTCCTTCGGCCCCACAACGATCAGGGCAACGATGCCAATGACCAGAAGTTCGGTCCAGCCCAGATCAAACATCCGGGCTTACACCTTGTCTTTGTCGGTCTCGGGTGTGACGTCCTTGGCCAATTCGGATGCGTCCTGCTCCAACTCTTCCGAACCGTCCTTCACGCCCTTCTTGAACGCGGTAATACCTTTGCCGACTTCACCCATCAGCGAACTGATTTTGCCACGGCCAAACAGAACCAAAACCACTACTGCGATCAGAAGAAGACCGGGAAGGCCTATATTGTTGAGCATGTCATTTCTCCTTTTTCATCGGCACTCTTGTGCGCCGGGAATATAAACTGGTTCGTGTTTACGCTCGGATGCCACTTCTCAAAAGAGACCAGCCCCGAAATGAAGCCAAAAATCGAACTGATCTCGAGAAATTTACGGACTCGCTTTTTTCAACTGACAGGTTTATGTCAGTTGATCATGGCTAGAACGACGATATCGAAACTAGGTCAACGGAGAACCAAATGACCCATGTCGCTGAAATCGTCACCTTTACCCTTGCCAATGGTACCACGCCGGAAGAGTTCGTGAAACTCAGTCAGGCCTCTGAGGCCTTTGTGCGCAGCGCACCGGGCTTTGCCCACAGGCAACTCAGCCAGGGCGAAGACGGTCGCTGGACCGACTATGTTGTCTGGACGGATATGAAGGCCGCTCAAAAAGCCGCAGCGCAGTTTCCGAAACAGAAATGTGCTGCAGGCATGATGGCCGCCATCAATCCAGATAGCGTTCAGATGCGCCACGAGACTGTGCTATGGAACATGACTGCCTAGGTGCGGTTTGGGTGGCGTGCCATGCGCCGCACTGACCGCCTGTTCGATATCATCCAGATCCTGCGCGACGGCAAACTGCACCGCGCGCAGGACATCGCGGACCGGCTCGAGGTGTCGGTCCGTACCATCTATCGCGACATGGATACACTGGTGGCCTCGGGCGTACCGGTAGAAGGTGAGCGCGGTGTTGGTTACATGGTGCGCGAGCAGATCACTCTGCCACCACTGAACCTGACCCCGGCCGAGCTTGAAGCGCT
This sequence comes from uncultured Ruegeria sp., assembly GCF_947497005.1. Lineage (GTDB taxonomy): Bacteria > Pseudomonadota > Alphaproteobacteria > Rhodobacterales > Rhodobacteraceae > Ruegeria. Next base: position 290,853 of record NZ_CANMFF010000002.1, on the reverse strand, counting down.
GAACCTCGGCATGGCGATCGTAGCCGAGGCCGCAGACCCTGACCTGAAAGCCGCCGCCAATTCTCTGGCGGAAAAAATTGATGCTGTTCTGCCGACGCAGGTAGTGGCCGAAGCCGATACGTGGAAATTCGCGGTCTACCCCTTTGCCGATGCCGCACGCGGGCTGGCACATATGGCGCCGATCCGCGCAGCGATCAAATCCCGCCAGAAACTCTATTTGTCCTACCGCCGCATTGACGGCGTTTTGACCGAACGCATCGTTCGCCCGTTACATATGGAATACTGGGGACGTGTCTGGACCCTGACCGCTTGGTGCGAATTGCGTCAGGGCTTCCGTGTCTTCCGCATAGACTTGATTGATTCCGTATCACCACTACCGGAACTTTTCGCAGACGAGCCCGGAAAACGTCTGAGCGATTATGACCCAAACGCCTGATAAAATTCATCTTTTCAAAAATAACCCCGCCAGCAGTATAACCCGATTCGGACCATTCATCCTTACTTCAGGTAAGGATCGGGATCGACGGATTCGAACCCTTTGCGCACTTCGAAATGCACATAGGCGTTGTCTCCACCCCGCAGCTGCGCCAATTTCTGACCTCGTCTCACTCGATCACCTTTCTTGACGGTGATATCATCGACATTGGCATAAACCGTCAGCAGATCGTTTTTGTGCTTGACCACGATGATCGGCACCTGGTCCGCATCAGCAGTAATTGCCGCCACTGTGCCCGCGTCGGCCGCAGTAACAGCCGTGCCCGGAGCCGCGGCTATGTCAATGCCTTCATTCTTGCCCTTGCTATAGCCGCGAATGATGTTGCCACTGACCGGCAGGGACAAAGCCGTCGATCGCGTATTTGTCGGCGCTTCGGCCGTCACATCGGGGGCTTCAGCCAGCGGCGCGACCGCTTCGTCGGGCAAAGGCTGCGCAGCACTTGGAGGGGTCGGAGTGGGTGAACCCTGCCCCGGCTCCGTGACTTCGGTTGCCGCAACGGGTGCCGCGGCAGCAGCGCTTTGACGTGGCGCAGGCTGGTTTTTGACCGGGATCAACAGAAACTGACCTTCACGCACAGTGAAATCCGACCCCAGGCCATTCCATTCCGCCAGCGACTCGACCGGCACCTGGTAGAGGCGCGAAATCGTATAGGCCGTCTCGCCTCGCTTGACCTTGTGCCGGACCGGTTCCGGCCCGGATGCAACAGGTGCCTGGGTTGGCGCAGGTTTTGCAGGTTCCAGCGTCGTGGTCCGGACTCCCCCCGATTCCGGGGCCTGATCAATCGCGGCTCCGGCAACTGACGCGATATCTACGCCGCTGCCCGCACCGACTGAACGCGGCAAGGCCAGTACTTCGCCTTCTCTCAACGTGTCAGTCGTCTGAAGACCGTTGAAACGCGACAGCTCGCCCTCTGGCAGGCCAACCCGCGCGGCCACGTCACGCACCTTGTCGCCTCGGCGGGCCACGACCACCTGATAGTTCGGGTAGGTTATCACCCCCCGGCTGTCGGGCGTTGGGCGTGACGTTGTTGCCGACTGCGCGGCATCAGTGGTCGAAAACCCGCCGATCTGCCCACGCAGGTCATAGTCCAATGGCCCCTCACACCCGGCCAGAATAGCCAGAGCGGCCACTCCAGTCGCGCAGCGACGCATAGCTGATTTGGATACTGCACTCATAATTCTGCCCTCAACGCCTGCCCCTGTTGTCCGGGGTTCCGGCGACCAATTCATTAAGCCTGTTACGTCTCGTCCTTACCAAGCCCCTCAAGCAGAGGAACAAAACGGACCGACGTCAATTCGTCATAGTCCAGACCGGTCTCGGTGCGCGTCACTTTGATCAACTGCTGCACCGCGTCCGACTGACCTACGGGTAAAACCATGATACCCCCGATTTTCAGCTGCGCCAAGAGCGGTCCCGGAGGGTCTTCGGCCGCCGCTGTTACAATGATCCGATCAAACGGAGCCTGTTCCGGCAGGCCGAACGATCCGTCAGACAACATAGCCGTGATATTCGTCAGTCCCAGTTCGGCAAACAGCTTACCAGTTTCGCTGACCAGCCGCCGGTGGCGCTCGACCGTATAGACCCGTCGCGCCAGTTTGGAAAGAACTGCGGCCTGATAACCCGACCCTGTACCGATCTCGAGCACCGTATCCCTTGGCCGTACATCCAGTGCCTGCGTCATGAGACCAACGACCGATGGCTGGCTGATTGTCTGACCACAGGAAATCGGCAGGGGCATGTCCTCGTAAGCGCGATCCGAGAACAGGCCCGTCACAAAGCGACCCCTGTCGATCTGCTCCATCGCCGCCAAAACGCGGGCGTCTGTGACGCCCCGTTTGCGCAAGGCAAACAGGAACTGCATTACTGTTTCGGGGTCCAGTCCGCTCATTCGACCGCCTTCAATGCCCCCAGCATGTCATGTGCAGTCAGGTCCGCTCGCATCGGCGTGACCGAGATATAGCCTTCCAGATTGACCGCCGCATCCGTTCCGGGTGCAGTCGGGTTGTGCTGATACCCGCCCTTGATCCACAGGAACCGCCGTCCTGACGGCGAGCTGTGCGGCTCGACCGAGAAATGCGTGTCGCGCCGGAATCCTTGCGCGGCAACGCGTGTTCCCAGCACCTCATCCGCAGGAACGGGAGGAAAATTCACGTTGTAAAATAGGCGGTAGTCGCCCTGTTCTGCCGGATTGGCATCCAGAATGCGCCGAACCAGATCTGCCCCAAAACGCCCCGCAGCTTCGAACGGGTTATCCAGCCCCAGATTGCGTGGGCCGAAATACTGCGACAGTGCAATCGCGGGCACGCCTTGCAGCGCCGCTTCCATCGCGCCACCAATGGTGCCGGAATAAAGCGTGTTCTCGGCCGAGTTATTGCCCCGGTTCACGCCGGACAGAACCAGATCCGGAGGACTGTTTACCATGACATCGTGCAGCCCTGCCAAGACACAGTCCGCAGGCGATCCTTCGGCTGCATAGCGTCGCTCGCTCAGCTTGGCGATCATCGTGGGGTGCGTGTAGCTGATGCAATGCCCGACCCCGGATTGTTCGAAGGCGGGCGCAACCACCCAGACTTCTCCGTCCGGCCCCGCCAGATCAGCAGCAATCGCTTCGAGCGTGATCAAACCCGGCGCGTTGATCCCGTCATCATTGGTCAGAAGAATACGCATGTGCCCGATTTACCCCCGCGTTTGGCCCTTGATAGACCCCGGCCTGCGCTGCGGCAAGCGACGTGGACCTGCATTCTGAGGCTTTCGCGCACCACTTGAGTGGAAATCGAGTAGTTAACCCTTCGTCTCGGGAAAAACAAAGCACCTGTCGCGTCGGATGGTCAGCCACATGACCCGACCCGGCCCCGGCACAAAGACATTCGGAACCGTCGCCCTGAGGATCGTGTTGTCATAGTCCATACGGAATTCGATCAAGCTTTCGTTGCCAAGAAAGCGCGCGCGTTCGACAACGCCTCGCGCTGCGACTCCGTCCGTAGGTGTCGGCAGCGGCCCCTTACCGTTGCGATCGAAATCCAGCTTAACGTGTTGCGGTCGAAATACGATCTCGACATCTGTTCCATCCGGGATACCCGGTGCAAGGAATTGTCCGAACGGAGTGTCAGCCAACGCCCCATTCACTTGAGACCGCAACACATTGACATCACTGAAAAATGCCACGGCTGCCTTGTCTGCAGGTCGGGTATAGACGTTGTACGGCGCGCCCTGCTGAACGATCTTGCCGCGCCGCATCAGGGCGATCTCATCAGCCATCCGCATCGCCTCTTCCGGCTCATGCGTGACCAGCAAAACAGCGGCGTCCTCTTCCTTGAGAATGGCCAGCGTCTCATCCCGGATGCCATCACGCAAACGGTTATCGAGGCCCGAGAACGGCTCGTCCATCAGCATGATCCGGGGGCGCGGCGCCAAGGCGCGCGCCAAGGCCACTCGTTGTTGCTCACCGCCTGACAATTGATGCGGAAACCCGTCTATGAACCGCATCAGGTCGACTTTGCGCAGTAATTCCTCGACCCGGGCGCGCTTCTCGTCCTTGCTGCCCTTCAGGCCAAAGGCCACATTGTTGGCCACGCTCAGATGCGGGAACAAAGCAAAGTCCTGGAACATCAACCCGATCTCACGCCGCTCCGGCGGCACCCGAAACAAGGTGTCACAGATCAGCTTGCCATCGACGTAAATCTCGCCCGAGTCCTGCATTTCGACCCCGGCGATCATCCGCAAAGTGGTGGATTTGCCGCAGCCGGATGGCCCTAGCAGACAGGTTACCTTGCCCGCCTGTACGGTCAATGACACGTCATCCACGACAACCCGTCCCTCGAACCGGCGAATAATGTTGCGAATTTCCAGACGCGGAGGAGTTGCGTTACCTGTCACCGATGGACCCCATTGCCTTTCCCGATCAAATCCATCGGGCTTGGGCGGGGATAGCAACCCCGCCCTTCAGGTGCAAGAGATCAGCAGCATCCGCCCGAAGACGTAGCCTCGTCCACGGTTTCAAACGGGCTTTCGCCGCCACAGCCTTCGAAGATACCGTAATGAGTCGAGAAATCGCCGATAAAGTCGAAGTGGCGAGCAAAACGCGTGTCTTGCAACATCATCCACGTGTTGCCGCAGACAGGAAAGACCTTGCCAGCGTCAATGGCGTGGTGATCGTCCAGAACAAACGCGTGCGGCGCGTTGGGAACGGTACCTTTATAGATCACCGCCTGACCGTAATCCTCGCAAGCCGGTTCAAGTGCGGGTAGTTTGAACAGACGATACGTGGCCGACAAGAACTTGAGCGGAGCCACACGTGCTTCGAGCACGGGGTTTTCGATGGTCAATGGACGATGAGTTTCACGACGCGGGTCGCCAAAACCGGCCTTGCGAGCCATCGACAGGAAGTCATTCCAGTACAATGCACCTGACAGGCACTCGCCATACAAAACTTCATCCTCAGCCATCGCCTGCGGAATACGACGGTCTGCATAGACGTCCGAGAAATACATCTCGCCGCCCTCTTTCAACAGTCGATGCGCGCCGCGCAGAACGGCATCCTTGTCGGTTGCAAGGTTGATCACGCAATTCGACACGATGATATCGAACGATCCGGGCTCCAGATCCAACTCATCCAGCTTTTCGATATAGCCGTGATGGAATTCCACATTGCTCTGCGCGTGGCCAAACACCTCGGCGTGATAGTCCTGATGTGCGCGGGCGACATCCAGTTGCTCGGGTGTCATGTCCACCCCGACCACCCGTCCCTTTTCACCGACCATAGCAGACAGCGCATAGACATCACGCCCGGCCCCACAGCCAAGATCGAGGATCGACATGCCCTCGAGATCTAGCGGTGCGATTAGGCCGCACCCGTAGTAGCGGGTCAGCACATCGTCATGAATTTTCGAAAGAATACGTTTGAGGTGATCCGGCATGTCGTCAGGCGTGCAGCAAGCGTTGGTCTGTAAGTCCGCGCTGCTCTGCAGGACTTCACCATAGTAATTCTGCACCGATTCATGCTTCATCGCAGTCTTCCCTTGTGTATCGCTGCTCTGCAATTAGTGCGGCGTACACTTCTACGCAATCCACAGCCGCGAATTTGACGAAAGCGTGAGCACTCTGATGTGGTATTACCCCAGCAGATCGAAATCGACACCAGCGCGGATTTTGCCGTTCACCTGAATCTCAAGACGGTGTGCACCGGGGATCAGCTTGAAGGTCGTGGCGTCGCCCTTCAATTTGTGGCGTTTGGTCAACTGCAACCGACCGCTCTTAAGAACCGCCTGTTTAAGCTTGTGCACTTTGGCTGAGGTTTTTCCACCAGGACGTTGAAAGTGAACGATATAATCCACCAGAACAGGTTGCGCACCGGACCCGCTCAGATCGACCGAAAACTCCAGAGCTTCACCAATACGGGCTTCGGAATTCAGATCAATCGAAACCGAAATATCAGCGTCCGGGTCATATCCCAGCATCTTCATTGCCTCGGGATGCCCCGCCTTAACCAACCCGCGCAGCGTATGAGAGGTCATCCAATCCAGCTCTGCCGTGGTCTGACGCCCCTCAGCGCGCCACTCATCCAGACGCCCCAGCACCAGATCCGGGTCCTTCTTCGTAATGTCATTAAGATGATTGGCCACCGACCGGGTCACATAACGGGTGCTGTCACCATGCAAACGATCCAACAAAGGCAGCGGGTCTGCAAGTTTCAGACCAACGGCCTGCCCCCATGGCAAACGCGGCCGCGTGCCTTCACTGACCAATCGGCGCACGTGATAGCTGTCATGGGTACACCAGTCCTGCATCCTCTCCAGCACCCTATCCGGGTCTTGGTTGAGGAAGGGTCGTATGGCCCATTCCATAGAGAAACGTTGTGTCACCTCTTCCAGCACACCCAAAGCCAGATCCAGGTGACCCAACCCAATGTCCGCCACCCAATCGCCCAAAGGCGCAAAGATGAAATCTCCAAAATCATCATCCGATTTGGAAGGGTCCAGAGGTTCGGGCAAAGCCCGCAGGATCACCGGAGCGACAGCTGGCAAATCCCCCGGCACGGCCTGTTGCAGGCACGCTGCGATCCAGGCCATACGCTCTTTCAGCTCCAGCTCAGGCAGACGCGACATGACCTGATCCTGAAACTCGGGGGCATCGAACGATGGTTCAGCGTTCGCAAATAACTTGCTAAGATAGTTTACTTTCTCAGCGTTGAACAATTGATCCTTCAACGAAAACCCCTGCGCCATGATTACATCGTCAGGTTGGTGCCGCCACCGTCCAGCAGAATGTTCTGCCCAACGATGAACCCGGCATGCTGCGAACACAGGAAGGCGCAAACCGCACCGAATTCCTGCCGCGTGCCATACCGTCGAGCCGGAATGGTTGCGGCGCGTTCAGCCCGTGCGTCATCCATGGAAATCCCCTTTTGTGCTGCAACACCACCATCCAGCGAGTTGGCGCGGTCCGTCGCATGGATACCCGGCAACAAATTGTTGATGGTCACCCCATGCGGAGCCACTTGGCGAGACGTCCCCGCAACATAACCGGTCAGACCGGTCCGCGCAGCGTTTGACAGACCCAGCGCAGGGATTGGGGCACGCACGGATTGTGAGGTGATATTCACCACACGGCCCCAGCCCTTGTCCATCATTCCGGGAAGCAACGCCTTCATGAATGCAATCGGTGTCAGCATGTTGCTGTCCAGCGCCTTGATGAAGTCGCCACGTTCCCAATCCGACCACACGCCCGGCGGCGGCCCACCGGCATTTGTTACAAGAATATCAACGCCCTGCGCAGCTTCGATCACCTGCGCTTGCCCCTCGGCGGTTGTCACGTCACAAGCGACTGTCCCCACCTCAACGCCGTGCTCTGAGCGCAGGCGTGCGGCCTCAGCCTCAAGAGCGTCAGAGCCACGCGCATTCATCACGAGATTTGCGCCGGCAGCTGCCAAAGCCTCGGCACAGCCCAGACCCAATCCCTTGCTGCTGGCACAGACCAGCGCGCGTTTTCCTTGAATTCCCAGATCCATCGGATCCTCCCTGTCAGTCATTGCCGCATGTCTAGCATCGGCCAGACAGGGAAGACCAGAAACGGTTCGTTGATCAGTAAAAGAACTCTTCCCGAACAATCTTGCCGTCAGCGACGTGATAGACACCCACTTCGCGCATATCAAAGGCGTCACCGGTTTCCTTCACCTTGCCCTGTATTTCGAAAATAACAGCAAAACGGTCTTCGCCGTGGGGAAACGGGTCACTGACAGACGCACCAGAAACTTCATGAGCGCTTTCCCACCACTCATGCTTGCCACGGATGGCGTCGAGCCCCTTGGTTTCCCGACCCATTCCCTGAAAGTCCTGCCCTTCGACTGAAACGGCGTCGGGGGCATAAAGCTTGGACAGGTTTTCCTTGGCCCGGTTTTCACGGCAACCAGCGACCAGTTCGTTGGCGATCTCTTTCAAATTCATTGATCCTCTCCATATTTTGTTCACTATATGTTCTTATTGCCACAGGCGTATGATTCGAACCAGCCCCTTTGTCTTGCTTCGGCAGGTTTCCCCGCATATACGCGCGTTTATGCTTGACACCTCGAACCAACCCACCTTGCCGCCCCAGATTGCCCGGCGCCGGACATTCGCCATCATCTCGCACCCGGATGCGGGCAAGACCACGCTGACGGAAAAGTTCCTTTTGTACGGCGGCGCGATCCAGATGGCGGGACAGGTGCGCGCCAAAGGCGAGGCACGACGGACACGGTCGGACTTCATGCAGATGGAAAAGGATCGGGGCATCTCAGTCTCGGCCTCGGCGATGTCGTTTGACTATGACACCTTCCGGTTCAACCTGGTGGACACGCCAGGTCACAGCGATTTCTCGGAAGATACATATCGCACACTGACTGCTGTGGATGCCGCCGTCATGGTGATCGACGGCGCGAAAGGCGTGGAAAGTCAGACGCAGAAACTGTTCGAGGTTTGCCGCCTACGTGACCTGCCGATCCTGACCTTCTGTAACAAGATGGACCGTGAAAGCCGCGATACATTCGAGATCATCGACGAAATTCAGGAAATGCTGGCCATCGACGTGACACCTGCCGCGTGGCCGATTGGCGTGGGCCGTGATTTCGTAGGTTGCTACGACATGCTGCGCGACCGATTGGAACTGATGGACCGCGCCGACCGGAACAAGGTTGCGGAAAGCATTGAGATCAACGGGCTGGATGACCCCAAACTGGCCGAACACGTTCCCGAACATCTGCTGGACAAACTGCTGGAAGAGGTCGAGATGGCGCGCGAATTGCTGCCCAAGCTTGACCCTCAGGCAGTTCTGGAAGGGCATATGACCCCGATCTGGTTCGGTTCAGCCATCAATTCATTCGGCGTCAAGGAACTGATGGAAGGCATCGGTGCCTATGGTCCGCAGCCTCAGATTCAATCCGCAGAGCCTCGCCAGATATCCCCCGACGAAAAGAAGGTCGCAGGGTTTGTCTTCAAGGTTCAGGCCAATATGGATCCCAAACACCGCGACCGGGTTGCCTTTGTCCGTATGGCGTCAGGCCATTTCAAGCGTGGCATGAAGCTGACCCATGTGCGGTCGAAAAAACCAATGGCGATATCGAACCCGGTGTTGTTCCTGGCTTCTGACCGGGAACTGGCGGAAGAAGCATGGGCTGGTGATATCATCGGTATCCCCAACCACGGACAACTGCGCATCGGTGATACGCTGACCGAAGGTGAAGCGATCCGCGTTACCGGCATCCCCTCTTTCGCGCCGGAACTGCTGCAAACAGTGCGCCCCGGCGACCCGATGAAAGCCAAGCATCTGGAGAAGGCACTGATGCAATTCGCCGAAGAAGGCGCGGCCAAAGTGTTCAAACCTTCGATAGGCTCGGGCTTTATCGTCGGTGTCGTCGGCGCGCTGCAATTCGAAGTGCTCGCCAGCCGGATTGAGATGGAATATGGCCTGCCCGTGCGGTTTGAGGCGTCGCAGTTCACCTCGGCCCGCTGGGTCAGCGGTGAAAAGGCCGAGATTGAAAAGTTCGTGAATGCCAACAAGCAGCATATCGCACATGATCATGACGGCGACATCGTTTACCTGACCCGCCTGCAATGGGATATCGACCGGGTGATTCGCGACTACCCCGCGCTGAACCTGACCGCCACCAAAGAGATGATGACCTGAAGCAACTGGCTGATTGCACAGCTGAACCCGGCTGTGCAATCCTGCGCGCATGAGTGATGACGAACTGACCTATCCCGGTGGCCTGCCCGATATGCTGGACAGCTATGAGGCCCGGCGCAGCCCGTTTCAGTTCGGCACCCTGCCGCTGCCCGAAACGGACGTCGATCTGGATGATCTGGCCAAACGCACCGTACCCGACAGCGCCACTGAATTGCCGGCCGGGCGTAGCACCAATTGGGATCGCAAACGTGTTCAGATCGCGCGGGACTTTGTCGGAAACTCGGAACTTGCTTTTCTGAACGCCCAACTGATCTCGAACCTGCGAAAGCGATCCTTCCCGCGTCAGGCCCCGGCTCTGTTCTGCCGCTTGTGGGATGAACATTCTGACCACCTTTTGTCCGCGCTTGATCTACGATGGCTGGTGTCATCTGTTCAGACCTTTGCGGATCACGGCCAGACCCCGACACAGCGCGAAGTGGGACATGCCTTGCGCGTGTTTTTCAGCATGATGAAGCTTTATGAGTTCGAGCGGCTTTTCTCAGGGTTGGCCCCGGAAACACCGTTTCAGTTCAAAGACAAGAACCATGTCCCACTTCCCTTTCAGATGAAGGGGTTTTCCTTTGAAAAAGGTGGGCTGGACGTCAATCTGATTGCTCCGATCTGGACCAAGGCGATGAACGATCCCACAATTGCGCCTCTGGTAGATCACCTGATGACCGAACTGAACGAGGATCCGGGTGGTGTCTTTCGTCGTCTGAAGCTCATGCGCGATACCCGCGCGCCGCGCAGATGACCACCTGGGGTATCGTTTCCATGGTCCGGGGACCAACCGAGGACGTTCTTCGGTTCGTGGCCCATCACCTCGATCTGGGTGTGGATCTCATGTATATTTATATGGATGAACCCAACCGCCGCACGTTCCGGGCGCTCAGAATGCACCCCAAGGTTCGGGTTCGCGTCTGTGATGACGCCTTTTGGGAAAAACGCGGACGTGCCCGGCCCGAAAAGCATCAGGTGCGCCAGTCGGCGCATGCCACCTTCGCCTATCGCAACACCCCGCTGGATTGGCTGACCCATATTGATGTGGACGAATTTCTTTGGTCCTCGACGCCAATTGCAGAGGTGCTTCAAGAAGTTCCGGACACAATTCAGGCCGCACGCGTCCGCCCGATGGAAGCGCTCGCCGGCAACAACGACCTGTACAAGGCGCATATTCCGCGCAGTCCCGAGCGTGAAGCGCTGGTCGAGATGATTTACCCGAACTACGGGGCTTTCGTTACGGGCGGTTTTTTAAGTCATGTGCAAGGAAAGTTGTTCGTGCGTGCCGGATTGGAAAACCTGAGCTTTCGCATCCACAACCTGTTTCAGAACAAAACACTGCTGCCGTGCAAATACGAGCTCCCTCAGGTCGAGCTATGCCACCGCCATGCCCCGGGTTGGGATCACTGGATTGCGCATTATGAATTCCGAATGAATCGCGGCTCGTATCAGGCAGGCATGGCCACCAATGTTCCGCGTGAACAAGGGGGGCTGAGCAAGAATGAACTACTGAATTGGATCGAAACCGAACAAGGCATGGACGGCCTGCGCGTGTTCTACAATGAAATGAGCGGAACAGACGCAACGGTGCGAACCAACCTGGAACGTCACGGTCAAATTCGCCACCGACCTTTGGACCTGGACAAGAAAGTAGAGAAACACTTTCCCGGAAGTTGCTGAATTGTTGCTGAAAACCCTGGCATGCCACAGGATGACAAGGGTGAAGTTCTCTTCATTTGACCCTGACCAACGTTTTTGTTATGTCCGCGTGCAAGCCGAAATGTCGCATCATGCACATGGCCATCCGGGCCCGGCACATCTTATACGCGCGGGCCAGGTCAAGTGTCCGCACAAACCGGACTTACATGACAAAATTCAACGAACTGAACCTGAACCCGAAGGTCCTCAAAGCCATTGAGGAAGCCGGATACGAAACCCCTACTCCGATCCAGGAAGGTGCGATTCCCCCCGCCCTGGAAGGGCGCGATGTTCTGGGGATCGCCCAAACCGGCACTGGCAAAACCGCCAGCTTCACCCTGCCGATGATCACATTGCTGGCCCGTGGTCGCGCGCGTGCGCGGATGCCGCGTTCGCTGGTGCTGTGCCCGACGCGGGAACTGGCCGCGCAGGTGGCCGAGAATTTCGATACCTATGCCAAAAATGTAAAGCTGACCAAGGCACTGCTGATCGGTGGCGTCAGCTTCAAGGAACAAGATGCGCTTATCGACCGGGGCGTTGACGTGCTGATCGCCACCCCGGGCCGCCTGCTGGATCACTTCGAACGCGGCAAGCTGCTGCTGACCGGCGTTCAGATCATGGTTGTCGACGAAGCCGACCGCATGTTGGACATGGGGTTCATCCCCGATATCGAACGCATCTTCTCGCTGACGCCCTTCACACGCCAGACCCTGTTCTTTTCAGCCACGATGGCGTCCGAGATCGAGCGGATCACCGACACTTTCCTGTCGGCCCCCGCCCGGGTTGAAGTTGCCCGCCAGGCGACCGCGTCCGAGACCATCGAACAAGGTGTGGTCATGTTCAAGGGTGGTCGCCGCGACCGCGAGGCCAGCAACAAACGCAAGGTTCTGCGCACGCTGATCGACGCCGAGGGTGAAAAATGCACCAACGCTATCATCTTCTGCAACCGTAAAACGGATGTGGATATCTGTACGAAATCGCTGAAGAGATACGGCTATAACGCCGCTGCCATCCATGGCGATCTGGACCAGTCGCAACGTATGAAAACACTGGATGGGTTCCGCGATGGTTCCCTGCGTTTGCTAGTCGCTTCGGATGTGGCTGCACGCGGTCTGGATGTGCCGGCCGTAAGCCATGTGTTCAATTTCGACGTACCCGGCCACCCCGAAGACTATGTCCACCGAATCGGCCGTACTGGCCGTGCGGGACGTGAGGGCAAGGCCATCACGATCTGCTCGGGCCGCGATGAAAAGGCACTGGTTGCGATCGAGAAGCTGATTCAGAAAGAAATCCCACGGCTTGAGAATCCGATAACGGAAGAACCCAAGCCCGAAACGCCGAAGCCGGAGAAAAAAGTCAAAGCTCCCGAGGCGAAGAAGGAAGGCAGAAAGGACCGCGAGCCCAAGGGGCGCGGTCGTGGTCGCAGAGATGACAAAGGTCCTACTGTCGTCGGCATGGGCGATCACCTGCCCAGTTTCATCGCCCTGAGCTTTGATGAGCGTCGCGCTGGCTAGACGCTCTGCGTTGGCTTTGATTCGAGATACGCTGCCTCTCCTTTCGATAAAACGCGCATTTCGATGCGGGGGTTTTGGATGAAACGTAAAGCATCTTAAATCGTCAGCACCAGCGCCAGAATCGAGATACCAAGCAACATCATCCCGGCGATCTCTCGCCGGGTGATCGTCTCGCGGAAAAACAGGATCGAGGCCATCAGGCTGAGGATCAATTCAACTTGACCCAACGCCTTAACGTATGCCGCGTTTTGCAGGGTGAAAGCCCAGAACCAGCAGAATGAACCGCCCAGACTTGTCAGGCCAACAAAGATTCCGGTGGATCGTGTCTGCCATACCGCCCGCAGCTCGATCCGGTCGCGCCACAGCAGCCACAACCCCATGCTGACAAACTGGAACGTCACGACCGCGGCCAGCGTGATCAGCGCCCGCAACCAGGCTTCAAATTCGCCCAACTGAAGCGACGCCCCACGATAGCTGACGGCAGAAAATGCAAACAAGACGCCTGACCCAAGCCCCAATTGAGACGCGCGATTCGTCAAATGCCGCCACCAGACCCCGTCCCCACCGGGTGTTTTTGATAACAAAAGCACCGCCATCAGACCCAGCAGAATGGCAGCCAGCGCGGCGCCGGAAACGCTATCGCCCAGCACAAGAAAGCCGACAATCGCGGTCTGGATCACCTCGGTTTTCTTGAAGGTAATTCCAACTGCAAAGTTGCGTTGTTTGAACAACGCCACAACACAGATCGTCGCTAGAATTTGCGCCGTGCCCCCAATAACCGCGTACAGCCAGAACACACCGCCCAACGCCGGCAGGCTCTCCCCTGTTATCTGCAGCGCCACAAAGAGCCCGACAACTGCCAAAGGCATGGAATAGGCAAACCGCGCGAAAGTCGCGCCAGCGGCAGACAGTTTCACGCTGCTCAGAGATTTTTGCAGCATGAAACGCACGGTCTGAAAACTGGCGGCGGCGATGGTGACTGGGATCCAGATACTCATGTCACCCGTTGTGTCGTCAAATCAGGACTTTGGCCAGAGCGGATGCGACACCGGGTCCTTAGCACGCAACAGATACTGCCGGAAAATTTGCGCGTAAGAGCGGTATACATAGGTCTCGTTGCAGGCCAGGTACCTGTCTTTTCCGTGTCGATATAGTGAAGGCAGGCGGTACCATGGCGCGGCTGGATTCATGTGATGAACCACGTGCAGGTTGTTATTCAGAAACAGAAACGCCAGGGGTCCGCGATCTTCGATAATCACAGTGCGCGCGCGGGATTTTTCATGCGCGCGATGCTCCAGAAAGGTGCGGATTTTCAATAACGCGAGCCCGATATAGGCCGAAATCAGATAGGCCCAGATCGGCATTGCCGACTGTGTGACGACCCACAGCACTACCGCTGCGCCGGGTAAGTGCAAAGCCCAGGCCTTCAGGATCGCACGGTCCCCGCGCCCAATTCCACGTATATCATCCCGCATAAACAGAACTTGCCCTATGGCCGGGCCCAGCACCATGCGCCCCAGAAGCGTATTATTCAAGGCCAGCACCAGCTGAGCGCCACGCGGCAGTGCCGACCACACTTTGGGATCCAGATAGTTCGATTCGGGATCATCGTAAGGATCGGTCAGGGTGGCATCCTGATGATGCGCCAAATGCAGATCCCGAAAACGGATATACGGAATGGCCAGTGTCAGCGGCAGTGCCATCAATGTCTCATTCAGCCATTTTGCGCGGAATGGGTGCCCATGCAGGACCTCGTGCGTCAGTGACGAATGCAGGGCTGCAACCAAACCCAGGGCCGGGACTGCCAACCATAAGGATGCACTCGCCAGCCAGAACAGGCCGGCAAGCCACGCGGCATAACAGCCAACGATCAGGAAAAACGTGCCCCATTCGGGTGACTTGGGTGTGGTGGGTTCAGCCATTGCGACCCCAGGAAATACCTGCCCAAATTCTTTCGTAAATCACGTACAGTGTCAGGCCGATAGCAGTGTTCACCAACGCCAATGCGCCACCAACAGCGGCCGAGCCAGTGGCGATCAGGCCCACCAGTGTCATTGTGGCCAACCCCATGGCATTCCACACGATTGCTTTCACGACAGATCTTCGCCGCGTTTCCATTCAGGACCCCATTCTTTTTTGCTTTTACAAAGGGGATACCTTTCATTGCTCGTGCTGAATATTCTGAATATGATTAACAAAATTAATCAAACATGATAAAAATCACCAAATGCAGGGAAATATCGACAAACGCGACCGCGCCGCCCAATTTCGTCTACGTCTGGGCCGCGCAATGGAGGAACGGCACGTCAGCCAAAGCGCACTTGCGCGCGATATCGGCGTTGACCGCTCGACCGTATCTCAACTGTTAGCTGATCATGGTGCACGCCTGCCGAACGCACATGTGGTGGGTGGCTGTGCCGCGGCGCTTGGTGTTTCAGCCGACTGGCTGCTGAGCCTGTCCGACAGACCGGAAAGCGCAGCAGAGATTTTGGCCGGTTCCCTGTCCTTTTCCGAAGCCCCACGTGCCCTTGTGGATGAGCGAATTTTCGAATGGCACAAAGAGGCCGCCGGATACAAGATCCGCTATGTCCCGGCCACGCTGCCCGACATGCTCAAGACGCGCGCGGTACTGGAATGGGAATATGCGCCTCATCTGGGTCGCACGGCAGATCAGGCCATCGGTGCGTCCGAAGACAGGCTGACCTGGATGCGCAGCGCTCAGTCCGACTATGAAATTGCCATGCCATTGTTCGAGATCGAGAGTTTTGCAAGCGCCACAGGGTATTACCGCGGGCTAAGCCCAGAAATTCGGTTAGGGCAAATCGACCACCTGCTGGCGCTGTGTGAGCAGCTCTATCCCCGGATGAGGATCTATCTTTTTGACGCTAAACGACTTTATTCGGCACCTGTGACAATTTTCGGACCACTCCTGTGCGTTTTTTATGCAGGTAGCCATTACATGGCCTTCCGCGACCGGGACCGGATCGAGACATTTTCACGCCATTTCGACACGCTGGTGCGCGAAGCCGTTGTGGCCGCCCGGGATTTCCCGGACCACTTACGACAGCTCAGAACGGCGGTTTCCTGCGGCAAATGATGCAGCCGCGCGCAACCTGTGCTATCGTCCCTTGGCGCGAACCATCGGGCATTCCGACCACAAACGGAGGACCATAGGAATGGACGCAATTCAAACCGCTCAATACGCACGCGCCCTGTATGCTGCGCACGGAGATCGGGCCGAGGCAGAGGCCGCGCAAAAAATGCGCGAATGCGAAGCTGCCGGAAACCAGAAAGAGGCACAGGATTGGCAGGCGGTCCGCCAGACCATCCGCCAGATCCGTGGCCCAAATCAGGGCTGAGTTACAGTTTCGGGTCTGGGTTGACTGTATGCCCATCGACCGCGATTATCTGACCCGACACCAGCCGCGCCGCGTCTGAGGCAAGGAAGACGGCCATATTGGCGATGTCCTGCACTTCTACAAAGCGCCCCATTGAGGTGCCCGAGGCATAGCCTTGATAAACCTCATCCCGGGTCATGCCTTTTGCCTCAGCCTCTCGGGCCAAGACGCCTTCCATGCGCGGGCCTTCCACAGCGCCCGGACAAATGGCATTTGCGCGAATGCCAAGCGGCCCAAGCTCCATTGCCAGTGTCTTCATCAATCCGATGACCGCCCATTTGGCCGACGCATAAGGCGCACGATACGGATAGCCGTATTGACCGGCGGTGGAGGACGTCAGAATGATGCTGCCCGCCCGTGCCGATTTCATCATCGGGGCAGCGTGCTTGGCCGCTAGAAACGCCCCGTCCAGATTGACCGCCAGACAGGCTCGCCACGCATCGAGATCAATGTCCTCAATCGCATCGGTCGGCCCGGCGATCCCGGCATTGGCGCACAACACATCAAGCCCACCAGCCGCTTCGATGGCTCGAAAAACAGCGCTCATGTCGTTTTCACTGGTCACGTCAGCCTGATTTGCGGTCCAATGATCCGGCAAAGTATCCAGCGCGGACTGGTCAACATCCGTGACCCAGACGTCATAACCCGCAGCGTCAAACGCGTCGGCCATGGCCCGACCAACGCCCGACGCACCAGCAGTCACCAATACGCGCCGGGTCATGAAGGTTTCCGAATCGCGGCACCCGCCCCTTCGGGGTAAGGCAACCCGTCCTGCGCCTCGGCAATCCGTGCCATGGCCGCTTCGATCTCAGGCGACGGCGGGCTGGGACGACGGCTTTCAAGGCTGACATGCAGCAGGAAACTCTCACCTGTGGCCAACAGCTTGTCGCCTTCATACATGCTGTGGAACACATGCAGCTTCTTGCCCTGCCCCAGCAGCATCTGCGTGCGCACGTCGATTTTCGCCCCCGCATGGACCTCGTCGATGTAACGGATGTGGTTTTCAGCGGTGAAATAACTGCCACCCGACGAGATGTACTCCATATCGCAACCGATGACCTCCATGAAACGGTCCGTGGCGGCGGCAAAGGCTTCCAGATACTTGGCCTCGTTCATGTGGCCGTTGTAATCCGTCCAGTCCAGCGGCACGGCACGGGACAGGGTCAGGATCGGCTGGCTCAGATCTGCCTGATCCAGTGTAGGCATGGCACCCGGCTTCAACAGCGCATCATGCTGGTTCAGCACCGCCCCCGCACCATAGTTCTGCGCCTTGAGCGCGCGCATCATGCCAACCAGATTGTTGTCCCGAATGCGTTCCAGTTCGCGGATCGAATGCATCCCAGATTGCGCGTCCGATTGATCGGCAATCATGTCGACCAGTTCGTCGGTGAACTCGGGCACATCCATCAGCTTGGTCCACGGCCATTTCAATGCAGGCCCGAACTGCGCCATGAAATGCCGCATTCCCGCTTCACCTCCGGCTACGCGGTAGGTTTCGAACAGCCCCATCTGCGCCCAGCGAATGCCAAAGCCCATGCGGATCGCCTCGTCGATCTCTTGGGTGGTGGCAACGCCATCCTTGACCAACCAAAGAGCCTCGCGCCAGACCGCTTCCAAAAAGCGGTCGGCGATATGCGCATCGATTTCTTTCTTGATGTGTAGCGGGAAGAATCCAACCGAGGTCAGAAGTTCCTTGGCCTTTGCTACTGTCTCTGGCGCGTTCTTGTCGGTTGGAACCAACTCGATCAGTGGCAACAGGTAAACCGGATTGAAGGGGTGCGTCACTACGATCTGCTCGGGCCGCAACGCGCCGTCCTGAAGCTCCGATGGCTTGAACCCGCTGGTCGAAGACCCAATGATCGCGTCCGGATCGCAAGTTTCTTGCAAACCCTTGTAAACCTTAAGCTTCAAGTCCAACCGCTCTGGCACGCTCTCCTGAATCCACGCCGCGCCCTGTACAGCTTCGGCCATGTCGTCATGAAAGCTCAGCGCGCCCTCGACTGGCAACGGCACGTCGCTCAGCCCAGGTAAGGACCGCCGTGCATTGTCCATCACTTCGCCTATTTTGCGTTCCGCCTCCGGGTCCGGGTCGAACACCCGCACATCCCATCCATTGAGCAGGAACCGCGCGGCCCATCCGCCGCCGATGACACCGCCCCCGATGATTGCTGCCGTCTTTGTCATGCTGTCCTCTAATCGATACAGATTACCAGCGTGCGCCCCGCCTCATCCAAATGCGGAATGCATCCAAATTGCGGTGTCACTGCGCTGCATTGTTTGGTTTCCGACAGGCAGAACCCTGCACAATCGGAGGCTTTTTCACAGGCTGCTCCGGCGTCGGGCAAAGGCGTAAAGCAAATAGGCTGCCGGGCTCTTCCACCCAGTTCATAACGCCCGCCATTGGCCTCGCACTCCTGCCGCTCCGCAACGACCGGTTGGTCGCTTGTCACCTGAGCTCCAGACCCACAGGCAGCCAAAAGGGCCGCACCAATCACAACACCACTCAGAGATATGCGACGCATGATTTCAATCCTTATGCCGATGCCTCTGAGCTTTTTGATTTTGCAGCCCCGTGCAAGCGGAGTTTTCAACCCTTCGGTTCACGCTTCGTCAGCCCAAGCTTCTCGCGGACCTCTTGCGGCCCGATCACCCGCGCACCCATGTTTTCGATAATGGTGCCAGCGCGTTCGACCAGTTGCCAGTTCTCGGCCAGAACACCCTTGTCCAGCCACAAGTTGTCTTCCAGCCCGACACGCACATTGCCGCCCGCCAAAACCGAAGCCGCAACAAATGGCATCTCGTTCCGCCCCAGAGAAAACGCGCTGAAAGTCCAGTCATCCGGCACGTTGTTTACCATCGCCATGAAGGTATTCATGTCATCCGGCGCGCCCCACGGCACCCCCATGCACAGTTGCACCAGAGCGTTGGGTTCCAGAATCGCTTCCTTTACCAACTGTTTGGCAAACCACAGATGGCCAGTGTCAAACGCCTCGATCTCGGGCTTCACGCCCAGATCCGTCATCATCTTGCCCATTGCCCGCAAGGCACCGGGCGTGTTGGTCATGACGTAATCGGCCTCGGCAAAGTTCATCGTTCCGCAATCCAACGTGCAGATCTCGGGCAGGCATTCAGCCACATGGGCTACACGCTCGGTCGCACCAACCAGATCGGTTCCTGCCTCGGCCAACGGCAGTGGGTTTTCGACACCGCCAAACACCATATCCCCGCCCATACCAGCTGTCAGGTTCAGCACAGCGTCAACCTCAGCATCCCGAATACGATCGGTCACTTCACGATATAACCCCAGATCGCGCGACGGCGCGCCTGTCTCGGGGTCGCGCACATGGCAGTGAACCACGGCCGCGCCCGCCTTTGCCGCGGCAATCGCACTGTCGGCAATTTGCTTCGGCGACCGTGGCACATGAGGGCTGCGATCCTGCGTCCCGCCTGACCCGGTCACGGCACAAGTGATGAAGACTTCGCGGTTCATTTCCAGAGGCATTGCGTTTTCCCCAAGTTATACCGGTTTTGCCATGAGTTTTCCCCAGGCTTGTCCCCGGATTCCGATTTGCGTTCTGCCCCGACTCTGACGCAGCCTTGGGAAAACCACTTGGCAGAATGCGAATCGAACTTGATGCAATCCGCAAAAAACATACTGCAACCCGAGCATCGGGCCCTGAAAACGGCCGTTCTGGTGCTGGACGAATGCAACACGCTCAGCTTTGCGTCCGCTGTGGATCCGATGCGCGCAGCAAACCGTCTGGCGGATCGCCCGGCCTTTGACTGGGATTACGTCACCGCGACCCCCGAGCCCGCGATGCTCACCAGTGCCCTGCAAGTACCCGGTATCCCGCTTGCGCGTCTGCAAAGCTGCGACCTGATGATTGTGGTGGCCGGGTTCCAGCTTGCCCGTCATGCCACTCCCAGTCTGTTGGCCGGCCTGCGCCGGATCGCCGGAACCGGAGCGACCATGGCCGGGATCGACGGCGGCCCCTGGTTGTTGGCTGAGGCCGGATTGCTTGACAATCACCCTGCTACAACCCACTGGGAAGACTTGGATAATTTCGCATCCCGCTTCCCCGAAGTCGATGCGCGTCCGGACCGTTTCACCGTCTCGGAAGGCCGCCTGACATCAGGTGGCGCGATTCCCGCAGTCGAAATGATGCTGCACATCATCGCAGCCCGGCACGGTGCAAGTTTCGCTTCCCGCGTTTCGGGCCTGTTCCTGTACGATGGCGCTCCGGACCCCGGCAAACCGCAAAGCCGCACTGGCGCACCACACCGCCACACGACGCTGACCGCCAAGGCCAATTCGCTGATGCAGGCGTCCCTGGATGACCCCCTGCCGCTGGCCCATATCGCAGATCACCTGGGCACCAGCCCGCGCACCTTGCAGCAGCAGTTTCGCCTGCGTCTGAACACAACGCCGCAGGACCACTACCTGCAACTGCGTTTGGCCGAGGCCCGCCGACTTGTCACCGATACAGACATGCCGTTGATGGATGTGGCGCTCTCTACCGGGTTCGCCTCACAATCCAGCTTCGCCCGCGCCTTCCGCACCGCGCACGGCCTGTCAGCCCGCGACCTCAGGCAAGAACGCGCGCATCCAACCCATCACTGAGCTGATCCGAATTCATCTGGCCATAAATACCGCGGGGGAGTCGCCAAGGGCGGCGGGGGCAGAGCCCCCTAAAACGGCATCGGGTGCGCCCGATGTGCCCGACCAATCTCATCCAACACCTGCTGAGACAATTCAAGGTTCGCACCCGCAAGTAGATGGTCCAGCTGCGCGGCAGTCGTGGCCCCGAATATGGCTGACGTCATGAAGGCGCGTGTCCGACACCAGGCCAGCGCCATATGCACCGGATCCAACCCATGCCGGCCAGCGATGTCCAGATAGGCAGTAACCGCGTCAAATACACGGCTGGATTTCCGGCCACCCATCCCTGGCACCAACGACATACGTGACCCGTCAGGCACGGCATCGTTCTGATACTTGCCAGTCAAGAATCCTGCAGCCAAAGGTGAAAAAGCCATCAGCCCGACATCTTCATGCACACTCAGTTCACCCAGGTCGGTGTCGAAGTGACGACACAACAACGAATATTCGTTCTGCACAGACGCCACACGCGGCGCGCCCGTCTGTTCGGCCAATCGCAACCACTGCGCGGTACCCCAAGCGCTTTCATTCGACAAACCAAAGGCACGGATGTTGCCTTTGTCCACCTGATCTTGCAGCGCCTCAAGACATTCCTGCATGTTAGCCAGAACATCTTCGGTATTGTGCCCGGACGGTGCGAAATCCCAGTTCTGACGGAACATATAGCTGCCGCGATTGGGCCAGTGGAACTGATAGAGATCGATGTAATCAGTTTGCAACCGCCGCAATGACCCTTCGACGGCACTGGGAATGGTTTTGGCCGAAATCGGCGCACCGTCACGAACATAGGACAACCCTTCGCCCGAATGTTTGGTCGCCAACACGAAATTGGCCCGGCGTGCGGCATTGGCGACATTCCAGTTTCCCAGAATTTCTTCGGTGCGACCGATCGTTTCCTTCGAAACAGGGTTGACCGGATACATCTCCGCAGCGTCGACAAAGTTGATCCCCACGTCCAATGCCGTGTCCATCTGTGTATGCGCATCCGCTTCCGAGGTCTGGGATCCGAAAGTCATCGTACCAAGGCAAAGGTCGCTCACCATGATCCCGGTGCGACCCAAAGGCTTCATTTGCATCATCAAATCTCCTGAAAATGGCACAGCCGCTCAGGCTTCGGCCTTCTTCTCCCACCGCCCGGATTCTTCCGACCAGTATTGCGCCTGGCATCCCGCGGTGGTCAGCGCCTTCCACTGACCGCGCGCGAGTTGGACAGCCATGTCGTCATTGCCATCGAACAGAATACAGACCCGTTCCAAGGCCGAGACCTCATCAGGCTCAACCGGAGCACCGTCCACTGTCATGACACACACCGCATCGTTTTTGACTTCGGGGCTGGTGGTCAGCAGGATCGGCTGCTCGGTGTCATGTGGGCCACCTTCGCGGCCATGCGGCAGGAACCCGTCCTCGGGGCCCAACCACAGCTTTTCATCCAGCCAGTCCATCCGCGCGGGATCAATTCCCCGCACGGCAATCCGCCACCCGGCCTGCCGTGCCTTGTCCAGCAGCACAGGCAAAGTGTGCTCCAACGGTTGACGGGTCAGGTGGTAGAAAAAGACAGTGCCCATCTGCTTACTCGAAACTGTCCTGCACGAACCGGCTCAGCGCGCGCACGCCCCAGCCGGTGGCCCCTTTGGGTGCATAAGATGTCTCGGCCGACACCGAGGCAACACCAGCAATATCCAGATGAATCCAGGGCGTTTCTTCTTTCACGAAACGCTGCAGAAACTGCGCGGCCGTAATCGAGCCTGCCGGGCGACCACCCACGTTCTTCATGTCCGCGATACGTGATTTCAACATCTTGTCATATGCATCGCCCAGCGGCATCCGCCATGCACCTTCATCTTCGGCCTTTGCGGATTTCAAAAAAGCGTCGCAGAACGTGTCATTGTTCGAGAACACACCGGCATTCTCATGCCCCAATCCGATAATGATCGCGCCGGTCAGAGTGGCCAGATCGATCATGCCTACAGGGCTGAACCGTTCCTGCGCGTACCACATCATGTCACACAGAACCAGACGACCCTCTGCATCGGTGTTGATGATCTCGACCGTATCACCCTTCATCGACTTGACCACATCGCCCGGGCGGGTGGCATTGCCCGAAGGCATGTTTTCGACCAGACCCACAAGGCCCACCACATTGGCTTTGGCCTTGCGCTTGGCCAGCGCACGCATGGTCCCGGCAACAACACCTGCACCACCCATATCCATAGTCATATCTTCCATGCCACCCGCTGGCTTGAGCGAAATACCACCGGTGTCAAACACCACGCCTTTACCAACCAAAGCCAGCGGCGCGTCGTCCTTGTCACCGCCCTTCCAGTGCATCACGACCACCTTTGATGGGCTGACGGACCCCTGACCAACGCTCAGCAGCGTGCGCATGCCCAGCTCGGCCAGCTTGTCTTCTTCCAGAACTTCAACCTCAAGGCCCAGTTCCTGCATCTCAACCAGGCGATCGGCAAATTCTGTAGTGGTCAGAACGTTTGCAGGTTCGTTGGTCAGATCACGGGTCATCCGCACACCATCGGCAATCGCGTAAAGCGGCGCAAATCCTGCTTCGACTTCCTTGGGTTTCGAATGACTGATCGTGACGGTGCCAGCCTCTTCGCTTTCTTTGGTTTTGTGCGCGTCAAAATCATAGCTGCGCAGCGCGATCCCAAGCGCCAGATCTTCTGTCTGCGCCTGATTGCCGACCATCACCAGCACGTCCTTGCCACCCGTCAGTTTGGCCAGTGCCGCACCCGTCTTTCGCGCCTCGTCGGCCTCTGGTCGGCGTGGCAATACCAGAACATCGAGTGCCTCCGCCACCATCCCTGCCGGCCAGGCCAATGAGATCACGTCACCTGTTTTGGCCTTTCCGAATTTCTCACTTTCAACAAGCCGCGCCACAGCGCCCTTGGTCAGACGGTTGGCCCGACGAGCAGCCGGGTTCATCTTTCCGTCGGACGGAATGATGATGGCGACCCGCCCTTTGGCCTGCGCTATCCCATCCAAGTCAAACTCCTGAAAACGGATTGGTACCAGACTGCTCATTGCAAACTCCTCAAATTCTGTTCCCCAAGACCTAGCCCGCGCTGCCCGACTTGACCAGATAGCAGTTTTCCCCGCCTTTCAATTGCATTAAGGTCCCGAAAAAATAACCGGCAGGCTCGGGGGAGAAAGAAGTGACACGAGAGGGCAGGCATACGCCGTCGCGCATGGTGACATGCACGCGCGATTTTGGCCCGAACCCCGGTATTTCAGGCATGGCGGGGGCGTGCTCGTGATCCTCGACCGTTATTTCGCCCGCCGCTTTCTACAAAGTTTTCTAGTCATCGGCGGTATCTTTCTGACCCTAATGATTCTCATCGATCTGATCGAACAAATCCGCCGGTTTGACGAAGTCGATCTGTCGTTCGGGCAATTGCTGCACCTGACACTGCTGAATACGCCGGCCGCCATCAGTGAAATGCTGCCCCTGTTGGTTATCCTGTCGACCATCGCCCTCTTTGTCGGACTGGCCCGAACGTCCGAGCTTGTGGTGACCCGCGCCACAGGCCGATCAGGCATCCGTGCATTGGTTGCCCCGGCGTTTTTGGCCCTGATCATCGGCGCACTGGCCGTAGCACTGTTGAACCCTATCGCAGCAGCGACATCCGAAGAGTTTCAGCGCCTGTCGGATTCTTATAAAAACAACGGCAGTTCAGCCTTGTCGATCAGCAGCGAAGGCCTGTGGTTGCGACAATCCGCAGAAAACGGTCAAGCCGTCATCCATGCGCGGGGAACCTCTAACGGAGACTCTCTGGGCCTGGACGACGTAACCATCATTACCTTTGCGCGGGACGGCAAACCGACCCAACAGATCGTCGCCGACCGTGCCGAACTGGAAGATGGAAACTGGGTTCTGTCTCAGGCCAAGATCTGGAATTTGCAGGAGGGGCAGAATCCCGAAACCAACTCGGTTGTGCATGAGCGGCTGGAATTGCCGACCTCGCTGACGCGGCAGCGGATCATGGACACCTTGGGGCAGCAGGATTCGGTGTCTGTCTATGATCTGCCACAGCTGATCAAGGATCTCCGCGAAGCCGGATTTTCAACCAAACAATATGAAGTCTGGCTGCAGGTGCAACTGGCCCGGCCCTTGTTTCTAGTCTCGATGGTACTGATCGGAGCTGCTTTCACTATGCGTCACGTCCGGTTCGGCGGCACAGGGATTGCCGTGCTCACAGCCGTTCTGCTTGGCTTTGCCATCTACTTCGTCCGCAATTTCGCGCAAATCCTTGGGGAAAACGGACAATTGCCCACCTATATCGCCGCCTGGGCACCGCCCTTTGCCGCCATTTTGTTGTCTCTTGGCCTGCTTCTTCATGCGGAGGACGGCTGATGCGGCGCATCGTTCCTTTGCTTTTGACCAGTGCGATGGCCCTGTCAGTTCCGGCTGCCCTAACAGCGCAAACCGCACCGGCCGAGCCCAGCCCGCAAGGTGCACAAACACAGGCTGAGCCCGCGCTGCTGGTGGCCGACAAGGTCTTCATAACACCGGAACGAAAACTGGTGGCCGAAGGCAATGTCGAGGCGTTTCAGGGCGACACAAAACTGTCGGCCCAACGGATCACCTATGATCGGGAAACCGGTGAACTGTCGTTGGAAGGCCCAATCCGCATCGATCAGGGCGGTCAATCCACCCTTCTGGCGGACTCGGGGCAGCTGGACAGCGGCATCCAGAACGGCTTGTTAATCGGCGCACGGATGGTTTTCGATCAGCAAATCCAGATCGCCTCGGTTCAGGCGAAACGGGCCGCGGGTCGCTATACACAATTCAGCAAAGTCTCGGCCACTTCGTGTCACGTGTGCACCAACGGAAAGCCGCCTCTCTGGCAAATCCGGGCCCGCAAGGTCACCCATGACCAACTGGAACGGCAATTGTATTTCGAGGGCGCACAGCTTCGGGTACTTGATTATCCGGTTTTCTATTTCCCTTATCTGCGCCTGCCAGATCCTACGTTGGACCGCGCAACCGGTTTTCTGGTGCCGTCGATCCGTAGCACCTCGCAATTGGGAACCGGGATTCAGGTCCCTTATTTCATTAAATTGGGAGACCACAAGGACCTGACCCTGACACCTTACGTGTCAGCCAAAACCACGACACTGGGATACCGTTATCGCCAGGCTTTCGTGAACGGGCGTATTCAGGTCGAAGGCGCCTATACTCGGGATGACATTCAACCAGATCAGGATCGCGGCTATCTGTTCGCCAGCGGCTGGTTCAACCTGAAAAACGATTTCAGGTTGACATTCAACCTGCAAACCACTTCGGACGATGCGTATCTGGCCGACTATGGCCTGCCGGATCTGGACCGCCTGCGCAGTGAAATCGCGCTGGAACGGATCAAGCGTGACACTGCGTTCAAAACGAGCATCATCCATTACAAAACGCTGCGTGACAGCGAAAATCAGGACGAAATCCCATCGCGTGTCTTCGACCTGAACTATGAAAAACGTTATTTCCCCACCACACTCGGAGGAGAGGTTCGTCTGGCCTTTATCGGCCATGCACATGAACGCACCAGCGACGCCGACATTGTCGGCCGAGACATAGCGCGGGCGACCTTCGATGCCGAATGGCTGCGAAGCTGGACGTTTGCGTCCGGCCTGCGTGCAGACGCAACGCTGGGTGCATCTGTGGACACGTTCAACATTCGCCACGACAGCAACTTTCCCAGTAACGTGACCCGCTCGACCCCGCGCGCCGCTCTGACCCTTCGTTATCCGATGACCCGTCGCGAAAAGTCTGGCGCAGTTCAGTTTCTGGAACCGATCGCACAGTTCGGCTGGACCCATGTCTCTGACGCCAATGTGCCTGACGATGAAAGCACGTTTCAGGAATTCGATCAGGGCAATCTGCTGGCTCTGTCCCGATTTCCCGCGGAAGATCAGCGCGAAGACGGTGCCACCGGGGTCATTGGGTTGAACTGGGCACGCTATGGCGCGGGCGGCTGGCAGGCTCTTGCAACTGTGGGTCAGGTTTTTCGGGCCGATGCTGACCCTAATTTCACCCTGACATCTGGATTGCAGGGCACAACGTCAGACTTGCTTGTGGCAGGGCAACTCACCACGGCCAATGGCTGGTCGCTTGGCGGGCGCGGCCTGATCGACAGCGATTTCAGTTTCGTCAAAGCTGAATTGCGCGGAGCCTGGACATCCGAATACGCCGGTCTGTCCGGCAGCTATGTTTGGCAGGAACCGGACCCGGCAGAGAACATTACGGACGAAATCTCTGAAATCTTGCTTCTTGGCCACTATCAGGTTGATCAGAACTGGCTTACAAATGCCGAGGCGCGCTATGATCTGGCCCAATCGGAACCGATCCGGCTGGGTCTTGGAGTGACCTACCAGAATGAATGCGTTCAGGTTAACATGTCCGTAAGCAGGCGCTTTACTTCAACATCCACTATTGAGCCTTCGACAGAATTCGGCTTTACCCTGTCACTGACAGGGTACGCCCTTGAAGGTGGTGGTAAGACATACAAGAGAACATGCAGTTGATAACAGGTTTCTCCAGGTTTCTCCGTTCCGGTTGGCTTAGACCGGTTGCGCCGGCACTTGCCGCGGCTCTCCTCGCAGTTGCGACTCCTCAAGTTGGCGCGCAAAGCCTGTTTTCGCCGGCGGTCCGTGTCAATCAGGACATTGTCACCTGGTATGAGCTGGAACAGCGCCTGCAATTCCTCAATGTTCTGGGTTTGCCCGGCGGGAACGAATCCGAAGTCAGGGATTCCCTGATCGAAGAAAAACTGCGCAAGCAGGTCATGCGCGAAGCTGGTGTACAGGCCACCCCGGAAGCCGTTCAACTGGGCATCGACGAGTTCGCCTCGCGCGGGCAATTGTCCACGGAACAGTTCCTGCAACTGTTGGGTGAAGCGGGTGTCGACCCCGAAACTGTTCGCGACTACGTGGCAGACCAGCTGGCCTGGCGAGACTATGTCAGCTCACGCTTCCTGTCGCAGGCGCGTCCGACCGAAGACGAAATTGATCGCGCGCTGGGACAAACCGGTGGCGGCGGCCTTCAGGTGCTGCTGTCCGAAATCATCATTCCGGTTAATCCACAAACCGTCGCTCAGACCGAGTTGCTGGCCGAAGAAATCTCGCGACTGGACGGGTTGGATGCATTCTCCGCTGCTGCGGCCCAGTATTCCGCAGCCGCAACCCGCGACGAAGGCGGTCGTTTGGACTGGTTGAATATCTCTAACCTGCCTCCAGCGTTGCAACCTGTGATTCTGGGGCTCCAAACCGGTGAAATTACCGATCCCATCACCCTGCCAAACGCCGTAGCCCTGTTTCAGATGCGCGGATTGCGCGAGGTCGCAACTGCTGCCCCTAACATCTCCAAAGTGGATTATGCCATCTATTACCTGCCAGGTGGACGAAGTGCGGAAACCCTGTCCCGCGCAGCCAAACTGCGGGAAGAGATTGACACTTGCGACGACCTGTATGGTATCGCCAAGGATCAACCGGTCGACGTTCTGGACCGTATCGAAGCCGCCCCATCCGACGTGCCGCGCGACGTGGCAGTCGAACTGGCCAAGCTGGATCGAAACGAGGTGTCAACTACTCTCACCCGCAACAACGGGCAGACGCTGATGTTCCTGATGCTATGCAACCGCACCCGTGACCTGGGCGAGAACACTTCGCGGGCGGACGTGGCGAACGCACTGGCGCAACAGCGTCTACAGGCCTTTGCGGCAAGCTTGGTGGAGCAACTGCGGGCTGACGCCGTCATTATTCAGGAATGATACGCCCGATTGCGCTCAGCTGCGGTGAACCGGCCGGAATCGGCCCGGAAATCGCAGCCAAGGCGTGGGCTGAATTGCGCGACACCTGCCCGTTTTTCTTTATCGGCGACGCCAGCCATCTGCCCAATGGTACGCCGATTGCGAAAATCGAACATCCGGCACAAGCTCTTGAAGTCTGTGATCGGACCATGCCCGTCCTGCAGTTGGATTTCCCTGTACCCAATGTGACTGGCCAACCGGATCCGGCCAACGCGCCATCGGTGATCGACGCCATCGAAACCGGCGTCGACCTCGTGAAAGCCGGAGCCGCTGCAGCACTTTGTACGGGACCAATCCACAAAAAAGCCCTGATCGACGGCGCCGGGTTTACCTATCCCGGCCACACCGAGTTTTTGGCCGCCCTCTCTGGCACCCACCGGGTTGTCATGATGCTGGCCAGCGACCAGTTGCGGGTTGTCCCTACGACAATCCATATCCCGCTCTCACAGGTTCCTGCCGCACTTACTCCGGACCTTCTGCGCGAAACCATCGAAATTACCATACGCGGCCTGCACCAACAGTTCGGTATCCTGCACCCCCGCATCGCCATAGCAGGCCTAAACCCCCATGCCGGTGAAGGCGGAAAAATGGGCAGCGAAGAGCTTGACTGGATCGCGCCGATGCTGGCTGGTCTGAATCCCGAAGGCGCAACCCTAACAGGCCCCCACCCTGCAGATACGCTGTTCCACGCTGCCGCCCGCGCCAATTATGACGCGGCTATTGCGATGTATCATGATCAGGCCCTGATCCCGATCAAAACGCTGGACTTCGACCGGGGCGTGAACGTCACTCTCGGCCTGCCCTTTATCCGCACCTCGCCTGATCACGGCACGGCGCTGGATATCGCCGGGAAAGGCATCGCCACCCCGACCAGCCTGATCGAAGCCCTGAAACTCGCCCAACGCATGGCACAAAGCTCTTGATCCTTCACCTGGCTGAAAATACCTCCGCCGGAGGCAAAAATTCTCTGGCGCTGTCCCTGCGACCTGCGGCACGGTAATCGGAACATGAGTGCAATCGACAATCTTCCCCCTCTGCGCGAGGTCATCGCCACACATCAGCTCTCGGCGCGAAAATCGCTTGGGCAGAACTTCCTGCTGGACCTCAACCTGACCGCTAAAATCGCCCGCCAGGCCGGTGATTTGGCAGAGTGCGATGTGTTGGAAATCGGCCCTGGCCCTGGCGGGTTAACGCGAGGGCTGTTGTCTGAGGGTGCGCGCAGGGTAGTGGCCGTTGAAAAGGATACACGCTGCATCGCGGCGCTGAACGACATCGCTAAGGCCTATCCCGGCAGGCTTGAAGTCATCAACGGCGACGCGCTGGAAATCGACCCGCTCGAACACCTGACACCACCAATCCGTATTGCGGCCAACCTGCCTTACAATGTCGGCACGGAACTGCTGGTCCGCTGGCTGACCCCGCCCGAATGGCCGCCGTTCTGGCAGAGCCTGACGCTGATGTTCCAACGCGAAGTGGCCGAGCGCATCGTGGCCCAACCCGGCGGCAAGGCGTACGGTCGTCTCGCCATTCTCGCCCAATGGCGGGCCGAGGCGCGCATCGCCATGTCCCTCCCGCCCGGTGCCTTCACCCCACCGCCCAAGGTCTCCAGCGCGGTGGTCCACCTGACCGCCCTGCCCGAACCCCGCTATCCCGCCGATGCTGCGACCCTGTCGCGTGTTGTGGCTGCCGCTTTCAACCAACGCCGCAAGATGCTGCGCGCCTCGCTCAAGGGGGTTGCTCCGGACATCGAAGATCGCCTGCTGACCGCTGGTATCCAACCCACTGAGCGTGCCGAGCAAGTCGCTCTGGAGGCGTTCTGCGCGTTGGCGAGAACCATCAGAAACCCATAGATGATCTGGATTTAGCCGGCCCAACCTGGACCGGTTTGCGAACTGCCAAATTATTAACTGCTACAAGTTGCCTGATTTCCGACTGGAGAAACACAATTGAAGACCATAGCCTCACTATTAACCGTTCTTGCCGCCACTTTCCGCTAACCGGCCAAGCAGCTGAAATAAAATTACATTGTAAATTCGAAACCGACCGCAATGGGTGGATTCCCGAAGAAGCCATTTACGAGATTAACGCGACGTCAAATTCGGCCTCGGCATATGACGCGTTGATTTACCATGTCCACAACGCACCTGTTGGTACAAAATTCTCGGAACGTAAGGACGGCAGACACAGGCTGAAATGGAAGCTGAAGCTACCTGCCAAGATCACACGAAGTCTCGATAACAGCGTGTATCGCGACTACGAGACCTTCCGCACGATCACATACACGGCCTTCATAGACCTTGAAACCAAGACTGCTCTTCTGAAAACAAGCTTGGGCAGATCAGCAGAAGGCAACGGGACTTGCCAGATACTGAAATAATCTCTCTGGTCAACCAATAGACAGCCAAGCCTGATCCCGATGGGCATTGATATCAAGAAAAAACCCTGCTCGTTTTCACGTGCAGGGTACTTTTCAGTCCGATACCTAAGCTTGTCTTCACTCAGCGGCTTCCGGTGCATCACCTTTGTCAGAAGGTGCTTCGTCTGCCGGTGCCGGAGCAGGTTTCGGCTTACGCGCGCGCGGCTTACGCGCAGGCTTTTCCTTGCGCGGAGCTTCTTCTTGCGTTTCCGTAGCCGGTGCGTCTTTGCTTTCCGGCGTCTCGACCAGACCGCTGTCCGGGCTCGAGGACGGATGGGACAGGTCCATCACATCCGGTTGCGGGGCTTCGGCCGGGTCAGCCTGACGGGCCGCTTCACGTTCCTGCCGTTCAGCGCGTTCACGATCACGCTCGGCCTGACGTTCGCGGTTCTGCCGCTCTTGCTCTTCGCGGCGAGCGTCCATCTCGCGCTGCGCTTCGCTCAGCATGCGCAGGTAGTGTTCCGCATGCTGCTGGAAGTTCTCCGCGGCCACGCGGTCGTTTGCCAACTGCGCGTCACGGGCGAGCTGGTTGTACTTATCTATGATCTGCTGTGGCGTGCCACGCACTTTGCCTTCAGGCCCCGAGCTGTCAAAAACCCGGTTTACAACGTTGCCGCCGGAAGGGCGATTGCGGTTATTCTTGGCCCGCGAGCGGGATTTGGAAGATCTCATCTTACTTTACGTCAGCCTTATCAATTCGCTGTCGCTCAACCCGTTTTTTGCATTGCTCTAAGGCGTTTGCCGTCACGGGATGTCGACTATTTTGGGCTTGGCGTCAGGGGTGCGCTGCAACAGCGTCAACCTCGCCGACTATTCCTGAGTAACCATGTCCTGACCGTGCAGACAAGAGGAATCTGAGGTTTTCACGAGGTTTTTTATTCAAAGCAGCTTTTTTTGGCCTTATTCCCTTATCTCATCCAGGCATTTTTGCGCCGACAACCCGGTCTCGCCCGTCCAGATCGGGGATCACGCAGACATCCGCCAAACCGGCTGCGTCAAACAAAGCAGATACCATATTTGCCTGTGTCGGCCCGATCTCCACGAGTATACGCCCGCCCGGCAAAAGAAAATCAGGGGCCGAGGCCGCAATCCTCCGATACGCGCCCAGCCCGTCTCCTTCATCCGTCAGCGCCATACGCGGCTCATGTTCCTGCACTTCGGGCGAAAGATCTTTCATCTCGGACTCAGAAATATACGGCGGATTGGAAACAATTAGATCAAACTGACCTTCAATGTTTTCAAACCAATTTGACTGCACGATCTCGACCCTCCCCTGCACTTGATGGTGTACCGCATTGGCGCTGGCCTGAAGACACGCCGCCTCGCTAAGATCGCCGCCTACACCTGATGCGCTGGTGCGCTCAGCAAGCAATGTAACCAGGATACAGCCCGAGCCCACGCCCAAATCCAGAACATGATCGAAAGGTTCGCTCAGCGCCGCTTCGATCAGGGTTTCGGTTTCGGGGCGCGGATCCAGAACATCCCGGCTAACGCGAAACCTGCGCCCGTAAAATTCGCGTTCGCCCAGCAAATGCGACACCGGCACCCGAATGGCGCGCAGCGAAATCAACTGGTCATAGCGTTCGGAAATCTCGGGCTGCAATTCCTCGGGGGCAATCAGTGTGACTCGGCTGGCTTCAATCCGTGCCGCATGGGCCAACAGCAGACGGGCGTCCCGCGCCGGGTCTTCGACGCCTGCAGCCCTGAGGCGTGCCGTCGCGGCCACCATGGCCTGCGCTGCTGTTTGCAGACCCTTCATTGCGCCATCTCGGCCAGCAGACGGGCCTGATCATCTGCCGAAAGGGCGTCAATCACGTCGTCCAGATCGCCCTGCATCACCTGATCCAACTTATAAAGCGTCAGATTGATCCGGTGATCCGTCATCCGCCCCTGTGGAAAATTATAGGTGCGAATGCGTTCTGAGCGGTCCCCCGAGCCCACCTGGCTGGCGCGATCTGCTGAGCGTGCGCTGTCGATCCGCTGCCGCTCCAGATCATAAAGTCGCGTTTTCATCACCCGCATGGCAATCTCGCGGTTGCGATGCTGGGACTTCTCGGAACTCGTCACAACCAACCCAGTCGGAAGGTGTGTAATCCGTACCGCCGAATCGGTAGTGTTCACATGCTGCCCACCCGCACCTGAACTGCGCATCGTATCGATACGGATGTCGTTGGCGTCGATCTGAATATCCACATCCTCGGCCTCGGGCAAAACTGCCACGGTTGCGGCCGATGTATGTATGCGCCCGCCGCTTTCAGTCTCGGGTACACGCTGCACCCGGTGCACGCCGGATTCGTATTTCATTCGGGCAAAGACGTTGTCGCCCTTGATGTGGGCCACCACTTCCTTGATGCCGCCAAGATCCGAGGCCTGTTCTTCGATAACTTCAAACCGCCAACCACGTGCTTCGGCATAGCGTTGATACATGCGCAGCAGATCGCCCGCGAACAAAGCAGCCTCGTCCCCACCGGTACCGGGACGAATTTCCAACATGGCCGGGCGCGCATCCGCTGCGTCCTTCGGGAGCAGCGCCAGTTGCAATGCATGTTCTGCTTCGGGGATACGGGCTTGCAACTCGGGAATTTCCTCCTCGGCAAGTTCCTTCATATCCGGGTCGGCCAACATCGTTTTCGCCTCACCCAGATCAGATACCAGCTGGCGCCATGCCATGATCTGGTCAACCACCGGTTTGAGGTCGGAATATTCCTTGGCCAAAGTCGCAATATCACCACCTGATGCCCCATCGGCCATAGCGGCTTCTAGGTATTGGAAACGCTGGGTGATCTGTTCAAGACGTTCTTCGGGGATCATCCGCGCGGTGTCTATCATCCGGGGGCTTTGGTCAAGGGCAACGTCGTGCTAAGCTGGTCACATGACACGGTATGTTCTTGCTCTGATGCTAACCTCTACGCCGGTTTTGGCGGACTATATCGGCCCCGACGGCAAGACCCGCGATTGCTATTGCACCGACACGTCCGGGTCCCGCATCGAACTGGGAGAGATGATCTGCCTGCAGGTTGATGGCCGCATGTTCACAGCTCAATGTCAGATGTCGCTGAACGTGCCCATGTGGCGTGAGGTGCAGGAAGGGTGTCTGTCGTCTGGGTTGCAGTCGAACTTACCCGTTCTGGAAATGCCCTTTGGCTTTGAAAGCGCTCTGTGAGCGCTACAAGTCTTC
Organism: uncultured Ruegeria sp.; assembly: GCF_947497005.1. Classification (GTDB taxonomy): domain Bacteria; phylum Pseudomonadota; class Alphaproteobacteria; order Rhodobacterales; family Rhodobacteraceae; genus Ruegeria. Next base: position 256,487 of record NZ_CANMFF010000002.1, on the reverse strand, counting down.
CCACCTACTCAATTTGTACGCCTTGCGCTGATACAGTCTGAGCGCAATCGTAAGAAAAGTGAGTGGTGCCGCGGCTATTACCGCGGGCCCGAGTATGTCAGGAAGCCAAAGGTATTTTCCAAATAGGACCATTGCTCCCGCTTGAACCAAGGAAATCAACGAAACCAACAAAACAAACACAGCGACACTGGCAAGAGGCGACTCCCAATAGAGGAACGGATTTGGTTTTAAACCGAACCTTCGTAAACGCCAAAGATCAGTGTCAATTCGTATACTCTGCGTGACACCAGCCTCTTCCATTTCGGACAATGCCCGGTGAAACTTTCGCTTATGGTTGTTCATACTAAACAAATGACCATTTAACTCTACAATTTCAACTTATTGCAACGTTTCCAGCCAACCATCTACCCTCGCCTTGTTCACCCCGAAGTCCTTGCGACCAAATCGCAGGCGGCCATGGATACGCAGGAAGTCGCCGTCTTGTTGAATGGTGGAATAGTCGGGAAAACCGATCCATTTCGAGCGGGTGACATAGGTGATCATGCCCTCACCGACCGAGCCCGCCAGCACCGAAGTGCGCGGCGTGGCGCGGACGATCTGATCGAAACGCTGCAACCCATCCGGGCCGGTTTCCACAACACGCAGCACGCCATTTGGCAGGTCCTGATTATCCGCTGCAACCGGCGCAACATGCCATTGGGCGGGATCTGACGGGGCCAACCGGACATAAGCGCCCAGCCCGACCACAAGCGCGATCACTGCCCAAAGAACCATCTTTCTCATCCCGCATTATCCTCTTGGTGAAACTCTATGCGGATCAAACGGCGGGGCAAGTCATTCCGGCCGGCTTACCGTGACGTCACACCCGGCAGGATGCACAGCATCTCATAGATCAGGTTCGCGGCCGTCAGCGCCGTGTTGCCCGACGGATCATAAGGCGGAGAGACCTCGACCAGATCACACCCCACCACATTCACGCCCTGCAACGCGTGAATCAGTTGCAGCGCTTGTGGCGTGGTCAACCCGGCAATCTCCGGCGTACCGGTGCCCGGTGCAAATGCCGGGTCCAGGCTGTCGATATCGTAAGTGACATAAACCGGATGATCCCCGATGATCTTGCGGATCTGCGACCCGATCTGCGTCAGGTTCTGCTGCCACAGCTCCCAGGCCGGGAACTGGCGGAACCCCCAATCCCTGGCTTCGGTAAAATCCGAGGCCGCATAGCCCGAGCCGCGAATGCCGATCTGAAAGGTCTTGTCAGGGACAATCAGCCCCTCCTCAAAGGCACGGCGGAAAACAGTGCCGTGGGTTTCCTTTTCGCCAAACATCTCATCGTTCACATCCGCATGGGCATCCACATGCACCAAAGCCACCGGGCCATGCTTTGCCGCAATGGCCCGCAGGATCGGCAGAGTGATCGAATGATCGCCACCCATCGCCACCGGGATCACATTCTTCTCCAGGATCGCATCATAGCTTTCCTTGATGATCCTGAGGCTTTCGGCCAATGAGAATGTGTTGATCGCAAGATCCCCAATGTCGGCGATCTGCAGACTGTCGAACGGGGCAGCCGACGTGGCCATGTTGTAAGGCCGGATCATCGCGCTTTCGCTGCGGATCTGTTTCGGCCCGAACCGCGTGCCAGACCGCCACGAAGTTCCGATATCCATCGGAATCCCCAGCACCGCCACATCCAAACCCGCCAAAGAGGCCGCCTGCGGCAGGCGCATGAACGTATTCGGCCCCGAGAATCGCGCCAGATCATTGCCGCTGACCGGTTGGTTGAATTCAGTCATGCGCGTTATTCCCCATTCCTGTCATTCACTTGATCCAGCACATACCGGACGTATGGCTAACTATTGGTTAACGCGTTATTGCGCGGGTTCACTCTTTTGTCTTTGCCAGCTTGTCCCACCCCAGCAGGCAAATGATCTGTGTCGCTACATGCGCGCCCGCAATTGCCGTCGCGCCCGAGGTGTCAAAGGGTGGAGAAACCTCCACCACATCGCCGCCCTTGATGTTAATCCCGGCGATGTCGCGCAGGATGATCTGCGCCTGGATCGAGCTGAGCCCACCCCAAACCGGCGTGCCCGTGCCCGGGGCAAAGGCCGGGTCCAGCCCGTCGATGTCAAAGCTCAGGTAAACGGGGCTGTCACCCAGAATGCCTTTGATCTTTTCCGCCACAACAGCAGGCCCGGATTCATAAACCTCGCGCGCATCGATAATGTTCACGCCCAGCGTGTCCTCGTTGGTGGTTCGGATACCGACCTGAACAGAACGCTTGGGATCCACGATGCCGGATTTTACCGCCTTGTAGAACATCGTCCCGTGATCGACCCGGGACATGTCGTCATCAGCCCAGGTATCTGTGTGCGCATCAAATTGCAGCAGCGACATCGGCCCGTATTTCTCGGCATAAGCTTTTAGAATCGGAAAGCTGATATAGTGATCGCCCCCCAGTGTGACCGAGGCTACGTCTGCGGCCAGAATAGTGCGGATATGATCGGTCAGCGTGTCAGGAAAAGCCGGGATATTGGCGTAGTCATAAGCCATATCGCCATAATCAACGATCGCCAGTTCGCTCAGCGGATCATAAGGCCATCCATAGGGTGCGTCGGGCGATTGCAGCGCGCTGGCTTCGCGGATCGCGCGCGGGCCAAGCCGGGTGCCGGGGCGGTTCGTGACGGCCTGATCAAAGGGAACGCCGGTCACGGCGATATCCACTCCGGTCAGGTTCTTTGTGTAGAGCCGCCGCAGAAACGATGTCGCCCCGCCAAACGTGTTTTCATAAGATAACCCTTTGAGATCCGGGTTGGTGAACGCCTCATCCACCTGGTTCTTTGCATCTTCCAGTGCCATTTCTTTACCCCGTCAGCCCAGCGGCTGCGCCTTTTCCACGATCCGCGCGAAGAACGAAGCCCCCACCGGCGCGATATTATCGTTGAAATTGTATTTCGGGTGATGCAGCCCTGCGCCATCACCCTGCCCCAGAAACAGATAGGCACCCGGCCGCGATTGAAGCATGTAAGAAAAATCCTCGGCCCCCATGTCGCGCCCCATTGTGTCGACCACCCGCTCGGGCCCGGACACTTCGCGCGCGACTTCGGCAGCAAAAGCAGTCTTTTCAGAATCATTGATCGTAGCTGGATATCCGACCTGATAATCCAAACGTGCCTCTACCCCGTATGAAGCCGCCTGCCCCTGAACGATTTGCTCCATCCGCTCTTTCACCATCTTCTGTACAGAAGGATCGAAGGTGCGCACCGTGCCATTCAGATAGGCGGTATCAGGGATTACGTTATTGACTGTTCCTGTGTGAATCTGGGTAACCGAAACCACCAGATCCTCCACTGCATAATGGTTGCGGCTGACAATGGTCTGGATCGCCTGAGCAATGCCACAGGCCGCCATAACCGGGTCGCGGGCCTGATGCGGCATCGCCCCATGCCCTCCGACACCCTGGATATGGATCTCAAACGAATCCACCGCCGCCATGATCGGACCCGGGGTGGTATAGAACGCCCCTTCCGGATTTCCCGGATCGTTGTGGATGCCATAGACCTGAGAGATATCAAACCGCTCCATGATTCCTTCTTCGACCATAACGCCTGCGCCACCGCCTTCTTCTTCGGCAGGCTGAAAGATCAAAGCGACGCGGCCTCTGAAATTTCGCGTCTCGGCCAGATACCGCGCTGCCCCCAGCAGCATCGTGGTATGCCCGTCATGCCCGCAGGCATGCATCTTTCCGGGGTTCTGAGAGGCATACTCCACTCCGGTCTCTTCGGGGATCGGAAGAGCATCCATGTCTGCGCGCAGACCGATCGTCGGCCCGTCGCCCTGCCCGTTGATGATCGCGACCATCCCGGTTTTGGCGATGCCCTCGTGCAACTCATCGACCCCGAACTCACGCAGACGCTCGGCCACAAAGGCCGCGGTTTCATAGCACTCGAATTCCAGTTCGGGGATGGTATGCAGATACTGGCGCCATCTGGTCATATCGGCAGAGAAATCGGCAATTCGGTTGACGACGGGCATCTGGGGTGGACTCCTGATCGGGACTGCGGAATGGATGCATCTGACACCGGAATGAAAGGGTTCGCAATGGTCGAAAATCCACTGATCCATGACAGTGATGCGGGTATCGAGCGTCTGTTGGAAATTATGCGCCGCCTGCGCGATCCCCAATCCGGCTGTCCGTGGGATATCGAACAGGATTTCGCGACCATCGCGCCTTATACGATCGAAGAGGCCTATGAGGTCGCCGACGCCATCGAACGCAAGGCCTATGATGAGCTGAAAGGAGAGCTGGGCGACCTGCTGTTCCAATCCGTCTTCCATGCGCAAATGGCTGAAGAGGCCGGGCATTTCACCTTTCAGGACGTGGTGCGGACCATGTCTGACAAGATGGTTAACCGCCACCCGCATGTGTTTGGCGATGAATCGCGTGACAAATCAGCTGACCAGCAAACCAAGGACTGGGAATCTATCAAGGCCGCTGAGCGCGCAGGCAAGGAACAGCAAGGCGCGCTGGACGGCGTCGCAGCCAACCTGCCCGCCCTTCTGCGTGCCCATAAGCTGCAGAAACGTGCCGCTCGTGTGGGATTTGACTGGCCCGATGCCAGCCATGTGCTGGCAAAGATCACCGAAGAAGCCGCCGAGCTGGAAGAGGCACGTGACAAGATGGATGCTGATGCGCTTGAGGATGAATTCGGCGATCTGCTCTTTGTCATGGTCAATCTGGGCCGCCATCTGGGGATCGAACCCGAAGCCGCCCTGCGCCGTACCAATGCCAAGTTCACGCGTCGTTTCGAACAAGTCGAGGCCCGGCTGGCCGAGCGAGGCAAGACGCCCTCACAAAGCGATCTGGCCGAGATGGACGCGCTCTGGGATGAGGTCAAAAATGAAGAGCATCGCGCCAACGGCAAACTCCCGCCGGTGGATGCGATAGCCGCACCCAGAAACGGGTAGACAAGCGATCCGACACTTGCGAGTGTCCCACCTTCACGACCGCCGGAGACGCGCATGCCCCCTCGCAAGATCATCATCGACACCGATCCCGGACAGGACGATGCTGTCGCTATCCTGCTGGCGCTGGCCAGTCCCGACGAGATTGAGGTTCTGGGCATCACTGCGGTTGCAGGCAACGTCCCACTGGAGCTGACGGCCAAGAACGCGCGAATCGTCTGCGAGCTGGCCGGTCGGACTGATGTGCCAGTTTATGCGGGCTGCGACCGACCGTTGAACCGCGCGCTGATTACGGCGGAACATGTACATGGCAAGACCGGGCTGGATGGCCCGGACCTGCCTGATCCGCAAATGCCTTTGTCCGATGGGCACGCGGTGGATTTCATCATCGAAACACTGCGTGCTGAAGAACCGGGAACCGTAACTCTTTGCCCTTTGGGGCCACTGACGAATATCGCGACCGCTTTCCGCAAAGCCCCTGATATCGTCGATCGGGTTCAGGGAATCGTTCTAATGGGTGGGGCGTATTTCGAGGTGGGGAACATTACTCCCACCGCCGAATTCAACATTCATGTCGACCCTGAAGCCGCTGATATTGTGTTTAAATCTGGTGTACAATTAGTGGTGATGCCGCTGGACGTCACGCACAAAGCCCTGGTCACCAAGCCGCGCAATGACGCTTTCCGTGCGATCGGGAGCAATGTCGGAATCGCCGTGGCCGAGATGACTGATTTCTTCGAGCGGTTTGACAAAGAGAAATACGGAAGCACAGGCGCGCCTCTGCATGACCCGTGCGTAACTGCCTATCTGATCCGACCAGAGCTGTTCACCGGTCGTTTTGTGAATGTGGAAATTGAGATCCAGTCCGAACTGACCCTGGGCATGACCGTTGCGGATTGGTGGGGTGTGACTGACCGCTCCCCCAATGCGCTGTTTGTGGGGGAAGTCGACGCTGACGGGTTCTTTGCCCTGCTGACAGAAAGGCTGGCCAGACTATGAGCGCCTCTCTTCGCCTTGCGCGCCCCGAGGATCTGGATCGCCTGATGGCGCTGGTCACCGCGTTTCATACCGAGGCCGGGATGGATCAGGACGCCGATAAAACCAGAAACGCACTGACCCCGTTGCTGGAAGGTATCCCTCATGGCTGTGTCTACCTCATCGGACCCGGACGCGCGCCTCTGGGCTATATCATCCTGACCTTTGGCTGGTCGGTCGAGTTTGGTGGCATGGACGGTTTCGTGGACGAGATCTATATCCGCCCTGCCGTTCGGGGCCGCGGTATCGCAACCGAGGTTATGCTGGATTTACCCAAAGCCCTTGCTGGGGCAGGCTTGACCGCCCTTCATCTGGAAGTCGATCGAAACAACGAAGCCGCTCAGAAGCTTTATCTGCGTACCGGGTTCAGGCCGCGCGACAGGTACGTGCTGATGAGCAAAACGCTTTAACGCGACTCGCCCCGGAAAATATTAGCCGGATTCATGTCCTGTACGGGATCATTCGACGAAACCGGGTCGCCGGTAATTGGGTAAGTATCCGGACCCGCGCAAGCGGACAGAATTGTGATGGACGCTGCGGTGGCTATCAGAAGGAATTTGGATACAGACATCGTAGTCTCCTTTCTGCGATGCAATCAGGCTAGATCACGCGCTTGTGTTTATTTAGGTAAAAGTTCACACATAACATGATTTTTGCATTTATTTTAGAAACACAGCGATCATTCTATTGCTTCTGTGCACCGGAACCTTCTGATTAACCTGACCAATTCAGACCACACCTCAATCCCAAGGAAAATTCAGATTTTCGGTATATTTCATCGGTTTTTCCGGATTGATTGTAAGGATCTAACACCCTGAGAAAAACAGAGCGCGGCGCCCTCAACCTCAGGTAGCGCCCCCGGAAACAGACATTTCTTCGGTATCTTTCCCCGTGACCGTTCCGCGGGCGTCCGATTAGGACCCTTGAAATCTCATATCCATGAACGCAGAGGGTCAGAAATGGAACAATTGATCGGTCAACTGGTTGGCGGTGCCATAGGCGGCACAGGGGGCGGCAAGGTCGTCAAGGGCTCTGACATGGGCAGTCTTGGCAACATGTTTGCCGGTGCCGTGGGCGGCGTAGGCGGCGGTCAACTGCTCAGTGGTTTGCTGGGGGCCGGTGGTGCTGCGGCGGGCGGCATGGATCTGGGGGCTCTGGCCGCGAATCTTGTCGGTGGTGGTGTCGCAGGTTTGGTGGTTCAGGTTGTTGTCGGCATGATCATCAAGAAGATCAAAGGCTGACGCCCTGCCCCTCAAAAGACACGGGGGCCATTGGCCCCCGTACCTAGATTACTTCAGGATCGATGCACCGGCGTAGTCAGCAACTTCGCCCAGCGATTCCTCGATCCGGATCAGTTGATTGTACTTGGCCAACCGGTCCGACCGCGCCAGCGATCCGGTTTTGATCTGGCCGCAATTTGTCGCCACGGCCAGATCGGCAATGGTGGCGTCCTCGGTCTCGCCCGACCGGTGCGACATCACGTTGGTGTAACGCGCGCGATGCGCCATATCGACAGCGCGCAGGGTTTCGGTCAGCGAACCGATCTGGTTCACCTTGACCAGCATCGAGTTGGCACAGCCGCGCTCGATCCCTTCGGCCAAACGGATCGGGTTGGTCACGAACAGGTCGTCGCCCACCAGCTGCACCTTGTCGCCAATGGCATCGGTCAGGGCCTTCCAGCCGTCCCAGTCATCTTCGGACATGCCGTCTTCGATTGAGATGATCGGATAGTCGTTCACCAGCGCGGCGAGGTAAGCGGCGTTTTCTTCGGATGTCAGGGTCTTGCCCTCGCCCGACAGGACGTATTTACCATCCTTGTAATACTCGGTCGCCGCGCAATCGAGCGCCAGGTGAATTTCGTCTCCCGGCTTGTATCCAGCTTTCTCAATAGATTTCAGGATGAAGTCCAGTGCCTCGCGGGTTGATGCGATGTTGGGGGCGAAACCGCCCTCATCCCCGATTCCGGTGCTGAGACCGGCGGCAGACAGCTCTTTCTTCAGGGTGTGGAACACTTCTGAACCCATGCGCACGGCTTCACGGATATTCGCGGCCGCAACCGGCATGATCATGAATTCCTGAATATCGATCGGGTTGTCGGCGTGCTCGCCGCCGTTGATAATGTTCATCATCGGAACCGGCAGAACCCGGGCCGAAGTACCGCCCACGTACCGATATAGAGGCTGCGTGGTGAAATCCGCAGCCGCCTTGGCCGTCGCCAGCGACACACCCAGAATGGCGTTTGCGCCCAGACGGCCTTTGTTTTCCGTCCCATCCAGTTCGATCATGGCCTGGTCGATGGCCACCTGCTCGGTCGCGTCGAAACCTACCAGTTCTTCGGCGATCTCACCGTTCACGGCGGCAACGGCTTCCAGAACACCCTTGCCCAGGTAACGCGCCTTGTCGCCGTCACGCTTTTCTACGGCCTCATACGCGCCCGTGGATGCGCCCGACGGAACGGCGGCGCGCCCCATGGTGCCGTCTTCCAGAATCACGTCGACTTCAACTGTCGGGTTACCCCGGCTGTCCAGAATTTCGCGTGCGTGGATGTCGATGATGGTGCTCATGAGGCCTGTCCCTATGGCTGCGGTCGGTTGCACGCGTCATAGCAGCAACCGGTCAGAAGTAAACCGGTTCCGTTATCGCTAACATGAATATTTCCGAACCTTTAGGGCTAACAGCCCATTGTTTGCGCCAACACGGTCAGGCCGGAGCCAGCGCGCGCGCCAGACGCCGTTCACGGATAAAGGTGTAAAGACCCGAGCCGATGATCAGGGTCGCCCCTGCCATTGTCAGCGTGTCCGGGCGTTCGCCGAACATCAGCATTCCGGCGAGGATCGAGAACACAAGACGTGTGTACCGGAACGGCATAAGGGCAGACGCCTCGCCCACCCGCATCGCCGTTACGATACCGTAATACCCTAGCACACCAAAGCCGATGGCCCCCAGATACGGACCTGATTGACCTGTTTGAACAGGCACATAGGATGCCCCGGACATCACCATCAGAATCAGACCCGCGACAGCAACCGCAATATAAGCCTGCATCGCAACAACGGACGAAGCGACCCGTGCATCCAGCCTGCGCGTGATTAGATCACGGGCGGCAATTGCAACGACAGACAACACCACAAACAGCGATTCCGGCCGAAAGCCCTCCATCCCGGGGCGGATGATCATCAGAACACCGATAAAGCCGACACCAATGGCGCTCCAGCGACGCCATCCGACCTGTTCCCCCAGAAACAGGGCCGCCCCCATGGTGACGACCAGCGGCATGGCCTGAAACACCGCAGCAACGGTGGACAGATCAATCAGTGACAAGGCTGTCACAAACGCCACTGCGCCAAAACCTTCTGTCGCGGCGCGAACCAATGGCAGGGTTTTCCAAGCCACAGGATCAAAGATCCGTTTGCGTGTGACCACTGACATCGCGGCAAAGACGAGCCCGCAAAACACGCCCAGAAACACCATGATCTGTCCTGTCGGCACAGAGCCAGACAGCACCTTGATGAACATGTCCTCAAGTGCAAAGGCCGCCATCGACCCGATGAGCAGCAGAATGCCGTTTACGTTGTTCATATGCGTGTCCGTAGGAAAAGGGCAATTCAGGCGCCAATGCACGCACAACAACCTCAACCAATGGCAACTGGCAAGACAATTCCCCGTCACGCCTGATGAATTAACGTGAGGGGATCAATCGCGTTTTGTGATGGATCAATCCTGTTCCAGCGGAACACCATACAGTTCCAGCCGGTGCCCCTTTAACTTATATCCCAACTTTGCCGCGATTTTTTCTTGCAGGGCTTCAATCTCGGGGTCGACGAATTCGATAACCTCACCAGACTGCATGTCAATCAGATGGTCATGATGGTCCCGCTCGGCATCTTCATAACGCGCGCGCCCATCGCCGAATTCCAGACGTTCCAGAATTCCCGCCTCTTCGAACAGCTTGACCGTGCGATACACCGTTGCGATAGAGATACCTTGATCTATCGCTGAGGCACGCGAGTACAGTTCTTCGACATCAGGATGATCGTCGCTTTGTTCCAGTACCTGCGCGATGATCCTTCTTTGACCGGTCATGCGCAGCCCCTTGGCTTCACAACGCCCAATAATTGTATCCGACATGATGCCCCTCAGACTTGCTCGGGTGTCTGTCTTAATAGGTCTGTTCGCTTTGCGCTACAGGGATTTCATCTTTTCCAGCGTTCTCAGCCTGCACCTGTCAGATCGGCCCAGACCGGCAAATGATCTGATGCGATATGTGCGGGTCGCCTGTCATGAACACCGTGGGCAATGGCCTGCACCCCGGTGCCCAGCGCGATCCGGTCCAGCGCCCCCAGCGGCTGCGCGGCAGGAAAACTGGGCCTGGGCGGTAGAAATTGCATTTCCGGGGCCAGATGATCCAACACCGGTTGACGAGACCATTCATTGAAATCACCGGCCCAAACCGTCGGCATCTGATCCAGATCTCCGTCATTCCGCCGGATATGTGAAATCTGCTGCCGTCGCGAAGCGGGCAAAAGCCCCAAATGCATACCCATCACTCGCAGCGGCCCGATATGGGTGTCAAACTCAACTCGAACCGCCCCTCGTGGTTCCAACCCCGGTAAGTCGTGATACCCTTTTCGGCGCACCGAGATATCTTTCCCCCGCCAGATCACCGCGTTACCGTGCCAGCCCAGACTGCCGGCACCTCCCAGATCGACAATCTGCCACCCCGCCTCGTCCAGCATGAAATGCGGCAGCGCCGCCGGGCGCGGTGGCAGGCGTTTGTCGGCCTCCTGCAATACGACGATGTCAGCCTGCATGTTTTCGATGACCTGCAAAATACGCTGCGGCTGACGCCGGAAATCCAGCCCGACGCATTTCTGTATGTTGTAGCTTGCGATGCGCAAAGAGGATGACGTTTGCATAGGAGTGTGACCAATTGAACTGGCTCCAAAGTGCCATGCCTGACGCTGGGTGCAACCCCCCTGCTCTGTTTCCTACCGCCGGAAGTAAGGGTCGCCGTTGGACCCAAGTATTTTGTCCGTAAAATTGGCGATTGCGCCCTGCTTGCTTTCAATGCAGAGGTTCCGCTTGATCCCCAGCCCCGCAACACTCTATCCCGATGCGGTGACGACGTCGCGTCGCAGCTAGACCGAGGCCGAGGTGAGCTTGAGCCAGACCCAACCAGACAGAAGCACACGGGCCAGTATCATCCTGGTGATGGGCGGCGCGCTGTGGGGCCTTTATTGGATCCCGGTCCGGTTTTTCCTGGACCAGGGCCTGACCGGCCCCTGGCCCGGAATCGCAATGTATTGCGCGGCCCTGATTGCTTTGATCCCCTTTATCTGGGCTGACAGACGTCTGCTGACCCGTCAATGGCGTGACCTGATGCTCAGCGGTATGTTCACGGGGGCGGCGTTCAGCTTGTATTCCATCAGCCTGGTCTACACCGATGTCGTACGGTCGATCCTCCTGTTCTACCTCACTCCCATCTGGGGCACCGTTCTGGGCCTTGTGTTCCTGGGAGAGCGCCTGAGCCTGATGCGCCTTGCGGGCCTGATCTGCGGGCTTGGCGGACTGTTTGTCGTACTTGGGGACTCCGGGTTCGTGCCATGGCCGCAGAACATGGGCGACTGGCTGGCGCTGGCGTCAGGTGTCTGCTGGGCTTTGGGCACTCTGGGCCTGTACAAGGCTGGCAACATCTCCATTTCGGGTCAGGTCTTTGCCTTCGTCACTGGGGCGTTGTTGTTGTCACTTCTCAGTCTTGCAGTACTGGGGAACCAAACCCTGCCAAATATCGCTCAGGGTGAAACACTCCGGGTCGTGGGCTATGCTCTGCTATCGGCGTTTTATGTCCTGCCGATGGTCTACATGACCATCTGGCCAGCAACAAAGCTGTCCCCCGCCCGTGTCGGCCTGCTGTTGATGAGCGAGGTTGTCATCGGCCTCGCCTCCGCTGCGGCCTTGTCCGGTGAACCCTTTGGTCTGCGCGAGTTTCTGGGCGCCACCCTGATCGTCAGCGCCGCAGTGTTGGAAATCCTGCGAAAGTAGGCTCGCGCCATGCGTTACGTCCCGCAGAACGTCGCGTGTACCACCTCATTCTTGGCCGGAGGACGCTTCAGATCCGCAGCGCCGGCCTGTTCGTCGTAAGGTCGCGCTAGGACAGCACTCAATCGGTGGAACAGCGCGTAATCGCCTTTCACCGCTGCCTGAATCATTTGTTCGATCCGGTGATTGCGCGGAATGAAAGTCGGATTTGCCGCGGTCGTTACGTCCAGCGGCGTTGCTTCGCGTTCCAACCGTGCACGCCAACTCTCTTCCCAACCATCAAAAGCCGCGGGGTCAAGGAACTGATCCCGAGCAGCGTCACTGCCCAGCGCCCGGAAGGTATTGGTGAAATCCGCCTGCCCTTCGGCCATGCGCTTCAGCAAGCCTGTGATCAACTCCAGATCGCCATCTTCAGCAGTCGTCAGACCGATCTTCGCCCGAAACCGTGTCAACCAGTTCTGTTGCAGCATGTCCGGCATGGCATGGACGATCTCGGTCGCCTCTTCCACGGCGGCCTCTTTGTCGTCTACCTGCTGGATCAATGATGTCGCCAGCTGCGCAAGGTTCCACACCGCGATATCGGGCTGGTTCGAATAGGCATAGCGCCCCATTTGGTCAATCGAACTGAAGACGGTATTGGGATGATACGTATCCATGAACGCGCAGGGGCCGTAATCAATGGTCTCTCCCGCGATTGAGCAGTTGTCAGTGTTCATTACCCCATGGATAAAGCCCACGCTCATCCATTGCGCAATCAAACTGGCCTGCGCATCCCGCACCGAACGCAACAGGCCCATTGGGCCTTCAGCTTCAGGGTAGTGGCGCGTAATGGCATAGTCTGTCAGACGCTTCAGGCTGTCCAACTGACCCCGTGCGGCAAACACCTGAAAGGTGCCAACCCGCAGATGGCTGGTCGCAACCCGTGTCAGCACCGCACCCGGCATTGGCCCTTCGCGAAAGACAGTCTCACCCGTTTCCGCCGCTGCCAGAGCACGCGTGGTTGGAATGCCCAGCGCGTGCATCGCCTCGGACACCACATACTCGCGCAGGACAGGCCCCAGCCACGCCCGGCCATCGCCCCGGCGCGAAAACGGCGTGGGGCCTGAGCCTTTCAGCTGTATGTCACGACGCATTCCGTCCGTTCCGACAGTTTCACCCAGCAACACCGCGCGTCCGTCACCAAGCTGCGGGTTGTATTGCCCGAACTGATGCCCGGAATATAGCTGTGCGATCGGTTCAGCGCCCTCGGGAATACTGTTTCCCGCAAAAGCTTGGGCCATGTCCTGCACATCGCCGGGTGAAATCCTCAGCAGCCGCGCCAGATCATCGTTGAACACAATCATCTTCGGCGCGCGCACAGGAACCGGTGATTGCCGCGCAAAGAATGCATTCGGCAGACGGGCATAAGAGTTATCGAAAGGGATCGTCAGTGTCATGCCGCAAACATATTCCTTGGGCGCACGAATACCATAGCGGATCGCGCCGTCCCGTGCATAATCGCGCTCAAACACGAGGGACCGTATGAACGCACAAGAGATTATCGACGGCCTGAACCTGCAACAGCACCCCGAAGGTGGTTGGTACGCCGAGACCTGGCGTGCTGAAAACGAAGGCCGTCCCACCGGCACCTGCATCTATTTCCTGTTGCAGGAAGGCGAAAGCAGCCACTGGCACCGTGTCGATGCGACCGAGATCTGGCTTTATCACGCGGGCGCACCGCTGATCTTGTCGCTGAGCGCATCTGACGATGGTCCTGCCGCCGACCATCTGTTGACGCCCGATCTGTCGCAAGGCGCGCCTCAACTGATTGTACCCAAGGGCCACTGGCAAGCGGCGCGCAGCACTGGAGACTATACGCTGGTCAGTTGCACAGTCTCCCCCGGGTTCCAATTCGAAGGGTTCGAACTGGCGGAACCGGGGTTTGATATCCCAAAAGTGTAACCCGTACGACATCGATCGCTAATAAGTGGAGTTTACAGAAAGCCGACCTTTTATCATTCTATACAGGTAGCTTCTGGTGACGGAGTATCGAGTGAGAATCAAACAGGCCTTTCTGTCTGTCCCGTTCCTGCTGGCAATTGCGGGTTTTGCAAACGCTGAACCTGCGTGCACCGAATCCCCCCTTCCGTCTGACCTGATTGAACCCGAGGTTTTGAGCGAAGATCATCTAACGGCGCAAAGGAAGCCGGAAAAAGTCGAGCCCGCCGTGCTGGCTTCAAAACGCCCTGCGCTTCGCCCCTGCAAGTTTCGTCAGTTTGAAGTCGGTCGCGAACGCATGCTTGAGCGTGGTGCAGTATGTGGCGACTGGACCATTCTGGGGGAAACGCGAAAACCTCTTTCCGGAAAAGCCCGGGGGTGTGGGATCGCCAACCCCGTTCGGGTCTATAGAATCTCTGAAATCGCGCTTAGCCAGTTGTCGTTGATGGATTGCCAGACAGCAGTCACGTTGAAGACGTGGATCGAGAACACCGCCAAGCCCGCCTTTGCCGATCAGGGCGGCGGGCTCAAAGGATTGCGCATTGTCGGGCACTATGCCTGCAAGACCCAGAACAACCAGCCGCGCGCGCGCATTTCGGAACACGCACGCGGGCGGGCTATCGATATATCGACCTTTGTCCTTCAGGACGGAACTCAGATCACGGTGCGCGACGGGTGGAACGACGGTGAACAATCTTCCGTCATGCGCAAATTGCACCGCGAGGCCTGCGGAGTGTTCGGAACCGTGTTGGGTCCAGATGCTGACCGTTATCACACCGGACATTTCCACTTTGACACAGCCCGCCGCAAGGGCGCACCGGTGTGCCGATAAACCTTCGGGTTGCGCCGCTTATTTTTCGTTTCGGCTTTTGATCAACATATTGATCAGCGGCACCAGCAGTGTTGCTGCCGAACCCAAAGGGTTCGACCCGATGCTCTTGACCGCCTGCACGACCTCTCGCGCCTCTGCGGTCATCTCTTCCAATTCGTCTTCAATATCCGCTATGGCCATGTCGCGCACTTCTACGGCCGGGGCGACCTCTTCCTCGACAGTGTTGCGCCTTGCGATCAGAACCAGAAATCCTGCAAATACCAAATTTCCAAAGGCCAACAGCGCCGCCGCCGAGGCTGGCGACATTGAGTTTTGAAGAGCCAAAAACAAGGAAACATTCAATAGTACCACCGCCAACAACACTAAGATGCCAGCGATACCCATCAGTATGGTCTGCTGTTGAACCACAGCAAGACGGCGGCGTGTAATCAAACGTTCGGTCCGGTAAATCGTCACCAGATTTTTGCTTAGTCTGCTCATAACTGGTCTCCTAACCCTGCGCGCGCCCGACGACGTACCCCAGCGAAAACGCTATCAGCAACGCCGTGATCGGATAGTCTTTTTGCAAGCGACCAAACTCCTCGACCACGTCTTCTCCCAGCGACTGAACCTGACTCAGGTCGATCCCATGGTCTTCCAGCAGCTTCCGGATTTCATCCGATGATTTGGCGCGCTCCGGCGGATCGTTAGGGTCCAGGTCTTTTTCGACCTGCGCTTCCAACGTCGTATTTCGTTCCCGTAACTTCTGTAACTCGGATTCAAGCTCTGCTTTGGTCGCCATAATGCCTTACCCTCATTCAATGGGTCCGGGGTAACCGTCGCACAAAGAGTTGTTTTTTTGAACTGTTTTCCGGGTGGCGTTACCCAACCGGATCCATCGAAACCGAGCTTACGACCCCGCCACCAACCAGCGCCTGAACTCCCGTTGTTCCGGGGCAAGAGGTCGGCAAACCCCGCAACACACGCACGGCCAAATAGGCAAAAGCTTGCGCTTCTAGCATGTCGCCGTCCAATCCCACAGCCTCGACCGGCTCAACCGGGCAATCCAGTGAAACGCGCAGCATCTCCATCAACACGGGGTTATGCCTGCCACCCCCGGTGACCAGCACACAGGATGGCGGCTTCGGGCAGTGCTCCATCCCTTGCACCACACCTGCGGCGCACATCCCGGTCAGGGTGGCCACCGCATCGGCGTCATTTAATTCCTGCACCAGACCGATCATTTCCGAGAAATCGTTCCGGTCCAGCGATTTCGGCGGCATCCGGGCGAAAAAGGGCTCGGCCAGAAACAGTTCCAGCGCACCCATCTCGACAGTACCGTCGCGCGCGATCGCCCCGTCCCGGTCCATGGGAAGCCCCAGCCGTTCCTGCATCAGATCATCGACCGGCGCATTGGCCGGTCCCGTATCAAAGGCCAGCAACGCGCCGGGCGCTTCGGGGCCGTCAAACGTCGGGTCCACATAGGTCAGATTGCCAACGCCACCCAGGTTCAGAAAGCACAAAGGCCGGTCCGCACCGAACCATTTCGCACAGGCAAAGTGAAAGAACGGCGCAAGCGGCGCCCCCTCGCCCCCCATTGCCACATCATCACTGCGGAAATCCCAGACCACCGGACGCCCCAACGCCTGTGCCAACCCGAGGCCATCGCCCACCTGCAAGGTCCCACGCCCGCGCGGCTCGTGTGCCAGCGTCTGACCATGAAAGCCGATCAGGTCCACATCCTCGAACTCGGACAGCGCTTCGGCATGGGCGAATGTGATCATCTCGGCCGCTGCATCGACCTGAGGTCCGTGCCACTGCCCCAGTGCTGCCCGCAGCACATCGCGCTCGGCATCCGAATACGCGCGATATCCGCTTTCACCAAAGCCAAGGATCGAGTGCCCATCAGTTTCCACAACCGCAACGTCCACCCCGTCCATCGAGGTGCCGGACATCGCGCCCAATACCCGGACCGGTCCGTGTTTTTTGATGGTCTGGCCCAAGCCTGCCTCCTGAATTGGCTGTGTCTTCCGCCGCATCCGGGTCTGGGGGATCACCTCTGGGTTGCAGCCCGGTCAACCTGCCTTCTGTTGGACGACAAAGGCAAGCGTTCTGATCCAGCTGATCGGTTTTTTTCTCGGGGCGCGTGTCTGGATCGACACCCTTGATCCCCCGCCGCCCCTGAGATGAAAAGGTGCCTTTTCCTCTCCTGCGCTGCCGCCTATACAGTGCCCCGCAACAGTAACCCAAAGGGCACGATATGACCTACCACCCCAAATCGGATTTCATCGCCACGATGATCGAGCGCGGCTTCCTCGCCGACTGCACCGATTATCAGGGCCTTGACGACGCGCTGATTAGTGGGTGCAAACCGGCCTATATCGGCTTTGATGCAACGGCCAAGTCGTTGCATGTGGGCAGCCTGATTCAGATCATGATGCTGCGCTGGTTCCAGAAAACCGGCCACCAGCCGATCACTTTGATGGGCGGCGGCACCACCAAGGTGGGCGACCCTTCGTTCCGCGCGGATGAACGCCCCTTGCTGGGCCCCGAACAGATCAATGAGAATATCGCGGGCATCAAAAAGGTGTTCTCGGCCTATATCGACTATGACTCTGAGGCCGAGAATAAGGCTCTGATGCTGAACAATGAGGAATGGCTGGACAACCTGAATTACCTCGATTTCCTGCGGGACATCGGGCGGCATTTTTCAGTCAACCGGATGCTGAGCTTTGAATCGGTGAAGTCCCGACTGGATCGTGAACAGTCGCTGAGCTTTCTTGAGTTCAACTACATGATCCTGCAGGCCTATGATTTCCTGGAACTGAACCGCCGCTATGGCTGCGTTCTGCAGATGGGCGGCAGCGACCAATGGGGCAATATCGTAAATGGTATCGACCTGACCCGCCGCGTGCTGGATCACGAAATCTATGGTCTGACCTCACCCCTGCTGACCACCAGCGACGGCAAGAAAATGGGTAAATCTCAGGACGGCGCGGTCTGGCTGAACGCGGACATGCGCTCGCCCTATGAATTCTGGCAGTTCTGGCGTAATACCACCGACGCTGATGTCGGGCGGTTCCTGAAACTCTACACCGAAATGCCGGTGGACGAGTGCGACCGCCTGGGTGCGCTGCAAGGATCCGAAATCAACGAAGCCAAGATCCGTCTTGCCAACGAGGTGACGACGCTGGCCCACGGTGCGCAGGCTGCTGAGACCGCCGAAGCCACCGCTCGCGAAGTGTTCGAAAAGGGTGGCGTGGGCGACGATCTTCCCACCCTGACCCTCAGCGCGGCTGAGCTTGGTGATGGTATGTCCATCGTGCAGATCATCGTCAAATCTGGCCTGGCCAAATCCGGCAAGGAGGCCAAGCGCCTGATCGCCGAAAACGGCGCCAAGCTGGATGACGCGCCGCTGACCGATGCGGGATTGATGATAGACGCAGGCGCCCTTTCATCCCCTATCAAGCTGAGCGCGGGCAAAAAGCGACATGCGCTGGTGCAACTGGGCTAACCCAGCAGGGCTGATCCCGATCGAATAGAAACGGCCACCCGATCGGGTGGCCGATTTACTTTCGGAAAGGAACGCTTACCTGCGATCTTTTCCACCGCCGCGACCGGGCCGGTCACCGCTTTCATCATCGTTGGCGTTGTTGCCGCGACCCGGGCTGTTGCCCTCGCCGCCATTGCCGTGGCCATTGTTGCCCTTGCCACCGCCTTTGCCTTTCCCGCCTTTGCCTTCGCCTTTGCCTTTCCCACCTTTACCTTCGCCTTTGCCTTTCCCACCATTACCTTCTCCACCGCCGGATTCTCCGCCACCGGACTCACCACCGCCGCCGGACTCACCACCGCCGCCACCGGACTCGCCACCGCTGCCGCCAGATTCACCACCGCCGCCGCCAGATTCACCACCGCCGCCGCCAGATTCACCACCGCCGCCGCCAGATTCACCACCGCCGCCGCCAGACTCGCCGCTGCCGGTTTCGCCTCCGCTACTGCCGGGCGCGCCACCGCCACCGGATGCACCACCAGCATCTGCAATCCCAGACCCACCGGGTTCAGAGCCACGGCTTTCGCCACGGTTTTCGGCTTGGCCAGACAAGCTTGCCGTCGGAAAATCCGTCAACAACGCGGCAAGCCCCGGGCATTGCGCTCCGGTAACACTCAACGTTGTCGTAAAGTCAGAACGCTTTTGAAGCCTGTCCAGAAAACTCGGGGTCACCTGCACACAATCGCACAACCCGGCATAGTCCCCGGCATTGGCAAGGTTTCGTGCCGTTTTCCAGTTGCAGGTTTCCGGTGCGGCAACAGCACTGCCAACCATCACCATTCCAAAAACAGGAACAGCAATAGCTGCACCCAATATTTGCTTCGTACTCTTTACCATAACAGATCCTCCTGGCGAAAAAACACACAAAGGCGCTGAATTCTTCGCTCACGAACAGGCGCGTTTTCGTGAAGTTGGGGTTAAGATATCTTGAGGATCAGCCCGACCATCGCGCCGGATGATCTCGGTCCCTTACCCTAACGCTCTCTTTCTCAAAGATATGGACACCGCCCCTGCAAAACAGTTATTGAACAAGTGTTCATATTCTCGGGAGGAGTTCACCATGCACCTGTCCACCACTGCCGCCCTCGTGACCGGCGGCGCGTCCGGTCTGGGCGAAGCCACGGCCCGCCACTTCACCTCGAAAGGCGCGCAGGTCACCATTTTGGATCGTGATGCGGACCGCGGCGCAAAGGTTGCCGCCGAGATCGGCGGGCATTTCGTGCAGACCGATGTGACTGACGAGCAGTCGGTGGCCGCCGCCATACGCCATGGCATGGACAAGATGGGCAAGATCACCGCGACCGTGAATTGCGCAGGCATCGCCTACGGCATCAAGACGGTCGGCAAGGACGGCCCTCATCCTCTGGACGCGTTCCAGCGCACCATCGACATCAATCTGATCGGCACCTTCAACGTTTCCCGGCTGGCCGCCGCCGAGATGGCAAAGAACGAACCCGAACCAGACGGCGCACGCGGCGTGATCATCAACACCGCTTCCATCGCCGCTTTTGACGGGCAAAAAGGTCAGGCGGCCTACGCGGCCTCCAAAGGCGGGGTTGTTGGCATGACGCTGCCAATGGCTCGCGATCTGGCCTCGAGCGGAATTCGGGTCATGACCATCGCGCCGGGCATTTTCATGACCCCGATGCTGGCGGGCCTGCCAGAAGAAGTGCAACAACAGCTGGCAGCCGACGTCCCGAATCCGGCCCGTCTGGGCGATCCGAAAGAATACGGACGACTGGCCGGTTTCATTGTCGAGATGGGATACCTAAATGGAGAAGTCATCCGCATCGACGGTGCCCTGCGCATGCGTTAAACCTGACCTATGTCGGAACGTGAAAAAATGCAGTCAGGACAGTGGTATTGCTGTCTGGACCCGGAACTGGACGCCCTGCGCGCACGGGCAAGACGTGCCGTTCACGCTCACAACACCTGCCCGCCAGACATGCGCGGAGAGATGGCGCCAGAGCTGCACGCTTTGCTGGGCGGTGTAGGCGAGGCATGTTTTCTCGAGGCCCCATTTCACTGCGCCTACGGGATGAACATCCATCTGGGCAACCGGGTGTATTTCAATGCCGGTTGCGTTGTTTTGGACACGGCCCCAGTGCGGGTCGGAGACGACACGATGTTCGGCCCCAATGTCCAGATCTACTGCGCCCATCACGCCAAAGACCCCGCTGAACGGGCACAAGGCCTGGAAATCGGAATGCCGGTCATAATCGGCAGGCAAGTCTGGGTCGGCGGAGGCGCGACCTTGTTGCCCGGGATCACCATCGGCGACAATGTCACAATCGGCGCGGGCAGCGTTGTTACCAGGGACGTCGCAGCCGGAGAGACCGTGGTAGGAAATCCAGCCAAACGACTGACACCCTAAGCGCTTTCCGCTTTTTCCTCTAACGTCAACCACTCCTCCTCAGCGGCAGAGAGTTTCTCCTGCCGCTCAACCAGCGCCTCGCTGGCTTTATGGAATTTCACCGGCTCGCGGGTGAACAACTCAGGATCGGACATCAACTCTTCAAGCTTGGCGATTTCAGCCTCTAGGCGCGCGATCTCGGCAGGCAGTTTTTCCAACCGGTGCTTTTCCGAGAAGGACAGGCCTGGTTTCTGCTTCGTGTCCTGCTTGACCTTTAGCTTTGATGCCTTTGCTTTTTCTTCCTTTTTCTCGACCACATCGCCACGCTGCGCGATGTAATCTGACCAGCCGCCTGCATAGACGGTGGCGCGTCCGTTTCCTTCCATCGCAATCGTGGTTGTAGCCACCCGGTCCAGAAAATCTCTGTCATGGCTGACCAGCAGAACCGTGCCGTCATAATTGTCCAAAAGCTCCTGCAACAGATCCAGCGTCTCGACATCCAGATCGTTGGTCGGTTCGTCCAGAACCAGAAGGTTCGAGGATTTCGCCATCAACTTGGCCAGCAGCAACCGCGCCTTTTCCCCACCAGACAAGGACTTAACGGCCGCTCTTGCCTGCTGCTCGTCAAACAGGAATTCCTTGAGATATCCCACCACATGCTTTGGCTGCCCACCGACCATCACCTGATCAGCCTTGCCCGAGACCCGCATCTCGGGGTCCCCAGTCAGGCTGTCCCACAGGCTCATTTCAGGGTCCAGTTGAGCGCGGGTCTGGTCGAACACCGCGACCTCAAGATTGGTACCCAACGACACCAAGCCTTCGTCCGGGTCCACTTGCCCCAGCAGCATTTTCAGCAACGTCGTCTTGCCAACCCCGTTCGGCCCCACAAAGGCCACACGGTCACCGCGCTGCACCAGCAGATCAAAGTTCCGGACGATCTGCGTGTCGCCATACCCCTTGGCCAATCCTCTGGCCTCGATCACCTTTCGGCCCGATTTCGGCCCCGCCTCAAGCGTCATCGCAGCCGAGCCCTGCCGTTTGATCTGCGCTGACTTTTCGGCCCGCAGCGCCTGCAACGCCCGTACCCGACCCTGGTTACGTTTGCGTCGTGCGCTGATGCCCTCAACTGCCCATTTCGCCTCAGACTTGATCAGACGGTTCAGCTTGTGGCGTTGCTGGTCCTCTTCTTCCCAAATCTTGTCCCGCCAGGTTTCGAAAGCTTCAAAGCCCTGTTCCTGCCGTCGGACAGCCCCCCGATCAACCCAGAGGGTCGCCCGCGTCAGCGCCCGCAAAAACGCGCGGTCATGCGAGATCAGCACAAAAGCCGCGCGGGTTGACCCAAGTTCGCGCTCCAGCCACGCAATAGCTTCGATATCCAGATGGTTGGTGGGTTCGTCCAGCAACATCAGATCCGGTGCTTCGGCCATCAGCTTGGCCAGTGCCGCCCGCCGACGCTCTCCACCCGAGGCGGTTTCAATTGCGCGTGAAGGGTCAAATTTCAGCCCCTCACCTGCCCGTTCTACCTTGTAAAGTTCGCCGGGCTCCAACCCGCTGGAGGCATAGTCCCCCAGCGTGGCAAACCCTTCCATCGTTGGGTCTTGCTCCATATAGCCAACGGATTTTCCCGGTGGGACAACGATCTCACCGTGGTCGGCCTCGACCAGCCCGGCAATCACCTTCATGAGGGTGGACTTACCCGAGCCATTTCGCCCAACCAGGGCCACGCGATCACCGGGCTGTACCACCAGATCAAGTTCGGAAAAAACCGGATCACCCCCGAAAGTCAGGGAAATGCCGGACATCTGCAACAAAGGAATTCTCGCCATGCCCGCCAGCTAAACCGGCAGTCACACTGCGTCAACGCCTGTGCTTCACCTTTTCAAAAATACTCAATCTACCCGGCCACTGCCCGCAGCAAACGTTTTCGTGCCGGGGGAATCGATCCGATTTCAAGCCCGGTGAACACATGCAGTGTGTTCATATGACGGTCCACCACTGCATGATCGCTGACCCAACCGCCCATCATCAGATAGGTTCGCAGCAAAGGCGGCATCCGCAACATCGCCTTTTTCGCATCCGGTCTGCGCCGCAAACGCGCGGCAAAGCGGAAAACATCCGGCGCCTTCACTCGTGGCAACCATCGTTTCGGGGCCAGATGGCGATGTTTGAGCATCGCGAATGCATCCAGATACTGCTCGGTCTCGGTTCCAGCGAAAGAGGAACACCCAAACAGCATCTCGACGTTGTTCTGGTCCACATAAGCCGCCATTGCCCCCCATGCGACGCGCAGGATATCCGGGTCGCTTAAATCCGGGTGAACGCAAAACCGGCCGATCTCGACCATACGGCCACCGAAACCCTCCATCGAGCTCAGGTCGTAGAACTGTGCGGAATAACTGCGTCCGATTTCGCGACCATGGTCCATCGTCAGCATCCGAAAGCAACAGACTACCTGTCCGGCAGACCGCATATCCTCAACCAGGATATGGCTGCATTGCATATCGAAATCGTCGCTGTCCGGTTGCCGGATGCCAAAAGCAAATGTCCGCAGGGCCTGTGCGGCCCTGATGTCCTCAGCCGATTGCGCCAGTCGGGCGCGGTAGCGCCCTTTGCTCAACAAAACTGTCGTCGCCACGGTCGCATCCTCCACGGTTGCCGACCCATTGTTGTCGTCATGGCCTCGGTAGCACATTACATGTGACTGTCTTATGACCAACAAATGGCGGAGGACCGAATTAATTGGCGCCTGGAATATTGGCCGGGTTGAAGTTGCCGATATTGCCAAGCAGCTGACGCAGGAAGCCTTTATCCTGAACGTTGGAATCGGTCACGCGGCGTTCCAGGGGAACCACGATGCCGTCTTCCAGACCGAAGCGTTCTATGTTTCGGACAACACCGCGCTGGTCAAAACTGATGGCAACCAGCTCTCGGGATACCACCTCGGGTCGTTTCGGGCCGTAGTGGCGCACACGCGAACGGACATAGTAGTAACCCGATTCCTGCACGACACCCGATGCGCCTGGCGCACCGATGGCCTCTTCAACGCTGTCGCGCGTGTCGACGCCGACTTTGATTTCCGCCAATTCCTCAGCCGGAGGCACATAGCCGTGATTCTTAAAGATGGGCGTACAAGCCCCGGCCACAGCCAGACAGACAATAAACACAAGCGATTTCGTCGCTGGTTTCAACCGGTTCACTACCTTCAACATGCTCACCCTCTTGCCTTGGCCTCTTGCGGCTTCTATCCGATTACAGAAACCACAGCCACGGTTCAACACATAGAAAGGCTCACAAATGAGCAACATTACATCACTTCGGGTGGCTGACCTGCCCCAGAACGCCCCGACACCCTTTGATCTGCGCCCCGCATCCGCCGCTCTGGACGGGATCAGACAGGACCTGGGGCTGCTGGGTCTGCGCAAACTCAGCTTTTCAGGCGAGGTTCGCGCTCAGGGCAAGCGTGACTGGGTTCTGAACGGCAAACTTGGCGCAACCGTCATCCAGCCTTGTGTTGTCACGCTCGAACCGGTCACGACCCGGATCGACACGCCAGTTCATCGCACATTTCTGGCGGATTGGACTGATCCTGACGAACCGGAGTTCGAAATTCCGGAAGATGACGAATCCGAACCTCTGGGTCCTGAAATAGACCCTGCATTGGTTATGGTCGAGGCTCTGTCACTTGCACTGCCGCAATATCCCCGAAAAGATGATGCCGAGTTGAGTCAGGCAGACTACACCGAGCCCGGAAAACAGGCGTTGACGGACGAAGATGTCAAACCCTTTGCCGGATTGGCAGGATTGCGCGACGCACTCAAAAAAGACGAGTGACAGAGGGCTGAATTCCTGTCATAGCAGACGGTCAGAAAAATCGCTTGAACATGACGAGAATCGCAGTATCTTCGCGCGCTCATCGGAATTTTGGGTTGGACATTGCTGGGCTGGTCCCCTAAACGCGCGTCAAACCACGATAAACGAAATATGAAACCCCGGTCGGCGGCGAATCTGCTGACCCTTAGTAGACAAAGGTTGAGACCATGGCCGTCCAACAGAACAAAGTTTCCAAGTCGCGTCGCAACAACCGCCGCGCACACGACGCTCTGGTTGCTGCAAACCCGAACGAATGCCCGAATTGCGGCGAGCTGAAGCGCCCACATCACGTTTGCGCATCCTGCGGCCACTACGATGATCGCGAAGTCGTCGCTCAGGCCGACGAAATCGATCTGGACGAAGACGCAGCCTAAGCCTGATCGAGCGCAGAACCAGGCATGACTGAACAGCCCACGCACGCCGGACGGATCACCATTTCGGTCGACGCTATGGGTGGGGACGCAGGTCCCGCTGTGGTTGTTGCCGGTCTTGCGAAATCGGCCGACAAGAACCCGGAAATCAGGTTCTTGCTGCACGGACCCGAACAGGCTTTGCGCAAGTTAGTCGCCAAACGGCGTGTCCTTGAAGGGCGCGTCGTTTTTCGTGATTGCCCCGACGTGGTCACGATGGAGGATAAACCTAGTCAGGTCGTGCGCAACGGCAAGCAGACCTCGATGTGGTCTACGCTGGAAGCAGTGCGCCAGAACGAAGCCCATGGTGCGGTTTCGTGTGGCAACACCGGCGCACTGATGGCCCTGTCGATGATGCGCCTGCGTAAATTGCCCGGCGTAAACCGGCCGGCTATTGCGATACTGTGGCCTTCGCGCAACCCGCAGGGGTTCAATGTGATGCTGGACGTCGGCGCAGACGTGCGCGCCGACGCCAAGGATTTGCTGCAATACGCCCTGATGGGCGCGTCGTACGCACGCAACGGCATGGCCTTGAGCCGCCCCCGGATCGGGTTGCTGAATGTCGGCACAGAAGAGCACAAAGGGCGCGCCGAGCTTAAAGAAGCACATTCGATGATTTCGGAATTCGCAGAGCAGGCGAATTTCGACTTTGTGGGTTTCGTTGAAGGCAGCGACATTCCCGGTGACAAGGCGGATGTCATTGTAACCGATGGCTTTACCGGCAACGTCGCGATCAAAACCGGCGAAGGTACAGCCAGCCTGATCGGCGACCTGCTGCGTCAGGCCTTCAAGTACTCTCCCCTGTCCCGATTGGCTTCGATTTTAGCTATCACATCGCTGAACCGCTTGAAGAAGCGGATCGACCCGCGACGCGTGAATGGTGGCGTGTTTCTGGGGCTGAACGGCACCGTGGTAAAATCCCATGGCGGAGCTGATGCGACAGGCGTGTCAGCCGCAGTCAAACTGGCCTTCACTTTGGCGCAATCCGGCTTTGCCGAAAAATTGGCCGCACGGGTTGCATCCACTGCCCAGCTTGCACAAGATGCCGCGCAAACAGCGCCGCAGACAGATAAATAACAAAAAAGGCAGTACCCTAAAATGGCAGGCCGTTCAGTTGTAGTTGGTGTCGGGCATTATTTGCCGCAGCGCGTTGTTCCCAATTCCGAGTTTGAAAATACCCTGGACACAACCGACGAATGGATCAAAACCCGCTCGGGGATCGAACGTCGCCATTTTGCTGCCGAAGACGAGACGACATCCGATCTGGCCACCAAAGCCGCCGAAGCCGCATTGGCTGATGCAGGTCTGACAGCGGATGATATTGATGCGATCGTCTTGGCGACTTCGACAGCGGACCTGACCTTTCCTTCTGCTGCCACCATGGTTCAGGCTCGTTTGGGCATGACCCAGGGCTTTGCTTTTGATGTACAGGCGGTTTGTGCAGGATTCGTTTTTGCCCTGTCCAACGCAAATGCATTGATCGTTTCGGGTCAGGCTAAGCGGGTACTGGTGATCGGGGCTGAGACCTTCTCGCGGATCATGGACTGGACCGATCGATCCACCTGCGTGCTGTTTGGCGACGGTGCTGGTGCTGTGGTTCTGGAAGCGCAGGATGGCAACGGCACCGCCGAAGATCGCGGTATTCTGGCGACCGATCTGAATTCGGACGGGCGCTATAAGGACCTGCTGTATGTCGACGGTGGCGTTTCGACCCAATCCACCGGGCATCTGCGCATGCAGGGCAATCAGGTTTTCCGCCATGCCGTTGAAAAACTTACAAAAACGGCGGAAACCGCTTTGGATCGTGCGGGGCTGAGCAATTCGGACGTGGATTGGATCGTACCGCATCAGGCCAATATCCGCATCATTCAGGGCACCGCCAAGAAAATGGGCCTGCCGATGGAGAACGTCGTGGTGACTGTACAGGATCACGGCAACACGTCGGCCGCATCGATTCCTCTGGCCTTGTCGGTTGGTAAAGAACGCGGGCAGATCAAGCCAGGTGATCTGATCGTGACCGAAGCCATTGGCGGCGGGTTGGCCTGGGGCGCGGTCGTTCTGCGGTGGTAACCGGCGCAAACCGGCTTACACACCCGCCCGCAATTCATTGATATTGACAGCGAATTTGCCATACCCATATGCTTCAACAGAAACAGGGGAAATGGTATGGGCGACAAAACACTGACTCGAATGGATCTGAGCGAAGCCGTCTTTCGTGAAGTTGGGCTTTCTCGAAATGAAAGCGCACAGCTGGTTGAAAGCGTTCTGAACCATATGTCCGACGCATTGGTGCGCGGCGAACAGGTGAAGATTTCATCCTTCGGTACGTTCAGCGTTCGCGATAAGACCGCTCGTGTTGGTCGCAATCCCAAAACCGGCGAAGAAGTTCCCATTCAGCCGCGCCGCGTGCTGACCTTCCGCCCGTCGCATCTGATGAAAGATCGCGTCGCCGCCGGGAATCGCAAGTAAACCCGAGGTCACGCGGATATGAGCAAGTCTCCCGACGCGTTTCGAACAATCAGCGAGGTTGCTGATTGGCTTGGCGTTCAGGCCCATGTCCTACGATTCTGGGAAAGCCGGTTCACTCAGGTCAAGCCGGTAAAGCGCGCTGGCGGGC
Source organism: uncultured Ruegeria sp. (assembly GCF_947497005.1). GTDB lineage: Bacteria > Pseudomonadota > Alphaproteobacteria > Rhodobacterales > Rhodobacteraceae > Ruegeria. The sequence goes on along the minus strand of NZ_CANMFF010000002.1, from coordinate 228,860 downwards.
GCCGGTATTATCGCCCCAACGACATGCGTCTGTTGGGGGGTATCAAAAAGCTGCTCCACGAAGACGGAATCACGATCAAGGGCGTTCAGCGTATTCTGCGGGAGCAGGGCGTCGCACATGTTGCGTCGCTTTCGCCACCTTTGGACGAACCGGGCCCTGCTCTAATTGAGCCCGTTCAGGACAGCGTCGTACAATTTGAGCAGAAACCCACCGTAAAGACCGAGCAGATTCATATGGATCTGGTCGATCCGGCACCGCAGCCCGCAAATGGAGGTGCGGCGGTCCCCACAGCCCCTGGTGCCGCATCAAACCAGGGATCACAACGTGAACCCGAACTGGATGCTGCCCCTTTGCTGGGTGGAATCGCTTCGCTGGCGTGGAAGCAAACAGACTTTGACGATGATCTGCTGCGCCGCATAGCGCCGATTGCAAAAGACCTGCGCCGCTGGCTGGACCGTGTCGAAACACAGGCGACGGGTTAGGAAAAAAAGGCATTGTTTTCCTCTTGCCCCTGCCGGGAAAATCTTTATGAACACCCCAACGTCGGGCTATGGCGCAGCCTGGTAGCGCGTCCGTCTGGGGGACGGAAGGTCGCAGGTTCGAGTCCTGCTAGCCCGACCAAATCACACCGACGTTTATGGCACACAGGCCAGATCCCACTCTGGCACCAGAGGGGATCGAGATGACAGGTGTATGCCCGAACCAACATCTAGAAGCGATGATCGAGCGCGGTGAGATCTCCGCCAGCCCAAAGGTGCTGCCTGCGCAAATCCAACCGGCCAGCCTTGATTTACGTTTAGGGACAGTAGCTTACCGCGTACGCGCCTCGTTCTTGGCGGGTGAAGGCCGGACCGTCATAGATCGGTTGACCGAGTTCGAGATGCACCGCATCGATATCTCGGATGGTGCGGTTCTGGAAAAGGGGTGTGTCTATCTTGTGCCGTTGATGGAATCGCTGGCCCTGCCCGGAGACATGAGCGCCGTGGCCAATGCCAAAAGCTCGACCGGGCGGCTGGACCTGCTGACGCGCACCATCACTGACGGCGGAACAGAATTTGATCGGGTACCTGCGGGCTACGCGGGTCCGCTCTATGCCGAAATATGTCCGCGCTCATTCTCAGTTCTGGTTCGCCCTGGAATGCGGTTGAACCAGATTCGGTTCCGTCGGGGTCAGGCTGTTCTGTCGGATGCCGAACTGACAGCCCTGCATGCAGAGTCCCCGCTGGTGGATGGCCCCGCTGTGATTCAGGACGGTCTGGGCTTTTCCGTCGATTTGCAATTGCCCAATACCGATCTCGTCGGTTACCGCGCCAAGCCCCACACCGGTGTGATCGATCTGGATCGAATCGGTGAATACGACCCACAGGATTACTGGGAGGAGGTGCGCACCAAAGATGGCTGCATCATCCTTGACCCCGGTGCGTTCTATATCCTTGTCAGCCGCGAGGCGGTGCATATTCCACCAATGTATGCTGCAGAAATGGCGCCCTATCTGGCGATGGTTGGTGAGTTTCGGGTGCACTATGCCGGCTTTTTCGATCCCGGCTTTGGTCATGCCGAAGCAGGAGGTGCCGGATCGCGCGGCGTTCTTGAAGTTCGCTGCCACGAAGCGCCTTTCGTGCTGGAGCACGGGCAGGTTGTCGGGCGACTGGTCTATGAAAAAATGGCTGAGATGCCGACGCAATTGTACGGTGCAGGCATTGCGTCAAACTATCAGGGTCAGGGCCTGAAGCTGTCGAAGCACTTCAAGGCTGTAGGTTAACACTTAGAACTTCATGAACCGGCGCATTTGCCGGGTCACACGCTGCGCCTGCCGCAGGTTCTGCGCATGGCGCGGTGCTGCAGGCCGATTCGACCCTTTCGACGGGTCCGAGCTATCGCCCTTGCGACTGGCCATATCGATGCCTTTGTTGACGCCTTTATTGACCAGGCGACGCATGACCTGACGCACGATCATGTCGATGATCCGGTTCGCATTCATTGCTCAACTCCGTCTTCTCACGCATTAAGATAGGCGTTCTATACGGCAACAAAAGGGCTGTTCGATCACTCTTCCTCGAACAGTTCGGTCTGGTCTTCATCGCCCTCGTCCTCTCGCCCTTCACCCAATGGAATGGCACCGGGTGGAGGCCGATTTTCCAGCAATCCTGCGGCCCGCAGCTCTTTTAGCCCAGGCAAGTCACGGGCATTCTCCAGGCCAAAATGATCTAGAAATTCGGGCGTCACCACAAACGTTACCGGACGACCGGGTGTCATGCGGCGACGGCCCAGTCTGATCCACTCCATCTCCAGCAACTGATCGATTGTTCCGCGCGAAACGGACACACCCCGGATTTCCTCGATCTCGGCCCGCGTGCAGGGCTGATGATAGGCAACGATGGCCAATGTCTCGATAGCCGCCCGGCTGAGCTTGCGGGTTTCAACCGTTTCTTTTTGCATCAGAAAGCCCAGATCGGGGGCCGTTCGAATGGCCCAACCGTCGCCCACGCGCCCAACACGTACGCCACGGCCTTCATAACGTTTCTGAAGCAACTCAACGGCCTGCGCTGCGTCACTGCCATGCGGCATCCGCGCTTCCAGGTCAGCGATTGTAACTGGTTCGGCGCTGGCGAACAGTACAGCTTCGACCATCCGCTCCTGTTCCGCCAGAGGTGGAGCCTCGAACAGCATACCGGTCTCTTCGGGGGCGTCAGTCACGTGTTTCGGTCCTCTTACGCAAATGGATCGGGGCGAATGTCTCGCTCTGTTTCATCTCCATATGTCCTTCTTTCACCAGCTCCAACGAGGCCGCAAAGGTCGCCGCTGTTGCCGACCTGCGCCGAACCGGGTCGGCATCCCAGCCGTCAGGCAGATAGGTCTCCATATCGGTCCACGTCCCGGCAAACCCGATCAGTGGTCGCATCCGTTCCAGTGCTTGCTCCATGGTGAACACCGCATCGCGATCCATCACGAACGGACGGAACTCATCCCGGGTGCGAATGCGGGCATAGCCCTGCATCAGATCCAGCAGCGTGGCTGAATAGGTGACCGTGCGGATACGCGTGATATCCTCGCCCTGCCCGCGTTTGAAGAAATCACGCCCCAACTGATCACGCGCCATCAGTCGAGCGGCCGCGTCACGCATGGCCTGCAAGCGTTCCAACTGAAACGCCAGATGCGCAGCCAGCTCTTCACCCGATGGGCCCTCGTCATCCGGATCGGGCGGCAACAGCAAGCGGGATTTGAGAAAGGCCAGCCAAGCGGCCATGACGAGATAGTCGGCGGCCAGTTCTATCCGCAGCGCACGGGCCTTTTCCACAAAGGCCAGGTATTGCTGCGACAGCGCCAGAACCGAGATTTTCCGCAGATCAACCTTCTGTGTGCGCGACAGCATCAGAAGAACGTCCAACGGGCCTTCGAACCCATCGACGTCAACGATCAGTGCTTCGGCCGCAAGACGATCCGCGACCGAGACAGGGTCTTCGCTAAAGAGGTTATCGTTCATATACCTGCCCGCCCATTAGGGCAGATAGTTCCGCCTCGGCGGCAGGGATGTCAAGTTCCTGCGGAGGTTTGCGCATCGCCAGCGCCCGTTCTGCGCGGGCTTGTGCCACATCCGACATTTCTCCGGCAGTTTCCATCACCTCGGCGCGTTCTGCAAAACTACCATTGCAGTGCAGAACAACGTCGCAGCCAGCCTGCAATGACTGCCGAGACAGATCCATCAGCGAACCACTGAGGGCCTTCATCGAGATGTCGTCGGTCATGATCAGACCGTCAAAGCCAATCTTGTCGCGGATCAAATCCATCATAATGGCTGAGATCGTAGCAGGCTGCGGGTCAATCTGGTCATAGACCAGATGCGCGGTCATCCCCATTGGCAGGTCGTTCAGAGCGCGAAACGGTGCGAAGTCGCTGCTTTCCAGTACATCCAAGGACAAGTCGACAAGTGGCAGATCGTAATGACTGTCCATCGTCGCGCGCCCATGGCCCGGGATGTGTTTGAGAACTGGCAGAACGCCGCCATCCAGATGACCTTTCGCCACCGCCCTTCCGATCCCGGAAATTCGTTCAGGGTCAGTGGCGTAGCAGCGGTTCTTCAGGAAAGCGTGCGTCCCTTGCTGCGCCACGTCAACCATCGGAGCACAGTTGCTGTCGATGCCCAGAGAAAACAGTTCATCGGCAATCAGGCGGTACCTCAAGTACATGGCGCGCTCTGCCTGCTCACCGGCATTGGTCACATGATCCATCGGTGGTTGCCATTCACGGGCCAACGGCGCGCGCAGGCGTTGCACGCGTCCCCCCTCCTGATCGATGGTAATCGGGCAATTGCGCCCGACGGCCTCGCGGAAATCATCACACAACGCGCGGACCTGATCGGTACTTTCGACGTTGCGAGCGAACAGGATGAACCCGAACGGGTTCATCTGGCGAAACAGGTCCCTTTCCTGCCGCGTCAGGCGCAGCCCTTCAGCGTCGGTGATCGCGGCACCAAATTTCACCTGACGGCCACCGGGATGCAATCAGCACCTTGTGCAACCAATGCGGCACAGAACTGGCGAGAGTCGCTCAAGTCTTCGAAGCCCAGAACACGCAAGCGATAGAACGTTCGGCCACCGCTTGAAGTTTTCTGTATAACACGTTGTTTGTCATACATATATTCACTGAACCTTCCGTTCAAGCGATCCCATTCCGCTTGTGCAACCTGGGTACTATCAAAGGCCCCAAGCTGAGCCAGACGCGTGCCCTTGGCCAATGAACCCGGATCAACATCTAGCCCGGCCGCCGCTTTCACGGCTGCATTAATTGCATCTTCTGATGTCTCACTGGGCGAGACCTGACTGCGTGTCGCACGCGCCGGGCGCGTCAACGGCCGCAAGGATCGACGTACCCCCGGCAAGGCGGCAATGGTCTGATCCGGCAAGGCCGCCGCAAAATCGGCGGGGTCGATTGCAGGTTCGTCCTCGGGCGTGGCCAAAGACGCCACCTGTACACCGTCTTCAAACTCCTGCTGCGTTTTGGCCGCCTCACCCGCCAGTTCCGCTACCAGCGCGTCCACCGCATTCTGGCGCAGTCGCGCAGCTTCCTGGGTCGAGATCGGCTCTTCCACCACATGCAAAGCCGGGGTTGGCTTCAGATCAGCGGCGGGCACATCTTCATCTGTCAGAGAGACAGGCCGTGGCGCAAGGATCAGGCGATCAGCCGGGGCGGCTGCACTGCCTTCGGCGGCGACGGCATTGACGGCAAGACCCTGATGATCGGCAGGTGTTCCGCCCGGGTTTTCCGGCTGCACCCGCATCGGCCCTTCGGCTGCGCGCACAACCGGCACGCCGCTGACATCCCGCATAACAAGCTTGTAACCCCAGACTCCAACACCAGCGACCAACGCCAGCGATGCGACTGCACCTAGAAAATTGACAGCCCGGCCCAGTCCAAAAGCACCGCGCGGCGCGTCATAGTCCTGCATATCCTCGGGATAGTCATACGCATCCTCAGAATGCGCTTGATTCGGGTAATGAATCTGCTCGGGGCTTTGCTGCCCCGAGTAATCGTAACTCGCCATGTCCGCCTCACTGCCCGTTTTGCGCCTGAAAAAAGGCGCGCGGGTCATTTCTTGCCTACCTCGTACCGGCGGTTCGGGCGATATTTGTTATCGCATCTCCTGCGCCGGGGTAACGCCAAGAATACCCAAGCCCGCTGAAATCACAACAGAAACGGCACGGGCCAATGCGATTTTTGACTGGCTTGTGGCAACATCGCCATCCTGAATGAAACGCAACTGGGTTTCTTCATTTCCCTTGTTCCACAGAGCGTGAAAATCCCCAGCAATTTCATATAGATAGAAGGCAACGCGGTGCGGTTCGTTGGTCCGGGCTGCAATCTCGATCAGACGTGGCCATTCCGCCAGTTTCTTGGCGACGGTCAGTTCCGAAGCATGGTCGATCTTACCCAAATCCACCCCGGAGAGAGTCGTATCATCTGCAACAATTCCAGCCTCGGCAGCACGGCGCAGAACGCTCATAACGCGGGCATGGGCATATTGCACATAGAACACGGGGTTCTCGCGGCTCTGCTCGAGCACCTTGTCGAAATCGAAATCCAATGACGCGTCGTTCTTGCGGGTCAGCATGACAAACCGGGTCACGTCCGGCCCAACCCGATCGACCACATCGCGCAGGGTGACAAAGTTCCCTGCCCGCTTGGACATCTTGAACGGCTCACCATTCTTCCACAGCTTCACCAGCTGCGTCAGCTTGATATCCAGCGATACTTTGCCATCAGACAGGGCCGACACAGCCGCCTTCATCCGCTTGACGTAACCGCCATGATCCGCCCCAAACACGTCGATCAGCGCGTCAAAGCCACGGCTCACCTTGTCATAGTGATACGCGATATCGGGGGCGAAATATGTCCAGCTGCCGTCCGATTTCTTGACCGGACGGTCCACGTCATCACCATGCTCGGTCGATTTGAACAAGGTTTGCTCGCGCGGCTCCCAATCCTCGGGCTTTTTGCCCTTTGGTGGCTCAAGCACGCCCTCGTAGATCAGGCCCTTGTCAGTCAGAGACTTCAACGCAGCCTCGATCCGGCCCGTGCCATAGAGCGATTTTTCCGAGAAGAAAACGTCCATCTCCACGCCCAGCGCCTTCAGGTCAGCGCGGATCAGGTCCATCATTGCATCGGTGGAGAAACTGCGCAGATCTTCCAGCCAGTCGCTTTCGGGTTTGTCGATCAGGCTGTCGCCGTATTTTTCTTTCAGCGCCTCACCAATCGGGATCAGGTAGTCCCCGGGATAGAGCCCCTCGGCGATCTCGGGACTCAGCCCGTTGGCCTCGCGGTACCTCTCATAGGCCGAGCGCGCCAGCACATCCACCTGCGCGCCGCCATCGTTGATGTAGTATTCTCGGGTCACCTCATGGCCCGAGTAAGCCAGCAGGCTCGCCAGGGCATCGCCAAACACTGCGCCCCGCGTATGGCCCACGTGCAGCGGACCGGTCGGGTTGGCCGAGACGTATTCGACATTGACCTTCTGGCCATGACCTATGGACGACCGGCCATAATCGGTGCCCTTTTCCAGCACCGCTGCCAGAACACTCTGCCAGACCGACGCCGCGAGTCTCAGGTTCAAAAAACCCGGTCCAGCCACTTCGGCACTGGTGATCCGCGCATCCGCCGACAGTTTCCCGGCCAGCACATCCGCAATATCGCGCGGCTTCATCTTGGCCGGTTTTGCCAACACCATTGCCGCATTGGTCGCCATGTCCCCATGCGCCGCATCGCGTGGGGGTTCAACCGCCACGTTGTCAAAGCTCAGCCCCTCGGGCAGCGCACCTTCGGACTGCATCTGTGCCAGCGCGTTCAGTACCAGGCTGCGGATCTCGGAAAACAGGTTCATTTCGGATGTCCTTTTGCTTGCCCGGCGGTTTACCACGCAAAGCGGCAAGGTCAATGGACGCCTAATGTTTAAGCTTGGTTTAGCGGTAAAGGTCGCTAATCTCGGCCCGAACTCAGCCACCGGAGACCCTTATGCACCGCGCCTTGTCTTTTGCCCTACTTCTGGCCACCGCCGTTCCCGCCCTGGCCGAGCTGCCCCAACCGCAAGGCCATGTGCTGCTGACCCTTGGGGGTGATGTCAGCGAAACCAATCTGCCCACACGGGACGAGAACGACGGCGGTTTGCTGGGCTATCTGGAAGTCACACATGACGGCGCAGCCGGATTTGATGCGGCCATGCTGGATGCGCTGGAGCAGTTTGAGATCAAAATTCCCTACGGCCTACCGGACAATCAACGAGACTATGCGTTCTCAGGTCCTCTCCTTTCCGAGGTCATGATCATGGCCGGAGCTGAAGGGAAAAAGGCCCTGCCCATGGCACTGGATGGATATCAGGCCGAAATCGAGTGGGACAGCATCGCAACAAACAAACCCATTGTAGCCACGCACGCAGATGGCGCCCCGTTGGGGATCGGCGGGTACGGCCCCACGATGATCGTGTTCCCGCCTACCGATGATGCCGACCAATCCGCAAAACAGGCAGGTCAGCAAGTCTGGGCCATTGCCTATATCGCTGTTGAGTGATCAACCGGTCAGCCGCTCATGATCCTGCAGGGCAAAGCGGTCGGTCATACCTGCGATATAGTCCGATACAATACGTGCCAATGCCGTCTCGTCTCTGGCTGCTTCAATGTCATCGTGCCAGCGTGCCGGCATTTGCCTGGGGTCGTTGAGATAGATCGGAAATAGGTCTTCCACTATCTTTGCGACCTCCGCCCGAACTTTCATCACGCTGGGCGCACGATACATCCGGGTAAACAGAAACGCCCGGATTTCGCGAAGCTGCACCCAAACCCCATCAGAGAACTGAATAACAGGATGTCCCAGATGGCGGATGTCCTCGACCGACTGCGCCCCCGAGCTCTCGATCAAGTCACGGGACGTGTTGATGACGTCTGACACCATCACACCGAACACCCGCCGTAACGCCTCGTGACGCCTGCGATAGTCATCCAGCGCTGGGTAATTCGAATCTACCTCAGCATAACAAGCCCCAACGATTGGCAGGACTCGCAAATCATCATCTGCGAACAACCCTGCGCGCAGACCGTCCAGAAGATCGTGGTTGTTGTAGGCAATATCGTCAGACAGCGCTGCAACTTGCGCTTCCGCGCTGGCATGGGTGTGCAATTCCAGATCGAAACCCTGATTGCACTCGGCCAGCGCCCAGGGCAGATCACCTTTGACCGGACCATTGTGCTTTGCGATACCCTCCAGACATTCCCAGGTCAGGTTGCAGCCATCGAATTCAGCATAGTGGCGTTCTAACTTTGTGACGATCCGAATGGCCTGTGCGTTGTGGTCAAAACCACCATAAGGCGCCATCAACGCGTGCAAGGCGTCCTCACCGGTATGACCGAAAGGCGTATGCCCCAGATCATGGGCCAGAGCCACTGCCTCGGTCAGTTCAGGGTTCAGCCCCAGTGCACCGGCGATGGTCCGCGCCACTTGCGCTACCTCAATGGAATGAGTCAGGCGGGTGCGGTAGCTATCACCCTCATGTTCCACGAACACTTGCGTCTTGTGCTTGAGCCGCCGAAAGGCGCTGGCATGAATGATCCTGTCCCGGTCACGCTGAAAACATGATCGGAAACTACTCTCTTCCTCCGATACCAACCGCCCTCTTGCGCGGTCTGGATCCGAGGCAAAACCCGCTCTATCCAAAGGTCTTGTCCTTGTCGCCTGTGCTTGCGCTTTCTATATTGTATGGCGTAAGGGAAGGAAACCTTTGGAGACTGGCATGAATCTGCCCCCAACAGTCACGGAACGTGCCTTTGAACGTCTTGCCGAAATCGGCGCGGCGGATCAGGGTCAGGCCTTGCGCGTCGCAGTAGAAGGTGGCGGGTGTTCCGGGTTTCAGTACGAAATCGCGCTGGATTCCCCGAAAGAAGACGATCTGGTGCTGGAAGGCAAAGGCCAAAAAGTGATCGTGGACGCGATCTCATTGCCTTTCCTGGAAAATGCAGTGATTGACTTTACGCAGGAACTGATCGGCGCTCGATTTGTAATCGAAAACCCGAACGCCACCTCATCTTGTGGCTGCGGCACTTCGTTTTCGATGTAAACGCCATTGGGGGCTTTGCCCCCAAACCCCCAAGGTATTTTTTGCCCGATGAAACAGGGATCCACTCTCCGACGCATGAGCCGTAGAGCTTCACCTGGCGCGGTCATCGGCGCCTCCGCCTGTACCGCTCTTGGACTTTCGGAAAACTTAGTTAAAAATCCGTTTCTTCATCTGGCCCAAAATACCTCGGAGCGCGAGGCAGAGCCTCGCAAACCCGTTCTCCGACTTGCCGCTGGGCGCGATCTGCGCGATAGGTGACCTGAGGGTTTCGGAGGATCGCGCATGAAAATCGCCACGTTCAACATCAATGGTATCAAGGCGCGGGCCGAAGCCCTGCCCCGTTGGTTGGATGAAGCGCAACCGGACGTGGTTTTGTTGCAAGAGATCAAGTCGATCGACGAGAATTTCCCCCGCGAGTTGTTCGAAGAGCGCGGATATAACGTGGAAACTCACGGGCAAAAAAGCTTCAACGGCGTTGCAATCCTATCAAAGCTGCCCCTCGAGGACGTGTCACGCGGCCTTCCCGGCGATGACGAGGATGAACAGGCCCGCTGGATCGAAGCCACCGTCGTTGGCGAAAAGGCCGTACGGATTTGTGGATTGTATTTACCGAACGGCAACCCGGTGCCTGGTCCTAAATACGACTACAAGCTGGCTTGGATGGAACGGCTTTACGACCGTGCCCGGGACCTGTTGGCTTCCGAGGAGCCCGCTTTGATGGCGGGTGACTACAACATAATCCCTCAGGCCGAGGACGCGAAACGCCCCGATGCATGGCGCGAAGACGCATTGTTCCGCCCTGAGAGCCGCGCTGCATATCGCAAGATTTTGAACCTTGGCTTTACCGAAGCGTTCCGAGCCACCACCCAGGGCGCTGAACACTATTCATTCTGGGACTATCAGGCCGGGGCCTGGAACCGGAACGACGGTATTCGGATCGATCATTTCTTGCTGACGCCACAGGCGGCGGATCTTATGCGAGATTGCCGGATCGATGCCGTCGTGCGCGGGCACGAAAAACCTTCGGATCACGTGCCTGTTTGGGTGGATCTGGATCTTTGATTTATCAGGCTGTCACATCGTGGCTGTAGATCCACTCGAATCGGCGTGACAATTGCCCTCCTGCGACCATCAGGGCGCATTGGGCTGCTAACCGAGCAGGTCCTCGTAAATGAAAGTTGTGCGCATTGGCGCCAGCGGCAGCGACCACCTGTTGCGCCCTTGGTCGACGGGTCGTTTCATATGCTGCAAGCGCGCTGGTGACACCGGATTGATCGTCAAACGAACGCACAAGCGCCCAAGCGTCCTCGAGTGCCAGGCAGGCACCTTGCGCCATGAACGGCAGGGTCGGATGCGCCGCATCGCCCAGCAAAACAAGGCGGCCGTTTTGCCAACTTTGCGCGACGGGACGTAAAAACAGGGCCCACAGTTTCACCTCGGCGACCTTTGACAAGATGTCACGCACCGGACCGCCAAAGCCTGCAAAACGTGCGCGCAGGTCGTCCGGATCACCTTTCAGTTTCCAGCCCTCTTCCCGCCAGTCCGAACGTTCCTCGACCGCTACGATGTTCATCATGCTCTGGTCGCGGAGTGGATAGGTCACCACATGCCGCCCGGGCCCCATGCTCAGGGATGCCGTGATTGCGTCGGGCCCCAGTTGCCATGGAATAGTGGCGCGCCAGGCGACCTGATGCGTGAACTCTGGTCTTTCAGGCCCGTTCAGCGTCGGACGAATAATGCTACGGCCACCATCAGCCGCAACAGCGCATTCTGTCCGTATCCGTTCGCCTGTTTCCAAAACGATTTCCGCCTCGTTCGGATGTTTCCGCAAAGCAGTAACCCTGGCACCCAAACGGATTGCCACACCGGCCTTCCGGGCTGCTTCGTGGAGAAGATTCAGCAGATCTGCACGGTGGAAGTAAAAGGTCGGCCCGGCAAGTGGTCCGGGCAACCGGCTGATCACGCGCCCTTTACGATAATCGCGTATCACCGTACCGTCGGATTTTTGACCGACAGATTGGCCCTCCACACCAAGAGCACGCAGTACACACATGCCGTTTTCGCTGATCTGCAATCCAGCGCCGACCTCGGTCAAAGCGGGGGCCTGTTCCAGCAACGTCACATCCGCGCCTCGCTGCCGCAACGCCAATGCAGAAGCCAGGCCTCCGATCCCGCCGCCAATTACGCAAAATTTCAACCCGTCGATTTTCATGACACCCGCTTAACGCAAAAACGCCGGAGCCACAGGCCCCGGCGTTCAGAATTTTCAGACGTCCCCGGCGCTCAATCGTCGCGGTGGACTTTTTCGCGACGCTCGTGACGCTCCTGCGCCTCCAACGTCATTGTCGCAATCGGACGGGCGTCCAGACGTTTCAGCGAGATCGGATCGCCTGTCTTTTCGCAATACCCGTATTCGCTTTCTTCAATCCGGCGCAGAGCCGAGTCGATTTTGGCAACCAGCTTGCGTTGGCGATCGCGGGTGCGCAGTTCCAGCGCTCGATCTGTTTCTTCGCTTGCGCGGTCTGCAACGTCCGGAATGTTGCGGGTGTTGTCCTGCAGCCCTTCGATCGTGTCGCGGCTGCCCGCCAAAAGTTCATTCTTCCAATCCAACAGCTTGCGGCGAAAGTATTCAAGCTGACGGTCGTTCATGAAAGGTTCATCTTCGGCCGGGCGATAATCCTCCGGCAGAAAAACTTCCTGCTTCATATTTGCTCCCTCGGTATGGCCAGAAACGTCGGACGTGGTAGTTTCACCTGACATTTGGCTCCCCCTTCTGCGCAGCGTTTAGCCGACGGGCGTAGGATTGTCACTACACAAACGTTCCATTCGCACGCCCTCGCGCCGTTTTGTCTAAATATGAGACAAACAACAGCAAAACCTTGTTTTTCTGTGAAATTTGACAGGCATTTTTGAGGCGATCAATAAATCACAAGTCCCCCTTCTGCGCTCGAATCAATCAAAAGGTCTTGGAGTTGTTACAAAATTCAACTTAACCGACGCAGGGACGCGGGTTGTCAAAATCGTTGCCCGTCTGTAACCCGGAAAACACAACTTGCCCACAGACCACAAAATATCACACGAGAGGCTCATGACCGCACGTTTTCAAGGCACTGCCGAATATGTCGCCACGGACGACCTGACCATTGCCGTGAACGCCGCTGTCACACTGGAACGCCCTTTATTGGTGAAGGGCGAACCTGGCACCGGTAAGACCGAGCTGGCCAAACAGGTGGCCGGTGCGCTGGGTCTGAGGATGATCGAATGGAACGTGAAATCCACGACCCGCGCCCAACAGGGTCTTTATGAATACGACGCGGTCAGCCGCCTGCGGGACAGCCAGTTGGGCGAAGAACGCGTCCATGAGGTGTCGAACTATATCCGCGAGGGTAAGTTGTGGCAGGCGTTTGATGCGGACGAAAAGGTCGTTCTGCTGATTGACGAAATCGACAAAGCAGATATCGAGTTTCCTAACGATCTCTTGCAGGAGCTCGACAAGATGGAGTTCCACGTTTACGAGACAGGTGACACGATCCGGGCCAAGAACCGCCCTATCGTCATCATCACCTCGAACAACGAGAAAGAACTGCCTGACGCCTTCCTGCGCCGGTGCTTTTTCCACTACATCCGATTCCCCGACGAGACCACGATGCGCCGGATCGTCGAAGTACATCACCCCGGCATCAAAGACGCGCTTCTGACCACGGCACTGACGCAGTTTTACGAAATCCGCGAGACCCAGGGGCTGAAGAAAAAGCCATCGACTTCCGAAGTTCTGGACTGGCTGAAACTGCTGCTGGCCGAAGATCTGACAGCCGAGGATCTCAAGCGTGACGGCGCCAGCGCGCTGCCGAAACTGCATGGCGCGTTGTTGAAGAACGAGCAGGATGTGCATTTGTTTGAGCGCCTGGCGTTCATGGCACGTGGCAAACGCTAGCCGGTGCGTGAGCTGTCGGGGATCATGGCTTGCCTTGGGTCTACCCGAATGTCAGCATCGGGCTATCTGACGAGACAAAGTTTCTACCCCACAGAACTGGATGCATCGCTTGGCAAACGCACTGACAGTCCGCACCCTGCGTGCCGAGGACAAAGACCAATGGGCCGACATGTGGCGGGACTATCTGGCGTTTTACGAAACCGCCCTGCCCGATGACATATACGAAACGACGTTTTCCAGATTGCTGGGCGACGACCCGCAGGATTTTTCCTGTTTTGTGGCGGTGCAGGATGGTGCACTGGTCGGTCTGACGCACTACCTGTTTCATCGCAATGCCTGGAAAGTGGAAAAGGTCTGTTATCTACAGGACCTGTTCGCGCGACCTGAAACACGTGGAACAGGCGTAGGCCGCGCGTTGATCCAGGCCGTTTATGATGAGGCAGATCGTCAGGGTGCTCCATCGGTCTATTGGCTGACGCAAGAGTTCAACCACACTGCGCGGCACTTGTATGATCGCATCGGCACGTTGACACCGTTCATCAAGTACGCCCGCTCATGATGCGATGGAGTGCCCTTTTTCTGGCGCTGGCCGTTGCTGGCTGCACTACGATTGAAACAATTGAGATCCCGGATCAGGTCAAGCCCATTGAAGTGGCCTTGCCACCCGCAAAATCATTTGCGACGGCGCGTCCATCACCGCCTGCGCGGTCCAACAAGAACATTGCTTCGGATTTCGTGTCCTTGCACTTCGAGCTGGAAAGCGGGGCTGGCCTGCCCGTCTTTACGCGATTTGAAACGCCGGTCACAGTCCGACTGACCGGATCACCAACCTCAAGCATGCAACAGGATCTGACCCGCCTGCTCACTCGCCTGAAGCGCGAGGCCGGCATCAACATCCGGCAGGTCAACGAAGGTCAGGCCAATATCACCATCGAAGCGGTCAGCCAGAAAGACATCCTGCGCATTCTGCCCAACGCGGCTTGTTTCGTTGTGCCTAACGCGTCCAGCCTGGAAGAGTATCGCCGTGACCGCCGTAAAATCAAAAGCAGCTGGACTGAGCTGCGCCAGCGCGAGCGGCTGGGAATATTCATCCCATACGATGTCAGCCCGCAGGAAATGCGCGATTGCCTGCATGAAGAACTGGCGCAAGCCCTGGGCCCGCTGAACGACCTCTACCATCTGCCGGATTCGGTGTTCAACGACGACAATATTCATACTGTTCTGACAGGGTTTGACATGCTGATCCTGCGCGCTGCCTATGCGCCCGAATTGCGCACCGGCATGACCCGCGAACAGGTCGCAGCCATCATCCCCGGCGTTCTCAGCCGCCTGAACCCGCGCGGAGACCGTCTGGCTGCACAACCTTCCACGCAGACACCCCGCGACTGGATCGACGCGATCCAGAAATCGTTGGGGCCCGGACCGGGTTCCCCCAGACAGATGCGCGCCGCCAAAAAAGCCGCACGCATCGGTCAGCAAATGGGATGGACGGATCATCGACGCGCCTATCCACATTACCTGTTGGGGCGCATGGAACAGTTCAGCGACCCGGCAGAAGCCGAGCGGCAATTCCAGATTGCCCAGCAGTTTCTCAAGGCCACGCCGGGTACCGAAGTTCATCAGGCCTATGTCACCACACAGACAGCCGCCTTTGCGCTTGCGCAGGATCAGGGACCACGCGTTCTGCCCGAGCTGGACCAAGCCATCGATGTGATGACCCGAGCTGAAAACGCTTCGTTGCTGGCCACGTTGCTGCTGCTGAAATCTGAAGCGCTGAAACAGGCGGGTCAAATGCAGCAGGCACGCGCCGTCAGGCTGGACAGCCTTGGATGGGCGCGATACGGGTTTGGTTCGGATCTGGTGGCCCAGTCCCTGACACAGGGCAGCACCCGCCGAACCCCGGAAAACACGAAAGACGGATGACAAATTTATGGTGGTAGTTCTGGGAATGGCGATACTGGGGGCAATCCTGGGCGCTCTGACTGCGAAAAAACGCAATGGCAACGGGGCCGACATGGCGCAATATGCCACCGGTTACGGGATCGCTTTTGCCTTGGTTGGGCTGGTCATCTCGTTGGTTCTGGTGCGACTGGTGGCCTGACACGATGTTCCTGCCCTTTTTCGAAAACCTCCGCAAAACAGGTATCCCGGTATCGCTCCGGGAATATCTGACTTTTCTGGAGGGTATGAAAAAGGGTTTGGCAACATATGATGTCGAGGCGTTCTACTACCTTGCCCGTGTTTCGATGGTGAAGGACGAACGCAATATCGACAAGTTCGACCGCGCCTTCGCCGCCAGTTTCGAAGGGCTGAACGAGATCAGTTTCGATCAGGTGTTGGAAGCTGTTGATATCCCCGGCGATTGGCTGGCCAAAATGGCCGAAAAACACCTCAGCGACGAAGAGAAAGCAGAAATCGAAGCCTTGGGAGGTTTCGACAAGCTGATGGAAACCCTGCGTGAACGTCTCAAGGACCAGCAAGGTCGCCATCAGGGGGGGAACAAGTGGATCGGCACGGCCGGCACCTCTCCGTTCGGGGCCTATGGATACAACCCCGAAGGGGTCCGCATCGGTCAGAAGGAAAGCCGCCACCAGCGCGCGGTCAAAGTCTGGGATAAACGGGAATTCAGGAATTTGGACGACACGGTTGAACTGGGCACGCGCAACATCAAGGTTGCTTTGAAACGCCTGCGCCGCTGGGCGCGCGAAGGCGCTGCCGAGGAACTGGATCTGGATGGCACCATACGCGCCACCGCCGAACATGGCTATCTGGATGTCAAAACCCGCCCCGAACGCCACAACGCAGTCAAGGTACTGCTGTTTCTGGATGTCGGCGGATCAATGGACCCGCATATCAAGGTGGTCGAGGAATTGTTCTCAGCCGCGCGAACCGAGTTCAAACATCTCGAATACTACTACTTTCACAATTGCCTCTATGAAGGTGTCTGGCGCGACAACCGCCGCCGGTGGGATCAGCAGACCCCGACCCACGAGGTTCTTCGCACCTATGGCAGTGACTATAAGTGCATCTTCGTCGGCGATGCCTCGATGAGCCCCTATGAGATCGCCTATCCCGGCGGCGCAAACGAGCATTGGAACGCAGAGGCCGGTCAGGTCTGGCTGCAACGCGCGAGGGATCAATGGGCATCGAACCTGTGGATCAACCCTGTGCCCGAGAAGTACTGGGAATACACCCATTCCATCGGCATGATCCGTGAAATCTTTGAAGAGCGCATGGTGCCAATGACTCTGGCCGGTCTGGAACAGGGCATGAGGGAACTGACTCGGTAGCCAAGTTAAGGCTTCAAGCTTCGCCCGGTTGTGTCCAAAACAAAAACAAACACCTCAAATAGCCCCCCCACCCACACAATGTTTACAAATAGTACACAAAAGGCTTCATAAGACTCGTCGAATTCCCATCTCGTGATAAGGTGCAAGCGCGTTAAAGCTGGGGGGAGAGATGGTCGGCCACAATTTACGAAACCTTCTAGCGTCTGTGGCAACCGCCACATCACTGTGTGTTGCTGTCGTAGCAGCAGCGACTTTTGCGCTCGCGCCGGATGCAGCGTTCGCAAAGAACGGCAATGGAAATGGCAAAGGGAATTCCGGTAAAGCCGACAATGGAAATGGCAAAGGGAATTCCGGTAAAGCCGACAATGGCAAGGGCAATGGATCCAATGGAAAAGGGAATTCCTCAAGAGGATCCCAGGCCAACGGTGGTGGAAAAAACAACTCCAAGGGCAAAGCGTCAGCTTCGCAGAAAAGCGCCGGATCCAAAAAACAACACGCTGCAAAAGCAAAAAAGTCTAATACTGGCACCGGCGGAAACCAAAAAGTCCGGCGTGTCTCGGTTGGTGAATTTGGACGAGAGTTCAAGAAGGATGTCCAACAGCTTTTCGGGAAACAGCCAGCGAAGAAGTCCGGCAATAAACCTGCAAAGAAAACTCGTACATACAAGACTGTTTCGGTCAAACCGATCGAACGCTCGTTGCGCCCGGTAGCCCGGCATGACGGCACTCCTGGTTTGGATGGCCGCAAGAAACACCGCTACCGTGACCCGCTGGCAGCAGCGATCACCGATCCTAATGGCTCGGATAAACTGCGCAATCTGAACGCGTCGAAAGCAGCCTCCCCGGCATTCCGGAACGCTGCGGCCAACAGCAATGTTGGAAAGATCGCCACTTATCAGGCCGCTGCAGCGGAGTATTACGACCTGCGTGGTCAGCTCTATGATACACGACGCGACTTGCGGGATCTGAACGAAAGGTACGACGGGCGAAGCAGTGAACAGATTGCCGATGACATTGCAGCACTTGATCCGTCGGATCCGGAATACGACAGCAAACGTGAAGCATTGGAATCCGAACTACGGGACGCTGAAACATATGAAGAAACCCGCGACGGTTTGCGCGCCGATCTGAAAGATCTTGGACACCAGACAAAGGATGCCCTGGAAGAAGCAGAAGACGCTTTCTTTGACGCTTCTAAGGGGCGCTCTCTGACAAAGGACGCGTTGGGCGTTTATCATGACAATCTTGGGCTTCCGCAACCAAAGAGCCACCCGAAAGACGAAGTGACTGTACAACCAGTGCCTTACGATCCGACCTATCACCAGTATTCAGAGACTCGTCAATACCGCTCCAAGGACACCAATTTCCGCCTTCGCTACGACGCGTTGCACCATGACGGCAAGAAGCACCGATACAAGGACCCGCTGGCGGCCGCGATCACCGATCCCAGTGGTTCGAGCAAGCTGCGCAATCTGAACGCGTCGAAAGCGGCCACCCCGGCCTTCCTGAACGCTGCCGCAAATAGCAATGTCGGAAAGATCGCCACTTATCAGGCTGCCGCAGCGGAGTATTACGACCTGCGTGATCAGTTACACGATGCACGGAGGGACTTACGGGATCTGAACGAAAGCTATGACGGCCGGAGCAGTGACCAGGTCGCTGATGATATTGCTGCACTTGATCCCGGAGACCCAGACTACAATGACAAACTCGATGCCTTGGAAAGCGAACTGCAAGACGCACAGACCTTTGAGGAGGCACAAGGCGAACTCCGTGCCGATGTCAGAGATTTGAGAACGGACAGCCTGGTGGCGCAAAAAGAAGCTGAGCACGCGTTTTTTGATGCGTCCAAAGGGTCCACACTTACGGCTGAAACCTTGGCTGACCTACATGAAAATCTGGAGCTAGCTACGCCCGGAAAACAATAGCAGCATCAGCGGTTTCTGGTGCTTTTTGAATTGGCCAACAAAACCCGACACATGAAGCCTTGCGAACCTGAGGCCCGGATTACATGTGCATCTTCGTCGGCGACGTCTCGATAAGCTGCTATGAGACCGCCTACCCCGGCGGCGCAAATGAGCATTGGAATGCAGAGGCCGGGCCGGGCTGGAACAGGGTATGCGGACGCTGACCCGTTAAGGTCAGCGCCTGAATTTATCCGGCAATCATCTGAATACCAAGAAACAGAACGGCTGCCAGCATCGCTGCGGCGGGAACCGTGATAAGCCACGCGGCAATGATGGTCAGGAAATGCGATCGGCGCACAAGCTTACGGCGGCGGCGTTCTTCCGGTGCGACACGGGGGCGTTCGGGTACCGCCAGGCTGGCCCGTCTCAACCGACGCTCTGCATCCCATTCGCGGAAAAAGCCTACACCGAAAACAGCACCGACCGCGATGTGGGTGGAACTGACGGGCAAGCCAAGCCAGCTTGCGACAATCACCGTGATCGCGGCTGACAGCGCGACGCAATAGGCCCGCATCGGGTTGAGCTTGGTGATCTGGCTGCCGACCATTCGGATCAGTTTTGGCCCAAACAGGAACAGGCCGAATGAAATGCCAAATGCGCCGATGATCATGACCCAATAAGGGATGCTGACAGCCTGTGTGAAATCACCTGAGGCAGAGGCCTGCACGATCGCGGCCAGAGGTCCCACCGCATTGGCGACGTCATTTGCGCCATGCGCAAAGCTCAGCAATGCCGCCGATACGATCAGCGGAATTCCAAACAGGATTTTCAGTGATTTGTTGCGGTTCTCCAGCCCCTCGGACTGACGACGGATCACCGGGATCATCGCGGCCCAGATCAGCCCTCCACAGGCCGCGCCGATCAGCAATGCGGTACCGAGGTCGATCTTGATGATCTTCTTGAGGCCCTTCAGCGCCAGGTAAGACGCAAAGGCACCCGCCATGATCCCAACCAGCATCGGCAGCCATTTGCGGGCCGCGGCAATCTTGTCTTCCTGATAGATGATCCTAGCCTTGATGAACCACAAAAATCCGGCAGCGACCAAACCGCCTAATACAGGCGAAATTACCCAGCTGGCCGCGATTTTGCTCATGGTACCCCAGCTTACAGCTCCGAAACCGGCTGCGGCGATCCCTGCCCCCATGACACCGCCCACGACGGAATGCGTGGTGGAAACCGGTGCGCCGATCCATGTCGCCAGATTGACCCAAAGTGCAGACGACAGCAGCGCCGCCATCATCGCCCAGATGAATACATCCGCCGTTCCCATGCTTTCCGGCGCGATGATCCCCTTGGCAATGGTCGATACAACGTCTCCACCCGCAATCAGCGCTCCGGCGCTTTCAAAAACAACGGCAATCGCGATGGCACCACCCATGGTCAGCGCATTTGCGCCAACAGCGGGGCCCATATTGTTGGCCACGTCATTGGCTCCGATGTTCAGCGCCATGTAGGCCCCGAACATCGCCGCGATCACAACGATAAGCGTGTTACTGTCCTGTCCGAACAGGAACGCGGCCACGAGACCTGCGACGACAATGAATGCAAAGGCGATGCCCGATCCCACGACCGGGCGCCCGACTTGAGCGGTCGCCACTTCGAGGCGTGAAAAGCGACGCAAGTCCCTGTCGAGCGTTTCCAGGTGACGAGCTTCATAGTTCTTGTCGGTCATGAGTCCCTCATCGATAACGTCCCGTGGGTTAATTTGGATCGATGCTTTAATCAATTGTACAAATCTGGAAATCACAACTTTTCGTAGGACAGGAGGGTTTTACGGTTGGAGCGCATAAATCTGAACGAACAACACCTCAGCGTGACTTGCGCAACGCCATTGTTCCGACCATATCTTTAACATGCTTCGATTAACCCCGATCCTGCTGGCCATTGGGTATGCCATCGTGATGTACCGGATTTCCGTCTGGCGCACGCATCGGGAATTGGATGCCAAGTCGACGGAACTGGCCGATCCTGTCCTGAAACGCATGACTGACAGGCTGGCCGCAGCGCTCGGGATCGAGCGCGTTCCCGTCTATATCTACGAGATCGACCCGGTGAACGGTCTGGCCGCACCGGACGGGCGCATTTTCATCACGCGCGGGTTTTACCGCAAATTCCGCAGCGGAGAGGTTTCGGCCGAAGAAATGGCCAGCGTGATCGCGCATGAACTGGGTCATGTGGCGCTAGGCCATGCGCGGCGGCGGATGATCGATTTCTCGGGCCAGAACGCGTTGCGTACAGCTCTGATAGTGGTTTTGAACCGGTTCATCCCCTTCATCGGTGCGATGATTGCGAATGCTTTGACTGCCCTTCTGGCCTCGCGCCTGTCACGGGGGGATGAATATGAGGCGGATGAATATGCTGCTGCGTTGTTAACCAAAGCAGGCATTGGAATTGGGCCGCAGAAATCGTTGTTTCATAAGCTGGAGGACTTGACGCAGCAGCGCGCCGGCGTTGTTCCGGCGTGGTTGATGAGCCATCCGAAGACGGATGAACGGATCGCAGCGCTTGAGAAGCTTGAACAGCGTTGGGCACGTGGTTGAGGGGGCGCAGCGAGAGGCCAGCCTCTCGCGCTCTCCGAAGTATTTATAGCCAGATGTAGTGGGATCCCGCTTAGGAGGTCACGGCTTTGCCAAGGCGTGGGAGGCGCGCCTTTTTCATAAGCGCGCGAAGGGTCCATTGATCGCCTGAAAGGCGGTTGGCTTCTTCAAGGACCTGAGCGGCAAGTGTGTTCATACCCATTGGGTCTGCCTGCCAGATGCCGTGAAGCAGGTTGTCAGGGTCTCGGCGATCGAGGCCTTCTTCGGCTAGGATATTTTTCGGAAAATCTTTGGCATTCACCGTGACAATCACATCAGCAGATGCCGTAATTGCGGTCACCAGCACGTGGATATCACCGACGTCTGGCAGCCAAAGGCGGTTTTGCAATCCTTCATTCGGAGCCCGCTCCGCCTCTGGCCAGTTGGCTCGTGTCAGGGCGATTTCTGCGCGCGCTTGCGCCTCACCCGCCGGGCCCAGTTTGCGGGACGCGCGAGCCCATTCTTCCAGGATACGCGCTGACCAGACCGGGGTGAAGTGGCCTAGATGAGCCGCGCCCAACAGCATCTCACGCATCACCGTGGGATAGATGACGCAGGTATCGAGCACAGCTTTCATAGGCGGTAGAAAATCGCTTTGAGATAGCCGCTTTCCGCCAGTTGCGGTAGCTGCGGGTGATCCGGGCCGGCAAATCCGGTATGGATCAATTGCGCGTGACGTCCGGCGCGACCGATCCCACGGGAGGACGCATCGCGAAAACGTCCCAGATCGGCGGCGTGCGAGCAGGAGCAGAGCCCCAGGTAGCCACCGGGTTTGACCAGAGGAGCCGCCAATCGTGCGATACGCTCATAAGCGCGCAAACCCGCATCGAGCGCTTGTTTCGAAGGCGCAAAAGCAGGTGGGTCGCAGATCACCGCGTCGAACTGAGCACCTTCTTCCCCCAATTGGGTCAGCACGTCGAACGCGTCACCCTGTCGGGTTTGGAACTTGTCTGCAAGACCCGAAGCCCCAGCCCCTTTGGTCGCCAGCTCCAGCGCCGCTGCAGATCCGTCAACGCTTAGTGCCCGCTGTGCTCCGCCTGCAAGCATTGCAAGACCAAAGCCGCCGACATGGCTGAACACGTCCAATACCTGCGCGCCGGGGTGAACCAGCTGTGCTGCAAAGGCATGGTTTGGGCGCTGATCGTAGAAAAGCCCAGTTTTTTGGCCGCCGGTCACATCGGCCATATAGGTCGCACCATTCATCGGTACCGGCAGCGGCGCATCGGGCGCGGTGCCGCGCAGAGTTTTGCTAACGTCATCCAGCCCTTCTAACCCACGCGTGCGCCCCGAGGCGTTTTTCAGCACCGTGGTCACGCCAGTGACCTTGATCAGTGCTTCAGTCAGCAGGTCCAGATGCGCCTCTGCCCAGGCCGCATTGGGCTGGATGACACATGCGTCGCCAAAGCGGTCGATGATAACACCGGGAAAGCCATCCGCCTCGGCATGAATCAGGCGATAATATGGGGCGTCAAACAGGAGCTCGCGCATCGCAAAAGCGCGACTGAGACGGGTCTCGAACCACTCTGCGTTGAGCTGCGCGTCGATGTCTCGATCCAGTACGCGGCACATGATCTTGGACTCGGGGTTGACCGCCACCAGCGCGATGGGCGCGCGTTTCTCGTCTTCGAGCACAGCCAAGTCGCCCGCAAGGATCTTTCGGGTGCGGCGATCGGTGACGATGTCGTTGGCATAAACCCACGGGAAGCCATGGCGCAAACCGCGCGCGTTGGCTTTGGGTTTCAGGCGGATACGGGGGCGGTCGGCAGATTGGGTCATGGCGCCCTCATAGTCGTGAACGCGCCGGCGGAAAAGCCCTAGCGGTTACGGGATCGCCAGCCGCCGCGGCGTTTCGGGGTTTGAGCTGCCTGAAGGCCCTCGGTCAGAACCTGTGTCATCGGATGATCGGGGTTCTGTTCCACATATCCCGCGTGCAGTTCTGTCAGCGCTGTGTTCTGATCACGGTCCGCCGGAAGGCTAAGCGCCCAATCCAGAAAGATGCTGCGGCATTCCGGCAATGTGATTCCTTCGATGCGATAGGCTTCGCGGATCAGACCTTTGTGGTCATTGGGATCAGTGCTGCGTGCCATCTTCGTCCCCTTTGATCACGCCCCCGATCAGATCGGCTGCGGTCGTGTAACAATCCTGCAAAGCCGTTTGTAGCGCCTCGACCTGTTCGAACCCGGTAGCTCGGCACAAAAAGGCCGCACCGCCCTCACCGATCTTGTCAGCCTCGATAGCCTTGCCTGAAAGCAGCCGCGCCGCGCATTGCACGGACCAGCATAGGTCATAGCAATCTTTCAGGGATTGCGCCTGCGCGACATCCAGCAACCCGGTAGCGACGGCACCATCCAGACCGGACGACACATCGCGCTGTTGAGACCCTGCCAACAAGGCGCCGGTTTCGGCCATCAACTCGATATCCATCAATCGACCGGGGCCATTCTTGGCGTCCCAGATACCGGCGGGCGCTTTGGCTGCGGCCAGACGCGACCGCATCTCGGCCACTTCGTGCAAGACTTTACTGTGGTCTCTCTTACGTGACAGAAACCCGGCTCGGAACGTTTCGATTTCCTCGACCAGTTCCGCATCCCCAGCAACAACATGCGCGCGGGTCAGGGCCAGATGCTCCCATACCCAGGCTTCGTTCTGCTGATAATTGGTGAAACTAGCCCAACTGGTCGCCACCGGCCCCTGATTGCCCGACGGGCGCAACCGCATGTCCACCTCATACAGCCGCCCTTGCGACATCGGCGCGGACAAAGCTGTGATCAGGGCCTGCGTGAATCGTGCATAGTAGGTGCGCGTGGCCAGGGGGCGCGGGCCATCCGACATGTCCTGATCCAACGGGTCGTAGATCACAATCATATCCAGATCGGATTGCGAGTTGATCCGCCCTGCCCCCAATGATCCCATTCCCAAAACGACGGCCCCACGTCCCGGCGCAGGCCCGTGTTTGCGGGCGAAATTCTCGGTGACCTGCGGCAGGATGGATGCAATGACCGACTGAGCAAGCTCGGCATATTGCTGGCCAGCCTGGCCCCCATCGATCAGGCCACGCAGGTGATGCACACCAACCCGGAAATGCCACTCCTTGCACCAGCGTCGTGCAAGATCGAGCTGGGTTTCATAGTCTGCTTCTTCTGACAGAGCCTGCGTCAACTCAGACTGCAACGCCTCTTGCCCCGGCCAATCCGCAAAGAAACTGCCGCCGATCACAGCGTCAAATACAGACGCGTTGCGCGATAAATGCGAGGCCAAAGCGTGCGACGTGCCAACGATATCGATCAGAAGATCGATCAGTTGCGGATTGGCCTCGAACAGCGAAAACAGCTGCACCCCGGCAGGCAATCCCGCCAGAAACCCGTCCAGTGCCATCAGCGCTTCATCGGGCTTGGCGGTCTTGGCGAGGCGCGTCAGCAACTCGGGCCGCAGACGTTCGAAAATCCGCGCGCCGCGCTGGGATCTCAGGGCTGGATATGTCGTCCAACGGGCCAAAACGCTTTTGTCGAACTCGACATCCTGTATTGGCGCAGGTACGGCTCCGGGCCCGGGGGCGAAAAAACCCTCGGTCAGCTCATGCACTTCGGTCAGACGGTTTGTCAGGTCTTGCGTCAACTCTTCGCTGCTGATCCCCATCAGACATGCAACCCGTTCGACCCCTTCGGGTGAGTTCGGCACTTTGTGAGTCTGCGCGTCATGGATCATCTGGATGCGATGTTCAACTTCGCGGTGGGCACGGTAATGATCGGTTAGCTTGTCGGCCACATCCTGCGGCACCCACCCCTTGGAGGCCAGCGCCGCAAGCCCCGGAACCGTGCCACGCACCCTCAGATCAGCATCTCGACCGCCTGCGATCAATTGACGAGTCTGGGTAAAGAACTCGATTTCACGGATACCGCCCTGGCCCAGCTTCATGTCGTGTCCGGGGATCGACAACGACCCGCCAGTGCCTTTGTTTTCCCGGATACGGAGGCGCATATCGTGAGCGTCCTGAATAGCGGCAAAGTCCAGATGGCGGCGCCAGACGAAGGGACGCAGGCTGTCCAAAAACCGCTGACCCGCAGCCAAATCTCCGGCGCAAGGGCGCGCCTTGATGTAAGCTGCACGCTCCCATGTACGGCCCAGGCTTTCATAGTACCGCTCAGCGGCCTCCATCGCCATGCAGACAGGTGTCACGGCAGGATCTGGGCGCAGCCTCAGATCGGTCCGGAAAACGTAGCCGTCCGCCGTCTTTTCGCTCAGCGTCGCACAGAAGTTTCGCGTGGCCCTCACCATGCCCTGTCGGGCCTCGTAAAAGTCATCAGGATCAAAACGCGTCTCATCAAACAGTACAATCAGATCGATGTCCGAACTGTAGTTGAGCTCATACGCACCCATCTTGCCCATTGCCAAGATGACCAGCCCGGCCGCAGTTTCGACGGCATCCTCGGTCATTCCCGGCAGTTTTTTGCGCCGGATCAGGGCTGCAATCTCAGCTTTGGCGGCAACGTCCGCTGCCAGAGCTCCAAAATCAGTCAATGCAGCGGTGACTTTTTCAAGCGGCCATGCGCCTGCAATATCTGCCAATGCGGTCAGCAGTGCCATACGCCGCTTGGCCTTGCGCAAACCGGGTTTCAACTGATCCGGCGACAGACCCCGCGCAGCAATCATGACGTCAGCCAGTGCCTGATCCGGATGCATCAGGGCCTGCGGCAGCCATTCCCTTTCACGCTCGATCAGACCTTTCAGAAAAGGGCTGGACCCGGCGGTGCCCGCCACCAGCTCTCCTAACTCCCGGGACAATTCTGGCATCAAAGCGCGCGCTTCTTCGCCCAGAGACGGATCAAAAGCATGTGGAAGTCGGGTAATGGCAAGCATATCAGTCATGTGCGCAAACTGTGCATTGCTGCGCTTGATCGTCAATGGGGCATTCTGATCAGGTTTTCTGAACCGGCGTGTCCTGACTGAAAGTGTTGATCCAGACGTCGTTTGTTCGTTCCCACAAAGAAGAAATCAGCATCGTCTCACGTGCTGCCGCACCCGGACGCAAATAATCGGCACGATAGCTCAACAGAACGATATCGGGCGTCAGAACACGCAACCGTTCGTCGCTCAGATCGAACTCCGCCATCGTCGGTGCATCCGCAAATTGCCCGACATGATCGTCGCGATTAGCAAAACCCGAGGGATAAACCCCTAGAAAATCCGCGCTCAACAAAGCCCGATCCGCGTTTGCATTACCGTCGACCAGAGCCATCCAGACCTGCTTTTCCAGATCGAGAATTTCATTCAGCGCAGGTGCTGCTTTGTGTTTTGTCGTTTCCATTCCCGCAACCTGCGACCGAAGATGTTCAGCGTCAACCGAATTGCTGAATGTAAATCTTTTTCACATTAGCCCCTTGCAACACCTGACAGGGACCCCATCTAGACAATGTGAAAAGAATTTACATCAACCCTGGAGAGCTCAAATGACCGCACTGTCCGACCCCGCCGTCCCCGCAAATCCGGGATGGCTTTATAGAATTGAGGCTTGGCTGGATGACAAAGGCAAAGGGGCCTGGATCGCCGCAATGGTCCTTGGTTTCATCTTCTTCTGGCCTGTTGGCCTCGCCCTTCTGGCCTATATGATCTGGAGCAAACGCATGTTCAGCAAATCCTGCAGCCGCCGAAAATCGTGGCACAGCCACATGAGCGCGATGAAACCTTCGGGCAACAGTGCATTTGACGCTTACAAGTCAGACACCCTGGCCCGCCTGGAACGCGAACAGCAGGATTTCGAAGCCTTCATGCGCCGTCTTCGTGACGCCAAGGACAAGGCCGAATTCGACCAATTCATGGATGAACGCGCACGTGAGAACCATGAGGATGACGGCAAAGGGGAGCGTGCCTGATTGACCTTGCCCTGCCCCGATGTTTCGGGACAGGGTGCCCCATCCCTCTTTCTCGGACCTGACGAATGAATCACCTGCCTAATCCCGACACCCAACCCGAATTCTACAGCTCGGTAACGACCAAGCGTTTTGTCGCGTGGCTGTTCGATGTCGCCTTTATCTCGCTTCTTTGCACGGTTGCAATCCTATTGACCGCGGGCCTTGGCCTGTTTTTCCTGGCCCTGATCTATGCGGTTGTCAGCTTCGTCTACCGCGTGGTGACGATCGCCAATGGCTCCGCCACGCTGGGAATGCGGTTCATGGGGATCGAATTGCGTGACTCATTCGGAGAACGAATGGATATGGGAAAGGCCATCGCCCATACCGCCGGCTATTTCGTCAGCATGGCGTTCGCCGTGATCCAGATCATCTCGGTCATCATGATGTTGACCAGCGCCCGCGGTCAGGGTCTGACCGATAGTTTTCTGGGCACTGTCATGATCAATCAGAGGGCCTGAAGCACGGTTGCGTGAATCACTTGGCGGCCTCGGGAACGATTGCTATCATCCGTCCCGAGGCTACATGGGAACTTCATGCGACACACGCTGCCAATTGCGCCACAATTCTATGTCACGGCCCCACAACCCTGCCCCTATCTCGACGGCAGGATGGAGCGCAAGCTTTTCACCGCATTGCAGGGCGATGGTGCGGAACAGTTGAACAATTCCCTGTCGCAACAGGGGTTTCGTCGATCACAAAATGTGCTCTACCGCCCCTCCTGCACAGATTGCGCAGCGTGCCTGTCAGCCCGGATCGACGTCTCGGCCTTCCGCCCGACGAAAAGCCAGAAACGCGCCCAAAAACGCAACGGCTATCTGCAACGCCGCGCGACATCGCCCTGGGCAACCGACGAGCAATACGACCTGTTCCGCAGCTATCTCGACACTCGGCATGCCGATGGCGGGATGGCCGATATGGACGTGTTCGAGTTTGCCGCCATGATCGAAGAAACTCCGATCCGAAGCCGCGTGGTCGAATACGCAGACCCTGAAACCGGCAACCTGATCGCTGTCAGCCTGACCGATGTGCTCGATGACGGGCTGAGCATGGTCTATTCCTTCTACGATCCGGACCAGCGGCAGAACTCTCTGGGCACCTATATGATACTGGATCACATCGACATCGCACGCGAAGCGGGCCTGCCTTATATCTATCTGGGCTACTGGGTCCCCGGCAGCCCCAAGATGGGCTACAAAGCAAAATTTTCGGGGCTCGAGGCCTACGTTCAAGGTGATTGGCAAAAAATCAGCGATCCGAAGGCTTTTTCCGGATCATCACAACATCCTCTGTCAGCAGCTCCGATAGCCGAGCAGGTGGCCAATATCCAGCTTCCTGACCGTCACCCGACCAAAGGCTAACCACCCCATGAAACAAAACCTGCACGCCGTCACCCTCGTGGTGCCGGATTACGATGACGCCATATGTTTTTATACGAAAACACTCAATTTCCGGCTCTTGAAGGATATCGACCTCGGAGGCGGCAAACGCTGGGTCTTGATCACACCGCCGGGATCAGACGGCAGCGCCCTTCTTCTGGCCAAAGCCGCCAGTCCGGAACAAGAGATTGCAATCGGTAACCAGACCGGCGGCCGCGTCGGCTTTTTCCTGCAAACTGATGATTTCCATCGCGACCACGCGCACATGCTTTCAAACGGTGTCACGTTCGAAGAAGCCCCACGCTTTGAACCCTATGGCAAAGTCGCCGTCTGGCGCGATCCCTTCGGCAACCGTTGGGATTTGCTCCAGTTCACCTGATCCGCATCTTCATCTGGCTGAAAACACCTCGGGGATGAATTGGTCGCAGGCCAAGAAGGTGCTGGCCCCTTCCCCGCAACAAATAAGAAAAGGGGGCCCCAGGCCCCCTTTGCATTTTGATCGCTCTGATCAGTTCGGGATCAGATCCGGCACGATCGTGACAATCGCCGGGAAGAACCACAGGATCGCAATCCCGACAACCTGGATCAGAACAAACGGTATGATCCCGCGATAGATATGGCCGGTTGTCACCTCTTTCGGTGCAACCCCTCGCAAGTAGAACAGCGCGAACCCGAACGGTGGTGTCAGGAACGACGTCTGCAGGTTCACAGCCACCATGATCGTCACCCATTTCGGATCGAACGACCCGCCATAGATCACCGGGCCCACAATGGGGATCACGATGTAAATGATCTCAAGGAAATCCAGCACAAAGCCCAGAATGAACAGCACCAGCATCACGATCAAGAAGACTGTGAATTCGTTATCAAAGCTCTTCAGGAATTGCTGGATATAGTGCTCACCACCAAACGAAATCACCACCAGGTTCAAAAGCTGCGATCCGATCAGGATGGTGAACACCATCGAGGTCACTTTGGCCGTCTCACGCACCACCGGGGTCAAAACGCCACTGGAATAGAGCACCCAGCACCCGAACAGCAGCCCAAACAGCGCATACAGGTATGACGCATAGGCAATGATGAAGGCGATCCAGGTTTCAAACGGCACATTGCCCTGATTGATGCGCAGATCGAAGTTGACCCCCATCAGCAATGCGATCATCACGGCGAAGGTCGACCAAATAATCACTTTGCCAGACCGGCCCTGATCCTGCAGCTTGCGATAAGCTGCAAGCATGATCGCACCACCCGCTCCCAACGCAGCCGCAGGTGTCGGGTTTGTCACACCTCCAAGGATCGACCCCAATACCGCGATGATCAGTACCAACGGCGGAAAGACCACTCGGATCAGATCATTGGTCGCACAGCGCGCGGCAGCTTCCTTACAGCCATAAATGGCCAGCACGAACGGCAAGGCGAGCAACACGAATGTCGCACCAGAAGATGTGGTAGGCGAGATCATCAGGATATCGACCAGCAACATCAGCAACAAACCAATCGCACCCAGGATCAACGGCTGCGGCGCACGCGACGGTGCGATCCCACGGCCCAGAACCAGAGTCAGACCCAACAGTAGGACAACAACGGCCACACCTGTTCCAATCGGTGCTGCTTCTGCGATCCTTTCCTGTTGAGCTGCTGCCAACTCTTCCTCGGTCAGCCGCTGCGATTCAGCTGCGCCACCAGCCGCGTCAATGGCTTCCTGCTCGGCCACGGCTTGATCCCAGGCGGACTGACCGTGCAGGTCGATCATCGCTATCTTGCATTCTTCTGACACATTGGTACGCAAGGATGCACCCTGTCCGATGTCCGAGAAAGCCGAGACCGAGACATTCTGGCTGCCAATCACACCGACATTGCCCAGCAGAACTGCGCCGACAATCAGCGCAACCGGTGCGCCCAACAGCCAGGTCAGACCTTCAGACCTGGTGATCGGCTCACCAGACCCACCCGACATCGCAACGGCAGGCGCCTTGTCCGGATTCAGCAACGCATAGCCAAACGCATAAAGAGCATAAAGCAGCGCCAATAGGATCCCGGGCAATAGCGCCGCCTGGAACAACGTCCCGACCGACACAACCGCAGGCTCCCCCAGATAGGTCAGCGCATCGGTACATCCTGCCTCAACAGCCCGTGTCTCTTGCGCTGTCGAATACAAATCACCCGCCAGCGTGCCAAGCAGAACGATGACGATAGACGGTGGAATGATTTGCCCCAGCGTGCCTGATGCTGCAATCACACCTGTCGCCAGCTCCGGCGAATAGTTGTTGCGCAGCATGGTTGGCAGAGCCAGCAGACCCATCGTCACCACGGTTGCGCCGACGATGCCAGTAGAAGCAGCAAGGAAAGCCCCCACAACCACAATCGAAACGGCCAGACCACCCGGCAACGGGCCAAAAACGCGCGCCATTGTCGTCAACAGGTCGTTGGCGATCTTCGAACGCTCCAACGTGATGCCCATCAGTACGAACATCAGAACCGCCAACAGGGTCTCAATGGACTGCCCGGCCAGAACGCGTTCGTTCATGCGGTTCACGATGAAAGAAACGTTGCGGTCAAGCGCGGTTTCCCAGCCTGAAACAAAAACCGGTTCTGCTATCCTTGGTAAATCCGGATATCGGAATACGGATATGACATCAGGTTTGATCCCGGAATTCACAACATCCCGATAGGCCTGAGATCCGGTGTCAATCGCCTGGTGGATCAACAGACCAGCACTGTCTAACGCGGCGATGATCCCGAATGAGATTACCCCGGCACCACCGATGGCAAAGGCCACCGGGAACCCGGAAAGAATGCCTCCGAAAAGGCAGAAGAATACGATAATGAGGCCTATCTCGACGCCATCAAGTCCGAATAACATAGTCTGGGTCTCCGTCCCTAATGCGCGCCTTCATAGGCTTCTTCACCCTCACCAAGGCTGTCCTTGTCAAGGTATTTTCCAGTGCTTTCCGGCCCTTCCACATATTCCAGATACGACCGGTACAGGAAGGCGATGGCGTGCAGGAACACCATAGCCGCAAAGGCCACCAGCAGAATTTTGAACAGGAAATAGGCGTTGAACCCGTTGGGGCTGAACCCGATGGTTTCGACGTTCCAGCGCAGCGCGCGGGACTTGGTCACCAGACGATCCAGCGTGTCGCTGGCCGACGGTTTCGGCACGATCAGGTGCCGCCACATGAAGTACCAGCCGTACATCCAGGTCAGCACCGCCATGGGCATCATGAATAGCACGGCGCCCAGCATATCGATCACGCGCTTCGTTCGATGACTGACACCGGCATAGATCAGATCAACCCGTACGTGCCCACCCTGCACAAAGGTGTAGGTACAACACAGGCACACGACCATGGCGTTATAAAGCTTCAACTCTTCCGCAAACCAGCTGATGTCCATCTGGAACGGTATGCCCAGACCGAATGACATATCGGGACGGGTAAAGACCCGCTGCATGAAGACGATCACGATCTGCTGGATCACCATCAACAGGCCCGCCCAGGCAAAGAAACGCCCGGTGGTGTTTGCAAACCCTTCCAGGCCCCGCACGATGCCCCACATGAAGTTCCGGTAATACAGCCCGATGGCTGTCAGAACCAGAAAGAAGGTGAACACCACAAAGAAGAACTCGACCGAACCGCCGTAGTAGACAAAGCGCATGATCGACGCCTTGTCGGACCAGTCCAGCCAGAGCTGCGGATGCGTGATGGCGTATCCGAAATTATAGAAGGCTTCGGCAATGTTTTGAATGAACCAGACAAGTCCATTCCACAGGGCGCCGAAGAACGAGATACCGTTTTCGTCCTGCATATTGTCCCCAGGTCGTATCAGTTGCGCGTGGATTATTGTTGCTTGCCCAAATCCCTTAGCGCAACGGGAAAGGCCCCCCGCCGCGCGGGGGAGCCGGTTTTTCTTGGATCAGAAAGGCTTAGCCGCGAACACGGTCACGCTGAGCGGTGTAAACACCCGACGACAGGTTATTCCAGGCCGACGATGCTGCCATCGACGCCATTGCGCTGTCGTGGATCTTCTTGAACAGCTCATCGCCCATGTTTTCGTCCAGAACCTCTTGCGAAGCTTGGCCGAATGCATCCCAAACGCTTTCCGGGAATTCCAAAACCTTGACGCCACCTGCTTGCAGACGCTGCAGTGCTGCACCGTTGTTGGCAAGGAACTGTGCCAGGTTCCACTGGTGCGCCTCGGCGGCAGCGATCTCAATGATCTTCTGCTGTGCCGGAGTCAGTTCATCGAACACGTCGCGGTTGGTTGCCAGCGACAGACCTGCGCCCGGCTCGTGGAAGCCCGCGGTGTAGTATGTCTTGGTGATTTCCTGGAAACCGGCCTTTTCGTCGGCCCATGGACCGATCCACTCAGTCCCGTCGATCGCACCGGAGGACAGCGCCTGATACACTTCCGATCCTGGAATATTCTGCACGGATGCGCCCAGTTTACCCAGCGCCTTGCCGCCCAGACCCGGCATACGGAACTTCAGGCCGTTGAAGTCCTCAGGGCTGTTGATCTCTTTCGAGTACCAGCCGCCCGCCTGCGCACCAGTGTTGCCAGCCAAGAAGGATTTCAGACCAAAGATCTCACCCAGCTCATCATGCAGCTCCATACCGCCATCATGATAGTACCAGTTCACCAGCTCCTGCGCGGTCATGCCGAAGGGCACAGCCGTAAAGAACGCGTAGCCGGGGTGCTGACCAACAAAGTAGTAGTCCGCCGCGTGATACATGTCAGCCTGCCCCGACGATACCGCGTCAAACACTTCGAAAGCGCCAACCAGCTCGCCTGCTGCCTTGATTTCAACATTCAGGCTGCCATCTGACATGGCATTGATGCTGTCGGCACATCGCTGCGCGCTGTCAAAAACGCCTGCCAGACCACGACCCCATGAGGTCACCATAGTCAGAGTGCGCTGGCCCTGAGCATAGGCCGGAGCCGCCAAAGCGGTTGCAGCAGCTGCCGAGCCGCCCAGCGCGGATTTTTTTAGAAATGAACGACGATCCATATGAGTGTTCCTCCCCTTCATAGTCATGATCCGGCAAAACCGGATCTGTCGCATTCAGTGCGCGTCAGCCTAAAGTGACCAAAGTGAAAGGGAATACCTAGTACTGCGTAGAGACCCGATTTCTTTCCGGTCATCAGCAAGAAATTCGGGTGCAAACCAACCCAAAAGCAGCTTTTTGCCCCGTTTTCCCCAAACCAGGCCCGATCCTTTTTGCATTTTGGCCATTGCTTGCGTATCGATTCGTCCATGCAAAGACTCCGACATCTGGTCTCGCTGACCTATGCACAGAAGCTGTCTCTGGTGGCTGCAATCCCGCTTGTCGTTGCCGTTGCCGCTATTGCTGTGCTGGTGGCTTATGAAGCGCGGGCAACAGCCGAACGCGAGATCCGGGCACTGGAACGCAGTCTGATCGAAGCCAAAAAGGAAGAACTGCGCAACTATGTAACACAGGCCCGCAACGGATTTGCCTATATCTATGGCCGGGCGGCTCCCGACGATGACATCGCCAAGAACCTCGTTTCGCAAATCCTGTCCGCGATGATTTATGGGCAGGACGGATTTTTCTTCGTCTACGACTATGACGGCAACAACCTGGTCAGCCCCCGTCAAACCCAGTTCATCAATCGCAACTGGGAAGGGTTAACCGACAGCGACGGCACGCCAATTGTTGATGAGTTCATCCGCCTCGCGCGCCAGGGCGCGGGCTGGCACAGTTTCATGTGGCAAAAACCTTCAACCGGGGAAGAGGCGCAGATG
Source organism: uncultured Ruegeria sp. (assembly GCF_947497005.1). Classification (GTDB taxonomy): domain Bacteria; phylum Pseudomonadota; class Alphaproteobacteria; order Rhodobacterales; family Rhodobacteraceae; genus Ruegeria. The sequence goes on along the minus strand of NZ_CANMFF010000002.1, from coordinate 194,447 downwards.
ATCGCCTATGTTGTTGGGCTTCAGGACTGGCGCTGGGTTGTCGGCACCGGAGTCTTTATTGACGACATCGTCGCAACGGTTGCCAATGCAAGGGCCGAGGTCGAGGCCCGCGTTCAACGCACGTTTTTGTATATCGGTGCAATCGTTCTGGCCGCCGTGCTGATCGTTTTCGCCTCGGGCATGTTGTTGAATATCCGTGAACGACGTCTGGCAGACGCGAAACTCAAAGAATTGACCCAGCGTGTATTCGACGCCCAGGAAGAAGAGCGTGGCAGGGTAGCCCGCGAATTGCATGATGGTATCAGCCAGATTCTTGTTGGTGTTCGCTATGCACTGGACAATGCCCGCCGACGTCTGGCGCGTGGCGATGACGCAGGCGCACGCGATCCGCTGGACAAAGGCATTGACCATCTTGGCACCGCTATTACCGAGGTCCGCCGCATCAGCCGCGACCTGCGCCCAGGCGTCCTGGACGACCTTGGCCTGGGCCCCGCATTGAAGGCCCTGACCGACGACTTCCGGGACCGCACCGGGATCGAGACAGAGTTTTCGACCGTGGTATTCCGTAACCGGCTGGATCAGGACAGCAAGATCGCCCTTTATCGTATCGCACAAGAGGCGCTGACCAATATCGAACGCCACGCGGACGCCTCTCATGTGACAATAGATTTGCGAGGGCATAAAAAGGGAGCGACCATGCGGATCACCGACAATGGCCGTGGTTTACGGACTGATCCGGGCACGCCGAGCCCGGGCATCGGTTTGCGCAACATGCAAGAACGCATCGAACAGCTTGACGGATCCCTGCGCATTCTGTCATCACGCGCACCGCGCGGCGGCACGGTAATCGAAGCCAGCCTGCCGCTGAGCCATCTTCTGCCGCCGCAGGAAGACGCAATTCCGAACCGAAAGGCCGGTACATGAGCACCGAAAGCATCCGAGTCCTCATCGTTGACGACCATCCAATGGTGGCCGAGGGCATTCAATCCATTCTTGAAAGCTATGATGAGATCGAAGTGGTCGGAACACTCGGCAGCGGTCAGGCCGCTGTCGATCAGTCCGTCGACCTTGCCCCCGACGTGATCCTGATGGATCTCAACATGCCCGGTATTGGTGGTCTCAGCGCTACGGAAATCATCCTCGAACGGCTACCGGAAACTCGAATTCTGATCCTGTCGATGCATGACAGCCCGGAATACATCTCGACTGCACTCAGTCATGGCGCCAAAGGCTATGTGCTCAAGGATGTACCCACGGAAGAGATAAAACAGGCCATAGACGCCGTTATGCGGGGAGAACAATATCTTTGCACCGGTGCCAGCGGATCCCTGAAACCAAAAGAGGATAACGCGCGTGAGGCGCTGACAGGGCGGGAACAGACAATCCTGCTGGAACTGGCGCAGGGAAAATCCAACAAGGAGGTTGCTCATTCGCTGGATATTTCCGTACGCACGGTCGAAACGCATCGCAAAAACATCAAGCGTAAACTCGGCATTTCCTCAACTGCCGGGCTTACGCGTTATGCGCTGGAGCATGGCGTGTTGCAGGGCACGGGCGTCGGCTTCTGATTTTTTGCGCATCCGCAGCGCGCAGCGCTGCCTGGCCCAACCAGAGAAGGCGCGCCGCAGGCGCGTTGACGATGGACGGGAGCGCTCATGCCCGGGGGCTTATGTCCTGACCGAAAAACACCAGCGTCCCGTCTTCATCCAGCACATGAAACTCACGCTGCAAATATGGTTGATCGAATGGCGGCCGCACGCGACCTTCAGGCAAATCCGCCAATCCGTCGCGCAGGCTGGCATACAATGCGTCGATATCTGTCACATCGATATAAAATGATTGGTCGTCACCCAGTGGTTTCCCATCGTCCCGGGGTGGACATTCCAGCAACCGAATGGCGACGGGGCCATGCGTAAGATAGGCGTAATTGTCCTGCGTAAACCCGCAGGTGAAACCCAAACGATCACAATAAAAGTTGATCTGGTTCTGCAAGGACGAGCACAACACAAACGGGGTAAGTTGCAAAATCTCTGGCATCTGAAGCTCCGAATTAGAAACGGCTGCAGTCTATCCGCGATGGTGTCTTAATCCAGCAATCGATCCTTTCGCAGACCTTCACGCTCGTAATGGTGCGGCAATACCCGCCCGTACAACTGCTGTGTCCGCTCGACACCGCCGCACATGCCTTCGGCCTCGACGAAAGAAAAGATCCCTACATAACGACGGCGCTTTCCCCTGACCGGAGCCACTCGGTGCAATGAGTACCGGCCTTTGAATATCTGCAGATCCCCGGGCTGCAGTTCCAACTGGTGAACCCGCGCCATGTTTCCATCCAGAACCGAGGCGACCTGTCCAAAATTCTCGTCCTCTGCGGTGCGAAGGTTGGGCGCGTATTCGAAGGCCCCGCCCTCCTCGCCATTCTGGATCGCCAGTGTCACGGTGTAGTTGTTGGTGTCGAAATGCCATGGGAAGCCCTGCCCTTCTTCCACGACATTGACGATCACATCAGCCAATGGATCGTCATAGCGAAAGAACCGGTTCTCGGGCTCACTTAGGGTATCCCGGATAAAGGGAAGAAATCCGCTGAATTCGTAAATGCGACGCAGTGGCCCGGACGTGGTGAAATTGTCGGCCGGAACAAAGGCATTCGAGCGGTCATAAAACCGCCGGATTGGATGAGCGATCCCGAACCGGGGATCGTCTTTGGTGAAATAGGCGTTTGTGCGATTGAAAGAACGGTGCGCCTTGGGCGCGACCTCGTTGGCCTCCTGCACCAAAAGCGCGATCCCTTGTTGGTGCACAAAACCGGGCAGAACCGCACATCCATCCTGTTCTAACTCGCGCCGCACATCCTCGATCAGTCGATCATAGGCCGGCGAATCCGGGCGATCGATCGGGTACCGTCCAAGATCCACAAGATCCTGCAACATGCTCTACCTCCGTCGTTTGCGCTCACAAGAGAAGAGTGGAGCACAAAAAACTGCCGATCATGCCAGTTTTGGACATCGCCCTGACGCTTTCAGACCACAAAATCAGCTGTCGAAGCTGCCTAATTCAATACGTTTTTCGCGGAAATTCCCGACATGCGGCAATCTGCGCAATAAAATGTCGCAAAATACCGCTGTTGAGATAGAAAATTGGTGCAATTGCCTGTTGACGCCCCTTCCCCTCGAACATAATGTCCCTTCACGCAAAAAGGAGCCTCTGGCAATGAGAACGCTAGTCGTAATCGTAGGAACCACGCGCATGGGCCGGTGACGGTAAACCATAATCGAACCCATGCGCCTCCGAAAAGATCGGGGGCTTTTTTTTGTCATACGCAAGACACATGTCGCGAACGGAGCAAAGCAGATGACACGTGAGATGACCGGCGCAAAGATGGTAGTTCAGGCCCTCAAGGATCAGGGTGTGGACACGGTATTCGGATACCCCGGTGGCGCCGTCCTACCGATCTATGATGAGATCTTTCTGCAAAACGACATTCGCCACATTTTGGTGCGTCACGAACAAGGCGCGGTTCACGCCGCCGAAGGCTATGCCCGTTCGACAGGCAAACCCGGCGTTGCGCTGGTGACTTCTGGTCCTGGTGCCACAAACGCTGTGACCGGCCTGACAGATGCGTTGCTGGATTCGATCCCGATTGTTGTTCTGACCGGTCAGGTCCCGACCTTCATGATCGGCTCGGACGCCTTTCAGGAGGCCGACACCGTTGGCATTACCCGCCCCTGTACCAAGCATAACTGGTTGGTGAAGGACACGGATTCCCTGTCGGCCACGATGCACGAGGCGTTCCATGTCGCCACCTCGGGCCGCCCCGGACCGGTGCTGGTCGACATTCCAAAGGACGTGCAGTTTGCAAATGGTGAATACAGCGCACCGAAACCGTCGAGTTCACATTACCAGCCGGTTCTGAAAGGTGATCTGGAAGAGATCACCGAGTTGGTTGCCGCAATTGAAACCGCCAAGAAACCCGTCTTCTACACCGGCGGAGGCGTCATCAATTCCGGCCCTGCGGCCAGTCAGTTGCTGCGTGAACTGGTAGACGCAACCGGATTTCCCATCACATCTACGCTGATGGGGCTTGGCGCTTACCCGGCCTCGGGCGAGAACTGGCTTGGGATGCTGGGCATGCACGGCCTGTATGAGGCCAATCTGGCGATGCATGACTGCGATCTGATGATCAACGTTGGTGCCCGGTTTGACGACCGGATCACCGGCCGCATCGACGCGTTTTCTCCAAACTCGAAGAAAGCGCATATAGACATCGATCCGTCCTCGATCAACAAAGTGATCCGCGTGGACATTCCCATCGTTGGTGACGTGGCCCATGTGCTGGAAGATATTCTGAAAATCTGGAAGTCGCGCGGGCGCAAGACGGACGCCGCGAACGTCAAGCAGTGGCAGAACCAGATTGCTGAGTGGCGCAAGATCAACTGTCTGGCCTTCACCAACAGCGAGAAAACGATCAAACCGCAATACGCGCTGCAACGTCTTGAAGAGCTGACGAAAAAGCATGATCGCTACATCACCACCGAGGTCGGCCAACATCAGATGTGGGCGGCACAGTACCTTGGGTTTGAAGACCCCAACCGCTGGATGACATCCGGAGGGCTGGGCACGATGGGCTACGGCTTCCCGGCGTCGATCGGCGTTCAGATGGCGCATCCCGACGCGCTGGTCATCAACGTCGCCGGCGAGGCTTCGTGGCTGATGAACATGCAGGAAATGGGGACTGCCACACAGTACCGTCTGCCGGTGAAACAGTTCATCCTGAACAACGAACGCCTCGGCATGGTGCGCCAGTGGCAGGAACTGCTGCATGGCGAGCGATATTCGCATTCCTGGTCCGAGGCGCTGCCCGATTTCGTCAAGCTCGCCGAGGCGTTCGGGGCGAAGGGTATCCTGTGCTCTGACCCCACCGATCTGGACGACGCCATCATGGAGATGATCAACTATGACGGCCCGGTGATCTTCGACTGTCTGGTGGAAAAGCACGAAAACTGCTTCCCCATGATCCCGTCGGGCAAAGCGCATAACGAAATGCTGCTGGGCGAGGCCGAGACGCAGGGCGTGATCGATAGCAAAGGCTCGGTTCTGGTTTAACGAAATTCGAAGAAATTTGCTGGGTGCCCGATGCGCCCGGCATCTCAAGGATGATGAAAGGGACATAAATGTCTGCCCTACATATCAAAAAAGGCTCCACGCGCCACTCGGCCTACAATCTACGTCCCACGTTCTCGGACGTACAGGAACGTCACACGATTGCCGTTCTGGTCGAAAACGAACCCGGGGTTCTGGCCCGTGTCATCGGCTTGTTCTCGGGCCGTGGATACAACATCGAAAGCCTGACGGTGGCCGAGGTTGACCATACCGGCCATCTCAGCCGCATTACTATCGTCACCACCGGCACGCCGCAGGTGATCGAACAGATCAAGGCGCAGCTTGGGCGCATTGTCTCGGTTCGTGACGTGCATGATCTGACCGTCGAAGGCGCGTCGGTTGAGCGTGAATTGGCGATCATCAAGGTCGTGGGTGAAGGTGACAAACGCGTTGAGGCGTTGCGTCTGGCCGATATCTTCCGCGCCAACGTGGTCGACAGCACGCTGAATTCTTTCATCTTCGAGATCACCGGCGCACCCGACAAGATCGACGCCTTTGCCGACCTGATGCGTCCGCTGGGCCTGATAGAAATCGCCCGTACTGGCGTGGCAGCCCTGCTGCGCGGTGACTGAATACGTTTCCCCGCCTTGGTACATGTCTTGGAACCAAGGCGGGAACACTTACTTAGGTTGATGAAAAACTGTGAATTCAACCCAAACGACGTCTATGCGCTATAATTGCCATAGGGTCAGCTTTTCCAGATAAAGATCAAGCATTTTCCGATAAAGCCTATTGCCTTTGCGCTTGGGGGCGTTAGCCTCATGTCCGCAACGCGACGTGGGGATACGTTGCTTGGGGTCACTCTGTACGATTATTCAATGCGCACCGGACTTTGGCGCCAGTGCACTGATGGTTTCATCCAGAAACTTAGCAAGGCGTGGGCACCCATGACCGACGATATTCGCAGCCCTGCTGAACTTCGTGCAATGTTCGGCGCGAACCTTCGGCAATTGGCACGGCGATATCGCTCGATCTCGGCCCTGTGCCGACAGCTTGGCGTGAACCGGACACAATTCAACAGATATCTTTCCGGCGAAAGCGTTCCCAGACCGGATGTTCTGGACCGTATTTGCCGGTTCTTCGACGTGGATGCCCGAATTCTTCTGAAACCGTTGGATGAAATCGAAAGCACCGAGTATCACCCCGCAACCTCAGCCCTGACACAGTTTTTGGGATCTGGTTCTGACACGATGGATCAGTCCGCGTTTTCGCCCGGATTCTACGTTGTTATCGAAAGTCTTTCGGCCGAACATCGCATGACCTTGTTGCATGCCAAGCCTTTGGCCCAATGCACATTGATACGCGGATACGTGTCTCGCGCAGCAATGCCCGAGGCAACACCACAAGCCCGGGAAATTCAAGGGATCGCGGCCTGCAGCGGTAAAACCGTCTATATGCTGACCTCCCAACGGCAAGGTCAAAACAGCCGGGTTTATTTGATCTCTCCCGACCCTACGGGAACGGCGGTTCAATGGCGTGGGTCAGTCATCAGCCCAACAAACGCAGCAACATCCGAACCCGTTGTGCTGAAATATCTCGGACATGACTCGACGGCCATTTTCGCGGCAGCACGCTTGTCGACCAATAATCTGGCGCAGCACCCGTAACCAGTTTTCTCAGGTCAGTGTATCTCCGTCATCGCTCTGCTTGATCTGCTGATACAGATGCCAACTGGCATGTCCCAGCAACGGCAAGACCACAAGCAACCCAAGAAACCAGGGCACCATCGCCAGAAACGTCAGAGCCGCAATAAAAATGCCCCAGGCCAGCATGACCGGAAAATTTTCCGATACATAGGAAAAGCTTGTAATCATCGCTGTTACAAAATCCAGTTCGCGGTCCAGCAACAGAGGGATCGACAAAACCGTGATCATATAAAGAACCGTCGCAAAAACCGCCCCGACTGCCGTGCCCACAGCCAGCATCGTCAGGCCATTCAGCGTCAGAAAAACCTCAAGCGAGGACGACACATTGGTCATCGTGGCCAGCCCCATGAACAGAGCGAAAATCATGTGCCCCAGAAAAAACCAGAACAGGAACACAACGACAATGATCGCGCAGATCGACGGCAACTGTCTGCGGCTTTGCTGCAGGACAACACCGAAGATCGCGCCCAGATCCAGTGGCTCTCCCTGCTCCAGACGATGTGACACCTCGTAAAGCCCGACAGCAGCAAACGGACCGATCAGTGGAAAACCGATGGCCGCCAGCACCAGCCAGAAGGTTGTTCCAGTCTGAACTGTCACCCATGCCATGGCCCACCCGGCCAGCACGTAAATGCTTGCAAAGATCAGACCGAACAGCGGCGCGCGGCGAAAATCTGCCCAGGCTCGCTGCAAAGCGGTGCGCAGCATGGCCGTATCGACCGGTCGCATATCCGGTACACCAAAGGGCTTTTCCATGTTGTCTCCTCCTCCCTGTCCGGCCTTATGACATCGCCGGCCTCTTGTTTGGCCAGTTGGTTTCGGCGTGATAGGCCGCCCCCACCGACAGTAGTTTCTGATCCGATCCTCTGGGCCCGAACAGTTGAAAACCCATTGGCAAGCCCTGCGCACCAAACCCGGCAGGCGCAGCCAGACAGGGCAAGCCGATCAGACTGACCGGTACCGTGACATGCATCCAGCGATGATAGGTGTCCATGGTGCGGCCTGCGATCTGTGTCGGGTACGGTAGATCAATCGCAAACGGCCAGACCTGAGCGGAAGGCAGGACCAGAGCGTCAAACTGGTCGAACAGGTTTGCCGCACAACGGAACCATTCGGACCGGATGACGCTTGCGTGATGCACCTCCATTGCGCTCACCGCCAGCCCCCTATCCAGCTCCCATTGTGCTGTGTCCTTCAAATGATCCTTTTTGGAAGCCAATGGTTCCAGCCCCGCAGCCACGCTGAACGACCGCAAGGTGATCCAACTGCTCCATAACTGTTCGGCATCAAAAGGTGGGGCAACGGCTTCAACCTGCGCTCCAAGCGTTTCGAACACATTCATCGCGTCTTTGCAAAGGTCCAGAATTCCGGGTTCGATCGGAAAAGTGCCTCCCCAATCACCAAGCCAGCCAATGCGCAGCCCTTGCAGATCTGCTGTGTTTACCGGTGAAACCGAGGCACTTTCAGAAACCAGGGGCAAGCGCGGGTCTGGGCCCGAGATTACGTCGAGTAGTACACCCAGATCCTCGGGGCTGCGTGCCATGGGGCCGAGCGTCGACAACTGATGCAAAAAGCTGTCGCCCACTGGATCAGAAGGCACCCTGCCCCAGCTTGGGCGAAAGCCATAAACGTTGTTCCAGGCCGCCGGGTTGCGCAGGCTACCCATCATGTCCGACCCGTCGGCCAAGGTCACCATACCCGTCGCTAATGCAACCGCCGCGCCGCCGGACGAGCCACCGCACGTATGATCGGCGTCATAAGGATTGCGCGTTGCGCCATAGACCGGGTTGAACGTGTGCGATCCCAGCCCGAATTCCGGCGTATTGGTCTTGCCGATCAGGATGGCGCCTGCTGCCCGCATCCGGGCGGCAATCAGATCGTCGCTGTCAGGCACAACGCCCTTGAATACAGGTGATCCTTGCGACGAGACAACACCAGCCACATTCACCAAGTCCTTAACCGCAATCGGCAGGCCGTGCAGAGGACCAGTGACAGGGCCGTTGTCGCGGGCCTTTGCCTCGGCCATCAATTCATCCGTGTCACGTAGCGCAACGATGGCGTTCACTTCGCCATTCACCTTGGCGATGCGATCCAGTGTGGACCGCATCACTTCGGCCGCCGAAACGTTTCGGTTGGCCAGTTGTTTCAGAAGATCTGTGGCCGATATCCGGGTCAGGTCCATAGCATGCCATTCTACTGTTGTTTCCAACAGCCTAGCGGGCGGTTCAGTTCATTTAAACCCACTGTTTAGATGTATCTTTTCGTTGCAGACTATGAAGATAGCGTCAGCGCGCTGCCCTGCGAAAATGCAAGTTGCTGTCAGTTCCAAGCCAGTATCGCAAGCAAAGAGCAACCGCGATACAGCTAAGCACCAGCCACATCGCACCCCACATGCTGGTGGTGCCGCCGAACTCCTCGGCCAACATGAACGCATCCGAGCGCACTCCAGACCGTCGGATCGTGTCGTCGAAAATATCAAACGGCACATAGATCATGCTGGTCAGCCCAATGACGCGCAGCACCAGATCGCTCACATCCGGGTGCAGGTACCACGCCGCAGCAATCATCGCCGCCCCGACACCAATGCAGAAAACGAGGGCAAATGGATCACGGATATACAACAACGCCACCAGACACATGACGCCACCGAAACCCGCCAGAACAGCACGATCGGCATTGGTCCGTAAGGCCAGGATCAACAGGGCCATGCCAAGCAATAGCGAGCCAAGATAACCGGCGGACAGGCTGAGAAACCGACTGCCGCCCCGGCCGATCACCATTCCACCTTGTTGCGGTGAGATCGAAAAGCTTTCGACAGAGCCACCGGTCAATAGGATCATCATTGCGTGAGAGAACTCGTGCAAAAAAACGACAAGAATCTTTAAAGGAACCACAGCGGGTGTGTTCCAGAGAATGAAGACCAAACTTGTGATCAGGATGAGCTGCCAGTGCCCTTTCAGCAGGTTCAGAAAGGCGTTCTGGCCACGCACCTTAGCTGTCGCCCTGCGCCTCGGACCGGCTTTTTCCTGCTACGTTCAAGGCCAGCGTCGCCGCCATGAACCCGTCCAGATCACCGTCCAGAACACCCTTGGTGTCTGACGTCTCATGATTGGTGCGCAAGTCTTTCACCATCTGATACGGCTGCAATACGTATGATCGGATCTGATTGCCCCAGCCCGCATCCCCCTTGGCCTCGTGGGCCGCGTTGATATCGGCGTTCCGGCGGTCAAGTTCCTGTTGATACAGGCGCGATTTAAGGGCCTTCATGGCGATATCGCGGTTCTGGTGTTGAGACTTCTCGGACGAGGTCACAACGATCCCGGTCGGGATATGCGTGATCCGAACCGCCGAGTCAGTAGTGTTGACGTGCTGGCCACCTGCGCCAGAGGACCGATAGGTATCGATGCGGATTTCCGACGGGTTGACCTCGATCTCGATATTGTCGTCGACCACCGGATAGACCCAGACCGAACTGAAAGAAGTATGCCGCTTGGCCGCAGAATCGAACGGTGAAATCCGCACCAGACGATGCACTCCGCTTTCCGATTTCAGCCAGCCATAGGCGTTGTGGCCGGAAATCTTGTAAGCGGCGGATTTGATCCCTGCTTCTTCACCGCCCGTCTCGGATTGCAGCTCAACCGTATAGCCCTTTTTCTCAGCCCAGCGCACATACATCCGCGCCAGCATCGACGCCCAGTCGCAGCTTTCGGTCCCGCCCGCACCCGAGTTGATCTCGAGGAACGTGTCATTGCTGTCGGCCTCGCCGTCCAGCAGCGCCTCAAGCTCTTTCTTGGCGGCCTTGTTCTTCAGGGCTTTGATCGCGGCTTCCGCGTCCTGAACGACCTCTTCGTCTTCTTCCATTTCGCCCAGCTCAATCAGCTCGATATTGTCGCTGAGATCTGTCTTGATGGTTTCATAGGTCTCAATCGCGTCAACCAGCATTTGCCGCTTGCGCATCAGTTTTTGCGCATTCTCCGGGCTGTCCCACAGGTTGGGATCTTCAACACGCGCATTGAATTCCTCAAGGCGATGCGGTGCGGTTTCATAGTCCATGCGCTGCGCCAGCAGCTCCAGCGACTTTTCGATTTCCGCCACGAAGTTCTGAGTTTCGGCGCGCATGGTCTTGTCCCAACTTGCTCAATCAGGCCTGCGTGATAGCAAGAGGTGCGAGACACCACAAGACAAGCCGGACGTGAATGCAAAGCACAGTCGATGAGTTTCTGGGCAGATGGGAACTGCATCAGCCAGAACTAGCCGCCGAGACCGGTCAGGCGCGGGTGTGGAAGGTGCTATCCAAACACGGACCCGCCGCATTGAAAATCTATCGCCGGCAGGATCGTGGTAACGAAGCACCCGGCACCGCCCTGTTGGCTGCCTGGCACGACCGGGGTGCCGTTCGGATTTTGAACGAGGAAAAGAACGCTGTCCTGATGGAATGGCTGGACGGCCCGTCATTGGGGGATATCGCACGTGCGGGACGCCCTGAAGACGCCATCAGGACCCTTGCGGAAACGGCGTCTCGGCTGCATTCGGAAATCACGCCTCCTATCGTTGGGTTGAAGCCGTTGGAAAGGGATTTCGCCCCTTTGTTTGACTGCACATTTGGGCCGACATGCCCGTCTACTTTGTATCATGACATGACGTCAGCCATTGCTTTGGCCAAACACCTGTTGAACGGCCAATCCACGTCTGCACCGCTGCATGGGGATCTTCATCCGGACAACATTATTCTTACGACCAAAGGCCCACGTGTTTTCGATGCAAAAGGATACGTTGGAGATCCCGCCTTTGAGTTGGCCAACGCAGTGCGCCACCCAAAGGGAATGCCGGAATTGGTGCGCCAGCCTACGCAGATCGAAAACTGCCTGTCGCTATATTCCAAAGTCATGAAGGTGCCAAAGCAGAGGCTGGCCCAATGGGCCGCCGCAAAATGCGCCTTGTCCATCTTTTGGCGATCAGAAGGTGCTATCGAAAACGATCCGGAAACCGACCTGTTGAGCCGACTTCTGAAGGAAGCCGGTCAGTAAAGGCCACCTGTGCTCAGATCCCCTTGGGTTGCCTTTGGCCCCACCGTTACCGTTTGACCTGTCGAGGTTTGCACCTGCACACCCGCACGTTGTACTTCCTCAAACAAGGGCAGGTCCGAACCGATCGCAAAGCCGCCGTCAAACACACGGTCGATAAAACCATCGACACCGTCGCGGAAAAATTCGGCCACGACGTACTCACCGCTGGCATCTTCGGGCAGGCGCGCGCCGCTGAAACGGTCAATCTTGATGAAATGACCGCCTTCCGGCACTTCGAACGGACCACCACCGTATTTCTCAACAGCCTTTTCCATGAAGCTCTGGAATACCGGGCCACACAATGTACCGCCATATGCCCCTCGCCCCATAGGACGCGGACGGTCATACCCGATATAGCACCCGGCCACGATGTTCGAGGTAAACCCGATGAACCACGCATCCTTGGATTCGTTGGTGGTTCCGGTTTTGCCTGCCGTCGGCACAGGCAAGTTTACCACGCGCGATGCAGTTCCGCGATCAACCACGCCTTTCATCATCGACGTCAGCTGGTAAGCGGTGATGGCATCCATGACCTGCGCGCGATCCGTCACAAGGGTCGGAGACTCGTCGGGCTCCAACCACGTGGAATTACAATCCAGACACTGACGGTCATCGTGGCGATAGATAGTTTTGCCAAATCGATCCTGAATACGGTCAACCAATGTTGGCTCGACCCGCTCACCACCATTTGCGAACATCGCATAAGCGGCGACCATTTTGTACAGCGTTGTCTCCTCGGACCCAAGTGAGTTTGCCAGAAACGCGCCCATCCGGTCGTAGACGCCAAAGCGCTCAGCATAACCCGCAACCACCGGCATCGTGACCTCTTGCGCCAGACGGATGGTCATCAGGTTCCGGGACTGTTCGATCCCCGTACGTAGTGGCGTCGGCCCGTAGAACTTGTTCGATGAGTTCTTGGGGCGCCACAAGCCTTGCGGTGTGTTTACCTCGATCGGCGCGTCCACAACGATGGTGGCAGGGCTGTACCCACTGTCCAGCGCAGCGGCGTAAACAAAGGGCTTAAAGCTGGATCCTGGCTGGCGCTGTGCCTGCGTGGCGCGGTTGAACACGGTATCCTGATACGAGAACCCGCCCTGCATCGCCAGAACACGGCCCGAGTTCACATCCATGGCGACAAAGCCGCCCTGAACCTCGGGCACCTGACGGGCAGACCACTGACCCTCTTCGCCCGCAACAACAAGGATGACATCGCCGCGCTTGAAGTTCGCGGCAAAATCACCCTGCATCCATTTGATATCGGACCGTGGGATAACGCCACCCGCAGGGCCGTTTTCAATCCCGACTGTCAGCTGTTGATCAGATACCCCAAGAACTACCGCAGGATACCACCGGGTCGGCAGCACCACATCGCGCGGAATCTCTATGATCGACAACGCGTCGCGCCACTGCGCCTCATCTGTTAGCTTTTCTTCGGGGATAACCTCACCTGTGCCACGCCATTTGCCGCGCGACCGGTCGTATTTCTGCAAAGCCTCACGCAATGCCCGCGCTGCCTCGACCTGCATTTCCTCGTCCACAGAAGCGCGGACCGTGAAGCCGCCGGTAAAGAACTCACCCTCGCCGAAATCAACACTCAACTGACGGCGGATTTCGTCGGTGAAATAGTCACGCGGCGGCAATGCGGTGCGGAAGCTTTCAAAATCACCGTTCTGGACCGAGCGAAGGGGTTGGTCGACCTCAACCTCATAGATCGCCTGATCGATGTAACCGTTCTGGTTCATCTCGCGCAGCACATAATTGCGGCGGGCCAGAAGGCGTTCCTTCTCCCGAACCGGATGGTAATCCGATGGCGCCTTGGGCATCGCGGCCAGCATCGCGGCCTCGTGCGGGGCCAGTTCCTGCAGCGTCTTGTTGAAATAGGTCTGCGCGGCGGCGGTCACACCGTAGGAGTTCTGACCAAGAAAGATCTCGTTCATGTACAGCTCGAGGATCTGTTCCTTGTCCAGAGTATCTTCAAGCCGGGTGGCGAGGATGATTTCCTTGATCTTGCGTTCGGCCCGACGGTCGCCTGACAAAAGGAAGTTTTTCATCACCTGCTGAGTAATGGTTGACGCACCACGCACGGTTTCGCCTTTGGACCGAACGGCTTCGACGCCCGCCGCAATGATACCACGCGGGTCATAGCCCTGATGGGTATAGAAATTCTTGTCTTCCGCCGAAATAAACGCCTGTTTTACGAGATCAGGGATTTCCTCGGACGGCGTGAACAGGCGGCGTTCTTGCGCAAATTCGTCGATCAGTTGGCCTTCACCTGAATAGATCCGGCTGATCGTCGGGGGTTTGTACTGGGCCAGAGATTCGTGGCTGGGAAGATCCCGCCCGTACATCCAGAACACCGCACCGATCACCAGTGCGACCATGAAGATACCCAAGGTGACGATACTGAAGATCGCCCCGAAAATCGAAAGAATGAACCGGATCACGTTACTGCCTTTTACTCGCGGTGGTGCCTATATAGTGTCGCACCGCCCAAGGGTCAAAACACCAAGCGTATTCTAGCCGTTTTGCGCCGTAAGGTCACTGGCCAATCAGGGATTTGCGGATCACATCCTGCTGACGCCAGTCCTCGAGTCCTCGAAAGATCCCCAGCGCCATTTTTGCCCGCCAATCCGAATCCCTGAGGTTTTTCTGGTCTCTGGGACTGGACAGGAACCCGAGTTCGATCAAAACAGACGGAATATCCGCCGCCTTGAGCACCGAGAAAGAGGCTGTACGCAACGGTTTGCGGTTCATCGGTCCACCCTGCTGGGCCATACCGTTGGCAATCGCGCCCGCCAGCGACTTTGTTCGCGGCACTGTTTCCTGACGCGCCATGTCCAGCAGTACATCGGCCACCTGATCGTCCGCTCCGTTCAGATCGATGCCCGAGATCAAATCCCCCCGGTCGTGCCGCTCGGCCAGTTTTGAGCTGGCTACATCAGAGGCATCCGCAGATAGAGTGTAAACTGCCGCACCATGTGCCTGCCCCTCGGACAGGGAATCTGCATGCAGTGATATGAACAGATCCGCGCCAGCCCGATGCGCCAGGGCGATCCGGCGCTCCAATGAGACAAACTGATCGTCAACGCGGGTCAGGACCACCTCGTAACCACCTGATCGCAAAAGAACTTCCCGCAACTCTCGCGCAAAGGTCAGCATCAGGGTTTTCTCATCAACGTCATCGATCTCGGCTCCGGGATCGATACCCCCATGTCCCGGATCGAGCATCACGCGCAATGGCCGGTCCGCAGAGCGTGAAGGTGCCTGCGGCAGATCAGCCGGTTCCGGCAAGTCCCACCCCGGGTTGCGCGGTGCACCTGCGGTTGCATTGAACGTGTCGAAATCTGTGCCCTTAAGATTGAGGGATAACAATGCAGCGCCCGAATCCTCTGCAACAGACAATTCGGCTGTATCCACAGCCATAGGTGCGCCCAGTTCCAGCACCAGACGCGACCATCCTGGAACATAGGCCCCGAATTGCACGCCGCTAACGCGTTCGGAGCGCAGGAAGTCCTCATGGTTCAACCCGGTCCAATCGACTTCGTTGAAATCCAGAACCATCCGGTAAGGATCCTGCAGGGTGAAGATCCGGTACGGGACACCCTGGCTGAGGCCGATATCCACACGAACGCCGGTTCGCCCGACATCCGTGATGCGGCTTTGATCCGGCTGAATGCGTGCCAGCGCGCTAAAATCTTGCGCGAAGGCATTGCCAGCCAGCGCCCAGATCAGAGCGATGCAAAAGAAGATCCTGCTCATGGCCTCAAGTTTTTCCGAGATCGTTTGACCGGCAGCCTATACCACAAGGGGTGATTTGTGAACGGCTCAGACTTGTTCCCTGATCACCTTTCGCTCGGTCATGAACAGGCGCAACCGTTCCAGCCCTTCCTGAATGTCAGCCGTCGCGCGCGCATAGGAAAAGCGCAACGTCGTATGGCCGCGTTGTGGATCGAAATCCAGCCCCGGCGTAACGGCCACACCGGCTTTTTCCAGAATTTCTGCTGCAAATGCGCGGCTGTCATCGGTCAGATCGGACACGTCGGCATAGACATAAAACGCACCGTCCGGCGGCGCGATGTTCGCGAACCCGGCCTTTGGCAACCCTTCCAGCATCAAAGCACGGTTTCGGCGGTACACGTCCAGATTGGCTTGCAGCTCATCCTCGCAATCCATCGCAGCCAGTGCCGCGATCTGACTGGCATGAGGCGCGCAGATGAACATGTTCTGAGCGATCCGCTCGACCACGCGAACCTGATCTTCGGGTACCACCATCCAGCCCACGCGCCAGCCGGTCATCGAAAAGTATTTTGAGAATGAGTTGATCACATAGCACTCATCCGTCAATTCCAGCGCGGTCACTGCTTTGGCTTCATACTCCAGCCCATGATAAATCTCATCACTGATGAACGACGCCCCCTGCCATTGTGCGGCTTCGATCAACGCCCCCATAGCAGCATGGTCCAACATTGTGCCGGTTGGGTTTGCGGGTGAAGCCACAATCAGTCCCTTCAGGTCCATCCCCTGAATATCCGCCGCAACGGGTTGCAACCGGTATTCGGGTGCCGTCTGCAAATCGACCGGCACCAACCCCAATGCCTTGAGAATCTGGCGATAAGACGGATATCCAGGCGCGCCTATGCCAACGCGATCGCCGCTGTCGAACAACGCAGTAAAAGCCAGCAGAAATCCGCCGGACGACCCGGGAGTGATCACCACCCGTTCGGGGTTCAGATCCACATCGTACCAATCCCCATAAAGCTGCGCGATCCGTTTTCGCAGCGCTGGCAGACCCAAAGCCACCGTATAGCCCAACGGGTGCTGTTCCATCGCTTTCGCCAGCGCCTCGGTTGCGCCTTTGGGCGCACCGGTTCCGGGCTGGCCGACTTCCATGTGAATCACATGGCGACCTGCCTCTTCGGCCCGACGCGCCGCCTCCATCACATCCATCACGATGAAGGGATCGACCCCGGACCGGGTTGAGTTTCTCATGCCCATCTCCCATGTTGCAGCCATGGCTTTTGAACGCGTATCCCGGCTGGCGTCAATCCCAGCCCTGATGCTTGCGGTTGCCGTCTGGCTGGCGGCAGCCGCGCAGTCGCATGCTCAAAGCCTGATCCGCGACCCTGACATCGAACATGGGTTGCGCGAACTGGCCTTTCCCGTATTGCGCGCAGCCGGATTGAACACCAACCGGGTTCAAATACTGGTGGTCAATGACAACACCTTCAACGCCTTCGTCATCGACTACAACGCGATCTACGTGAACTACGGGCTGATTCTGACGGTTGAAAACCCAGAAATGCTGCAAGCGGTGATCGCGCACGAGGCCGCCCATATCGCAAATGGTCACTTGGCCCGCCGGGCCGAGAACTTGAAGGCTGCACAACGCAATGCCAGCCTTGGCACCGCTTTGGCTTTACTGGCGGCTGCGGCAGGCGGTGGTGAGGCTGCTATTGGAATCGCTGCTGGCACCCAGGGCGCGGCAATCCGCGGTTTTCTGGGCCATACCCGCGCCGAAGAGGCCTCGGCCGACCGAAGCGCCGCAAGCTATCTGCGATGGGCCGAAATCTCGCCCAGTGGAATGGTTGAACTGCACCGAAAATTCGCGGGCCAGGAATTGCTAAGTGTCGCCAATCAGGACCCCTACATGCGATCGCACCCAACCAGTCGCGAACGCCTGCGCGCCGCCGAAGCGTTTCTGGATGAGTTTGGTGACAGGGCCGTTCCGAATGCCAATGCCGATTATTGGTTTGCCCGTGTCAAAGGCAAACTGTCGGCCTTCTTACGTTCTCCCAATTGGACGTTGCGACGCGCCAAGGAAGAATCCGACCGGGATATCCGCCTTATGCGCGAAGCGTCGGCCTATCATCAGAATCGCGATCTGGGCCGTGCTAGTGCTGCCATCGACGAAGCCCTCGCATTGCGGCCCAATGACCCTTACTACTATGAGCTTAAGGGGCAAATTCTGTTGGAAAACAGGCAGATGAACGCAGCTGTTGAAGCATATGGAAACGCTGTTGAAATGGCGCCGAACAATGCCCTGATCCTTGCAGGGTATGGGCGCGCGCTGCTGGCGCAAGGGCAGATAGAACAGGCATTGTCCGCACTGGAAAAAGCCCGCGCTCGGGACTACCGAAACGCCAGGCTGATGCAGGATCTGGGTGTTGCCTATTCAAAAGTTGGCAACAACGGAATGGCGTCCACTGTCACGGCCGAGCGGTATGCTCTGCAAGGGCGGATGACGGATGCCGGAATTCACGCAAAACGAGCTGTCGGGCAATTGCCCGAAGGTTCTCCGGGTTGGCAAAGGGCGCAGGACGTGTTGATTGCTGCCGAACGACTCAACAAAGACAAAAGGAAACGGAAATGATCCTCAGACATGCTGCACCCGCCCTTCTGGGGCTTTCCATGGCGGCGACCTCAGCGCAGGCGCTGGACCTGAACGCGATGAGCGATGCCGAGAAAGCGGAATTTGGCACTCAGGTGCGTGAATACCTGCTGGAAAACCCCGAAGTGATCGTCGAAGCGATCAACATTCTGGAACAGCGCAATGCGGTCGCCGAAGCGGCCGCGGACAAAGAGCTGGTCGCCGCCAATGCGGATGAGTTGTTCAATGATGGCTTTAGCTGGGTCGGTGGCAACCCGGATGGAGACATTACACTGGTCGAGTTCATGGACTACCGCTGTGGCTATTGCCGCCGCGCTGTGCCCGAAGTAGCCAGCCTGCTGGCAGAAGACGGTAATATCCGCCTTGTGATCAAGGAACTTCCTATTCTGGGTGATGCTTCGGTTCTGTCCTCGCGCTTTGCATTGGCCACCAAGCATGTGGCCGGTGACGACGCCTACAAGCAGGTCCATGATGCCCTGCTGGAATTCACCGGCGAGCCAACCGAGATTTCTCTGCGGCGCATCTCGGACGGACTGGGGATGGACACCGACGCAATTGTCGCGGCGATGGATAGCGACCGCGTCACAGACGAAATCACCCGCACCCGCGCGCTGGCGCAGCGGATGCAGATTTCGGGTACGCCATCGTTTGTGTTGGGAACAGAGATGCTGCGGGGGTTCCTGCCTGCGGAGCAGATGCAGCAGATTGCGGATGGTGTTCGTGCGGAACAGGGCTAAGCCGGGTTAATCGAAGTGATCGACGTTTCGCTATGAAACGGCGAAGTTTTCTTATGGCCGGAGGAGCGTTAGGCATCATGGGTTTCTCTGGCCAGTCCATTGCCCAACGCCCCACAGGCTTCTACGTCCCGGCGGAAGAAGCCCGACATGATCGTACCTTTATGCAATGGCCGGTCAGTCGCACCGTGTATCCAGATCCCGTATTTCTGAAGATGGTGCAGACAACCATTGCTAAAATCGCAAACACGATTTCCGCATTCGAACCCGTTATACTGCTGGCTGGTTCAGAGTATCACTTAGAAATCAGCAAACAGCTTTCTGCATCGGTCGAGGTTTGGGATGTTCCGACCGAAGATTTGTGGTGCCGGGACGCAGGCCCGGTGTTTGCGATCGACAACCACGGCGAGCTTGGGATCAATCAAATCCAATTCAATGGATGGGGGCAAAAACAGGTTCACGCGCAGGACGCAAAGATTGCCGGCGCTGTAGCCGAAAAATTGAGTCTTCCCATCTTGCCAACCGGGTTAGTAGGCGAAGCCGGTGGGGTCGAACAAGATGGGCATGGGGTGCTTATGGCGCATGAAAGCTCGTGGGTGAATGACAACCGCAACCCTGGCCTCACACGTGATGAGATTGAAACACGGTTGTTGGCTGCCTATGGGGCCGAGCACATGATCTGGTCCGATGGTGTCTGGGATGAAGATATCA
Source organism: uncultured Ruegeria sp. (assembly GCF_947497005.1). Lineage (GTDB taxonomy): Bacteria > Pseudomonadota > Alphaproteobacteria > Rhodobacterales > Rhodobacteraceae > Ruegeria. Next base: position 174,742 of record NZ_CANMFF010000002.1, on the reverse strand, counting down.
CCGACTACCACATAGACAGTCTGGCCCGCTTTACCGGCCCCCGCCGCGGTATCATCAATTTACCGGATGAACCGGACAATATTGATCCTTTCCACATGGCCGCTTTGGACACCCATGATCGTCTGCTTGCAGCGGGAGTGGAGGTGGAAGTGATACCCGAGCCGCATGACCGACGCGTGAATGACCCGGAATTCGTTGCGTCCTATGCCAATTACTATGTCTGCAACGGCGGCGTGATTGCGGCGCAGTTCGGAGACACGGAAACGGACAAAATAGCGTTAGAAGCGCTCGGACGGCATTATCCAGGGCGTGAAGTAGTTACGCTGAACGTTGATGTGCTGGGCGAACTTGGCGGCGGCATCCATTGCGCCACGCAACAAATGCCCGCTTCATAGCTTTGCTGAATTGAAAGCCTATTCTGCCGCCTCGGCCGCAGCGTCCAGCTCCGCTGCTTTCTTCTCGACCTGCTCGACGATGTGGTCGATCATCTGATCGTTCGACATCTTGTGGCTGGCTTTGCCCGCCAGATAGACCATTCCGGACCCTGCCCCACCGCCTGTAAAGCCGACATCGGTCATCAGCGCCTCACCCGGACCGTTAACCACGCAACCGATGATCGACAAAGACATGGGTGTCTTGATGTGTTCCAGCCGAAGCTCAAGCGCTTCGACGGTTTTTATGACGTCGAAGCCTTGCCGCGCGCAGGACGGGCATGAGATTATGTTCACGCCGCGATGACGAAGCCCCAGCGACTTGAGGATTTCGAACCCGACCTTCACCTCTTCCACTGGATCTGCGGACAGGCTGACGCGGATCGTGTCACCGATCCCCATCCACAACAGGTTGCCCAGACCGATGGCGGATTTGATGGTGCCGGAGACAAGCCCTCCGGCTTCGGTGATGCCCAGATGGATCGGCGCGTCCGTCGCCTCGGCAATGCCCTGATAGGCAGCGGCGGACAGGAAGACATCGCTGGCTTTCACGCTGATCTTGAACTCGTGAAAGTCGTTGTCCTGCAGGATGCGGATATGTTCCAGCCCGCTTTCGACCATCGCCTCGGGGCACGGCTCGCCGTATTTCTCAAGCAGATGCTTTTCCAGTGACCCCGCGTTGACCCCGATACGGATCGAACAGTTGTGATCGCGCGCGGCCTGGATGACTTCTTTTACGCGGGCCTCGTCGCCGATATTGCCGGGATTGATGCGCAGACAGGCAGCCCCGGCTTCGGCGGCTTCGATGCCCCGGCGGTAATGAAAATGAATATCCGCCACGATGGGCACCGGGCTTTCGCGTACGATCTCTTTCAGCGCTTTAGACGAGGCCTCATCGGGAACCGAGATACGCACGATATCTGCACCAGCCTCAGCCGCTGCCTGAACCTGCGCCACGGTGCCTGCCACATCGGTGGTCAGCGTGTTAGTCATGGTCTGCACCGCAATGGGCGCATCACCCCCAACAGGGACATTGCCAACCATGATTTGACGGGATTTACGACGGTAGATGTCACGCCAGGGGCGCACGTGATTGAGGGACATAAGGACGGATCCGCGTCTGCCTGAGTTGCGACAGTAGTTAGCTCGGCAACCGGGTTACCGCAATGGCTAGATCACTCGGCGGGCGCTTCTGTCGCCTCGGTTTGCAGTTCAGCCACCAGCTGCTTGAGCGCGCTGTTCTGCTCAGCCTCGAGATCGGCAACGGCATAAGCCTCGGAAACCGCATCTTTCGACAGAACTACACCTTTGGCGACGGTACCCGGAGCACCCGCAGGGCCGAAATGTTCACCATTCATCGAGAAATAAACAGACCCGGATGCGCCTGCACGCAGTGACGGCGGTTCTTCGGTCAGGGGGACTTCGAAAACGCTGCCCTGTTCGACCGTACCCAGCGTGCCTTCAAAAATGACGCTGCCATCCGCAGCCGTCACGCGCATCCATGCGGGGTCAACGGCCACAATCTTGAGCGTGGTATCGATCTGTTCAACCACTTGTGGCAAGGCCGGTCTTTCGACTGTGTGGAATTCGGCCACATCAAACTTCGGCAATTCCGGCGGGCGGAAGGTCCCCACGTCGCGCGGGTCGAGCGTGGAAATCGGAGCGTCCCGCGCAACCAGAACCGGAACATCCAGTGCCTGCGGACGATAGAGACGGTCCAGCGCTTCGGCACTTGCTGTTTCCGCAACGTCATCTGACGCATTGCTACGCGCCGCATCCAGCGGATCCAAATCCGACAGAACCACCGGCGCTTGCTCAACCGGACTGACCTGTACTTGCTGAATTTTGTTCAGAACAGCCCAGCCGCCATAGCCGATGCCACCAATCACCGCCAGCAAGACGAGCGACGAGCCGATAGCACGGGGTTCAATCTGACTGACCAGGGATTCCTTGCCCGGAATGTACGGTGTGTTGGGGGAGATGAAGGGATCCCGCCCCATTGGACCACGCGCTGGAAGCCCGCCAGATGGTTTGCGCACAACTGACGCCTCGGCAGACATGCCATGCGCAACTTCAAATCCGCTTTCCTCGCAGAATGTCGCAAAAGTTTCATCCGGGTTCATCCCCAGATAGCGCGCGTAAGAACGCACATACCCGGCGATAAAGCCGGGTGTGTCAAACGCATCGGGATCAGCGTTTTCAATTGCAGCTATGTAGTTGGCTTTGATCCGCAGCTCGCGCTGAACGTCCAGAAGGGATTTGCCCATCGTCGCACGTTCACCGCGCATCTTGTCACCAAGACGAATTTCGTAATCGTCAAACCCTTTTGGTCTGACATCCACGTCCTCTTCGGCATTGCGCTGTGATCTGCGCCCAATCATCCCTGCTGCCCCATTTCTGCCCGTCGCGTATTTCGCGTAAGCGTCGAATCATCTCTAGAATGATTCGTTCACTTGTTTTGTTAGCGTAAGCTTAACACGCGGCAAACTCGTTGCACACTTTGGCGTGAGGTTATCCGGCAAGTTCGGCGCGATTTAGCGCACAATGTGACCAAAGTTCGTCCATCGCCTGTACCAGACGGTTCATTTCGTCGGGCCCATGCACTGGAGACGGGGTGAACCGCAAACGCTCGGTACCGCGCGGAACGGTCGGGAAATTGATCGGCTGCACATAAATACCGTAATCTTCCAACAGCATGTCGCTGAGCTTTTTGGTGTGCACGGGGTTCCCTACGATCACAGGCACAATATGGCTTCCGTGGTCGATAAGAGGAAGGCCCATCCCTTTCAGCCGCAACTTGAGAATCTTCGCCTGCGTCTGATGCTGTTCGCGCAGATCAGATGCGGTTTTAAGATAAGCAACCGACGCAGCGGCGCCTGCAGCAACAGCAGGTGGCAGAGACGTGGTGAAGATAAAGCCCGGCGCGTAAGAGCGTACGGCATCACACATTTTGGCACTCGCCGCGATATAGCCGCCCATCACGCCGTATGCTTTGGCCAACGTACCATTGATAATGTCGATCCTATGTGCCAGACGATCCCGTTCAGTCACACCGCCACCACGGGGGCCATACATGCCCACGGCGTGCACTTCGTCGATATACGTCAGCGCACCAAATTCATCGGCCAGATCGCAAATCTCTTCGATCGGTCCAAAGTCGCCATCCATCGAATAAACCGACTCGAAAGCGATCAGCTTGGGCGCCGCAGGATCGTCCGCCTCAAGCAATTCGCGCAGATGCGCCACGTCGTTGTGACGGAAGACGCGCTTGGCACCCCCGTTACGGCGGACACCTTCGATCATCGAAGCGTGGTTCAGTGCATCAGAGTAGATAATCAGGCCCGGAAACAGCTTGGGCAGCGTGCTGAGTGTGGCGTCATTGGCAATATAGGCACTGGTAAACAACAGCGCGGCTTCCTTGCCGTGCAGATCCGACAGCTCGGCCTCAAGCCGTTTATGATAAACCGTGGTTCCAGAAATGTTGCGCGTGCCGCCAGATCCGGCACCGGCTGCATCAACCGCCTCGTGCATAGCTTTCAGAACGACGGGGTGTTGACCCATGCCCAGATAGTCATTGCCGCACCACACGGTGATGTTTTGCTGCGACCCATCAGGGCGCGTGCGCACAGCGTGAGGGAAATGTCCGTTGCGGCGTTCGATATCGATAAAGGTCCGGTAACGTCCTTCATCATGCAGCCTGGCAATCGCTGAATCGAGCTGAGCAGTATAGTCCAACGGACCCTCCTTGAATGCCCGTATCGGTTTCCTTCCGGGCAATTAGTCTGCCACATCCCACAGTTTAACCTGTTTCAGCAGCTTTGTGTTCCTTTATTCAGCTGGTTACAGCCGAACAGGTGAACCCAACTTTGATTTGCATCAAATATAAGTTTGCATCTGCTTCGGCAAGTATAGTTCCGGCCATCGGACGCGTGGAAACGACGCAGGACTCGCAGCGTAATTTGCCGCTTTTTGCCCTGCGAGAATAAATCAGGTCAACCACTCTGGACGGCGCTGACAACGCTGCTAGGGTTCGCCCAAACACAGACAAGCAGGAGATCCCCATGTCGCTAGACACCGTGCTGAACCGGATTGACGAAGATCTGCAAACTTCGATCGACCGCCTGATGGAGCTGCTGCGCATTCCCTCGATCTCAACCGATCCTGCCTACAAGGCCGACGTCAGCCGGGCCGCTGACTGGCTGGTTGCCGACCTGAACAGCATTGGGATTTCAGCGGAGAAGAGGGAAACTCCGGGCCACCCGATGGTCGTAGGCCATGTAGGTGAGGACACCGAAGCCCCGCATATCCTGTTTTATGGTCATTATGACGTGCAGCCTGTCGACCCATTGAACCTGTGGACGCGCGAGCCATTTGATCCCGCCATCGAAGACACCGAGCATGGCCCGGTTATCCGCGGGCGCGGTGCATCGGATGACAAAGGCCAGTTGATGACCTTTGTCGAAGCCTGCCGCGCCTGGAAAGCGGTGCACGGAACCCTGCCCTGTCGCATCACCTTCTTCTTCGAAGGCGAAGAAGAATCCGGCTCACCCTCCTTGGTTCCTTTCCTCGAAGAAAATGCAGCGGAACTCAAAGCCGATCTAGCGCTGGTCTGCGATACATCCATGGTGTCGCGTGGTGTTCCGTCGATTGCCGCACAACTGCGCGGTATGTTGAAGGACGAGTTCACCATCATCGGACCCCGCATCGACCTGCATTCCGGTCACTATGGCGGCCCCGGCCTGAACCCCTTGCGCGAATTGTCGACAATCGTTGCCTCATTCTATGACGACGAAACCGGACGCGTCGCAGTCGAGGGATTCTATGAAGGCGTTCACAAGGTGCCCGAAGACCAACTGCGTCAGTGGCAAAACTGTGGTTTCGACGAAGCGGATTACCTGAACTCGGTCGGCTACACCCAACCGCATGGCGAAAAAGCCTATTCAACGCTCGAGCAACAATGGGCGCGCCCGACACTAGAGGTGAACGGTCTGTGGGGCGGGTACAACGGCGCTGGTTCGAAAACCGTAATCCCTTCGGAAGCACACTGTAAAATCACGTGCCGCCTCGTTGGCGATATGGACCCGGACGCATTGCGAACAAAGATTCGCAAGCATGTCGAAGATCGCTTGTCACCGGATGCGAAAGTTGTCTGGGACAACGATCTGGAAGGCTCGCCCGCATCGGTCATGAACATCAACCGTCCGGAGTTCGAAGCCGCTCGCGGTGCGTTATCTGATGAGTGGGATCGCGAAGCTGTTTTCACCGGCATGGGTGGTTCGATCCCGGTTGTCGGATATTTTGCCACTGTTCTGGGGCTAGACTCGATGCTGGTCGGCTATGCCAATGAAGATGACGCCATCCATTCACCGAATGAGAAATATGACGTCAAAAGCTTCCACAAGGGCATCCGCTCGTGGGCGCGTATTTTGGATGCACTGAATAAGTAAGGGGTTTTCAGCAAGGCTCTGCCTCGCGCTCCGAGGTATTTGCAGCCAGATGAATAAAGGATCCTTGCTTCATCTGGCCTAAAATACCTCGGGGGAGTCGCGCGCAGCGCGGCGGGGGCAGAGCCCCCTGTCTCGCGTGAACGCGCATCGTCTTACATATGGATCACGCGGCCATACGCATCCAAAACGCTTTCGTGCATCATTTCTGAAAGTGTTGGGTGCGGGAAGACCGTGTTCATCAGGTCTTCTTCCGTCGTCTCCAACTGACGGCCAACCACGTAGCCCTGAATGAGTTCGGTGACTTCGGCGCCAATCATGTGGGCGCCCAGGAGTTCGCCTGTTTTAGCGTCGAACACGGTTTTGATCATACCTTCCGGCTCGCCCAGAGCAATAGCCTTGCCGTTGCCGATGAAGGGGAAACGACCGACTTTGATGTCATAGCCAAGCTCTTTGGCTTTTGCTTCAGAATACCCGACCGACGCAACCTGAGGCTGGCAATAGGTGCATCCCGCGATGCTTTCGGGCTTGACCGGATGCGCATTCTGACCTGCGATCAAGTCGGCGACCATGACACCCTCGTGGCTGGCCTTGTGCGCCAACCATGGCGCGCCCGCAATGTCGCCAATTGCATAAAGTCCATCGACACCGGTGCGGCAATACTCATCTGTCACCACATGCGTGCGGTCGATTTTCACACCGAGTGCTTCCAAACCGAGATTTTCGATATTTCCGACAATACCGACGGCCGAAATCACGGTGTCAAATTCGTGCTTCTCAACCTTGCCCTTGACTTCGATATGAGCGGTCACCTTGCCCTTGCCCCGATCCAGCTGCTTGACCATGGCCTTTTCCATGATGGTCATGCCCTGTTTGGTAAAGGCTTTTTTGGCCAACCCGCTGATTTCCGCGTCTTCCACCGGCAGCACGCGGTCCATCACCTCCACCACAGTCGTGTCGGCCCCCAACGTGTTGTAGAAGCTGGCGAACTCGATGCCGATTGCGCCCGAGCCGATGACCAGCAGCTTCTTCGGCATCCGAGGCGGTTGCAGCGCATGCTTGTACGTCCAGACCAGATCGCCGTCGGCCTCAAGACCGGGCAGTTCTCGGGCCCGCGCGCCGGTTGCGAGGACGATGTTCTTGGCCGTCAGTTCTTCGGTGCCCTTGTCCGTCTTGACACTGACCTTGCCTTTGGCGGGGATTGTGGCCTCGCCCATCACCACAGCCACCTTGTTCTTTTTCAACAAATGGCCAATGCCACCAGACAACTGCCCCGCCACACCACGCGATCTTTTGACAACCGCGTCCAGATCATAGCCGACTTTGTCCGCGCTCAGGCCAAAATCCTTGGCACGCTCCATAAGGTGAAACACTTCGGACGACCGCAGCAAAGCCTTGGTGGGAATGCACCCCCAGTTCAGGCAGATGCCCCCAAGATGCTCGCGCTCGACCACGACTGTTTTCAGGCCAAGCTGGGCCGCGCGAATGGCAGCGACATAGCCGCCGGGGCCAGCTCCGATTACGATCAGATCATAGGATTGTGCAGCCATGTGTTCCTCTCGGCGCAGGTAAGAAAATTTAGTTTACCATTAAACTAATTTCAGAAAAGCATCAACATACAGTTCCCGCGACAAATGAGACGCAGGGTAAACCATACTTAGATTTGCGGACTTCAGCCTATACCCCGGTCCAAGCTATGGCTAGAAAAGAAACGCCGACGTTGCTCGGACATTTATGAACACATTGAATTCAAGGGGCTTACCATGGCCAAAACACTGAAAGATCTGCTGCTTGCCATGCTCAACGCGACACTGATACTTTTAGCGGTGTGCCTGTTTCTGGGCTGGAAGCTGGCATCAAAGGTCGAAAGCATCACGGCAGGGTTTTCAGATACCGTGCAGGTTCTTGCCCCAATCCGGGACGAGGCGCGAGGTATTCGAGGAGAGCTTGCCGCGTTGCGAAGCGATTTGACAACGCTGACGCTGGAGAACCAGGTAGCGGACCCACTAGTTGCGCAAAACATCCGGGCGACATTGAGCCGCCTGAACGCAGTTGATCAAAAGCTACAGACCGTACAGGCGCGCTTCACAGACCTTGCAGACACCCCGGAGACCCTGATCGCTCAAGCCATTCAGACAGGTGCGGACATTGCATCCAAACGCGTTTTGGAGATCAGAGGATGCGAGCCAGAATCCTAAAGGAATCCGGCACTATTGGCGACTGTCGCGGTTCCAATCTGTCTGGACGATCTTAGACCGTCGCTTGCAACTCACGCACGGTGGTACCGTAGCCGCCCATGTCGACATAGGCCTCTTCATGCGGCGTCGAATTGCGCGACAGGGCTTCGTTCCGATAGGGGAAACGACCGAACTTGCGGATCACTTCTCGATGCGCCCGCGCGTGCAGCAGATTGCTTGTATCGCCGCTCATGTTCTCACAGATCAAACGTACACAGCGTTCCTGATCGCACAGGTTTTCTGAATGCATCATCGGCAGGTAAAAGAACTGCCGGGCCGGTTCGTCGATCTTCTTGTCCCAGCCCCTGTCGACCGCACATTTTGCGGCCGCCAAAGCAGCTCGGTCGGTCGCGAAAGCCCGCGCCTGACCCCGGAACATGTTGCGTGGAAACTGGTCCGTCAGAATAATGTAAGCCAGTGATCCGCTGGGATAAGTAAGCCAGAGCGAAAACTTGCCCTCAACCGCATCCTCCCACGTTGACAGAAAGCGTGTGCGGATGTCTGCATCCAACCCGTCATCCTGTAAGTACCAGCCCTTTGGACCCACCTCATCTAACCAAAAACTCAATACCTTTTCAGGCGTTACCATTGCCTTAAACTCCGTCTTGTGCCCGCACCCGGGACGTAACGTCATTTAAGGCCGATTTACAGAACTGTTACAGTAACATATTGCAACACTTGCGACATATTCCTGTGTCCTAGGCATCTTCCTGCTCAGCCTGCTCGGCCTCTGCTGCTTCGATGGCAACTTCCTGCGCCACTTCAAGCGCAACCGGTGAGGCCGTCGGGTAAAAGGTCGACATAGTGCCGGTTTCGTCCACAGGAACCGAGGCACGCTGCGTCGTCCGGTACAATGCGTAGAATGCCAACGTGAATAACAGTGCCGCAATAAAGAGAAAAAAGCCGCGGGGTCCGAAGACAGCATCCCCCATCAGCCAACCGGTGATCAGTGGTCCGGCAATCGCGCCCAGTCCGTTGATGAACAGCAGCCCACCGGATGCGGCCGCCATATCCTCGTGTTCAAGAAAGTCATTCGCGTGTGCGATCAGCAGTGAGTAAAGCGGGTTGGAAGTGCCGCCGATCAGGAACGCCGCGCCAAGCAGAATTGGAAACGATCCCCCCATCACCATTGCGATAGTTGCGCCACCGGCACCGACAAGCGCCACAAGAAGGATCAGAAAGCGCCGATCCATGCGGTCGGAGAACCAACCCAAAGGGTATTGCAAAACCACGGCGCCAATATAGAACGCCGCGACGAAGGTCGAGATTTCCACAAGCGACAGCCCTGCCCGTGCGCCGAAAACCGCCGCCATACCGAACTGTGCCGAAAACACGCCGCCCAACAGAAACATGCCCACACAGCCCAGAGGCGAGGTTTCCAGCAGTTTCTTCAGGGTCATTGGTTTGGTGGTATCAAAGGCCGGTGTAGGCGAAATCGACAACAGAATAGGCGCGAAGGATACGGAAACCAGAATCGAGGCGATCACAAAGGTTTCGTAACCTGCGGGGTCGCCGACCAGAACCAGCGCCTGGGCACTGATGATGCCCGTCATCTGGAAGATCATGTAGAGCGACAGCGCCTGCCCCCGGTTTTCATTACTTGCCGCATTATTGAGCCAACTTTCGGCAGTGACATAGACGCCCGAAAAACAGAACCCGATCACGACCCGGCCCAGGGCCCAGGCGATCGGGTCTGTCAGCATGGGATACATGATCATCACCGCCGAAATGAACGACGCAAGTGCCGCAAAGACCCGCACATGGCCGACGCGCCGGATCATCTCGGGCGCAAAGCGAGAGCCGCCCAGAAAGCCCAGGAAATAGGCCGACATCACAAAGGACATCTCAAGGGTCGAAAAACCTTCGATCTCACCCCGAACACCCAAAATCGTGCCCTGAAGGCCGTTTCCGACCATCAACAAGCCCATGCCGAGCAACAATGCCCATGCGCTGGATAAGACCTGAATCATTGGGGCCTCCGACTAGTGCCAACCTGATTTGAGATTCGTTGTGCGATCAAAGACCGCTTCCGTCGCGCTTGTCTACGACATTCCCAATCCGCGATGCTGCATACGCGCCCTTCAGGGAATCAAAAGCGACGCGTCGCCATAAGAAAAGAATCGGTATTTCCGTGCGATGGCATGGGTGTAAACATCGCGCATCCGGTCCTGCCCCATCAGTGCTGAAACCAGCATGAGCAAAGTAGATTTCGGCAGGTGGAAATTGGTCATCAATGCGTCTGTCACATTGAACCGGAAACCGGGATAGATGAAGATATCCGTTTCACCTTCCCACGGTTCGATCACGCCGGACCGCGCCGCGCTTTCGATCAGACGGAGGGCCGTGGTGCCCACCGGGATCACGCGCCCCCCGTTGGTCTTGGTCGCCTGTATTTCCGCAGCGGCCTCAGGGCTGACCTGCCCCCATTCGGCGTGCATCTTGTGGGTTGTCACATCTTCGACCTTGACCGGCAGGAAGGTTCCCGCCCCGACGTGCAGCGTCACATGGGTGAAACTCACGCCTCGGTCCGCCAGCGCCTGCATCAGATCATCATCGAAATGCAGCGACGCTGTCGGGGCGGCCACGGCGCCTGAATTACTTGCCCAGATGGTCTGGTAATCGGTTTTGTCTTGCTCATCCGCCGGGCGTTTGGCCGCAATATAAGGCGGCAGGGGCATCGCTCCAGCCTGATCCAGCGCTTTGTCGAAATCATCGCCGCTGAGATTAAAGCGCAGATAGGCCTGCCCGTCCTCGACCCAATCCAACGTGGCGCTGAGGTCGTCTGAAAAGACGATCGCTTCCCCAAGCTTCACTTTCTTGAGCGGTTTGATCAACGCAGACCATGTGCCGTTGGCCTGTGGGTCCAGCAAGGTGGCCTCGATCCCGGCAGAGACCGGACCCTGCGCGCTGTCGCGGTGGCGATGACCGCTCAGCCGTGCCGGGATGACGCGGGTGTCATTCAGCACCAGCCGATCGCCCGGTTGCAGGAGATCAGGCAAATCAAACACATGATTGTCCGTTATCGTATCCCCTTGCGTAACAAGCATACGCGCAGAGGAACGCGGGCTGGCGGGCCGCGTGGCAATCAGGTCTTCGGGTAAGTGGAAATCAAAATCACTGAGCTTCATGCCCGCGCCTTACAACCCTGCATCAGATTCGGCCATATCCTGTCAGCGATCACTGGCGGGTGACCCAAACGTTCCTTTTGGTTCGTCCGGTTTCTGGGGCACCGCGTTCGGGCCGTCCTGAACTTTGGGCGCTGGGGCACGCAAAAGGTCGCGCAGGAACAGGGGGGCCAGACCGGACAGCGGGTTTACCGACACTTTGGGCGAGGAAAGCGGACCTGTCAGCGTGTAGTTGAACCCAATGACGCCTTCGCCCTTGCGTGTAAACACACTGCCCACCGCGTTGAGGAGGTATATGGGCGAGATCGCGCCCCGCAGGTTCAGTATCCCGTTCACAGTATCGATGGTGCCGTCGAAAGACAGGCCCATTGACGGCCCAACGGCGCTGCCGCTCAGCACTTTGATATCCGTCGGCGTGATCCTCATCCGGCTGTCAATCGCCGCGAAAAAGATGCCCTGCCCGGCCATCTCGTCCAACAGCCCCACAAGGCTGATCGCATTCAGCAGGGCCGCCATAGCTGGAGCGTCCGTGATCCGCGTGTTGACGATCTTTAGTATCACGTCATAGCTGCCGGGCGCGGCCACAGGCTCGAGCTTCAGGTTCATGTCACCGCCCTGCGCCTGGGTCAGAACCCCGGCCGAACGCAGCACGGCCCCCGCATCTTGCGAGGTCAGGTTAACGGCACTTCGGTTCCCTCTTGGGCTGACCTGGCCGCTAACTGACGCACGGCCATTGACCTGGGCGGTGAAGTTGCCGTTCATCCCGCCGGTCGTCTGAAACGCGCCCCGAAAACCCGTCAACGCGACCGTTTCAGTAACTTGAAGACGGTCCAGCGATACATCCAGTTTCGGCCCGGCGCTGCCGCCGCCACCCGATCCGCTGCTTTCGCCAAAGTTTGCGCGCGCCATATCCAGTACACCACCAAGGACACGAATATCCGGGATAGCAGACCCGCGCCCGATCAGTTCTGCCGGGACTGCCAGCCAGTCGCCCAGATCAAAGGAACTGAACCGAACCCGGTCATATTCGCCATTCCCATGAAACGTAATTGAAGCGGACGTACGTAGTCCCGCTGCATTTATGCGCAGGCTTTCCACTTTCAGCTGCGATCCAAGGGTCGCCTCGGCTATCAGGGAGCCTGTCGAATTGGCACCCTTCCGCCAACCAAGCTCGGGTATAGCCAGCGCAACGCCCTGCAGATCGGACTTAACTGACAGTTGCGGAGGAGGTCCGGCACCGAGACCCAAGGTGATATCCGCAATACCTTTTCCGGTCAGCATCCCGGATGGCAGGCCAGCTCCGATTTCATCCATCAGTCGCGGGGACAGCTCGATCTGGCCGGTCAGCGTGCTGCGCTGTGCGGACTTTCCGTCAATCGGTTGCCGCCAGAGCGCTGTCAATGGCACGTCCCCGAACTGCCCCTGCCCCTGAATTTGAACCCCGGATTGATCACCCGAAAGATCCAGCAAATCAGCGCTGACGGAAAAGCCGGGCACCAGCCGGTCACTGAACAGATTGGCCAGTTGGCCGTCGAAATGGAACTCCGTGTCCTGGAACTTAAGGCCCTTTTTCATCGGCAAGGATAGTGTTCCTGCCAACGAAGCTGTTCCCTTCGCCACATCAACGGGCAGCCCCGCCTTGCTGAGCAATTCGAGCGGCGGCCGGTCCAGCAAGGACAACGCGGCCGTCACGCTGCCCGTGGCCCGGATTCGCGCAATTGCGGGCGCGGATTTCTTAATGTCGGTGTCGGGTATGATGAAGGATGTCCCCGATGCATCCACCGCACCGCCGTCATCCGCGATCACAACGCCCTGCTGCGCGGAGACTGTGAACCTGCGGTTGATCAGGCTGGCTTGCCCCTGCGCCTTTTCGATCGGAGGCAGTGTTTTGACAAACTGGATCTTGGCCTCTTCAAACCCGAAATCCAGATAGAGATCCGGTTTCGATCCAGGTCGCAGGCGAAGGGCAAAATCCATATCGGACAGAACCCCTTCGTACAGGTTTTCAGTCACCCACTCTCGCGGTTTCGGAGCCAGCCGTTCGGGCCAATAACGGAGAACCCTGTCGGACGTCATCCGGTCCAGATGTGCATCCAGTTCAACGGCCCAGCCATCCGGTCTTCCGTTCAGGACACCAAAGGCACGCACCGTGTGATCCGGATCTTCGATGGTCATCTGACCGAGGCGCAGTTGGAACGGGTCGAACGCCATCTTGAAGTCCAGACTGGCCCGCGACAGCTGAATTGGCTGTGGAAACAGGTTGGCAGGATTCACGTTGATGCCGGATAGTCGCAACTGTGCAGACAGACTGTCCAGCACGCCATCTTCTGCGCCCTCCAGAAAGGCCTTTCCGTCAGCTTGCACCTCGCCCCAGGCCGAGACTACGGAAACCTCATTGAAATCGAGCATCTGCTCTTCGGGGTCATAAGCGAAATAAGTGCGGGCGGATTCGAAGGGAACCGGACGTGTTTCCGGATTTGGCTGAACTGCCCCGGCTCCCAGATTGAGCGTTGCGTACAGGGTCCCGATTGCCCCGTTTTCATCGACACCGCCCCGCAGCGCACCTGATATCGGGGCTCGCAGAACCTGCAACCATGCAAGGGCGGGGGATTGACCCGCTATATCTTCGGTTGGAAGGTCGGTGACTGAAATTCCGAATTGAGCGGCGGGCGTGCCCAGAACGCTTGTATAGTTCGCCTCGATGGCACTGACATAGTTGCGCCCTGCCAGAACCGAGAACCCGGTTGCCAATCGCACTTCGTTGTCGCTGCGGTTGGCTTGAATATGCCCACCGTCCAAAACCCAGGATCGCCCTTGCCGCAGGTCGCGGTAATCCAGAGTGATCGCATCAAGTTCGACCGAGGTCAGTGCAGACAGGGCCGGAGACAGGAAAACCTGATCCGAGGCTTCGATCAGCTGCGCCAGGTTCGGGGCCTCCTGTACCGGCGCGCTGCCGGACCCCACTGTCAGGCTCAGCACTCCGTCCTTGTCTCGTGTCACGGCAATTTGCGCACCACTAAGGATGATGCGCTTTGGTCGGACTTGCCCGCGCAACAAGGGGCGCATGGCCAGACTGGCGCGCATGTCGGACACCTGCGCAATCTGTTGGCCTGCGGCGTCATTGATGGCGACATCGGTCAACCGCAGACGAGGCCGCCATCCTTCGTGAATGATGAAACTGACATCACCGAACCGGATTTGCAGCCCACCCAGCGCCTGTTCAAGCCGCGCCTCGACCCTGTCCCGCAGCCAAACAGGTGCGTGCATCCTTTGACCGACGACCATGAAACCGGTGAACAACGCCAGAAGCACCAGAACGACAATGCCGCGCATAGCCCAGAGACCAGCGGCGCGGCGACGCGACCGACGGCGTACGGGCTTGACCGGCTTTGCTCCATCGTCGTCTTCGTGCTGCTTCAATTTGCCATCCACGCCTTCCAACCCGCACGTGTTGCCCTATGATATCGGGCAGCCTTTAAAAACCTTTAGCGGAGTTTCCAATGCCCGACGTTTCAGACATCGCCCCCGACTTCACTTTGCCGCGCGACGGCGGCGGCGAGGTGACGCTTTCGGCGTTGCGCGGTGGAACCGTGGTCCTGTTCTTCTATCCTCGTGATGATACGCCGGGCTGTACCAAGGAATCCATCGGTTTCTCGGAACAACTTCAGGCCTTTGCGGATGCGGGCGCTCAAGTTTTCGGCATCTCGCGTGACAGCGTCGCCAAGCATGACAAATTCGTTGCCAAGCATGGGCTGACCACGCCGCTCTTGTCGGATGAGAACTCGACCATCTGTGAGGATTACGGCGTATGGGTTGAAAAGAACATGTATGGGCGCAAGTCGATGGGGATTGAGCGTTCGACCTTTGTCATCGATGCCGAAGGGCGTATCGCCAAGGTCTGGCGCAAGGTCAAAGTGCCCGGTCACGTAGATGCCGTGCTTGACGCAGTGAAAGCGTTGTAAGCGCCTCTCGACCTGCATCGCCATCCAGTCTATGACCCGCGCTGACATGACACAGGCGGAGCGACCCAGTGCCCAAGACACTGACCCAGATGGCAACAGAGGTTCTAACAACGGCGGATGGTCGGACCAAGACCGCCTTGTCCAAAGCTCATGCCGCGACGTGGTTCGCCGCGCGTGATGGGGATGCCGAGCCCATCGAAATCGGCACCGCCACACCGCCGCTGTCACCTTCGCGCCCGGACAAGCCGGAGCTTCTTTCCCCACGCGACGTCCCCAAGCGTCGCCCAGGTACGGAAGCCGGGCGCATCGCCTTGTTGCACGCGGTTGCGCATATCGAACTGAACGCCGTCGACCTGCACTGGGATATCATCGCGCGCTTTGGGCATGTGCCGATGCCAATCGGGTTTTACGATGACTGGGTGAAATGCGCCGAAGAGGAATCGCGGCATTTCGAGATGGTTTGCGATTGTCTGGAACAGATGGGCAGTCATTACGGCGCCCTGCCCGCTCATGCCGGAATGTGGCGCGCGGCAGAAGACACAGCCGACGACCTGATGGGGCGGTTGGCCGTTGTTCCCATGGTTCTCGAAGCGCGCGGGCTGGACGTGACCCCCGGCATGATCGAGATTTTCCGCAAAGCTAAAGCCGACCAGGCCATCGCCGCGTTGGAGGTGATCTATGCCGAGGAAGTCGGTCATGTCGCCTATGGCTCTAAATGGTTCCATTTCCTGTGCGGCCGGGAAAACGTCGACCCGAAGGATGTGTTCCACGCCCTGGTCCGGCGGTATTTCCACGGTGTCCTGAAACCACCGTTCAACGAGGAAAAACGGGCCGAGGCCGGGTTGCCACCCGACTTCTATTGGCCCTTGACCGAAGACCTGCCCGTGCCCGGCGAAGTCACAAATTGACACTTTTTTGTCAATTTCGGCGATTTCCTGCCGATCCTCAGCGGGTTTTCTGCGCTGTTTGCCGCAGACGGGTCAACAAACTTGCCCGAACGCGGCCCGCCCTTTATGCAATCGGCGCAAGGGGCGGCAGGCACTCACGACCGGTCCCGATCTTGGGGATGAGAGGTAGGACGCGTGCGAACACGTCTGGCAATAAAACTACACTCGGTACTTGAACGGTATTTCCCGGAACGCCGGGTCTTTTTGAAATCTGACAAAGATACACGTTTCATCCGGCTCAGCTCGGAAACTCAGGTGGCTGCCGTAGCCGGTGTTGCTGTCATGGTCGGATGGACTGCTGTTTCGACAGCCATACTTTTAATGGACAGCATCGGATCGGGAAATTTCCGGGAACAGGCCAAGCGCGATCAGGCGACCTATCAAGAGCGCCTGAATATCCTGTCCACAGAACGTGACGCGCGCGCGCAGGAAGCCTTGGCTGCACAGGATCGTTTCAACGCCGCACTGGATCAGATTTCCGCAATGCAGTCGGAATTGCTGGCCTCGGAAAACCGGCGCCGGGAACTTGAGACAGGTATCGAAGTCATCCAGACCACCCTGCGCACCACCATGAAGCAGCGGGAAAAGGCGCGGACGGAACTGGCGAAGCTCCAAGAGGAAACCAGCGACCCCGGCATGTATATGGCCGCCGCGGGTAACCCGGCGCAAATGTCGTTCATGACCGAAGCTCTGGCGCGTACAGCCGAGCAACGCGATCAGATCGCCACCGACGCCCGAGAGGCGCTGGATCAGCGAGACGATCTGGAGCTTGAAATCCGGCTGATGCAGGAACGCAGCGACGAGATTTTCCGCCAGCTGGAAGAAGCAATGGTCATCTCGGTCGAGCCGCTGGACAAAATGTTCCGCCAGGCGGGAATGCCAACTGATCGTATCATCGAAGAGGTCCGGCGCGGATATAGCGGAATGGGCGGTCCGCTGACCCCTTTATCCCTTAGCACGCGCGGCGAGGAGGACGAGCAGTCCGCCGACGAAGCCCGTGCGAACACACTGCTGAGACAAATGGATCAACTGAACCTGTATCGTCTTGCGGCGGAAAAAGCCCCCTTCGCAAACCCCGTACATTCCGCAGTGCGCTTCACCAGCGGATATGGTACCCGGCGCGACCCCAAATCCGGCGGTCGCCGGATGCATAACGGTGTTGATTTTGCAGGCCCTCAAGGCACCGATATCTTTGCGACGGCTGACGGCGTGGTCAGTCATGCCGGCTGGCAATCGGGCTTTGGACGCCTTGTGAAAATCAAACATGCGTTCGGAATTGAGACACTTTTTGCTCATAACACCAAGATCAATGTGAAGGTTGGTCAAAGGGTCTCGCGCGGGGATCATATTGCTGATATGGGTAGCACCGGACGGTCGACCGGCACGCATCTGCACTATGAAGTGCGAGTGAACGGAAAACCTGTAAACCCAATGACTTACATCAAGGCTGCGAGAAATGTTTTCTAAAAGCAAAATCAACGAACCCGCATCCAAGGCACCTGAGGCGGCCAAACCCGCCGCTCCGGCGACCCCAGCGGCCCCTGCACCGACCGAGTCGAAACCTTCGACAGCGCCCAAGCCCAAGCCGCCAGCGTCGGTTCTGTCTTCGGATCTGCACATCACCGGCAACATCAAGACCTCTGGTGACATTCAGGTGGAAGGCACGGTCGAGGGCGACATTCGCGCCCATCTGCTGACCATTGGTGAATCCGCGACGATAAAGGGCGAAGTCACTGCAGACGACGTCGTGATCAACGGCCGCATCGTTGGTCGGGTACGTGGCCTCAAGGTTCGTCTGACCTCGACCGCGCGTGTCGAAGGCGACATCATCCACAAGACAATCGCCATCGAAAGCGGCGCGCATTTCGAAGGGTCGGTACAGCGTCAGGACGATCCGCTGAACCCCGGTCGCAGCGCCAAGTCCGGGTCCAACCCCGCGGCAGAAGTCAAACAGTAACCACACTGCCAGTTTTTTTGGGACGCCGCGGGACAACCCGCGGCGTCTTTCGTTTGCTCACTCGGCTGATCACGGAATTCAGTTTTCGTCCCAACGTGTTCGCGCTACAGTCAATCTATGCTGATTTTTCTGACACTTGTCGCACTCGTCGCCGGCTTTGTGGCCTATCATTTCTGGTCGAAACGACAAGCGCGGCTGACCTTGCTGGCGACCTCTCTGACTGAGGAGCAGCGGCACTTCTTGGACACTCAGGTCCCTATCGTACATAAGCTGCCGAAAGACCTGCGCACGAAGTTGGAAGGCAAGATCAACCTGTTTCTGGATCAGGTCGATTTCGTCGGGTGCGACGGACTGGAGGTCACGGAAGACATGCAGGTGTCGATTGCGGCCCAAGCCTGTCTGCTCGTGGTGAACAGTGATCTTTGGTACGACAATCTGACCACCATTCTGATTTACCCCAGCGCGTTCAAATCCAAACAACGCCGTCACAGTGGCTATGTCGTCACCGAAAAAGAAATAGTCCGCACCGGTGAAAGCTGGAATCGCGGTCCTGTCATACTGTCCTGGGCTCACAGCCAACGCGGGGCTTTGAACGATCACGACGGTCAGAACGTCGTGTTTCACGAATTCGCCCACCAAATTGATGATCTGTCAGGGTCGACCAATGGTGTTCCTCTGCTGAGCGATGGTCAGAGCTTTGCCGAGTGGGAAACCGCCTTTCTGAACGCCTATGAAGCGCATGTTCATGCAGTGGAAACGGGGCGGTCGACCGTGATTGATC
The DNA here is from genome assembly GCF_947497005.1 of uncultured Ruegeria sp. Lineage (GTDB taxonomy): Bacteria > Pseudomonadota > Alphaproteobacteria > Rhodobacterales > Rhodobacteraceae > Ruegeria. Next base: position 155,858 of record NZ_CANMFF010000002.1, on the reverse strand, counting down.
CCTACGGCGCAGAAGGGCATGAGGAGTTTTTTGCCGTTTCGGTCGAAGTGTTCTTTGAGCGCCCCAAGGCACTAAAACAAAGCGACCCACCGGTGTATGAACAACTGTCAAAGCTGTTTCAACTTGATCCTGCACAATGGCGCTAGGACCATTTCGCCCCGGATGAGAGAACGCGCGGGAATTTCCCCGTTTGCCACAGTTTAACAAAAGTTATTTTTTGAATTACACTTAACTTCATTGCATCGTGGAGGAATTTTCATGTCATCAAAACTACTTGCCGAGTTCTTCGGCACCTTCTGGTTGGTTCTTGGGGGTTGCGGCAGTGCCGTCCTGGCGGCAGGCGTTGCGGATGTCGGCATCGGATGGCTTGGCGTGTCCTTCGCCTTCGGCCTTACGGTCCTGACAATGGCTTACACGGTTGGGCATATCTCGGGCGGGCACTTCAACCCGGCGGTCAGCCTGGGACTGATGATCGGCGGGCGGTTTCCAGCCAAGGATCTGCTGCCCTACTGGGTCGCGCAAGTCATCGGAGCAATTGCAGCCGCCATTGTCCTGTATCTGATCGTCAGCGGTGCGCCCGAATTCTCGGGTGTCGGAGGCTTCGCATCAAACGGATATGGAGAGGCCTCACCCGAAGGGTATTCTCTGATGTCCGCTCTGGTGATCGAGATTGTGATGACAGCTTTCTTCATCCTGATCATTCTGGGGGCAACCTCGGACAAGGCACCCGCCGGATTCGCCCCTATTGCCATCGGTTTGGCGTTGACCCTGATCCACCTGATATCGATCCCGGTCACCAATACCTCAGTCAACCCGGCTCGCTCTACCGGCGTCGCCCTGTTTGCCGACGGCCCTGCCCTTGCTCAGCTGTGGCTGTTCTGGGTCGCCCCGCTGATCGGCGCTGCGGTCGGAGCATTCATCTGGAAGGCAATGTCCTCGGACGACTGATACCAACGGGAGCGGGATTTTCCCCGCTCCCTGAAAAAACACGATATCCTTTCGTTATTCTTGGCCACATCGCTGCCTTGGGATCAATGGGAGGATATAATGAAGACACTTACCACCGCACTCGTTCTGGGTTGCCTCGCCACGACAAGCTGGGCCGAAGACACATGGCTGAGTATTCCGCCTTCGCCGGTGATGCCCGCAGCGGTGGCGTCGGGAACAACAGAAATCAATGGCATCGATATGTATTATGCCACCTACGGCGATGATGGCGGCACGCCAGTCTTGTTGATTCATGGTGGTCTGGCCCATGGCGACATCTGGGCCGCGCAAGTTGCGGATCTGGCCAGGGATCATACCGTGATCGTTGCCGATACACGCGGGCACGGGCGATCGACAAATGATGGCAGCACCTATTCCTATGAGTTGCTATCGCAAGATTACCTTGCACTGCTGGATAATCTGGAGATTGATCAGGTGCATCTGGTCGGTTGGTCCGATGGGGCCAATATCGGCTATTCGATCTCGACCACAAACCCGGATCGACTGGCCAGTCATTTTGCCCATGCAGGCAATGTGACACTGGACGGAATCGATCCATCGATAGAAACCAACGAGGTGTTCGGGGCCTATGTTGGCATGATGGCTGAAGACTATGCGGCCATGTCACCCACGCCTGACGGGTTCGAGGCTTTTCTGGGTGGGGTTGCCGCGATGTGGGGAACCGAAAAACCCGGAGGACTGTCGGCGCTGACATCGGTCACAGTGCCGACTTTGGTTGTTCAAAGTGAACATGATGAGGCCATTTTGACCGAACACTCGCAAGCGATTGCCGATGCCATTCCGGGGGCCGAGTTGCTTGTTCTGGAGGATGTCAGTCACTTCGCGTCTTTTCAGAACCCCGATGCCTATACGCAAGCCATCCGCGAATTCATCGACCAATAAACCAACGAGAAAGCCCGGCGTCGTCCAAAGCGCCGGGCTTTTGTGCTTATTCGGTAACCGTGACTTTTTTCATCACATCCGGCGCACCAACAATCGCACCGTTTTGACCTGCACCTCGCTTAATCGCATCCACCACATCCATTCCATCAGTTACCTGACCGACCACGGTATATTGGCCGTCCAAAAACGGGCCGGGGTCGAACATGATGAAGAATTGCGAGTTGGCCGAATCCGGATCGCTGGAGCGGGCCATGCCAACCACGCCCCTGTCAAAGGTCACATCGGAAAATTCGGCTGGCAGATCCGGGCGATCTGATCCACCGCGACCGGCATAGCGCATGTCAAAGCCGTCAGCGCTTGAATTGCCGTACTGCACGTCGCCGGTCTGGGCCATGAAACCATCGATCACACGGTGGAACACAACGCCGTCGTACTGACCGTCAGCGGCCAAAGCGGTGATCTGTTCAACATGCTTGGGCGCGATATCTTCGAACAGGTCGACCGAGATCGTGCCATTGGCCCCTTCGCCTTCGACCTCGATCTGCAGGCCGCTGGCCAGCGCGGGGCTGGCCAGCAAGACAAATGCTGCGACCAGCTTATGCATCGGCGGCCACCTTGACGCTGATCATGCGATCGGGGCTCGCAGGCGGCTCACCGCGTACGATTGCGTCGACATGCTCCATACCATCAATGACACGGCCATATACGGTGTACTGACCGTTCAGGAAGTGGTTGTCCTTGAAGTTGATAAAGAACTGCGAGTTAGCCGAATCCGGGTTCTGCGACCGGGCCGCGCCCAGTGTGCCGCGATCATGAGGCAGCTTGGAAAACTCTGCCGGAACGTTCGGCAGCGACGAACCGCCGGTCCCTGCCATGCGCAGGTTGAACCCATCTTCCATGTCGCCATGCTGCACGTCGCCGGTTTGCGCCATGAAACCATCGATCACACGGTGAAAGGCCACGTTGTCGTATTCTCCGCCGCGGGCCAGTTCTTTCATCCGCGCACTGTGCAAAGGCGCCACGTCCGCCAGCAGTTCGATGACAACATTGCCACCTTTCAGTTCGACGATGATTGTGTTTTCGGGATCTTTGATCTCGGCCATGTGGCCCTCCTGTCGTTTTCTTTGCGCAAATACCTATGACGCACGCGAGCGAATGCCAAGTGACGCATTGACCTGAGGGCAAAATGCAGGAAAAGAACCGCCTAAATCACTTACAAATGACGAGGATCGCACGATGGGCTGGAAAACACTGGACGATATGGACCTGAATGGCAAGCGCGTGCTGGTACGCGTGGATATCAATGTGCCAGTCGTAGACGGTGTTGTGACCGATGCCACCCGTATTCAGAGAATCGTGCCGACGGTAAGCGATATTCTGTCCGCCGGTGGCAAACCGATCCTTCTGGCACATTTCGGCCGCCCTAGTGGCGAGCGGCGCGAGAACCTGTCGTTGAAACAATTGGTCCCGACCTTGGAAAGCGCTTTCGGTGCGCAAGTCCTGTTTGCGGCTGACTGCGTTGGTACCGAGGCCGAACTGGCCGCCAAAGCGCTGCAGCCCGGTCAGGTACTGCTGCTGGAGAATACACGTTTTCACGCCGCCGAAACCAAGAATGACGCCGATCTGGCCGCAGGTATGGCCAAGCTGGGCGACGTTTATTGTAATGACGCGTTTTCTGCTGCGCACCGCGCCCACAGCTCGACCGAAGCCATCGCGCGCCTGCTGCCTGCCTGCGCCGGGCGACTGATGCAAGCAGAACTGCAGGCTTTGGAAAGCGCGCTGGGTGAGCCCATGCGCCCAGTGACCGCCGTTGTCGGTGGCGCGAAGGTTTCGACAAAGCTGGAACTGCTGGGCAACCTGATCGAAAAGGTCGAATATCTGGTGATCGGTGGCGGCATGGCGAACACTTTCCTTGTCGCTCAGGGCATCAGCGTCGGCAAATCTCTGGCTGAGACCGCGATGAAAGACACAGCAGCTGACATTCTGGCCAAAGCCGAAAGCTCGGGCTGTCAGATTGTGCTGCCACGTGACGTTGTGGTGGCCGAGAAATTCGAGGCCAATGCGCCTCATCAGGTCCTGCCCGCCGATCGATGCCCCGAGGATGGTATGATCCTGGACGCAGGTCCTGAAAGTGTCGCCGCGATCACCGAAATCTTTGACAAAAGCCAGACCCTGATCTGGAATGGTCCTCTGGGCGCCTTCGAACTGGAACCGTTCGATTCTGCCACCAACGCTGCTGCATTGAAAGCAGCGGCCCTCAGCCGTTCCGGTCAGCTGATTTCGGTCGCCGGAGGGGGCGACACGGTTGCAGCGCTGAACGCTTCGGGTGCTGCCAAGGATTTCACCTACATCTCGACCGCAGGCGGTGCATTTCTGGAATGGATGGAAGGCAAGGCGCTGCCCGGTGTCGCTGCGCTTGATCAGTAAGCCTCGCCAACGGCCTTTGGTCGCTTGTCATGGTTCATGGTATTATCTCTTTTTTGAACGGGGGATTTTACCTTGAAACCATTTTTCCTATTTGTCCTCTTCGTCATGCCCTGGTCTGCCGCTGCGCAATCCAGCTGCGATGGTCAGACGCAGCTGGACGCCAATTTCTGCGCCAAAGAACAATGGGAAGCTGTCGATCACAAACTCAATCTGCTGTGGAAAGAGATCAAGCCCGCAGCCGATGCGCGTGGCGACGGTGGTGCGCTTCTGACAGAACAACGCGCCTGGCTGAAGGCCCGGGACGCAATCTGCGACAAGGAGTTGTCGGGTGGCGGCAGCGCTGCGCCGATGTTCTACTGGACTTGCATGAAGGAGCAGACCGTCGCACGAAATAAGGCGTTGGAGTCCTGGCGTTGACCTGAACCTGCGCCCGCACAAAATACTGATGAAAAATTCGAATCAGGGGATTCACAACCCGAATCACCTGTGACATAGTGCTGACAGATGCCCGGAAAGGGCACGTTTTTGAGGCAAGTTTTCATACGGCGGTAAACAGAGTGTCCCGTTCCCATCGGCCCGGTTTGGGCTCAGTAGTCTTCTTCTCGGTGGCTTTCATGCTGGGTGTGTACTTCACCTTTGCTGCCGTACAAGGTGATTATGGCCTGTTCCGGCGGGTCGAAATAGCGGCGGAACGGGACGCCCTGTCGCGCGATCTGGAAAAGCTGAACGTCGAGATCGTCGAAATGGAAAACCTGACCCGGCGCCTGTCTGACACCTATCTGGATCTTGACCTGCTGGATCAGCAGGCGCGCTCGGTTCTGGGTATGATCCGGGCAGATGAAATTGTAATCCGCTGATCAGTTTAAGGCGCCGAACTTCTTCGGGACATCGTAGCATTACCTGGCTTTTCGGCTTAGCTGCGCGCGACCGGACGCTGCGTCACATTTCCCCTCGCCAGAAAGCCTCAAATGCTTTAAGAGATAGTTTAACGCTAAACTATCTTGCCGAAAGGGGGAGATCGCCACTATGGCTGCGCGAAAAACCACAAAGAAACCAAACGTTTCCGCGGAAGAACTCAAGGCATATTACCGCGAGATGTTGCTGATCCGCCGATTCGAGGAAAAGGCCGGCCAGCTTTACGGCATGGGTCTGATCGGCGGTTTCTGCCACCTGTACATCGGACAAGAGGCAGTTGTTGTCGGGCTTGAGGCTGCAGCCAAGGAAGGCGACAAGCGCGTCACTTCCTATCGCGACCACGGCCACATGCTGGCTTGCGGCATGGAACCGGGTGGTGTGATGGCCGAATTGACTGGTCGCGAAGGTGGCCTGTCCAAAGGCAAGGGCGGCTCGATGCACATGTTCTCGAAAGAGAAGCATTTCTATGGCGGCCACGGCATCGTCGGAGCTCAGGTTCCTTTGGGCGCGGGTCTGGCGTTCGCCGACAAGTATAAGGAAAACGGCGGAGTGACCTTCACCTATTTTGGTGACGGTGCGGCCAACCAGGGCCAGGTCTATGAGACCTTCAACATGGCGGCGATCTGGGACCTGCCCGTTGTCTTCGTCATCGAGAACAACCAATACGCCATGGGCACCTCCCAGGCACGATCAACCTCAACCAAGGACATCTATCACCGCGGCGAGGCGTTCGGCATCCCCGGCGAGATCGTCAACGGCATGGATGTTCTGGCGGTCAAAGCCGCAGGCGAGAAAGCCGTCGCCCACTGTCGCGCCGGCAAAGGCCCGTACATCCTTGAGGTGAAGACCTACCGCTATCGCGGTCACTCGATGTCTGACCCGGCCAAGTATCGCACCCGCGAAGAGGTACAGAAGGTCCGTGAACAAAGCGACCCGATCGAACATGTGCGCGAACTTCTGCTGACCGGCAAACACGCCACTGAGGATGATCTGAAAGCCATCGACAAAGAGATCAAGGAGGTCGTCAATCAGGCCGCCGAATTCTCGAAAGAAAGCCCCGAGCCCGCCGTTGAAGAGCTCTGGACTGACATTTACGCCTGAGAGGACGAATAAGACATGGCAACCGAAATTCTCATGCCCGCCCTTTCGCCTACGATGGAAGAGGGCACTCTGGCCAAGTGGCTGGTAAAGGAAGGCGACACCGTATCCTCGGGCGATATCATGGCCGAGATCGAAACCGACAAGGCGACGATGGAATTCGAAGCTGTCGATGAAGGCATCGTCGGCAAGATCCTGATCGCAGAAGGCACAGAAGGGGTCAAAGTGAACACCCCAATTGCTGTGCTGGTTGAAGAGGGTGAAGATGCGTCCGCCCTGCCTGCGGCTGCGCCTGCAGCCGCAGCGGTGGCCGAGGCCGCCCCTGCGGCGATTGAGGCCCTCGCTCCTGCCGCTGCACCTGCTGCGCCGGTCGTCGATCTGTCGCCCGATTGGCCAGCAGACGCGGAAATGAAATCCGAAACCGTGCGCGAAGCGCTTCGCGACGCGATGGCCGAAGAAATGCGCGGCGACGAAGATGTCTATCTGATGGGTGAAGAAGTCGCCGAATATCAGGGGGCATATAAAATCTCGCAAGGTCTGCTGGACGAATTCGGCCCCAAACGCGTGATCGACACGCCGATCACGGAACATGGCTTTGCTGGTATCGCCGTCGGTTCTGCTTTCGGTGGTCTGAAACCGATTGTCGAATTCATGACCTTCAACTTTGCCATGCAGGCGATTGATCACATCATCAACTCGGCTGCCAAAACGCTTTATATGTCCGGCGGTCAGATGGGCTGCCCCATCGTATTCCGTGGCCCCAACGGCGCCGCCGCCCGGGTGGCAGCACAGCACAGCCAGGACTACGCTGCATGGTACATGCAGATCCCCGGTCTGAAAGTCGTCATGCCCTATTCGGCGGCGGATGCAAAAGGTCTGCTGAAATCGGCGATCCGTGATCCCAACCCGGTGATCTTCCTGGAAAACGAAATCCTCTACGGTCGGTCCTTCGACATGCCGCAAGTGGACGATCTGACCATCCCGTTGGGCAAGGCACGCATCTGGCGCGAAGGATCGGACGTGACCATCGTCAGTTTCGGCATCGGTATGCAATACGCGCTGGAAGCCGCAGACAAGCTGGCCGAAGAGGGCATCAGCGCCGAAGTGATCGACCTGCGTACTATTCGTCCAATGGACACTGGCGCGATCATCAACTCGGTGATGAAAACCAACCGTCTGGTAACAGTCGAAGAAGGCTGGCCGCAAGGCTCGGTCGGCAGCTACATCAGTTCGGTCGTGATGCAGGAAGCGTTTGATTACCTTGACGCCCCGGTCATCAACTGCACCGGCAAGGACGTTCCGATGCCGTACGCCGCGAACCTCGAAAAGCTGGCCCTGATCACCACGGACGAGGTGATTGCAGCCGTCAAACAAGTGACCTACCGGTAAGGAGCGACAGACAGATGCCCACCGAAATTCTGATGCCCGCCCTTTCACCGACGATGGAGGAAGGCACGCTTGCGAAATGGCTGGTCAAAGAAGGCGACACCGTCTCCTCCGGCGACCTGCTGGCCGAGATCGAAACCGACAAGGCCACGATGGAATTCGAGGCCGTTGACGAAGGCACCATCGGCAAGATTCTAATCCCCGAAGGCTCGGAAGGGGTCAAGGTCAACACCGCCATTGCGGTTCTGCTGGAAGATGGCGAAAGCGCTGATGACATCTCGGTCGCGCCTGCCGCTGCTCCGGCGGCTGCATCAGCAGCCGCTGCGGGCAACGAGGCTGCCGCACCAGCGGCGCCCGAGGCGCCCGCCTCTGCCCCGGCAGCTCCGGCAAAAGCCGATGGCGGTCGTATCTTTGCTTCACCTCTGGCCCGACGGATCGCTGCGCAGAAGGGACTCGATCTGGCACAGATCGCAGGCTCGGGCCCGCATGGCCGCATCGTCAAAGCAGATGTCGAAGGGGCGACTGCCACCGCACCGGCATCAACTCCGGCGGCTGCCGCTGCAGCTCCAGCGGCTGCACCAGCAGCCCCCACTGGTCCGTCGGCGGATATGGTCGCGCGGATGTATGAGGGCCGCGAGTATGAAGAAATTCAGCTCGATGGTATGCGCAAGACCATTGCCGCACGTCTGGGTGAAGCCAAGCAAACCATCCCGCATTTCTATCTGCGTCGCGACATCAAGCTGGATGCGCTGCTGAAGTTCCGTGGCCAGCTGAACAAGCAGTTAGAAGGCCGTGGCATCAAGCTGAGCGTCAACGACTTCATCATCAAGGCCGTCGCCAACGCGTTGCAGCAGGTTCCGGCCTGCAACGCAGTCTGGGCCGGCGATCGGGTGCTGCAACTGAAACCTTCGGACGTAGCCGTCGCGGTCGCTATTGAGGGCGGTCTGTTTACCCCGGTCCTGCAGGACGCCGACATGAAGTCTCTGTCAGCTCTTTCAACCGAGATGAAAGACCTTGCCGCCCGCGCACGCGACCGCAAGCTGGCGCCGCATGAATACCAGGGTGGCACCTTTGCCATCTCGAACCTGGGTATGTTCGGCATCGACAACTTTGACGCCATTGTGAACCCGCCTCATGCCGGAATTCTGGCTGTGGGTACAGGCGTCAAGAAACCGGTTGTTGGGGATGATGGTGAGTTGACAGTGGCAACCGTGATGTCCGTCACCATGTCTGTCGATCACCGCGTCATCGACGGTGCACTGGGGGCAGAACTGCTCAAGGCTATCGTCGACAATCTGGAAAACCCGATGGTCATGCTGGCCTGAGGTCTTCAAACATGCCCTCGCCTCAAAATACCCTTGGCGAGGGCAATCTCATTTCTTAGCACCGAATTGAGCCCGCGTGATCGGGGCAGCGATTGTACCGCATATCAAGATACCCCACCTTCTTTTAATAGATGCAGAAAGAAGGTGCGCGATGTTTTCGAAAACCCTTATTCAAAGCCTGATTGTCCTGGCTCTTCTGGCAGGGACTGCACCAGACGCGACTTTCGCAAAGCCCAACAGCTATCCAGGCGAGCATTCGAAGTTCAAATCGAATGATCCAGCCGTGATTGCCCGGCAAAAAGCCGAACAAACGCAGCGCAGAGAATTGCGGAAACAAAAACGGGAAGAACGGCGGCGCAAGCGGTTGGAGCAGCGCACCAACCGTTCGAACTGAATTTTGTTTACTGATCTTTGCCCAGCATATGATCCATCGAGATCGACGGCTGGTCGCACCCGGCCTCACCCACGATCTTGGCTGGGATACCGGCCACGGTCTTGCAGGGTGGCACTTCTTGCAGAACCACGGACCCGGCGGCGATGCGGCTGCAATGACCAACTTCGATATTGCCCAGGACCTTAGCCCCGGCGCCGATCAGCACGCCATTTCCGATTGTAGGATGACGCTGTTCCTCTTCCTTGCCGGTGCCGCCCAGTGTCACGGAGTGCAGCATCGACACATTGTCGCCCACCACTGCTGTCTCGCCAATCACGATGGAATGGGCATGGTCGATCATGATGCCTTTGCCGATCTTCGCAGCCGGATGGATGTCGATCCCGAAAATCTCGGACGAGCGCATCTGGAAGAAATACGCCAGATCGTGACGCCCTTTGCGCCACAACCAATGAGCCACGCGATACGCCTGCATCGCCTGATAACCCTTGAAATACAAGATCGGCTGCAACAACCGATGGCAGGCCGGATCACGTTCGTACACGGCCATAAGGTCCGCGCGGGCAGCCTCGAGCAAACCCGGATCATCGGCATAGGCCTCATCTACGATCTCACGCAGGACCATCATCGACATTTCGTTCGAACACAGTTTGGCCGCCACTCGATATGACAGGGCACGTTCGAGGCTGCGGTGATGTAGAATACAGGCGTGCACGAGCCCACCCATGAGGGGCTCATTCTCGACGGCCGCGTGGGCCTCGGATGTAATACGGGTCCAGACCGGATCGACCGGTGTCACATGGCTGCGCTTTTCGAACATAGCTTTTGATCCTTTGCTGCGCTTAGAATGCCATTTAGTGACAAAAAGACCAAACGCAAACCCATGATCGGTGATGCAACGAAAATGAATGAGTCAGAACGCATATATTTTCGGACACGAATTCGCGAGCGACTGGCGGAACTGGAGGAATTGTCAGCGTCAGGTCAGCAGGCTCAGGCCATCGTCGAACTGGATCAACAGGCCGTTGGCAGGCTGAGCCGTATGGATGCGCTGCAAAACCAGGCCATGGCCAAGGCGCAGCAGGCCAATCGCGATACGGAAACCCGCCGCCTTCAGGCCGCATTAACACGGCTGGACGAGGGCGAATTCGGATATTGCGAAGACTGCGGCGAACGCATTCCGGACGGGCGGTTGAATCTCGATCTGGCCGCCAGCAAATGCGTCAGCTGCGCGTCCGGGTAGCCAAAAACCTTACAATTTGATGCAGAACCGTCTCGAAACACTGACAATATTGCAGATCGTCAAACCCCGGCTCATCGGCCAAGACCCTGTTTCGGGCAACGGCCATGAGTGAGCCGTTGCCGTAAACCCGGTGGAGTTTGCCTGTGCGTTCCAAAAATCTGTCGGCGAGTTCCGCTTCGTAGATCATACGGATACACAATGGTTCCCTGTCTTGCTGCGGCACGGCCAGTAACGCGCGCGCCGCAGCACTGACATCCCCGTGAAGAACCGGTCGCATCAGGCAGCTTGCCCAACCACCAGACGGGACCAAGCGCCCGGTCCGTAAACAGCTGAAACCTGAGCCACCTCGACCTCATAGGCTCCGGTCAGACCATCTGCCGCCTTCAGGGCTGCCGAATAGGTCCACCTTGGTTCGGATGTCATCTCTTCACGCAGAAGGGTACCACCTGCAACGACACGCACCAGATATGATTCACTTTCTTCGCCCAAGGGAATTTCCAGCCCGGACCAGTCATCTGCGTCTGTTCGGGCACGTCGAACCCAAGTGAGTTCATCCCCAGTCGTACCGGGCCGAAGCCTCAGATGTACCGGAGCGTACGGGCGTAAACCGTTGCCCTCAAACGACGCGATCAGGTATTGGTAGGACGGATCATCATAACCGCGGGTTGCAGGCCCAATGCGGTAATGTTTGGCCAGACGCCTCTCATTTCGCAACAAACTGATCTGTTGCAGGTTGTCATTCAGCAAAACGAATATCGATCCGTCCGGCCAGACATCAGGCATCAGAGCATCCGATCCCAATTGGCCCCTGAGCCGACCGGACAAGGAATAAACACCCGGCGCCTCAAGCATGGCGTTGGAAAATTGAATGACCTCCCAGTTATTGGGTGTACCATCACCGATTGCGGCCAGATTAACGCCGTTCAACACTGAACCGCGCGGGCGTGATTCCAATTGGCCGGCAAGCAGTCTGACCTTCAATGCCGGGCCCTCATCCCAGACGCCGGTACTTGCGCGTCTAAGCGGTGTCTCGGTGACGCCAAGAATCGCCCGCCCGCTGACTACATCACTCAGGACATAACCGTCATCGCTGGACGAGGAATAGACAGTCGCGGCGCCCGGCCATGGATCGGCAGTTACCGCCAAAAAAGGCGCGTGAGGAGCTTCGGCCCCAGTAATCAACGGTAAATCCAGAAAGACCGGTAACACAGGAACAGGCGCTGCATACGGTTTGATCGTTGCCGGGTCGTCGTTCAACTCGGACGCCTTGTACACGCCCTGTTCGATCCGAACCGCTTCGACCAGTTGCAGATCTGCGGATTCCAATCGATCAATCCGATAGACAGGCCCGGTTTCGACTTCAGACAACCGCACCAGATCTCCCGCTCCTAAGTGCATTTGGGATGGTGGCAGGGCAAACCGAACCGTATCGCGGGACACTCTGGCTTCGCTTAGCCAGCGTTCGGCGGTCTGCCGCCCTTCGGTGCGTGTCATGGACAGTGGCATTTCATTCACCGACACCGAATGGGTTCTGTCCTGAGGCAGTACCGCCTCTTCCGCGACAAGATCGTGATCCGCATCCGACTGAACAAAGCGCAGTCGAACGCGCCCGGTCATCTCGGCCTCGGCTTCGCGTCGATGCTCAACCGTACCCTCCACATCGCCGCTAACGGCCAGATGGTCGGGATTCAATACAACCGCACCGTACCCGTCGCGCATCTGAAACCGCAACACTGCGTCCCGTTCAATCGCATCAAACCCATAGCGCAGCATCAACGGCTGCAAGGCGGAACGCGCGTTTATCACATCTTCGATCACATACCCGCGGACCACACCATAGAGGCCGGAAACATCAATTTCGGTCACGCCTGCCCCATGGCAGATTTCTGTCACCACGGATGCAAGCGTGCGCGATCCGGACCGACCGTTCAACCAGTGCCCCCGTGAATAGTTTTCACCATCGTCCCACTGACTTTGCAGATTGGGAAAAGTCGGAAACGGACGAGTATCCCATGCCCAGACATAGGCGTTCGCCAAATCCAACATCGGCGCACCGTAAATGTTCGATACCGGATTGACGTTTGGGTCGCTCCAATATCCAAGGGTCGCCGTCAGGTACTGAACCTGAATGAAATCATCCCGCAACCCGTTCGAATAAGCCGGTAGAAGTGATTCAGATGATTTTGGATCCAGAAACTTGTTCGGCTGGTTCGTGCCTTTGTCAATTGCAGCGCAGCCCAGTTCATCCACCCAGGCCGCGTCGAACTGAGGGCCGCGCAGCCCCTCAGGATCATGCGCCGAAAACGCCTGCGCCTCAGCCCCATTGGGCCAGATCAACTTGCGTTCAGAAGCCTTCCATGAAGGTCGACGATCTGGCGGCGAGCATTGCAATATCCCGCTATCGCCAAAGATCATCACATCGCGTACCTGATCAAAGGTCTCACCGACCAGCGCCACGCGACTGGCCTCTCCCCGATCCAACGGCATCGACCCCTCGACCATCGACCGCACCCATTCCGCCCCTGCCCGGGTTTTCCCCGCGCCACGCCCGCCCATGATCACCCAGGATCGCCAGCCTTCCTCGGGCGGCAATTGATGCGGTAGTGCCCAGAACTCAAACAGGAAAGGGAGGGCACACAGCCCTCCCTCCCCAATCTCACTCAGAAATCTATTTTGCACCGCAGCAGGTGCGGAGGCGAGCCAGCCTGCACCCGACTTCAAACCGAGCTCGGTCAAGGTCGAGCGCGTACCCTCCTTGGGCAATTCCGGCTTGTCTGTGATGTTGTTCGACAAAGCTTGTCTCCACTTTCTGACAACTTCGGATCAGCCCCTCTAACTGCCCGAGTTGCTTGGCTGAACCAGCAAGATCTGCATCCTCCCCGGCACCGATCTGTTTGCGCAGGTCTTCCGCCGCTTGCCGCAGATCGCGAATGGACCTCTCAAGCGACTGCAACAAATCAGCCGTCTGGGAAATCCGCTCTTCCGGGGTTATCAAAGTCATGTTTGCCTGTGACCTCATGCGTGAGTTTTCTCCGCACGAGAGAAACGAAAAACGGCCTCCGGATCACCTCGGGGCCGTCACCCACCTCTTCTAGCATGACATGATCGATAGACAATTAAGTTCGCAAAGTCAATAAGTTGTGCAACACCAACGCAACAGAGAGCGAACGGTAGGATTAATTTTTGGTTTCCAACCGTCTTAAGCCTGGCCCGTCAAATCCTGCGCCAACATCAGCGCATTCATATCCGGATCATAAAAGGTCGCCGTACTGACCATCCCCTCAATCGTATCGGTTTCACCATCAAATTTTACTCCAGCAGCTTCCAATTTACCACGCGCGTCCACAATGTCCGCGACTTCGAATACAGGCACGCAATTGCCTGGCGAAGCTTCGGCCTGCTCGCCCAGTCCCAAAGTGACTCCGTCGACGTTGGTCCGCATTTCGCTCCATCCTGCTTCGTCGATGTGATGAACAAGTTCAAACCCAAGTTTGGCGGCATACCAATCCGCGCTGGCGTGTCGGTCCTGAACGGACATCGCAAGCGTGATGGTGTTTTTCAATGAAACGAGCGGCATAGAACTTTCCTTTTTTCATAATTATAGTTACTATACTTTATGGACATAAATACACTTGTCAAGCTGACCTCGCGGGCATGGTCACTGAATATACTCGCCCTGCTGCTCGACGGGGTTCCGGGCCGACAAGCCCCACTCTTGTCAGCCACCAATGCAAGCCGAACAGCGTTCACAGCCAGTCTTGCCCATCTTGTCGCACTTGGTCTGATCGAGAAAAATCCTGGTCACGGGCATCCTCTGCGCCCGGAATTCCGACTGACTACTAACGGGGTCAAGGCTGCTGCAATCGCAAGCAAGATAGTCACTGCCGCCGGTAGTGAGATAGATACCGGACTTCTACGGAAATCATGGACCGTGCCGGTTCTGGCTTTGACTGGCAAGCCTCGTCGGTTTTCGACCATCAGATCAGGCCTGGCTGTCATCACGGATCGGGCGTTATCTTCATCACTGCACCAGTTGGAAGCACAAGACTGGATCCGTCGCGACATTGATACGACCGGACGGATGGCATTTCCAACTTATAATGCAGTCAATACCGGTTTTGAGATCAACAGGGCAGTTGACCTGATGCTGTAACAAACAGCGATCTGCGACCCAGCCAAGTGTCATTTTCGCCTCGGCAAGCCCTCCGGCGTCATACCCGCGCTTGACATTTCTCGTTACAGCCCTCATGTGCCACCAACCAAAGCGCTGCTGCGTGAGCCTGAGCGGACCTCTTCCGCCCCACAGCGCCCGATCCATTTCACAGTTCCCCATCACGCAGGGTTCTTGACGCGACGGCCGGATAGCGCAGGATACGCCTGTACGTCCCGAGGTCTCGCACAACCCCTGCTGGTCGCCCCCGCGCGACCCTTCATGACCTGTCCCAGGGCCAATGCTCCGGGCTGTAAAGGATTTTTATTTGTTCGACTTCGATATGCTGGGCCTAGCGCCCGCCCTGAATGACGCGCTGAAAAGCGCCAAACTGACCCAACCCACACCGATCCAAAACAAGGCCATTCCACTGGCGCTTGAGGGTCATGATATCCTCGGCCTTGCCCAGACCGGCACTGGTAAAACCCTGGCCTTCGGTCTGCCGCTGATCGATCACCTTCTGGCACAGCCTGGCAAACCCGCGCCGAAAATGGCCAAGTCACTGATCCTCGCGCCCACCCGCGAGCTGGTCAACCAGATCGCCGACAGCCTGCGCGGCCTTTGCAAAAACACCAAACTGCGTGTCGCCACCGTGGTTGGGGGCCAATCGATCAACAAACAGATCATGTTCCTGTCCCGCGGCACTGACATCCTTGTCGCCACACCGGGCCGCCTGATTGATCTGATGGATCGCCGCGCGGTCGATCTAAGCTCGGTCCGGCACCTGGTGCTGGACGAGGCTGACCAAATGCTGGACATGGGGTTCATCCACGCCCTGCGCCGTATCGCGCCGGAACTGGGCACACCTCGCCAGACGATGCTGTTCTCGGCCACGATGCCAAAGCAGATGGAAGAGCTCAGCCGTGCCTACCTGACCAATCCGCAGCGCGTTCAGGTCTCGCCCCCGGGTAAAGCCGCCGACAAGATCACTCAATCGATCCATTTTGTCAGCAAGCCGGGGAAACCCCACAAGCTACGCGAGATTCTATCCAAGGATATGGACGCTTTGACGTTGGTATTCTCGCGCACGAAGCACGGCGCTGAAAAACTGATGAAGGGGCTGGTCGCCGACGGTTTTAACGCCGCCTCGATCCATGGCAACAAGAGCCAGGGGCAACGTGACCGCGCGATCAAGGCCTTCCGCGCAGGCGAGATTAACGTTCTTGTGGCTACAGATGTCGCCGCGCGTGGTATCGACATCCCCGGCGTGGCTTATGTAATCAACTATGATCTGCCCGAGGTTCCCGATAACTACGTCCATCGCATTGGTCGAACTGCGCGTGCGGGTCGAGAGGGTGAGGCAATTGCATTCTGTTCAGCCGAAGAGGTTGATCTTCTGCGTCAGATTCAAAAGCTGATGAAAATTGACATCCCGGTCGCCAGTGGGACCCTGCCCGAAGGAACCGTAGCAGAAAAGCCTGCGCGCCGCCCGAACAACCGCCGTCGGGCGTTCAAGCCTAAGCCTGCCAATGGGGATGGAAAACCCGCTGCCAACAAACGGCGTCGCCCCCGCGGCAAACGCCCTGCGGCGTAAGGCCGGAACGGCACCAACAAAAAAGCCAACGCCGGGTCAAGAACCGGCGTTGGCAAATCCAAAGAACGAAAACGCTTTTCGTTCCGATTAATTTCCCGAGCTCTGCTCTGCCTCAATCTCGCGCCATTTGGCGACGTTGCGATTGTGTTCTTGTAAAGTCTCGGCAAATGCGTGCCCACCAGTGCCATCCGCGACAAAGAACACAAAGCTTGTGTCATCCGGTGCAACGGCAGCCTCAAGACTTGCCAAACCGGGGTTGGCGATCGGTGTCGGTGGCAACCCGTCGATCTGATAGGTGTTCCACGGCGTCGGGCGGTTCAACTCGCTGCGCCGCAACCCACGGCCCAAGGTGCCCTGCCCTTTGGTGACACCATAGATCACGGTCGGGTCCGTCTGCAGCCGCATCCCTTGATTCAGCCGGTTCACAAAAACGCTAGCCACTTGCCCGCGCTCTTCCGAAACACCGGTTTCTTTTTCAATGATCGACGCAAGGATCAACATCTCTTCGGGGCCGTCCAGCGGCAGCCCGTCCTGACGGCTTTCCCAAACGGCATTGATCCGCAATTGCTGCTTATCCTGCATTTCTTGCAAAATGGCATTGCGGTCCTGACCTGCCACGACATCGTAGCTGTCGGGTGCCAGCATACCTTCCACCGGGATCTCGGTCACCTCACCTGACAGGGCTTCGAATGATTTCAACGCCTCGACCACCTGCCACGAGGTCACACCTTCGGCCAGCGATACGCGATACCTTGTGTCCGCCTCGTTGCGTTTCTCGGTATAGGCTTCCGGTGTCTCTTCTTCAGCCGCATCGAACGAAGCGATCTCGATGAAATCCAAAGTTGCCGGATTCAGCTCGCGCACACGGGTTTGAGCCCGTGTAACGCCGATACGATATTCGATCTCGGACCCGCAGGTGCTGGCGCCGCTGCTGGTAACCTCGTCGATGATCTGCTCCATCGACGCACCTTCGCGCACCAGAAAGCTACCCGCTTTCAAACGTTGCGCACGATCCGTGTAGTCCGCAGCCATCCGAAAGATCGTGGCGCTGCGGATCGCGCCCTGCTCTTCTAACTCCTGGCTAACACGCGTCATGTTCGATCCGCTTTTGACCTGAAGGCAGATTGCGGTTTCCAGCGGGCCCTCGGCCTTGTATTGAGTCTGCCCCCAAAGGATCAGACCGCCCATCAGGAACAAGCCGACCACCAGAATGGTCAGCGCGTTTGATGCAATCGCCCGCCACATTCAGCTGGCCTTTCCAAAGATCACGCTGGCATTGGTGCCACCAAATCCAAACGAATTGGACAGGGCCACATTGATCTCACGCTCGCGTTTGGCGTTCGGAGCGAGATCAATTGGAGTCTCCACTGCAGGGTTGTCCAGATTGATCGTCGGCGGCGCAACCTGATCGCGGATCGCGAGGATCGAGAAGATCGCCTCAATCGCGCCCGCAGCTCCCAGCAAATGACCGGTTGCCGATTTGGTTGAGGACATGGTGGCTTTCGCGGCGTGATCACCCAGAAGACGCTCAACTGCGCCCAACTCGATCGTGTCCGCCATGGTCGAGGTGCCATGCGCGTTGATGTAATCCAGATCCTTCGGCTCCATTCCGGCGCTGCGCAGCGCGGCCCTCATCGAACGTTCAGCTCCGTCGCCATCCTCGGACGGTGCAGTGATGTGATACGCGTCACCCGACATGCCATAGCCCAAAACTTCAGCATAGATCTTGGCACCACGCGCCTTGGCGTGCTCATAGTCTTCCAGAACCACAATGCCCGCGCCTTCGCCCATGACAAAACCGTCACGGTCCACATCATAGGGACGGCTGGCCGCCTTGGGGTCATCTGCGTATTTCGTGGACAGTGCTTTACATGCGTTGAACCCGGCAATGCCGATTTCGCAAATGCAGCCTTCGCCGCCTCCTGCAACCATGACGTCTGCGTCGCCGGCCCGGATGATACGGCTGGCGTCGCCAATGGCATGCGCACCAGTGGAACACGCGGTCACGACCGAATGGTTCGGCCCTTTGAAGCCATGACGGATCGAAACCTGGCCAGACGCCAGGTTGATCAGAGCACCAGGAATAAAGAACGGCGACACCCGGCGCGGGCCCTTGTCACGGATCAGATTGGCGGTGTTGGCGATCGAGCCCAAACCACCGATGCCTGAACCGATCAGAACACCTGTTCGCAGGCGGTCCTCTTCATCTTCTGGCAACCAGTTCGCATCCTTGCAGGCCATTTCTGCGGCCGCGATGGAATACAGGATGAAGTCTTCAATTTTGCGCTGCTCTTTCGGCGGCATCCAGTCATCGGGATTGAACGTTCCGTTGGTACCATCCCCGCGCGGCACCTCACAGGCGTAGGTCGTGGTGACACCACTACCTTCTGCATCGAAATGCGTGATAGGACCAGCGCCGGACTCTCCGTCCAACAGCCGCGACCAGGTTTCCTCGACCCCGCTGGCCAAAGGAGTGACCAATCCAAGACCGGTAACAACGACTCTGCGCATGAAGTGCCTCTTGCCTGCTTCCTGTTATGAGAACCGCTCATACCCCGGCCCGGGGTGTGGGGGCAAGAGCAACGGCGATTTCTGACAGGCTTCCTGCCAGCAATCGCCCAAAGCAGTACTGCTATTGATTATTGTAACAGGTGCCCGCCCTTTCTTGCCTCCTGCAGAAAGGGCAGACTGCTTTACTGGAACTGCGCCACCGGTTCGTGGGCCGACTTCGCCATGTCCAGCGCATCAGCCAGATCAAGCGACTTACGGAACAGTGCGCGCCCAACAATCGCACCCGAAATATTGTGGATATACGCCAACCGGGAAATATCATCCGCAGAGCGTACAACACCGCTCGCGATCACCGGAGTCCGCGAATGACTTGCCAATCCCGAGATCAGACCAAGCTGAGCGTCGACATCTTCCATATCGCTATCGATATCCGTGACGACGATTGCGGCAAAAGGAGCATCCCCGAACGCATCAATAAACGCCTCGGGAGTGAACGCGCTTTGACTGCGCCAGCCGTCGGTCATAACAAAGCCCTGCCAGACATCCACCGCTAGCACGATTTGATCCGGATAGAGCGTGGCCAATTCCTTGACCAGATTCGGCTCGCGCGCAGCAAGTGTGCCAATCACGACGCGGCCCGCGCCCTTGTCAATCCAGCGTTCGACATGTTCGCGCGTACGCATGCCACCTGCCAACTGCACCGGTATCTCGGCACAGCGAATTATTTCTTCGATCAGTTCGGCGTTGGTATCTTTGCCTTCAATCGCGTCGAAGTCTGTCAGATGCATCCATTCGGCACCTGCTTCGGCCCAGCTCCGCGCAGTTTCAACCGGGTTCACGTGCCAGATCATCGCGTTATCCAAACGGCCTTTGTCCAGTGTGACACACTTACCGTTCTGCAGTTCCATCGTGGGGTATATCCTCATGAGCTTGGTCCTCCGCTCAATCGCTCTGAAATCCCCGGCAGCATACACCTGGAATACCCGCTCAGAATAACCGGGATCGGCACAGTTAGGCCATTTTGCGGCATACTGGTAAAGAGGCGGAATTACGCACGGGCTGGCGGTCCGTTGCGCCGTAACAAATGCACCGGGGTTTCACTATACACCCCATCCCTCATCAAAACATACCCAAGTTTTTTGGCAAGCTTCTGAGACGAGCTGTTTGACGCATTCACCATTGCAACCAATGGGCCGGGAATCACCCGGTCAAACCAGTCATGGGCCGCCTTGGCTGCCTCGTAACCCAACCCCTGCCCCTGAGCTTCGGTGGCCAGAACCCAGCCTGCCTCAGGAAATCCGTCGAAATCCTCACCCATTCCGCGATTACCGTAAAAGAAACCGGCCTGTCCGATCAGCTTGCGATTCGATTGCTGAAGCACACCCCATTGGCCAAACCCGGCCATATGCCAATGCCCAGCATTGCGTAGAAACGAATCCCACGCCTCGCCACGTGAACGGGGTGATCCGCCAATATGCTGCACAACACATGGGTCCCGCCAGATCTCGGCGAACCGGTCAAAATCTTCCGGGCGCATGGCACACAGCGTCAAACGCGCGGTATTTATCATAGGAGTGGATCTTATCATGCCCTGTCCACTTTGAATTTTGCCTCAATGGAAACAGTGCGCATCCGGATATGACCACGCAAGCATGAATTTTGAGCGGGCATAAAAAAACGGCGCCTCCGTTGCCCGGAAGCGCCGCATTTGATCAGATTGAAACGCTTAAGACGCTTCGCTGATGAACTTGACGGCGTCGCCAAAGGTCTGGATGGTTTCGGCTGCGTCATCGGGAATCTCGATGCCGAACTCTTCTTCGAAGGCCATAACCAGCTCTACAGTGTCCAGGCTGTCTGCGCCCAGATCGTCGATGAAGGACGCGTTTTCCGCGACTTTATCTTCTTCAACACCCAGGTGCTCAACAACGATCTTCTTAACGCGATCTGCGACGTCGCTCATGTCTATTCCTCATTCCTTTACAGGGCGGTCTGCCCGATTCTGCCCTTGCCCGCACGGGTTGGCCTTGATTTGCCCGTTTCGGGCGATTTGGGTCCCGGTTAACCGGGTAAGTAGAAGGCCGACCTGAACGACCGGCTCCGCATAGATGCGCCGCCTATAGCATAGTCGGCGCAAGAGGCAAACGCTTTCGCGCCCGCCCCTGTCGCGATCACAACATGGCCATACCACCGTTCACATGCAAGGTGCTTCCGGTAACATAGGCTGCCTCGGGGCTCGCCAGATACAAGACAGCGGCGGCAATTTCGGTCGGTTCGCCCATTCGACCTGCCGGGACTTGCTGCAGCAAACCAGCCTTTTGTTCATCTGTCAGCTTTTCAGTCATTGCCGTGGTGATAAAGCCCGGAGAGACCGCGTTTACAGTAATTCCACGCGTTGCAACTTCGTGCGCCAACGCCTTGGAAAAGCCCACCATTCCAGCCTTGGATGCGGCATAGTTTGCCTGCCCCGGATTGCCGATAGCCCCAACAACTGACGAAATGTTGATGATCCGGCCCCAGCGGGATTTCATCATGCCACGGATCACACCCTTGCACAGTTTCATCGTGGCGGTCATGTTCACGTCGATCACGCTCTGCCATTCATCATCCGACATACGCATGAACAAATTGTCTCGTGTAATCCCGGCGTTATTGACCAGAATGTCAACCGAACCCATGGTCTCAACCGCCTGTTTCGGCAGGGCAGTCACGGCTTCAGGATCGCTCAGATTGCAGGGCAGAACGTAAGCGCGATCCCCTATTTCATCTGCCAGAGCCTGCAACGGCTCGACTCGTGTACCAGACAACCCAACCGTTGCGCCTGCGTCGTGCAGTGCGCGTGCAATGTCGCCTCCGATCCCACCCGAAGCACCGGTGATCAGCGCATTCTTACCTGTTAAATCAAACATTCGGTTTTCCTCTTGGTGCGTCGGCCACGACGCGTATTGAGCTTACGATTCGGCCTGAAGGGCCTTTTGAACATCTTCCGGAGTGCCCACGGCCTTGCCCACGATGGCACGATCGATCTTGCGGATCATGCCGGACAAAGCCTTGCCGGCACCGATTTCCCATGTCTCAGTCACGCCCTGCGCTGCCATAAATTGCACGCTCTCCCGCCAGCGAACGGAACCTGTCACCTGTTCGACCAGCAGTTGGCGGATCAGATCAGGATCGCTGATCGCTTCGGCGCGCACATTGGCCACCAAAGGCACGGCGGGTGCCTTGATTTCGACGGAGGCAAGCGCCTCTGCCATAACTTCTGCAGCAGGTTGCATCAGCGCACAGTGAAATGGAGCACTTACAGGCAACATAACGGCGCGTTTGGCGCCTTTTTCTTTGGCAATCTCGGCAGCACGCTCTACCGCGGCCCTGGAACCGGACACAACGACCTGGGTTGGATCGTTGTCATTGGCCGCCTGACACACCTCGCCCTGCGCGGCCAACTCCGCCACGGCGCGCACTGCTTCCAGGTCCAATCCCAGAACGGCAGCCATAGCCCCCTGGCCCACGGGCACGGCGCTTTGCATCGCCTGACCACGGGTACGCAGCAGACGCGCGGTATCAGCAATCGATAAAGCCCCAGCGGCGGCAAGGGCAGAGTACTCGCCCAAAGAATGCCCAGCCACAAACGCCGCCTTGCTGACCGAAACGCCTTCGGTTTCCAAAGCGCACATAGCAGCCATGGACGTGGCCATAAGCGCCGGCTGAGCATTCTGGGTCAGCGTCAGGTCTGCAATATCGCCGTCCCAGATCAGATTGCTAAGTTTTTCTCCCAACGCCTCATCCACCTCATCGAATACGGCCTGAGCCGCCGGGTAGGCCTCAGCCAGGGCTTTACCCATACCGATAGTCTGGGCGCCTTGCCCCGGGAAAACGAACGCGAGTGTCATAGCAACCTCATGGATGGAGTTAGGTTGCGGCGGGGTGTAAACTGACTGACCGTCTGGCACAAGCACTGCCTGTGTTCTGCATTCTGGCACCGTTGTTGTGCACCCGCGCTTACTTGTGTCGCTCTCCTATAACCTTAACTTGGGCGCAGCACAGAATCCCGGAGTGTAGCACCCATGGCCTCGACCAATTCCTTTTCCAGTTACGGCAGCGTCGCAAAGACGTTTCACTGGCTCACTGCGTTACTGATACTCACAGCACTGCCGCTCGGCTGGATTGCAGACAACCTGGCACACGCCGTGTTACATGCAGCCACAGCCCCAACCGAGGCGGAGATAGCCCGAGCAGCGCGTCTGTTCTCAATCCATAAAACCGTAGGCGTCACCGTGTTTTTCGTAGCATTAGCACGTATAATGTGGGCCTTCACGCAAACCAAGCCCGGCCTATTGAATGCCGACCACAAGCCCGAAGCCTTCGCCGCCGAAACCGTCCACTGGCTCCTCTATGGGTCACTGGTGCTCGTGCCGCTGACAGGATGGGTTCACCACGCCGCAACCGAAGGTTTCGCCCCAATCCTCTGGCCCTTCGGTCAAGACCTGCCTTTTGTACCAAAATCCACCGCTGTGGCTGAATTTGCAGGCGTCCTGCATTGGCTGTTCATGTGGACGCTTGTCGGGTCGCTGGCTCTGCATGTTGCCGGGGCACTGAAGCATCACGTCATAGACAAAGACAGTACATTGCGCCGGATGTTACCGGGTCAGTCGGACGCCCCGGAACCTCCACATCAGCATCATTCCTTTGTTCCGTCCGTCGCCGCGCTTGCAGTATGGGCCATCGTCCTAACCGGCGGCTGGGTCGCCGGCGAGTTTGCGCGTGAGGCCGACGATGATGAAGCTGACGTCCAACTGGCCGAGGTGCAATCGGACTGGCAGGTCCTGAACGGCACTCTGTCGATCACCATCTCGCAGTTGGGCAGCCCCGTTACCGGCTCGTTCTCCGATTGGACAGCGGCAATTACCTTTGACGAACCTGCTGGACCAGGCCCAGCAGGGGCCGTGGAGGTCACAATAGCGACAGGCTCTCTCAACCTTGGTACCGTAACCGATCAGGCATTGGGGGCTGATTTCTTCGACAACTCCCAGTTTCCGACGGCCCAGTTCACAGCTGACCTTTTCAAAACCGAAAACGGGTATGAAGCACGGGGACCGCTGACAATCCGCGACAAGACGATCGATATTGTCCTGCCCTTTTCGCTGGATCTTCTGGACGACACCGCCACCATGGCTGGAACCATTGACTTGAACCGGTTGGAGTTTGACGTAGGCACATCCCAGCCCACCGAAGACTCGCTCGGCTTTGCCGTCGCGGTGACTGTCGAACTCACTGCTACCCGAGGTCAGTAAGGCAAACAAAAAAAACCGCCGGTGATCGGATCATCGGCGGTTTTCAATTCGCTGCCCTAAGATCACTCGGCCTTTTGCGCTTCGACCGAAATCTGGATCTGCACTTCGTCACTGACAAAGGGTGCGAACTGGCCCAGTTCGAACTCACTGCGAACCAGAGTTGTGGTCGCGTCAAAACCGGCCCAAGGCTTGTTTGCCATAGGGTGGTTGTCAGCTTTGTTCAGCTTAGCATCCAAAACAACAGACTTGGTCACGCCATTCATGGTCAGATCGCCAGTGATATTGGCAGTATTATCACCAGTCACTTCAATACCAGTCGATGTAAAGGTAATCAGATCACCCTCGGCGGCACCAAAGAAATCTTCGGTCATGAAATGATCTTCACGTGGTTTCCAGCCTGTGAACATTTCCAGGACCGGCATTGATACGCTTACGCTGGAGGCGGTGGGGTCTTCCTGATCAAACATGATCTCGCCCTCAAAGCCCGAGAACATGCCGGTTGTGGTTGAGAAGCCCAAGTGGTTGTAGGTAAAAACAACCTGGCTGTGGCTGGGGTCCAACACATATTTCTCGGCGCTGGCGAATGCCGTGGTCGCCGATACGGCCAGTGCAGCAGCAAGAAGGGTGGATTTCATAACAATCTCCGCGTTTTTTGTGAATGCAAACCGCTTGGGTTGCTCACAAACAAAATGTGCCGCCCGATGGCGGCACACAAGTATTTTTGATTCACAACTTCTGTTCCTTTTTGAACAGAATAGAATTCAGCCGAAAATTGTTACGCTTTTGCTCAGTTGTCCCTTCAAAGCTCGGCTGACATCCGCCGATTCAAGAGGCAGCTTCATCAAAAGGCTGCCATCAACATCGAAAAGGTGAACTTCGTTCTCTTCAAAACGTGCGCCACCCAACGAGTCATAGCTGCGTCGCAACACTGTCTGAGGGCGTCCGTCTTCGTTTTTCTGCAAGACACGCACTTCGCGGCGGATGGGGTCGAAATAGGCATCCGGGCGCTGATCAAGAACCTCAATCGTCAGCAAACTGACACCAACGATCAAAAACAGCATGGACGCTACCATCTTGATCGGCCAGACATCAGCGCCAACGATCGAACCAGGCATGAGCCACATGGAAAACGCCGAAAAGATCAGGAACGCCCCGATCATCCGCGCCAGAATCAAACGGGCCTTCCAGTTCGGCGCGAAGGCAATCATTACCGGCACCGAATGCTCAAAGCGCGAGCCGGCCGCCTCTTCCCGGTATGTGTTTGTGTTTGTCGCGGTCATAACATTTCACCCTTTATCAGGTTACTGTCGAATTTCAGTTGGGTCCGGGTAACATCCGGTATGCAAAACAACTTTGAGCCGAAAAGCGTCAGCATTTGGGCGGCCCAAAGGAAATTGGGCGGCGTCTCAAAGGCATGTGTGGCGGGGCTTGCCCCTGCGGTGCAAACGTGTATATGAGGCCATCCTTCGCAATCAGATGAATCGCGCAGCCTCTCGTGGCAGGGTCGCGAAGGACTGGATGGCCCCGCCTTTGAAATGCGCCTTGATATAAACAGGAGTGCACATGCCACTATATGAGCATGTAATGATCGCGCGTCAGGATCTGTCCAACGCGCAGGCGGAAAGCCTTGTCGAACATTTTGGCACCGTTCTGGCTGACAACGGCGGCAAGCTGGTTGATAGCGAGTACTGGGGCGTCAAGACGATGGCCTACAAGATCAACAAGAACCGCAAAGGCCACTATGCCTTTCTGAGAACTGATTCCCCTTCGGGTGCGGTTCAGGAAATGGAACGCTTGATGCGCCTGCATGACGATGTCATGCGCGTTCTGACCATCAAGGTCGATGGCCATGAAGATGGCCCATCGGTTCAGATGCAGAAGCGTGACGAACGTGGCGACCGCCGCGAACGCCGTTGATCAACGCCTGAGAAAAGGACACTAAACCATGGCCGCAAAACCATTTTTCCGCCGCCGCAAGGTCTGCCCGTTCTCGGGCGAGAACGCGCCGAAGATCGACTACAAAGACACCCGTCTGCTGCAGCGCTACATCTCTGAGCGCGGCAAGATCGTTCCTTCGCGTATCACCGCCGTCTCGGCGAAAAAGCAGCGTGAACTGGCCCGTGCTATCAAGCGCGCCCGCTTCCTCGCCCTGCTGCCCTACGCCGTGAAGTAAGGAGAGACTGACATGCAAGTTATCCTTCTGGAACGCGTTGCGAAACTGGGTCAGATGGGCGACGTCGTTGACGTCAAGTCCGGATATGCCCGTAACTTCCTGCTGCCCCAGGGCAAAGCGCTGAGCGCATCGAACGCCAACATCGCTTCGTTCGAAGCCCAGAAAGCTCAGCTGGAAGCCCGCAACCTGGAAACCAAGAAAGAAGCTGAAGATCTGGCTGAAAAGCTGGACGGACAGCAGTTCATCGTGATTCGCTCTGCATCGGATGCCGGCGCTCTCTACGGTTCGGTCACCCCGCGTGACGCCGCAGACGCTGCAACCGAAGCAGGGTTCACCGTCGACAAGAAACAGGTCATCCTGATCGCTCCGATCAAGGATCTGGGTCTGCACTCGGTCGCAGTCAAACTGCACCCCGAGGTCGAAGTTGAGATCAAGATGAACGTCGCCCGTTCGGAAGAGGAAGCTGAACTGCAAGCTTCAGGCAAATCGATCCAGGAATTGGCTGCTGAAGAAGAAGCTGCTGCTGAGTTCGAGATCGCTGAACTGTTCGACGATATTGGCTCGGCCGCGTCGGAAGACGACGATCTGGCTTCGGAAGCAGCTCCTGCTGAAGAAGACGAAGCCAAAGCCTGATCCAGTCTTGCTTTGAACATAACGAAGGCCGCGCTTTTGCGCGGCCTTTTTTGTTTTTCATGCGCTTCCAAGCCCAACCAGCAAAATTTAGCCCAAGTCCATCCGCAATCTTGCAGCCAAACCTTCAAGCCATATCATGACCACCCGAAGTCCGGAGATTCATAATGCCCCTGTTCCCCCGTCGTAATTTCTTGGCACTCTTACTAACAGCACCGCTGGTCGCTTGCGGTGCGGGAGAGGTCTCCAAGGCGGACACAACACAGTTCAATCCGCCGCTTTATCCGAACGAAACGCCTGAATTGCGTGCGTCGATCAATAAATGGGCGGACCATTATGAGCTCCCGCGTGAGCTTGTTCACAAGCTGGCTATTCGCGAAAGCACGCATCGCCCCTGGGCCGTTAACCGCCCCTATTACGGTCTGCTTCAGATCCTTCCTGCCACCGCGCGCTCGATGGGATACGTCGGAAACGCCGAAGGCCTGCTGAATGCGGACACCAACCTTGAATTTGCCGGGAAATATCTGCGAGGCGCCTGGTTACTGTCCGACGGCGATCAGCAAAGGGCGATTTTTCTATACGCAAAAGGTTTTTACCCCGAGGCCAAAGCACGTGGAATGTTGGTGGAAACCGGGCTCAGGCCCGCCAACTGACGGTCCTTAGCGTCAGAGTTCGTGTGAAATTAGCACTTTTAGCTGAATAGTGACAAAAATGTTCTATTGAATGTCTCAATATTCCGAATTGCTCAGACAATTTGTGCCTCGCCTTGTCATGTTTAGGAAAGTGTGATGTTCTGGCTCGGTGAGGTAAACGGGTTCCACTCTGTGAAATACGCATGCTCGAAGACACCATCGGGCGGCAAGATGGGCCACAGCTGGTAGGCACCACATGGAAATTGTCGATCTGAGCACTCTGCCGGATTCAGAAGTTCGCTACACCGAATTTCTAAGGCAAATCTGTGAGAAGCATGAAATGGATCATGCTGCTTATGCTGGAATGAATCCTGCCGCTGGAACCGTAGCTGGCTTTGTAACTTACGACGACGCCTGGACGGAACATTACCAAAATCAGGGTCTGATCATGATCGACCCGACCATCCACATGGCTCGACGCAGTATTGCACCAGTGGATTGGAGCCGACTTGAACGCAGCCCCGATTTTCAACGTGTATTCCGGGATGCTCATGATTTCGGACTGCCGAACCAGGGCGTAACAATTCCAGTACGCGGTCCCTACGGTGATATCGGCCTGTTAAGTGCAACGCGCAGCTGCAGCAAAGAGGAATGGCGTAAGTTATATACGCACGTCATTAGTGACTTGCAGTCTATGGCCGTACACATCCATGACAATGTCGTTTCTTCCGATGAATTAACCAGCGCGCTCTATCATCCGACGCTTTCAAGGCGTGAGACGGAAATCCTTCAATGGGTTGCAGCAGGGAAATCCCAACAGGATATCGGCGATATTTTGTCTATTTCGCACCGAACCGTCGAAGTACACTTGCGTTCCAGCCGGGAAAAGCTTAGTGCGCTGACCACCCCCCAAGCCGTGGGTCGGGCGATAGCAATTGGGCTTATTACCCCAAGCTAAACAAAAAAAACGCAAAATTTCGCCAAAATACGGGAAACCCCCAATAGAAAATTCCCCCGAGACCGGTAACGTCTAACTTACCGAACAACCACTCGAAGGGGGAAGAAATGATCATCGTGGTAGATGGCCTGAACAGACATTTGTTCAGCGAAGTTCTTGACGAAATGTTCGAGTTAAGAGCACGTGTTTTTGGCGGACGTCTCGGATGGGATGTTAACATTGAGGACGGAAAAGAGATCGACGAGTTCGATCATCTGGACCCGGCATATGTAATCGGACTCGACGATGAGGGGAATGTCGTCGCAGCCGTGCGTGCCTTACAGACCACCGGACCTCACATGTTGTCGGATGTGTTCTCGGCAATTCTTTGTGGCGAAGCACCACTTCGCAGCGCAACAATGTGGGAATCGACCCGCTTCTGCGTCGACACACAGCGCCTCACTCGCGGCAAAGAAAAGAATTCGGTCTCTTACGCGACCTGCGAATTGATGATCGGCTCTTTGGAATATGCCAAAAATGCAGGTATTCAGGATATTATAACCGTGATCGATCCGGTTATGGATCGGGTCTTGAAACGATCGAATTGCGCCCCATATGACTATGTCGGCAAAACTGTCCCCATGGGTAAAGTTCATGCGCTGGCCGCTCTGTTGGACTGCACCGAAGAACGCATCTCGGGACTGCGTGACTTTGCTAGCATACACAACGATGTCTTTCTCGATGATGAGGAAGCTCTGGCACTGTTTGCAGCTAAGAAAGCAGCAGCCAAGAGCCCGGCAAACCAGGATCACAAACCACTTACCGATCTTGAGAAATACTTTGTGGAACAGATGAGCGCCGCAAAAACCGAAGCTGAACGGCAGGACGTTCTTAAGCTGATCGAAGCGCTCACGAATACGTTCACACCGGAGCAGAAGAACGCTCTGTTAGAAACCCCCCGTGCTTTTGCTCATGAGGCCTGACCCCCTCACCTCATAGATACAAAAGCCACCCATGCGGAGCCGTCTGATTGCAGGCGGCTCCGTTTTTTTTGCCCCTCTTCACGAAGAGAGAGAAGGAAGAGGATTATTCCTCTTCCAGTGCCTCAACGGCTTTCTGCAGGTCGTCCTTGCTGACTTCTTTGTCAGCGACCTGAGCCAGCTCGACCACGTAGTCGACAACCTTGTCTTCAAAGATCGGCGCACGCAGTTGCTGCTGCATCTGAGCATTCTGTTGAACAAACTCGAAGAACTGGCGTTCCTGACCAGGGTACTGACGCGCCTGGGTCATGATCGCCTGAGTCATTTCGGCATCGGTCACCTCGACTTCGGCCTTCTGACCCAGCTCAGCCAGCAGTAGGCCCAGACGCACGCGGCGCTCGGCCAGCTTGTTGTGCTCCTCGGTGGGCTCGATCGGATCGTGATCGTGGCCTTCAACCTCGGGGTTTTCCTCGTGCCACAGCTGATGCGCGATCTGCTTGGCTTCTGCCTCAACCAGCGACGGCGGCAAGTCGAACGAAACTTTCTCGTCCAGTGCATCCAGCAGGGCACGCTTCATGACAGCGCGCGAAGCACCTGCGTATTCAGCTTCCAGACGCTCGGCAATCTGACCTTTCAGTGCGGCCAGATCCTCGGCACCGAATTTTGTGGCCAGCTCATCATTGACCTCGGCGGCAACAGGTTCCTTCACCTCTTTGATGGTGCAGGTGAAGACAGCGTCTTTACCTGCAAGATGCTCGGCACCGTATTCTTCGGGGAAGGTGACATTGACGTCTTTTTCTTCTTCGGCCTTCGCGCCGACCAGCTGCTCTTCAAAACCCGGGATGAAGCTGTTCGAGCCCAGAACCAGCGGGTAATCCTCTGCAGAACCACCTTCGAACTCTTCACCGTCAACTTTGCCGACGAAATCGAACACAATCTGGTCGCCGTCCTTGGCTTTGGAACCCTTGCGGCGCGCTTTGAAATCCTGTGCAGTTTCGGCCAGGTTGTTCAGCGCTTCTTCAACGGCTGCATCGTCGGCTTTGACAATCAGTTTTTCCAGCTCGACTGATTTCAGGTCAACGTCCGGGATCGCTGGCAGCGCCTCATAGGACATGGCGACTTCGACGTCATCGCCTTCTTTCCAGTCCTCGTTGGTCATCTTGACCTCGGGCTGCAGCGCAGGACGATCACCGCTGTCTTCGAAATGCTTGTTCATGGCCCCGTCGATGGTTTCCTGCATCGCCTCACCCATAAGACGCTGGCCAAACTGCTTTTTCAGCAGCGCCATCGGCACTTTGCCCTTGCGGAAACCCTTCATCTCAACTTCGGGCTGTGCTTCGGTCAGCTTTTCGTTAACCTTGTCGTCCAGCTCGGCTGCGGTCACTACGATGTTGTAGCCGCGTTTCAGACCTTCGTTCAGCGTCTCTGTAACCTGCATTATGGTAGTCCCCATAGGATTCGGGGCGCGCAAAAAGGGCGCGCCGGGCAAATTTGACGCCTTCTATTTGCCCAGCCGCCCACGTGCAAGGGGCAAAGGCCGAATCCACCGGTATTTGATCACCTAAACCGCAAAAAACGCCCCGGATACCGGGGCGTTTCTATCTGGTCAGTTTTAAGAAATCAGAACTTCCAACGGGCACCCAGAACCCAGGCCTCGTTGTTGTCGAATGATGTTCCGTCGTCGAAATCGTGGTTGCGATACTTCAGGTAAACATCCGTATTGATCGCCTCGACTTTCTGAACCACTGCGATACCCCACGCTTTGGTGTCAGAACCGTTGTTCTCGAAATCCGAGCCGTCATAATAGTCGATCCCGACACCGGTCTTGCCCCAGGACACCCAATTGCCCTCGTACGAGATCTTGCCGTACCAATAGTTCGGATCCGTGGCACCGGCCTGATCATCGTCGCGCGTACCGCCTGCAACCGTAAAGCCCAAACCACTGGGAAGCAGAACCGAGGCCGAACCGATGGTGTCCTTGCGGTCGCCCGAATTGTCATCGCGCTCGCGCACCGAATACGCGACGGATGCCGCAAATTCCACGCCACCCGCCAAGGTATTTTCGTAGAAAACGCCAACATCGTAATAGTCGTCATCGTCGCTGCTGGACAGGATGTTTTGGCCATAGGCAAACCCGGCCGAAAACCCGTTAAAGGTCGGCGTGTCATAGCGTACCCGCCCACGGCGCGAACCATCAAAGTTGCTGGAGCTGTCGCCGATGGTGATGCCGCTCAGAACCCCGTTCGTGCCGCGGTAAAAAAAGCCCGAGTTTTCGTCATTGGTAAACGAATACAGTGCAGTTCCGACATAAGACAGGTCGGTTTCCGCAGCGCCATCGGCCACCATGCTGCCCTGACCCGCCGAGAATTTACCGTAATTGCCTTTCAGGGCGAAATCCACGTGACGGATATCTTCACGGGTCCAGCCACTGAAATTTGTGCCGTTCTGGTTCCACTCAGACGAGTTCGGTAGCCCAAGCGCAGACTCAAATCGGAAGGTGAACTCGTTCTGTCCGAAGGGCTGCAACAGACGCAGACCGACGCGGCTGTTCGACAGATCGTTGTCAAGGACGCGTGTCTCGGTATCTTGCCCATCGTCGACCGAAATCAGGGCCGGGTTCAGCTGCCCATACAGCAACACATAGCCGCCTGTGTTGTTTTCATATTTCAGCTCTGCAACGGCAGGCATAGCGGTTGTCGCAGTCAGAACAGCGGCTACTGATATGGTTTTAATATTAGGTGTCATTTCACTCACCATGAAAGGTTCGGGTTTCAGGTACTGCCCAATTGTTCACTGAATGCGAGCGTTCCAGAGGCCCGTACTCAGTTCCGCGCTAGCATTGCAAATCCGCAACAGAAACCAGGGCGTTTGCGAGAGAATAATTATATATTCCAAATATTTATGAGTTTCGTTGCAAATCTTCCGTCAAGTGCGCAAAGGAATTGTGCGCCTCAGGCTATGCGTCTGGCAAACACTCGGTATGCATTGACGCGTGCCTTGACGGCGGATTTTCGCTGATTCACAGCAAATTGAGCCGTTCCATGCTCAACATACTCAAATATTCATCTTTCTAAACACTTTCGGCAACTGTTCCGGAAGGTCCTCGGCGATCAAACCCGGCCCAAATTGGAGCGCGCATTCCACATGCAGCCACGCCGCCGCCTCAGCGGCTTGCATCGGCTGGAACCCGCGCGCCAGCAGACCAGTGATAAAACCTGCGAGCACATCCCCCGCACCGGCTGTCGCCAGCCAAGGCGCAGACCGGTCATAGTTGGCCGAGCTTACCGAACACCTGCCGTCAGGGGCAGCAACCACCGTGTCCGAGCCTTTGAACAGGATCACGCACCCTGCTCGTATCGCCGCCTCTCGTGTGGCGTCCACTTTGGAATAGGCAGGGCCTCTTGCGGGCTCGGCATTCAACTTCTCAGCAATATCCGGGAACAGTCGGGCAAACTCGCCTCCATGTGGGGTAAGCACACAATTTTCGTGCACCTGCTCAAACAAGGTGCCGGGATCTCCGGAAAAGGCTGACAATGCATCCGCATCCAATACTGTCGCCCGCCGCGCTGCCAAAGCCGCAGGCACAAGCGTCTGCGCCCGCTCCAACCCAAGAGCAGGCCCCAGACAGAGAGCGTTGACGCGCATGTCAGCAAGGACATCGTCCAAGCCATCCTTTCCCTCGACAAGCTGCAACATGAGAGCAGTGATCTGACTGGCCACTTCCATCTGTGCTGACGGTGGCACACCCAGCGTCACCAACCCTGCCCCAATTCGCAGCGCCCCTCGCGCTGCCAATCGCGCGGCACCAGTTTTGCCAGCAGTTCCGGAAAGGATCAAAGCGTGGCCATAAGAATATTTGTGCTGATCCGCCCGTTTTCCATGAAAGCCTCTTCGCTGAAGTGCGGTGATCAACTGGACTACCGCAGGTGCAGCATTAGTCTTCAATCCAATGTCCGCGACGACAATTTTTTTCGACAGTCCAGGACCTCCGCCATAGTGACCTTCGCCCATTAAGTAATGCCCAAGCTTTGGACTGTGGAACGAAACCGTCAGGTCAGTCGGAAAGGCTCCAAAGTTCGCGCCGGAATCGCAGCAAAGACCGCTGGGGCAATCTACAGCAACGTATTTTGGTCGCCGTTCACTTGGAGGTGTATGCGTAACGGTCGGTACAAAGCCGTGCCAGGCGCGATCAGTATCGTCCGGCATCGATCGTGTGATACCCGTTCCAAACAATGCATCGACTACAAGGTCGTGTTCCTTTTCCTCCAGAACATCCTCAACTGCGTCATCATCCCATTCACGAACACCACCCAGAGCACACCATCTCCCATAGTTTACCCGCGCATCCGGCGGCAGCCTCTCAGAATCACCATACAGAAAAACCTGCACCTCCCAGCCCAGTTCCTTCAACAGCCGTGCCACGACAAACCCGTCGCCGCCATTATTCCCCGGCCCGGACAGCACTACAGCACGCAGCGGATCCCGTTCATCTGGCTCCAAATATCTCGGGGGTGCGGGGGCTGGCCCCCGCTTCAATTCAGGCCACTCTTCGAAAATCGCCTCGACAACGCCCTTCCCGGCCCGTTCCATCAGTTCCAGCCCGGTAACTTCTCCAGACTCGATAGCGGCCCGCTCAATGGCCCGCATCTGCGCCGCCGTCAGCAATTCCATCCTCTCACCCCTTGCTCGATTCATTTTTGGTTACTTTTTGTGCAAATCGCTCAAATAATAGCACACTGCCGTTTTTCAAAGCATCCCGACCCGTACGATATCGCAATCACATTGCCGCACGATCTTAGACGTGATCACTGCCCCTGAGACAACCATTCAAGGTGAGCCGGGATGAAAAAGATCGAAGCGATCATCAAGCCGTTCAAACTGGACGAAGTGAAAGAGGCGTTGCAGGACGTGGGTGTCCAGGGCCTCAGCGTCATCGAGGTCAAGGGCTTCGGTCGCCAAAAAGGCCATACCGAACTGTATCGCGGCGCCGAATATGTCGTCGACTTCCTACCTAAGGTGAAGGTCGAGGTCGTGCTGGATGACGATCAGGTCGACGCCGCTATCGAGGCCATCGTCTCGGCTGCCAAGACCGACAAGATCGGCGATGGCAAGATCTTCGTCTCGCCCGTTGACCAAGCCATCCGCATTCGGACCGGTGAGACCGGCTCGGACGCACTCTAACTCACAAGAATACTGACACATCTATCAGAAGGACCAAGGGAATGAGCGTAGACGCAGTTCTCAATACAATCCGCGAAGAAGACGTCGCGTATGTCGACATCCGGTTCACTGACGTGCGCGGCAAACTGCAGCACGTGACAGTGGACGTCGACCTAGTTGACGAAGACTTCCTGGAAGAAGGCTTCATGTTTGACGGCTCGTCCATCGCGGGCTGGAAGTCGATCGAAAACTCGGACATGAAACTGATCGCCGACACCACCTCGGCCTATATTGATCCGTTCTACGCGGAAAAAACACTGTGCCTGCACTGCTCGATCGTTGAGCCTGACACCGGCGAAGCCTACAGCCGCGACCCGCGCGGCACCGCTCAGAAGGCAGAAGCCTACCTGAAATCCAGCGGTATCGGCGATGTGGCCTATATGGGCCCCGAGGCTGAGTTCTTCTTGTTCGACGACGTTCGTTTTTCGAACAGTATCAACAAGGTATCATTCGAAGTTGATGCCACTGATGCTTCATGGAACACCGACACCGAATACGAAATGGGCAACATGGGCCACCGCCCCGGCGTCAAGGGCGGCTACTTCCCGGTGAACCCGATCGACGAAGCTCAGGACCTGCGCTCGGAAATGCTTTCGACCATGAAGCGTCTGGGCATGAAGGTCGACAAGCACCACCACGAGGTGGCGTCCTGCCAGCACGAACTGGGGCTGATTTTCGACAGTCTGACCAAACAGGCCGACGAACTGCAGAAGTACAAGTACATCATCCACAACGTGGCGCACGCCTATGGCAAGTCGGCCACTTTCATGCCGAAGCCGATTGCAGGTGACAACGGCACCGGCATGCACGTGAACATGTCGATCTGGAAAGACGGCAAGCCGCTGTTCGCTGGCGACAAATATGCCGACCTGTCAGACGAAGCGCTGTATTTCATCGGCGGCATCCTGAAGCATGCGAAGACTCTGAACGCCTTCACCAATCCGGCGACCAACAGCTACAAGCGTTTGATCCCCGGTTTCGAAGCCCCCGTTCTGCGTGCTTATTCGGCACGTAACCGTTCGGGTTGTGTCCGTATTCCTTGGACCGAAAGCCCGAAAGCCAAACGCGTCGAAGCCCGCTTCCCCGATCCTGCTGCGAACCCCTACCTTGCATTTGCCGCGCTGCTGATGGCCGGCCTGGACGGCATCAAGAACAAGATCGATCCGG
The DNA here is from genome assembly GCF_947497005.1 of uncultured Ruegeria sp. Classification (GTDB taxonomy): domain Bacteria; phylum Pseudomonadota; class Alphaproteobacteria; order Rhodobacterales; family Rhodobacteraceae; genus Ruegeria. The sequence goes on along the minus strand of NZ_CANMFF010000002.1, from coordinate 119,901 downwards.
GCGAAGCCATGGACAAAAACCTGTACGATCTGCCGGCCGAAGAACTGGCCGACATCCCGACCGTCTGCGGCAGCTTGCGCGAAGCTCTGGAAGCTCTGGCATCGGATCACGACTTCCTGCTGCAGGGCGATGTGTTTACCAAAGACCAGATCGACGGCTACATCGCGCTGAAGATGGAAGAAGTCGAAACCTACGAGCACACGCCGCACCCGGTTGAGTACGGCATGTATTACAGCTGCTAAGCTGCATACAGAAACGATTTGCAGGGGCGTCCATTTGGGCGCCCTTGTCATTACTTTGCACAAGACTTTGCACAAGGTTTGACGCGCCGCCATTGATCCAACAGACTTGTTGCGGACACTCTCGGTCGGAGATAGCCGAATGCCTCATAGTACTTCACCTTTTTCAAAATACTCAAACATCGTAACTTCCGAACAGGAACTGAGACAGATTTCCGGTCATCCTCTGCCTCAGATCATTGCCAAGGAATTGACCTCACTCGATCAGATGTGTCGCGACTTCATAGCAACCTCACCATTTTGCCTGATCGCCTCGGCCAATCCGGAAGGGTACCTGGATATTTCACCCCGCGGCGACCCGCCTGGCTTTGTTCAGACGCTGTCTGATACCCTGATCGCGATCCCGGATCGGCCGGGCAATAAACGTGTGGACACGTTCCACAATGTTCTGAAGGACCCGCGCGTCAGTGTAATTTTCTTTGTTCCTGGCAAGATGGAAACGCTCCGCATTCGCGGCACGGCCCGCATCTGTGCCGACCCCCAATTGTTGGAAAGCATGGCCATAGACGGGCACGCGCCCAAACTGGCGCTGCTGATCCATGTCGAGACCGTTTTTGCACACTGTCCGAAATGCGTGATCCGCGCGCATCTGTGGCAACCCAAAGACTGGCCGGATTCGACCAATCTGCCAAACATGAACGCAATGATGGTGAAGCACGCGCGCATCAAGGCTACTCCCGAAGAATGGTTCGAAACGCTCAAGGAAAAGGGTGAGTTGGACCTTTACTAACCGCTTTGCCGGAACCGGAGCCCACGTTAGGCTTTGACCAGATTTCAACTCGATCGGATTACGCCCATGTTTCGCCTTGCCGCTTTACTTGCCCTTTCCCTGACTTCGCCTGTTCTGGCTGCACCCTGCGGGAACACCAGCACAGGGTTTGAATCGTGGAAGGCAGATTTTGCCAAACAGGCACGCAAGGCCGGGGTCAAAAAGAAAGGACTGCAAGCGCTGTCCCAGACACAGTACGCGACGCGCACCATTTCGGCGGATCGCAATCAGAAAAGCTTTAAATACTCTCTGGATAAATTCATGCGGGTCAGAGGAGCCGATACCATCATCGCGCAAGGGCGCAAACGCAAAGCCCGTAACCCGCAATTCTATGCAGCTCTGGAACAGCAATACGGCGTTCCGACCGGTGTCCTGATCGCCATTCACGGCATGGAAACGGGCTTTGGAAACTTCATGGGAGACAGTCAGGTTGTTTCCGCAATCACAACACTGGCCTATGATTGTCGCCGGTCCGAGTTCTTCATCCCTCACGCAATTGGGGCACTGAAGTTGGTTGACATGGGCAGTATTACGATGGCGACAAAAGGGGCAAAACATGGCGAACTGGGCCACACGCAGTTCCTGCCGGGCAATGCCCTTACCTATGGGGTCGATGCTACTGGCGACCGGCGAGTGGATTTTTACAACATGACGGATGCATTGGCCTCGACTGCGAATTTTCTACGTCAAAAAGGGTGGAAACCAGGGCGCGGCTATCAGCCGGGGGAACCGAATTTCAGGGTCTTGCAGCAATGGAACGCGGCCTCTGTCTACCAGCAATCCATTGCCATCATGGCCGCCCGAATCGACCAGTAGCCTCGCCGCACCGGCAACACGCGCTACACTTGGTTTCGCCACATTCCCGCCACAGTGACAAACAAAAGCCTTTAGTTACTTGGTTTCCAAAGCGTAATCAATCTCGGGGAAATTTCACCTTTTTGCATTTTTCGCCAAATTCTCCCCCAGAATGGTTGTTAGAGTGTTTACCGAACAAAACGCAGAAAAGGACAGGGCAGTGGCTCGGAAGCACAGCTACCATGGCGGCCTGCAGTTTGACGGCGACGCAACTGGCGCGATAGAGCGTTTCGGTACAATCGTGGCCACGACGCTTGAAGACTACGGTCATCTGGTCGAACGCAAGGCCCTGCTCAGCACCACTGAGGCCAGCATCGTCTCAAGCCAGTATCTGGTTCGGATGACGTTGGACACAGGCACATCCGAACAGGAAGACCGATACGAGCGTATGGATCGCGCCGCGGGATTAAAAACAACAACAAGACCCCGCGTATCGCATCCGCAAAACAGATTGGTTCTGTCGATCACGCCCGTTTCGCAGATCCTGGATGACGCCGAGATTTCCGAACTGATGCTGGTGGTCATTCTGTATCGCATGGTCGACATCTGTTCGACCCGCCGGGTCGAATGGTTGTCACCGCGTACGGTTCTGACGGTCGAGCAATTCATGAGTGCCTTTGACACTCTGACACCCAGCAGGGCAACACAGGGCAGAAAGCAGATTTTTCAGTCTCTGACCGGGCAATTCGCAGGGGTGAAAGTGCCTGAACAGAATGACAATATCGGTGCTCTTGATACTCCTGCTGCACGCCCGATTCAGCTGACGGATGAACAATTGCTCAGCATCGCCTTCCGAAGCGAGGAAGCTGATCCATCCGACCAAAATGCGTCGGAATCCCCAAATGCGGAGGATGATGAAAAGCCAAGCGACGTCCTGCGCCTAAGCAGTTGGTGTATGACCGGTGTGTTGGCCAGTGTTTCCACGCCGATTGCCCTGTCAATGGCCGCAGTCAACCTGATCAGGGGCGAAGACTTCCGTCTCAACACACAGGTGCTTGTGTTCACTTTCGCTATTGTCGCGCTTAACGCCAGCAACGCGTTCGCAGATGTTGCCAACGCTTTGGGCATGTAACCAAATTACCGAAGACCCTCCTAGGAGACCCCGCCGTCAGGCGGGGTTTTCCGTTTCTGGGATAGTATCTGCGGCCAGAACATAGGTGTGGATCGAGAACACGACCGCGCTTGTTTCGGGCAGGCGCAACAACGTTTGCCGCTCGCTGCGCAGGTAAGAGGCTTGACGCCGGTCCCGGATTTTGCGGGGCTCACTGGCGCTGCGTGGCTGAAAAAGTTCCGGGTCTTGATACCAAAGCGCGTTGAAGCGCCAAAGCGGGCGACCGGGTTGAATGCCGTCAAACAGTCTTTGCACCCGCTTCGCGAGATTGGGGTCATAGCTGTCGACGGGTACGTGAATATCGATCAACGGTCGCAGGAATTTTTCAGATAAACGCCAACTGGCCGGAAAACACAGGATTGCACCCGTCAATACATGTTCATCGCCCTGTTTCTGCAGAATGCAAAAATCCTCCTGTACCAGCCTGCACAGCGTATCAAGTGGCCGATCCCGGTCGATCCTTACCGATACGCCATCGGGTCGAACAATGTCTTCCCCGGCCAGTGGGTAGGTTTGTGTCAGAACCAAGTCCAGCAATTCCGTCGCAGCGGGTTCAGCCTGAGGATCAAGCATCAGAACGTCATCACGGCGCTCGGTCAACACCTCTTCGCGACACTGCATCTGGCCTGCAAAAGCCTCGTCCTGATGCAGCCAGTTATCCATTGTCGTCGGTTGTATCCCCGGCAAAGCACGCGGGTTGCCGACGTCATAAGGAATTTTGTCTTGCAGAATACGCATCATACCAGCGGCTTAGCATGCACGGCGTTATTTGTCGGTCGAAAACGACAACATCGCCGTCGCATTTTTCTCAGACGGCTGTATTCGCCGCATAAAAGGTAGCTAAACAAGCATGAGGCCAGTCATGAACCAGCATTACCGAGACTCTCGCAAGATTGACCCCAGTCGAGGCGCGACATTGGGCGATGGCACGCCGAACGATAATGACCGAATCGAGATTGGGCCGACGCAGTTGGCTTTTGACGAATGGGCCGCCGCCGGGCTTGAGCTCCCCAATCTGGCACGGATGCGGGAATATCGCTGGAAGCGGCTGACGCAGGCCATTGTGGAGCGCGGTTATGGCGGTTTGCTGATTTTCGACCCGCTGAACATCCGATACGCAACCGACAGTACCAACATGCAGTTGTGGAACACTCATAACCCGTTCCGCGCAGTGTTGCTGTGCGCTGATGGCTATATGGTAATCTGGGATTACAAAAACTCGCCCTTCCTCAGCACCTTCAACCCGCTGGTGCGAGAACAGCGCTCGGGCGCCGACCTGTTCTATTTCGACCGGGGCGACAAGGTCGATGTTGCTGCGGATGTATTCTCGAACGAAGTGCGGGTGTTGATTGAAGAGCATGGTGGTGGCAACACGCGTCTGGCCGTCGACAAGATCATGCTGCACGGATTGCGCGCGCTTGAAGCGCAGGGGTTCGAAATCATGGAAGGCGAAGAGCTGACGGAGAAAACCCGCGTTATCAAAGGACCTGATGAGATTCTCGCCATGCGCTGTGCCAGCCACGCCTGCGAGACGGCAGTTGCTAAAATGGAAAACTTCGCGCGCGCCAATGTGGGTGATGGAAAGACGTCTGAAGATGATATCTGGGCTGTTCTGCACGCCGAGAACATCAAGCGCGGCGGAGAGTGGATCGAAACGCGCCTTCTGGCGTCGGGCCAGCGGACCAACCCGTGGTTTCAGGAATGCGGTCCAAGGATTACTGAGCAGAACGAGATTATTTCATTCGACACCGACCTGATCGGATCTTACGGAATTTGTGTCGACATTTCGCGCAGTTGGTGGATAGGTGATCAAAAGCCGCGCGAGGACATGCTCTATGCCATGCGGCATGCGCATGAGCACATCATGACCAATATGGAGATGCTCAAGCCCGGTGTAATGATCCCCGAACTTACGGCCAATACTCACAAGCTGGACGACAAGTTTCAGGCGCAGAAATACGGCTGCCTGATGCACGGGGTTGGTCTGTGCGATGAATGGCCTCTGGTCGCGTATCCGGACCAGGCCGTAGAAGGCGCTTACGACTATCCGCTGGAACCCGGCATGGTTTTGTGTGTCGAGGCCTGTGTGGGCGAAGTTGGAGGCGATTTCAGCATCAAGCTGGAGGATCAGGTTCTCATCACCGAAGACGGGCATGAAAACCTGACAAAATATCCTTTCGATGCCCGGTTGATGGGGCTTGAGTGAGGCACAGGCTTCACTCTGGCCAATACGACCTGCGAACGTTACCGTGCCAGTCTTCGGCAGATGGGCGTATCTGATCCTGTATCCCGCCGTAATGTGTGGGCCAGGATTGCCCCAAGGCAAAGCCGAGGAGCCCAGCCAGAACAATTGCCAGAGCTGAACGTGGGAGTATCCTGGGAAGTTGGAGGGCAATTTCTGCATGTGACATCTTCGTCTCCTGTATCATTAGCTACGATTCGAAGATGGGCACTGCGCTTGCATAAGTAAAACGAATGTTTGTTTATAGTCTAATCACAATTATTGATTTATTTCCAATCAGCAGTGAAACTGGTGGCCAGATCTGCCAGACACCTGGCGCATCCGTCGGACTACAAAGCACTCGCAAGGTTCTCACCTTCACGTGACGCGTTTTACAAAAGGGTTGTGACGCGGCGGGCTTACACACAGTATTGGGGATGTTCCCCCGAACCACTCAAGGAGCCGACATGCCCACGGAACGCATCACTTTTGCCGGACATGACGGCAGCCAATTGGCGGCACGGCTGGATTTGCCCGACGGCCCGGTTCTGGCGACTGCCGTGTTTGCCCATTGCTTTACCTGTTCCAAGGACATACCGGCAGCCCGACGCATTTCTGCCCGCTTGGCGGCCATGGGGATTGCTGTGCTGCGGTTCGACTTTACCGGCCTGGGTCATTCCGAAGGAGAGTTCGCCAATACAACCTTCACTTCGAATGTCGAGGATCTGATCTCAGCCGCGCAGTATCTGGCAGGGCGCAGCATGGCCCCTGCCCTGTTGATCGGCCACTCGCTTGGCGGCGCGGCGGTATTGCGGGCGCGGGCTGGTATTCCAACGGTTAAAGCGGTCGTCACCTTGGGCGCACCATCAGACCCCAGCCACGTATCGCATCACTTCGAAAACGCCCTGCCCCAGATTGAACAGGACGGCAGTGCCGAGGTCACTTTGGGCGGACGCCCGTTCCGAATTGGTAGAGCCTTTGTGGATGACATCGCCCAATCGGCCCTGTCAGCCTCGATTGCTGACCTCAAGGCCGCTTTGCTGATCCTTCACGCCCCTCGGGATGAAACTGTCAGTATCCACAACGCAAGCACGATCTTTCTGGCCGCAAAGCATCCCAAAAGCTTTGTCACCCTCGACGATGCCGATCACCTGATCACGCGGGCTTCTGATGCCGAATACGCGGCTGATGTCATCTCGGCATGGGTGTCGCGCTATGTGAAACTGTGCCCACCCGCACCACCACCTGGTGCGCCGGAAGGTGTTGTACGCGTGACCGAAGCGGATTCGGCGGGTTTCATGCAGGATATTCAAGCAGGCCCGCACCATCATGCCGTTGCGGATGAACCGGTCTCATATGGCGGCACAGATAAGGGTATGTCACCTTATGGGTTTGTCTCATCCGGTCTGGGTGCCTGCACGTCTATGACAATACGGATGTATGCGCGCCGCAAACGCTGGCCACTGACCAGCGTCAGCGTCGATGTTTGCCATGACAAGGTGCATGCTCAGGATGCCGGGCTTGCGAATGAAGGCAAAGTCGATCAATTCCGTCGCAAAATCCGGCTGAACGGCCCACTGGATCAGGAACAGAAAAAGCGACTGTTAGAGATTGCGGACAAATGCCCGGTTCACCGGACACTCGAAGGTTCTGCACGTATCACAACAGAGCTTCTGCCATAAAAAAAGACCGCCTGACAGGCGGTCTTTCGATCGTCAACGTCGCGGCGCAGGTCGGTGGATCGGCGGTCGGGCTGCAGGCGGACGGGCAACCGGGGGTCGCGGCCGCGCAGGAGGTTTTCCAACCGGTGGATTCGGGCGCTCGGGGCGCACTGGCCGATCAGGTCGGTTCGGTCGGTTCGGTCGGTTGACATCAACATCTACATCCACGTCGTGGTAATAATCGTTCCAGAGCATCGAGTCATAAAACGGGTCGTAGCCATACCCATACCCTACCCCTACCGAGACGCCGTCACAGGCTGACAGTGTAAAAGTCGCGGCCCCCAACCCCAGCACGAGGGAAATCCGCTTGATCTGTCTAAGGCTCATCGCACCCTCCCTCACTGAAGTGACCGGAACGACGCGAATACGGCGTTCAGATCTTCTGCATAGTCCGGATTTGCCCCGTCGCGCAGAATAGCAACGGCAATCGCAACACGGCCTCGGGGCAAATCAATGACGGTGGCCGTAAAGCTCACCCCTTTGCCATCCCGGCGTCCGGTTCCCCGGAAAACACGGGCCGGCAATCCTCCGATACGGGTGTCGCTGGTGCTGGCGATAGTCGGGTCCGCGACCAGAAACTTGTCGATATCTTGCAGATACCGGATACCGTCCTTAATGGTCGCTACCCCTGCCGGAGAGACAAAGCCCATCCAAACCGTGTCATCAGTTACTGGACGCAGCCCCATGACCCGTGCGACTGCGCGCGGATCTTGCGACTCGGTATCTTCGATCTCACGCGGGCCGCCGGTGCGCAGCAGCCAGAAATCGGGTACGTCAAAACGAAACAGCGCGCGCCCATCTTCGGTGTATGTCACCGGGGTGTCCGCCAGTGCAGAATGTGCCGCGCCCAGCCAGACAGCGGCGCAAGCAGCAAGTATTGGACCTGATAAAAAACGCATATCTTAATAACCTGATAATTCCTTCACCCGCAGCTTGAACCGTGAGTACGCGCCTTGTCCAGCACTGCGTTGCAAAGACCGAAAAATAGGCGTTCTCATTTCTGAGAAGTTCAAGCATGTCAATTGACTATAGCCGGTGTTTTAAGCAGCGTCGCCAAAGGTTCACCAGATGTTTATTGGGCATAGACCCCATCGGTATGGCCGCCCGCATCATCAACGAAGCGGACCGTGTCACCATTCTGCAAAACGTCGTAGCAAGCCCACAGATCAGAGGGTGGCCAAGTAGAACAATATTGATCTTGCTGGACAGCCCAGCGCCCCGCGCTTGGTCTGCCCGAGAAATACTGTGTGATCATGCTGGCATCAAAAGTCTGCCAGGCCCCTCCGCCGTATTCCAGTTTCTTGCCGGTCAACGCGGCAAGGATCCCCTCGCCGGATAGTTTCTGGAAGCCGTCTGCGGTTAAAATTCCCGGCCAAAGGGCGAAAATCAGGGCAAACCGTCTCATACCTGCTCTCACATCTTGTTCCCTCGCGCACACGGGGCTAAACCCCGCGCCAACGCCTCATCCCAATCACAAAAAGGTGCTGCCGCCAATGATTCCCCGTTATTCCCGCCCCGAGATGGTCGCCATCTGGTCGCCTCAGACCAAGTTCCGCATCTGGTACGAGATCGAGGCGCATGCCTGCGACGCCATGGCCGATCTGGGCGTGATCCCGCGCGAGAATGCGGAAGCTGTGTGGAAGGCCAAAGACGTGGAATTCGACGTAGCACGCATTGACGAGATTGAGGCTGTGACCAAGCACGACGTCATCGCCTTCCTAACCCATCTGGCAGAACATGTAGGCAGCGAAGAGGCACGGTTTGTGCATCAAGGCATGACCAGCTCGGACGTGCTGGATACTTGTTTCAACGTGCAACTGACGCGCGCTGCCGACCTTTTGGTCGCCGATCTCGAAGATCTTCTGGCCGCGCTCAAGCGCCGCGCGACTGAACACAAGGACACTGTTCGCATCGGCCGCAGCCACGGCATCCACGCCGAGCCCACCACCATGGGCCTGACCTTCGCGCGGTTCTACGCCGAGATGGACCGCAACCTGTCGCGGATGCGCGACGCAAGGGCTGAAATCGCAACCGGTGCGATCAGCGGCGCGGTCGGTACATTTGCCAATATCGACCCACGCGTCGAGGAACACGTCTGCGACCAGCTGGGCCTGGTGCCCGAACCTATCAGCACCCAAGTTATCCCGCGCGACCGCCACGCGGCGTTCTTCGCCACGCTGGGCGTCATCGCCAGCAGCATCGAAAACATCGCCATCGAAATCCGCCACATGCAGCGGACAGAGGTACTTGAGGGAGCCGAGTTTTTCTCGATGGGTCAAAAAGGCTCCTCGGCGATGCCGCACAAGAAGAACCCGGTGCTGACGGAAAACCTGACTGGTCTGGCGCGTATGGTGCGCGCGGCCGTGATACCGGCGATGGAGAACGTTGCGCTGTGGCACGAGCGCGATATCTCGCATTCCTCGGTGGAACGCATGATCGGGCCGGATGCCACAATCACACTGGATTTTGCGCTTTCTCGACTGACAGGCGTGATCGACAAGATGTTGATCTTCCCCGATAACATGCTTGAGAACATGAACAAATTCCCCGGCCTTGTCATGAGCCAGCGCGTTCTTCTGGCGTTGACCCAGGCAGGTGTCAGCCGCGAGGACGCTTATGCCATGGTACAGCGCAATGCGCTGAAGGTCTGGGAACACCGTACCGATTTCAAGGAAGAGTTGTTGGCGGACGCCGATGTGACTGCCGCACTCAGCCCAGAAGAGATCGAAGAAAAGTTCGACCTCGGCTATCACACCAAGCATGTCGACACTATCTTTGCCCGGGTGTTCGGCGAATAATACTTCGAATTCAACATGGAGGCTTGGGTCCGTTCTGTCACAGGCAGAGCGGGCCCGGTTTTTTTGCCAGATCAGCAAAAATACGTTACTCTCATGGTGCATATTCCGTGAAAGGAAACACGATGACCCGAACCGTTCTGGGCGCATTGGCCCTTGTTTTCGTAGCTTCTGCAGGTCTTGCGTGCAGTGGGCATTCCAAGCAGACACAGTCCTGCGCACCCGGCACATCCTGGGACTTAGAAACGCAAAGCTGCACGAAATCCGTCAACAGCTGACAAATTTCTTTCCTGCTTGTGAATAAAAGCGACCGTTCCACTGTTAGCTTTTTTGTAGATCACACTATGATTTTAAGAGCAGCCCCGAGAACGGAGTAGGAATATGCGCTTTTTGTTAGCTTCTGCCCTTGCTTTGCAAACCTTTGCCTTTGCCCCAGCGGTCCATGCCGCAGGCGGAGACAGCAGCAGCCCCCCCAAACCAACAAATACGACCAAGAAGTGCCTGTTTGGTCGGGTCTACGACGAAGCCAGAGGCCGGTGCGTCAAACCCAACAAGACCAACCTGACCGATGATCAACTGTATGATGCGGTCCGCGAATTGGCTTATGACGGTCAATACGGGCACGCGCAGGTCATCCTGCGGATCATGGATCCGGACGATGACCGTGTGCTGACCTATTGGGGCTTTACCTATCGCAAGATGGGCGAGTTGGAGCTGGCAAACGTCTTTTACCAGAACGCCATCAACGCTAATCCCGACAATCTTCTGGCACGCAGCTACATGGCACAGGGTTTTGTGACCGAAGGCAGAACTGATCTGGCAATCGAGCAATGGCGCGAAATCAAAACCCGTGGCGGCGAAGGGTCTTGGGCCGAGGCGTCTCTGCGTGAGGCTATCCGGACAGGGCTGACATATAACTACTAAGCTTCAGGGTAAATTAACCCGGCTCCCTTTAATCTGCCCGTAGTTCGGAAATTTTGGCACCACGGGCAGATGCAGGACACAAACGCATTGATACAAATGGCAGATGGGGCGTCATCCCCGCTTGTCGCAGGAGATGACAGCATATCGCGACTGGTCCCCCGTGATTTGACCAACAGGCAAAAAGCGGCAGTTGTTGTGCGCCTTTTGTTAAACGAAGGCGCTGAACTGCCGCTGGAGGAACTGCCAGACGACCTGCAGGAAACCTTGACCCATCAACTTGGGCAAATGGGCCTTGTAGATCGCGTTACATTGGGCGCGGTTGCACAGGAATTCAGCGATGCTCTGGACAATGTCGGGCTGGCTTTTCCACATGGGCTTGCCGGGGCATTGGACGCGGTGAACGGTAAAATCGCGCCTACAACAGCAGCACGCTTGCGCAAGGTTGCAGGGGTGCGTCAGATCGGCGACCCTTGGCAACGCCTGCGCGACATCCCGGTTGAGGATCTTGCCGCAATGGCTCAGGCGGAAAGCACCGAAGTGGCAGCTGTCATGCTTTCAAAAATGGATACCGCACAAGCAGCTCAAATGCTGGGACATATGCCTGGCCCGGTGGCGCGACGGATCACCTACGCAGTCTCGAAAACGGCAAACGTTACCCCCGAGGCGGTTGAACGTATCGGCTGGTCTCTGGCAGCACAGCTGGATCAGCGGCCGGCGCAGGCGTTCAACGAAGGTCCTGGTGCGAGGGTTGGGGCGATCCTGAATCAGTCCGCCGCCGCCACACGCGACAACCTGCTGAACGCACTGGATGAGGATGATGCAGATTTCGCCGACCTTGTGCGCCAGTCGATCTTTACCTTCGCCCATATCGCAAACCGCATCACTGCGCGTGACGTTCCTGCCATCCTGCGCGAAGTTGAACAACCCGTTTTGGTCACGGCACTGACCGGTGCAGTGACAGACGATGACAAGGCGTCTGTCGATTTTCTGTTGGCAAACATTTCATCCCGCATGGCAGACAACCTTCGCCAGGAAATAAGCGAGCGAGGTCGGGTCAAACAAGCAGAAGCCGAAGATGCCATGACACAGATCGTTGGCGCCATTCGCGCTTTGGTCGACGCCGGAACAATAGCTCTGATCGACGACGATGAAGCGGAGAATACGGCGTAAAGCAACTCAAGCGTACAATCCTGCCCTGCCGGTTACCCTACGCCGGCCAATATACCCTGCTTGTCTGGGCGCTTGAGGTTACTGGCATCGGGTTGTATGTCTGGCTCAGCAATTCGCAACACGCGGTGAGACACCTCCATGCCAGTCGAAAAGTCGGAGCTCAGCCGGTTTGAGCTTGGAAAATACTACGTCGCCAACCTGTTCCTGCAGGGGGTTATCGGCGTTATGCGTATGATTCCTTACGAGCGGCGTATTGCGACAATGGGGGCGATCGTCCGATCTCTGGCTCCAATTGTCGGGTTTCGCGGTCGTGTCCGTCGGAACCTGAAGCTCACCTGCCCCGATCTTCCCGAAGCCGAGGTCAGACAGATTTGCCGCGATGTTCCAGACAATGCCGGTCGGGCGATAATGGAACATTTCTCGCCGGAAGGTTTCACCGAGCGACAAAGCAAGGCACAGATTTCCGGGCCCGGCATCGCCGCCTTCGAAGCCGCACTTGCCGAAGGTCGTCCGGTCATGATGATCACCGCACATTTCGGTCACTATCTGGCCGCGCGCGTTGCCTTGCAAACCCACTGCGGTAAGCCGATCGGCTGTTTGTATCGGCGGATGGCCAACCCTTACTTCAACGACGCCTATGTCGAAGCCTTTTACAAAACGGGTGCCCCGATGTTTGAGCAGGGGCGGCGAGGGATGGTCGAAATGGTGCGCTCGTTGAAAAAAGGAGGGATTATTGCCATCGTGTCGGATCTTCACGCAATGGGGGGCGAAGAGCTGGTGTTCTTCGGCAAACCCGCCGTCACATCCGTTCTGAACGCTGAACTGGCCATCAAATACAAAGCCGAGCTGATACCATGTTATGCCGTACGTCAGCCCAACGGCATTGATTTTGAGATTATCCTGCATGATCCGGTGCCGCATACGGATCCAAAAACCATGACCCAGTTCACCAATGACGATCTGGAAAAGATGGTGCGACAGCATATGGGGCAATGGTTCTGGATCCATCGCCGTTGGAAACACTGGAACGGGTTGGGCATCAAGCCGGAAGAAATGCCCTGATCACTTGACCCGGGCCGCGGCAACGATTGGCCCATGATCTGCCCTTTGCACCAAAACAACCGCAGGCAGGTCCGAGCTAAGCTGAGCCGAAAACGTTTGTGGGGCAATTCCATCCCATTGCCCCGCAATTTGCCAGGTCTCAACCACATTGGCATAGTCCAGCTCGTGCCCGGCCAGTTCTCCGCGCCGGATCGAGGCGTGACGCATGGGCGAATACTGAACGATACGCACGTCATATGTTTCGTCTTCCGGCAACTCGACAGGTGTAACATCCACAGTCACTTCGTCAGCTGTTCGAATGGCCGTTACTGATGCTTCGGGGGCTGCCTTCGAATGCGCTTCGATCAAACGGTCCAGTTCCCGGGATTTCGCCCCGACAACGTCATGCTGCCCATTGATTACCATCTGCGGCGTATAGATCATGGACCGCCCGGCTTCGCGGGCATAGGCCCTTTGTCGCAGGGTATGATCGGGGTCGGCATATTCGTCTTTCCAACCGATGTAGTCCCAATAATCCACATGCAACGCCAACCCGATGACGTCATCTCGACTGGCCAGATCATGCATGATCCGATCCGCTGGTGGGCAGGACGAACATCCCTGTGATGTGAAAAGTTCGATCACCACGGGATCTTCCTCAGCCGCAGCATGAGCAACAAACAGGCAGGACGTCAGGGCGGTCACGACAATGGATCGGAACATGATAACTCTCGGGTTGAGCGGTTGGGTTTCAGAGATACCCGCTTTGAAGCTCAACGACCAATCAAGGTTTCTTGAGACCGGAATACATGTTCTCCACCTAAAATGTGTGCAACGGTATACAAAACTTGTTTCCCTGCCCTCGTTCAACCTTGAAACGCAGGCTTTGGTGATGCAGATAACACTTAGCAAATCCTAATATCCAAGTCATTTGAGAGGGAGGCCACAGATGCCCATCAAAGTCGGACAGGATACCGCCAAGACGCGCCGCAATCTGAGCGTAAACGGTAAATCCATTTCCTATTATTCAATCCCCGCCGCGCAAGAGGCGGGCTTAGGTGATTTCTCGAAGCTGCCTGCTGCACTGAAAGTGGTGCTGGAAAACATGTTGCGGTTCGAGGATGACGGGTTCTCGGTCTCGGTCGATGACATTAAGGCCTTTGCCGAATGGGGAACCAAGGGCGGTAAGAACCCGCGCGAGATCGCCTATCGCCCTGCCCGCGTGCTGATGCAGGACTTTACCGGTGTTCCGGCCGTTGTGGATCTGGCTGCGATGCGTGATGGCATCAAGGCGCTGGGTGGCGACGCGCAAAAGATCAATCCTCTGAACCCGGTTGATCTGGTCATCGATCACTCGGTCATGATCGACGAATTCGGCAACCCGCGCGCATTCCAGATGAACGTGGATCGCGAATACGAACGCAATATGGAACGTTATCAGTTCCTGAAATGGGGTCAGGGTGCATTCAACAACTTCCGCGTCGTCCCTCCCGGCACCGGTATCTGCCACCAGGTGAACCTTGAGTATCTGGCCCAGACCGTTTGGACCGATACAGACCAGAGCGGTGAAGAAGTCGCCTACCCCGACACTCTGGTTGGCACCGACAGCCACACCACCATGGTCAACGGTATGGCCGTTCTGGGCTGGGGCGTTGGCGGGATCGAGGCCGAGGCCGCAATGCTGGGCCAGCCGATCTCGATGCTGATCCCCGAGGTCGTGGGCTTTGAACTGACTGGTGATCTGGTCGAAGGCACCACCGGCACCGACCTTGTTCTGAAGGTCGTGGAAATGCTGCGCGAAAAGGGTGTTGTCGGTAAGTTTGTCGAGTTCTTCGGAAGCGGTCTGGACCGTCTTCCGCTGGCCGACCGCGCAACCATCGCCAACATGGCGCCTGAATACGGCGCAACATGTGGCTTCTTCCCGATCGACGGCGAAACGCTGCGCTACATGCGCAACACGGGGCGTGACGAAGATCGCATTGCTCTGGTTGAAGCCTATGCCAAGGAAAACGGCTTCTGGCGCGACGAGAACTACGCACCGATCTACACCGACACCCTGACGCTAGATATGGGCACCATCGTCCCAGCGATCTCGGGCCCGAAACGTCCACAGGACTATGTTGCACTGACCGATGCCAAGGCCGCTTTCACCAAGGAAATGGCCGAGACTTTCAAACGCCCGATGGGCAAGGACGTGGCGGTCAAGGGCGAGGATTTTACGCTAGATTCGGGCAAGGTCGTGATCGCCTCGATCACGTCCTGTACCAACACATCAAACCCTTATGTCATGATCGGCGCGGGACTTGTGGCACGCAAAGCAGCCGCTCTGGGTCTGAACCGGCAGCCTTGGGTTAAGACCTCGCTTGCACCTGGGTCGCAGGTTGTATCCGCCTACTTGGAGGCCGCAGGCCTGCAGGAGGACCTGGACAAGATCGGCTTCAACCTTGTGGGCTACGGCTGCACCACCTGTATCGGCAACTCGGGTCCGATCCAGAAAGAACTCTCTGAGGCGATTGCTGAAGGTGATCTGGTCGCCGCCGCGGTTCTGTCGGGCAACCGCAACTTCGAAGGCCGGATCAGTCCGGATGTACGCGCCAACTATCTCGCCTCGCCGCCGCTGGTTGTCGTGTACGCGCTGGCAGGCACTATGGATATCGACCTGACGTCCGAGCCCATCGGCACTGACAAGGACGGCAAAGATGTCTACATGAAAGACATCTGGCCGACGACACAGGAAGTCGCGGAACTGGTCGAACAGACCGTGACCCGCGAGGCGTTCCAGTCTAAATATGCCGACGTCTTCAAAGGCGATGAAAAATGGCAGGACGTCGAAGTTCCGCAGCAGGAAACCTATGACTGGCCGCCAACCTCGACCTATATCCAGAACCCGCCCTATTTCCAGGGCATGGGGGCCGAGCCGGGCACAATCTCGAACATCGATGGTGCCAAGGTTCTGCTGATCCTGGGTGATATGATCACGACCGACCACATCTCGCCAGCGGGTTCGTTCGCAACGACAACTCCGGCCGGTAAGTATCTGACCGACCGCCAAGTTCAGCCGCGCGAGTTTAACTCGTATGGCTCACGCCGGGGCAACCACGAGGTCATGATGCGCGGCACCTTCGCCAATATCCGCATCAAAAACGAGATGTTGGACGGTGTCGAAGGCGGTTACACCAAAGGCCCAGATGGCGAACAGACCTCGATCTACGATGCGTCGATGGCGTATCAGGCCAATGGCACGCCTCTGGTAGTGTTTGGTGGTGAACAATATGGCGCGGGCTCTTCGCGAGACTGGGCAGCCAAGGGCACTGCGCTGCTGGGCGTCAAGGCCGTGATCGCTGAAAGCTTCGAGCGTATCCACCGTTCAAATCTGGTTGGTATGGGCGTTATTCCGTTCGAGTTCACAAGGGGTGACACGCGCAAGTCACTGGGCTTAAAGGGCGATGAAACCGTCTCGATCCACGGTCTGGACACCATTCAGCCGCTGCAAGAGGTGCCCTGCACAATCGTCTATGGCGACGGAACTGAGAAGACTATCACCCTCAAGTGCCGCATCGATACCGCGCCCGAGATTGAATACATCGAAAACGGCGGCGTTCTGCACTATGTGCTGCGCAACCTTGCGAAGGCATCGTAACGCGATAGCAAAGCGAGAAGTTCAAAACCCCCGGCTAGCCACCGGGGGTTTTTTGTTTTCTGGTCATTCATTCGAAAACCTGAAACTGTTGGGTAAGATCATCCACGGGGACCATTCACCATGAAGAAACCCAACGCTCTGCTGGTTTGCTCCCTCAGCGTTATTGCAGTGATCGGAATATGGGGTGTCGTGGACATTCAAAGCCTGGTGACCTGGGCAAGTGGTATCGTCCAACAGACCTTCCACAGCCGCGGCTGGTTCGTGATGCTCGCTGCTTCAGGTATGTTGATCGGATGCCTGTTTTTGGCGTTTTCACCCTATGGCAATATTCGCCTTGGCCGGGATGGCGAAGAACCGGAGTTTTCTACGGCCACATGGATTTCGATGTTGTTTTCCGCCGGAATGGGCGTCGGCCTGTTGTTCTGGGCAGTTGCTGAACCCCTAACCCATTTCAATTTCATTTCTGGCATGGCACCGGATTTCATCGCCGCACAACAGGCAATGCTGGCAACGAACTTTCACTGGGGGCTGCATGCCTGGGCCATTTATGGCTCCACCGCGCTGACGATTGCCTATTTCAGCTTCCGGCGCGGCACCGGCATGATGGTCAGCGCGCCAATCAAAAGCCTGTTTCCCGGTGAACGCTGGGCAGAACGTGTCGGATGGCTTTCAGACTTCATGGCCATCGTCGCGATAGCCATCGGTGTTGGAGGTTCCATGGCTATGGGTGTGTTTCAAGTGGCAGATGGCATCGCTGTTCTGGGTGGAAGGGAAACGGTCGGAGCCCTTCTGATTGGCGTGGTCTTTCTGGCGATGGTCGCTGCGTATATCCCGGCACTCTTGATCGATCTGGGTCAAGGCATGGCGCGTTTGTCCAACGCAGCGATGCTGATTGCGATCGGCCTCGTCGCCTATACGGTGGTCCTCGGCCCGACTGAATATCTTCTGAACACCGTCGTTCAGGGGTTCGGCGACTATGTCACCAATGTCATTCCAAGAGGGTTTCAGACCTTTACGTTTTTCGGCGATGACGTCACCAGATGGTTCAGCGACTGGACTCTGACCTATATGGTCTGGTGGATCGCCTGGGGACCATTTGTGGGCGTCTTCGTCGCCCGCATCTCTCGCGGTCGAACAATACGAGAATTCGTGATTGGAGTACTATTCGCCCCTACGCTGTTTTCGATCCTCTGGTTCGGCGCTTTTGGCGGGATCGGGCTTTTTGAAACGCTCAACGGCGCGGGCGAACTCCTGGCTTATACTCAAACGAATATTGAGCGTGTGACCTTCGCCCTGCTCGACCGCTTACCGCTGCCTGTGATCACGACCCTCGCTACTGTAATGGCTGCGTTTTTGTTCATAGTGACCAGCGTCGTAAGTGCGGCATTTGTCTTGGGCACTTTTTCTACGGGTGGGGACGAGAATCCACCGCCTCGCGTTCGTCTGATCTGGGGGGCATTGCTTGGACTTCTGAGCGTTGCAATGATCCTTTCTGGATCAGTGGACTCGGTGAAAATCCTCATCTCGCTTGGAGCCTTGCCGTTTGTCTTTATTTCGGTCCTGCTGATGGTTTGCCTGTTCCGGGGACTTAGAGAGGAGGGGCAACGCAATGCTGATCGGTGATCTCACAGACACCCTGATGAACATTGTGACGTTCGCGTTCATTGCGGCAATGTTCTGGATACTGCTACGCAAATGACAGAATTCCAAGCGCGTTAAAATCAGCGTTGAATCCCGGACACTTTGCCGATCTTGTGTGCCCATGGATAAAGTTGCACTGATAACCGGTGGTGCCCGAGGTATTGGTCGGGCAATAGTCGAAGACCTTGGCCGCGATCACCATATCGCGTTCACATGGCTGGCCAGCGAACCCGCTTCAGATTTGCTGAAAGGCGACGTTCTGGCGATTCAGTCTGACCTGACCAAAGACAATCAACCGACCCAGGTTGTCGAACAGGTCATCGATCACTTCGGGCGGCTGGATGTGATCGTGAATAATGCAGGCCTTGTTCGCTCCACTCCTAAAGAAGAGTTTCGGGCCGAGGATCATCGGGCGATCCTCGATCTCAATCTTCTGACCCCTGCTGCACTGCTCTCTGCTGCATTGCCGCATCTGAAACGCGGCGCATCCATTGTCAGCATCTCATCCATGAACGCAACGTTGCCACCACGTGACGCTGTGACTTATGGGGCAAGTAAAGCCGCACTGAACCTTTGGACACGTGCAATGGCGAAAGAGCTTGGCCCGGACGGTATCCGTGTCAACGCCGTCGCACCCGGTGCCATCAACATCCCCGAAGCCCCTCGCCCGGATGATCTGACCTCTCTTTTCGTCAAAGAGACCGCTTTGGGCCGGATCGGAACACCTGAAGACATCGCCAGCGTCGTACGGTTTCTGGCCTCGGACGCGGCGGGATTTGTAACCGGAGAGGTTCTGGGCGTAACCGGCGGCTATCGTCTGTAGGCCCGCTTTGGTTTGGTAACCGGACCAGTCTTAACCGCCCGCAGCTTTTTCCAACGCAGGGCGCAGAGTATTTTCGATCACACGCTGCGTGATAGGGCCCGCAAAGCGCAGAATGATCGTTCCGTCACCGTCAATTACATAGGTTTCAGGTACGCCATAAAGGCCCCAATCCAATGCCATGCGACCCTGCTCATCACGGCCCATAGCGGCGTAAGGATCGCCAAGCTCGGTCAAAAACGCTTCGGCATTGTTCAGTTTGTCTTTGTAGTTGATGCCATAGACCGGGATACCTTCGGCAGCCAGGGCTTCCAAATTTGGATGCTCGGCGCGGCAAGGCGCACACCAGCTGGCCCAATAGTTGACCAGCTTGACCTCTCCATCGCGCAGCGTGGCATCGTCGAACAGTTTCTTTTCCGGGAACTCGCTCAGAACCACCGGCGGGGCCGGCTGACCTTCGCGGGCAGACGGCAACGCGTTGGGGTCTTCGCGGAACATACCGATCCCGGCCAAAACGGCAAACGCACCAAAAATCAATGGCGGCGCGATCATCAGAGGCGAAATCTTAGCCATTGCGCGACATCCTTTGTTCAACTCTTTCCATTTCTGCACGCACTTTGCGCCCGCGCATCACACTGAACACAATCAGAGCCACAAGCAGTACGATGGACACTGCATAAGACGACAGAACCGTATCACCATATTTTCCAAGATCGGGGATCATCCGCCCACCCTTTCTCGTGCCAGCAACGCTTTGATCCGGCGCGCACGAATTTCAGTTCCGGTGCGGTACAGCACCAGCGCAATGAATAGAAGAACAAAGCCGATGATGCAGATCAGCAGCGGGTAGAAGAAGATGTTGCTGACTTTTTCTTCGGTATCCGCGCCCGTCACGGCACCTGCGCGCATAACCGATGCACCCTGATGCAATCCCTGGTTCCAGAAGTTCACCGCATACCGGCTGAGGATCGCAAACACCGATCCCACCAGACACAGAACCGACGTCAAATCAGCCGCGGTGTCCGGGTCCTCAATAGCTTCCCAAAGCGCGACATATCCAAGGTAGAACAGGAACAGGATCAGAAACGAGGTCAGACGCGGATCCCAGGCCCACCAGGTGCCCCACATCGGCTGGCCCCAGATTGCCCCTGTCAGCAGCGCAATCAGGGTCATCACGATGCCTATGGGCGCAGCCGCCCGCGCCGCCAGCGCGCTGACATGGTGACGCCGCACCAGCCAGACTAGAGACGTTGCCAGCATCATAAGCCAGCAATTGATCGCCATCAGCGCCGCAGGAACGTGCAGGTAGATGATCTTGACCGTCGACCCTTGCTTGTAGTCGTCCGGCGTGAAGAAAAAGCCCCAGACCAGACCGACAACGATACAGGTGATCGAGACGATCCAGAAAAACGGCAGGACACGTTCACTGGTCGCAAGAAACTTGCGCGGATTGGCGTATTCCCAGAGGGCGTTGGCTTTGGCTGCGATTGACATGGGCCCTATCTAGTCCGAGTTGGGGTGGTTCTCAATTGACATCAGTCAAAGCTGGGACGGTTCACCGCAGATTGATACGTAGCACAGTTGCACTGGCGAAGGGCAACAATGCGATGGTCGCAGCGGTGATCCCTGCCAGCATCAATAAAGGCGTCTGCACTTCCATCCCCGTTGCCCCGCGTCGGGCGACCTCGGCCCCGAATATCAAGGTGGGGACATAGAGCGGCAGAACCAGTAGCGACAACAATAACCCGCCGCGCTTCAGGCCGACGGTCAGGGCAGCGCCGAACGTTCCGATCACGCTCATGGCCGGGGTTCCGATCAGCAGTGATATCACCAACCAGAAGAACCCCGGCACCGGCAGGTTCAGCAAGACCCCAAAAAAGGGAGCAGCCAGTACTAAAGGCAGGCCTGTGGTCAGCCAGTGGGCCAGCGCCTTGATGGTCACAACAGATTCCAATGGCAGCGGCGCGGTGGCCAGCAAATCCAGCGAACCGTCCTCCCAATCCAATGCCAGTAGGCGATCGAGGGACAGCAGGCATGCCAGCAAGGCCCCCAGCCAGAGCACGCCTGGCGCGATTGTGGACAGCAATGAGGATTGCGGCCCCACCGCAAAAGGTATCATCACAGTCACGATCAGGAAAAAGGCCAGACCCAATCCAAACCCGCCACCCGCGCGGAAAGCCAGTTTCAGGTCGCGCAACAAAAGGGCGATCACAGGAAACCTCCGTCGAAATCGTCGATGGGTTTTGGCCTAGCTTTGTTTGGGCCAACGTCCAGCACCTCTCCGTCCAGACCAAGATCGATATGGGTGGCAATCAGGGCCGACCCGCCTTGCCCCAGATGAGCGCGGACCGCATCAGCGAACATCTGCACTGCATTCTTATCCAGCGAGACGGTGGGTTCGTCCAACATCCAGATCGGCCTACCGGTAACCAGCATTCGCGCCAATCCCAGTCGGCGCTTTTGACCAGCCGACAGGTTTCCGGAATGGCGATCCGCCAACTCGTTCAGATCAAAGGTGTCCAATGCAGTTTGAATGCCGTTAGTGCCAAAAACCGAAGCCCAGAACGTCAGGTTTTCAGTCACCGTCAGCGTCGGTTTCAACCCGTCTGAATGAGAGGCATACGCAATCCGATCCTCGGCCCCTTCGATCTTGCCTTCCAACGGAGGCTGCAAACCGGCCAGTGTGCGCAGAAGGGTCGTTTTACCAATCCCGTTCGGTCCGCGCAGTATCAGAGCCTTGCCCGCCTTCAGCGAAAAGCTGAGGCCTTCCAGGACGGGAATGCCGCCACGAGTGATCGACAGATCTGTTACAGTCAAAGTCATGAAACCCGCTTAGCGGATTGTCATCAGAGGCAAAAGGCAAGATTTGCCGCAGTTTGGTTGCGGACGCACCGTTGGCTGAGTGCAGAGTGAGGGGCCAGCCCCTCACACACCCCGAGGTATTTTTAGCCAGATGAAGGGATCCAGTCAGACTGAAATCAGAGCGAGCGCAATACGGCGGCCTTCGGAGAGCAAGACATTATACGTGCGACAAGCAGCGGGAGAATTCATGATTTCGACGCCAACTCCGGCACTCTCCAGTTGGGTACGCAAAGACTGGGGAATGTGGGTCATATCTTTGCCCGTACCTATGAACAGAACGTCAATTTCATCAGCCAAATCCAGAAGCGGCTGTACGTCTTCATAGCCGCCCCAGTTTGTGGGTCCTGCGGGACCTGTCAGAACAGCGCCTTCGAATACCTCACCACCAATACGGAAAAAACCGGGGCCGTAGCCGTCGACCGGTTTTGCATCTGTATAGGTAATCTGATTCAGGCGCATTTTTTCCCTCCGTCAATCCAGGATCGGCAACCCTGACACCACTGCAATCAGAATGACCGAATAGGCCGCAGCACGATAGATCCGTTCGAGTTTCGGATCAAAAAGCGCTTTACCGATCAGTGTTGTGGTCAGATAGGGCAAGCCCAGCAGCAGGACTATCCAAAGGATCGACAAGTCCGCAGCGCCAGCAAACAGGATACTGAAAACAATGGCCACGTCCAGCAAGGCCAGAAAAATGATCGTATTGGCGCGGATCTTGCGCACATCCGTGGAGCTGGCAAGGTAGAATACGATTATTACCGGGCCGGTCAGACCGGTCATGCCGCCGATCACCCCGGCGCTGCCGCCGATAGCAAGCCGTCCGGGCATCCCTAGTCGCCCTTGCCAGCGCCAACCGGTGATGATGGCAAACAGGGTCACGCCGGTGATGCCGCAAGCGATCCAACGCAACACGACAGTATCGACCTGTGCCATGATCCAAAGGCCCAGCGGTACAGTCACAGCCGCTGCAATGCCCAGCGTGCTGATTTCCGTCTTGTCGCATTCACGCCAAGCCTGAGGGGCCAGCGCAAAGGTGGATACGATCCCGGTGGCCGCCATCAGAAAAACGACGTCCGCAATCGGCAAAAACTGAGTCGCCACCGGAACAAAGATCATCGCAGTGCCAAAACCAGTGAAGCCGCGGACAAGTCCCGCGGCTCCGATGGTAAGGACCAACCAACCCAGGCCTGGCAGGGACAGGGCCTGTTGTAATGCCTCAGGCATCAATGTTGGCAAACTGATTGCCCGCCGTCTTCGACGGTTTGGACCAGTCGCGCTTGACCCCCAGCCACAGCAGGATGGTCGAGGCCACGAAGACTGACGAATAGGTCCCCACGATTACGCCCCAGATCATCGCGAAGACAAAGCCACGGATGACATCTCCGCCCAGTACGTAGAGCGAAATCAGCGCCAGCAGCGTGGTGACCGAGGTCATGACCGTCCGGCTAAGGGTTTCATTGATCGAGATGTTTAGGACTTCTTTGAGGTCTTTTTTCTTGTACTTCCGCAGATTCTCTCTCACCCGGTCGAAGACAACCACTGTATCGTTCAGCGAATAGCCGACGATGGTCAGAAGCGCGGCGATAATAGCCAGATCAAAACGGATTTGCAGTTCCGAGAAGATGCCGATGGTCAGGATCACGTCATGCACAAGGGCCGCGACGGCACCCAAAGCAAACTGCCATTCGAACCGCAGCCAGATGTAGACCAAAACCGCGCCAATTGCCAAAGCAACCGCAATGATGGCCGTTTGGATCAGTTCACCCGAAACTTTGGGCCCCACCGATTCTACGGATACGAACTGAATATCGGGAACCACCTGTTGAAGCGCCGTTTCCACGGCTGTGATGGTCGCTGCTTCCACTGCCTCGGCATCTTCCTGTGCTTGAATACGGATCATCGCGACGTTTTCATCCTCACCGAAGGTCGGATCAAAAATCTCGGTTATAGTCACATCCCCAAGTTCCAGCGGGGAGATGGCGTCGCGATACACGCCCACGTCGATCTCAACCGCGCTTTGCGTCCGGATGGTCGTCCCGCCACGGAAATCGATGCCGAAATTTAGCCCTTGCAGCATGAACGAAGTGAACGCAATCACCATCATCAAACCGGAAATACCAAGCCAGACTTTCCAGCGGCTGAAGAAATCGAACGAGGTGTTCTGGGGTACGAGTTTCAGTCTCATGTCAAACCTCGATCATTTTCGGACGGCGGCGTTCGAACCACATGACAACCATCAGGCGCGTCACGAAGATCGCGGTAAAGACCGAGGTCAGAATGCCAAGGCCCAGAGTAATGGCGAAACCACGAACCGGGCCGCTGCCCATGGCAAACAGGATCACCGCAGTGATGAATGTCGTCACGTTTGCGTCCAGAATGGCTGAAAGTGCCTTTTCATAACCCAGCTCGATAGCACGTGCCGGGCCTCTGGCGGATTTCAATTCTTCGCGGATTCGTTCAAAGATCAGAACGTTGGCGTCCACTGCCATACCAACCGTCAGCACGATTCCCGCAATACCCGGCAGGGTCAGGGTTGCTCCGATCAGGGACAGCAGGCCAAATAGCAGGCCCACGTTGATGATCAGCGCGACGTTTGCAAAGAGTCCAAACAGACCATAACTGAGCGCCATGAATACCAGCACCGCGACAAAGGCCACGATGGTTGCAACTTTACCCGCGTCGATACTGTCCTGCCCCAGTTCGGGGCCGATGGTACGTTCTTCTAGGAATTCCAGCCCGGCAGGCAGTGCGCCTGCACGCAGCAGGACGGCCAGATTGGTGCTTTCCTCGACGGTGAAATTGCCGGTGATGATGCCCGAACCGCCCGGAATATGGCTTTGGATCACGGGGGCCGAAATCACCTCATCATCCAGAACGATGGCAAAGGGGGCGCCGACATTGTCGCGTGTATAATCCCCGAACTTGCGCGCACCAGACGTGTTGAAACGGAAGTTGACCGCAGGGCGGCCATTTTGATCGAACGCAGGCTGCGCATCGACCAGTTCCTCGCCGGTTACAACCGGAGCGGATTCGATTGTGTAGTAAACGCCGCTCTCGTCAATCGACGGCACGATTTCTTCACCAATGCCAACTGCGGCATCCGGATCAGTACCGCGTCCAGCGACTGGGTTGAACGTCAACTGCGCGGTAGTCCCGATGATGTCCTTCAACTCACCCGCACTGCCGATGCCCGGCACCTGAATCAGGATGCGATCCGCGCCCTGTCGCTGAATGGTGGGCTCACGTGTCCCCACTTCGTCGATCCGGCGGCGGATGATTTCAAGTGATTGACGCACCGTGCGGTCATCCGAGGCCAGTTTTTCCGCATCGGACAACTGAACCACGATCGTGTCGCCATCGGCACGGGCTTCAATATCCGTGGCCCCGACACCTGTTAGCGTCTGAACCTGACGGGCCAAGCCGCGCACAACCTCCAATGCCCGCGGCATGCCCTCGGGCTGGCTGATGCGAACGCGAATCTCATCAGGGGCCGAGTCCTGACGACGGATTGTTCCAACTGAGGAACGTTCATCGCGCAGGGCGTCGCGGATTTCCGGCCACATCGCCTCCATCCGGGATTCGTAGACATCCTGCACCTGAACTTCGGCTAACAGATGTGCGCCACCGCGCAGATCCAGGCCCAGATTGACCAGTGATGAGGGCAACCAATTCGGCCATTGCCCGGCTTCAGCCTGCATTTCGGGCGTGTCCACGCCCAGCTCAATCGCGGCCTTGGCGTCGTTTGATTGCTCGACCCGCGTGTAAAACGCGTTTGGCAGGGCCATGAGCAAGCCAGTCACACAGACCAACCAGATCAGAACCCGCTTCCAGGTATCAATTTGCAGCATTACCCTGCCTTTTCAAGGGATTGTAGGGCGAAGTTATTTCGCAGGTTCGGTTTTGTTCAGAACCTGAGCAATGGTCGATTTGACCACGCGCACCTTCACCCCTTCGGCGATCTCGACTTCGATCTCGTTGTCGCCTTCCTTGACTTTGGACACTTTGCCGATCAACCCGCCCTGCGTGACGACCTGATCACCCCGACGCACGGCTTCGACCATGGCCTGATGTTCTTTCATTTTCTTCTGCTGCGGACGGATCAGCAGAAAATACATGATCGCAAAGATCAGGATCAGCGGGAGAAATTGGGCGATTGCGCCACCATCCATGGGATATTCCTTTGTTCAGACCTTGCGGTACCGTTCCGCAAATTTGGCCGGAACCTATGCTTTGAAATGTCTGTTTGCAAGCAAAGGCGATGTTGTGACCCATCTGAACCTGATCCAGGCAATGTATGAACCGGAAAAGCGTTGCAGATATGCCCTATGAAGACGCGCGAACATGGCTATAGTCCGACGTCAGGAGGAACGATGTCTGAACCATACAAACCTTTCCAATCGTTGACGCTTTTGCTGTCTCTTCTGGCTGTTGTTTTATGCTTGGCGACGCCGTTGCTGTCACAGGAAACGCAAGATGAAACCGCTGAATCCCAGGCGGAAGAATTGGATGGTTTCAAGGCGCCGGTCATCATAGATGGCGATATGCTGTTTTTCCTGCGCGGCTCCAGCGCACTTCCTGCGCCGGAGCGGGCGGAAACTGTTCAGAACAGCATCATTGAGATCGCCGAAGCCTCGGAAAGCGAAAGCGTCGATATCACGTTTGAAGAAACAGAGCTTGGTATCCGCATCCGCGCTGATGGGGCCATTGTATCAATCGTGACCGTTGCAGACGCCGAGCTGGACCAGATGGAACTGGATGTTCTTGGCTTTCTTCATGGTCAGGCCATTGAAGAGGCCATCCTCGCCTATCGTGCCAACCGAACAGACGAAGCACGTGTTTCTGGTGCAATCGAAGCCATCGGCTGGACAGTGGGCTTCATTCTGGTCATCGCCGCGTTGCTGTGGCTATACCGTCGCATCAGGCGGCGCACGCTGGAGCTGGTGCAGAGCTATTTGAAAGATGTCGAAACGGCCACGGCCAAGCATGTACAGGCCGAGGCGATTGCAGCCCTGATCCGATACGGGTTGAATTTCGTGCTGCTCGTGTTGTTTTTCCTGGCCTGTTACTACTATTTGTCTTTCGTTCTTCTGTCCTTTGCAGACACGCGGTATTTCGCACAACTACTGCTGACTTACCTGACGGAACCTGTCCTCCTGATCTTCAGGGGCATCCTCAGCTATATACCCAACCTGATCATGCTGGGCCTGATTACATGGGTCGCGCTGTATATCATCAAGGGCATGCGCGTGTTTTTTGAAGCGGTCGAGGCCGGTTCGTTCGAACTTGGCGATTTCGAAAAGCACTGGGTCAATCCGACGTTCAACATCAGTCGTGTTGTCGTCATTCTGATCGCACTGGTCTTTGCCGTTCCATACATTCCCGGCTCGGATTCGGCCGCCTTTCAGGGTCTGACCCTACTGGTCGGCGCCATGCTGTCGCTGGGGGCGAACTCGGTAGTGTCCAACATGCTGGCGGGATTGTTCGTGATTTACCGCAGATCCACCTCAATCGGAGACCGCATTCAGATTGGTGACCATATCGGTGACGTGGTTCGGATAAAACTGATGGAAACGCACCTGAAGTCGATCAAGAACGAGTTGATTTCGATCCCGAATGCACAGTTGATGAATTCGGACGTGGTAAATTTCTCGAAGAAAACCGATGGCAGCGGGCTGTTGCTACACACTACGGTGGGCATCGGTTATGAGGAACCGCCCGAAAAGGTCGAGGCGATGTTGATCGAGTCTGCCAATCGCACCAAGGGCATCAAGGCCAAGCCTGAACCTTTCGTGCTGTGGACGGCACTGGCCGACTACGCGATCAACTATCAGATCAATGGCTACACCACCCGTGGCAGCATCATTCCGAAGATCCGCTCGGACCTGCACCGCAACATTGTAGCCGTTTTCAATGAGAACAATGTGCAGATCATGACGCCTTCTTACATAGGCGATCCACCCGAACCGAAAATCCCGGCAGAGGACTGGGATGGGTATCTGGCGCATGAAACCCACGAAGAGGCCGATAAGTCGTAACCGGTGCTACACCCCGCCCGACAGATGGTGCATAAGCGGTTTCAGTGATTCACGCATTTAAGGATCTGAGACATGCACGACATCCGCGCCATTCGCGAAAACCCTGACGCCTTTGACGCCGCCCTTGCGCGTCGTGGAGACGCGCCGGTGTCGTCAGATTTGCTAAGGCTGGACGAAAGCCGTCGTGCCAAGATTCTGGCCGCCGAAACCGCACAAGCAGAACAGAACAAAGCGTCCAAGGAAGTGGGGGCCGCCAAGGGCCGTGGCGACGAGGCCGAATTCGATCGCTTGCGGGCGCTGGTCGCTGAGAAGAAGGCCGAAGTGGCCCGGATGCAGACTGAGGCAAAGGATCTGGATGCCCTGTTGACTGACCAACTGGCCCGCATCGCCAATTTGCCCGCCGAGGACGTGCCGCAAGGCGCGGACGAAAACGACAATGTCGAAGTTAACCGTTGGGGCACCCCGCGCGCGTTCGCATTCGCCCCGAAAGAGCATTTCGATATTCCTGCTGTTGCGGCTGCTATGGATTTTGAAACCGCAGCCAAAACCAGCGGCAGCCGGTTCGTGAACCTGTCCAAGGGTGTGGCCCGCATCCATCGTGCGTTGGCCCAATTCATGCTGGACACGCATATCGACAAGAACGGTCTGACAGAAATGCAGACACCGGTTCTGGTCCGTGATGAGGCCATGTATGGCACCGATAAGCTGCCGAAATTCGGAGACGACAGCTATCAGACAACCAATGGCTGGTGGTTGATCCCGACGTCCGAAGTCACGCTGACCTATTCGGTGGCTGGCGACATTCTGGACGAAGCCGCCCTGCCGATCCGCATGAGCGCGCATACCGCCTGTTTCCGGTCCGAAGCGGGAAGCGCGGGCAAGGATACCTCGGGCATGCTGCGCCAGCACCAGTTTGAAAAGGTCGAGATGGTCTCGATCACCCATCCCGACGCGTCGGATGATGAGCAAAAGCGCATGTTGCGCTGTGCCGAAGATCTGCTTGAGCAGATGGGCATCCCTTACCGCACCGTTGTTCTGTGCACCGGAGACATGGGTTTTGGCGCGCGCCGCACCTTCGACATCGAAGCTTGGTTGCCGGGTCAGGGCACCTATCGCGAAATAAGCTCGGTTTCGACAACCGGTGCGTTTCAGGCCCGGCGCATGAATGCACGCTTCCGCCCGGAAGGCGGCGGTAAGCCTGAATACCTTCATACACTAAACGGATCGGGATTGGCGGTGGGGCGTTGCCTGATTTCGGTACTGGAGAATGGACAGAACGAAGACGGTACGGTTTCGCTGCCCGAAGTTCTGGGTCCCTATCTGGGCGGCAAGCTAACCCTGCACCTGGACGGCACATTGGCCTGACAAAACAAAACCGGCACCACCTGGCGCCGGTTCCGCAAGCAATGTAGGGCGAGGAAGGTTACTTCTTCGCCTTTTTCTTTTCTTTCTTTTTGCCGCTCTTCTTGGCGTCTTTCTTCTTATCGTCTTTTTTCTTGGCGTCTTTTTTGGATTTCTTGTCCTTCTTGGACTTGGCTTTCACCTTGTCCTTGGCCTTGGAAAACTTGGCTTCCATTTCTTTGCGTTTCTTGGCGGCTTTTTCAGCCTTGGCCTTGGCCTTCGCCTTTTTCTTGGCCGCAGCTTCGGCCTTTTCAGCAGCAGCTTTTTCTTCAGCCGCCTTGCGCGCAGCTTCTTCCGCCCGTTTCTCGGCTGCTGCAGCGGCCACTGTCTTACGCCGGGCTGCCTTACGTGTGGCTGGTTTGCGGCTAGCTGACTGGCGCGCAGGTGTCTTGCGGGGCGCAGGTTTCTTGACAGCGGGCGTCGCCGTACTGGCCTCTTTTGCGGCAGCAATCAAAATCGCCGCGCGCGCCTCACCGATCCGAGGGACCTTCACCAGATCTGCAGGAGCCGCCTTGGCCAGCGCTTCTGCGGTCTTGAAACCGTTGGCAGCAAGGGTCTTTGCAAACGCCTCTCCTACACCTTTTACGTCGGTCACTGCGGTCATTATGGGTCCTTTCTCTGTCTCCCTGCGCACTCGTATATACGCTGGATATACATATCTGCAAGCTGTGCAGCTACCTTCTTAAGTCCAACTGCTTAACTGTGCGCCAGACCTGCGGTTCGGTTGTGTTTCGGGAAGGGTACGAGGCGCTTTGCATCCTCATCCCAGAGCTTCAGGTTCAACGCCGCGACGGCCTCGGGGAATTTGATCCGGCGAGGGGTAAACTCGGGCGGCAGATTATAATGGCAGGCACGCAAACGATACGATGGGATGCGTGCATTGAAATGATGGATGTCATGCAGCGTGATGCAGGCAACGGCAGTGTCGAACCACCATCCGAAGTCCAGTGCAGACGACCCTTGCAGCGCCGCGATCTGCGGGTTCAGATCCGGACGGCGATCCCAATAGGTGTCTTCAAAATTGTGCTGCAGATACACGAGGAACACACCCAGCATTCCGCCCAAAAACGAAAACACCAGCCAGACCCAGATCCCTGTCATGCCAGCGATCAGGTACAACAGACCCAGAAACACAACGATCGACCCATTGTGTAGCAACACGCCGTTGATACCAAAACGCACTGTGTTCTTGGGCCAGCGATAGCGAATGAAATAAGTGAACAACGCACCGGCGGGCACCAAGATGAATGGATTGCGATACATCCTGTAGAACAAACGAGTCTTCCAGTTCGCTTCGTTCCATTCTCGCAAAGTCATCGTGTGAATTTCACCAGTCTCACGATGCTCGAGGTTGCCGATGCCCGCGTGGTGCAGATTGTGGTTCTGCTTCATCACCTCGAACGGCGCAAAAGTGAATGGGGATAGACCATGCCCCGCCCACTCGTTTTGGCGCCGTGTTTCAAACAGCGAGTGATGCCCGCAATCATGTTGCAACACATAAAGGCGCACCGCAGAAAAGGCGAAGACAATCCCGGCCGGTATCATGATGTACCATCGATCCACGAATATAATCGCCGACGCCAGTGATGCAAAATACACCGCAAAAGTGCCAAAATAGCTTAGCGCAGCCAATCTGTTGTCCTGAACTGCGTAGTGTCTTGTATATTCCCTCAGATCCATCCAGTCCGCTCCCCACGATGGTCCTGTTATTATCTGTTCAAAATCTAGGCGCGATTCGATCGCGTGCAAGCAGTGCATGCGCAGACAGATGCACACACATGAATGCTAGCGCGCAGAACAGGGGCTGTCACGCCCTCAGAGTGAAAACGCTGAAAATTGGCGCAGTTACGCACTTGCGAGTTAAACACCGACACAGGAAACGACGCCCCACTCTTGGGAAGGACGCGTCCGTGAAACAAGCCTTACAGTGTTTCGGAGCGTTTTCACGTCGTTCACATAACCCTAAGAGTTGACGCAAGGGAAACTTCTGATCAGAATGTGAGGCAGTTTTTAAGGCTCATTGATTGACTTTTTCGAGAAGTACATTGCGATTTTCGCCATTGATTTGCGTCTGGCTAGCGGGGTGTTCGTTTAACGGTTTTGGCACCTCAACTTCGGCTGTCTTCTTAAACGGAAATACAGTTGTACACGAGCTACAAGGTCGCGGGCTGCATGTCGCTACATTGCAAGGCACTGCAATCTTCAGTTTTGGCGCTTATCACGAAATTCTCGTGTTCACCGGGAATTGCAGAGATGATCAGACAGGGCGGACAGACCGACAGGCGCTGGTCAACGACCAACCCCTGGCAGCATCGGTAACTGACACCACAGGGCTGGAGATTGCCTTTGGTCGCAGGTGGAGCGGTCTGACCATTGGTCGCCATCAAGCCACTGTTTTGGTGGATATCCCGAAAAACGCCGAGATCGCACGCAGCCTGTACATGGATCTCGATGACCTGTCCTCGACCAGAGTTGATCAACTTGATGAAACCTCATGCAAGAAGGAGACGCGAACGTGAAAGGACTCTTACCGTTATTAGGATTATGCGGCCTATGTGGCTGCGGCGACCAGCTTTACGTCGCACACGACACAGTCGTCGGAGTCAATGCCGCGGTAAGCGCTAATCGCCAACAAGGTCAGGTTGTCATCGGCTTCGACCGCGATTTCGCAGCGCTTGTACCAGTGATGGAACCCGGCGGGACAGACTCTGAAGGCAACTTGCGAACAAAACGCGAAGCCATGGCGGTCTTCGGCTGCACCAGCATGACAACCAGCAGCATCTTTCTGACTGGCTATTCTGACGTCATTTCGACTGGCCAGGCCGCTGAGAAACTGGCTAAGGCGCTTGGAACCAAAGGAAAAAAAGAAGGCGCTGAGAAACTGCTCGCCTGTGCCGACGACAAAAAGAACGGAAATGAAAATCCCCCCGGCGAAGGAGATGACAATGGATAAATTCCCCAAAGTGCCATCCATTCTTGCCGCTATTGCGATCTGTGGCTCCGGCCTTGCCGGCTGCACCGAAGTTCAGGATCGCGCGCTGGTTTACGGCGAACGCAGCGGGGTGAACATCGCGTTGCGCTCGGATCCGGCCAAAGCACTTCCTGTCGAGGTAAACGCAGGCGTACAGCGCCGGGTTACAACCTTGGTCCCCCCTCAGAAACGGAACGACGCTGGCAGGCCAATTGACGAGGCAGTCAACATGATTTCAAGTTTTGACCTGAAGTACGACAACGCAGGCGGAAGCGAGGGTCTTTTTGCGGGCACAACGGCGATTGCATCGATCTTCACCACCGGAGCCGCGGCGGACGCGCTGGCCACCACGATTGATGAAGGCGGCACGCCCGAAGGTTTAGCAGACGCGATCGAGGCAAACCGGCTGTTTGTCAATAAGAACTAGACAGCGGGCGGGCACTGGTGGCGCAGCTTACCCGCGCCCTTTGAGATGTTTAGCCAAAGCACCGGCATTTTTCTTGCGCCGCCCTTTATAGGGGTTCTTGTCGCCCTGCCCGCGCAGGGTCAGGCGGATCGGTGTGCCCGGCATGTCGAAATCCTGGCGCAGACCATTGACCAGATAGCGGGTATAGCTTTCAGGCATCTTGTCGGGATGCGAGCACATCACCACAAACCCCGGTGGGCGGGTCTTGGCCTGAGTCATATAACGCAGCTTGATCCGGCGGCCCTGCGGGGCTGGCGGTGGGTGTTGCTCCAACATGGCGGTCAGCCAGCGGTTCAGCGCAGCAGTCGGCACCCGGCGATTCCAGATGTCATGGGCGCGCAGTATAGCAGCGCGCAGACGTTCCAACCCCCGGCCTGTCTTTGCCGAAACAGTGATCAGCGGTGCGCCGCGCAATTGCGGCAGCAAACGCTCGAAGGACTCTTTCAGATCGCGCAGCTTTTCCTGTTTGTCGTCTTCAATATCCCATTTGTTCACGGCAACCACAACGGCCCGGCCTTCACGTTCGGCCAGATCTGCGATACGCAGGTCTTGCTGTTCAAACGGGATGGCGGCGTCCAGCAACACAACGACGACTTCGGCAAATTTCACGGCGCGCAAACCGTCCGAGACCGAAAGCTTCTCCAGTTTTTCCTGTACTTTTGCCTTCTTGCGCATCCCTGCCGTGTCAAAGATCCGCATCGGAGTGCTTTCGCCATCCGGGTCGGCCCAGTCGATCCGCAGACTGATGGCATCTCGGGTAATTCCGGCCTCTGGCCCGGTCAGCAAACGGTCTTCGCCGACGATCTGGTTGATCAGCGTGGACTTGCCCGCATTCGGACGGCCCACCACGGCCACCTGCAACGGCTTGGCAGAGGTGATCAGGGGCATCTCGCCCTCGCCATCCTCATCCAGCTCGATATTCGTTTCAGGGGCCTCCTCGACCTGTTTTTCCTCTGCTGCATCGGCCAGAGGCATCAGCTGCGCATAAAGGTCAGTCATCCCTTCACCATGCTCGCCTGACAGGCGGACCGGTTCACCCAGACCCAGATTGTATGCCTCCAGAACACCCGCATCCGCAGCAATGCCTTCGGCCTTGTTGGCCGCAAGGATCACATGCTTGGAGCGTTTACGCAGGATTTCCGCGAACATCTCATCTGTGGGGGTCAGCCCCACGCGCGCGTCGATCATGAACAGGCAGACATCGGCCATGTCCACTGCGCGTTCGGTCAGACGGCGCATCCGGCCCTGAAGGCTGTCATCTGTCGCATCTTCAAGTCCTGCCGTATCGATCACGGTAAAGCGAAGATCGCCCAGCCGCGCTTCGCCTTCGCGCAGGTCACGCGTCACGCCGGGCTGGTCGTCGACCAAGGCCAGACGTTTGCCCACAAGGCGATTGAACAGGGTGGATTTGCCCACATTCGGGCGCCCCACGATGGCGAGGGTCAGCGACATGATTTCAACTTTCAAGACTCAAGAAGCGCCCTTTAGCGCATCTTGCCGTCAACGGAAAGCGTGTAGATCACCCTTGGAGGAAACGACATACAGCGTTTGCCCGGCTACAACCGGTGCCGTGGTCGCGCCTCCGGGGACTTCGACCTGATGAACCAGGGCTCCGTTGACCGGATTGAAGAACCGCAGATATCCATCATTGGATGCAATCACAATGCGACCACCTGCGAGGATCGGACCGTAATGCGCAAAGATGGGTCCGCGACGGCCCCGCTTGTCTTTGACAAAGCTCGGCAAGTCCTGCGCCCAGATGACCGAGCCGTCAGATGCGTTCAGGCGTACCAGCTGGCTGCGGTCACTGATCAGGAAAATGCTGTTGCCTGCTGGCCAGACAGTATCGATTGCGCCTTCATCAGCAGTCCAGCGACGCTCGCCCGTAGCAACGTCGAAGGCCACGGTCCGGCCAGAGTGGTTGCCGATATAGATGCTGCTTCCGACAACCATAGGACTGCCGGTCACGTCGACGATTTGCGCGGCAGCCCGTCCCCGGCGGCCGCCCGCGACCGACGCATTCCAACGGCGGATGCCGCCGCGGCGGAAGGTGGCGGCCACGTCACCCGAACCAAATGCAAACACCGCCAAGTCGGAAGCGATCACAGGCGCTGGCGCGCCAAGAACATTACCGACACTAGGAGTGCCTTCGATTTGCCAGGCGATTCGCCCATCGTTGGTGTTTATGGTCCAACCGGTTTCGTCTCCGGCCACAAGATACAGCAGGCCGTCATTAACCAGCGGTGCGCCACTGCCGGTTGCGTCCAGCCGCTTTTGCCAGCGTATGGCACCGGTCTTTGCATCCAGCGCAGTCAACCGCCCAAACCCGGACGACACATAAAGAACGCCGTTTGAATAGGCCATGCCCCCACCCGTGGCATCTCCGTCTCCGTCGCTCGGGGGGATCAGATCAGTATCCCAGGCCAACTGCCCCTGCGGAGTGACCGCCGATACGGTCGCCCTAGCGTCCAGCGTGTAAATCAAACCACCCGCGACCACCGGCTCGGCTGTGATGCGTTGCTTGCGCGAGTCACCCTGACCAATTGAGGCAGACCAGATTCGCTGTGGCGTCGCCCGCAGCGCAGCGTTTGTGGTTCGGTACGCAGCCGTTCCCGGGCTTTGCGTCCAGCTGGCATTTGCTTGCTGGCCTGGCAAGTTGATAGGCTGCGAACCGCTTTTTTCAACTGTTTCCAGATCAGATGCCGGGCGAATGTCTTCGCGCTCGCCAGGCAAAATGGCTTCGGGTTGTTCACAGGCGGCCAATGCGGTCAAAGCCAGCGCCGCAACCGGCAATCCCGCGCGGGAAAATAGTCTTGTTACCATGGTATTCCGAACTCGCCTGTCATTTAGTCTCTTGTTCTGCCTGATCAGCCCTGCTGCGCCACCAATGGCTCCGGTTCACCACCCAAAGCAACAATCAGCTGGGCCGCACGCTGCTGCAGATCAATGCTTACCTCGGCATCCTGACGCAGAGCCTGCAAACGATTCAGCGCCGTATCAACGTTACCTTCGGACACGTCAATCAGCGCCAGTTGTTCTTCAGCCAACAGACGCAAAGGTGCGCCCGGCGCTGCCAGTGCCTCGAACTGTTGTCGACGATCTGCACCGGACAAAGTGTCGCTTTGCAACAGCAGCGCCCTGAAGCTTGCAATAGCGCGATAAATTTCCGGCAGGTCGCCCTGAACGGCAGTTGCTTTCAGGCTGTTGACCGCATCTTCTCGCGATCCGGCCTCAACCTGCGACGCAGACAACAGCATGTTCAGAACAGCATCCCCACCCGGGGACGTCGGTTCAATATTTCGCAACCCGGAGGCACGCGCATCAGAATCGTTTTCCGACAGGGCCGCCAGAATCGAGTCACCCAGATCCTGCGCCTGCGCCGTATCGCGCGACTTGCGGTATTCATTGAACGCCGCTCCGCCCACAATCAGCACGACGGCGACGACACCGACCCAGCCCCAGCGTCGCAACAGCAGATACACCCGGTCACGGCGTACTTCTTCCGTGACCTCATCAATGAAACTGTCGGTATCGCTCATTCCTGCCCCCTGGGCTGTGTGTCTTGTATGGTGCGCCATGTCATACCCCGGCGCCAACGCCAAGCCAAGGGTCCGATTTTGCACATTTTCACCGCACGGCTTCACTCTTGCGAAAAAAACTAAACCGAACTATTCAGTTCAGTGTGGAAATTACATAGCCGACGCCCCATTTCATAGCGAGACCGCACCGCTTTTGTTGGCACAGAATTCTGGGAGAAATACTGTATGCGCTTGATTTCATTCATCAACGCCATTCTGGTGATTGTTGCGCTGTATTTTCTTGTTTTTGAGCGCGACAGTTTGTTTGCCTTTGCAGGGCGTGGAGACTCGGAAGAAGCGACGCAAAACGAGGCCACCGAAACTGACAATGCCGATATCGCGGCCGTGGGCGTCGTCGCGCTGCGCTCACAAGCGCGCGAAATCGACAGCGCGGTCCTGTTGCGCGGCCAGACCAAAGCAAACCGGCAGGTGGAAGTGCTGTCGGAAACCACCACGACTGTCATCTCTGAGCCCAAGCGCAAGGGTGCGTTTGTCGACGCCGGGGACATACTGTGCGAACTCGACCCCGGTACGCGCCCTGCCCAACTGGCCGAAGCCCTGGCTGGCAAGCTGGAGGCAGAAAGCCGCATCCCCGAAGCCGAAGCCCGTCTGCAAGAGGCTCATGCACTGGTGGCTGAGGCCGAAATCAACCTGACCGCTTCACGCAAACTGGCTGAAACCGGCTTTGCATCCGAAACCCGCCGGATTTCCAGCGAAGCGTCGATGAGCACTGCCAAAGCGGGCGTGAAATCTGCCGAAGCCGGGCTGGAAGCCACCCGGGCCGGGATCGAAGCCGCCGCCGCCGCTGTCGAAGCCGCGCAAAGAGAGGTTGGTCGCCTGACAATCACGGCCCCCTTCAAGGGCCTGCTGGAAAGCGATACCGCTGAACTGGGCAGTCTTATGCAGCCCGGATCACTGTGCGCGACTGTCATCCAGCTCGACCCGATCAAACTGGTCGGGTTCGTACCGGAAACCGAAGTCAATCGCGTTCAGGTGGGATCAGAGGCGTCAGCAACATTGGTTACCGGTAGGCAGCTTGGCGGGCGGGTTACATTCCTCAGCCGGTCAGCGGATGAAACAACGCGCACGTTCGAGGTGGAAATCACGGTGCCAAACCCTGATCTGACCATTCGCGACGGTCAGACCGCCACTATCCGTATCGCAGCAGAAGGGGCCAAAGCGCACCTGCTGCCGCAATCTGCGCTGACTTTAAGCAACGAAGGTCAATTGGGTGTACGCACGGTCGGCACTAGCAATGTGGTCGATTTCCAGCCGGTTCGCATTCTGCGTGACACCGCGGAAGGCGTCTGGATCGATGGCCTGCCAGAAACCACAGACGTTATTGTTGTAGGTCAGGAGTTCGTGACACGCGGCGTGACCGTTGCACCAACTTACCGGGAAGCTTCACAATGACCGGCGTCGTTGCCTGGGCCGCTGAACGGGCCCGAATGGTGCTGGCGTTTATCGCTATCTCACTGGTTGTCGGCGGGTTTGCCTATGTTTCGCTGCCAAAAGAAGGCGAGCCGGATATCGATATCCCGATGCTGTTCGTCTCGGTTCAGTTTCCGGGCATTTCAGCCGAAGACAGCGAAAGCCTGCTGATCAAGCCGATGGAAACCGAGATGGCCGATCTCGACGGGCTGGACACGATGACCGCTACTGCCGCCGAGAGCTACGCGGGCCTTCTGCTGGAGTTTGAGTTCGGTTGGGACAAATCCGCCACCATTGCAGATGTGCGCGATGCTATGAACAGTGCACAGGCCGAATTTCCCGACGGGGCCGAGCAATACACGATTGCCGAGGTCAATTTCTCGGAATTCCCCATTGTCATCGTCAACCTGACCGGCCCGGTGCCCGAGCGCACCATGGCGCGCGTGGCAAAAGACCTTCAGGACGAGCTTGAGGCGCTGGATGCCGTGCTTGAGGCCGGTATCGCCGGCAACCGCGACGAGATGCTTGAAGTCGTCATCGATCCGCTCCGGCTTGAGGCTTACAACGTCACCGCTGCCGAGCTGATCAATGTTGTGCGGAACAACAACCAGTTGATTGCCGCCGGTGAAGTCGAGACTGCGCAGGGGACGTTCTCGGTCAAGATCCCCTCGTCCTTCAAGACCGCGCAGGACGTCTACGGCCTGCCGGTCAAAGTAAATGGCGACCGCGTGGTTACTCTGGGTGAGTTGGCCCAGATCAACTATACTTTTGAGGACCGTGAAGGCACAGCCCGGTTCAACGGTGAATCCACCGTTGCGCTGCAGGTGGTCAAGCGCAAGGGCTACAATCTGATCGACACGGTCGCGTTGATCAAAGCCACCGTCGCCGAGGCTCAGACCAAATGGCCGACCGAGCTGCGGGCTGCGGTTGATGTAGGCACTTCAAACGACCAGAGCCGTATCGTCGGCTCGATGGTCAGCCAGCTTGAAGGCTCGGTTCTGACCGCCGTCGCACTGGTGATGATCGTTGTTCTGGCCTCTCTGGGGACACGAGCCGCGCTGCTGGTGGGTTTCGCGATACCGACATCGTTCCTGCTGTGTTTTGCCTTCCTGGCGATGATCGGGGTCACGATCTCGAACATGGTGATGTTCGGCCTGATCCTTGCCGTGGGGATGCTGGTCGACGGTGCCATCGTTGTGGTAGAATATGCCGACAAGCGCATAAAAGAAGGCGTCGGTCCGATGCACGCCTATGTCGAGGCAGCGCAGCGTATGTTCTGGCCCATCGTTTCCTCGACCGCGACGACGCTCTGCGCATTCCTGCCGATGCTGTTCTGGCCGGGTATCCCCGGCGAATTCATGAAGATGCTGCCCATCACGCTGATCTTTGTTCTGTCGGCCTCTCTGATCGTGGCGCTGATCTACCTACCGGTCATGGGTGGTGTCTCCGGGCGGCTCAGCCGTGTTTTTGATCGGTCTTCGGTCTGGCTGCGCGCGCGCACCCCATGGTGGGTGCGGGTGCTGATGGTGCCGCCGTCGCTGTACATGATCTTTCTGGGCGCAATGCAGACCCTGAACCCCACCTACCTGCTGCCGGGTGGTTCTGTTGCAGGGGCCCTGTTGTTCCTGTTCGGGGCTTTCGCCGGGTCCGTGACCCTGAGCGCGGCCAAGATCGAACGCGCCGAGGAAACCCGTGTTCATACCGCAGACGAACACACGCCGTTCGGCCATGTAGTGCGGTTCCTAGTCGGCAATCCGATCATGCCGATTGTATCGCTGGCAGCAGTTTTCTCTGCGGTGTTTTTCGTGGCCTTCGTCTGGTTCCCTCAGGAGTCCCGAGGCGTTGAATTCTTCGTGGAAAGCGAACCTGAACAGGCAACGGCTTACGTCCGCGCCCGTGGAAACCTGTCCTTGGCAGAAAAAGACGCCATGGTTCTTGAAGCCGAACAGATCATCGGCTCTCATCCCGCCGTCATCAATGTTTTTGCCTTCGCAGGCGAAGGCGGTCTGAATCAGAATAACGGCGGCGCGCAGGCCCCGGCAGATACAGTGGGCCAGGTTCAGTTCGAAATCATCCCTTGGGAGGATCGCCCCAACATCTCGGAATCTGCGCTGTGGGGGTTGTTCGAACGCCATTTCGTTGCGCCCGAATATGATGGCGACTTCGTTATTGATGAATTGAACGCCCAACTGGCGACAATCCCGGGCATCGTTGTCGAGATCCTGCCGTTGGAGCAAGGTCCTGCCTCGGCCAAACCGGTGCATCTGCGCATCAAGGGTGACGGCTGGGAAGAGCTGACCTCGGCAGCGGTCGCGGCGCGCGAGATATTTGATTCCACGCCGGGCCTGATCAAGACCGAAGACACCCTGCCCCTACCCGGCATCGACTGGCAGATCGACGTGGACGTTGCCAAGGCCGGTCGGTTCGGCGCGGACGTGGCGACCGTCGGTGCCATGGTCCAGTTGGTGACACGCGGCATCCTGCTGGGCGAAATGCGCCCGGACAGCAATGACGAAGAGATCGAGATCCGCGTCCGCCTGCCTGAAGAGGATCGCGTTCTGTCGACGCTGGACACACTCAAGGTCCGCACCCCGGACGGCCTGATTCCCCTGTCGAATTTCGTGACACGCAAACCCGTGGCCAAACTGGCTGAGATCAACCGGGTCGATCAACAGCGGTATTATGACGTGAAGGCGGATGTCGAACCAGGGCTGAGCAAGGTTGTGACCGAGGGTCCCGATGGGCAGCCCATTCGGCTGGCCATCATGCGCGAAGTGGCAGATCCCTATACCCCGACTGGCACGGTGCTGAACGGAGCGGGAGGAAAGTCATACGAACTGATTCAACTGACTGGTGCAGAAAGTGTCGATCAGCTGCGCAGCGCGATTGACGACGGGGATGCTCAGTTTGCGCTGATCAACCCGAACGAACGTAT
Source organism: uncultured Ruegeria sp. (assembly GCF_947497005.1). Lineage (GTDB taxonomy): Bacteria > Pseudomonadota > Alphaproteobacteria > Rhodobacterales > Rhodobacteraceae > Ruegeria. The sequence continues at coordinate 79,215 of NZ_CANMFF010000002.1, read as the reverse complement.
CGCGATACTGACTGAATGGCTGGACACCGGCCCGTTCGCCAATTCGATCAGCTGGGAATGGACTGGTGATCAGGAAGAGCAAGAGGAGTCCGGTGCCTTCCTCGTGAACGCGTTCATGGGTGCTTTGGGGCTGATGTTCGTGATCCTGCTGGCGCAGTTCAACTCGTTCTACAACTCGGTTCTGGTACTGCTGGCAGTCATTCTGTCGACCACCGGGGTTCTGATCGGCATGATCGTGATGGAACAACCCTTCTCGATCATCATGACCGGGACCGGCATCGTGGCGCTTGCGGGGATCGTGGTGAACAACAACATCGTTCTGATCGACACCTACCAGGAATACAGCGCCTATATGCCCCGGATCGAGGCGATCATCCGCACGGCGGAATCGCGTATCCGTCCGGTTTTGCTGACGACTCTGACGACGATGGCGGGCCTGACGCCAATGATGTTCGGCCTTTCGCTGGATTTCATCTATGGCGGCTATTCCATCGACAGCCCCACCGCCCTGTGGTGGAAACAGCTGGCCACCGCTGTGGTGTTTGGTCTGGGCATTGCGACTGTGCTGACCCTGATCGTGACCCCTTCGCTTCTGGCACTGCGTGTCTGGGTGACGACCTATGCAATTTGGCTCAGTCGTGTTCTGGCCCGTGTGACAGCAGGCCGCTCCAGCCAGGTCGCGCAGGACATGGCGATCGGACGTTCTGCCCGTCAGATACAAGCCACCGAGATTGTCTGGGATGATGAGCCGCAATCAGGATGGTCGATGCAGGACGACAGATCGGACCAACCCGATCACCCTGCTGGCCCGCCATTGAAAGCAGCTGAATAACATGAAAAGGACCGGTGTTGCCGGTCCTTTTTCACTTGGCTGTTATTAAAGTCGGGACCATGTCTGATGCGCGCATATCTCGTGCTCGCAGCCTTTGACCAACAGCTTGTCGCCCTGCAAAGTCATCTGCGGCACAGCATCCACGTTGATCAAAGGCACCCAGAACTCGCCTCCGCCGTATTTTCCGCCGCCTTCACCAGACACATCCCAAAACAGCTTTTTGCCGATATTCGGCGTTTGGACTTCCTTGCCTGACGCGTCATAGGCTGAAAGAATCTGGCCACAGAACTTATCCGCACAGGCCGAGATTTTGATGTGCGAGATCAGATTTTTGCGGTCAGGTTCAGTTTTCCACACCCCCACAATGGGGTCTGCAACCACTGCCGCCGGAAGTAGCAACGCAATGGCGACAGGCAGCATTCGTTTTTTCAATCTATCAATCACGGCAGTCTACCTTTTTGTACCGTGGCACCCTATCACGGTTCGCTGACGAAATGGAGGCTTAGGCAGCTTCACCGTCCGATTGCTGACGGTTCCATAATTGTGCATACCGCCCGGATCGCGCCAACAGCTCGTCATGCGTACCCTGTTCGATGATCTCACCGGCTTCCAGTACCACGATCCGGTTGGCCTCGGCGATCGTGCTGAGGCGGTGGGCGATGGTGATCACTGTCCGCCCTTCACCTGCGCGCGCCAGCGCATCCTTGATGTCCTGTTCGGTATCAGTGTCCAGGGCCGAGGTTGCCTCGTCCAGTAACAGGATCGGCGGGTTCTTCAGCAAGGTCCGCGCAATGCCAACCCGTTGTTTTTCACCCCCGGACAATTTCAGCCCTCGTTCACCTACCGTGGTCTCATACCCGTCTGGTAGCGAGGTGATGAAATCGTGGATCTGCGCTGCTCTGGCTGCGTTCTCAACCTCCTCCGGGGTGGCATCGTCGCGGCCATAAGCAATGTTGTACCGGATGCTATCGTTGAACAGCACTGTGTCCTGCGGCACGACACCGATAGCCGCATGCAGGCTGGCCTGCGTCACATCCCGCACATCTTGTCCGTCGATCTTCAGTGCCCCTTTGGTCACATCGTAAAAGCGAAACAAGAGACGCCCGATGGTGGATTTGCCGGAGCCCGTCGCCCCCACGATAGCCACAGTTTGCCCTGCCGGGACGGTCAACGACACACCCTTGAGGATTTCGCGCTCCGGGTCGTAACCGAAATGCACATTATCCAGCGTGAGTTCGCCACCATTCACCTTCAGGTTAGGGGCACAGGGCTTGTCGGTGACTTCCGCGGGCTGTTCGAGCAAATCAAACATCTGCCCCATATCGACCAGCGATTGCCGGATTTCCCGGTAAACCGTACCCAGAAAGTTCAGCGGAACGGTGATCTGGATCATGTAGGCATTGACCATAACAAAATCGCCCACCGTCAGCGTGCCGTTCTGAACCCCGATAGCGGCCAGAACCATCACTCCGATCAGACCGCACGTGATCAGAAAAGATTGACCGAAATTCAAAAACGCCAGGGAATAAGCGGTTTTCAGAGCTGCCCCGGCATAGGCTTTCATCGACACATCATACCGTTCAGCTTCGCGTGCTTCGGCGTTGAAATACTTGACGGTTTCGAAATTCAACAAGCTGTCGATGGCGCGCTGATTGGCTTCGGTGTCCTGATCATTCATCTCACGACGCAGCTTTACCCGCCATTCGGTCACTGCGAATGTAAACCAGATATAAAGCGCGATGGTGACCGCCACCACGACCAGATACCAGACGTCGAACAGCCACATCAGAATGATCGCCACCAGCAACAGTTCCAGGATCAGCGGCCCGATAGAGAACAGCAGAAACCGCAGCAGGAACTCGACGCCTTTGACCCCGCGCTCGATGATACGACTCAGCCCACCGGTGCGGCGCGACACGTGGTAGCGCATCGATAGCTGATGGATGTGTTGAAAGGTCTCAAGCGCCAGTGCCCGCAAAGCCCGTTGACCGACGGGGGCAAAGGCCGCGTCGCGCAACTGTTGAAAGCCCACGGTCATCAACCGCGCCACGCCATAGGCAACAGTCAGCCCAACGGCGCCCAGCGCTACCGGTGGCACGCCCTCACCCGCCAGCGCGTCAACCGCACCTTTGTACAGGATCGGTGTATAAACTGCGATCAGCTTGGCCAGAACCAGCATGCCCATGGCGATAATCACGCGGCGCTTTACCCATGGCTCATCCTGCGGCCAAAGATAAGGAGCCACATTGCGGATCGTCCGCAAGCCCGAGCTTCGTTCGTCACTCTGAGCCGTATCGTCCGAAGTCAAAGGAAGTGTTCGTCTCATCCGGTACCCTGTCTGCGGTCAGAGATAGACTCTGACCCGTATGGGCCAGAGGTGCTGATTATTCCGGTATTGTAAATATCTGCCCCGGATAAATCAGATCCGGATCGCGGATCAAGTCGCGATTGGCCTCGAACAATCGCACATACAGGACACCGTCGCCAAACCGGTCGCGCGAAATGGCCCACAGGGTATCGCCCTGTTGAACTGTTACAGAACGGATTGCTTGTGCATCCACCTGTGCATCAGTCTGTTCGGCTGCGACAGCTGCTTCCAAAACTTCGACCGGTTCACGCTTGAATGGAGTTTCGACCCGGCTAAGAACCGTCCCGTCCGTGTTCACTGCATCCACGCGCAGGGTGTAAATACCGGGATCGATCCCTTCCAGATCACTGCGCCACGATCCATCCTGTTGCGGAGCGAGATCGGCGACCAGGCGATTGTTCAGATACAGACGAACGGCAGCCCCATCTTGAACGCGCCCGGTCAACTGGACATCGCCGGTATCCGAGTATCCGATCGTGTCCAGTGCGATCTGTTCAGGGGGAGTATCCTGGACCACCGGGGGCTGCACCAGTTCAACACCCTCTTCGCCTGACCGCAACACTGCAATCTGCTGATCCGGTTCAGGTGTCTCTGTCGTCACGTCAGCTGTTTGAGGTTCCTCGGTTTCAGGTTCCCTGGTTTCGGGTTCAACCACATCAGGTTCTGCCGTCTGAACCTCTGCTCCGGTGTCGGGCTCAGCTTCTGCGTCCACAGTCGCGCTGGCGATCTGGTCTTCCGCATCCGCGGTCGTGTCCTGATCTACTGCGGGGCCTTCTTCGACGACGGGCGCCTGTTCGACAGGCTTGGGCAAAGCGGCAATCAGATAGTCGTCAGACTGCGTAGTCTGTGCCCCATCCGAGCTTTGCAGAACAAGCCCCTGAGCCGTATCGCTGAAAGGGATCGTAACGAACTCGGCAAACTTACCGCTGCTGTCCACGGTAAATGTGTGCACGACTTCTCCGTTGAGCAGAACATCGATCTGGCCACCGGGCTCTGCGTCGCCAGACAAAAGCGCCGTTCCGTCGGTTTCAACAAAAATCTGATCCAGAACTGGCGGGGCCGAGGCCGTTGGCGTAGCGTCTTCCGCTGTTACAACGGCAGAATTCGTGTCAGAGGCGTCTTCAACGACTTCGGGTGCGTCCTCGGCGGGCTCGGCTGCGGGTTCTTCAACGGCAGGCGCCACTGGTTCAGTCGGTTCTGGTTCCGCGACCTGCGCCTCTGGCGCTTCCACCGCCTGCACTTCAGGGTCCGGGGATTCGGCGGATGCGGTTTCCTGCGGAGCGCTTGGCTCCGGCGCTTTGGTGAAGGCGCCGGACAAATACAATCCACCCGCACCCAAAATCGCCACAAGACCTGCAATCACCCCCCAGATGAAATTGCCCGAACTTCCGCTTCCCGATTTGGCGTCCATTATTTCCCTTTCACTCCACCGGGCAAAAGCTTTGCGTTCAAAAGCTTTCCAGCGGACGGTTGAGCCAACCTATCAATCCCGCTATCACGGGTCAAAACCTCTGACACAACCCCGGAGCCCCCCTTTGATGTCTCAGAAATCCGTCTGTGTGTATTGCGGGTCACGCAATGGCGCCGAGAAGTCCTATTCTGAAACTGCAAGGCAGTTTGGCAGCCTGCTGGCGCAGGAAGGCTGGCGGCTGGTTTATGGGGCCGGAGATGTTGGTTTGATGGGGGAAGTCGCACGTGCCGCGCAAAATGCTGGTGGCGAGACCTTCGGCGTCATTCCCGTGCATCTGGTTCAGCGCGAAGTCGGCAAAACGGACCTGACCCATTTCGTGATCACCGAGACTATGCACGAGCGTAAGAAGGTCATGATAATGAACGCCGACGCGGTGGTGGTTCTGCCCGGTGGTCCCGGATCACTGGACGAGTTGTTCGAGGCATTGACCTGGCGGCAATTGGGCCTGCATGACAAACCCATCATCGTGGTCAATGTGAACGGTTACTGGGATGCGTTGCACTCACTGCTGGATCAGGTGATCGGGCAAGGTTTCGCGGATGAAACGTTGGCTGATTTCATCACCTGGGCCAAGGATGCCGAAACAGCCATGTCGATCTTGCGTGAAAAACTTATTTGAATCAGCTGGGTGAGACGGGCGGCTAAACCGCCCGTCAGATCAGTCAGGTCAGGCGGGCACGGGGCCGCAATCTGTTCTGCAGGACTTGCTCGACCTTGTGCAGGGGATGGTTGGTCAAGGTCTTGTTCACTTCGGCCACGACCTTCCCCAACACTTCACTATGCAGTCGGCGGCGCAGCAAACCCAGAACATGCGGGCTGGCCACCAGAACCAGCCGTTTGAACGCGCCGTTCATACCTTTGCGGTTCAGCAGATTCGCCAGATCCTGCACAAACAGGGATTTTGCATGGGCTTTCCAAGTGGGTTCTTCGACCGCGGATTTCTGTTTTGGTCCACCGTCATTGCGGCGACCTGCGCGGTCAGAAGGTCTCTCGGCCGGGGTTTCCTGTTCCTCGACTGCGACGACAACAAGATTGGGATCATCTGCATCGGTAATGTTTTCCATCACCAGAGCCTTTTCCCCATCTGCAACTATGACCCAAGTTCCCTGTGTAAGTTCGACCATTGCGATCTCCTGTTAAGGTTGTTCTCTGGGTATCCCTCGACCTGCCGGACATACGGATTGATTGACGCACTAGAGATGCGCAGCCCGGTCATTGTTTAAATTGGTGTGTGGTACTCTCCTCACGCTCCAAAGAGATGTGTATTGGAGAAACGCAAACAAGATGCGGTCGAATAGAAAGGGCGCGTATCAGCGGTTTTTCACCGCAGGATCATCAATCCTTTAGGCGGACATCTCGACGACAGTGATCTCAGGTATAACGCCTAGCCGAACCGGCAGGATCGAACATCCTATACCGCCCGAAACGACCAGATCCCGCCGCCCTTCCCGCACATGGCCATAGGCATACCGGTTGCCAAATTTCGACGGCACAATAGGCGACCAGCCAAAAAGGCGCACCTGACCCCCGTGCGTATGCCCTGACAGGGTCAAGGCCACCTGGTTGGGTACTTTGGGAAAAACGTCCGGTTCATGCGCCATCATCACAACCGGCGCATCATCTGTGATCTGCGCCAGCGTTTCTGGAAGATTGTCCAGACCCAGCGGTTTCCCTTTGCGCCAGATCGCAAGCTGATCTTCAAGCCCTGCCAGCCAAATCCCCACGGACTCGAGCTTGACGGCGGTATTGGACAGGACAGAGATACCATTCTGCTCCAGAATACCAACATAGCGGTTGGGCCCTGAACCCCGGCGCTGCGCTTGCCTGTCATCCCACCAATCGTGATTGCCCAGCACTGCAAAGACACCATTCTTTGCCTCTAGCCCAGCAAGAACCGGGGCCAACTCTTGCATTTCGACCGCGCCCGAAACGCCCTTGTGGCTGGCAAAGAAATCACCCAGCAACAAAATCAAATCCGGTGCCAGCGCGTTTGTGCGCCGCACCACCTGCTCGATGCGATCCAGCCCTACATAAGGCTCACCGACATGCAAATCGGCCAGCACCGCGATCCTGAGCGGTGGTGCTGTCCAGTCATCGCGACGAATATGCCATTTTCGCACGCGCAGCCGGACTGCGGGTTCAATGAAGAACCCGTAGGCTGACGTGACAAGACCTGCCAGCGTTACCGCCAGCAGGCCCTTTATGAACCGGCGTCGGTTCAATGCATTACATCCGCGATGCGACGTTTTCCCAGTTCACCAGATTGTCGAGGAAGTTCGACAGGTAAACCGGGCGCTTGTTGCGGAAATCGATGTAATAGCTGTGCTCCCAAACATCACAACCCAGCAGCGCGGTCTGCCCAAAGCACAGCGGGTTCACTCCGTTCTCGGTCTTGGTCACAGCCAGCGAGCCGTCTGCGTTTTTGACCAGCCATGCCCAGCCCGAGCCGAACTGACCGGCACCAGCAGCACTGAACTGCGATTTGAATTCGTCAACCGAACCAAAGCTTTCGGTCAGCGCTTTTTCCAGATCACCGGGCATGGCGTTGCCGTCGGGGCCCATCATCTCCCAGAACTGGTTGTGGTTCCATAGCTGGCTGATGTTGTTAAAGATACCGTTCTGCGCCACGGCGTTTGCGTCGTAGGTGCCGGTGATGATCTCTTCCAGCGACTTGCCGTCCCACTCGGTTCCGGCGATCAGCTTGTTGCCGTTGTCGACATAGGCCTTGTGGTGCAGGTCGTGGTGATATTCCAGTGTTTCGGCGGACATGCCCTTGGCTGCCAGCGCGTCATGTGCATAAGGAAGATCAGGAAGTTCAAAAGCCATGTCGGCCCCCTGTTTGAATGTAAGTTGCGGTTCCCAAGGTTAAATGCTTTGACCACGCCCGCAGGTCAAGGGGCGAGACAAGAAAACCCGGAGGCAGGCGATGCTGACACAGGTCCGCAAGATGTTCTACCGCGCCCGCGGATATTATGTGGGCAACCTGAACGGCGAGCCGTTTCGTCTGGATCCTTACCATTCGAAATTCTGGCGCAAAGCTTCGGCAGGCGCGTGGGAACCGGAAACTTTCGCGGTGCTGGACCAGCACCTGAGTGATGACAGCGACTATCTGGACATTGGGGCGTGGATTGGCCCTACGGTCTTGTATGGCGCGCGCAAGGCTCGCCATGTCTGGTGTTTCGAACCCGACCCGACTGCGTTCCTGCATTTGGCGTGGAACCTTGATCTGAACGGCATCCGCAATGTCTCGGCCTTTGGAGTGGCTTTGTCGGATAGGTTTAGCGTGGCCCGCATGGCCTCGGTCCGGGGTGAGCCCGGCGATTCCACCAGTTCCCTGCTGCACGATGGCGCGCACGGGTCGGATGCCCTGACGATTGCCTGGGATCAGTTCGCAGCAGCCAACGATCTGTCCCGCGTTTCACTGGTGAAGATGGATATCGAAGGGGCCGAGTTCATGGTTCTGCCCACTCTGTCCGACTGGCTGAAGGAATATCGCCCAGCTCTGCTTTTGTCGCTTCACGCCCCTTTGCTGCCGGACCATGCACGACGCGACGCCATCGACACCCTGATGGACAAGCTGAGTTTTTATTCGGACCTCAGGGATGACAAAATGCGGCCACTGAAGGTATCGAACCTGCTGACGCCTGACAGCCTGTCACAGTTCCGCACGATCCTCTTGCAAAGGTAGAACATCGGCAGGTTTTTTCTTCGTTCACGCGAGATCCCGCTTGCATCATTTGGGTGTATCAACTTGATTGCGGGCATCAGAAACTACGACCAATTGGATAAAATGATAAGACTTCTCCTGACGATTGCCGCCACAGTATTTGCACAAACCGCTACTGCAGAAACAGTTACCTAACACTGCAAGATGACAAAACAAGACGCCCATGGCTGGATTGCGTCAGAGTATGGCTTTCAGATAGACCCCGCCAAGGCTTCGGCGATGGCGGCAAACTCGCATCAAGATTGGGCCAAGGCAAAATTGAAAGACCGCGGTGCCAAGGGGTATCGTGTAATCTGGAACCTCGATCAAAAAATGGCCGCCGGTGGCAATGTTCGCGTTCGATACCAGGCAAACCTCAAAACGTCGGATAACACCGTCACCGTGCGCATGGCATTCTTGCAGGGCAATTTTGCGAACAAGCCCTATGGGGCCGGAACATGTTCCGTAGGAAAATAAGTAAAAGCCCCAGTAAGGCCGGGGCTTTTCATACGCCTCAGTAAACGCCAACCTCACTGCCCGGTTGCGCCGCAACCTTCAGCAGATTAAAGACGTAGTCCGCCGCCGAGCGGAAGCAGACCACGCGGAAGGTCTCGGCATCGTCCATCCAGAAGGCTCCTGCCACCTGCGCCAGGCGCGAGCGGCGGATTTGACCGGGTTGGAATGCCTCTGCGGACAACTCAACCGGAGCGACTTTGCCCAGCACTTCGCGCGCACTGGGACCAGAGACGCTGAACACCGCACGGGCGTCCGAGACATTGACCGCCAAAGCGTGCGTTCCGCTTAGTGCCCCGGCCATGTCGGCAAGTTTGGCCTCGACCTCGGCATAGGGCACCAGCACCAGCAACTCATCGGTCGACATCCAAGCCACGCCGGTGTCGCCTTTGACCAGTACTTCGCGCTGAGCGGGCACTTTCTGGCCGGTGGCGTCCTTGACCGCCTTAGCCAGCACTTTGTCGGATAAGTCGCCTCGCAAGGTGATCATACCTTGCAGGCCGCATTCCTCGACCATGGCGATGCCCGAGAAGCTTGCGTGATTCAGTGCGCTGATGGGTTCAGACATTCTGCTTCTCCCCGTCCTTGTCGAAGAAGATCGGGTCCACGATCTTGGCTTTGTAAATCTTGTCGTCAGTGCCCGGGAACTCGACGATCTCGCCCATGCGGTCGGGACCGTGCTTGATCAGGCCCATCGCGATACCCTTGCCCAGATTGGCCGAGTAATAGGTCGAGGTCACACGCCCGATCATGTTGCGCTGACCGTTGGCGTTGACCCCTTCGCCCACCGCGTAGGCACCATCTGGCAGAACCGATCCGTCCACAGTCTCAAGACCGACCAGTTTCCAGCGCTCAGGATCAGCCATATGGCTGCGCGAATGGGCCCGCTTACCGAGGTAGTCGTCTTTCTTTTTCGACAACGCCCAATGCAGCCCCAGATCCTGCGGGATCACTGTGCCGTCGGTCTCGTCGCCGATCATGATAAAGCCCTTCTCGGCCCGCAGGATGTGCAGACATTCGGTGCCATAGGGCATCACGCCGAACTCTTTGCCTGCCTCGATCAAAGCATCCCAGAACGCCTGGCCCTGAGACGCAGGGACGGCGATCTCATAGGACAACTCGCCCGAGAACGAGATGCGATAAGCACGGCAATCGAACGCGCCGATCTTGCCATCGCGCCATTCCATGAAGGGCAGCACCTCTTTGCTGACATCCATGCCGCCCAGTTTCTCCAGCACCTTGCGGGCGTTGGGGCCGACCACAGCGACTTGCGCATATTGCTCGGTCACGTTGGCGACGTAGACTTTCCAGTCCCACCATTCGGTTTGCAGCCATTCTTCCATATGGCCGTGGATACGCTCGGCCCCGCCAGTGGTGGTGTGGCACAGCCACGTGTCCTCATCGATACGGGCAACAACGCCGTCGTCGATCAGAAAGCCGTTCTCGGAACACATCAGGCCATAGCGGCATTTGCCGACCTTCAGCGTAGACATCATGTTGGTGTACATCATGTCGAGGAACTTGCCCGCATCCGGGCCTTTGACGATCAGTTTTCCCAGCGTCGAGGCATCCAGCAGGCCCAGATTCTCGCGGGTGTTCTTTACCTCACGATTTACCGCGTCATGAACGGATTCACCGGGACGGACATAGGCATATGTCCGGCGCCAGTGGCCGACCGGCTCCCAATCGGCGCCGTTCTTGTCGTGCCAGTTATGCATCGGCGTCCGACGGATCGGCTGGAATACATCGCCGCGCGCTTCGCCACCGATCGCACCCATTGAGATAGGGGTGTACGGCGGGCGGAAAGTGGTTGTACCGACCTTCGGAATTTCAGATTCTAATGCATCAGCAAGGATCGCCAAGCCGTTGATGTTGCTTAACTTACCCTGATCCGTCGCCATGCCTAGCGTGGTATAGCGTTTGGTGTGTTCAACGCTTTCATATCCCTCACGCGCTGCCAACTGAACGTCGGACACTTTGACGTCGTTCTGGAAGTCCAGCCACGATTTCATGCGCAGTTGGATATCTGCATTGGCGGGCATGAGCCAAACAGCTTCCATTGGCGCTTCGGCGGTGGTTTCACCAACCGGAGCTTTGGTGCGTTTGGGCGTGTGACCAACCGCTTTGCCCGCTGCTTTGCCTGCTGCGTCTGCATCTTTCAGAACATCCGCCAGAGCCAGCGGACCATTCGAGCTGCCAGCGGCAAGAACAAAGCCTTTACCATCGGCACCCAACGGTGGACGATCGGGATCGGGGCGGAAATGCGCGTGCGCCTCATCCCAGATCAGTTTGCCGCCGCAGTGCGACCACAAATGCACAACCGGAGACCAGCCACCCGACATTGCGACCGCATCGGCTTCGACTTCTTCGCGCGCACCGCCAACACCTTCTTGATTACAGATGGCAACTTTTTTGACGCGCTTGCCGCCTTTGACTTTGGCAATGGCTTTGCCCGGATCGACGCGGATACCCAATTGCCGCGCTTCTTCTGCCAAAGGCCCGGCCGTTGCCCGTGCGTCAACAATACGCAAAACATCCACACCCGCCTGTTTCAGTGTAATCGCAGTGCGGTATGCGTCATCATTGTTGGTAGCTACGATGACCCGATCCCCCGGAGTCACCCCCCAATTCACGACATAGTCACGCATGGCCGAAGCCAGCATCACACCTGGTACGTCGTTGCCAGCAAAGGACAAAGACCTTTCAATTGCGCCAGTTGCGGTTACTACTTGCTTGGCACGAATACGCCACAAGCGGTGGCGTGGGCCTTGCACGCCCGGCGTGTGGTCGCTCAAACGTTCGTAACCCAGCACATATCCGTGGTCGTAGATGCCGGCGCCCATGCAGCGTGAGCGCATGGTAACGTTGCCCATTGTTTCGAGTTCGGAAACCAATTGCTCCACGAACTTATCCACAGGCTCGCCATTGACGGTGCCGCCATCAACCGGAGCGCGACCACCCCAATGCGCCGTCTGCTCGATCAGCAGAACCTTGGCGCCCGATTGCGCTGCTGCCTTGGCTGCTTGCAGACCCGCCACACCGCCGCCGACCACCAGTACGTCGGTGAAGGCATAGAAATGCTCATAAGTATCCGCATCGCGGTTGTCTTTATCAGGGGCTTTGCCCAGACCGGCAGACCGACGGATGATCGGCTCGTAAACGTGTTTCCAGAACGGTTTCGGATGGATGAACGTCTTGTAATAGAAGCCAGCCGGCAGGAACCGTGCCAGTGCCGTGTTCACCGCTCCGATATCAAACTCAAGATTCGGCCAGTGGTTTTGCGAGGTCGCGGTAAGGCCGTTGAATACCTCTGTCGTAGTGGCGCGCTGGTTCGGCTCGAACCGGTTGCCCTGCCCCAGACCGACCAGAGCGTTCGGCTCTTCCGCGCCACTGGCGACAACGCCGCGAGGGCGGTGGTACTTGAACGACCGGCCCATCATCATCTGATCATTGGCCAAAAGGGCCGAGGCGAGCGTGTCGCCTTCGTAGCCCTGCATCGAGGTGCCGTTAAAGGTGAATGTAACCTTCTTCGACCGGTCAATCAGCCGGCCTTGTTTTGCGAGACGGGTGCTCATGGTGCGGACCTTTCGCAGATGGAAGCGTCATAGCCTCCGGCGGGAGTATTATTGAAAAGATGAAGCATCAGGAGAGGTTTCTCCAAGTCCATCCCGGACGTTTCGCTGTGATAGCGTCCTTGATTTCTTGCGGTGGCTCGGTGGTTTGGGCGGAATAGGTTCCGAAGACCTCGAGGGTTTGCGTGCAGCGCGCGGCGTGGAACCACTTGCCGCAACCATTGGCATGACGCCAGCGTTCGAAATGAACGCCTTTGGGGTTTTCACGCATGAACAAATAGTCATGGAATTCGTCTTCAGACGAGCCCGGGCCAAAACGCTTGAGATGCGCCTCGCCACCGGCAGCCAGTTCAGTTTCTTCAGCATCGACGCCACAGTATGGGCAATTCAGGATTAGCATGTTGTCATCCTTTTTGGCGGTCGGTCGGCTTGGTGGCCTACCTGAATTCTATTATTTGGCAACCTCGGGCAGACCCCTTAGTGCGCCACCCCGGCGGCGACGCTTTCGTCGATGAAGCGGCCTTCTTTGAAGCGGTCCAGCGAGAAGGCTTCGGTCAGCGGTGAATGGCCCGTGGCCATCAACTGCGCCATACCCCAGCCCGAGCCCGGAATGGCCTTGAAGCCGCCCGTACCCCAGCCGCCATTGATAAAGCAGCCCTGCAGCGGTGTTTTCGACAGAATCGGAGAGCGGTCGCCAGTCATGTCCACGATCCCGCCCCACTGTCGCAGCATCTTCAGGCGCGAGATCATCGGGAAGGTTTCGACAAGCGCACGAACAGTTTCCTCAATGTGGTGAAAAGACCCACGCTGGGTGTAGTTGTTGAACCCGTCGGTGCCGCCACCGATCACCATTTCGCCCTTGTCGGATTGCGACATATAGCCGTGTACGGTGTTGGCCATTACGACCACATCCATACAGGGCTTGATTGGCTCAGACACCAGAGCTTGTAGTGCAATCGCTTCGAGAGGCAGACGGAAGCCAGCCATCTCGGCCAATTGTCCTGAGTGCCCTGCCACCACAATGCCCAGCTTGTCACAGTCGATTGCGCCCTTGGTGGTATCGACGCCGACAACACGGCCGTCCCGGGATCGGACGCCGGTGACTTCGCATTGCTGGATGATATCCATGCCCATGGCCGAACAGGCCCGCGCGTAACCCCAAGCCACCGCGTCATGGCGCGCGGTACCGCCGCGTTCCTGCCACAGCGCCCCCAGAACCGGATAGCGCGGGCCGTCGAGATTGATGATCGGCACCAGTTCCTTGACACGCTCGGGCGTGATCCATTCGGTCTTCACGCCTTGTAGCGCGTTGGCATGGGACGTGCGCTGGTACCCGCGAATTTCGTGCTGGGTCTGGGCCAGCATCATCACACCGCGCGGGCTGAACATGATGTTATAGTTCAGGTCCTGGCTCAGGTCCTCATAAAGGCCGCGTGCTTTTTCGTAGATCGCCGCGGACGGGTCCTGCAGGTAGTTCGAACGGATGATGGTCGTGTTTCGCCCGGTGTTACCACCGCCCAGCCAGCCTTTTTCGATAACCGCGACATTCTGAATGCCGTAGTTCTTGCCAAGGTAATATGCGGTCGCCAGACCGTGTCCGCCAGCACCGACGATGATGGCGTCATAACGTTTCTTGGGCTCGGGCGAGCGCCAGGCGCGCTCCCATCCGGTGTGATAGCGCAGAGCTTCCCGCGCCACAGCAAAGGCTGAATAGTGTTTCATGTGCGAATCCATCCGGTTCGGTGATTGGGCGCAGATATGCCGTGTGACTGCATATTAGCCCTGCCGTGCAACGCCGCAATATCGCACTATTGCGACATGTCGCTCATTCGCGGCCATTTGTCCCTTTTGTCGGGCGTCTCACAGGTCTAAGTCAGTACAGCATCTTCGGAGGGGCCATGACGTTCTGGGTTCTGATTTTTCTTGTCGCGCTGCTAATCGCGGCTTTCCTGAGCTTTACACTGCTGCGCAATCGCCATGGCGGCGAACCTGCTGCGGCTTATGACCTTCGGGTGTATCGTGAACAGCTGGCCGGTGTGGACAAAGATCTGGCGCGCGGGGTCATTGGTGAGGCGGATGCCGAACGGGTTCGCACCGAAATTTCCCGCCGTATTCTGGCTGCCGATGACCAGATGAAAAAAGACGGCTCGGGTACCGGACCTTCTCGTGCCGTTTCGGCGGTGTCAATTTTGGCAATCTCGCTGATCCTGATCGGTGGCGCATTGGCAATGTACCATCGCAACGGGGCCGTCGGATTGCCCGATATGCCTCTGACGGCTCGATTGGAACTGGCTAAGGAAGTGCGCGCCAATCGCCCATCTCAAAGCGCCGCAGAAAAACTGGCGACCCCGCCTCAGCCCGCGCAACTGGACGAAAGCTATGCGTCTTTGCTGAAGCAGTTGCGTGAAACAGTTGCCGACCGGCCTGACGATCTGCAGGGGCAGATGTTGCTGGCGCAGCATGAGACGAATGCAGGCAACTTCAGGGATGGATATTCCGCACAGCAAAGAGTGATCGAACTGTCCGGCGACGCGGCCACAGCCGATACTTACGCGGATTTTGCTGAAATGATGATTCTGGCGGCGGGAGGCTACGTGTCCCCCGAGGCCGAGCAGGCCCTGATTGAAGCGCTGAATCGTGACCCTCGTCACGGCCCTGCGCGCTATTATTGGGGGCAAATGCTGGCCCAGATCGGGCGGCCGGATCTTGCCTATCGCATGTGGGTTCAAACATTGCAGGATGCCCCTTCAGGTGCGCCATGGGCCGGTGCAATTCGGGCTCAGATCGACGAATTGGCGTTTCGGGCAGGCGTTTTCAACGCGCCGGATCTGAGCACACCACCCGGTCCCAGTCAGGAAGACATGGCCGCCGCAGCAGAGCTGAGCGCCGAAGAACGGCAGATGATGATCCAGAGTATGGTGGATCAGTTGTCTGACCGTCTTGCAACTGAAGGTGGATCCCCTGAGGAATGGGCCCGCCTGATTGCAGCTTTGGGCGTCTTGGGTCAGGGCCAGCGCGCAATCGATATCCGAAATGAAGCCATGGATGTGTTCGCTGGCAACTCTGAGGCGCTGCAGGTCATCGATGCAGCAGCTCTTCAAGCCGGGATCGCTCAATGATTCATGACGTTTTCGAAGACTTTGCAGTTGCACTGCCCCCGATGACAGCCCTGATGGGGCTGGACCTTGGGGAAAAAACGATCGGAGTCGCGGTTTCCGACCGGATGCGGGGTGTCGCCAGCCCGTTGGAAACTGTGCGGCGCAAGAAATTCACGCTCGATTCCGCCCGCCTGATCGAAATTGTGACCAATCGCGAGATTGGCGGTATCGTGTTGGGTCTGCCCCGCAACATGGACGGCACCGAAGGGCCAAGATGCCAGTCAACGCGGGCATTTGCGCGAAATTTATCCCGCCTGACAGATCTGCCCATCGGGTTCTGGGATGAACGATTGAGCACGGTTGCGGCAGAAAAAGCACTTCTCGAGGCGGATACGACACGAAAACGTCGCGGACAGGTTATTGATCACGTTGCCGCAGGTTATATCTTGCAAGGAGCGCTGGACAGGCTGCGCTTTCTATAACGGGTCGGAGACCAATGATGACGAATATGGTTTGGAAAAGGAATGAGGTCGAAAGCCCTTGTGTCCAGATCTGTGTCGTTCACCCAAGCGAACGTATCTGCACCGGCTGTTATCGCACGATTGATGAAATCACCCGCTGGTCCAAGATGGACAGCAGCGAACGCGCCGAGATCATGGAAGACCTGCCTTCCCGAAAACCACGCCTCAGCAAACGTCGCGGTGGGCGTGCAGCCCGCATGAACGGTTCCTAAAAGATCAGCCATTCAGCTTCGAAGACACGCCCCGGCATTTTGCGGATCTATCTCGAATGGGCGTGTTGGACCCGTGCCCTCGCAATTCTGTCTGAAACAGAGCAACGATTTCGGACCGGCTGGTCTTTGCGTCACGAATCCTGTCAGGGACACGTTGGGTACGTTTCTTGCCCGTCTTGCCCGGCGCGAATTCAGGCGCTTTTCGCGCAGTAAATCTTTTCACCAAAAACTTGAATGTCATCGCAAACTTCCCGCTTCCAATAACTGTGTCGCCACGGGCCGATTTCGAGCTCCGAGGGGGGCCAGCTCTTGAACGTATTTGTTCAACGTGAGTGGAGGCCCGCAGCGACACGGCGTAGGTAAGGGCATTTCCGGTCAAATTTAGGGGGAAAACACGTGGTTTTTGATCCATTTTGACACTTAAGGCGGAAAACCCACGAAAACCCCCACAATTCCCTTACGTCACAATTTTAATCCGGGATCACGGCGAAACGGGTAGAAAGCGCGAGTTTCCGGGAAAGGCCACTC
Organism: uncultured Ruegeria sp.; assembly: GCF_947497005.1. Taxonomy (GTDB): domain Bacteria; phylum Pseudomonadota; class Alphaproteobacteria; order Rhodobacterales; family Rhodobacteraceae; genus Ruegeria. The sequence goes on along the minus strand of NZ_CANMFF010000002.1, from coordinate 62,394 downwards.
CGCTTTGACCGATTCGCGTTCAGATTGTTTGTTCTGACCCCCGAACAGAGCACAGAGGCCGCCCGCTGGCAGCTGAACGACTCAAGGCACGTGAGTTTGTGGCGAAGCCCTTATCCGGCAGCCAACCAGGTTTTGGCGTTTTCGATATCCTCGGAAGGAAAGAACTGTGTTCGGGTACCCAAGACATGACTGGCAACACGCTGGGCCATGTGCTGCCAGCTTTTGTCCCCAACGATGGCCGCGCGGTCCAGCTGCCCGATATGGCGGCTGGCCAGACGGAAATGCGCGGCAAGCGCCGACAAACCCTGCCAGCCGTCAAATTCCCTTAGGTCAACCAACAAGCGAAATCCGGACCGGCCCTGCAACAGGGTATCCAGATCGCGTTCCGCCTGCTTGTATTCCTCGGGGTCCAACTTGCCCAAAAGGCTGACCTGCACACATGAGCCTTTCAGATCGGTCACGTGAATGGATCCCAGCGACTCGCGCATCCAGCGCCGCGCCGCTTCAAGCTCGGCCAATTCGAATACCTGAACCGGACACGGCAGGATTGGGGCCGCCAGTCGGATACTGGTTTGCACCCAGCCCTGATCGGCAACGACGGCAATCCGGTCAAACCCGCGCCAGTGGCTCAGCCCAAGTTTTGTGTCAGACCAGGCGGCACCTATGTCATACCCCTTAAACTCCGGCTGTACGATGGCCAGCAAGCGCACCGAATCGTGCTCGGTCAGTGCGGCCTCGATCGCAGGAACCAAGGTGTCGGCGTAATCGGCGCTGGTGACCTGCCCTGACAATTCAACTTCAATCAGTGCACCATCAGAATTCAAATGGACCGTAATCATCGGTCAAAACCTCCAAAGCCAAACAATGACAGGAAGTTAGGCGGATTCGATCCATTCGGCTACTCCCCCGGCACATTCTGGGCGGAAATAGGCGATCATCCGTCCATCCGGTCCGGCGGTTGCTGTATCTGCCCAAGGTGCGACGCCGTGCAGACAGTGGCGGTGCAGCAGGTAAGCCTCGCCCGGCTTGGCTGGTAATTCGATCCGCGGACAGGTTTCAAAAGCCTCGCGACGGGCGGTTTGGTAGATATCCGTGATGTCGATTTCATGCAGGCGCTCGCGTGGCTTTCCCTCAAAGGCACGCCTGAACGCCGCACCCAAAATATGATGGCTGCCTTCCCACACCACCATGGGCGACGCGTCCGGGCTGGCCTCGGTCAGAGGAATGCCGACGATCCACGCGTGCGGTTCATCCACCCGGCGACGACGATCCGGCCCCGTCGGACGCAAACCGTCCACATGGGCAGCATCCCGGTTTCGGCGGTACCGCGCGGCGGCGTCGTTTTCCCCCCGGCGCGGGCGCGGATATCCCGGATGCATGACCGAGACCTGTCCTTTGTGAAGCGGTAGGTCTCCATAGTACGCGACAATGAATGACATGGCTGCTCCGGCCAGAGGATCTGATTGGCCGACCCTGCCTTGCGCATCATTGGGCAGCGCATCTACTCCGATGAACCACGTTCCGTCGCAATCCAACCATTCCGCATGGGCCGGGTTCGTCGTCGATGCCCGCGCGGCGGGTAACGCATGACTGACCCACGCTGCCAGCACCGGATCATAGGGGAATTTAACCCAGCCCTTGGCCCGAAAATCGGTCATAAACCAACGGCCTTGCGAAGCATGTTGAGGGCCACCAGCGTCAGGAACACGGCGAATACCCGCCTTAGGGGCTTTGGATCCATCGCGTGGGCCAGCTTCACCCCCCAGGGCGCGGTGATCATGGTCATCGCCACGACAATGCCAAAAGCCACAAGATTGACCGCCCCAATGGTTAGCGGCGGCCGATGTTCTGGTGCAATATCCAGGAACAAGAACCCGATGACCGAGGGCACAGCGATGATCACACCAAACCCCGCCGCGGTTGCGACGGCACGGTGGATCGGCGTGTTATAGAGGCTCATCAGTGGCACCCCAAAGCTGCCACCGCCAATCCCCATCAGAACCGAAAGGAACCCGACCGCAGGAGACAGGGTGGCCCGCCTGAACCCGCCAGGCATGACATCCCCCAGCCGCCATTCCGAACGCCCCAGCCCAAGGTAGGCTCCGATCACCATTCCCAGGATGCCGAACAGCGCTTGCAAGGCCTCTGTCCGCAACGCCGAGGCGGCCAGAACTCCGAAAATCGCACCGACGACGATACCCGGCCCCCAACCGCGCAGGATATCCCAATCTACTGCGCCCTTCTTATTATGAGCCAAAACGGAGCGGACCGAAGTCACGATGATCGTAGCCAGCGACGTTGCCAGACACAGCTGCATCAACTGTGGGCCACCGTAGCCAAGCGTTTGAAACGCATAGAAGAATGCGGGCACCAGAACGATGCCGCCACCCACTCCCAGCAATCCGGCAAGAACGCCAGCCAGCGCTCCGATCACAAGCAAAAGGCCCAGCATCTGGGCCAGCAACATCGTCTCGGGCATCGTTCCTCCCGCCGTTTACACCTCGGCCATGGGCGCTACGCGGTCCAACGCCTGCAGCATCACCTCAGAGCCTGCCCCATCCTGCACTGCCCCTTCAGACAAGGCGCGCCGCCATGCGCGTGCTCCCGGTCGTCCAGCAAACAGACCCAACATATGACGTGTGATCTGGTGCACCCGACCGCCATTGGCAAGATGCCGTTCCACATAGGGCACCATTTGGTGAACAATCGCAATCGGATCACGCGTTGATCCGGTGCCAAAGATGCGCCGATCCGCATCTGACAGAACGTCGCCCGGCTGATGATACGCGGCCCTACCGATCATCACACCGTCAAGGCCGGCTTTCAGATGTGCGGCTGCCTCGTCCAGAGAGTTGATACCGCCATTAATCGATATGTGGAGATCCGAAAACTCATCCTTCATCCGATGCACGAGGTCATAATCCAAGGGCGGAATATCGCGGTTTTCCTTAGGGCTCAGCCCCTGCAACCATGCCTTGCGCGCATGTATCGTTACCCTTTGACATCCCGCCGCGCGGATTTGTTCAAGAAACGTGGGCAGTACGCCCTCGGGCTCCTGCTCATCCACACCGATGCGACACTTGACGGTGACATCCAGATCAACCGCTGCACGCATGGCCGCCACACAATCAGCAACCCGGCCTGGATCTTTCATCAGGACCGCGCCGAAAGTGCCGGATTGCACCCGATCCGACGGGCAACCGCAGTTCAAATTAATCTCATCATAGCCGGCTTCAGCACCCAAACGCGCCGCCTGCGCCAGTTCCTTCGGGTCAGAGCCACCCAATTGCAAAGCAACCGGATGTTCCTCGGGAGAATAGTCCAACAAATGTAATGCCCCGCCACGCACAAGCGCTGGTGCAGTCACCATTTCGGTATACAGCAACGTTTCCGCGCTGAGCAGCCGATGAAAATAGCGACAGTGGCGATCTGTCCAATCCATCATCGGCGCCACGCTTAAACGCACCGCCTTATTTGCCTTGCCTGTCACAGCAACGCCTCCGTCCTGCTAAACCCTGAAATCCTGCCGCCTGCACGGACAGCAGAACCACCCGAATCAGACTGGAAAGCCCTAACACACTCCTCAGCGATCGTCCCGACGAAGCTCCAATCCAATCACTCGGTTCCCGGGTCCGGATCGATACCGTACCGGCTTATCATCATCTGAACACTGCTTTCGATCGTATCCGCCATCTCCGCTTCGCTGAGAACACCGCCGGTAAACAGCAACGGCCAAAAGGCGCGCGCCTTGATCAAACCGATGAATTCCCGCCCGGCCTGTTCAGGGTCATCGATCCGCAGTTGACCATCTTCTGCCGCGTCTTTGAGCATGGCGCTGAAGGTAGCGGTTTTATCCAGCTTGCCCTGAGCCTCAGCCGCGAGCGCCGGATTGCGCAAAGTTTCGCTGATCACCATTCGAGCCATCGCGATGACATCAGGCAGCATCAGAATACGCCCTTCGGCCCAGGCCAGTTCGGTCAGTTGCGCGTGAATATCGCGGCCCGTCTCATACCGTATTTCCAGCACTTCGGCAAAGCGGTCGGACAGTTCGATCACAATGGATCGAAACAGGTTTTCCTTGCTTTCAAAGTACTTATACAGCGTGCGCTTGGACACCTCGGCCCGGGTCGAGATACGATCCATGCTGGCCGAAGCAAAGCCCTTGTCCTGGAACTCGGCTACGGCAGCTTCGATAATCTGTGCGCGCTTGGACGCATTCTGTGCGCTGCATTCGTTCATGTCAGAGCTATAGACCTATTGACAGGCCTTGGTCAAACCCTAGGTAAACGCGGGAGTTTACAAGAGTAAAACAATATGCCATCAGTAAACCCGGCAGTTTACCAATTGCGGAAACCAGCGCCAACAGGAGACCCCCTTATAATGGCTCTTACATTGAACCTGAACGGCAACACCCACGAGGTTGACGCCGAACCCGGAACGCCCCTGCTTTGGGTGATCCGAGACGAACTGAAACTGACCGGCACCAAATTCGGCTGCGGCGTAGCGTCATGCGGGGCCTGCACCGTGCATTTGAATGGCGAACCCGTGCGCTCGTGCCAGACTTTTATCGAAGATATCGAAGACGCCGAGATCACGACCATCGAGGCTGTTGGAGATGACAAGATCGGTGCTGCCATACAGCAGGCCTGGGTCGAGCTGGATGTTGTCCAGTGCGGCTATTGCCAGTCAGGTCAGGTAATGTCGGCTGTCGGGCTGCTGTCCGAGAACCCGAAACCGTCGGTTCAAGAGATCGACGAGTACATGTCCGGCAATGCCTGCCGCTGCGCCACCTATCAACGCATCCGCGCCGGTATCCAGCGCGCGTCTGAAATTCTGGAGGCCTGATCCATGACCATCAACACCTCTCGCCGTGGGTTTCTGAAAAGCGCCGCCGCTGCCGCTGCCGTCCTGCTGGTCGGCACCCGTCCGGACGGAGCACTGGCCGCGGCCTCGTCCGAGACCGCTCAGTTCAATCCATTTGTGAAGATCGATGCCGATGGCACCGTGACCGCCATCGTCAAACACTTTGAAAAAGGTCAGGGCCCAGCGACCGGCCTGCCGACGCTGATTGCCGAAGAAATCGGCCTCACCATGGACCAGATCGAATACGAGTTCGCCCCCTCGGATCCGAACGTTTACAACAACCTGCTGTTTGGTCCTTTCCAGGGCACCGGTGGTTCGACGGCAATGGCCAACTCGTGGATGCAGTACCGTCAAGCAGGTGCTGCTGCGCGCGAAATGCTGATCAACGCCGCTGCGCAAAGCTGGGGCGTGGATGCATCCGCCATCACCATCGAAGACGGGATCGTCAAGGCGGGCGACAAGTCGGCTCCGATCGCTGAATTCGTAGCCGCTGCGTCGCAGTTGGAGGCTCCGGCTGAACCGCGCCTGAAAGACCCGTCCGAGTTCCGCCTGATCGGCAATGAAACAGTGCGCCGCAAAGATTCCGCGATCAAGGGCAACGGTCAGGCGATGTACGCCATGGACGTGCATCTGACCAACCAGATGATCGCGATGATCAAACGCCCCGAATCGAAAGGCGGCATCGCGCTTGGATTTGACGACAGCGCGTCGAAAGAGGTCAAAGGCTTTCTAAGCGCCGCTGTTCTGCCAAATCAAGCCGGGGTCGCAGTTTATGCCGAGAACACCTGGGCCGCGATTCAGGCGCGTGAAGCGCTTGAGGTCGAATGGGACATGTCCGGCGCTGAAACCCGTGACTCGGACCAGATCAAGGCGGAGATCATGGCCGCTCTGGACGCCGCACCCACGTATAACGTGAACAAGGCAGACGTTGCGGCTGTGTCGGCGGCCATCGAAGGGGCGGATAAGGTTATCGAAAAAACCTTCTACTTTCCGTTGCTTGCCCATGCACCGATGGAGCCGCTGAACTGCACCATCGAGCAGACAGCCGACGGTGACATCGTGCTCCATGATGGCGCGCAGATGCCAACTGGTCCGCATATGGCCTATCAGCAGATCTTCCAGCTACCGCCCGAAAAGATTCACATCAAAACGATGCTGGCAGGTGGCTCTTTCGGGCGCCGGGCAACCCCGGATGCCGATTATCAGGTCGAAGCTGCCTTGGCCTTTGTCGTTACCGACCGCGCTCGTCCGGTGAAACTGGTATGGACCCGCGAGGATGATATCCGCAGTGGGTATTATCGACCCGCGTTTGGTCACAAAGTCCGTGTCGGACTGGATACACAAGGCAGAATACTCGGATGGCAACATCAAGTCGCCGGTCAGTCGATCATGAAAGGCACGGCATTTGAGGCTTTTGCCGTCCATGACGGGGTCGATCACAGTTCCATCGAAGGTATTGCAGACAGCCCATACAATATTCCGGGCATCGCTCTGGGACTGACAGACACACCAAAAGCAACCTCGGTGCTGTGGTGGCGCTCGGTTGGCCATACCCACACGGCCTACACGATGGAAACCATGATGGATCTGGTAGCCGAGGCCGCAGGCCTTGATCCGGTGGAATTCCGTCTGGCCCACCTGTCTGACACCAGTAATCCCGACCAACAACGCAAGGCAGCCGTTTTGAAGCTGGCGGCTGAAAAAGCCGACTGGGGTAAAGCGCTAGAAGGTCGGTCTCAAGGTGTCGCTGTTCACAAGTCCTTTGGTTCTTACGCGGCCGAAGTGGTCGAGGTCTCGGGAGATCCGGAAAACGGCATCAAGATCGAAAAGGTCACGTGTGCCGTTGATTGCGGCATTGCCGTGAACCCGGATGTCGTGCGCGCCCAAATGGAAGGTGGCATCGGCTATGGTATCGGCCATGTGATGCGTGACCAGATCACGCTGACCGGAGGCGCCGTGGATCAATTCAACTTCCCGGACTATGAACCTTTGCGTATTGGCGATATCGCTGCAATTGACGTTCATATCGTGCCCTCAGCCGAAGCGCCGACCGGGGTTGGCGAGCCCGGCACGCCGCCTTCTGCGCCTGCACTGGCCAATGCGATCAATGCCTTGTCAGGCGTGCATGTGGCGCAACTGCCAATGGAAGAAAACGGCATTAGCTTTACTTAAACGCACCGCTCCGCGCCGGGCCCAACCGGCGCGGGGTGATTCCGATATCACCAAAACCATAATTTGATCAAATTTAGTGACAAAGCAGATCCATTGAAGTAAATCACTGGGGATTAGCACCGACGGAGCCCCCCCAATGGACCTGAGCGCCCTGCACAACTTTCGCGTGGCAGCATGTGATCTGAACGGTCAGATGCGTGGCAAACGCGTACCCCCCGGTTATGCCGGAAAATTGGACAAGGGCGCGGTGCGGATGCCGTTCTCGGCACTGAACGTTGATCTTTGGGGCGCAGATATCGACGGAAGCCCGCTGGTTTTTGAAACCGGCGACGCAGATGGCGTATTGCGTCCAACCGAACGTGGCCCGGTGCCGGTGCCCTGGCTGGAGACGGAAACGGCGTTGGTGCCAATGAGCCTTTATGATGATGAGGGAGTACCATTTTCAGGCGACCCGCGACATGCCTTGTCCGCCATACTCGACCGCTATGCGCAACGCGGCTGGTCAGTTGTTGCAGCGACCGAGTTGGAATTCACACTCGTTGATGCTTCTGGCCCACAGCCGCAGCCCCCAATAAATCCGATCACCGGGCGCCGCTTGTCGGATGAGGCCGTTCTGTCGGTTGCCGAAATGGATGCGTTCGAGGCCTTCTTTACCGACCTGTACGACGGCTGCGCCGATATGGGTCTCCCCGCTCAGACGGCCATCTCGGAAAGCGGTATAGGCCAGTTCGAGATCAACCTGAATCATCAGGATGCCATGCGCTGTGCCGACGATACGTGGCTTTTCAAGGCATTGACACGTGGATTAGCGCGCAAACACGGGTTCGCCGCAACCTTTATGTCCAAGCCCTATGCTGACGATGCAGGCAACGGAATGCATGTGCATTTCTCGGTGCTGGATCAGGGCGGGCGCAATGTTTTCGACAATGGCGGGCCGGAAGGTACGGACATTTTGCGATCAGCCGTGGCGGGCTGTGTCGCAGCTATGCCGGGTAGCACTCTGATCTTTGCCCCACACGGCAACTCTTACACACGGCTCATACCGGGTGCGCATGCGCCCACGGGGGCCTGCTGGGCCTATGAGAACAGAACCGCCGCGATTCGTATCCCGGGCGGCGCTCCGGCTGCACGGCGCATCGAGCACCGTGTCGCCGGGGGTGATATCAACCCTTATCTGATGCTGGCTGCGGTGCTGGGTGCGGCGCTTGTTGGCGTCGAAGACGGGCTGCAGCCTCCTGCCCCGATCACTGGCAACGCCTATGACATCGCGGACCTGCCCCAACTGATGCCTGATTGGTCCGCTGCAATTGACAGGTTCGACTCTGATCCCATGGTCGCCCGGCTGTTCCCCGCCGATCTGATCCGCTATCTGACCATGACCAAACGGCAAGAGGTCACCCGATTTGCGAGCATCCCACCAGAGGATCACTGGCTGAGCTATCTCGAGACGGTTTGACCCCCTTGCCGCATCAATCAGTCTCGGCTAGGATTAATTTGATCAAATTTGGTGACACATGAAAATCGGTATTCTACAAACCGGCCACACCCCCGATGTGCTGCAGGATGAATTCGGGGATTATGACGAGCTATTTCCTACGCTACTGGGTGGCAACGGGTTCGAGTTTGTGACCTTTGCCGTCGTGGATGGCACCTTCCCCAAAGATGTCGATGATGCGGATGGATGGGTGATTACCGGCTCGCGCCACGGGGTCTATGAAGACCTTCCCTGGATCGCCCCGCTGGAAATGCTGGTGCGGGATATCCAGCAGAGTGGAAAACCACTGATCGGCGTGTGTTTTGGCCATCAGATCATCGCACAAGCGCTGGGTGGAAAGGTTGAAAAATTCTCGGGCGGATGGGCCGTCGGTCGTACTGAATATGACTATGACGGAAACAATATTTGGCTGAACGCCTGGCATCAGGATCAGGTTGTCGAACTTCCAGAAGACGCTCGTGTTTTAGGCCAGAATGCATTTTGCGAAAACGCGATGCTGGCTTACCGGGACACGATCTGGACAGTTCAGGCCCACCCCGAGTTTACCAATGGATTTGTCGCAGGCCTGATGCGTACACGAGGTAAAGGCGTCGTCCCCGAAGACCTGATGCGCGCGGCTGCAAATCGCGAAACCGCACCGGACGACAACGCCAAAATCGCGCGCCACATGGCCGATTTTTTAAAGAAAGAGAGAGCCTGATGGCTGATTGGACTGATAAACTGCCGGAAGCCGCCAAGTCGTATTTCCACGGACAGCGGCTGGACGAAGTTGAATGCATCATTTCGGACCTGCCGGGTATTGCGCGTGGCAAGGCGGTTCCTGCATCAAAATTCGCAAAACAATCCTATTTCCACCTGCCCGACAGCATCTTCTATCAGACCATTACCGGTGGCTGGGGCGAAGCTGCGGGTGACGATGGCTTCATCGAAAAGGACATGATCCTGAAGCCCGACTTCTCGACCACCTCTGCCGCACCGTGGACCGGAGACTGGACGCTGCAGGTGATCCACGACGCATACGACCGGGATGATAACCCGATCCCATACAGCCCGCGCAACGTGTTGAAACGCGTTGTGCAGCTTTATCACGACAAAGGGTGGAAGCCGGTTGTTGCGCCCGAGATGGAGTTCTTTCTGGTCGCCCCCAACGTAGATCCCGCACAGGGCATTAAGCCTATGATGGGCCGTTCGGGTCGCCCGGCTGCTGCACGGCAGGCTTATTCGATGACGGCGGTGGACGAGTTCGGCCCGGTGATCGACGATATCTATGATTTCGCCGAACACCAGGGGTTCGAGATCGACGGCATCACGCAAGAAGGCGGTGCCGGGCAGTTGGAAATCAACCTGCGCCATGGCAGTCCGGTAAAACTGGCTGATGAAGTGTTCTATTTCAAACGCTTGATCCGCGAGGCTGCACTGCGGCACAATTGTTTTGCCACATTCATGGCCAAACCGATCGAGGAAGAACCCGGTTCGGCCATGCATATTCATCACTCGATTATCGACATAGAAACCGGTCAGAACATCTTCTCCGGCCCTCAGGGCGGTGAAACGGACGCGTTTTATCACTTCATTGCCGGGTTACAGAACCACCTGCCCGCTGGTCTCGCAGTGATGGCCCCCTATGTGAATTCGTACCGCCGTTATGTGAAGGATCACGCCGCACCAATCAATCTGGAATGGGCCCGTGACAACCGCACCACCGGCATCCGCGTACCTCTGTCCGGCCCCGAGGCGCGCCGTGTTGAGAACCGCATCGCCGGTATGGACTGCAACCCGTATCTGGGCATCGCATTGTCACTGGCCTGCGGCTATCTGGGATTGGTTCAACAAGAGCGCCCGCGTCGTCAGTTCTATGGCGACGCTTATGAAGGCGAAGGTGATATCCCCCAGGTCATGGGAGAAGCGCTGGACTTGTTTGACGAGGCCACTGCCCTGCACGACGTTCTGGGCCCCGAATTTGCCCGTGTCTATGGCATCGTGAAACGGGCCGAGTACGAGGAGTTCCTGCAGGTCATTTCTCCGTGGGAACGTGAGCATCTCCTGATGAACGTCTGAGGCACGCCGTGAATCTGCTCTATTCCAATGACCGCAAGGGCGAATACCCTGCCAGCTGGTATGCCGCGACAGCAAACCCGATGGATCGTTTCCCTGAATTGCCGGAAGACATCAAAACGGATGTGTGTGTCGTAGGCGGCGGATATACGGGACTGTCCGCGGCATTGCATCTGGCCGAAGCCGGGTTTGATGTTGTGCTGCTTGAAGCCCACCGTGTGGGCTTTGGCGCGTCCGGCCGCAATGGCGGTCAGTTGGGCAGCGCGCAGCGGATGGATCAGGAGGATCTCGAACGTCTTGTTGGCGATGCTGACGCCGCCAAGCTGTGGGATTTGGCCGAAGACGCCAAGGATCTGGTCAAATCCCTGATCGCCAGACACCAGATCGCGTGTGACCTGAAGCCCGGCATCGCCGTCCTGGGCCTGAGCAGATCTGAGCAGAAAGAACTGCATGACCACGCTGGCCATCTTTCTGAGCGGTACGGATATGACCAGATCGAATTGTTGGACGAAAACGCAGGTCACGTGCTTTGCCCGTCCCTTGCATACAAAGGCGGTTATCTGGATATGGGTGCGGCGCACCTGCATCCATTGAACTTTGCGTTGGGGTTGGCGAAAGCGGCGGTGAAAGCAGGCGTTCGGATCTACGAAAGCACCGAGGTCACCGGGATAGATGAGACACAGCCTGCGGTGATCCGAACCTCAAACGGGAGTGTCCGCGCCGAGCATGTGATTCTAGCCTGCAACGGATATCTGGGCAATCTGAATCGCAATGTGTCTTCTCGGGTCATGCCGATCAACAACTTCATTGCCGCCACCGAACCTTTGGGCAGCGATGCGGCGCGGGTTCTGGCTCAGGATGTCGCGGTTGCGGACACAAAGTTTGTAGTGAACTATTTCCGCCTGAGTGCGGATGGTCGCCTGTTGTTCGGGGGCGGGGAAAGCTACGGCTACCGTTTCCCTTCGAACATTGCCGCCAAGGTCCGCAAACCCATGACCGAGATTTTCCCCCATCTGCATGATGTAAAAATCGACTACGCGTGGGGTGGAACACTGGCTATCACCATGCGGCGGATGCCCTATTTGACCCGCGTCGCACCCAATATCCTTTCGGCTTCGGGTTATTCCGGCCATGGTGTCGGGACCGCAACCCATGCCGGGCAACTGATGGCGATGGCCATACAAGGTCAGGCCGATGGCTTTGACACAATGGCCCGTGTGCCTGCCTTGCCGTTTCCCGGTGGCCCTGCCCTTCGCAACCCGCTGCTGGTGCTGGCCATGACGTGGTTCGCGCTGCGCGACCGGCTTGGGGTCTGATCCACGTAAATTGCGACAGATAGGTGAATTTTTGCCGCCCCGGAGTTTGAGGGGTTGGCTTGCCATTTTTTTAGCTTTATCTTTCCCAAAGATAGAATTCGGGAAATCCAAATATGACGCTTCCACCCAACGTTCATGCCGCAGAACCCATCCCCGCAGCCGCAAAAGACGCCATCGACGCCCTGATGCAATCGGGCGATCTGTTCCGCTATACCGCACCGCAAGATGCCCCGGTGGCCTTGCTGGAAGCCGAATTCGCTGAATTGCTGGGCACGAAATATGCACTTGCGGTGTCGTCCTGCTCGGCCGCACTGTTCCTGTCGCTCAAGGCGCTTGATCTGCCCCGCGACGCGCGCGTTCTGATCCCTGGCTTTACATTCGCGGCGGTACCTTCGTCAGTTGTGCACGCGGACTGTATTCCGGTGCTGTGCGAGGTGGGTGAAAACTATCGCATTGACATGGTCGATTTCGCGGCCAAGCTGGACGATGTTCAGGCGGTGATCATCAGCCACATGCGCGGACACACGTCAGACATGGACGCGATTATGGAACTGTGTGACGCGCGCGACATCCCGGTGATCGAGGACGCTGCGCACTCGCTGGGAACAACATGGCATGGCCGCAATATCGGTACGATCGGCAAGGTCGGATGTTTCTCGTTCCAGTCCTACAAGATGATCAATGCAGGCGAAGGCGGCATTCTGATCACAAACGATGCCGATCTGGTTGCGCGTGCCGTCATCATGTCAGGCGCGTATGAACATAACTGGAAGAAACACAAAGGTCCGCAGGGTGACAACTCGCCCGAGCTGGAAGAAGCCTTTGCACGCTGGCAGAATAAACTGCCGCTGTACAACCTGCGCCTGAGCAATCTGAGTGCTGCGGTGATCCGCCCGCAGATCCCGGAACTGGCACGCCGCGTCCGCGATGGTCTGACGAACCACGATTATGTGGCCGGACGCCTGAACACATCCCCTTATATCGACGTTCCAGCACCGCTGGCACCCGAACAGCGTGCGCCGGATTCAATCCAATTCAATCTGGTCGGGATGCAGGAACATGAGATCCGCGCCTTTGCCGAAGCGTCCGAGGCGCGCGGCGTCAAAGTTCAGGTTTTTGGTCTGAGCGAGGATAATGCGCGCGCCTTCTGGAACTGGCAGTTCCTGCCCGAAACGTTCGATCTGCCGCAGACACGCGATATGCTGATGAAGGCATGTGATGTTCGCCTGCCCGTACGACTGACCCGCGAAGAGCTGGACGTGATTTCAGATATCCTGCTGGCTGCGGTTGGCGAAGTGACTGGTCCCATGCCAGTTTACGGCACCTGAAACATAAAAAGGCCCACTTACCAGTGGGCCTTGTTCTTGCTTGAGTTCAAATCAATTCAGTTTTGAAAGCTTCTGCTGAAGTTCGGCCAGCTGCTTTTTAATGTCGTCCAAATCTTCTTTCGGCTCCGACTTTTCCTCTTCCTTGTCCGGGCCGGACCACCCTCCGGACAGCCCGCCGGTCATCGCTTTCAGGAACGCCTGTTGCTGCGCCTGCAATGCGTCGAAACCCGGCACCTGGGACATCGGGTTCATGGCGCTCATGTTTTCCATCATCTTGCTCTGGCTTTCGCGCAGCATTTCGAATGAGCTTTGCAGGAATTGAGGCATCATACCGCCGCCCGGCACCATATAGCTGCGGACCAGATCATTCAGCACGTTCACCGGCAGCACATTCTCGCCCCGGCTTTCATGTTCAGCAATGATTTGCAGTAGATACTGGCGCGTCAGGTCATCGCCGGATTTCAGATCGATGATCTGAACTTCGCGCCCGTCACGGATGAACCCTGCGATATCTTCGAGCGTCACGTAATCGCTGGTCTCGGTGTTATACAGCCGACGGCTGGCATAGCGCTTGATCAGCAGTGGTTTTTCTTGGTCCGACACCGGTTACCCTCCCCAAGGATGATGCGTTGCAGCGCAGGTTATGCGAGTGCAGCACAAAAAGAAAGGGCAGGTCAATGACCTGCCCAACGCGATTGCACCTAATGGGAGGGTTGGGTGCGTCTCGCTGACGTTATTTACTTCGCGGTTGCAGCTTTCTTAGCGGCAGTGGTCACGTCGTTGGTTGCTTTTTTGACAGCAGAAGTTGCTTCTTCTGCAGCATCTTTGCCAGCAGCCATCAGCAGTTCGACGGTTTCAGTCTGAACTTTTTTCGCGATCTCAGCGAAAGCGGCCATGTTCTCAGCTGCAACTTCAGCAGACGCGCTTGCAAAGTCGGTTGCTGCTTTTGCGTAATCAGCAGGCTCTGCCTTGGCTTTCGACATCTCGGTCAGTTTGGCCAGGGTGTCCTTGGTCCATTTGCTCGAGATCTCGGCCGATTTCTCAGCAGCTTCCAGAGCAACGCCCGACAGTTTCTCGTTCAGCGAAGCGGTCGATTTGAATGCGCCTTCCATTGCAGTGGTGTCCACCGGAAACGCACCCATCATGTCTTTCATGATCGCGGTAAAGTCTTGGGTCTTTGCCATTGTCCTAATCCTTTTAGCCTGTCCGGGCCCACCCCGGGTTTCATCAGCTTGAGGGCAATATGATTGCTGCACCGCAGCATTGCAAGTTTTTTCTTGCTGCAGTGCAGAATTCTTTAAGTTTCAAAATGAAATCAGGCGTTTGGTTTCGCTACAACATAGGTCCCGGGTGCCGGTGCCAGGCTCGGATGCTTCGAATCGCCCGGTTCACGAGCCGGAACCTGCTTACCGGATCGCTTCTTCAGCCAGGCGTCCCACATGGGCCACCATGAACCCTCGTGAAAATCAGCTTCTTTCCGCCAGGTGCCGGCGTCCGACTTCAGATCCGGGTTGGTGTAATGGCCATACTTTTTCTTGCTGGGTGGGTTCACGATCCCCGCAATATGACCCGACTCTGAAACCACGAAAGTTTTTGACCGAGAGCCCATTTTCTGCACGCCTCGGTAACAGTCCTTCCATGCCGCAATGTGGTCGGTTTCGCAGGTGATGGCCATCAGCGGCACATCCACATCGTCAAGTTTCAGCTTATGTCCCATCAACTCAAAGCCGTCGGTGGCGAATTCGTTGCGCTGGCACAGTCCGCGCAAATATTCCACGGCCATTTTCGCAGGCAAGTTTGCTCCGTCGCCATTCCAGTACAACAAATCAAACGCCGGAGGCACCTCTCCCATCATATAGCTACGAATGGCCGGGCCATAAATCAGGTCGCGTGATCGCAGGAACGACATCGTGCGCGCCATGATCCATGACCGAAGAACACCTTCCTTGTTCACTTCTTCTTCGATCCCGTCGATAAAGTCGTTCTGCAGGAATGGCGTAAACTCACCCTGATCGGAAAAATCTGTCAGTGCCGTGAACAGGGTCGCCGATTTGACCGACTTGTCGCCACGCTGTTTCATCAGAGACAATGTCAGACTCAGGGTGGTGCCAGCGATGCAATAGCCGATTGCGTTGACCTGTTTGACCTTGCAGATTTTCTTGGCCGTCTCGATTGCAGTCAGGAAACCGTCCTGAATGTAATCCTCCATGCCAGTTTCGGCATAGCTTTCGTCCGGGTTCACCCAGCTTACAACAAACAGGGTATAGCCCTGCTCGGTGATCCATTTGATCATGCTGTTTTGAGCTTTCAGGTCCAAAATATAGAACTTGTTGATCCAGGGCGGAAACAGGACGATCGGAGTTTCGTAAACAGTTTCGGTCGCGGGCTTGTACTGGATCAACTCCATCATGCGGTTTCGGTAGACGACCTCGCCCGGCGAGGTCGCCAGGTTTCCACCAACCTCGAACGCGCTTTCATCCGCCAGTTTGACAACCAGCTCACCATCATTGGCCTCAAGGTCTGATACCAGATTCTCCAACCCCGTGATCAGCGACTGACCTTCGGTCTCGACCGCTTTTTCCAAAGCATCCGGGTTGGTCGCCAGAAAATTCGTCGGCGCCATCATGTCGATGATCTGCTGCGAGAAGTACTGCAAGCGCCGTTTGTCCTTGGCATCCAGATCGTCGACCGCCGAAACCGCCTGCGCAATGGCTTGCGCATTGGTCTGGTATTGCTGGCGGATCAGACGGAAATAGGGGTTTGTTTCCCAAAGGGGGTTGGAAAACCGCTTGTCTCCTGACTTGGGTTCCTCGTCTTCCACTTCGCCCGAAGTCAGCGCCTGCTGCGCTTCTGCGAAGTTCAGAACCGATTTTCCCCAAAATTCTATCTGCTGCTCCAGCAACTTGGCGGGATTTTGCCAAGCCTCGGCCCAATAGGCCGTTGCTGCTCGTGCGAAAAGCTCTTGATTCGGGCCGTCCAGCGCGGGGGTATGCGACTTTTTCGAGGCCATCGCCTCAATCAGACGCTTCGAGAGCTGCTCAACCTTTTCCATATTTTCTTTAAGGCGTTCAATATGTTCTTCGGATACGTCGGGCATTTGGTCTCCGCTAGTTGTCATTTTAACAATTCCCCCCTAACCTTGCTGCTATGCAGAATAACGTCGTGGGTGCTGGGGGGCAAAGCGACGAATGGTCCGAACATTCAGACTGACACTCAGGAGGCCCCTTCTATGCGCTACATGATGACCTACGACCTTATGGAAACCATGCGCAACACCAACCAGTGGCTGGGTGCAACGGCCAGCGCGATGGCATCTTATCCAATGTTTTCCATGGTTCCCAACCCCGCGTTCAACTGGATGGCTGCCTGGGGTGAGGTAACCGAGCGGACCTTCCAGCGGATGGTTGTCAAACCGGACTGGGGTATTCGAACCTTCACCTGCGAAGACGGCAAGGATCACCTGGTCGAGATCACGACGGTTCTGGAACGCCCCTTTGGCGATCTGGTTCATTTCCGCGTTAACGGCCGGGAAGAGCAACCACGCAAGGTTCTGTTGGTTGCGCCAATGTCCGGCCACTATGCCACGCTGCTGCGCTCGACCGTCAAAAGCCTGCTGGTCAATTGTGAGGTTTATATCACCGATTGGCATAACGCGCGTGATATTCCTGTGTCTGCGGGCAAGTTCGATGTCGAGGACTACACGCTCTACCTTGTAGATTTCATGAAAGAACTGGGGCCGGACACTCATGTCGTTGCAATTTGTCAGCCTGCCCCTCTGACTTTGGCAGCCACAGCCTATCTGGCCGAGTTGGAACCCAAGGCCCAACCCAGCACGCTAACACTCATTGGCGGGCCGGTTGACCCGGATGCGACACCCACGGATGTAACCGATTTCGGTCGACGTGTCACAATGGGGCAGCTGGAAGAGACCATGATTCAACGGGTCGGGTTCAAGTACAAAGGTGTCGGGCGCATGGTCTACCCTGGCTTGCTGCAACTGGCCTCGTTCATGTCGATGAATGCGGATCGCCATTCCAAGGCGTTTTCGGATCAGATTCAGCGCGTTGCCCGCGACGAAGCTTCGGATCTGGATGCACATAACCGTTTCTATGATGAATACCTTGCTGTCATGGACATGACCGCCGAGTTCTATTTGTCGACCGTCGAACGTATCTTCAAAAATCGTGAGATTGCGCGCAACGAATTTGTCGTTGCCGGTCACAAGGTGGATATCGGAAAGATTACCGATGTTGCGGTAAAATCCGTTGAAGGTGCGAATGATGACATTTCAGCACCCGGGCAGTGTATTGCCGCACTCGATCTGTGCACCGGTTTGCCAGACAGCAAAAAAGCCAGCCACGTGGAACCCGGCGCAGGTCACTATGGCATCTTCGCAGGCCGTAGCTGGCGCGACAACATTCGCCCGCTCGTGATTGATTTCATGAACGAAAACAGCCGCAAGAAGAGCCGGCGCGCTGCAAACACCAACAAAGTCGCCTGATGGACAAGGGCGGGCCCGCACATGGTGGCCTGGCCTTTTCCTGCACTTGCGGCCAGTTGACCGGGCATATCTCGGATCGGGGCGTTCGGCTTGGAACGCATGTCGAATGCTTTTGTCATGATTGCCGTGCTGCTCAGCTGTATTTTGGGCAACCGGATCCGGCCCCCGGACCCGTTGACATTTTTCAGATGGCGCCGGATGAAATTGAAATCGATTCCGGCGAACAGTTTCTTTCGGCTATGAAGCTCAGCCCTAAGGGCATGTTGCGATGGTACGCCAGCTGCTGCAACGCCCCGCTTGCGACCACCCCTCCGAAACCGAACCTTCCGTTTGCCGGGTTTATTGCCGACAGGATTACCGGTGATGTCTCGGCATTGGGCCCGATCACAACACGCGGGTTTGTCCCTCAACCCAACAGCAAACAAAAACACGAAAAGGTCAGGTTTGCCGTATTTGGCCTCTTGCGCCGCGCCTTGGGCTCACGCCTGTCAGGACGGTGGAAGAACACACCGTTCTTCGACCATGAGACCGGCAAAGCCACGGTAACGCCAAATGTGATTTCGAAAGACGAACGCGCAGCGCTTTATCCTTAGCCGAACCGCTGCGGGATATTCAGCCGGGTTTCCAGGGCTTCGTTCGCGGTATCGGGTGCTTCAAGTGTCAGCAGATGCCCTGCACTTTCGACGACCCGCAACTCCGCCCCCGGTATCAGATCAGACATGAAGGAATGCCGTTTGACGGGGATGAGAGTGTCATGCACGCCGCAGATGACCAAAGTGGGGACTTTGATGCGGCGCAACGTGCCCTGCTGGTCCGGGCGGCGTTGCAAGGCACGCATTTGACGTACAAACGTCTCAGCGCCCAGATCATTCGCCATTGTCAAAAGGTCGTTCAGGATAGGAATTCGCTTTGGTCCCGGCGCCAACGTGTCAGTCCCGACCAGTTGGCGGACGACCTCTTCCAGCCGCCCCCCCTGGGCACCAATGATCATATCCTCGCGACTGGCAGCGATCTGAGGAGTATCCGCCTGAGCATCTGTCGACATCAGGCACAGGCGCGACACCCGTTCTGGTGCCCGGCGGATCAGCTCGAGCGCCACAACACCGCCCATGCTCAGCCCGGCCAACGCAAACCGATGTGGCAATTGATCCAACAGACCCGAGGCGATTTCTTCGATTCGCTCACCTGCGGATATCGGCGCGACAGTCACGGGCCGCGCTCGCGACAGCACCTCGATTTGAGGGCGAAACAGTCGGGCGTCACACATCAATCCAGGCAACAACACCAGCGACTCGATCACGCGGGGCCTCCATCTGCTCGGTTGTCCGAGTCCTTCCATTTACGCTCAGGATGAAAGTTTTGCCGCATCCGGGCAAGGAAAACTTCACGGATAGGCGATTGCACGAAATGCTGGAAAATCAGCGTAACGAGTTTGCCGGGCTGAAAGGTTCTCACCGGGTTCAGCAGCCGGATGCAACAGACATCCACGCGGCGCAATGTAACTGTCGATCCGACGATGGGGCTTGGGCCGCCACACCAGATTGAACGCGCAGAGTTTTGGGAAAAACCAGATCTCGGAATACTCCAGATGATCGTGCATCCACCATGCCAGATCCCGCCAATCCCGGCCCTGCGCATATTGATCCGCAAACCATGGGATAACGACGGACGCCCCGGCGATCCGCGCGTCCCCTTCTCCACGGTCCCAGATATGGCATTCCAGTGGGTTGTCGTTTCGGGCGCAGTTCAGTTTGTTTTCATTCCCAAACTGGTTCAAGGACGGTGAGCGATAACCAGATCGCACGGCAATCCGGCCAAACGTCTCCTCCAAAGGATCAAGAAGCGTTTCGCAAAACGCACGACCTGTTTCGATCGCGAGGTCCGGGTTGTCTGGGATGTTCTGCTTCTCGTGGAGATTACCAATCTCGGAATATAAAAAATCGCGCATGAAGAAGTGCCGGGACAAGCGCACACGACCCAGAGTCTCCAGGCTCCACATGCTGCCCGGTTTACGCATTTTTCACCCTCGTCTGACCGGTGTTCACTCTATCCCTAGCCCTTTCAGCCAATTCAAAATACCTGCAACGGCAGCGTCGGTTTGTCCCGGCGACATCAACCGCCCTGCAATTACGTGCGACGCGGGATCATCCTCAGGACCCATCGTGACCAACTCGACTGTTGCCGGAGCCCCCCAAGCCTTGGCGACCTTGTGAGTCCGGTCCGGGCGCACAACCTGATCATCGTCCGAGAACCAGAACAGTGCCGGCACCAGAGCGCCTGAGAAATCCAGCGCATAGACCGTGTCTACCAGAACAGACATCGGCACGACGGCTTCCCATGGATAAATTGCTGACCAAAATTTATTTTTCTCTGGGTCCGGTCCTGACACGTCACGCTCTGACCCCATTAGGATCGGTAACCAATTCCTCGCCCAAGGTAGGGAAGGCACCCATGCAGCTACGGTATTTACGCCGAAATTAGGAGAAACAAAGATCATACCGACCACATCCTTGCTGAGATCGGCGTCCAGCGCAGCAGCGGCAGCCAATGTCCCCCCGGTCGAGGTGGAAATCACGATCACCTTGTCGCCAACCGCGCGCGCAGCCGCTAACCCTTCTGCAGCGTCATCCATCCAGCCCGAGGCTGTACCGTCTGCCATCGCTGATCCATGCCGACCATGGCCCTGCAAGCGCGTGTAAACCAGATTTGCCCTCAACGCGTCCGCCACCAGATCAGGCACGGGCCGAATTTCCTCGGAACTTGCCGAAAAGCCGTGGATGTACAGAACGGAATATGGCGTCCGCTGTTCCTTGTGCCCATCCTGCCAGACCACACGCTTTTCGACACCTGGAACAATATCGTCGAAGGTGGATTCAGTGCTTTCAAAATAGACCTGCACGCCTTCGCCAAACTTTCGAGAGTCAAAAGTCGGGTGCAGGTTCACTTCTTCCCTCGGGCCGAACCAATAGATGAGGCCGCTGAGGACAATCAACGCCAGAAGAATTCGCCCCAGAAACCAGCCAAAGCGCCTCATAATACTTCTCCCAACACATTCAGAACGGCCGTCTCGATCAAGCCCAGACATGTCTCGTCCGAAAACCGGTGGTCGGCGTCCTTGACCAAAAGAAGCCGTATATTCGGACCCGTCGCATGTTCCAGCAGCCGCATGGCTGTTTCAGTCGAAACAGCTGTATCTGCAGTTCCCTGCAAGAACCGAACCGGGAACGGTAGGTCCAAAGCCCTACGCAGAACCAAATTTTGCCGCCCGTCTTCGATCATCCGCTTGGTGATTATGTATGGCTCCATGTAGTCAGACGGCAGCTCGACATGGCCGACGGTGTTCAACGCAGCTTTTTGATCGTCGCTGAATGACGCCCAATACCCATCTTCCGTAAAGTCCGGGGCGGCAGCGATCGTGACCATTCCCGCAATCCGTTCCGGCATGGACCGGGCCAACAATAAGGCTTGCCAACCTCCCATTGAAGACCCGACAACAATCAAGGGTCCTTTCGTCAATTCGCTGACAGCAGCCAAAGTGTCCTGGTGCCAGTCTCCTATGCAGCCATCCGTGAACACGCCCGAGCTTTCACCGTGGCCAGAATAGTCAAATCGCAAAAACGATCGCCCTCGCGCCTGCGCCCAAGCGTCGAGATGCACGGCCTTGGTGCCTTCCATGTCGGATTTGAGCCCGCCCAGAAATACTATGGTCGGCCCTGATCCTTGGCTTTGGTGATAGGCCAGTCGCCGCCCTTGCGCTGTTTCCAGAAAATCCGTCGCTGCCATGAAGTCCTCTTTCTCTTTCAGGAACATCATGCACGCCAGCAGGTCGGTCGCAATTCCTGAATTCGTACTCTCATAACGTCAGCGAAAACAACCCGCGACACTTGACAGAAATTGCTGCGCCTGCCAAATCAGCCGAACACACATAACCCGCAACCGGGCGTTCAGTGGGCGCCAAACCGACGAGGAGAGCCGATATGGCCCTGGACTCACAGTCAGTCTCTCTTACTTTTCCCGATGGCAATTCCCGATCCTTTGACGCAGGCGTAACGCCCGCACAGGTGGCTGCCGACATCTCAACTTCGCTGGCCAAAAAGGCCATCTCGGCCACCGTCGACGGCAAGCACTGGGATTTGCAATGGCCCATCGAAGCCGACGCGCAGATTGCCATCCACACCATGAAGGATGAAGAACAAGCCAATGAGCTGATCCGTCACGATCTGGCCCATATCATGGCGCGTGCCGTTCAGGAAATCTGGCCCGCCACCAAGGTTACGATCGGACCCGTGATCGAAAACGGCTGGTATTATGACTTTGACCGCGCGGAACCTTTCACGCCCGAAGACCTCGGGCTGATCGAGAAAAAGATGAAAGAAATCATCAACAAACGCGATCCCGTCACCACCGAAGTTTGGGACCGTGGGCGCGCGATCGAGTTCTACGAGGCCAACAACGAGCCCTATAAGGTCGAACTGATCGAGGCCATTCCGGGCGACGAGCCGCTGCGTATGTATTGGCACGGTCACTGGCAGGATCTGTGCCGTGGCCCGCACCTGCAACACACCGGTCAAGTACCCGGAGATGCATTCAAGCTGATGTCAATCGCTGGCGCCTATTGGCGCGGTGACAGTGACCGCGCGATGCTGCAGCGCATCTATGGCGTGGCCTTCACCGGCAAAGAGAAGCTGAAAGCTCACCTGCACATGCTGGAAGAGGCCGCAAAGCGCGACCACCGCAAACTGGGCCGCGAGATGAACCTGTTCCACATGCAGGAGGAGGCACCGGGTCAGATCTTCTGGCATCCCAACGGGTGGAAAATCTACACCACCTTGCAGGATTATATGCGTCGGATGCAGGACCGTGACGGCTATGTAGAAGTGAACACACCGCAGGTCGTTGACCGCAAATTGTGGGAAGCATCAGGTCACTGGGACAAATATCAGGAAAACATGTTCATCGTCGAAGTGGACGAGGATCATGCTCGTGAGAAAGCAATCAACGCGCTGAAGCCTATGAACTGTCCCTGCCACGTGCAGGTGTTCAATCAGGGCCTCAAGTCCTATCGCGACCTGCCGCTGCGCATGGCCGAGTTCGGCTCCTGTGCTCGTTACGAGCCATCAGGCGCTTTGCACGGGATCATGCGCGTTCGTGGTTTCACGCAGGACGATGGTCACATCTTCTGTGCAGAGGACCAGATCGAATCTGAGACCGCCAAGTTCATCGCCTTCTTGTCCAAGGTCTATGCGGACCTTGGCTTCCACGACTGGACTATCAAGCTGTCGACCCGCCCTGAAAAGCGGATTGGCACGGATGAAAGTTGGGACTTCGTGGAAGAGGCTCTGGGTGATGCCTGCAAGGCCGCTGGCTATGATTTCGAGCTGCTGGAAGGCGAAGGCGCGTTCTACGGCCCCAAGCTCGAGTTTACTCTGACCGATGCGATCGGGCGAAACTGGCAGTGCGGCACCCTGCAGGTTGATCCCAATCTGCCGGAACGGCTGGACGCGAACTTTATCGGCGCAGACGGGTCGAAGCACCGTCCCTATATGCTGCACCGCGCCTGCCTTGGATCGTTCGAACGCTTCATCGGCATCCTGATCGAGGAACACTCGGGCAAACTGCCGTTCTGGCTGGCTCCGCGTCAGGTCGTGGTTGCGTCTATCACTTCAGATGCCGACGAATATGTCGCCGAGGTTGTGGAAACGCTGCGAGCTGCCGGTGTGCGGGCAGAAGCCGACATTCGCAACGAAAAGATCAACTACAAGGTTCGCGAGCATTCGGTAGGCAAAGTGCCGGTGATTCTGGCCGTTGGGCATCGCGAAGTCGAAGACCGCACGGTCAGCGTCCGCCGTCTGGGTGAAAAACAGACGCATGTTCAAGAGCTTGACGTTGTAACAAATGAGCTGTCGCAGGCAGCTACCCCACCAGATCTGCTGTAACATTCGGCAGTATATCGCTGGAAATCTGGCCCCCGATTTGGGGTCAGATTGAAACATTTCATCCTTTTTTCATCAAAAACAATGCATTACGCTTCAAGAGGGCATGCCGCCCCCTGACGCGCTTGTGAGACACGGGCTCGTGAATTCAACTCTGGCCATCAAACCACTACCTTTGTCATTGTCACAAGCAGACATACCCAGTCATCAAGAGGATTTCCGAGATGTCGAACACAGCTAAGTCCCTGGTTATCGCAACCGCAGTCGCAGCCGCCGTATCGGGCGCCGCAACTACAGCAACCGCTCAGGCGAAAGAAAAATGCTATGGCGTATCGCTGGCCGGTCAGAACGACTGCGCCGCAGGCCCCGGCACCACCTGCGCGGGCACCTCGACTGTTGACTACCAGGGCAACGCATGGACCCTGGTCGACGCAGGCACCTGCGCGGACATCGAACTGCCTGCAGAGGCAGACGGCACACCGCGCAAAGGTTCGCTGGAAGCCCAGGAGCGCGACCTGCCGGCATAAGGTCGGCCTAACGAATTCAGGGGGCGGGCACCATCGCCCGCCCCTTCACTTTCGTGATCAAGGAACTGGCCCATGTTGGATG
This sequence comes from uncultured Ruegeria sp., assembly GCF_947497005.1. Taxonomy (GTDB): domain Bacteria; phylum Pseudomonadota; class Alphaproteobacteria; order Rhodobacterales; family Rhodobacteraceae; genus Ruegeria. Next base: position 38,122 of record NZ_CANMFF010000002.1, on the reverse strand, counting down.
ATGCACACCGGTCGAACCGTCTGCCCGCAGCGCCGGGCGTTGGCTACAAACCGCAACATTTCGCTCAGATACTTGAACACGCGCAGCCCGTTGCATGGCTGGAAATCCATGCCGAGAACTATATGGGCGACGGCGGGCGTCCTTTGGCGCAGCTGCGCCATCTTTCCGAACAATTCCCGATCTCGGTCCACGGCGTTGGCCTGTCCATCGGCAGCGAAGGCGCGCTGGACCCCGATCATCTGGCCCGGCTGAAACATCTGATCGGCTGGCTGAACCCCGCCAGCTTTTCCGAGCATCTGGCCTGGTCTACTCATGATACCCATTTCTACAATGACCTACTGCCCTTGCCTTATACAGACGAAACTCTGACGCGCGTATGTGAACATATCGATCAGGTACAGGATACTGTCGGGCGGCAGATGCTGCTGGAAAACCCTTCCAGCTATCTTGCATTTGAAGAGAGCACATGGTCTGAACCCGACTTTCTGCGGGAAATTGCGCGCCGCACCGGCTGTGGCCTTTTGCTGGATGTAAACAACGTTTTTGTCTCTGCCACCAATCTGGACTTTTCTCCTCAGAGTTACATTGGCGCCTACCCACTTGATAAAGTGGGTGAAATTCACCTTGGCGGCCATGATGAGGATGAAGACGACCACGGCCATCCGTTGCTGATCGACAGTCATGGGCGCGAAGTGGTCGATCCGGTCTGGAGCCTGTTGGATTATGTACTGGACCGTTCGGGTCCTAAACCTGTTCTCATCGAATGGGATACCGATGTCCCCGATTGGCCAGTTCTGCGTGATGAGGCAGTGCGTGCTCAAACCGCCCTGGAACGGATCCCGGCATGAGCGTGTCGCAATCCGAATTTCGCGCGGCCATGATGGATGCTTCGGCCCCCGTCCCCGATGGTTTGCTGGACGCCGAGACGCGACCGGCTGGTCGCCGGTTCAGCGTCTATCGCAATAATGTCGCCGTCTCGCTGACCGAGGCCATGCATCAGGCGTTTCCGGTCATCACCAAGTTGCTTGGGCCACAGAATATGGACGGGCTGGCGGGGATATTCCTGCGGCAGCACCCGCCATCCTCACCGCTGATGATGTTTTACGGCGAAGCGTTCCCCGATTTTCTAGCTGGAATGCAGCAGCTTTCGCATCTTGGTTACCTTCCAGATGTGGCCCGGCTGGAACTTGCCCTGCGCAACTCTTACCACGCCGCCGACAGCCAACCTGCTCCGGCAGAGACGCTGGCTGTGGACCCTGAAAAGGTCATGCAGGCCAGGCTACGTTTTGCCCCGGCCATGCAGATGATCCGCTCGGACTGGCCCGTCCACGCGATCTGGCGCTTCAACACTGAAACGGATGCTCCAAAACCGGATGCGCGTGCCGAGGATGTGTTAATCACACGCCCGGAATTCGACCCTATCCCCCAACTGCTGCCCGCAGGCGGAGCAAACTGGATCGCCCACATGAAAAACGGCGATACGATCGGCGAAGCATTTGAAAAAACCGCTGTGGAATTGCCGGAATTTGATCTTGGAACCACACTGGCACTGCTTCTACAGGGCGGTGCAATAACATCTGTGACTATCGAAAGGCTAGAGACATGACTGCCCTGATCTCACTTCACAACAACGTTTTGGGAAAGGTGGACCTTGCGTCCAACTGGCTGACGCCCACGCTGGCGCGGTTGGTTTTTATCGCGGTCCTTCTGGTCTATTATTGGAATTCGGCCCTGCTGAAGATTGATGGCTCGATCTTTTCTCCGTCCAGCGGCGCCTTCGGTCAGATTTTCCCCAAGGCTGCAGAAGCGGTGCTGTGGGATGTCTCGCAGATGACATTCTTCCAGCGCATCGTCATTTTCTTTGGAACGGTTGCCGAGTTCGTCCTGCCTGCCTTGTTGCTGGTCGGCTTGTTCACGCGTCTGGCCGCTCTGGGCTTGATCGGCTTCATCTGGGTGCAGACTCTTGTCGATGTCACTGGACATGGCGTGAAACTGGGCAGCCTGTTCGACGCAGCGCCATCCATTATGGATCAGCGTACGATGTGGACGTTTCTGATGCTGGTGATCGTGATCAATGGTGCAGGCCCGATCTCGCTCGACCGGCTGCTGCGCCTGAAGTAATCTAGAAATGCGCCTTGGGCTGGTCCGGTTTACCCGCCGCCAGCCCAAGTACACCGGCGACCCCTGCGAATGCAATCGGGAACATGGTGAACACACCAAAGCCAAACGCGTAATACATTGCTCCTGCCGAAATCAGCAGCAAAATACCGGCGAATAAGGCGCGGGCTGGTGCCATGGCGCCCCCTGCTATCGCCAGCAAAGGTGCGATGATCGAAACGGCCTGGATCAGATCCGGATTGTCTACCTGATTCAAAACCCCGTCGATCTCACCGACTTGATCAATCACGACCACTTTCGCATACCCGAAAAACCCGACGATCATACCGATCAGCCCGGCAATAACGCCCAGTACCATGGCGGCATTACGCATTGAATATCCTCGCTATTACATGCAGGCACATAAGCATCTCTTTAGGCAATACCAAGCTTCGTGCGTGTTTCGGCTGTCCAGCCCAGCAACAATTCTCCATCTCTCTCGATCAACGGGCGCTTCATCAGGGTCGGGTGCTCTTTCAAAAGCTCCAAGGGCGCCTTCGCGCGCTGGTTGTCATCCAATCCTCGCCACGTCGTCGATCTGGTGTTGAGCAATGCATTGCCGAACGTGGCAAAAGCTTGCGACATCACAGATTCAGGTACACCATCACTGCGGACATCCACAAATTCTGCGTCTGGTAACGATTTCAAAGCCTTGCGACAGGTGTCACAGGTCTTCAGACCATAAAGTTGCATATTTTTACTGCTCCTGCACTTGATTGCTTTTTAGGCAAACTTGCCAGTTTCCGGCGGTTATTCTTGATTTTTTACTTCACCGTGCAATGTTGAAAAAGGCGAAACATGTAAATTGGACTGTTCAAAAAGAGAAAAACAGTCAGGCCTACGATGTCGCTGACCACAGCCCCCACCAATTTGTGGGACAATGCGTAAGTAGAAGGAGACACGGGACATGCCAACCGGCACCGTGAAATGGTTCAATACCACCAAAGGCTATGGATTTATTGCCCCTGACGAAGGGGGCAAAGATGTGTTTGTACATATCTCGGCCGTAGAACGGTCCGGCCTGACCGGACTCGCAGACAATCAGAAAGTCTCATACGAGTTGCAGGACGGACGCGACGGCCGCCAAATGGCTGCTGAATTAAAGCCGCTGTAACGACATCCCAGCCAAACGCGGGATGATGAATTAAGGAGGACGGCCAATTTCCGGCCGTCACCCACGCCCCACCGGTCTTGTTCCATTATCCTCGCGCGGGTTTTGCGTCTGCGTGATCGTGCCAATGTTCGCCCATTGCCACGATGCAGGATGTCCCGGTCGCGTATGTCACAACCATGGTCCAATCGCCGTTCTGGTCTGTCCAGACTTCCATGACCTGCTCTGGCCCACGAACGCCCGTCGCTACACGTTCTGCCGCAAATTGCCGTTCAAGTTTCTGATGCAAACGAGGCGTTGGCTCACACAAAATCTCCGCAATGGGCGACTTAGCCTGCGCAGGGAGTGCAAGCCCTGAAATTAAACATAGTATCGCAAGCGTCGGTAGATGAGTCATGGAACCAATGTAACGATTCCATGATAAAGTGTATAGACAAAAGCTATGCAATTTGAAGTTCTATTTCCGAATAATCTCTTCGAACTCGCGCCATTCCCGGGCCGTCATACCAGAGCTTTCCTGCGTGACTTCTTCACCCGCCAGCATGCCCCGAAGGCTTTCGACCATCTGAGCCGACAGGTTGACCGCACCAAGCCGGTAATCTTCGAAGGCCTTGTATGCAAACGGCACCCAATCGGCGACGATCTTGCACATCGCATCAGCGTAGACGCGGATTTCGTATTGCGCATGAGGGTCAGCGCGCAGGCGCAGAAAGTGGAACAGATTGTGCAGGTCCACCTTCCAATACCACTGCGTATAGATGTTTGCAGGCAGGTTCATCCGCGCCAGTTCACGCGCCAGCCCCTGCTTTCCGTCCTGATTGATCATCGCCTCATAATTGTCATAACACCGGGTGCTGTCCGCCTTTAGAATTTCCAGAACGCGCGCGGCCTCTTCCCCTTCCAGAGCCGAGCCACGGCCCTGATTATTCACTTCTGATTGGGCAGCCACGTTTTCAAGTGCGGGGATGTAGAACTCCCGATCCAGAATAGAATAGCGCGCGGAGTATTCGTTCACGTTTGCTGTCCGGTGCCGGATCCATTGACGCGCCACGAATACGGGCAATTTCACATGCAGTTTGACTTCGCACATCTCAAACGGTGTCGAATGCCAGTGCCGCATCAGATATCGGATCAGCCCTTCGTCATTCTGAACTGACTTGGTGCCCTTGCCGTAAGACACGCGCGCTGCCTGACAGATGGCCGCGTCGTCACCCATATAATCGATCACGCGAACAAATCCGTGATCCAGAACCTGATGCGCGGTATACAGGTGATCTTCCATTCCCGCTGAAACGACGCGACGTGTTGGATACGATTGCGCGCGTTGCGCTTCGATCTCGGCCTGTTGGTCAGCGGACAGCGGCATCAAATTTTCCTTTCTGGCAATGAGTCGCCCCCTACTATATCTCGCTAATCGCAACACCGGAACCGCGATATATGCCGCAACCTGCGCAATTTTCGATTTGTACGACTTGGTGCTCTCGACACGCTAAGCCGGTGCGCTAAGCTCTTGGCAAACTGAGTCGAAAAGGATGGCCAAAATGGCGCTGACATATCTTCACACCATGATCCGCGTGAAGGATCTGGAAAAATCCATAGCGTTTTATGAACTTCTGGGCCTCAAGGAAACGCGCCGGTATGACAGCGACGCCGGGCGTTTTTCACTGATTTTCATGGCCCCTCCGGGACAGGAGGACGCGCCGATCGAGCTGACCCACAACTGGGATGGCGATGATGAATTGCCCAGCGACAGCCGTCACTTCGGCCACCTGGCTTACGGCGTCGACAACATCTACGAGGTCTGCCAGCACCTTCAGGACAATGGCGTTACGATCAATCGCCCTCCGCGCGACGGTCGTATGGCCTTCGTGCGCTCACCCGACAATATCTCGGTTGAGCTGCTACAGAACGGCGATGCGCTGGAGCCGGCCGAACCCTGGACCAATATGGAGAGTGTCGGCAACTGGTGATCCGATGGCTGATCGCATTGGGGCTGGCCTTGCTGGCCAGCCCGATCAGGGCCGAACAATGTCGCTTGGCTCTGGCATTGGCGATGGATATCTCGGTCTCTGTCGACGATACTGAGGACGCATTGCAACGGCAGGGTCTGGCCGCTGCCCTGTTGGCACCTGAAGTTCAGGAGGCTTTCTTTTCCTCGCCTTTACCCGTCGCTATGTCCGTTTACGAATGGAGCGGACGATCTACGCAGCACGTCATTTTGAACTGGCGACTGATTGAAACCCAGGACGACTTGCGGGCAGCGGCAACGCGGATCAGCCAGTCGACCCGGTCCAACGAAGGCTCGGCCACAGCCATGGGGCACGCGCTAAGATTTGGGGCTGAATTGTTGCAAAGCGCACCAGATTGCCTGTTTCAAACCATAGATCTGTCTGGCGATGGCTCGAACAATGACGGTTATGGGCCACAGATCGCATACGCTCGGTATTTCTTCGGAGAAATAGTGGTCAATGGATTGGTGATCAATGCGGCCGACTTTGAAGGAGAGCTGTTTCTGATCCCCTTCTTCAAAAACAATGTCCTGCATGGCCCCGGCGCATTTCTGGAAGTAGCTCAAGGATTTGAAGATTTCGAACGCACAATGCGAAAGAAACTTAAGAGGGAACTGAGCGGTCTGCAAGTTGGCACGCTACAGCACAACGCCCATGATTAGCCGTTTGGTAGCTGCACTGTTATGTATCATCGCCGGGCCCGCATTGGGGCAGTGCCGCCAGGCTCTTGCTCTGGGGTTGGATGTCTCTGGGTCAGTGGACAGCCACGAATACAGGCTGCAACTTGAGGGCCTTGCTTCAGCTTTGCGCCACCCCGAAGTTGGTCAGTTGATGCAATCCGACGGCAGCACTTCCATGTACCTGGCGATTTTTGAATGGAGCGAGCCAAGCCATGAGCGGATGCTGTTGAACTGGACAGAGATACAAACCGCCTCCGACCTGAATGCGATCAGCGACGGTTTGGCCCAAACAACGCGCAGCGCTGCCCCGCAAGGGACGGCTGTAGGTTCGGCCATGGCGTTTGGTGCTGATCTACTCAGCCAACAAACGAAGTGCTGGCGCCGTACATTGGATTTGTCCGGCGACGGCAAACATAACCTTGGGCCGCACCCGCGTGACGTAGGAATCTATTTGCAAAACGACGGAATCACAATCAACGGCCTTGTCATCGGCGCGGACGATCCAAACACCGGTGATCAGCGATATGTGCAGGTAGGTGAGCTTTCCGCCTATTTCTCGGCTTGGGTCATTTTGGGGCCGAATTCATTTGTGGAAGTCGCGCTGGGATTTGAGGCTTTCGAAGACGCTATGACCCGCAAATTGATCCGAGAGCTGGACAGTCTTGTGCTGTCCGATGCCCGGCACTGATCAGTAAATGTATCTGATCTGATCCGTCCAATACCGTTCAACGCGGCGCAGGGACGTGGTGATATCGTCGATACCTTCCAGCTCCAATACTCCTCTGCTTTGCAGGCCTTCGGCATGACGCGCAAACAGATCGGATACGATATCACGGATTTCCCTGCCAAGAGGCGTTAGACGCACGCGCACCGAACGGCGATCGATTTCGCACCTTTGATGATGCATGTATCCCATCTCAACCAGTTTCTTGAGGTTATAGCTGACATTGCTGCCTTGATAATAACCACGGCTCTTCAACTCACCCGCAGTTACTTCATGATCGCCGATATTAAACAGCAGCAACGCCTGGACCGCGTTGATTTCTAACACCCCAACGCGTTCAAACTCGTCCTTGATGACGTCCAGCAGCAACCGATGCAGCCGTTCAACCAAGGCCAGAGCTTCAAGATAGCTGGTCATGAACCCTTTGGTTCCCAACCCGGAGACCTGCATTTCCATACTCATCCGACCCTCCGATTCAGTCGTGCTGTTTGAGACACGATGAACCGAAAATCCGAAAAATCGGTTAAGCCGGACTTTTATTTAGTTCTGAAAGGTTTGGGCTATGTCCGAAATCAAATTTGCATACTGCGCCGGTGGCGGCACCTGACCTGTGACCCATTGATACAGGTCCTGATCATTCTCGTGCAGCAGCGCGTCATAGACATCCAACCCGACCGCATCCATGTCGGCGAGATTGCTATCCGCATAGGCAGACAGGATAATGTCCATCTCTTTGATCCCACGCCGCATGGACCGCATTTTCATACGCTTGATGCGCACATCCCGGGGTTCGCTCAATTCTTCTGCTCCAGCATAAGGCGCATTTTCTTTTCCAGCCGCGCGGCACGTTCGGCACTTGCCCGCATCTCGCCGCGAATGGCGCGCAGTTCGGCCACTGCAGTTGACAGTTCCATACCGCCCTCGCCTTCTTCGACGGGTGCCTGCATGCCTTCGCCCTCGCCGGTCAGCAGCCACATGATCGATACATTGACCATACCCGCCATCATCGACAATCGGTTCGCGCGCGGCTCGGATAAATCGTTTTCCCAATCGGCAATTGTCGCTTTCTTGACGCCAAGACGGCGTGCCAATTCTGCTTGCGTCATTCCGGCGGCTTCACGAGCGCCCGCCAAACGATCCCCAAATGTTGCAGACTCCGGACCATACCAGTCTTTTTCATCATTCATTCGGGTCTCCAATTCACATTATCTATACGGCTTGATCGTCATTCCGGCGCACCCTATGACAGTCGGGTTGAACATACAAACCGAGGCCGCTCATGAGTTTCCTGTCTGCGACACTGTCACGCGTTAAACCTTCACCCACAATCGCTATGACAGCCAAGGCAGCCGAGCTAAAAGCCGCCGGGCGCGACGTAATTGGCCTGAGCGCGGGTGAGCCGGATTTTGACACGCCTCAAAACATCAAGGACGCCGCAGTTGCGGCCATTGCGGCTGGTAAAACCAAATACACCGCGCCAGATGGCATTCCCGAGCTAAAGCAAGCGGCATGCGCCAAGATGAAGCGGGATCATGGACTTGAGTATACGCCCGCACAGATTTCGGTCGGAACCGGTGGCAAGCAAACGCTATACAACGCCCTGATGGCGACAATGAATGACGGCGACGAGGTAATCATCCCCGCGCCTTACTGGGTAAGTTACCCCGACATGGTTTTGCTGGCCGGTGGAACACCGGTTGTTGTTGAGACGACGCTGGAGAACAGCTTCAAACTGACTGCGGAACAATTGGAAACCGCAATCACCCCCAAAACAAAGTGGTTCATCTTCAACTCGCCCTCTAACCCAACGGGCGCAGGATACAGCCGGGATGAGCTGAAGGCGCTGACCGATGTGCTGATGCGCCATCCGCATGTCTGGATCATGTCGGACGACATGTACGAACATCTGGCGTATGACGGGTTCGAATTCTGCACCCCGGCCGAGGTTGAATCCGGCCTGTATGACCGGACGCTCACCTGTAACGGCGTGTCAAAGGCCTATGCCATGACTGGCTGGCGCATCGGCTATGCGGCCGGTCCCGTCGAAATCATCTCTGCAATGCGCAAGATACAGTCGCAATCGACCTCGAACCCCTGTTCTGTCAGTCAGTGGGCGGCCGTCGAAGCGCTGAACGGAACGCAAGACTTTTTGGTCCCAAACAACGAAATGTTCAAACGGCGCCGCGATCTGGTAGTGCGGATGCTGAACAATATAGACGGCCTCACCTGCCCCACGCCCGAGGGCGCGTTTTATGTCTACCCCTCGATCTCGGGCCTGATTGGCAAAACGACACCTGCAGGAACGGTCATCGAAAATGATGAAGCCTTTGCCACTGCCCTGCTGGAAGAAGCGGATGTCGCCGTTGTATTCGGCGCAGCATTTGGTCTTTCGCCGAATTTCCGGGTCAGCTACGCTACATCCGATGCAGCCCTCACCGAGGCCTGCAGTCGCATTCAGCGTTTTTGTGTATCTCTGAGGTAAACATGTCCGCCGTTCTTCCCGAATACTACTTTCGCATCCGTGAAAACGGGGCTGCGGTTTTTCGGATAGATACGGAAAACCGCCAGCACCGGATCGAGATGGATCAGATTGCGGTCATCAACATCCGCAACGGCGAATTCAAGCCGCACGGCCAGAGGACGTTATCCGAGCGGGACCAGGCAGAAATCGCCCAATGGATGGAGGAGCGCCGGGATTTGCTGGCCCAGCGCGACATAGACGACATACATCGCGCCGTCGACTATCTGAATCTGACTACGCAATGGGCGCAGTCCAAGGCAAGTGACGAACAGCTTGAGGACGTGACCGATCGTTTATTGATGGCGATGCATGACCTACGCACGGTTCTTGTCCGTAAAAAGGCAGACCGGTTGAGCAAAGACTAAGCAGGCTCAGCCGGTGCCTGCATTTGTCGCACCGAATGCATCCAGAATCGGGCCATCAGCAGCACAGCTGCGAAGGCCAGACCAAGCACCAATCCCAGCCAGATACCGATGCCGTCCATCTGACGGACGAAGCCGAAATAGTATGATGCCGGGATTCCTACGGCCCAATAGCTGAGCGCAGCCATAACCATGGGAATCTTGGCATCCTGCAACCCGCGCAACAGGCCCAGCGCAATGACCTGCGCCCCATCTACCAGCTGAAACAGCGCCGCCATGGCAAGCAATCCGGTCCCGATAGCCAGGATTTGCTCGCGCTGCGGATCATCGGCCTCCATGAACAGGGAAATCAGCGGCTCGGCGTACGTCAGGAACAAGATAACGGTCACAATGGACATGATCAGCGACATGCCCGTTACGGCAATTGCACCTTTTTCAAGATGTGCCCTGTCCCGACGGCCCAGCGCGTTGCCCGCCCGAATGGTGGCCGCATTCGATAACCCCAGATGCACCATGAAAGTCGCCGACGCGAGGTTTAGCGCGATCCCATGCGCGGCCAGAGGGACCTGACCCAGCCAACCCATCATCACGGCGGATGTTGCAAACAGCGAAACTTCGGCCAATGTGGTCAGACCAATGGGCACACCCAGTTTCCATACGCTGGCGAACATCTCCCAATCCGGCCGCCAAAACCGTTGAAAAAGGCTGTGTTCTGGCAGCGTCCGAACCACATAGATAACAACAGCGATCAGCGAAACGACCTGGGTTGCGATTGAGGCGATGGCCGCCCCCGTCACGCCCAGTTCCGGTGCCCCCCAATTGCCGAAGATCAGCGCATAGTTGGTCATCGCGTTCACAAATGCCGCCGCGACAGTGATCCACAGCACGATCTGCGTCCGTTCCAATGCCGCAAGGTAGGACTTCAGCACCATCACAAGCAGGGCCGGAAACAACCCCCAACCTGCAACGCGCAAATACTCGGATGCGGTTTCAGCAATTTGCGGTTCCTGCTTCATGGCGATCAGGATCGGATAAGACCACCACAGCAATGGCATAACCACTACTGCGTATAGCAACGACAGCCAAAGCCCCATTCGGGTTGAGCGGCGAATGCTGGTTTCGTCCCCTTCTGCTGCCGCTGTGGCAACCATTGGCATGACGGCCCAGCCAAACCCCGCACCGAACAAAAACAGCACAAAGTAATAGCTGCTGGCCAGCGTGACCGCAGCCAACGCCTCGACCCCGTACCAACCCAACATGATGGTATCTGTCAAGCTGATCGCATACTGCGCCAGATGCCCTCCGACCAGTGGCAAGCCCAGCACGGCAATCGCCCGAAAATGGGCGGGATATGTCATCACTTTTGTCATTGCACCAGCCATATGCGCGGGCTTGGCGCGGGACAAGAGTGGATCAATAAAATTTCACCATGAGACTCTGAAGCCCGCTCAAAACATGAGAGCGGGCACTTTGGCTTTTAACGAGCATCAGGATGCAATGTCGTCCCCAAAATATGCTCGGACCGGTGAATCACGTGATGCGCCTGTCCCACGATCAATGGATCGGGTTCGTCCACAATCTCGTGATCCTTACCGGGGTAATCCAAGGTCGACAGGAAATGCCGCATGCAGTTCAGGCGCGCGCGCTTCTTGTCATTCGACTTGATGATCGTCCAAGGCGCGTCAGCCGTGTCAGTGTAAAAGAACATGGCCTCCTTCGCCTCGGTATAATCATCCCACTTGCTGAGGCTGGCTTTGTCGATGGGTGACAGTTTCCACTGTTTCAGAGGATCCGACTCGCGGCTTTTAAAACGGCGTTGCTGTTCTTCCTGCGTGACCGAGAACCAGTATTTGTATAGCTGAACGCCTGAACGGACCAGCATCCGTTCCAATTCCGGGGTCTGCCGCATGAACTCCAGATACTCGTTGGGTGAACAGAACCCCATCACCCGCTCGACACCCGCGCGATTGTACCAGGACCGGTCATAGAAAACCATTTCGCCAACGGTCGGCAATTCCTGAACATAGCGCTGATAATACCACTGCCCCTTCTCCTCCCAGGTGGGTTTATTCAAGGCAACGACTCGGGCCTGCCGCGGGTTCAGATGCTCCATGAACCGTTTGATCGTTCCGCCCTTGCCGGCGGCATCACGGCCTTCGAACAACAGAACGAACCGCTGCCCCGTCTCCTGCGCCCACAACTGAACCTTCAGCAACTCTGCTTGCAGCTTTGCTTTCTGCGCTTCATACGCCGACCGCGCCATCTTGCGACCGTAGGGGTACTTTCCACTTTCGAACGCCTGCCGGATCTTTTCGGGGCTGGGCGTTGCGGGCTCTGTGGTATTGGCCGGTACGGCCTTGATCTGAGCGGTTTTTGCTTCGACCGGAGCAATGGCTTCCATACATCTTTTCCTTTTTCTACTGTCCTGAAAGAGGGCTAGCAGAAAGGCTTTGGATGCGCTTTGATTGGGGTCAAATTGATGCCTCAAAAACCCATAAATTCCTCATCGGATCAGAGGTTCCAATGCACATGACGTTTATCGACCTGAATGGCAGTTCCTTTTGTGTCCGAACTTGGGGAGATCCCGCCGCGTCTCGGCTTTTGATGCTGCACGGATTCCCCGAATATGGCGGTGCCTGGGTCGACCTCGCCCCACATCTGACGGATCGCTTTTATTGCATCGCCCCTGACCAACGTGGCTATGGCCAGAGTTGGTGCCCCGAAGGTGTGCACAATTATACCCTCTCGCAACTAGTGTCCGACATGGCCGCCCTGATCGAGGCCCAAGGCGGGCCAGTTGCGGTGCTGGGTCACGACTGGGGCGCATCGGTTGCCTATGGCCTTGCCATGTTCCGCCCCGATCTGGTCAAGCGGCTGGTCATCGCAAACGGCGTGCATCCGGTACCATTTCAACGCGCCATGGCTGCGGGTGGCGCGCAATCGCAAGCTTCGCAATACATCAACCAGCTAAGGGCACCCGATGCGGCACAGAAACTGTCCGACAACAACTTTGCGATGCTCGAAAAGTTCTTTCGCCATGGCATGGGATTGGATTGGTTAACCGAGGATCGCATGGCAGAATACCGCTCCGAATGGGCCCGCCCCGGTCGGCTGGAGGCGATGCTGAACTGGTATCGCGCCTCACCTCTGGTCGTCGCACAGCTCGGAACCCCCGCGACAGACCTGCCTGATCTGCCCCTTGAACGGCTGCACATCCGATGCCCGCATCTTTTGCTCTGGGGGCCTGACGACAGGGCGCTTTTGCCCGATGCGACTGAAGGCTTGGAAACCTTCGCCCCTGACCTGACCCGCGTCACGATCCCCGACACCGACCATTGGCTGCATCACCAAAAGCCGCAAGCATTGGCGCGCGCCATTCTGGAATGGGTTCACAATACCTGATCTGACCTGGCATTTTAGACAGGACAGAGTGCAAGGCAGCTATCATGATGACCAAACCGAAGCTGCCGATCTCAGCTTTTTTCTGGCTTTATCGATGCCCCCAATCATCAGGGTTGTCAGCGTTGTTGGGTGACAGGCCCAACTCGTCCCCTACGGTCGAGCATCCAAGCCCCAGAACCGTCCGGTTTGCATAGGAGAAATAAGAACAGACCTGATTGATTTCGAGGATTTCCCCGTCCTCCCACCCTGCGGCGCGCAGGGCGGCCACATCCGCTTCTTCCAGGTCCCCCGGCGCCTCGGTCAGTTTGCGGGCATAGATCATCGCTGCAATCTGCGCTGCATCCAACGGAGCTGCCGCCGGATCGCGTGCCTCGATCGCCGCCCGGATGGCATTACCCCGCGCTTCTTCCCCAAGCAACCGCTGCAACCCGGCGAAATGATGTTCCACGCAATACCCGCATCGGTTCAGTGAACTGACCCACACGCCCAGCACCTCAAGAAACCATTTCGGTATCTTGTTGCCCGAATGATGCAGCACAGCCTTGTACATCGCCATATGGCCTTCCATCGAATGCGGCCGCAACGAATGCGCCATCATGATGTTGTCCACATTGTTGCCGGGGCCCGTGACCCGGTCATAGAGCGTCTTCAGCTTGCCCGCGGCCTCAGCATAGGGGATTGTTTTGATCCAGCTCATTTTGGTCCTGTTATTGTGATTGCTTGATGTCCAGAGACTAGGAGTGCTTCGAGCTGATGGCGAGGTGAATTTTCTGAGTGTCGAACAGAGCCCTAAGCGGATGAGGTGGGTGGCTCCTGCTCCACCGGCATCGAAAGTGCCAAAGAGCAGTTGTTGTCGACTGCGAGGGAAGGAGCCACCCAATGACAGTAAAGACAATCGGCCTGGATCTGGCCAAGGATGTTTTTAAGTACACGGTATTTCTGAGAGCGGCCGCATCATCTTCAACAAGACCGTCAAACGCGCGAAACAGCTTAGCTTCTTTGAGACGCTTTTACCGTGCAGGGTTGGCATGGAAGCCTGCGGCTCGTCCCATCACTGGGGTCGCCAGCTGCGCAAATTGAGGCACGAGGTGCGGCTTATGCCCGCCGGATACGTCATCCCTACGTGAAACGCGGTAAGAGCGACGCTGTTGATGCCGAGCCAATCTGTGAAGCCGTCCGTCGACCAACTATGCGCTTTGTCGAGATCAAAACAGAAGAGCAGCAAGCCATTCTCTCAATCCACCGGACTCGAGATCTGGCCGTCCGGCAGCGCACCCAACTGGCCAACATGCTCCGCAGTCCTTTGCGCGAGTTTGGGCACATTTTACCCACTGGAATCGAAGCAGTGACGGCTTTTGCAAAGCGTCACCTTGATGGCGACCATCCAGAAATGCCGGAGATCGCCAACGGCGTGCCCAGTATCCAGCGCTACCAGTTCATCGGCTTGAACGCGCGCATCGACGGCTATTCGAAGATGATCCGGCAACATGCCCTTCTGAATGCAGACGCGCGTGGATTGATGCGTATGCAGTCGTCCTTGTACTTGAACCAATGGCGCACAAATGGCTCATCATCGGCCCGATCACGACGTCAGCGATTGTCGCTACGATCGGCGATGCAAACCAGTTCCGGATCGGACGCGATCTGGCAGCCTGGCTCGGTCCGACCCCACTCAACAAGTCTAGCGGTGGCAAGGAACGCCTGGGCAAGAACGCAAAGCAGGGTGATCGCTACATTCACTAGCTGTTGGTCGTACGCATGACGTCGCGCGCTGTGATGGCGAAACGTTCTCCTGAGAAAGTCGATTTGTGGACAGCAAAGATCATCGCAGACAAACCATTCCGACCGGCAACAACCGCCATGGCCAACAAGGCCGCGCGGGCCATCTGGGCGATGCTCACGAAGAAACAGGAATACCGGCAGCCTGCGTTCTAACCGCGCCGGCTGCCCACGAGATGAAAGACGTTGAAGTGATGATGCGGAATTAAGTCAACCAAGAGCAAGGACACTCCGGGAATGGCAGCGACCCTCAGAGGTCGATAAGCCGATTGGAACCTCGCTCGCGGAATTCATCAAGGCCAGTGGCGACAATGCCGCCACGCAAACAGGCCGGACAGACGAAGGTACTGACAAAATACTCGCAAACATCACCAAAAAGTTCTTGCAATGCAGGAACCACCCACAAAGGTCGTCGACCGAGCTTCGGACTTTCGCTCCTGCGGCAGGTCGCGAACCGCATATTCCAGACATTCAAGACTTGATGGCAAATGGCAGGTGAGCGGGACAAAACCGCCGTTCGCAACAGCGCAGATTATTAAACGGATTACGGCTGATTGATATGCCGCAAGGTGCGCTCTCTGCGATTAGGGTGGAAGCCAAAACTGTGCTAGCATCGCCTAAAAGTCAGTTTAAAGGATGGGGGGATAATTCAGTTTAAAGGATGGGGGGATAATCATGAAACGCGCCAAATTTATAAACAAATTTGCCGTGGGATTTGCTAGCTCAGCAATCTTGGCTTCGACGAGCGCTTTGGCGTTTGAAGGTGTCGTGTCAGAAGCCACTGTTGACGCCGGGACCGACTATTCGCCATTTGTTGATCGGTCGTACCCGGATCAGGTGCTTTTTGGCGATTTGCACTTTCATACAGAGATTTCCTTTGACGCCGGGTTGGTAGGTACTTCACTAAACATTCACGACGCCTTTCGTGTAGCGCGCGGCGAGCGGATCATCTCTAACACCGGACAATCGGTGCAACTTGTCCGGCCACTCGATTTTCTGGCCATCACAGAACATGCGGAAATGCTCGGGCTGTCCACCGCCATCCGCGCGGCAGACCCCCGCCTGCTGGCTGATGAATGGGGTCGCCTGACATACGAGCGGTTTAATTCGGGACAGGAAGGGCGGATGGCGGCCTTCGCGGACATAATCGAAATATCGACAGTGCAGGGCCGCGACCCTACGGCGGGTTTGGATCTCGATGGCGACTTGTGGCAACAGATCATTGAAACCATTGACCATTACAACAATCCCGGCATTTTCACAGCGATTGCGGGTTACGAATGGACATCGACCCCGCTTGGGAACAACTTGCACCGTGTCGTTCTTTTCGGTGACGGGGCGGATAAGACAAGCCGCACCCGCCCTTTCACGTACTTCGACAGCGAAGATCCTGAGCTGATGTGGGATCACTTGGCTGCCTACGAAGAGGAAACCGGTGGCAGCGCGATTTCGGTACCACACAATGGGAACGTGTCGAATGGTATCATGTTTGCGCCAACCAAGTTCGACGGATCACCCATGGAAGCGGACTATGCGGCCAAACGCGCCCGTTGGGAACCAATGCACGAGATAACGCAAATCAAAGGCGATGAAGAAACACATCCAATGTTGTCGCCAGATGATGAATTTGCCAACTTCGAAACATGGGACGTCGCAAATCTCGCAGGGACAGCCGCCAAAGAACCTGAGATGCTGCGTTATGAATACGCGCGCTCGGCGCTCAAAGTAGGGCTTGAGATTAAACGTGAGATTGGTGTGAACCCGTTCAAATCAGGTTTCACAGGCACAACAGATTCCCACACAGCGCTCCCGACTACGCGTGAAGACAATTACTTTGGCAAGTACCAGCACACAGAGCCGTCGCCAATACGGCACAACCTTGATGTGATCCCGTCGGACGACCCGGCGCTACGGATTGTCACCGCACAGGAATCCGCAGCAGGGCTGACTGCCGTCTGGGCGCGCGAAAACACCCGCGAGGAAGTACATGGAGCGATCTCCCGCAAGGAGGCTTATGCCACTACAGGCAGCAGAATCCGTGTGCGCGTCTTTGGCGGATGGAACTTTGATGCAGAGGACCTTGGCGTATCCGACTTTGCGGCACACGGTTATCGTAATGGCGTGCCGATGGGCGGCGATCTGGCCAATGCGCCGGAAGGGGCTGCACCTGGATTCCTGATCCGCGCACTGCGCGACCCTGACGGTGCTAATCTGGACCGCGTGCAGATCATCAAGGGCTGGATCGACGGGAGCGGCGAGACTTTTGAACGTATCTATGATGTCGCGGTGTCAGGAGGTCGCGAGATCGACACAGACGGTCGCGCCCGCGAATCCGTCGGCTCGACTGTCAACGTTGAAAAGGCAACTTACAATAACTCAATTGGGGCCGCAGCACTGGACGGATATTGGCAGGACCCAGACTTTGATCCCTCTCAGAATGCCTTCTACTACGTGCGCGTTATTGAGATTCCAAAACCGCGTTGGACCACAATTGATGCTGCGTTTTACGACATTCCTCTACCGGATAGCGTTCCAGCAGAAGTACAGGATCGCGCTTACACCTCGCCAATATGGTACAGTTCGGAGTAGCACCTTGTATTATGGCAGATTGCCGTTAGCGCGGCGCGCCAGAATGCTCTTTTGCTGCGAAAACAAATTGACTTGCCAGAACAATAGCTGCTTTGGGCTCGCTGCTGCCATTCTCTGCGACGTGCTTGAATTGGTACGTTGAGCCCTTAGCCGTCGTTGATCACACTTCAGTATTGCACCCGTGTAGCAGGTCGCGAACCGCGGAAAACGGACATTGTCTGCGTGACTCACAGATGGCGGTAATTCTTGTTACTTTATAAGGATGGTACTCTTTATAAGGATGGTACTCTTTCGCAAATCTGGTTTGGTTGCGCTGTTTTTTTTGGAACGAAGCAAAACAGACTAGGTGGTCAGAGCGCATAACAAAGAGGTTATGTCCTCGACGTGCAATAAAGTGAGCTTTCAAATAAGTGACTACTTGCTTGGGTATACCCGTTTCCTGACTTCATCGAAAGCGGATGCGAAGCCATAAAATGAAGACTTGATACGCCGTTGGGTGTCGGGTGAAGAGGCAAGGTAGAAGAAAACTTCTGCGGAATTGCCCTTTCGATAGGTGTTCAAAGTATTTTGCGTCAAACCGATTTTGACTAAGCAATATGAAGGCGCACAATTGCTGTAGTTGTACTTGAACCCATAATTTCCATCTATCCTAACTACGACACCCGGACTCAGATTTGCCCCTACCGGCGACAACAAATCTACCCCCGCGACTGCTTCGCCTTTTTCAATCGGAAACCCTGTGAAATTGGCGGTGTTCCGGCCTTCATATTCCACGTTTTGATTGATGAAGCATTTTCAAGTCTCCTTGCTGCAGAGGATCCTCCAATCACCCGCGCTCGCCATCTTCCTTGGAATTGCGATGCTTGGCCCTGCGGAAACAGTCAGAACAGCAACAATAAAGAAAAATCTCACATAAGCAGCCTGTTGATTTTGGTCCCAAAAGGTTCGCTCGTTCTTTTGGCGTAGCAGAACGTGAGGGGAGCCATTAGGGAAAAACTTCGCCTGGTCGAATGCAGTAATCGGTGACCAGCTTCTCAAACTCTCGAGCCAAGCAAACATTTTCATTGATGGCCTTTCGCATCAATTGGGCCTCGCGGCTCTGTCCGGTGCTTTCGAGCTTAGGTCGGGCATTCCTGAAGGGGATATTCCGGACACCTTCAGCCCGGACGTTATCCGAGCCATGTCGACGGAGCTGTTCCTGAACTTTCTTGCAATCAAGATGGTCAACCGCAAGGTAGAAGACCATGAGTTTGCCATGAACTTTGTAACGCCCGACAATGGCGAAAAGTTTCTGGTTGAACTCCGAAACGCTATTCTTACCGAAGTTGAGGGTTTCCAAGCTGCCTCACCGGATCTGACGTTGAGGATTAATCGCAGCGATCTTGAGATGACAATGGCCGGTGACAAAACGCTGGATACTCAACTTGCAGATGGGAAAGCGGTCATTGAAGGTGATCCATCTATGCTTGGGGTTTTGGCTCAGGCTATGGTCGACTTCGATCCGTTCTTCGAAGTTTTGCCACGAATACCTGATCCAAATCATGTTGAGTCGCATTCCGACGCCTTCGAAGCTGTTACTGGGCTTCCTGCGATAGAGTTATTTCAAGATACCGGCGGGACTTTTTGCACGAGCGAAATCTTACGCGTGCGCTTTGTATCGTCATTTGCGCCAAGATTTCGCCATGGCAGCTATTTGCGCAAAGCTGCCGCTGCTCGCAACCGGTATTGCGACCGAAGCGAATGTCAGCTTGGGTGGCCGTCTGCCTCCCAAACCCTCCACAACACCTCGCGCCCCTCTTCCCCCGAACCACATCACCTGCCATAATGGGAGAAACTCAAAAACAAGAGCAGCACCCATGCCCGACGATCTATTGACGCCTGAAGCGACCAATACCTATGACGCCTCATCGATCGAGGTGCTAGAAGGGCTGGAACCGGTGCGCAAACGCCCCGGTATGTATATCGGCGGCACGGATGAGCGGGCGCTGCATCACATGGTGGCCGAGATCCTCGACAACTCGATGGATGAGGCCGTCGCGGGCCATGCCAATCGGATCGAGGTCGAGCTGCACGCCGATTACGCACTGACCGTGCGCGACAACGGGCGTGGTATCCCAATCGACCCGCACCCCAAGTTCCCCGACAAATCCGCGCTCGAGGTGATCCTGTGCACCTTGCACGCGGGTGGCAAGTTTTCGGGCAAGGCCTATCAGACCTCGGGCGGTCTGCACGGTGTGGGTGCATCCGTGGTAAATGCCTTGTCGGATTCGATGGTCGTGCAGGTCGCGCGCGACAAGCAGCTGTTCGAACAACGCTTCTCACGCGGCGTCCCCCTTGGCCCGGTCGAAAAGGTCGGCGCAGCTCCAAACCGCCGCGGCACCACAGTCACCTTCCACGCCGATCCCGACATCTTCGGCCACCACAAGTTCAAACCGGCCCGCCTGTTCAAGTCCATCCGCTCCAAGGGCTACCTGTTCTCGGGCGTCGAAATCCGCTGGAAATCCGCCATCGACGATGGCGAGACGCCGACCGAGGCCACGTTTCATTTCCCCGGTGGCCTGTCGGATTACCTGAAAGAGACGATGAACGGCTCGTCCACCTATGCCGAGCAGCCATTTGCCGGAACAGTGGACTTTCAGGAGAAATTCGGCACCCCCGGCAAGGTCGAATGGGCGATCAACTGGACGCCCTCGCGCGACGGGTTCATCCAGTCCTACTGTAACACCGTCCCCACGCCCGAAGGCGGTACCCATGTGGCAGGCTTCTGGGCCGCGGTCCTCAAGGGGATCAAGGCTTATGGCGAGTTGATCAACAACAAGAAGGCCGCGCAGATTAACCGCGACGACCTGATCACCGGTGGTTGCGCGCTGGTGTCGTGCTTTATCTCTGAACCGGAATTCGTGGGCCAAACCAAAGACCGCCTTGCCACGGTCGAAGCGCAGCGACTGGTCGAGAACTCTGTCCGCGACCATTTCGACAACTGGCTGGCCGCGGACAACAAATCCGCCGGCGCGATCCTGGATTTCCTCATCCTGAGGTCAGAGGAACGCCTGCGCCGACGGGCCGAGAAGGAAACACAACGCAAGTCCGCCACTAAGAAACTTCGTCTCCCCGGCAAGTTGGTGGACTGTTCTAGTTCAACACGGGACGGCACGGAATTATTCATCGTCGAGGGAGATTCTGCGGGCGGGTCTGCCAAGATGGGCCGGAACCGCAAAACACAGGCCCTGCTGCCCCTGCGCGGCAAGATCCTGAACGTGCTGGGCGCGGCCAGTTCGAAACTGGGCACCAATGCCGAAATCAGCGATCTGACGCAGGCGCTGGGTGTCGGGCTTGGCACCAAGTTCAACGTCGACGATCTGCGTTATGACAAGATCATCATCATGACCGACGCGGATGTGGACGGGGCGCATATCGCGGCGCTGCTGATGACGTTCTTCTTCACCCAGATGCGGCCCATGATTGACGCGGGCCACCTCTACCTCGCCTGCCCGCCTCTGTACCGCCTGACCCAAGGCGCCAAACGCGTCTATTGTCTGGACGAGGCAGAGCGGGATGAATGGCTTGAGAAAGGTCTGGGCGGCAAAGGCAAGATCGACGTCTCACGCTTCAAAGGTCTGGGCGAGATGGACGCCAAGGACCTGAAAGAGACCACGATGGACCCGGCATCCCGGAAATTGATCCGGGTCACCATCGACGAGGACGAACCCGGCGAGACCGGCGATCTGGTCGAACGCCTGATGGGCAAAAAACCCGAACTGCGGTTCCAGTATATTCAGGAGAACGCGCGGTTTGTGGAGGAGTTGGATGTTTGAGTAGCCCTAATGCTTCATGAATATCTATCGCGTCTCGCGAGCGAGTATGTCTTTGAACGTGCTAAAAGTTTCTCTGGGAGTGATTTTGGAAATTTTGTACGGCACGACATAGCGATAGAAGCAAAGAAACGCCTACTTTTCCTACCATACGAACTAGAAGTGAAAGCAAGTGTCGGCCAATCACGTTGGGCTTCGGTACCGTGGTTAGCTTTCTTCGACCCACTCGTAACAGACACTGCAACTCGCGGTTATTACGTCGTTTACCTTATTAACGCACAAACAGAAGAGGTAGTGTTATCTCTCAATCAAGGTACGACTGAGGTTTACCGAGAATTCGGAGAAAACGACAAAGGTCGGAGTATTCTCGCTCGTCGTGCTGTCGACATAACAGAGAGAATTCCTGAGTTTTTTGAAAGATTTGACAGTGGTAGTATCAATCTCGGCTCGACGGAAAAACTTCCAGCAGGATACGTTGCTGGCCATGCATTTGGTAGGGTCTACCAAGCAGATGCCATTGATCCTAACCAGTTCTACGAAGACTTGGAAATGATGCTCGCGGCGTACAAAGCGCTTGTAGACCGAGGGGGCAGAACACCTGTCGACACCATGATGGAGGAGTCTGGTTCAACTGACATCCTCGAGACCAGGAGTTACGTTCTTTCTAGAAGAATTGAACGCGCAAAGAATGTAAGGTTGCGGGTTTTGGAGCGTCGCGGGATAAAATGCGAAGGTTGCGGTTTAGCGCCAGTCGAACACTATCGTTACGAAGGCCCAATCAAGAACGTTCCGCTTGATGTTCACCATGCAAAACCAATTCGAGAGCTCTCAGAAGGTGAGACACGCAGGTACAAAATTCCAGACGACTTCCTGGTGCTATGTCCAACTTGTCACCGAGTGATTCACAAACAGGAGGATGTAGCGGATATTGAGAAACTCAAGAATAGCATCAGCTTCTTTCACAAAAAAATAGTTGGCTAACAACTAGCTTGGGATGGGTGCATATATCTGTTTTTCAACTGCTGCTAGATTGCTGCAAGTATTCATCCTAACTAATTATGCATCTAGCGTGCTTAGGAGGCAAATTGCCCGAGTACAACCAGCCTCGCGCAATACGTTGGGAAGATGAAAAACGCAGCAACACCACACGTGCCGTCAAAAAACCAAAATATACTGCAATTCAAACATCTTCGGTTTACAAAACAAACCAAGAGCCGGCTTCCCCGCGACAAGCTGGCTTGGATTTAACGATTAAGGATTTGCAATGGCCCGCCTTTATGACAGTCGAAAACGTGTTCTCGTAACCGGTGGGGCCGGTTTCTTAGGCTCGCATCTGTGCGACCGGCTTTTGGATCAAGGGCATGAGGTTCTGTGCGTCGACAACCTGTTCACCGGCACCAAGCGCAATATCGACCATCTGCACAACAACCCGCGTTTCGAATTCCTGCGCCATGATGTGACCTTCCCGTTGTTCGTAGAGGTCGACGAGATCTACAACCTCGCCTGCCCGGCCTCGCCCGTGCATTATCAGCACGACCCGGTGCAGACGACCAAGACCAGCGTTCACGGCGCGATCAACATGCTGGGCCTGGCGAAACGGCTGAAATGCAAGATCTTTCAGGCCTCGACCTCCGAGGTGTACGGCGACCCGACCGTCCATCCGCAGACCGAAGATTATTGGGGCAACGTCAACCCGATTGGTCCGCGGTCCTGCTATGACGAGGGCAAGCGTTGCGCCGAGACGCTGTTCTTCGACTATCACCGCCAGATGGGGCTTGAGATCAAGGTGGCCCGCATCTTCAACACGTACGGACCCAGAATGCACCCCGCCGACGGGCGCGTGGTGTCGAATTTCATCATGCAGGCGCTGACGGGCGAGCCGATCACCATCTTTGGCGATGGCACGCAGACCCGGTCTTTCTGCTATGTGGATGATCTGATCGAAGGGTTCATCCGTTTGATGGAGTCCGACAAGGACGTCACTGGCCCTGTCAATCTGGGCAATCCCAATGAGTTCTCGATGAACGAACTGGCCAGCGAAGTGCAGGCGCTGGTGGGTGCGGAAACCCCTATCAGTTTTAAGGAGCTTCCTCAGGACGACCCAAAGCAACGCCAGCCCGATATCACACTGGCGCGGACCCTGCTGAATTGGGAGCCCAAAGTGCAGTTGAAAGAAGGGCTGGATGCAACCATCCGGTATTTCCGAGAGCTTCAGGCGGACGTCGCTTCGGGGTAAGTGAACCCGCAGGCTTTTCTGGTTCAGCGTCGGGTCGATCCCGATAGCCGGTGCTCTTCGAGCCTTCCAGGACACGCGACCTTTGGTTCAGTTTTTTGGCCAGAGTTTGGATCTTCACAGTTTCCCGTTGCCTAAACCGTTGATCCCGTTCACACTTACCTCAATTATAACAACAAAAAATTGAGGTAAGGGCGTCTAAACTTTTGACTGACACCAAGTTTACAGGACGGGAGGACGACATGAAAACACCGACCTATGGGCTGGCCTTTGCCCTTCTCGCGACCCAAGCTGTGGCGCAACAGACGCTCAGCCTGGCGTCTCCGATCCCGGACGGGGCGGAAACACGGTTTTGCTATTACAAAGGGCTGGCCTATTCCCCGGATTCCTTCATCGTGATCTTCGGCGACAATACCGTTACGGATACAATCAACACGCGTGAGGAACGGTTGCTGCGTTGCGTGGCAAGTGACAAAGGCACCATGCACTGGAAGCCTCAAAGCACATTTCAGGTGGGCCGGTAGGACACCCGCACCGCCATCGTCAAAGACGTTATGGCCGGATCAGACGGCCATTCCGATCAGTGCGACTCCGACGGCCATGAGTACGGCGGCGCCAAGCCGTCGTATCCAGTTGCCTTCCTTTAGGAAAATGAACCCTATCAGCGCAGCAAAAATGACCGAGGTTTCCCGCAGCGCCGAAACCGCGCCCAGAGGTGCAAAGTTCTTGGCATAGAGCACCAGACCATAAGCCGTCACCGAAACCAGCCCGCCAAGAATGCCCGTCATCCATACTTTGGCTGGCAAATCTTTTAGGGCGGCACGTTTCCGCACCCCGACGAATCCGGCTATGAACAGGTGTAAAAACGCCCCCCACGCCCAATAGCTGAGCGTATTGCCAGATAGCCGTACCCCAATTCCGTCAACGACCGAATAGATCGAAATGCAGAACCCGGTGCCCAACGCAAACACCATCGCACTGCGCCCTACGCCCGAGCGCAGCGCCTTCCAGCTGCTCAATTGAATACCCAAGGCGATCAGAGCGATCCCGGCCCAGGCCTGCAAGGGCAACACCTCGCCGACCAGAACCATTGCCCAAAGCGAGACCAGCGCCGGAACAATCCCGCGGGCGATGGGATAGACCACACTCAGGTCACCGTGCTGATAGGCTTTACCCAACATGAAATAATAACCGAAATGCACAACGGTCGAGAGCAGGATATAGACAAAGCTCTCTGCGTTTGGCAGTGGCAGCACCATCACCATAACCGTAGCGGGCACCACGTGGCCAAACGCGACCAAGCCCAGCATGGTGGTGCGATCAGCGGCCGTTTTCACGATCGCGTTCCACACCGCATGCAACAGGGCAGCCGAAAGAATAATGAGGACGACGAACAGGGACATGCCCGGACCTTTCTCGCAGAATTTGTGCGCATCAAGGGTCGGTTGCCCTATTCACATGTCGCGGTGTCGGCCAAGTAACTGATTTTTGTCAAGCCCGTTTCACTTCGGCTGGCCTTTCAGCCAAGTCTCGATTTGCGCAGCAGGCCCTTCCCAACCGGGTTCCATGAACAGGAAATGCGCATGATCCTCGACCAGCAAAAAGGTTCCGCGATCCCCATAGCGTTCTGCCAGTGCGCGGCAGGTATCAGGGTTGACCGCCCTGTCTTGCGCACCTGAAACCACCAAAACGGGGCACTCAACGTTGTCGAATTCAACTTTGATCGCGTGATGGTCGTCAAACATCCAGAAGAACATCTCAAACATCACGCGCCCGCTTTCAGCGCCCAACTGATCGAACACTGCGTGCTGTCGGGCCTCATCCATCTTGTTCAGAGCAAACGGGGCCATCAAATCGAACGCGACCCGCATGGGCTGTTTCCAGAAGGCTCCGCCTTCCATCAAGGCTCGTGGTACAGCTCGTTCATCATCGGTTTCGGGCAAGGTGCCCCAGGGTGCATTCGGATTGATCAAAACGATGGCACTGGCCAAACCGCGCGTCGCCACTTGCTGCGCCACCACCCCTGCAATGGCATGCCCCAGAATGACAGGTTTGCTGTCCAGACCCTGAACAAATTCCGCTATGTCGTTTGTGTAGTCCATGACACTGGTATCTGTTAGTCCCGGGTCAGGGTCCGCTTTCGGATCACCGCCATGGAAACGCAAGGCCGGAACGTGAACCGTCCAACCCAGGTCGCGAAAAAAAGCCGCGTAATCCTGCATGCACCAGGGCCCGGCAAAAGCACCGTGGATCAGAACAATTTCTTTAAACATCGAAGTCCCCCTCTGCGCTGCTTCCAGTATGAGGATGTGGTAAGATGTTACAACTGCTCGTGATCCCTGTTGCAGGACACACAACAGGTCCTAAGATCGGGCATATGAGTTTTATAGCCGACAACCAATTGCCTTTGCTGATCCTGTTTTTCCTGATCGGATCAATCGGCACCGCCTTTTTGTTTCGAAAACCCGCAGGTCACCGGGCATGGAAACTGGCCGATCTGGTCTGGGTCGTGCTGGGGGGCTTCGGCGCTTTGATTGCGGTTCTGGCGGGGCTTTATACCTCTGACAGTTCGCGGCTGGATCGTCAGATCGATGTGGCTTACGCAGCGACGTTGGCTTTTGACCGCGACGCTGCGCGGTTCCGGTTGCGATTCTGCGATCCCGCCTACGACCCGGACACGGCAGTGTTGTGCGACAAGGTCGAATTTCTGTCGGCCTCTACCGCCAGCAACTCGGAACTGCCATTGTTCATCGCTGTCACCAATGAAGTGGCCCCGCTGCAGGGGCTGCATTTCCTGTTCGGGGGCCAGTCCAAGGATGAAATGGAGGAAATTCGCGGTATGGCAGCTAAGGCGGACGCCTTCGATATCGATCAGTTTCTGGTCTTCACCTCAATGGACGAGAAAACTCAGACAGCCATCGATAACATGCGGCGCAAGGTTCCGGCGATCGCCGGAGACTATTTGATCCTGGCACAGAGTTATGACGATCTGATCGAGCAGGTCAGCAAGCTGAAGGAAGAATGGGAATACTTGCAGGACAACGCCCATATTCTGGTTTTGCAGATCGTTGCCCTGTGCCTTGTTAGTTTTGCGGCCCCATTCCGGCTGGGAAAATCTGTGGTCGAACTGCGTGCAACACTTAACGCCGATAAGCCTGCGCCAGTACCTGTGGATCAGTCCCCAGAAAATAGCGCAGAAGCGTCCATAGATTCCGCGCGCCCCGCCGAAACCATCCCACCCGTTCATACCGCTCCGCACTCGTAAATGCACGAGTGTTAAAAATCGTGATCCGCGGCAACGCGCGTGCCAACGCCACATCTTCCATCAACGGCTGGTCCGGAAATCCGCCCGCAGCCTGATATACATCTCGTGGAACCAGCAATCCCTGATCTCCGTATGGCAATCCAAACACCCGGCTGCGCAGATTGGCCCAACCCGCCACCCAGGCCGGAGCGATCCCGCGCGCGCGAAACGCCAGCCGGAAGGCGGCGGGTGTGTTCGAAGGAAAATGGGTGCTCACGGTCTCGCTCCATCCCTGTTGCAACACTGTGTCCGCGTGAAGGATCAGCAGCCAATCGCCTTTGGCCTGCGCGCATCCCCGGCGCAACTGACCACCACGGGACGGCGCACCTGTCACGACCTCTGCACCTGCCTCATGCGCTATATCCAGCGTGTGGTCCGTTGATCCTGCATCGCTGATGATCAGCTCCCGGATCAGCCCGGTTTGCAGCCCTTCCATCAAAGCCTCAAGGCACGCGGGCAAGGCGTCGGCGGCATTGCGGGTCGGAATCACAACTGAGATGGGGGCAGGCACGTCTGATAACCTCTGGTCTTGGCATCGGAACTTCCTATATCACGAGGCCAAAGGAAATGACGAGGACCAAGCCATGCCCACCCGCCGCATACTGCGCCTGACCGGCTCGGATACCGAAAGTTTTTTGCAGGACTTGATCACCAATGACATTCAGGGTCTGAACAACGGGCTGGTTTATGCAGCGCTGCTGACACCGCAAGGCAAGTATCTGGCGGATTTCTTCCTGAAACGCGATAGCGATGGCGTACTTCTGGATGTAGCCGAGCATCTTGCGGATGATCTGGTCAAACGTCTGACAATGTACAAGCTGCGTGCGGATGTTGCGATCGCGGGCACCAATCTGAACCTGCAACGCGGCACAGGTCCAGCGCCGGATGCCGCCCTGCCCGATCCCCGCCATCCGGACATGGGCTGGCGCATCTATTCCGCAACCCTTGAAGGGGATGACGGATCCGACTGGGACGCGCTGCGAGTTCAGCATTGCATTCCCGAGGCCGGCACAGAGTTGACCCCGGAAAGTTATATTCTGGAATCCGGGTTCGAGGCGCTGAATGGCGTGGACTTCAAAAAGGGCTGCTATGTCGGTCAGGAAGTGACCGCGCGCATGAAACACAAAACCGAGTTGCGCAAAGGTTTGCGAAGGGTGAACGTCGAAGGCTCAGCCCCAGTGGGAACCGAGATCACGGCAAATGGCAAACCCGTCGGCACGTTGCACACTCAGGCAGGCGGGCAAGGGATTGCCTATCTGCGATTTGATCGCGCGGGCGACAAGATGCAGGCGGGCGACGCCATGGTGCGTCTGAAGGACTGAACGCGCCTTGTTGCCAAATCGGCACGTCCGGCACAGCAGGATATATCGTAAAGTTTGAACCTGTCGTCCTTGGCTGCCAAAGTGCTGGCAAACAAGGCAACCCGGATACCTGCATGTTTCGACTTTATTCCGCGATCTGGCGCGCCAGCGCCGGGCGGCAAATCCTACTCATCCTTCTGTCCATTGCTATTGCAGGCCTTGCCGCCGTGCCGCTTGAGTTCCAACGCGGAATCGTCAACCACCTGACGTCCGACGATGTCGGGATCGAGAAACTGATCCAGCTGGGCATTGGCATGATGGCGGTCATCCTGCTGAGCCTGATATTGAAGTGGGTATTGGGGTTTCGCGCCGGAACCTTGGGTGAAGACATGATCCGGCTGATCCGGCAACGCTTGCTGTGGCGTTCGACCGACCTGAAGGATTCAGGCGAAGGCCTGCGCAAAGGCACTATGACCACGGCAGTTTCTGCCGAAGCTGAAGAGTTGGGAAAATTCGCAGGCGGTGCATTTTCAGACCCAGTCGTTCAGATCGGCACGCTGATCAGCGTAATCGGCTATATCTCATCCACCCAACCTGGCCTTGGGCTGATTGCGTTTTCCATGATTGTACCGCAAATCATCATCGTTTTGGCCTCGCAGCGCAAAGTGAACACCTTCGTCGCCGAGCGGGTCCATATATTACGCAACGCCACAGACAGGCTGACGACAGAGGATATTGAAGCCGTTGAGCGGGATATCAATTCCATGTTCGACGATATCTATGACACACGGCGGCGGATGTTTCTGTGGAAACTGTCAGCCAAGTTCCTGTTGAGCGTGATCAATGGGGCCGGAACCGTCGGCGTTCTGATGTTGGGCGGGTATCTGGTGTTACAAGGTAAAACGGATGTCGGCACCGTGGTGGCTGCCACCAGCGGGCTTACCCGCATACAAGGGCCCACGGCCTTTTTGATCGCCTTCTATCGCCAGGTGAGTGCGAACCGCATCAAATACGAGCTGATGCTAGAGCTGTTTGGCCCAGACCCGGCCCGCTACCGACATCGCCCCACCGCATAAAAAAGACCGCGCGGCGGGTGCCTGCGCGGTCTGGTGCGAAAAGTGACGGAATGTCACGCGCGTTCGGAATAATCCATCGTTTCGGTGTTCACGATGATCATTTCATCCTGACCGACGAAAGGTGGAACCATGACTTTCACACCATTGTCCAGCACCGCAGGCTTGAAAGAGTTCGCCGCCGTCTGTCCTTTGACGACCGGTTCGGTCTCGACAATTTTGCAGGTCACTTTCTGCGGCAGTGTCGCATTCAGCGCTTCGCTTTCGTAGAATTCTACGACGATGGTCATGCCGTCCTGCAGAAACGGGCGGCGATCACCCAGCAAATCAGCGGGCAATTCTATCTGTTCATAGGTTTCGGCATCCATGAACACCAGCATGCCGTCGGATTCGTACAGAAACTGCTGGTCCTTCTGTTCAAGGCGCACACGTTCAACCTTGTCCGCAGAACGGAACCGTTCGTTCAGCTTCGAACCATTACGCAAGTTGCGCAGTTCAACCTGCGCGAAAGCCCCGCCTTTACCGGGCTTTACATGGTCGACCTTGACCGCTGCCCACAGGCCGTCGTTATGCTCAAGCACATTGCCGGGGCGAATTTCGTTCCCATTTATCTTGGGCATGACTTAAATCCTTCACAAACGGTTGATGCGTCAGTTGCGCCCCCTATATCTGGCGGGACCACACCTGACAAGACAACGAAACCTAGTGCTGCAGGTGCAGCGAGATATGCAAATGACGCAACGCAACTATGCATTTCAACTGTATCCGAATCACACCTAATAGGTCATAAGGACCCTCACGCCGAAAATGCAAGAGCAAGAACAACAAGGGAAACGAGATGAGAGATTTCGTTGACGGCACTGCCTTTAACAATGAGCAAGGCAATCGTGCACGTAAACTTTTCGCGGCCGTTGTGTTGGCTGCGCTGGACGACGCAATTGCCGATGACAAGAAATATGGCAATGGCCCGGAACAGATCGCCCGCTGGGCTCGCTCGCGCGATGGCCGCGAGGTCCTGTCCTGTGCAGGCATCGACCCGAATGAACGGGTTGTGGACGGATTGATGGATTTCGTAGGACGTGGCGTACGCACCTCGGTTGCGCTGTCGCGTGAAGAAAGCGAACGCCGTAATGCTGCACAGCAGGCAGAAGCCGCCTGATCCAAGGCGTTTTCAGCATGAAAAAACGCGCTCTGCCAGTTAGAGCGCGTTTTTCTATGCCCGATCGCCGTGCAGTCAGTGGTTGATCAAAAGAACAATAGCCACTGCCGTACCACCCAGATTTCAGCTGCCAGCATAGTTGCAAACAGCGCTTTGCCCCAAACAGGCAAGCCACGCCGCCACAGCAAGACATATGCAGCCAGACAGATCGCGGCTGACATCGGCGCCACCCATAGGGCGTGATAGTCGCTGTCCCAGTAACTGACCGGGCTGTAGAACACCCAATTGCTGAGGGGCCAGAACTGTGGCCGCCCATCCCCGGCATGAAGTAGAAAATCTGTCGCAAGATGCAGAAGACCTGCCGCTGCCCCGACAGCCAGAACACACCAACCTCTCCAGACTGCCAGCAGGAATGCCAACCCCCATAAGATAAAAGAATTGTCTATGGCGAATACGGTCTGCCAAGCCGGAGAAAAGTAAAGCTGCCCAAAGACCACCTGTTCCGGAATACCCAGAACAAACAGGGACACGCCTGCCATCAGGTACAGGGACAGATCCGGCAGCAACGCTCCTGCCAACGCAGCCCAAAGAATACGCCCCTGTGGAGGCCGGGCAAACGCCGCAGCCCCGATCAAAAGATGTGCTGGCGTATTCATCCGGGGCTTTCCCTTTCGGCTTAAATCAGATCATCTGCGCCTCGACATATAGGAGACAAAGCATGGTTCGCGCCATCATGATTCAAGGCACCGGCAGCAATGTTGGAAAATCGGTTCTGGTGGCAGGGCTTGCGCGCGCCTACACGCGGCGGGGGTTGCAGGTCGCGCCGTTCAAACCGCAAAACATGTCGAACAATGCAGCCGTCACCGAAAACGGGGGGGAGATTGGCCGCGCGCAGGCGCTTCAGGCACGCGCGGCAAAGCGGGCAACCCATACGGACATGAACCCTATTTTGTTGAAACCCGAAACGGATACCGGGGCGCAGATCATCGTTCAGGGGCAACGAGCGGGCACAATGAAGGCTGGCGACTACCGCAAGGACAAATCCAAGTTGCTTGGGGCCGCGCTGGATAGCTTTGACCGGTTGTGCGCTGACGTCGATCTGGTTCTGATCGAGGGCGCTGGCAGCCCAGCTGAAACCAACCTGCGCAAGAGCGACATTGCCAATATGGGATTTGCCTGTGCTGCGGATGTTCCCGTGGTTCTGGTCGGGGATATTCACCGCGGCGGCGTGATAGCCCAGATCGTCGGCACTCAGGCGGTGCTGGACATGGGCGATCTGGCGCAGATCCGCGGATTTGCCGTCAATCGGTTCAAAGGGGAAGTGTCCCTATTTGACGAAGGCCGCGATGACATTGCCGCCCGTACCGGCTGGCCTTGTCTGGGGGTTGTGCCATGGTTTCACGACGCCTGGAAACTGCCGGCCGAGGATATGATGGACATCCGCTCTCATACCGGCGGCGCATGCAAGGTCGTGGTGCCTCAGCTTGAGCGCATGGCAAATTTCGACGACCTCGATCCGCTGTCGGCGGAACCCGGCGTGAGTGTCGAAATCGTCCCTGCTGGGCGACCCCTGCCCGGTGACGCAGATCTGGTTCTGTTGCCGGGAAGCAAATCCACGATTGGTGATCTTACCTATTTCTTGGCACAGGGTTGGGACATCGACCTTTATGCCCATGTCCGTCGGGGCGGGCATGTTCTGGGGCTGTGCGGTGGCTATCAGATGTTGGGCAAAACCATTTCCGATCCGGATGGCGTCGACGGCAGGCCGGGCAAGGTCACCGGGTTGGGGTTGCTGGATGTCGACACCATCATGGGCGGCCATAAACAGGTCATCCTGCGTTCGGCCCATGCCCTGCCCGACCAGGAACCGGTCAGCGGGTACGAAATTCACATGGGTCACACAGATGGGCCGGACTGCGCCCGGGCATGGCTGGAGGTCGAAGGTCGACCAGAGGGTGCGGCCAGCGCAAACGGACGGATCAAAGGCAGCTATTTACACGGTATCTTTTCGTCCGACGCATTCCGCGCACGCTATTTGTCTAAGCTGGGTGTGACATCGGATACTGCTTACGAAGACGGTGTAGAACAGACGCTGGATGATCTGGCCGATCATCTGGAACGCCACATGGATCTTGACCTGCTACTGAGCCTGGCACAGCCACCGAAACCCGGTTAAGGCTTATTCCAACTCTTTCGCAGCAAGCGCGCGCGCGATTTCCCGCCGTACCATCTTACGCACGTTCCGCGTGATGCGTTCTCCCATCGCACCCTGAAGCTCCTGCCGGACCACTTCAGAGATCAGGTCGCGCAATGCTTCTTCATCCATGTCGATCGTCGCGACATCTTCGTCAACTTCATCGCCCGACACGGGGTCGAACGTCTGGGACGACCGGATGAACTCTGCTTGAAATGACGCATCATCCCCCTGCTCTGGGTTATCTGCCGCTTTGACTTCGGCTGATCCCACGGACATGGCGGCCGCGAATTCCTCTTCGACATTCCATGGCAGGGATTGCGTCGGCGTGCCCGAATAGGCATCGGCACTATCGCCATCCGGCTCCCACTGATCCTCGGTTTGCGCGATAGCGGCTTCCAACGCTTCGATTTTGGCGCTCAGACTGATCGCGGGATCATCCGACCGGTCTGGTTTGGAGGTTTTTACCTCTGCCTTCTGATCCGTTGTGTTGGCCGGTTCGCCCGCGCGAACAATATCACATGCACGCAGCAGCATCGGCTTGGCCGAGTCGGCATTATCGTGCCCCGGCTTGCCGGGACTCACTTCAGCCCGAGCAGGCTTGCTGATACGCAACGCGTCAGTCAGCACCAATCGCCCTGGCTTGCGCGATACAGCCTGTTGATCTGAGGTGGATTTACTGCGACTGTCTTCACTGACCAGACGTTTGACCGAAGACAGAACGTCTTCGATCCCTGCTTTCACGACATTATCAGACATTGTTCTCTACCGCTCTATCGTTGGATCGAGTGTAGCCAAACAATCCGAACCCCACAACAGATAGTATTGCCGATCAATCCCGACGCAACGCTTTGAGAACGCGATCCAGATCTTTGCTCTGCTTGCTGACCCGAGCCGGGGCCTTCTTGACCAGATTATAATACAAAGTCGGATCATAGATCTGCACGGCCAGCCCCAGACGTTCTGCCGTCAGCAGACCTTGCGCCTGCAACAGCTGATACGCCGCACGGGACCGTTCAGTGCGCGATGCCACTTCGGCCAGCTGCGCGTCCAGCAGATCCTGCTGGGCATTCAGAACGTCCAATGTTGTCCGGGCACCCAATGTCGCTTCTTCGCGGATGCCATCAAAAGCAACCTGCGATGCGCGAACTCGTTCCGTCGACGCCCTCAGGCTGGCGCTGGCCGCCTGAAACGCGGCGTATCGATCTGTAACGCCCTGCGTGATGTCCTTTTGCACATTCAGGAGGTTCGCGCGCGACGCATCCCGGGTTGCCATAGCGCGCCGCACATTCGCGGCCAACCGGCCACCGGCATAAATCGGTTGAGTGAAGTCCAGCGACACGGTCGCGTCATTCACATAATCGTCGTTGTCATAGCTTTCCCTAACGCCCGCATCCGCGTTCAGGCTGACATTCGGCCCAAAGTTGGCCCGCTGTTGCTGTACAATCAGATCAAATGCACGGACCTGATGTTGTGCCGACAGAATCGCCGGGTGGTTGCGTTGCGCGAGGCTGACCGCCTCGGCCTCACTCCGCGGCAGTTTGGGCAGGCTCGGTTGACCGGCCGTCCGTCCTGGCGCCTTGCCAACCGCATTTACATATTCAGCCTGCGCAATGCTTAATTCACCGCGTGCAACCGCAAGATCCGCCTGCGAGCTTGCCAGCTGCGCCTCGGAGAGAGCGACATCCGTACGGGTAACCTCCCCGACCTCAAAGCGGTCATTTGATGCGCGCAGTTCTTCCGCCGAAACATCCACGTTGTTCTGGCGAATAGAGACGGTTTCTTCCTGCAGCAGCACGCCAAGATAAGCGTTCGTGGCGCGGATAAGAACCTGTTGCTCAATGTCGATCAGGCTTTGCCGCGTCGACAGCACAGTTTCCTGCGCCGATTGCTTGCCTAGAACCGAAGCGCCGCCATCATAAAGAAGCTGGCTAAGCCCCAGCCCGGTGAAAAACCGGGACGGCTCGGTCGTCGTGACCACATTGCTGGTCCGTGACCGAGTATAGTCCTGGCTGACCTGCACGGTCCAGTTGATGATCGGTCGCAACGCGGAAAGCGCGATCGCCACGTCTTCATCTGCTGCACGCAGCAGCGCCCGGTTCTGTTCCAGCAAGCCGCTGGTGTTATATGCGCCAATGAAGGCGTCTGTTATATTATCAGCCCACGCCGCACGCCCTGGCATTATGCTCATGGCAAGTCCTGCGGTCACTGCGAATGCCCTGACCAGCTTGCCTGTCGCCGAACCACGCATACCGAAATCCTCTCAAATCGAAATTACACTGCCCTGCAGGCAGTTTGCGGTCTTCTTTTCAACTAATCAAGGCGGCAGAAAAATCTATCGGCGGACTATAGCGAAAATGCACACTCTGCCGAAAAACTCTCTAGTATCGGTGCGCTGGCGTTGAATGCATTGCGCCAGCTGACACGACCACCCGACTTCCGGCCAATCCGCACCGTGCCAAGGTTGCCTTCGACAAACAGGCAAGCGATCCGGCCATGTTCCTTGAGCTGACCCAGCAGAACCTCTGGAATCTGTTCAACGCCACCCTGCACCATTATTGCATCATACGGGCCATGCTCAGCCACGCCCTGCTCCAACGGGCCTACATGGATAATTGCATTGTCCACATCGGCTTCAGCCAAAAGACTCTGCGCCTCTGAGGCCAGCGTCTCGTCGCTTTCCACGCCAACGACCAATTGTGCCATCTGCGCAGCAACGGCCGTGGAATACCCCATTGCCGGAGCAATATCGAGAACCATCTCGTCGTTCGATATGTTCAGCGCATCCAGCATTTTAGCCAACGTCCGCGGTTCGAGCATGTTACGCCCGCCACCCAGATCGATCACGCCGTCCACATAGGCGGCTTCGCGCTGTGCGTCAGGCACAAAGCTCTCGCGCTGGACACTCAACATCGCCTCAATGATCGGGAACTTGGTAACATCAGAGGGTCGGATCTGCGTATCAACCATTGTGCGGCGCCGGGCTGCGAAATCTGTCATTGGATCTCTCGTCTCATTCCCAAAGTTATCCGGCTTGTGCCATATCCTGAACCGCCCAGCAACGGCCCTGTTGACGCAACCTGGCTGCACCTTTGCGTTTGCGGTCGTGGGCCTCGGCAAATTTCAATCTTGTCGTCAAAATTGCACGCAATCCACTGGACGCCCCCAAGGAAAGCTGTTAAAACCCACGCACACCACGGCAAGTATTTGATTTTACTTGAAAAGGCGAGTTGGCGGAGTGGTGACGCAGCGGATTGCAAATCCGTGTACACCGGTTCGATTCCGGTACTCGCCTCCACAATATCTTGCGCTTTAGTCCAAACTTTGCCACTCCCGCCACAACATGTAGTCGCGTAATTTTTGTGCACAATTCGTACACAGTCCGCGTGCAGATTCGACTGCAATTTGAGACCTTTTGCCGTATACTGAGAAAAAACAGACATCTAGGCGAAGCAGCACGCGATGAGCTACGGCGTTACCACTGTAAATGTGCACAAAAAACTGAAGCTGGATAAGCGTGATGGCAGCGAAAATTGGTACGTGCGGCTGACTTTGGACAACGGCAAACGTGTTGTGAAAAGCACAAAGACAGACGACTTGGAGGAAGCGAAAGAGCGCGCAATTGAATTGTACCACGAGACCAAAGCGCGCATCAAAAACCACCTCCCTGCTCAAACCCGTAAATTCAAGCACGTAGCTGAGTATGCGATTGCGCGAATGCAGCGCGAACTTGATGAAGGCGGCGGCAAGCAAGCTTACAAAGATTACTTCTCAGCACTGCGCATTTGGCTCATCCCGTATTTTGGTGACACGGATGTAGCGAAGATAGACTTGGCAATGCTGACCAAGTTTGACGCATGGCGTACTGAGACGAACAAAAAGCCATTCTCCCAAAGCGGCATCAATAATCACAATGCAGCACTGAACAGAGTTTTGGACGAAGCGGAGCTACACGGTTGGATCGTAAAATCCATGCGGCCCACCCTGCTTAACAAAGGCGTCAAAAGCGAAAGCAGAGGAAGCTTCACTGACGCAGAGTACAAGAAGATTTATTCGGCGCTGCGCAGTTGGCACAAAAAGACGAAAGACAAGAAGGCGATTGCGACGCGCGAGGTGCTACGAAACTACGTGCTGTTTCTGGCAAACACTGGAGTGCGACACGGTACGGAGGCATTGCGGCTGCGTTGGCGCAACATTGAATGGCAGGAAAATGACGGCGAACGCTATTTGGTTGTGAACGTAGACGGGAAAACACGAAAGAGAAGCGCAGTGGCGCGAGACACAGTGGAAGGCTACTTGGACAGACAAAGTAAGCTGAACCCTGCTCTCAGCTACGACAGCTTCGCTCAGCTCATCTCAGCTAAAAACAACGAACTTGTTTTCACGACGCGCTTGGGCGCTGTTGCAAACATCGCGAGTTTAAACCGCGCATTTAATGCGCTGCTGGACGACTTGGGTTTGAAAGTTGGTGCTGATGGCAAATCTCGCACTCTGTATAGCTTGCGGCACTACTACGCGACGCGCGACTTGAAGCGCGGCATCAGCACACATGCATTGAGCAATCAAATGGGTAACAGCACGGCGATGCTGGATAAGCACTACAGCAAATACAGCCCCTTGCTTAATGCGGATATGCACAGCGGACGCGACATGCGAAAAAGCCAGAAGAAGGAGGCGGCGGCAAACGGCGGGGGCGTGGTGGAAACGGCGTTCAGAATGCTTGCAGCGGGCAAACTGGATGAAGCAGGGCTTCTGGCGGCTTTGGGCGTTGAACGGCAGAACTACGTGGTGACAGAAGAGATTGCGATGAAGGCGTTGGCGGCAAAGAGTGACGACTTGATAGAGGGCGATACACTACTGCGGATACTGAATGGATAAGTATACTGCCCGCGCAATACTAACTGTCGATCAGAACCTTTATCGTTTTCAACGTCGCCTTAAGCTCAGCCTCCTGCATGTTGACGGTCCTGCCATGCATAATTGCATTTCTGATGTCGAATACACTCCTAAGATTTGCCAACTGCTCCTTGTCTAGACCAAGGCTGTTCAGTGTACTTATTTTGCCAAACTTATTGAGAACATCTGTCATGTTCCAGTTTTCAATGCGCTTCCGTATCGCAGTCTCAGTTGCAGGGAGTGCGGCAACGGAATCCATCAATTTTTGACGTATGAATGCTTCAGCGGAGACTGCGGCATCCAAGTGAGCACCGCGAACGTCACCTGCTGCCAACCTGCGGTTCGCCTCATGAAAAATGTCAATCCAAATTGGAGTTTGCTCTCCAGATTGAAGCTTTTGTTGAATAAGCTCCCAATTCTCAATCGAAACACTTGGAAGCATGTAACCAATTATCGTGTCATTAAAGCTGGCCACGTATTCCAGAGGATCAACAGCAGCTAAATACCGCCACCCAGGGTGAGCATCGTGACGTTCGAGCGGCAGGCCAAAAAATGAAGAACCCGTTGTCCACCTTGTTACCCTGCACCAGTAATCAAAGGAACGGGACGCGATGTTCGATAGCTTCCGCCCCTCACTTCGAAAGCCCTCATTAGTGTTCTGCTCCCAAAACAAATGATTGGTTCTCGTTTCAGATTCGACCATTTCTTCTGTTAGATTGAAATTGTCACTTTCTAGCACTGACCTGCCCCCCGAAACTTCCCTCGCTCTGATGTAGAGTTTGCTCAACTTTTCGAAGGAGCAAACGAATGCGAAAG
>NZ_CANMFF010000001.1 GCF_947497005.1 uncultured Ruegeria sp. | reverse complement strand
TGCATATCAACCATGCACACCAATACAGTGTCCAACAAACCCTCAGATACCTGAGCCTTCAGATGTTCGAACGTGAGCATGTGCCACCTTTATCTTTGCCGAATTGAGTTTTCGACCATTCGTCCTGATAGACCTGCCCCCACGAAAGGGGCAGGTTGAGTAGATAGTTTTCTTAACCGTAGCGATATGGCCGACCGGCCTTTTGCATGTCGGCGTTGTATTGTTTGAAGATTTCGACAACTTTCGCTTTTGTCTCAGACTCGGCCGCAATTTCGTCCCAGAATTTGACAGCCGCGTCCTCGACGGTTGCCCATTCATCATCCGGGATTGTGGTCAGCTTCAGCTTGTCGCCGTTCACGCGCAATGAGGCTTCTCCGCCCCAATACCACCACTGGCGGTAATAATGTGACTGGTCGGTGCAGACCTTGAACAGTGTTTTAAGATCTTCCGGCAATTCATTCCAACGGTCCATGTTGGCGAAGAAGTGACCCGCCCAAGCGCCCGACACATTGTTGGTCAGGAAGTAGTTGGTCACATCTGCCCAGCCCACGGTGTAGTCTTCGGTAATGCCTGACCAGGCGATCCCGTCCAATTCACCTGTCTGAACCGCAACTTCGATATCTTCCCAAGGTAGGGTCACCGGTACAACACCGAACTGGGTCAGGAACCTGCCTGCAGTCGGGAAGGTAAAGATGCGCTTACCCTGCAGATCCGCAAGCGAATTGATCGGATCTTTGGTCGCAAAGTGGCAAGGGTCCCACGCACCGGCCGAGATGTGTTTTACACCGACTGCCGAATATTGCTCGTCCCAGATTTCATTCAAGCCGTACTGGTTGAACAGAACCGGCACGTCCAATGAGTAACGCGATGCGAAGGGGAAATACCCACCAAACACCGTGACTTCGGTGGGCGAGGCCATCGAGTCATCATCCGACTGTACCGCATCAATTGTGCCGCGCTGCATTGCGCGGAACAACTCGCCTGTGGGCACAAGCTGGTCTGCGTAGAACAGCTCAATCTGCATGCGGTCGCCGGCGATGTCATTGAACATCTTGATGGCAGGATCGATCACGTGTTCTGCCAATGCCGGACCGGCATATGTTTGCATCCGCCACGTTATCTTCGATTGCGCCAATGCAGGCGTCGCCAGCGCAGCAGCGGGGGCCGCCGCGGCACCTTTCAGAAATGTACGTCTGTTCGTCATTCTCTCTCTCCGTTGGTCAGTTTCAGTTATGCGGGGATCGCCCCCGCGACGCCCCGGTTTGATCCGGGATCATTTGTTGTAAACGTATTCAGGCAGCCATAACGCGATTTGCGGGAAGGTCATTATGATCGCCAGTGCAAGCGTCATCACAATCACGAAGGGCAGGATCGATCCATAGATGTCGCGCAGCGAAATCTCTGGCGGCGCCATCGCGCGCATCAGGAACAGGTTGTAACCGAAGGGCGGTGTCATATAGGCGATCTGGGTCGTGATCGTATAGAGCACGCCGTACCAGATCAGATCGAATCCCATCGCGCCGACCAAGGGAACGTAAAGTGGCGCAACGATGACCAGCATAGCAGTATCATCAAGGAAAGTGCCCATCAGGATAAAGCTGAGCTGCATGAAAATCAGGATCACCCACGGGTTCAATCCCAGGCGTTCAGTAAACAGGTTTTCGATTGCACGCACCGCGCCCAGCCCATCGAATACGGCTCCGAATGCCAGCGCAGCGAGGATGATCCACATGAACATGCACGTGATGCCCAGCGTTGACCGTACTGAGGTTTCGAAAACCTTGCGTGTCATACGACCTTTGAGGATGGCGGCTGCGAAAGCCGTCAAGGCGCCGATGGCCGAACTTTCGACCAGCGAGGTCCAGCCATTGACGAAGGGCACCATCATTGCGGCGAAAATACCCAAAGGCAGAAGGCCGGCACGCAACAGGCGCAGTTTCTCTGCCATTGGCACGTCGCGTTCCTCGGCTGACAGAGCAGGCCCCAATGCCGGGTTAATGCGGCAGCGGATCACAATGTAGAGGATGAACATCGCAGCCATCATCAAGCCCGGCAGCAACCCAGCCAACCAAAGTTGGCCAACCGGCTGACGCGCGATCATCGCATAAAGAACCAGCACGACGGATGGCGGTACAAGGATACCCAGTGACGATCCGGCTTGTATCACCCCTGTCACCATCTTTTTGTCATATCCGCGTTTCAGCAACTCAGGCAGCGCAATGGTCGCGCCAATGGCCATGCCTGCGACACTCAGCCCGTTCATGGCCGAAATCAGCACCATAAGACCAATCGTGCCAATCGCGAGACCGCCATTCAAGCCGCCCATCCAAACGTGGAACATCTTGTACAGATCGTCTGCGATTTTGGATTCGGCCAGCACGTAACCCATGAAGATGAACATCGGCAGCGTCAGTAGCGGGTACCATTTCATCAGTTTCATGGCGGCCGAAAAGCCAATGTCATAACCACCGCGATCCCCCCACAGGAACAAGGCGGCCATCACGGCAACAAAGCCAATGGCTCCGAACACCCGCTGCCCGGTCAGCAGCATCAGCATCATGGTCGAAAACATCAGGATGGCGATCAGTTCATAAGACATCAGATCACCTCGCGCGGGATGTCGTCGCCCTTGAGGCGCAAAATATCTTTGAAGAGTTCCGAGATTGCCTGAAGCAACATCAGGAACAGTCCGACGACCATGATAACCTTGATCGGCCAGAGATAGGGGCGCCACGCGGTCGGGCTACGCTCGCCATATTGAAGCGAATAGCTGAGCGAGTCGTAGCCGCCATAGATCATTACGCCCAGGTACACGATCAGGAAAAAGACGGTGATCGCATCCGTCCATGCCTGACGGCGGTCGGACCATTCGCCGTACAGCAGGTCCATGCGGACGTTGGACCCCATCTGGATCGAATAAGGGCCGCCCAGAATGTAATAGGCCACCATGGCGAACTGAGCCATTTCCAGTGTCCAGAGCGATGGCAGAAAGAAGGTTTTCGAAATCGAGGACCAGAGCAGAATGCCCATCATGACGAAAATGCCATACATGACAACGCGCCCAATCCAGCGGTTCGTGCGGTCAATGGCCGCCACGTATCCCCGCATGAATTTCATCTCGATACCTCTGCTCTCATGGTTTCGCCTCTGCGTGCGAAAACGCGGTGACGACCGATTGCAGGATCGGCGTCAGCAGCCCTGCAATGTGGTTTACGCCTGTTGGTGTGTCGATCAGATCGTTGCGTATTTCGATCATGACATTCGGAAGTCCACGCCTGATCGCATGTTCGCGCAACGTGTGCGTGACGCCATCCGTGGCCGAATAAGGCTCGTTCAATGCCACGTGTAGCCCCGAGCTTTCTGAGTGCCGCAGCATGAGTTGGGCCGCGCGGTCGTCTTCGTCGTGAAGAATGCCCAGCTCTACTGATCGAGGTTTTCCTTTGTAGACCGGCGTGAAACTATGGATTGTGATAACAACCGGTGGTTCGGGTCGTGTATCCAGAGTGGAGGAAACCAACTGTGCGAACGGCTCATAGACGTCACGTATGCGTTGTTCGCGCTGCGCATTGGTCAGATTTGCATTGCCGGGAACGGAAAACACTTCGCTGACCCGCGGCATGGCATCTATGCGTTCGGGCGGGCGGTTGCAGTCATAGACGAGGCGACTGACGCGCGAATGGACCAGCGGCGCATCCAGTGCACCCATCAATTCCACCGAAAGATCCAGCGCGCCGATATCCCACGCGGCATGAGAGGATGCAGCGGCCTCATCCAACCCCAATCCGTTGAGGGCCGCCGGAATAAACCGGCTTGCATGTTCGCATATCAGCACAGCATGCGCGCGGCCATGCGCATTCAGCACGCGGGCTGCCGGGGCTTCTGTCGGCATTAGCAAAGATGACTCGGTTTCGTGAAGCATGGGTAACATTTGTTACAGTGACTTCTCACCTGTCAAGAAAATTTCTGTAGACAAAATTACAAACAAACATATCCTGTAACAAATTCGAGAAACGAGAGTTCCGATGGCCACCGTTGCAAAACTTGTCAAACAGCGGATACAAGATGAGCTGGAAGATCTCACACGCTCCGAGCGTCAGTTGGCGTCAATCCTGTTGCAGGACTATCCGATGGCTGGCTTGCAATCGATCACCAAGCTGGCGGCTGCAGCTCAGGTTTCGACCCCAACCGTTATTCGTATGGCGCGCAAGCTTGGGTTCGACGGGTTTCCGGACCTGCAGGATGCACTGCGTGAAGAGGTGGCAGAACAGATAAAAAAGCCGATCTCGAAACGG
Organism: uncultured Ruegeria sp.; assembly: GCF_947497005.1. GTDB lineage: Bacteria > Pseudomonadota > Alphaproteobacteria > Rhodobacterales > Rhodobacteraceae > Ruegeria. Next base: position 472,625 of record NZ_CANMFF010000001.1, on the reverse strand, counting down.
GATGCATGGGTTGTCGATGACGAGGCCGAACACCCGACAACGCGTTTTGCGCAGGCTGTTTGGACAAACATACGCCACACGCTGGAACGTTTGGATAAAGAGATGTTCGATACAGTTGCCCAGCTTTTGGCAGACACAGATCGCCATCTTTATGTCGTGGGCGGGCGCATCACCCGATCGAACGCGGATTACCTTTTCAATCACATGCAGATCATCCGGCCCAATGTGACGATGTTGGGCAATTCGGCGAATGTCTGGCCGCAGTATCTGCTGGATATGGACGAGTCGTCCGTTCTGGTGATCTTCGACATTCGACGATACGAGGCGCATCTGGAGAAACTGGCACAGGTCGCCTCAAGCCGCGGCGTGACAGTTGTTCTGTTCACAGATCAATGGGGATCACCGATTGGCAAGGCTGCCAATTATACGTTTCACGCGCTGGTCGAGGCCCCGTCCAGTTGGGATTCGACAATTGCCTTACAGTTGATATCGGAAACGCTGATTGCCGAAGTGCAAGAGGCGCGGTGGGAAGAAAGCAAGGAGCGGATCGAGGAGCTGGAGCAGTTTTTCTCCTCGACGCGATTGTTTCGAAACCTGGATTGAAACCTCAGAAGCAAGTCGGGCGATTTCGCAAATTTGATAGCGTGAATTTTCGCACTTCCGGCTTGACGCGCCCGGGCGCATGACTTAACCAGCGCAAACCATTTGCGGGTATAGCTTAATGGTAAAGCCCCTGCCTTCCAAGCAGGCTATGTCGGTTCGATTCCGTCTACCCGCTCCATTCCCTTCCTGAGTTTCTGCGTCAAATGGCCCTGTCGGACCGACGATTTTGGTTGTGATGCTTGACCAACTCTGCCGCTAAGGCCAAGAAAGCGATCACTCAGCACCGATCAGGACACAAGGGCCCGACATGGCAAGACAACCCGCCGACAAACCAGCGCATGCTGCAGCCCCCGGAGCCACCGAAGAGCGCGCCGGCTCGAAGAAACTTGGGGTACTGGGTTCGCTCTGGCCGTTCATGAAACCCTACAAAATATTGATGATCGGTGCGACGCTGGCGTTGATTCTGACGGCGAGCATGACACTGACATTGCCACTGGCGGTCCGGCGTGTGGTCGACAATTTCCGTATTCAGGACGGTGAACTTCTAGATTGGTATTTTCTGGCCGCGCTGGTCATTGCCGCTGTTCTGGCTGTTGGCACGGGGATCCGATACGCGCTAGTGACCCGTCTTGGCGAACGGGTGGTGGCCGATATCCGCAAGGCGGTGTTTGATCGTGTTATCGGCATGAGCCCGGAATTCTACGAGCGCGTCATGACTGGTGAGGTGTTAAGCCGGATCACCACAGACACGACGTTGATCCAATCGGTCCTGGGTTCATCCGTGTCCATAGCGTTGCGAAATATGCTTATGTTCATTGGTGGGTTGGTGCTGATGCTGCTGACCTCGGCCAAACTGACCGGGTTGGTCTTGTTGCTGATCCCGGTTGTTGTGGTCCCGATTCTGGTTCTGGGGCGTCGGCTGCGCGTGATCAGCCGCGAGAATCAGGACTGGATTGCGGCTTCATCCGGAAACGCGGGTGAGGCTTTGGGCGCGGTGCAGACTGTACAGGCATTTACCCATGAACAGGCCAGTCGTCGGCAATTCGGCGAGATGACGGAGACTTCGTATAGGGTTTCTCTGCGCCGTATTCAGACCCGCGCGGTCCTGACGGTGATTGTGATCTTTCTGGTGTTCTCAGGCATCGTTGGGGTTCTGTGGATGGGTGCGAATGATGTCCGCAACGGTTTGATGAGCGAAGGCGTCCTGATCCAGTTTGTGATCTATTCGATCATCATGGCAGGTTCGGTCGCGGCCCTGTCCGAGATCTGGAGCGAACTTCAGCGCGCTGCCGGGGCCACTGAACGTCTGGTCGAGTTGCTGAATGCCGAAGACACGGTAATTGATCCAGCCAAACCGGCGATGCTACCCAAAGACATTCAGGGCGAAATCCGGTTCGACGATGTCAGCTTCCGCTATCCCGCGCGCCCCGATACGGTGGCGCTGGATCATTTGTCGCTTCACGTAAATCCGGGCGAAACCGTTGCATTTGTCGGACCGTCGGGTGCGGGTAAAACGACCATTATTCAATTGATCCAACGGTTCTATGATCCCAACATGGGCCGGGTCACGCTGGACGGCCATGACCTGCGAGAACTGGATCGGTCAGATTTCCGCACTTATATGTCTCTGGTGCCTCAGGATCCGGTGATCTTTGCAGCATCGGCCCTGGAAAACATTCGCTTTGGTCGTCTGGACGCGACTGATGCCGAAGTCGAAGCCGCCGCTCGAACCGCCGCTGCACATGAGTTCATTACCGCCTTGCCTGAAGGCTATAACAGTTTTGTCGGCGAGCGTGGTGTCATGCTGTCCGGCGGACAGAAACAACGTATCGCAATCGCGCGTGCCATCTTGCGTGATGCACCGGTGCTGCTGCTGGACGAGGCGACCTCGGCCCTTGATGCGGAAAGCGAACGGGCAGTACAGGGCGCGGTGGACCAGATGCGCGCGGGACGCACGACCCTGATCGTTGCGCATAGACTGGCAACCGTAAAGAAAGCCGACCGCATCGTCGTATTGGAAGACGGGCGCATCGTGGCACAGGGCAGCCATGATGATCTGGTGTCTCAGGACGGGCTTTATGCACGTCTTGCAAGGTTACAGTTCACCGACGGTGTCGCCGCAGAATAAGAGTGACGCTCCGGCATTTACGGAATCTCCGCTGCGTCATTCTACATTTTACCCCCTTTGAAGGCTAAGGCCTCGCTTGCGCGAGGTTTGTTTTGCTTCCATCTTGGTTGCGAACAACAAGCCCGTGCAAAATGCGGGAGAATATACGGGAGGAACCACATGGCCTTTGTGGGATTGGAAGACAAGAAGCGCATGGAACAGGAAATGTCGTGGGAGGATCGGGATCTGCCTGTCACCTTCCATCAGCTCTTGTCGCGCACGGCGGGGAAATTCCCGAACCACAATGCCATAAGTTTCCAGCTTTTTTCCGGCCCCGATGACAAGGCCGAAACCCTGACCTGGTCTGAGCTTCTGGCCCAGGTCAATCAGTCGGCGAACCTGTTCCGCTCGCTTGGTGTTGGCGAGAACGACGTGGTTGCCTATGTGCTGCCAAATTGTAACGAGACGCTGGTCACCATGATGGGTGGTGCGGTTGCGGGGATTGTGAACCCGATCAACCCGCTGCTGGAACCCGAACAGATTGCAGCGATCCTGCGCGAGACCGGCGCCAAGGTTGTGGTGACGCTGAAATCTTTCCCGAAAACGGATGTCGCCCAGAAGGTTGAAGAGGCCGTTCGCCACGCACCCAAGGTCAAAACCATTCTGGAGATTGACCTGAACCGGTATCTGACGCCACCCAAGTCGTGGTTGGTGCCGTTCCTGCGCCCCAAGATGGGTGACAAGGAAAAACTGGCCCATGCGGACTACAAGAATTTCAACAAGGAACTGGCCAAACAGCCGACGACACTGACCTTCGAAGACAGCAAGGAAGATCGTGTCGCCTGTTATTTCCATACTGGCGGTACAACCGGTATGCCGAAAGTGGCGCAGCACAAATACTCCGGCCTGGTCTATAATGGCTGGTTGGGTAACACATTGCTGTTTGACGAGAACGACGTCATCATGTGCCCGCTACCTATGTTCCACGTCTTTGCCGTGCATGTCATCATGATGGCGGCGGTGTCCTCGGGTGCGCATGTGATCTTCCCGACCCCACAGGGATATCGCGGCGAAGGGGTATTCGACAATTTCTGGAAGTTGATCGAACGTTGGAAGGTGAGCTTTATCATCACGGTACCTACCGCGATTTCGGCCAAGATGCAGCGCCCAGTGGATGCGGATATCTCTAGTGTGAAAACCGCCTTCTCGGGCTCCGCTCCATTGCCGGTGGAGTTGTTCCGCCGCTTCGAAGAGGCCACAGGCGTCACAATTGTCGAGGGCTATGGCCTGACCGAGGCCACATGTCTGGTCTCATGCAACCCGGTGGATGGCGAGAAGAAGATCGGCTCGATCGGTATCCCGTTCCCTTATACGGACGTGAAAATTCTGCAAGACGGGCCGGATGGTCCGACCGAATGCAGCACGGATCAAATCGGTGAGATCTGCATCTCGAACCCGGGTGTCTATCCGGGCAATACCTATACCGAGGCCGACAAGAATGTGGGTCTTTACCACTTCGACAAATACCTTCGCACGGGCGATCTGGGACGGTTCGACGAAGATGGTTATCTGTGGATCACCGGGCGTGCCAAGGATCTGATCATCCGCGGCGGCCACAATATCGACCCGGCCGAGATTGAGGAGGCATTGCTGGGTCATGATGCTGTTGCCTTTGCCGGTGCCATCGGTCAGCCGGACGCGCATTCCGGCGAAGTGCCCTGCGCCTTTGTCGAACTGGTCGACGGTGCCTCGGTCACCGAAAAAGAGCTGATGGAATACTGCAAAGTTCATGTGCATGAACGCGCGGCGCAGCCCAAGCACATGACCATTCTGGATGAGCTGCCGAAAACTGCGGTCGGCAAGGTATTCAAACCCGATTTACGCAAGCAGGCCATCACCCGCATCTACAATGGCGCACTTGAGTCCGCAGGCAGCGCGGCGCGGGTTATCTCGGTGATTGACGACAAAAAACGTGGCCTTGTCGCGCAGCTTGACGCGAACGGTTCTTCAGAAGACGATGTCTCGAAAGTGCTGGGGGCATATACCCGGCCATGGGAATGGTCTGAATAAGCCGGAGGGACAATGGACTATGAACGCCTGATCGACGAAGAAACCTGGGCGTTCATACGTCGTACGTCTGAAAGTTATCCCGATGACGCGGTTGAGATGTCCATCGAAGACCAACGCCGTGTCTATGATACCATGTGTCAGGATTTTCATCAGTCGCACCCAACTGGCGTGGAAACACAGGATCGGACGGCGGATGGCGTTCCGGTCCGCCTTTACACCGCAGGACAACCAACCCGAACCATTGTCTATTTTCATGGTGGTGGATTCGTTGTTGGTGGTCTCGACAGCCATGATGATGTCTGCGCTGAGTTGTGCGCCCAGACCGGGTATCGCGTAATCTCGGTTGACTACAGGCTGTGTCCCGAACATGTGCATCCTGCGCAATTCGATGACTGTTGGACGGCGACGAATTGGGCGGCAGGTGAATATGGTGATCCGCTAATTTTGGCTGGTGACAGTGCCGGCGGGAACCTGGCCGCCGCAGTAGCCCACCATGCACGCGGACGGTTGGACGGCATCCTTGGGCAAGTATTGATCTATCCCGGTCTCGGCGGCGACCGCGCGCAGGGATCCTATCTGGAGCACGCCCACGCCCCTTTGTTGACACTGGACGAAATCAAATTCTATGAAACTGTCCGATGCGCGGGCGACCAGCCCAAGGGCGATCCGACTTATGCGCCTTTACAGGATGGCGATTTCTCCAACCTTCCCCCGACCGTAGTTGTGACCGCGGAATGTGACCCCCTGCGCGATGACGGGCAGGTCTATTGTGGGAGGATCATCGCGGCTGGCGGGCAGGCCCACTGGATCAATGAACCCGGTCTTGTTCACGGCTACCTGCGTGCGAGAACGACAGTTAAACGCGCCGCCGACAGTTTCGAACGCATCTCGGTTGCAATTGAAGCGCTGGGGCAGGGGATTTGGACCTATGATTAGGCTGTGGTGCAACCAAACTGTCAAAAGCTTACATTCGACCTTCTGATTCTGGCACGGATTCGCAGCCAACTGACTGGCGCAATTGAACTTGCGACGAGGCACCACCGCGGCAAGGATGTCGCGATTTGATGCGCTAACCTTCGGTTAGTGTCAGTCGCATGGCCCATGGGCGTCATTGGAATATCGAAATGATCACAGCCAAGAAGATCCTCTCATGTCTGAACGCGGTTTTCACGTTCAGACATGCCGAAAGTATCACCTTACTTGAGGAATGACTTGGCCTTCATCGTCTCGGCGATCGGGGCGCCCATGCGGCTGAGGATCGTCGGAGCCAGTTGCAACTGGTCGATCATGGTCTCTGCGTCAGGCCCTTCTGCGTCACCAAAATAGTACAGCGCCGTTTCCTGTTGCAGCGGACCGCGCCCACCGTGATGGCCGCGCTCATCCTGACCGTGATCGGCGGTGACGATCACCTCATAACCCAACTGACGCCAGCGGGGAATGAAGGGGGCCAGCATCTCGTCAGCAACAAAGCAGGCATGATCCATTTCTGCGCAATCGTGAAAGAACCGGTGCCCCATGCTGTCAAGTGTACAGGTGTGAAGGATGCCGTAATCCAACCCGAAGCGCAGGCACAGATTGGTGAGTGTCCCAAACAGATCGACGTCAGACGGCGTCATCTGGTTGTGTTTGCCGTACCCGGTCATGCTGTGAAAACGGCCATGGTTGATCGTCTGGCTTTCGGGTTCGTCATATTCGATGTCCCGGACGTAATCGAACGGATGACGATTGAAGAATTGCGACCAGTAGCTGTGTGTGACGGCCCCGGTCACGCCACCTGCTTCACGCACCTGGCTAAAGACGTCCTTGTGGCTCAGTCGGAACACATTGCCGTTTCCGGTGCAGCCATGTTCTTGCGGTGTTACGCCCGTGTGGATCGATGCGTAGCAGCTGGCCGAAGTTGAGGGCAGCACCGCGCGCAGTTTCCAAACCCGCGCTTCGCCGCTGTCGACCCAGCCTTCGAGATTGCCGAACAAGCGGCGAAAGTTGCGATAGGGGACACCGTCCAGAATAATAAGGAGAAGCTTGCGGTCCATGTCGAGGCCCTTGCAGAATGATTGCGTTCAGACGACCCTATGAGATTCGTAATCCTTGGGCTGCCAATTAACGTCTCCAATAGCAAAATCCCGACACCTGTCATCAGACAAAATGCCGGGATTTCAATCCTTCATCAAACTGTCACGAACCGGATCAGTTTCCGGCGCTTTCCATCTTGCGATGGGCGACAACCTCTTCCAGCCAGCCCAGATGCATTTCGGGCACAGAGCTGAGCAGAAGGTCGGTATAGTCGTCGAACGGCGGGCTCAGCACCTGACTTTTGGGTCCATATCGGGCCACGCGACCTTGATACATTACCGCAATGCTGTCGCTGATCGCCCGGACCGTTGCCAGATCGTGGGTAATGAACAGATAGGCCACGTCCTCGATCTTCTGCAAGTCCAGCAACAGTTTCAGGATGCCGTCCGCCACCAGTGGGTCAAGCGCCGAAGTCACCTCGTCACAGATGATCATCTTGGGCTTGGCCGCCAGTGACCGCGCGATACAGACACGCTGTTTCTGACCGCCGGACAATTCTGCTGGATAGCGATCCATGAACTTTTCGCCCAGCTCGATCTCATCCAACAGTTCGATGATCCGCTTGCGCTTCTCGGCGCCGCGCATGTTGAAGTAGAACTCCAACGGGCGGCCAATGATCGTGCCGACAGTTTGACGTGGGTTCATTGCCACGTCTGCCATCTGGTAGATCATCTGCAACTCGCGCAGGTCCTCGCGAGAACGTCCGGCCAAGTCCGGCGAAAGCTTGCGCCCGGCAAAAGTGATCTCACCGTCGCGCGGCGGCAGCAGGCCGGTGATCACCCGCGCAAGTGTCGACTTACCCGAACCGGATTCGCCCACAACCGCCAGTGTTTGCCCCGGATGAAGCTCGACATTGACATTGTGCAGCACGTCGAAATTCAACCCCTTGTAGCGCGCGGTGATCCCCTCGACGCTGAGCACCGGTTCCGGCGTGGGCTGTTTTTCTTCGTGTTCGATCGAGCGGACTGAGACCAGCGCCTGAGTGTACTCTTCCTGCGGGTTGTTAATGATCTGATCAGTGGAGCCATATTCAACGGTGACACCCATCCGCAAGACCATGATTTCGTCGCTGACCTGTGCGACGACAGCTAGGTCGTGCGTGATGTAAAGCGCCGCAACGCCGGTATCGCGAATGGCCTCCTTGATCGCCATCAGAACGTCGATCTGCGTGGTTACATCCAGCGCGGTGGTCGGTTCATCGAACACCACAAGATCAGGCTCGGGGCACAACGCCAGCGCAGTCATGCAACGCTGTAGCTGACCGCCCGACACCTGGTGCGGATAGCGACTGCCGATGTTGTCAGGATCGGGCAAGCCTAGCTTGGCGAACAATTCGCGCGCGCGGCCTTCGGCCTCTTTGCGCGAGAACTTCTTGTGCTCGACCGCGGCTTCGACAACCTGATCCATGATTTTCTTGGCCGGGTTGAACGACGCGGCGGCGGATTGCGAGACATACGCAACCTCACCCCCGCGCAGATTGCGGACATCGCCATGCGACGACTTCAGAATGTCACGTCCGTTAACCCAAACCTCGCCGCCGGTGATTTCAACACCGCCCCGGCCGTAGGCCATTGAGGCGAGACCGATAGTGGATTTACCGGCGCCGGATTCCCCGATCAGCCCCAGCACCTTGCCGCGCTCGAGGTCAAAGCTGACCCCGTGCACGATTTCGATGTCCTGGGGTTTTTCACCCGGCGGATAGACGGTCGCGCCGATTTTGAGGTCGCGGACCTTGAGAAGGGTATCATTCATCCCCGGCCTCCTTTCAGCGATGTGGTACGGTTCAGGACCCAATCAGCCACAAGGTTGACCGAGATCGCCAGCGTCGCGATGGCCACAGCGGGGTACAGAGCCGCGCCAATGCCATAGACGATGCCGTCCTTGTTTTCTTTCACGATGCCACCCCAGTCGGCAAGCGGTGGCTGAACGCCCAGCCCGAGGAAAGACAGGGTTGAGATGAACAGAACCATGAAGATGAACCGCAGGCCAAACTCGGCCACCAAGGGCGACAGTGCGTTCGGCAGGATTTCCCGGAAGATGATCCAAACTCGCCCCTCACCACGCAATTTGGCGGCTTCAACGTAATCCATCACGTTGATATCGACCGCAACGGATCGCGAAAGACGATATGGGCGCGTCGCATCCAATAGACCCATGACCAGGATCAGGATCGGGACAGTGACCGGAACGATGGCCAGAATGACCAGTGCGAGGATCAGCGTCGGGATCGACATGATCAGATCGACTGTCCGGCTAAGCGCCTGATCTGCCCATCCGCCCATAACGGCGGCCAACAGTCCCAGCGAGGTGCCGGTCAGAAAGCTGAGGAGTGTCGCGGCGGCGGCAATGAAGATTGTCGTACGCCCGCCGTAGATCATGCGGGTCAGCAGGTCGCGACCGATATTGTCAGTGCCCAGCAGGTGCTCGGCACTGGCTGGCTCCCATACGTCGCCGACCACTTCCGCCATCCCGTAAGGCGCGATCAACGGGGCTGCGATTGCAACGAAGAAATAGGCGCCAGTGAACATAAGGCCAATCAGAGCCGAAAGAGGAATGTTTTTCATTTCGGATGCCTCAGTCTTGGGTTGGCAAGGATCGAGACGATATCCGCAACCATGTTCAGGCCGATGTAGACAGCCGCAAACACCACGCCGCAGGCCAGAACAACCGGCACGTCACGCTTGGTCACCGCATCCACAAGGTACTGCCCCATGCCAGGGTAGACGAACACAACTTCGACCACGACAACACCCACCACCAGATAGGCCAGGTTCAGCATGACGACATTCACGATTGGTGAGATTGCGTTAGGAAAGGCGTGCCGCGCGATGACCTGAAATGTGCTCAGGCCCTTAAGTTCGGCTGTCTCGATATATGCTGATTGCATAAGGTTCAGAATGGCTGCCCGCGTCATGCGCATCATTTGCGCAAGGACCACCAGTGTAAGCACAAATGCCGGCAGAGCGATGGCGTAGAGTTTTTGTCCCAACGTCATGGTGTCGTTGATCATAGCCAGCGACGAGAACCATCCCAACTTTACCGAGATGAAGTAGACCAGCACGTAGCCGATCAGAAACTCCGGGATTGAAACCGTCGTCAGCGTGATGGCTGAAATCAGCTTGTCCGGCCAGCGGTTGCGAAACCGAACGGCTAGCAGCCCCAGAAAAATCGCAAGCGGAACGGACACGATCGCAGCCACACAGGCCAGGAACAAGGTGTTTCCAAGACGTTTTCCGATGCTTTCGGAAATATCAAGTTTGTTGGTCAGCGATTGGCCCAGATCACCCTGGACGATCCCACCCAGCCATTCGAAATAGCGGGTCAGGGCCGGGCGGTTCAGGCCCATTTCCTCTCGGAGGTTTGCAAGCGATTCAGGAGTGGCGGACTGCCCCAGGACGGCTTGCGCGGCGTCTCCGGGAAGGGCTTCGGTCAGGCCAAAGATCAGGGCCGAAGCACCAAACAGCAAAAGGATTCCCAGCGCGAGGCGCTGGAAAACCAATTTGATAATGGGATGCATATATCCGTGACCCGTATCAGACGAACCACATCTTACGCGAAACCTGACCGTTCATCAGTTCGCCATTCGGGTCAGTTTCCCAACCGTCCAGTGTGTTGTTGGATGCATCGACGAAGTTGTTGAACATCGGGCAGATCAGGCCGCCTTCATCGCGGACCATGTGACCCATCTGGCTGTAGATACCCTTGCGCTTATCTGCGTCAAGTTCCGCACGCGCTGCGAACAACAGGTCGTCGAAGGCCTGAACCTTGAACCGTGTGTCGTTCCAGTCTGCAGTTGACAGATACGCGGTCGCATACATCTGATCTTGTACCGGTCGGCCACCCCAGTAGGACGCGCAGAAGGGCTGTACGTTCCAAACTTCGGACCAATAGCCATCATTGGGCTCACGCTTGATTTCCAGCGGGATTCCGGCTTGAGCCGCGGTTTGCTGGAACAGTGCCGCTGCATCGACTGCACCCGGGAATGCCCCGTCTGCAACACGCAGAATGATCGGCGAACCGTCATGACCGGACTTTTTGTAGTGCTCGGCCGCCTTTTCAATGCTGAATTCGCGCTGTTCGATTGTTTCATCAAACAACGGGTAGGCAGCGTTGATCGGCATGTCGTTCCCGAGCGAGCCGTAGCCGCGCAGCACTTTGTCCACCAGATCTGCCCGGTTGACGGCGTATTTCAGTGCCGTACGCAGTTCGTTGTTGTCGAACGGCGCCGTGTCGCAATGCATAATGAACACATAGTGACCACGTCCAGGAGTCGACTGCACAGTGATGTTGGGCGCACGGCCGAGCAGGTCTGCCACTTTGGGCTCAATGCGGTTTGCCAACTGAACCTGACCGGACTGCAATGCCGCCGTGCGGGCAGTCGCATCGTTGATCACAACGTTTTCGACGGAGTCGAAATGGCCGTCATCGTTCCAGTAATTGGCGAATTTGGTAAACACATGCCGTACGCCGGGCTCGTCAACCTCGACCTGATAGGGGCCGGTCCCGATACCGGCACCAGGATTTTCCATGCCGCCATCTGGCTGAATTACGAGGTGATAGTCAGACAGCAGATAAGGCAGGTCAGCGTTTGCTTCGGTCAAAGTGACCTGGAAGTTGTCGCCATCGGCCTTCATCGATTCGATGCCCTTCATGATGCCAAGCGCACCAGACTGCGAGTCTTCGTTTGAATGGCGTTCCATGGTCTTCAGCACATCTTCACTGGTCATGGTCTTGCCGTTGTGGAACTCGACACCCTGACGCAGCTTGAAGGTCCAGACCTTGGCGTCCGCGCTACCTTCAACGCTTTCTGCCAGACGGGATTCGATGGTGCCATCCGCTGCAACTTCAACTAGTGTATCGCCGAAATGACGCCCGTTCATGTAGGGGACCGAACTTGCATAAGTCGCCGGGTCCAGTGAGTTGGTAGATTCACCGCCCTGAAGACCCAGCTTCAGATCGCCACCCTTTTTCGGGCCTGCCGCGCGCGCAGCGTCCGCGAACATCGTGCTGGCCATGGCCGCCGAAACACCCAGGGCTGCGGCTTTCCCCATGAATTCGCGGCGGGTCATTTTTCCGGCTGTGACCTGACCGGCCATATGCGTGATTTGTTCGTTCATCTAGTGATCTCCCTATTGAGTGGTTCCAGCCCTTTTTCGGGCTTTTGTTGACGCATGAGTCAACGTTGGCTCATTTCAGCCGACCGGGCAAGGGCATTTCTCCTGAATGCTGAAGAAGACAGCCCGCAGTTTTTTACCGACAGCCTATTCTCTGCGTTGAGGATGCTCAAACAAAGCCTGCATTATTGGTCAGTTTTGGCGTCTTCCTCCGCCAAGGTGTGGGGGAAGGCGTCAATTCATGCACGTATTGCGACAATCAGGTCCATGACGTTGGTCCCGGTTGGCCCGGTTTTCAGCAAGGCACCGGATTCGTCCAGAAACGTACCGCTGTCGGCGTCGCGAAGGGCGGTTTCTGCGTTCTCGGCCCAGGTTGTGCCAGTTATGATTCCACCCGCCGCGCTTGTCGGGCCATCTGTACCGTCTGTGCCACCTACGACCACCACAATGCCTGTCTGACCGGAAATCTCTTTTGCCAACGCAAGCGCCAGCGCCTGATTTCGGCCACCCCGTCCGGGGCAGTCCGGCAAAACCACGGTTGGCTCACCTCCAAAGACCACTACCCCCTTTTTCATTCCGCGCAGAACCGGCCCAAGACGCGATGCGACTTGCAAATAATCGTCGTGCAAGGCTTCTTCATTGGACCAAACCTTTAATCCGGCCATTTCCGCAGCGCCAGCGGCAGCATCGCGGGCATGTGCGTTTGAGGCCACGATCTGCGTGGTAGCGGTGAAGCTGCAGGCATCAGGTAACGCGCCGATACCCGAACCGATGACGTTCAGATCGTCCCCGGGCACATCCGAGATAGCCAGAACCGTTGCGCGAGCTCCGGAAAAATGCGACAGCAAGCCCCCGCCTTTGATGCGCGACAGATTGCGACGTTCGGCATTCATAGCGTGGATATCTAGCCCTTTGGACAGTAGCTTGCGGTTCAAAGCCTCAAGGTCACTAAGCGATTTTCCGGGAATAAGGTCCTCAGCCAAGGACGACGCGCCGCCCGAGACCAGAAGCAATACATGTGATCCGGGCTCCATTTGCTCCATGGCCAGACGCAAGGCGCGCCCGCCTGCAAGGCTGCGGTCGTCCGGAACAGGATGTGATGCTTCAATTACCTCGACCCCGCCCGGCAAATCGCGGCCGTGGTCGTCTTTGGTGACGACAAGCGTCGGCACTGGGCCGAAATGCGACAGAGCCGCCAGCGCCATGGCAGCGGCTGGTTTACCCACGGCCAGAATTCTGTCCGGTTTAGGGATGCCGGGCAAGGCGGCTTCAGTGGCTTTGTATCCGCCAACGGCATCAACCCCGACCTGCCACAGCTGGACTGCTTTCTGTTCGATATCCATTAATTTTCAACCCAGATTGTGACCGGCCCGTCGTTGACGAGCTCAACTGCCATGTCTGCCCCAAACTGCCCGGATTCCACTGCAATACCCTGCGCCGCGAGGCGGCGTGCATACACCTCGTAAAGATGTTCGCCAAGTTCAGGCGTGGCCGCAGTTGAGAACCCGGGCCTGTTGCCGCTTGATGTGTCCGCTGCCAGTGTAAACTGACTGACCACCAAAGCGGATCCTTCGATATCCAGCAAGGAACGGTTCATTTTGCCCGCTTCGTCCTTGAATATTCGCAACTTGGCGGTCTTCTCAGCCAGCTTTTCCGCGCGCGCCTCGGTGTCGCCCTGCATCGCGCAAACAAGGATCATAAGTCCTGGACCGGATGCGCCAATCACGGTGCTGTCGACCGACACTCTGGCTTTTGATATTCGTTGCAACAACGCCCGCACTTCGTTCCTCCCAAAGACGTAACACCTGTTTGAAAACGGTTTAACCGCGCCAATTCACAAAGTCACCCAATGCGGCGCGATCTGTGCGGAACTTGTTTGCAGGATGGTTTTCATCTGAATAACCAAAGGAAATTGCGCATAGGATCAGCCGATCATCAGGGATGTCAAAATACCGATGCAAAAACGGGCTGTATGCCGCCAGCGCCGCCTGAGGAATGGTCGCCACCCCCAGGGCCTGAGCGGCGAGTGTAAAGGCCGTGACAAAGCCACCACAATCCATTGCACCATAAGGCCCAAGTTCGACTGGGCTTGAGACAACGGCACAATGTGGCGCCTCAAACAGTGCGAAGTTTTGCATCATTTGTTGTGCCGAGCCCGCGCGGTCTCCGCGTTCAACGCCGACGGCTTCATACAGCGCCCAGCCGCAGGCACGACGGCGATCCTGATATTCACCAGAATAGGACGCGGGGAACGGAAGGTCCGGTGCTGCGATGCCAGAGGACGCTTCGTCCAGCATCGCTTTGCGGAACCGGTTTGTTTCTTCTGCGCTGGTGATCACCAATTGCCAGGGCTGAGCGTTGCACCAGCTGGGAACTCGGGACGCGCTTGCGATGATCTGTTCGATTTGTTCTTTCGGCACCGCGTCCGACAAAAAGGCCCGACAGGAATGGCGTTTCTCCAGCAGGGAATTCAGTTCAGCAAACGACACGGTAACCTCGCCTCAGAGTTGCGAATCCGAAGATGACCTTGCTTTTGGCGATATATCAAGAGAGCGGAACCAGTTGTTACTGCTGACCGGTGGCCATCAGATACCCAACACCAGCGGCAACAAGCAGACCCAGAACAACGGCAATCGTGATCTTGATTGAAGACCACGGACGCTCTCCCTGTACCCGCCCGGTGCGTCCATTCACCACAAAACGATAGGTCTGGCCGCGATATTTGTAGGCCGCCATCCAGACGGGCAGCAGGATGTGTTTGAACGTGACATCGCGCACCTCTGTGTTCACGGCGTGGATACGCTGCCTGTCGCCGCCGATATCAAAACGTACGTCTCGTTCGATGACGCGCGCCATGTGCGCGCGGGCTTCGGTGTAGCCGTCCCGTAGCTCGACTGTGTACGCCTCGGCGCGAAAACCGGCGAGGTATTCCGGCTGATATGGTTCCAGCGCAGGCAAATCCCAGGGTTCCAGAGCGTCCGTGTAAGACTTGGGCAGAGATTTCGAAGCAAGCACTAGCACGTCGTCAAAAAACCGCGCGACACGGCCTGATCTGGGCGTCCAGCGGACTTTGGGCACCTGTTGCTGCACCCGCTTTCCATCCCGCATGACGGTGCGGGTTTCGTAATAGACAACACCACGCTCGCCGCGATAGCTGGACTTGGTATCCGCGTCGAACGTCCAGTAAGGGACGTAGATGCCCTGCATCTTGCGGCCTTTTCGGGCATACTCCTTCAACCCGTTCGGTGCAAACCACAACCGCCCGAGCCAATTGCCCATGGCCTTGTGGGCCGACCGCTCGTCTAGGGCAAATGGCAGGACGCCCTTCGGTTTGATGTGCCTGTTGATGCCTGTGTCGGTAACCACGGGTGTGGCACAGAACGGGCATTCCGCCGCATGCGTGTCCGGGTCGAACTCGACTTGTGCGGCGCAGTTCGGGCAGGACAAAACCCGGGTTTCTTCAATCTCGCTTTCGGGCAGCCGATCCGCGATGGCTACGTTGAAATCCAGTTCCCGCAGGCTGGCGCCACCCCACGGGCCAGCGCCGATCGGTTCGGAATGGCCGCAATGATCGCAGGTCAGGGTGCCATCACCCGGATTAAAACGATAATCAGCACCGCATTGCTGGCAAGGAAAGCGGTGTTCCTGTTCTGAAGTTGAAGACAATGAAATGCTGTCGTTCATGAGTGGTGCGCTTTCACATCCATCGCAGACTATTCCGACTTGGGCAGCGTTTGTTACATGCTGAAACGAACGTCGTACAAGTTGCTGCCCGACAAGACGGCCTCATGCTCAGCTTCCCGGCGGTGGAGGTGGCAGTATCGTAAACAGCTGCGCCAATTCCTGCACGTCACCCGCCTTTTTCCAGCCGTCCTGACCCGCGGTCCAGACATGGGTTTCGCGCGTCAGGTCACCATCGCTTGCCATGCGTCCCATCTTGGCTTTGGAAAACGGCCCACTGGTTTGACCATCCACGGCGATATGCCAGACGTGCTCGACCGGGGGCGGGGGCGGCGGTGCCGCATGTGTTGCCGGTTGCGGGGCAGCGGGAGAGGGCGATCCCCACGGGCCGCTTGGTTGGCCCGCTGCCATGTTCGACATCTGCTGCGCCATCGCCATGCCCATTCCCATTCCAAGACCGGCACCCATGCCACCGCCTTGTCCGGGGTTGTTCGCGGCTGCTGTCATCGCCTCGGCGGCGGAATACTGCGTGAACTTGCCCAGATCGCCGGCCAGCCCCATCGAGGTCCGCTTGTCCAGAGCCGCCTCGACCGCCGGTGGCAGCGAGATGTTTTCGATATAAAATTCCGGCATCTCCAGCCCATAGCTGTCCAGCACGGGCGACACCTCGGCTGCAATCAGCTTGCCCAAATCGGCGGTGTTTGCCGCCATGTCCAATACCGGAATACCTGAACCCGAAATGACACGGCTGAACTCTTGCACGATGATGTTGCGCACTTGGAAACTGATCTCGTCCATGGTGAATTCGCCGTCAGTCCCGACGATCTCGACCAGGAATCTGGCCGGGTCTTTCACGCGCACAGTATAGGTGCCGAAGGCGCGGATACGTGTCGGCCCGAATTCCGGATCGCGCAGCATGATCGGGTTCTTGGTGCCCCATTTCAGGTCATTGAACCGGGTGGTGTTGACGAAATAGACTTCGGACTTGAAAGGTGACTGAAAGCCATGATCCCAATGCTGCAGCGTTGTCAGGATCGGCATGTTGTTGGTTTCAAGCATATAAAGGCCCGGTGTGAACACATCCGCCAATTGGCCTTCATGCACAAACACAGCCGCCTGACCTTCGCGGACCGTCAGCTTGGCGCCGTATTTGATTTCGTGGCCTTCGCGTTCGAACCGCCAGACCATGGTGTCGCGGGTGTCATCCACCCAATGGATGACATCAATGAATTCTCCGGTCAGAAAGTCGAATATTCCCATTTGGGTTCTCCTGTCCTTGGGGTCAGAGCGGCTGCCCCATCAATTCTCGTGAAATGATCCGAATAACGGGGCGCGCCTCATCTACCGTTACACCGGGTTCCAATCGCTGATCATAAAGCATCGTCAGCAGTTTTTCGTCATGGCTGGTCAACAAGGCAAACTCGTCATCATCATTGAAGATCGAAGGCCTTGCTGCCGGGCTGTCATTCGACAAACCAAGCCCTTGCGCGATTTCTTCGTGAATGCAGCTGCGGCGGACCAGGTCGGTCAACTCGGCTCGGATCAGCGAAACCGCACGCACATATTTGTGCGGCGATGTGGTCGTTGCCGAGGCAAACACCAAACAATCGAAATTTGCACGTGGGTTGGCCACCAGGTTCAGCGATTCTTGGCTGATATTCGGGATAAGTTGTTTCAGACGGGATACAACGTATGCACTGTCGTCCTTGCCTGCGAAGAAGACGTGAAAATTGGCATTTCGTGAAACAACGGAAATGGGATGATCCGTCAACCGGGCCAGACGAGTGGAAAAGGATTGAACCCGCTCTGCATCCTGGTGCCGTGTGGCAGGCAGGACGGACGGGCCGAACTCTGTCTGAATGCGGACAGGGCCTGACCATCGGCTGAGCTGCCCGTCCGTCTGACGCGAGCCAATCGAGACGCTTTGCGTCGGATACTCGCTGTAGAACGCAATGGCTTCGAAATTCCGCGCCAGATCATCGGCGTCATAAGGGGTATCCGGACCACCGCCATCGGTACGCAGAAGTCCCCGAACCAGCAGATCCCGTTCGACCCGTTGATAAAAACGTGCCAGATCCTGACTTGCGGCAGAAGGCGGCACATAGGCATTTGCCGCCCTTGGGGCAGGCGCTGGACGTGGCTGCGGCACAACAGAAGACGTCAGGGTTTCATCGCAATTGGCCAGAGCCAAAAACGAGACCACCCCCACCGTCAGTTTCGCAAGGTCGAAGGCCCGCACGCCAATTCCGCCTTTAGCCGGGTACCGCCGTGCCGGCATTGTCGCCGGTTCCGTCGCGGCGTGCCTTGGCGGCCGCCAGCGTATCGCGCAGTTCCGCTTCCATCTTCTGCAACTCAACCTCGGCAGCGGCGCGTTTGGCCTTGCCATCGTCGGCAATTGCAAGGCTTTCGTTGATGGTGCCGATGAGGTCCGCATTTGCTTGTTTGACCGCTTCGATATCGAACACGCCACGTTCCATCTCTTCGCGGATCATCTTGTTCGATTCACGCAGGTTGGCTGCGTTCGAGGTCAAGAGCTCATTGGTCAGATCGTTGGCGTCCCGCACTGCGGCGGCAGCCTCGGCGCTGCGCTGGATGGTAACGGCCTGAGCCAGCTGCGTTTCCCAAAGCGGGACCGTGTTCACCAATGTCGAGTTGATCTTGGTGACCAGCGATTTGTCGTTCTCCTGCACCAGCCGGATCGAAGGCAGTGACTGCATTGTGACCTGACGAGTCAGTTTCAGGTCATGAACCCGGCGTTCAAGGTCGTCGCGGGCCGCGCGGATGTCACGCAACTCCTGCGCCTTCATCACCTGCTGTTCTTCGGGTGCGGCCTGAACTTCGGCTTCTTTCTCGGGTATGTCATAGCTGTCCAGTTCGGTCAGCTTTTCCTCGCCTGCCGCTATGTACAGCGCCAGTTCATCATAAAAGTCCAAAGTTTTTTCATACAGCAGGTCCAACGACTTGATGTCCTTGAGCAGCGTATGCTCGTGCCCCAGAAGATCGTCGGTAATGCGGTCGATCTGACCCTGAACATCTTCGTACTGAGCGGTGAACTTCGCAAATGGAGCTGCCTTGCCCAGCAGCTTTTCCCACCAGCTGCGTTCGCGGCGCACGTCCAGTTCACTGACCGAGAATCCGCGGATCGTGGTTACGATGTTGCGCAGGCTGTCGCCCGCCGGACCGACATCCTTGTTACGCACATCCGCCAACATGGCCTGGCTGATTTCCTGCAATTCCGCCTGAGCAGACGAGCCAAACGAGACAATCGAATTGGTATTGTCCATATCGATTTCGTTCATCCGCTTGCGAATCTCGGCGCTGACGGGTTCGTCGGCCTCTTCCAAAGAGACGATCTGAGCCTGGGGTTCGGGCAGGGCAACCGCTGTGACTTCCTGCACCAAAGTTTCAACCTGAACTGCCTTGTTCTTGATCTCATCGGACATGGGGATGTTCCTCGCTCAAATTTTAGCCGGTCAGTCCAACCGGACGCCTTCGCGCTGCAGTCTTTCACGCAACACGTCGATTTCGACCGTCAGATCACTGCGGTCATCCAAAAGCATTTTGCGCGTACGCGCAGCGAAATTCTGTTCCAGATCGTCCAGCAGAGCAGAATAGTCTGCCAGTGATTGCGCGTCGCGTGTACGGGAATAGACATCCGCAAACTTGACTGTCGCATCACGTGCGCCCTGCAGATAGACAGTCAGGTATTTCCGGGCACCGGCCAGATCACGGGGATCTTCCTCGACTGTGCGGAACAGATCGCGCGCGGTGTCCTGAAACCGCTCGACACGGGCTTCGACCTGCCGGTCGCCTGCACGTTTGATGGCATCCGTCATCTCCGAGAGATGTTTCTCGGCATCATCGACAACGCGGGCCACGCGGTCTTGCTGAAAGGTGTCGATCCCTTCCATGCCCTTGTCCTTCATCGGATCAAGCCCGAATGAGATAGAATGCAGAACGGTAGCTGCAACGCCAAACAGCACCGGCGCCAACAAGCTGGCTTGTGCGACAGTTTCGGCATCCAGAAACTCGGTCCTGTAGGAGGCAAGCCCTGCACCCAAACCTGTCAGAAGGCTTGCAAAGATCTTGCGCGGAAACGCAGGGCGCCGGGCGGTTTTGCGGGTGTTATACGCGGCCTCGGCCCGCAGGCCCTCACGCAGCAAAAACGCCGCTGCCGTCAACACGCCAGCCGCGATCAGACCGATCGTCATGCCAATCGCGCCATCGTTCAGTGACAGAAACACCAATGGGATAGCAGGCAGGAACAAGATATTTGCCCGCGCGCCTGCGGGTTCAACCTGCGCCCCATCAAACTGAGCCCGAGGTGCAGACGTGTCACCCGACACGTCGCCCTCCGGGCTGTATTTGCCGCCGAACCGCTTTGCCATGCTTTACAGGCCTCCCAGCAGGCCGGTGCAAACACCAAGCAACAGCACCAGCAATACAGCGTAAGCCAGCTTTTGCACTCCGCTTCCGGACATCACGCCCCCCAAATAGCAGCATTCACAGAAAATCTAAGGGATACGCTGGCTTGGCGCTAGGGGGAAGGTTGCCAAACCTGCGTCACTTGCGGGGTTTCTTGCCGATCGGTGCCCGTTTTCTTTGCGGTCGCGTCGGGCGCTTGGGCGCACTCTCCGGTTTATCCTCGGCTTCCAGGCCAAGCTGATCCCGCATTACACGGCGGCGGATTTCTTCAACCTCACCCTGTTTCAGAGTCCCCAGTTGGAACGGGCCGTATGAAACGCGCAACAGGCGGTTCACGGTAAATCCGATATCTTCTATCGCGCGACGGATCTCGCGGTTCTTGCCTTCGCGCAGTCCGATGGTCAGCCAAGCATTTGCACCTTGTTGTCGATCAAGCGCCACGGTCATTGGCTGAAACCGCTCGCCTTCGATCACCAGGCCTTTGCGCAGTGGTTCGAAATTTTCGTCCTTGGGACGGCCATTTATGCGAACACGGTATTTCCGCAACCAGCCGGTCGAGGGCAGTTCGAGCTTGCGTTTGATGCCACCGTCATTGGTCAGCAACAACAAGCCTTCGGAATTCAGGTCCAGCCGACCGACGCTCATGACCCGTGGCATGTCGTCGGGCAGTTTGTCGAATATCGTATCGCGCCCTTTTTCATCGCGAGTCGTTGTCACCAACCCCGCAGGCTTGTGGTACAGCCACAAGCGCGATGGTTCCGGTTCTGAGACAGGTTTGCCATCGACAACAATCTTGTCCTTGGATGTGATGTTCAGGGCCGGGCTGTCGATGGTCTTACCATTGACGGCCACACGGCCTGCTTCGATCATGCGCTCAGCCTCGCGCCGCGATGCGATGCCAGCACGGGCCAGAACTTTGGCGATCCGGTCGCCAGGAGGAGGGGTCTTGTTCATGTCAGGCCCATAACGCATCCCGCGCGCTTGCGAAAGGCAGGTTTCTGATGCAGTCAGAGGCATGGTGTTCAAATCGCATATGGAACAGGCCCTGGCCGAGGCGCGCGCGGCAGCGGGTCGTGGCGAAGTACCGGTGGGGGCTGTTATTGTCGGCCCTAACGGAAGTGTTGTGGCGACAGCAGGGAACCGAACGCGCGAATTGAATGACCCAACGGCCCATGCTGAGATCATGGTCCTGCGCGCGGCCTGTGCCAAGGCGGGGTCCGAGCGGTTGCCGGACCATGATCTCTATGTGACGTTGGAGCCGTGCGCCATGTGCGCTGCGGCCCTCGCGGCCGCGCGCATCCGCCGGATTTACTATGGGGCCGCTGATCCCAAATCCGGGGGTGTGGCCCATGGGGCGCGGGTGTTTTCACACTCGCAGTCCCACCACGTGCCCGAAGTCTATGACGGGATCGCCAGTGAAGACGCTGCGGCCCTTCTGAAAGCCTTCTTCGAAGCCCGCCGCAAGGACGTGCCGGACTGATCCGGCGCGTTGCGTCAGACGGTGATAGCTTTCATGACCTCTGGTTCGATCACGTCGACCCCCGGAAGCCCATCAATCAGAGCCTGTGCGGACTGTTCAAGAATTGGGAAGGTCTTGTAATGACAAGGAATAACCGTCTTGAAGTTGAAATACCGATTGGCGGCATAGGCGGTGGCTTTCATGTCCATGGTGAAGTGTCCACCAGCCGACAGAATGCCGATATCGGGTTTGTAGTAATCCCCCATCCAGTCCATATCGGCCATGATGTCAGTGTCGCCAGAAACGTAAAGCATTTTTCCCTCAGCCGCGATCATGAAACCGACCTCGCTACCGCTAGTGCGCAGACCGTCGGGGGTTGAAAAAGTTGAGCTGTGAGAGGCCGGGACCATTGTCACCTTGACCCCTTTCAGATCGACAGTGCCGCCTTTGTTGAAGCCGATGGTTTCAATGCCTTCCGCTTCACTCCAAAATCCCATCAAGTCGTATTGACCAACAACCGGGATTTTCAGATGCTTGGCCAGCGGCAGAACATCAGCGACATGGTCAAAATGTGTATGGGTCAGAAGGATATGGGTTGCGCCGTCCAGCGCTGCATCATGCTGTTCTTCGGGCAAAACCGGGTTGCCGGTCAGCCACGGATCAATCAATAGAACCTGCCCCTGCGTTTCGATGCGGAAACTGCCATGGCCCAACCAGATAATATTCATAAATTGTTTCCTCCTGAACATACTATTGGCATCAACCTAGCATCGGCTATGTAAAATTTCATGGACTGGATTCGAGAAATTGACGGATATTGCGAACGCTTGTCGCCGGACTATTGGGCCGAGCCAATCAATGCGGCCACAAACGGGGCCTTTCTGATTTCTGCTTGGATCATGTGGCGACGGGCGCGCGATCAGGACATGCCACTGGCCATGGTTCTGGTTGCGCTTTTGGCGATGATCGGGATTGGCAGCTATCTGTTCCACACACATGCGCAGGTCTGGGCGGCCTTGGCAGATGTGGTGCCGATCCTTCTGTTCATTCTGGTCTATATCTTTGCAGTGAACAGGGACATCTGGCGGATGTCTTCTGGATTGGCTCTTGCAGGGATGCTTCTCTTTCTTCCATACGCGGCTGCCACTGCACCGCTGTTCCAACTGGTTCCGGGGCTTGGTGGGTCGGCGGCTTACGCGCCGGTTCCTTTGCTGATCCTGATCTATGCGTTCCTGTTGCGCAGTCGTGATCCGAACCTGGCCAAAGGAATGACAATCGGGGCTCTGATCCTGATCCTGTCGATCACCTTCCGCGCGCTCGACATGCCGGTTTGCGGACAATGGCCTCTGGGGACTCATTTCATGTGGCACATCCTGAACGCCATAATGTTGGGCTGGATGATCGAGGTGTATCGCGCGGCCCTGATACGGGGCCGCTTTGCAAAGGGTATTCGGTCTTGAAGGATGCGACGGTATAGCCGTTTCTGTTAGCCCGGTTACCTGGGCAAACAGTCAACACACTGCAAAACCAGATCGGTGTGTACTTAGTCCCGAAACGCTGAGGCCAAATGATCGGGAAGGTCGAATTCACTCAATACCCGCGCGCGTCCCTCCAGGGACATTTTGCGGGCAGTTTTTTCGACGATGCTCTGGATTTTCTTAACTGAGTGTTTCGCGGCAAAGGGCTGAAAATACCATTTCAGGAATACAAAGCAGATCACGTCTTCCAGCGCCTGCACCTCTTCGTCGCGTTTGATGCCTTGCTTGCGCAACATGCGCCCTGCGGCCTCGGCTTGTTCTGCGCCATAGCCTTCACGGGTCATCAGGGCCATCACCACGTCCGCGTGGTGAACCCCCTGCGCCTTGCGCCATGCCAGATAGCCCGCCCGGCCTTCCGGGTACGCATTGCGAGCAAGTTTCCATCGCTCTACATGTTGGCCGCGCGCGGCGATTTGCAAAGCATCAGAGGCTTGCGGAAACAAACGGTCCAGCTCGAAACTCATTCGTTCGCCATACAGAAGGGCTTCGGGGCGACCATTGTCGAGGTTGGGGTCGTTTTTGTTGGCTGCATCGATTGCGTCCAGAACCGCTTGTTTTTGCGTGCTCATGATCTGCTCCACTGGCTTGCCTGAACTGCGGAACTTTAGCGCAGTCCTCTTAGGTGTTCGCGAATATGCTAACGGCTTGCCTGGGGATGTGCATCCTTGAAAATTAAAAAAGGCCGGGTCAGAGAGGGGAAGTCTGACCCGGCTGGGACCTGCGCTTTACTTGGCAGGTTTAACCTGATCCTGCGTGACCGGTTCCGCGACAGGGGACGGGAAGGTCAACGTGCGTGTCAGGTTGCTTGTGTCGATACCCAAGGCCATGGCCGGTGCGGTCATAAGCGTGGCGGACAAGACTGCGGCTGTAATCAGGGGTTTCATGTTTTTTCTCCGGTTTGCGTTGTGTCGCACAATATAAAATGAACAGTACAGTTCAGTTTTCAAGTTCAAAAATGAACTAATCAGTTTACTTTTGTGCATAGCACTCATTCAGATTTGAATAGCAGGTGAAGAGCGGGGAATTCGAAACTCGGCCCCCGCCTTGCGCAGCGGTCTTGCGACTGCCGCGACAGACGGGTAAACGCCCCATAACGTAGATGAGGGAAGCCGATGTCGATTGACCAAAGCACCGCCGCCAAAGTGGCCAAACTGGCCCGGATCAAGGTCGAGGATGACGCGCTGCCGGCGCTGGCATCCGAGTTCAACACCATCCTTGGGTTCATCGAGCAACTGAACGAAGTGGATGTCGAAGGTGTCGAACCGATGGTTTCGGTCGAGCCGATGCGCCTCAAGCGCCGTCAGGACGAAGTCACCGACGGCAATCAGCAGGACAAGGTTCTGGCCAATGCCCCCGACGCGCGCGAAGGGTTCTTCGCAGTCCCCAAAGTGGTGGAGTAAGACATGAGCGATCTGAACAAACTGGGCCTGGCCGACGCCCGCGACGCGCTACGTAAAGGTGACGTGACCTCGGTCGAGCTGACCGAAGCCTGCCTGAAGGCCATCGACGACGCCGACGCGCTGAACGCTTTTGTCCACAAGACGCCCGAAATTGCACTGGAACGCGCCAAGGCCGCAGACGAGCGGATCAAAGGTGGGGATGCGCCGTCGATGTGTGGCTTGCCGATCGGAATCAAAGACCTGTTCTGCACCAAGGGCGTGCCGTCGCAAGCAGCGTCCAAAATTCTGGATGGTTTCAGGCCCGAATACGAATCTACCGTGTCGCAGCAATTGGCAGATGCCGGTGCGGTGATGTTGGGTAAACTGAATATGGACGAATTTGCCATGGGCTCGTCCAACGAAACCTCGGTTTACGGAAATGCAGTCAGCCCGTGGCGCCGCGGCAATGATGACGCGCAGCTGACACCCGGCGGTTCGTCCGGCGGCTCGGCCTCGGCGGTCTCTGCCGACTTGTGTCTGGCGGCGACCGGTACCGACACTGGCGGCTCGATCCGCCAGCCTGCCGCGTTTGTGGGCATCACCGGCATCAAGCCCACCTATGGCCGCTGCTCGCGCTGGGGAATCGTGGCCTTCGCCTCGTCGCTGGATCAGGCCGGTCCGATGACCAAGAACGTCCGCGATGCGGCGATCATGCTCGAAACCATGTGCGGCCATGACGCCAAGGATTCGACCAGTGCGGAACTGGCCGTCCCGAATTTCGAGGCGATGCTGACGGGTGATATCAAAGGCAATAAGATCGGCATCCCCAAGGAATACCGCATGGACGGTATGCCTGCAGAGATCGAAAAGCTCTGGGCCGATGGTGCCGCGATGTTGAAAGACGCGGGCGCCGAGATCGTCGATATCTCGCTGCCGCACACCAAGTATGCGTTGCCGGCCTATTATGTGATTGCCCCGGCCGAGGCGTCTTCGAACCTCGCCCGCTATGACGGTGTCCGCTACGGCCGTCGCGCGCAGTTGGCGCAGGGCGATGGCATCACCGAGATGTACGAAAAGACCCGCGCCGAAGGCTTTGGCCACGAGGTGCAACGCCGTGTGATGGTCGGTACATATGTGCTGTCCGCAGGTTTCTACGACGCCTACTACAACCGCGCGCGCCGAGTCCGAACCCTGATCAAGAAAGACTTCGAAAATGTCTTTGCCGCTGGTGTTGACGCGATTTTGACCCCGGCAACCCCTTCCGCCGCCTTCGGTCTGGGCGAAATGACCGAGGCGGATCCCGTTCAAATGTATTTGAACGACGTCTTTACGGTAACGGTGAACCTGGCTGGTCTGCCCGGTGTCTCTGTTCCCGCCGGGCTGGATGCACAAGGTCTTCCGTTGGGCCTGCAGTTGATCGGACGCCCATGGGAAGAGGGTGATCTGCTCAACACCGCCTATGCGCTGGAGAACGCCGCCGGGTTTGTGGCAAAGCCGGGGAAATGGTGGTAAGCCTCAGGCAACTGACGTACTAAACACGGAGCCAGACAATGCGCGTTTTGCTTTTGGTGCCCGCTCTGACACTGGCAGCTGCGTGCACGGACGTAGCACCGCTGACCAGCACGGGTTTCAACACGCCTGAATATCAGGCACAGAGAGAGGCTCAACTGGCGGGGCAGGGTGCGGTGGGCAACCCCTTGCTCGCTCCGGTCGACGTTTCACAACAACCACTGGGCGCTCCAGGTACAGCATCCGTCGCCACCGGTGAGAACGCCGACATCGCCAACCAAGCAGCAGCGGCATTGGCCAGCACTACCGGGCAAACCCCTGCCGTAGTGTCCCCCGTGCCTGCACCCAACAACGGCGCGATTTCGGACGAACAGGATTTCGCAGCCGTGTCGGAACGACGTAGCATCGAATCTGACGCTGCCCGGATTGAGCAAAATAGCCAGACCTACGAGCTCGTAGCTCCAACCGCCGTGCCCGAGCGGACCGCGACTAGCCAGACAAACATTGTGCAATATGCACTGAGCACGTCCAATCCGGTGGGCACGCAACTTTACAGCCGTTCTGGTTTTAACCTTCAGGCCAAGGCGCAGCGAAATTGCGCTCAATTCCCGTCACCGGATCAGGCTCAAATCGATTTCCTGTCCAATGGTGGTCCTCAGCGCGACCGCAAGGGTCTGGACCCGGATGGCGACGGTTACGCCTGTGGCTGGGATCCCAGCCCGTTCCGCAGTGCCGTCAACAACTGATCCCGTTACGCCGATCTGGCACCCATCTCCGAATTTTGGCGAACGCCGCGATGGGTTGAAACCGTCTTTGGTGGTCATTCACTACACCGCGATGCACAGCGCACAGGCCGCGCTGGACCGGCTTTGCGATCCGGAGGCCGAGGTGTCCGCGCATTACTTGATTGGGTCAGACGGGAATGTTTGGCAGATGGTACGTGAAAAAGACCGCGCGTGGCACGCGGGAGCAGGAGAGTGGCGCGGGCGAACCGATATCAACTCGCGGTCGATTGGGATAGAGCTAGACAACTCGGGGCAGGTTCCGTTTTCAGAGCCGCAAATGGCTGCTTTGGAAAACTTGCTATCGGATATTCAAGGCCGCTTAGGTATTCATCCATGGAACGTTATTGGGCATTCGGACATGGCTCCCCAGCGAAAACTTGATCCTGGCCCCAAGTTTGATTGGGATCGCCTAACGCGTCGTCGACTGGGCGTCGGGCCAGTGGTTCTCAAGGGTATTAGTCTTGATGAAATGCCGCCAGATGAAAAACACTTCGCGTTTATTGCGATGAGAGCAGGCTATCCAGAGGCCCGGACCGAGGATTTGCTGAAAGCTTTCAGAAACCGGTTTTCTCCAACGCGACGCGGCCCGCTTTCCAAAAAGGACATGGGAGACATCGAAAGGTTAGCAGGGTTGATGGAACGTCTTGACGGTATCCGAGCAGAAGTTTAGTCCGGTTCTTGCGCGGAGGGCCGGATGGCCGCTGGGGCGAAAGCCCGAGAGGAAAGTCCGGACTCCACAAGGCAACGGTGCCGGGTAATGCCCGGGCGGGGCAACCCGACGGAAAGCGCCACAGAAATCAGACCGCCCAGAACCTTGGTTCAGGGTAAGGGTGAAACGGTGGGGTAAGAGCCCACCGCGCCGCTGGCAACAGGGGCGGCACGGCAAGCCCCACCGGGAGCAATGCCAAATAGGGTCCCCGCGCGGGCCGGTCGGCGCAAGCCGATACCGCCGCTAAGCGCGTCCTGGCCGAGAGGGACCGGGTTGGCAGCTTGAGCTGTGCAGCAATGCACGGCCTAGAGGAATGGTCATCGAAGGGGGCAACCCCGGAACAAGATCCGGCTTACAGGCCCTCCGCGCATATCCTGTTAGCCTCCGGGCGGCGTATAGGCGCCAGTCAGTGACGCAGCCTTTTGCGTTATCGATGTGAACTCATCCGCAGTCCAGGCGCGGACCGTTTCTATATTCGTCACCGCACCCGACGCCGCAACGGCCATACCGACGGCCACAGCGTCCGTTCCATCCGGCACTTCGCTGATCACAACCACATCATTGCTGCCGGTTGTCATGTAGAAGGACAGCAATCTGCCCCCGACTTTCTCCAGCAAGGCTTTCACAGGGCCGGTACGGTTCTCGGTTTTCTGCAACATGCCTTTGACGCCAGCTTGCGAGTAAGATGCATAAGTTATGAAAATAGGCATTTGTTCCTCCGTTTTTGTTTAAATAGTGCAGGGGTTTCCCGTCTACCGACCCCTCGGCGGATAAGCGTCAGGTGCCGGAAAACAGGGGTGCAGTGATAAACCAAAGACCTGCACCGATCAGTGCAACCCCGGTCACCGGCGCAAGCCATCGCGCCCGGGGCAGAAGTTTTTCCAGCGCGACGTAAGCGGCAATTCCGACGATCCAATAGAGGTTCATGATCCCCCCAACGAACAGCAGAAGCATCAGGGCCCAGCAACATCCCAGACAATAGGTGCCGTGCATAGCTCCGGTGCGAATCGCGCCAAAGGTCCCGGGGCGGTTGTGATCGGCCAGGAACCGTGCAGGGCTCTGGCAGTGTCGAAGGCACGCGTTCTTCAAGCCTGAAAACTGATAGACACCCGCGACCAGCAGAACACTCCCTGCGAAGAGGCCGGAACGGATCGTCATCATCGGCCCGTCTGACAGCCCAATACTCTCCAATCCCCATTGCAGTGCAGTTGCAGTCAGACTGAATACGCCCCAGGAGACCAGATAACCTGACAAGAAACACAGGCTGAACGTTGCCGTTCGATCCTTTTCAGGCCCCATCCGCTTGATCGCGGTGAACAGAAGAACGGCAGGCGCGGCGCTTGGGGTCATCATGGCGATCATCATGACCCACCACATCAGAAAGATAAGTAAGGGGTAGGTGCCGCTCCACGTCGTTGCGGTTCCCATTTTCATGGGCTCGCCAATTGGGCCAGCCATGCGGGTCATCTCGACCGCTGACATGTTCATCCCGATCCCGGCAATCGTGTACCAGGTTGCAGCAAGAATGATCACAAGGACACTTCCCAGAACAATCGCATTGTCCTGCCGTAAAACCTGCTCAACCGTCCCAATCCGGGTCGATGTGTTCTGCCTGGCCATGACAGGTCTCCGCCTAAGCGCCTAGAACGCCATGGCCCGAGATATTCAGATGCGCCAGATGAGCATGAGTTGTGTCAAAGGTCAGGCTGATCTGACCGCCCGTTGTCTTGGCCGTGCCTGATGCAGCCTCGGCATGACGGTATTCAAAGCCATTTGGAAGTTGGATCGATGCTCGATGCGGCGCACCTGATACAATGTGGGGGATTGGATTGACCTCAACGTCAAAAACCCCGGCAACCTTTGCGTACCCGCTACGCTCTTCACGGTTCCAATCCAGCTCTATTGGAACAAATAGCGTTTCGTGTTTCGTGGGAGCCATGGCGCTGAAGACATACCAGAACGTGGCCATTTCATCGGTATCCTGACCGGTCATGATCGCTTGCAATGCTGTGCGCTGATCAGCTGTAGCGCCTTCATCGATAATCAGTTGCATCTGACCATTGCCTTCATGAATCGGCCCCGGCCAATAATAGACACCTGCCGCCCGAAGGCCGCCCAGATCTGTGTCACCATAGTGCCCACTTTGAATGTCGAAGACGACAACCGCCTCGCAATTGCCATGAGACGGAAGCACGCTGAACTGACACGGACAACCGAAGTTGCAATTGCAATTGGCCAGTTCTTCGGCCTGAATAACCCATTCTGTCATGATTGCCCCCAAGAACAGTCGCGTAAAACAAACCTGCTGAATGAAGGTCTAACCCGTTCACGCTGCCTCGGCCTTCGAGCCTGAATTCGGCTTCTTGGATGCGGGAACCTATCACGGTTTCGTGATATGTACAAACATGACGGTGAAATACACGCTTAATTTAGACGTTACAATGGACGTCAATCGCGTTGGGGTTGAACACGGTATTCGTAATTACATTCGGCTGTTAGACTTACCGGGCAAATTTGAAGAACCGGGAGGTTAGTTATGAGCTTTATGAAAACGCTTGCGTCTGTCGCTATTGGTTTTGCCGCGGCCAAAGGGATGGACAAGTATCAGAAGATGGGCGGAATGGCTGGCCTTCAGGATATGATGCAGGGCACAGGCGGCGGCTTTGGCATGGATCAGTTGGGTAAGATGGCCGAACAATTCGGACTGCCCGGTGGCGCGACGGGCCTGCAGGACATGATGGGCAAAATGGGGTTGGGCGGCTCGGCCGCAGGTGCTGCAGGTATGGGCGGGTTGCTAAACGCTATGCAGGGTGCCGCAAGAACGGGCGGTCAACAGACGAATGACTTGATGGAATCCGTGTTCAGCGGAACGCCAGCAGGCGCTGCGATGGAAGCTCAGGCCAAACTGATGCTAAGGGCGATGATCCAGGCCGCCAAAGCGGATGGTGAGCTGGATGAGCAGGAAAAGGAAACGATCCTGGGCGAGTTGGGCGATGACATAAGTGATGAAGAGCGGGCATTTGTGCAGGAACAACTGAACGCTCCGATGGATGTGATGGGCCTTGCGGCTGATTCTGGCGCTGCGCTTGGTGCGCAGATCTACGCCACGTCTCTGGCCGCGATCCGTCTGGACAACGAACGCGAGGCGTCCTACTTGCGGCAATTGTCCACCGCGCTGGGCCTTTCGGACGCTGAAAGAGATCAGATTCACACGTATATGGGTGCTCCAACCCTGCCTGGCTAAATCAGCATCCGATTCCTCGACCTGTATCATCCGATTGGTCTTGACATGGGCGGTGCAGCGCGTAAAAGCGCACGCTCATAGGAATTCAACCGAAAGGCCCCTGCCTTTTCGGACGCAGGAGATAACCATGGCGAAGCCGACGACAATCAAGATCCGTCTGAACTCGACCGCGGGCACGGGCCACTTCTACGTGACCAAAAAGAACGCGCGCACCATGACGGAGAAAATGACCATTCGTAAATACGATCCGGTCGTACGCAAGCATGTCGAATACAAGGAAGGCAAGATCAAGTAATCTGCCGTTCCATGTGGACAAATTCGAAGGGGCTCTGTCTTGCAGGGCCCTTTTTTGTTTTGTTTTCTATTCTTAGGCCAATGGCGATCAGGTTGCGTGCGCAACCGTCCGTTGCAGTGACGCATCAGCGTTTTATGCAATCGCATAGCCTGCGGCTTGCTTTTTAGGGTGCCCTGCAAGTACGCTTCAGCAAATCGCCACAAAATGTTGACCGCCATGAAAAAAATCTTGTTATCCACAATTGCCGTTCTGACCCTAGCGGCCTGTGAGGACCCGTTTGACCGCGAAGGCGTCGGGTTCACCGGAATCGATGGCGAACCGCGTACGATTTCAGACGTACCCGGTGCCGTTGCCTTCCTGCCGGACGCGACCAACGTTCCCGCAGAGCTGGCTGAGCTGCGGACAGTCACGCTGTTGGTTGACGAGGTCGACCCATCCAAAGTGGCATCGGTCGCAATCGACAACGGCGGACAGACGGCAAACAATGCAGTGCAACTTAAGGGTAGCGACACGAACCTGTTCCTGAGCACCGTCAACGTCAATGGTACCCTGTTTGGTGTGCTGCGCACGCCCACCAACAGTGTGAAAGTTGACAATTCGATCGGTGTGGGTTTCGCAGAAGAGACCGAGCGTTTTACCGGCTGTCTGCCAGCGGGTGATGTTTTCCGCAAAGGAACATCCGAGAAGAGCTCCGGCTTTGCTGTACCGCTCAACTGCAGCTAAACGAACAAACATTCCGGACGCAGAAAGCCCCGCCTCGACAGCGGGGTTTTTCATTTCTGGAGCAATAGACACCCGCTGCTTAAAGAAAAGGGCCGGTCAATGACCAGCCCCAAATCAATTCTTATGTCGTGAAGACTTATTCCTGTTGTCCCATGAACATCAGCAGGAACTGGAACATGTTCAGGAACGAGATGTACAGGCTCAGCGCGCCGTCAAAGGCCGCTTTGTCCAGCCATTCCTGATCGCCATGCGCAGCATGGGCGACGTAGGTGTTCTTGATATCCTGCGTGTAGAATGCGGTCAGACCGGCAAAAATCAGAATGCCGATGGCCGAGATCGCCATCATCATCACACCTGATTGCAGGAACAGGTTGACGATCATTGCAACCAGAAGACCGATCACACCCATCATCAGGAAGGTGCCCATGCCGCTGAGGTTACGCTTGGTGGTGTAGCCATAAAGGCTGAGGCCAGCAAAAGCGATCGAGGTCACCAGGAAAGTCTGAGCAATCGAGTATGGCGTGAAGACCATAAAGATCGAGCTCATCGAAACGCCCATTACCGCAGCGAAGGCAAAGAAGCCAAGCTGAACCGTTGCGGCCGAACCACGGCGCATCAGCGCGCCCCAGCCAAAGAAGATAAAGGCCAGCGGCGCAAACATGACCACCCACTTCAGGGGCGACAGGAACAGCGTGCCACCAAGGCTGGTCAGGTAACGATCGGCGCCAATCTGTGCGACTGCGTTTGAGGGATCGCTTGTAACTGCAAGCCCGGCAATCGCCCAAGCCGCCAGTGCTGTGATCAGCATGCCGACGGACATTGTGCCGTAAACTTTGTTCATGTGGGCGCGCAGGCCCTGATCAATCTCGGCGGCGCGCGTGCCGGATACCGTCCGGATCGTGTCGAATTGTGCCATCAAAGGGTCTCCCTTGTCGTCCAGATAATTCGCCCCGGCGATGCGGGGCGGTTTTCTCCCTAAATATCGGCAACTAGAGGCAGTGTTTCAAGAGATTCCGACCGAAAACCGAATAAAACACGCAACAAAAATTGCGATAGGCGACTCCGGGGCACCTATCGCCTTATAAATAAGAGTTTCACGGTTATCTTTTCCAGAATTGAGGTGCATCCCAGAAAGAACGTTTCGCTTCTGCGGAGGCCTCAGCGCGGGTGATACCGATATCTTCCAGCGCAGCGTCGCTTAGTTGCGCCAGTTTGCGGCGCTGACGGGAGAGTGCGAACGCTTGAGTGATCAGCGTGACCAAAGACCGTTTGGCAGGCTTGCAAGGGTGATGAATTGCGAGTTGGGTCATAATCTTTGTCCTTTCTTCTTTCTTGATGGTTTCGCCGAGTGTCATCAATTTCCTTGATTGATATGGGGCAATGTGACATATTTTGAAAACGAATATTTATGATGAGATACATAAGGAATCGTGAACATGCGAAATTTGGACATTACCACCCTGCGATCCTTTGTGGCGGTTGCGGATCAGGGCGGCGTCACGCGTGCCGCAGGATTTCTGCACCTGACTCAATCTGCCGTTTCTATGCAGTTGAAGCGGCTGGAGGAGCTGTTGGGTCTGGAGTTGCTGGATCGCAGCGGCAGAACAATTGCCCTGACTGCATCCGGCGAGCAGCTGTTGGCGTACGCGCGCCGCATGATTGCGTTGAATGACGAGGTTATCTCGAAACTCACCGATCAGGCCTTTGAGGGCGAGGTGGTTCTGGGGGTTCCCCATGACATCGTTTACCCTGCGATCCCTCGGGTCCTGCAACGGTTCAACGCGGATTTTCCGCGTGTCAGGGTGCAGCTTGTGTCGTCATATTCGCTGCAGCTGAAGGAGATGTACAAGCGTGGCGAATGTGACGTGATCCTGACGACCGAGCCGTCTTCGGCTGAGGGGGCGGAAACCATTGCGGAACTACCGCTACGCTGGATTGGCGCTCCGGGTGGATCAGCATGGCGTAAGCGTCCTCTGCCCTTGGCGCTTGGACGTCGCTGCCTGTTCAGGCCACAGGTCATTTCAGCGCTGGACGCTGCCGGAATACAATGGGAGCTGTCGGTGGAAACTGAAAACGACCGCACGATTGAAGCCACGGTCAGCGCCGATCTGGCGGTGCACGCAATGCTGGACGGGACTGAGACCGCGTATCTTGAACAGATCGACTCGGGCGGTGCTCTGCCGGATCTGCCTGCGCATATGATCAACCTCTACGGTGGTGAGTCGGGCCGGGATGCGGTTGTCGAGGCGCTGGCCCAGTTGGTCCGTCAGAACTTCAAGCTTTTGGGCGGTACACAGCTGCGGGCCGTGGTCGGGTGATTACGATCAGGGGGTGATCACGATCTTGCCTATTGATTTACGCTTTTTCAGCAACTGCATCCCCTGCGCGACCTCTTCAAGTGGGAGGACGTGACTGATGTGCGGCTTGATTCGGCCCTCTGAATGCCATTGGAACAGAGTGTCAAAACTGGTGCGCACGGCTTCGGGGCGAAACTTCAGATACCCACCAATGTAAAACCCGATTACCGTCAGGTTCTTGACCAACAGATGATTGGCCGGGATGTGCGGTATGTCACCCCCGGCAAATCCGATAGGCAGCAAGCGCCCTTCCGGGTTGGTGGCGCGGAATGCGGCCTTGAACACATCTCCGCCGATCGCGTCATAGACGACATCGGCACCACCCAGCGATTTGACCCGATCTCGCAGATCCTCGGAGGTGTCGATCACATGATCGGCACCCGCATCACGGGCAACGGCGAGCTTTTCATCGCCGCGCGCCTGCGCGATGACCGTGGCACCCATGAGTTTCCCGATCTCGACAGCAGTCAGGCCCACACCACCTGCGGCACCGGTCACCAGAAGGGTCTCGCCGGGTTGCAGGCGGGCCCGGTGATCAAGGGCCATGTGGCTTGTGCCATATGCGATCTGGATAGCAGCCGCATCTTCGAAGCTGGTCGAATCCGGCAGCAGGATCGCGCGGTCTGCGTCGAATACGCCGTATTCTGCAAGTCCGCCCTGACCCGAATATACCGCGATCCGGTCGCCGGGGTTCAGGTCTGACACGCCGCGCCCGACTGCATCCACGACACCGGCAATCTCCATACCCAGGGTGAACGGGGCAGGAGGCGTGTCCTGATACGTGCCCTTCTGCATCAGCAGATCAGCAAAGTTCAGACCGCAGGCTTTTATCGCGACCCGCACCTGACCATCGCCCGGCTCTGGTCTGTTCAGGTCACAAAGCTGGGCAGCCGCCCCGTCGGATGAAATGCAATAGGCCCGCATACGGCTCCTCATTTGTTTCGGGCATAGGCATGCGTGCTGTGAGAAAAGTCAATTCATTTGGGTCGGCGCGCAAAACAGATCGGAGTTTTGGTGGGTGATTTCGAGGCGTGGTCGACGATGGTTTGCAACGGCTCAAAGAAATACAACCGCAAATCCTTGTAAGAGGTATCCGACTCAACCAACTTGAAAAAAATCTCAAAACCGGCAATATAAACAATCAGTGCTGTTAACGGGGGGGCGGTACAGTCCGGATTAGGGAGCGATTAAGGGGGTCTCTCTAATATTGCGGTATCGGACGTCGCGAAATCCCGTGCAGATGTTTGTGTAGTATAGGAGAATACCAATGACTCATCACGTCGATGTCCATGTGGGCAAGCGCGTTCGGCATCGCCGCTGGCTGATTGGCATGACCCAGCAGCAGTTGGCGCAGCAAGTTGGTATCAAGTTTCAGCAAATCCAGAAATATGAGACCGGGGCCAACCGAATCAGCGCATCCCGCCTGTGGGATATCGCCGAGGCATTGGACGTACCGGTCAGTTTTTTCTTCGAAGGTCTGGAAGAAGCCCAGAAGAGCGAGGCGGACAAGAAATCTGTTCCTGCCGACCTGATGGGCGACAAAGAGGCCTTGGATCTGGTGCGCTCTTACTATGCGATTCCGGAAAACCAGCGCCGCCGTCTGTTTGAACTGGCGCGGGTTCTCAGCGAAGTCGCCTGATTGACTTGACTTTGTCGGGGATTGCTCGCACCTCAGGGGTCATGCAACCGACGACATTGAGCGACATAGAAATTGCCGAAGAAATGGCCGAAGCCGCACGCGCGGCCATACTTCCTTTTTTTCGTCAAACGAATCTTGAAACGGTGAACAAGCTGGCCGACGGGTTTGATCCCGTCACAGTAGCTGACCGTGCGGCTGAGCAAGCGATGCGAGAGGTTTTGGCGCGGCTGCGCCCGGATGACGGCATTTTGGGCGAAGAGTTTGGCGAGCATAAGGGCACCAGTGGCCGCACTTGGGTATTGGACCCCATCGACGGAACCCGTGGGTTTATCAGCGGCACCCCAACTTGGGGAGTTCTGATTGCACTGAGCGATCAGGACGGCCCTTTTATGGGGGTGATCGATCAGCCCTATATCGGGGAACGCTTTGTTGGATCGGCATCCGGGGCGCACCTGACCGGTCCGTTGGGCACCAGCAGAATGCAAACGCGCAATACCAGGACACTGGATCAGGCAACTCTGTTTACCACCTTTCCCGAGGTTGGCACCCCGGAAGACAGGGCAGGGTTTCAGGCCGTGTCCGAGCAGGTGCAACTGACGCGTTATGGAATGGACTGCTACGCCTATGCGCTGCTTGCCGCTGGGCAGGCGGATCTGGTGATCGAGGCGGGCTTGAATTCGTATGATATTCAGGCTCCTATCGCCGTTATTCAGGCGGCCGGAGGTATTGTGACCGATTGGCAGGGCGGCCCGGCGCATGAAGGTGGACGGGCACTGGCTGCGGCCAACGCAAAGCTTCACGTCTCAGCGCTTCAGATTCTGCGCCAATTCTGAATTTTGTTGCCGGTTACGCCATTGGCGGCTAAACCGGACATGGCCGGTTCTTGAGCCCGTTTTCCGCTGGCCTACGCACTCCTTGCACGAGACGGGCCAATGCAGGAGCGCGATATGACGGAATCCTTACTCAAGAACGCTGATCTGATCCTGACGATGAACGATTCCCGGCAGGAAGTGTCCGGGGCTGACATTCTGATCCGTGACGGGCAGATCGCTCAGATTGGACAGGGCTTGCAGACACATGGCGAGGTTCACGACGCCTCGGGCTGTCTGGTGACGCCTGGCCTGGTGAACACCCATCATCACCTCTATCAAACTCTGACCCGTGCGGTTCCCGGCGGGCAGGATGCGTTGCTGTTCGGATGGCTACAGACCTTGTATCCGATTTGGGCACGGTTCGGTCCGGACGAGATGTTCACCTCGGCCCAAATCGGTTTGGCGGAATTGGCGCTATCAGGGTGTACGCTCAGTTCCGATCACCTCTATCTCTACCCCAACGGCGCGCGGCTGGAGGATACGATTGCTGCTGCGTCCGAATTGGGGATGCGGTTTCATCCGACGCGGGGCGCGATGAGCATTGGCGAAAGCGATGGTGGCCTGCCGCCGGACAGTCTGGTGGAACAGGAATCCATCATTCTGAACGACATGATCCGTGTCGTTGATGCGTTTCATGACCCGTCGGAAGGGTCGATGTGCCGCGTCGGCCTCGCCCCGTGTTCGCCGTTCTCTGTCAGTCGGGAGTTGATGCGCGATGCCGCCCTTCTGGCGCGCGACAAGGGCGTGATGCTGCATACCCATTTGGCCGAAAATGACGAAGATATCGCCTATTCTGAGGCGCAGTTCGGGTGCCGTCCTGGCCAGTATGCCGAGGATTTGGGATGGACTGGTCCAGATGTCTGGCACGCGCATTGCGTCAAGCTGGACGGGGCTGAGATTGATCTGTTTGCACGCACCAAAACCGGTGTCGCTCATTGCCCCTGTTCGAATTGTCGATTGGGATCTGGCATTGCTCCGGTGCGGGCGATGCGGGATGCCGGAGTAAAGGTTGGTCTTGGCGCGGACGGATCGGCCAGCAACGACAATGGCAACCTGATGCTGGAAGCGCGGCAGGCGATGCTGTTGCAACGGGTCGCCAATGGTGCAGATGCCATGTCAGCCCGCGAAGCGCTTGAGATTGCGACGCGCGGCGGCGCAGATGTGTTGGGACGTTCCGATTGCG
Organism: uncultured Ruegeria sp.; assembly: GCF_947497005.1. Classification (GTDB taxonomy): domain Bacteria; phylum Pseudomonadota; class Alphaproteobacteria; order Rhodobacterales; family Rhodobacteraceae; genus Ruegeria. The sequence goes on along the minus strand of NZ_CANMFF010000001.1, from coordinate 434,860 downwards.
GGCGGCTCATGCCCGGGAAACGAGCGGATATCGCGGTATGGGACACGCGTAGCATCGAAAGCGCGGGCAGCTGGGATCCGGCAGCTTTACTTCTGGCTGGGCCAATGACGGTGAAACACTTGTTTGTCGAAGGCCGTCAGATCGTGCGTGATGGGCATATCACAACCGTTGATCTGCCCCGCGTTATCGAGCGTCAGAACTCGCTTGCCCGGGCGTTGCAGGCTTAAGCCGCCTGCTGCCCGCCGATCCAAACCTCTGCCACAGCCCGATCATCGCCCATCATGATGGTCGGGAAAATCGCCTCCCAAACGTCATCAGCATGGGCTTCGCGCTGGGCGATGGCAGGGGTGGACGCGAGATCGAGCACAACCAGATCCGCCTCCATTCCGGGGGCAACATTTCCGATGTTTTCACCCATCCGCAGGCTCCGTGCCGATCCGACCGTACCCAACCACAGCAATTGCGCCGGGTGCAGTGGGCGACCGCGTAGTTGTCCGATCTCGTAGGCCGCAGCCATTGTGCGCAGCATAGAAAAGCTGGACCCGCCGCCGGTATCCGTGGCCAATCCGATCCGATGGCCATCATAGATCAGCCCGTTCATGTCAAACAGACCAGACCCGATGAAGGTGTTGGATGTGGGGCAGTGGATCAGCGAAGCATCCACCTCGCGCAACCGATCCCGCTCTCTGTCTTCTAGATGGATGACATGTCCGTACAAGCCGTTCTGTCCCAGCAGGCCGAATTTCTCGTATGTGTCCAGATAATCCCGCGAGTCCGGGAACAGGGACTGGACCCATTCGATTTCGTCTGTCTGTTCGCTCAGATGGGTTTGCATCAAGCAATGCGGATGCTCGGCCCACAGCGCGCCCATTGCCTCAAGCTGTTCCGGGGTTGAGGTTGGCGAAAAACGTGGCGTGATCGCATAAGACAAACGGTCGACGCGGTGCCATTTTTCCAGCAAGGCAGCGGATTGGTCATAAGCCGTCTGCGCGGTGTCGCGCAGACCTTCGGGTGCATTGCGATCCATGCAGGTCTTGCCCGCGATCACGCGCTGCCCGCGCTGCTGCGCTGCAGTGAAAAAGGCATCCACGCTTTCAGGATGAATCGTGCAAAAACTGCACATGGTTGTGGTGCCGTTGGCAGTGGTCAGGTCCAGATAGCGGTTGGCGATCTCAGTCGCATAGTCGAAATCGCCGAACTTCATCTCTTCAGGGAAGGTGTAGGTGTTCAGCCAATCGATCAGCCGTTTGCCCCAGCTGGCGATCATGGCCGTCTGTGGGTAATGCACATGCGGGTCAACGAAACCCGCCAGTATCAGGCGCGTGCCGTGATCCTTTACGGCTGCGTCCGGATGGGCTTTGGTCAACGCACCGGCGGTGCCGACATCGGCAATTCGCCCGTCTTCGATGACAACCGCTTCGTCCAACCGGGTGGCCTCGGTCGGCTCTCCGTCAAAGGGTGAGCCCGTGAAACTCAGAACGCGCCCCTTCAAAAGCGTCTTTTTCGCCATCTGACCTGTTCTCCACCTGTTTGGAACCGGGCATCAGCATAGGCGGACGAAAGAAGTGGGTAAATCGGCGCATTGTCATTGTTTTCCGGTAGCTGCTTCTTCTATTTAGAGACCAATCGCTAAAAAGGGGCAACGCATGACGACAGGCATTGACGAAGCCGGACACGATCAGCCCCGGGATGAGGATGTCTATGCGCTCGATCCCAAGGCTGTGGCGGCGATCCTCTACGCGGTGGATATCGACGACCGCGATAAGCTGATTGAGCTGATGGAGCCGCTGCACTCCGCCGACATTGCTGACCTTCTCGAGCAGATCAACCCGTTTGATCGTTCCCGCCTGATCCGCCTGTACGACAAGGAATTTGACGGCGATATCCTGTCTGAACTGGATGAAGCGCTTCGCGAAGAGGTGATCTCTGTCCTGAAGCCGGACGTTCTGGCGGATGCCGTGCGCGATATGGATAGCGACGACGTCGTTGACCTGTTGGAAGATCTTGAGGAACCACAGCAGGAAACCATCCTGGACGCGTTGGAGGATTCCGAGCGGATCGCAGCCGAGCAGGCGCTGTCCTACCCCGAGAACTCGGCCGGTCGTCTTATGCAGCGCGAAATCGTCATGGCGCCCGACCACTGGACCGTAGGACAAGCCATTGATTTCATGCGTGCCAATGATGATTTGCCCGAACAGTTCTATCACATTGTTCTGGTCGACCCGCGCCTGAAACCGGTGGCACAGGTGACCTTGGGCAAGCTGATGGCGACACGGCGTGAGGTGCCGCTGCTCGATTTGGCGGAGGAAGAGTTTCACATTATCCCTGTCGATCAGGACGAGGAAGACGTAGCTTATGCCTTCAACCAGTACCACCTGATCTCGGCCCCGGTGGTGGACGCGGATGGGCGTCTGGTCGGTGTCATTACCATCGATGATGCGATGGTGGTTCTGGACGAAGAGCACGAAGAAGATATCCTGCGCCTGGCCGGTGTGAGCGATGAAAGTTCTTTGTCCGATAGTGTGGCCGCCACCAGTCGCCGACGTCTGCCGTGGCTGGCGGTGAACCTGTGCACGTCGATCTGTGCTTCGCTGGTGATTTCGCAGTTTGAAGCGGCGATTGATCAACTGGTCGCTTTGGCCATTCTGATGCCGATTGTTGCGTCGATGGGCGGTAATGCAGGAACACAGTCGCTGACTGTGGCGGTGCGCGCGCTGGCGACACGCGACCTGACCAATGCAAACGTGATGCGCGTTATTCGGCGAGAATTGTTGGTGGGCATGCTGAACGGGCTCTGTTTTGCCATCGTGCTGGGGACTGTAGGGATGCTGTGGTTCGATTCACCTTGGCTGGGTGTCGTGATCGGTTCAGCCTTGGTCGTGAACATGATCATCGCTGGCTTTGCCGGTACGGTAGTACCGGTGGTGCTTGACCGTCTGGGGGTTGACCCGGCGCTGGCTTCAGGAACCTTTGTGACAACCACAACGGATGTCATGGGGTTCTTTATCTTTCTTGGGCTTGCCAGCGTGGTGCTATTGTGACCGATCTGACCAAAATAAAGGCCGCTGCGCGAAAAGCGGCTTTTGCGCGCCGTAAGGCTGCGTTTGACACGCGCATGCCGGGTGCAGCCGGACGCCTGTCCGAAGTTCTGGCAGGTCATCGCGGTGTGCCCATGTCAGGCTATATGCCAATCCGGACCGAGATCGACCCTTTGCCTGCCATGGCCGAGGCTTCGGCTTATGGCCCAGTGGGCGTGCCTGTCATTCAGGCGGCCGGTCAGCCGTTGAAATTCTCTCGCTGGACACCCGAAGGCCCGCTGAAGGATGGTCCGTTTGGCGCGAAAGTACCGAAGGTTGACGACTTTTTTGAACCTGAAATCCTGGTCGTCCCACTGGTGGCGTTTGATCCCCACGGCGGGCGTCTGGGTTATGGCGGCGGGTTTTATGACCGCACGCTGGAAGGATTGAGAGCGAAACGCCCAACACTGGCAATCGGCTTCGCGTTCGACGCGCAAGAGGCCGAGAACCTGCCGTTGGAACCGACCGATCAGCCCTTGGATATGGTCATCACGGAAAGCCGGGTGCTTTCTTTTTAGGTCTTACTGCTGAAAGTGGCTGCGCAAATAGTCCCAGGCATCCACTTCGGTGCCGTCTTTCAGGATGCAGACGCCGAAAACGCTTCCGTCTTCGTTTTTCCGAAGTTGATAAGTGCCATCATTTTCGATGCAAAAGGTCGCGGCAGGGTTGGGCATGGATGTTTTTGTGCCTGCCGCCATGACGCTTGAGGCGGCCACAAGGCCAAAAGTCAAAGCTGCTATGGATTTCACGTAAAATTCCTTCTGTCTGTAAAGTTTGGCAGAACATTGCCACGGTCGCATGTGAATTCAAGCCCGAAACCGGACGCAAATTTCACGGTTCCGCCTTGTTATTGCCCTGCACAGCCCCTACGACCCGGATCATGAGGATTTTGTTTCTTGGTGATGTCATGGGGCGCGCGGGGCGCGCGGCGGTTCAGCAACATTTGCCGCGCCTTCGCGACGAATGGCGACTGGATTTCGTTGTGGTCAACGGTGAAAACGCGTCGAACGGCATGGGATTGAGCGGCGATCACGCCAAATTGCTTCTGGATGCCGGGGCCGATTGCCTGACGCTGGGCGATCATGCGTTCGACCAGAAAGACATGTTGCAATACATCGAAAAAGAACAACGTATCGTGCGCCCGGTGAACTTTGCCAAAGGCGCACCGGGGCGAGGGCATCGGCTGTTCACTGCACCGGGGGGACGCAAGGTTCTGGTGGTACAGGTGCTTGGGCAGGTTTTCATGAAACGGCCTTTCGATGACCCGTTCTCGGCCATCGAACCGATCCTGAAATCACATCCGAGGGGCGGACAGGCACAAGCCATCATCGTGGACATGCATTGCGAAGCGACGTCCGAGAAGATGGCGATGGGCCATTATTGCGACAAACGCGCCAGCCTTGTGGTCGGGACACACACCCATGTGCCAACGGCGGATTCCCAAATTTTGCCGGGTGGCACCGCGTATCTGACAGATGCGGGCATGTGCGGAGATTATGACTCGGTCATCGGCATGGACAAGCAGGAGCCCATGCGCCGGTTCATCACCGGTATGCCCAAGGCGCGGTTTACCCCAGCAAACGGCGAAGCCACGCTGAGCGGCGTGTTCGTGGAAACGGATGACCGCAATGGTCAGGCGAAATCTGTGCGTATGGTGCGCGTCGGGGGATGTCTGGAACAAGCCGGATTCGAATAATCAACGTCAGGCTTGCTCTGCTGCGCGCAATGCGTGAAACTGCATGTCATCAGGCGCTTGGGCCCGGGTTCGGACAGAATACCACGAATGAACTTCCTTTCACTGACAGACACGGGTAGCGCAGTTCTGGCGCTGCTCATCGTTGCGGGCATGTTCGTCATGTTTCTGCGCGAGGTTTATCCGACTGAAGTGGTGGCCATTGGTGGCGTCTCCTTGATGCTTGTCACAGGCATCCTGCCCTATCAGAGCGCGTTGGCGGTTCTGTCCAACCCCGCGCCTTGGACGATTGGCGCGATGTTCATCATCATGGGGGCCTTGGTCCGGACTGGGGCATTGGACGCATTTACGTCGACGGCTCAAAAACAGGCACAGGTCAATCCTCGTATCGCTATCGGTTTGCTCATGGGGTTTGTCGTGCTGGCATCGGCAGTCGTGTCGAACACGCCGGTTGTCGTGGTCATGATCCCGGTCTTTGTGCAAATTGCCCGCACATTGAACGTGCCTGCCTCAAAACTGCTGATCCCGCTGAGCTATGCAGCCATTCTCGGCGGCACGCTGACGCTGATCGGCACATCGACCAACCTGCTGGTGGATGGTGTGGCCCGTGCGCAGGGGATGAAAGCCTTCACGATTTTCGAAGTCACGCCACTGGGGATCGCGCTGGTGATCTACGGCATGATCTATCTACGTTTCATTGCGCCCAAGTTGTTGCCCGAGCGAGACAGCATGGCGTCGCTGCTCAGCGACCGGTCGAAGATGAAGTTCTTCACCGAGGCGGTCATTCCACCGGACAGTAACCTGATCGGGCGCGAAGTGACCGGTGTTCAACTGTTCAAACGCCCCGGAGTACGTCTGATCGACGTGGTCCGTGGGGACGAGTCTTTGCGTCGTAACCTCAAGGGAGTTGAACTGAAGCTTGGCGACCGTGTGGTTTTGCGGACTGAAATGACCGAACTTCTGAGCCTTCAGAGTAACAAAGAGCTCAAGCGCGTGGATCAGGTTTCCGCAGTTGAAACAAAGACGGTCGAGGTGTTGATCACACCGGGATGCCGGATGGTAGGGCGGTCTCTGGGCATGCTGCGCCTGCGGCGCCGATATGGCGTTTATGTGCTGGCGGTCCACCGCCGCAATCAGAATATCGGTCGCCAGCTGGATAATCTGGTGGTCCGGGTTGGTGATACACTGTTGTTGGAAGGTGCCCCGGCGGATATTCAGCGGCTCGCAGCTGAAATGGACATGGTGGATGTTACCCAGCCATCGGCTCGCGCCTTCCGTCGCAGCCATGCACCGATTGCTATTGGCGCGCTGATCGGGATTGTCGCCCTTGCCGCACTGGGGGTCGCACCGATCTTGCTGTTGTCGATTGTGGCCGTCGCCATAGTTCTAACGACCCGCTGCATTGATGCGGATGAGGCATTTTCCTTTGTTGAAGGTCGGCTGCTGGCGCTGATCTTTGCGATGCTGGCCATAGGTGCAGCGCTGAACAGTTCCGGCGCAGTCTCTCTGATCGTCGAGGCCATAGCGCCGGGGCTTAGCACCTTGCCGCCTTTCCTGATAATCTGGGCGATTTACCTGTTGACCTCGGTGCTGACCGAATTGGTTTCCAACAATGCGGTCGCGGTTGTGGTCACCCCAATTGCCATCGGTTTGGCGCAAGCCGTTGGAATAGATCCACGTCCGTTGGTGGTCGCGGTCATGGTGGCGGCCTCAGCATCCTTTGCAACACCGATCGGGTACCAGACCAACATGATGGTCTATGGCCCAGGTGGTTACAGATTCACCGACTTCATGAAGGTGGGCGTTCCGCTTAACCTGACGGTCGGATTATTGGCGTCCCTGCTTATCCCGTTGATCTGGCCGATATAAAATCGGCGCAGAATTGCCGCTTTGCTCGCGGCAGGCTTGTAAATACTGGATGACACACAATCTTTTGTGAATGTGATTTGCAAAGGGGATTTGCCATGCTGATGACAAGCCGCGCCACATTTACAGGAGCAGCATTTGCAACCGTGATGGGCGGTGTCGCGATTGCTGGGACAGTTGAAGGGAGCGCAACCTATCGAGAGCGTATTGCCCTTCCACCCGAAGCAACCCTTTTTGTCGAGCTGCAGGATGTCTCTCTGGCGGATGCTCCGGCCGTGACGCTTGCCGCGCAGCGATACGCGTTGAACGGGGTGCCGGCGCAGTTTGAACTGACCTATGATGATGCGTTGATCAAGGATGGGCACAGCTATGCCATGCGCGCCTCGGTGACGCAGGGGCAAAAGCTGCTGTTCACAACTGACACAGTGTATCCGGTTCTGAAAAATGAGGCAGAGAATGCTGCTGAATTGCTGATGATACAGGTTCAACAGCAGGAGGCAGCGATGCTGGAAAACACTGAATGGGTCGCGTCAGGTCTCAATGGTGCGCCGATAGAAGTTGAAAAGCGCCCCGAGCTTACCTTTGGGCAAGGCGGTGCATTTTCGGGCAATGGCGGCTGCAACCGATTCAGTGGTCAGGCAGAGATTTCTGCCAACCGGATCGAGTTTCCGGACAATATGGCCGCAACGCTCATGGCGTGCCCGCCTCCGATGGACGAGGTCGAGCGGCAGTTTCTGAAAGCGATGCAAAGCGTCACGACCTTCGCAATGCAAGGCAACGCACTGGCTCTTTTGGATGCTCAGGGCGAGCCTGTGATCAAACTGGTGCGCAAATAACCAGGTTAGGACGTCAGGCGACGGCCCTGGATCGCCCGGCGTTGCGACCTGAAAAGATGCAGCCGCCCAGGAACGTTCCCTCCAGCGCGTTATATCCATGATAGCCGCCGCCGCCGAACCCGGCGACTTCGCCTGCTGCGAACAGGCCGGGGACTACCTGCCCATCCACTCCGATCATCTGACTGTCCAGATTGGTCTGCAGACCACCCAACGTCTTGCGTGTCAGTACATGCAGCTTGACCGCGATCAACGGGCCGTTGGACGGATCCAGGAACTTGTGCGGTTTGGCGGTGCGGATCAGCTTGTCTCCACGATAATTGCGCGCTGCAAGGATCGCCATCATCTGCGCGTCTTTCGAGAAAGGGTTGTCGACCTGAGAGTCACGCGCTTCGATCTGAGCGCGCAAATGGGCCTCGTCTATCAGACCCCCGCCCAGATGGTTCATGCCGTTGACCAATTCAGTCAATGTGTTGGCAACGACAAAATCCTCACCCTTATCCTTGAACGCCTCGACCGGGGCAGTTGCCTTGGATCCTGACAGGATGCGTTGACGGATAACCTCTTTCCAACTGCCTGAAGTGAAGTCGGGGTTCTGTTCAGATCCGGACAAGGCGAACTCCTTCTTGATCACCTTCTGGGTCAGGACAAACCAGCTGAATTCATATCCGGTTTTCAGGATTTCACGCAGTGTCCCCAGCGTATCGAACCCCGGCAGGCAGGGTGGTTCCAGACGATTGCCCTTGGCGTCGAACCACATCGAGCTGGGGCCGGGCAGGATGCGAATGCCATGGGCGGGCCAGATCGGATCCCAGTTACGCACGCCTTCGGTGTAATGCCACATGCGGTCGCCATTGATGACATGGCCACCTGCCTTTTCACTGATTGCAATCATGCGACCATCGACGTGAAAGGGCACGCCTGCCACCATATCCTTTGGCGGGTCCCCCAGACGATCCTTGGGCCAGCTCTGCCGTACCATTTCAAAGTTGCCGCCAATTCCACCAGAGGTGACGATGACAGAAGGCGCGTAAACCTCGAACTCACCCACTTCGTCGCGGTTGGTTTTGCCGCCGCGTTGGGCGGTATCATTGGCCAGCACCTCGCCTGAGACGCCTTTGGTGGTGCCGTTTTGCATGATGATATGGCTGACCTGATGGCGGAATTTCATCTGGATCAGTCCGGCGCTGACATGGTCCCGGACGCGGCGAATAAAATGTTCCAGCACACCGGGGCCGGTGCCCCATGTGATGTGAAAGCGCGGGACCGAATTGCCATGCCCATCCGCATAGGACCCGCCACGCTCGGCCCAGCCCACCACCGGAAACCAACGCAGGCCCATCTGATGTAACCAGGGGCGCATTTCGCCAGCGGCAAATTCGATATAGGCCTCGGCCCATTTACGAGGCCAGCTATCTTCCTCACGATCAAACTGCGCGCTGCCCATCCAGTCGCGCAGCGCCAGATCGCGGCTGTCCCGGATACCCATACGGCGTTGTTCCGGCGTGTTGACCATGAACAGGCCACCCAGGCTCCAGAAGGCCTGACCGCCCAGAAAACTCTCGGGTTCCTGATCGACGATGATCACCTTCTTGCCCCGGTCACTCAGTTCTGCCGCGGCCGACAAACCGGCAAGGCCAGCTCCGACGATAATCGCATCTGCAGTGTTATTCGTCATAAGCTGTCCTTTCAGCGGCGGCGGAACCAGACAAGAAACGGCAGAACCACGGCGTACATCGTTATGCCATAGACGGCCGAGGGCAGGGCCAGCGGGCTTAACCCACTGTCAGTGTTTGTGATCAGGGCGGCAAGTGTAATGCCCAGTGTGGAGTTCTGAATTCCCGTTTCGATGGAAACGGTCTTACACTCGTTCCACGACAGGTTTGCGGCGCGCGCCAGCCCAAGACCGATCAACAGCAAAGCCACGTTTAACGAGATCAGACCCGCGCCCATGATGCCGAGGTTGTCGACAAACAGTTTCCAGTTGGCGGCCAGCGCGGCGACAACAATCAAAACAAAAAGAGCCGTTGCGAGGGTCGACAGCCCGGCTTCGATGCGGTTTGCAAACCCTCTTGCAAAGTTGCGAATTCCGACGCCAACCGCAACCGGTAACGTGGTGATCAGGAACAGAGCAATAGCCAGCCCGGTGATCGATACCTCGGGTGCCTCTGCGCCCATGAAATGCCCGATCGACCACGCGGCCAGGATCGGAACTGTTATCATCGACAGCAGGCTGATCACCGCGGTCAGGCTGACCGACAGCGCCACATCGGCTCTGGCGAGCTTTGAAAGAATGTTGCTGGTCACGCCGCCGGGGCAAAAGCTGAGCAGCATGAAACCAACTGCGATTTCAGGCGGTAACGCAAAAAGCTTTACCGTCACGAAGGCAGCAATCGGCAAAAGAGCGACTTGGCTAACGGCCCCGATGGCAAAGGCGCGTTGTCGGCTCAGGACACGGCGGAAATCAGCGGTCTCCAACCCGATACCCAGAGACAACATGATAATGGCCAGCGAAACCGGCAGGCCAACGTTAATAAGCAGGTCCAAGGACAACTCCTCCCAAAGTTGCGTCAGATCAGCCTAAGCGAGGGGGCGAGGCGCAGGCAACAGCGCCGTTGGGTCATTCATATCGCCGAACGAAACAGCGCAAGATTTCACCGGGCTGAGAGACATCGGCCGAATGGCATTTGTCGATCAGTCTCTGAGCGTCCTCAGGCGGGAAATAGCCGTGATTCTTGTAGATATTGATGCGCTGTTCAAAGTCCTGGGCGTCAGCTTCGGGGTGGAACTGCGTAGCGTACACGTTCTGCCCCCAGCGGATCATCTGAAATGGGCAGGGATCTGAGGATACAAGGTGAACACAGCCGTCAGGCAGGGCCTGCACTGCCTCTTTGTGACCAACGAAAGCGTCAAACGTCGTCTCCAGCTCAGCAGTCAGTGGATCTTTCCGCCCCTCTTTGGTGAGATGGCAGGTTGATGGTCCCACAGGCTCACTATATCTGGCTTTGCTGACTTCGCCGTGCAGATGCGCGGCCAGAATGCCAAGCCCATAGCAACACCCCATGAACGGGTGATCCTGAGCAATGATCTGCGGCATCAACCCCATGATCTCCGCCTCGATCCGCGCATCCAGAGTGGATTTGGTTGCCAGATCGTCACTGACGCAGCCCGGCCCGCCTCCCACGATGACACCGGCGTAATTGGTGACGTCCAACCCTTCCGGCAGACCTTCGCAATCCAGACGAATACGGTGCGTCTGCTCTGGCGACAACCCGCTCCGGTTCAGGATCGAGTTATATTCAGCATCGGATGCATCTGTTTCGGGGCGCAATTGCAGGATCAAAAAGCGTTTCATGTGCAGCCTTTACCCGTCACAGTGGCCAGAAGACAAGGATGGCAGGAACGGAAACGGTGATGATCAGGATTTCCAGCGGCAATCCCATGCGCCAGTAATCGCCAAACCTGTAACCGCCGGGGCCCAGAACCAGCGTATTGTTCTTGTGTCCGATAGGAGTCAGGAACGCAGCCGATGCTGCAACGGCTACAGTCATCAGGAACGGATCGGGCGACACTTCAAGCGTGCGGGCCATCTGGATACCGACCGGGGCGGCAACAATGGCGGTGGCGGTGTTGTTCAGCACGTCCGACAGCGTCATGGTCACGACCATCAGTACGGTCAGTATGGCCCAGGCGGGCAGGCCATCAGTCAGCTGGATCAGAGCGTTGGCAATCAGTTCCGTGCCGCCCGAGGTCTCCAAAGCGCTACCAAGCGGGATCATTGATCCTAGCAGCACAACCACTGGCCACTCGATGTGGGTATAGATGTCGGCGATCGGCATGATCTTGGTCAGCACATAAGTAATGACGACCAGGCCCAAGGCAACTGGCAGGTAGATCAGCCCGACACTGGCTGCCAGTACGGCCGTAGCAAACAGGCCAATGGCCAACCAGGCCTTGTCATTGGCGGTTACGTTCAGCCCGCGTTCCGCAAGTGGCAGACAGCCCAGCCAGTCGGTTACATCCACAGCGCGATCACGGGGGCAGAGCAGCAGCAGGATATCGCCCGGCTCAACCTCGGTTTTGCGGACCTGTTCAGAGATCCGGCGCCCCTGGCGCGAGATACCCATCAGGACCGTGCTTTGCCGCCAGGCCAGGCCAAGACCCTGCGCCGTGCGACCGGTGATGCGGGCGCTTTCCGGTACGACAACTTCGATCACTTCAAGCCCGTCGCCCTCAGCCGTCAGCAATTCCTGACGCCGCGTGTCCGAGAAATCCAGATTGAGCGCAGCGCGGAATTCGTCCAGCGCCTCGGGGCGGGCTTCCAGAACCAGTGCGTCGCCGTCTTTCAGCGTGGCATGGGCCGACCGACCATAACGTCGCTTGCCATCCCGGATCAGACCAAGGATGGCCACGTCGGATTTCTCGGCGACTTCATAAAGCTCACTGACCCGCTTGCCGATATGCGCGGAGGCCGGCGGGATGGTCAACTCGGCGATATATTCTGCCAACGCTTCAGACGTCTCGGTTTGCGGTCCGCGATTGGGGATCAGCCGCCAACCCACCAAAGAGACAAAGGCAAGGCCCGCGATGGCCGCCAGCCCACCGACGGGTGCGAAATCGAACATATGGAAGGGCTCGCCCAAGGTCTCGGCGCGGATGGACGCAATAATAATATTCGGCGGGGTTCCGATCAGCGTCGCCATCCCCCCAAGAATGGTGGCAAAGCTCAGCGGCATAAGGGTCAGACCAACAGACCGGCCTGCTTTGCGCGCGGTCTGGATATCGACCGGCATCAGCAGTGCAAGGGCTGCCACGTTGTTCATGAAGGCCGACAAAACCGCGCCGATGCCGCCCATCAGGGCGATATGTGCGCCAAGGCCCCGCGACGCATCGACCAGAGTGCGAGTGATCAGGAACACAGCACCCGACCGGACCAGACCGGCAGAGACCACCAATACCAACGCCACGATGATGGTCGCCGGATGGCCGAACCCGGCAAAGGCGTCGTTCACCGGCACGACGCCCAGCACAACGCCGATCATCAGCGCGGCAAAGGCCACAAGGTCGTATCGAAACCGACCCCAAAGCAGCATTCCGAAAACTGTGATGAAAAGGGCAAAAAGAATGATCTGATCTGTCGTCATGCCGTCACCATACAAGTCAGTGATGTCGTCGCAAGCCGCTCTCTTGATCCTGCCCCCCGCAAACGTCTATATGAGCGCGAAATACGCAAACATGATGACGAGGACGCAACATGGCAGGCCACTCCAAATGGGCCAACATCCAGCACCGCAAGGGACGTCAGGACGCCGCGCGGTCCAAACTGTTTTCGAAACTGTCAAAAGAGATCACCGTGGCCGCCAAGATGGGCGACCCCGATCCTGACAAGAACCCGCGCCTGCGCCTGGCCGTGAAAGAGGCAAAGTCGAATTCAGTCCCAAAGGACGTGATCGACCGCGCCATCAAGAAGTCGCAGGCGGGCGACGGCGATGATTATGAGGAAATCCGTTACGAGGGCTACGGTCCCAATGGCGTGGCGGTAATCGTCGAGACCATGACCGACAACCGCAACCGGACCGCGTCGACCGTTCGCTCGACCTTTTCCAAGAATGGCGGCAACCTGGGCGAGACCGGCTCGGTCGGGTTTATGTTCGATCGCAAGGGTGAGGTGGTATATCCAGTTACTGCAGGCGATGCGGACACCATTTTCGAAGCAGCCATCGAAGCCGGAGCCGAAGATGTAGAAAGCTCGGAAGACGGCCATATCATCTGGTGTTCCGACAGTGATCTGAACGACGTGTCGAACGTGCTGGAGACTGCGCTGGGTGAATCGGAATCCACCAAGCTGATCTGGAAACCGACCACTACGACCGAGTTGGGTCTGGAAGATATGCAAAAGCTGATGAAGCTGGTCGATGCGCTGGAAGACGATGACGACGTTCAGCGCGTGACAACGAATTTTGAAGCCACCGACGAGGTAATGGCGCAGCTTTGATCTGACAGAGACTTTGATTGTGAAACCCGGCTGAACAGGCCGGGTTTTTTCGTTTTGGGGCCGAGTCCAAGGATTGTTGGCTGAAATGCCCAAAACGCTTAGGCTGGGATAACTCTGAACTGCAGGCAAGACATAACAGAAAGATCAATGACGTCTGATTCCCCTGATAAGGCCAAACGCAACGTGCCGGTTCTGACCGGGCAGAGTATTGTGTCTCAGGTCGCCTGGACATTGGGCAGTCCTTCTGTGGTGCTGCCGTTTCTGGCTGTGTCCTTCGAGCTACCAATGTTTGTGGCAGGCGCGCTGGTTTCGGTGCGGATGGTTGGTAGCATGATCTCCGACTTCTTTCTGGCGCAACCCATTGCAGCGAAATCGCAAAAGAAGCGCGCCATTGCCATGACCGAAGCCGTCATCGGTGCTTGTCTGGTTCTGGCGATGGCTGCAGCAGCGACCGAGGTTGTGCCCTTGATCGCGGTGATTTTCGTGGCGGTCTTCTTCGTGATCGGACTGGTGGACGAGGTTCAGAACCTTATGTTCACCGATCTGCTGGGCGATCATGTTCACTCACGTTCGCGCATGATCATGCATTATCTGCAACTCGGGGGTGGGGGCCTGTGTGCCATCGGCCTTGCCCTGCTGGTGCACCAGATCACCAAGGAAAACCCTCCGTTTTCACGCCATTCCACCATGATCGGCGTATCGGTTGCGTTCTTTATGCTCTCAGGGCTTTTGATGCTGGCGATGACCGAAAATGTGCGCTCTGGCGAACCGGCAAAGAAGACTGAAACCAAGCCAAAGCTGTCGGTTAAGGCCAATTTCCAAGGCATTCTGAGCATGTTCGAATACTCTTGGTTTCGACGTTACATGATTATGCGCGTGCCTTTGGTGGCCGTTTCACTCTCTGTCCCGTTTTTCGCACTGATTGCGGCTGAGGCGCATCATGGTTCGGCGAAGGGTCTGACCGCAATGATTGTTTCATCTGCGTCGGGTTATCTCGTCTCGGGGCCTTTGTGGCAGGTTGTAAACATGAAATCTCATCGCGCGGTTATGGTGGTCGGGACGCTGATGGTGGCCGCTACCGGAAGTGGCCTTCTGGCTTTCCACTACATGGGTGTTGATCACGATGTGCACCTGCATGCGATTGCATTGTTTGTTGTCACTGTCGCGGTGACCGGTATCAGCAGTGCACGCAAGCTCTATTTTCTGGATGTCGCGCCCAAGGAACAACGCGTACAGGGCTCAGCTGCGATCAAATCGATCACACGATTGTTGGCGGTGCTGCTTTCGGCGGCCTTGGCCGCTGTCGCACATATGCATGAGGTCGCATTGGCGGTCGCGTTCATAGTCGCCGTCAGTCTGGTGGCCTGCGCGACATGCTATCGAATGATGTTGCCCAGCCGGGAAGAGGCCCCCCCCCGATCACAGAGCTGATGCAGATGCGCTCAGAAAAACGAAGAAATCTCTTCCAGGGGCTTCTTCAGCTTTGCCACAGAAGGCACGGTTGCAGATTCCGATGGGTGACCAACCGCGATGATCATTGTTGGCTTCTCCGATGCGGGCCGGTCCAGCGCATCGTTGAGAAACCGCATCGGGTTGGGGGTATGGGTCAAGGTGCAGAGCCCCGCGTGATGCAGCGCCGCCAATAGAAAGCCGGTGGCAATGTTCACACTCTCGGGCACGTAATAGTTCTTAAAGCGCGTCCCGTCTTCGAATTGTCCCCAGCGCTGGGCAAAAACCACGATCAGCCACGGCGCGATTGTCAGATGTTCTTTGACGGCGTTGGTGCCTATCGGTTCCAGGGCTTTGATCCATTCATCACCCGCCCCGCCCGCATAAAAACGACGTTCCTCTTCCTCGGCTTCCTCGCGAATGCGTTGTTTCAGGTTGAGGTCCGAGATGGCGGCGAAGTGCCAGGGCTGATGATTGGCGCCGGAGGGGGCTGTTCCCGCTGTGCGCAGAGTTGTTTCGATCACCTCTCGTGCAACCGGGCGTGTACTGAAATCCCGAACAGTATGACGCTGTCCCATCTTTTCAAAGAAAGCCTGAGCCGCGCCTTGCATGTCCGCATCGCTGATTTCGAATCGGTCGGGCAAGGGAATTGGGTCATAGCTGAGGGCGTCGCGTGAGAACATCGGTTCCTCCGATTGCGTGGTGTTTGGCTATTGGCTTGTCGACGGAAGCAAAGTCCGTCCTGCAGCGTACTTGACCGCTTGTGTAAGCGGCTTGAGGGCGGGCGCAAGAACCCGTCCGATCTGCCAGTTGAGCGGGACGTCCAGTGGCGTGTCGGGAACGATGGGGCGTAACAGCCCTTGTTCCACAGCATTTTGCACAAGGGCTGAGGGGTTCATACCCCATCCGATCCCTGCAATCGCGGCATCAACGAAACCATGCGACGATGGCAGAAAGTGGGAAGGGGCGGAAAGGCGGCTACCGGTGTATTGTGCAATCCACGCTTTTTGCAGGCCGTCCTTTCGATTGAAGATGAGGCAGGGGGCCTTGCCGAGCGTTTCTTCTGTCACGCCGTCCTTGAACCATTTATCGATAAAGTTAGGGCTGGCCGTCGGCAGATATCTCAACACACCCAATGCTGTCGCGTCGCAACCGGTCACGGGCTGTCCACCAACGGTGACTGCGGCGCTGACCTCTCCTCGCCTCAGCCAATCTGCCGAATGGTCCTGATCGTCGATCACGAGGTCGAACAGCATGTCTGGCACTTGCGCCATTGCGTCAATGAACCAGGTCGCCAGAATATCGGCGGGCACCGCAATGCGAACCCGGGCTGATCCGGGTTCTTGTTCCAGTGTCAATTCGCGGGCCAATTGCGCCTCAAGCAGGCCGACATCTTCAGCATAACGCGCAATGCGCAGTCCGGCTGGCGTTCCTGTACAGGGTGTTCCGCGATGTATCAGCGACGCCCCAACCCGATCCTCCAACGCCTTTATCCGCTGGGAGACTGCCGAAGGCGTCACAGCCAGCTCTGCAGCTGCTGCGTCAAAGCTGCCATGGCGCAATATGGCAGACAAGGCAGACAAGTGGTGTGGATCCAGCAACATTAGTGAAACTTAGCTGAAGGTAGCATCTTTAATTTGATAGATCGCGTCGAGGGGCTTAGTCAACGCCTTGTAAAAGCAGGAGGTCCCATGCCCACATCCGTGATCGCCGGTTTCGCGCTGGGTTTCAGTCTGATCCTCGCCATCGGAGCGCAGAATGCCTTTATCCTTCGACAGGGGCTGCGGCGCGAACATGTCTTTCTCCTGTGCCTGACATGCGCAGTCTCTGATGCCCTTCTGATTGGCGCTGGAGTGGCTGGATTTGGGACATTGGCGCAGGCCGCCCCCTGGTTTGAAACTGTGATGCGATATGGTGGGGCCGCGTTTCTGACCTGGTATGGGTTGCGCAGTTTCCGCTCAGCCTGGCAGGGTGGTGCGGTGATGGAAATTGGCAATGGTCAGAAGACCAGTTTGAAGGCTGCGCTGCTTACGGTTTTCGCGTTTACCTGGCTGAATCCACATGTTTATCTGGATACGGTAGTGCTTATCGGCTCGATCTCGGCGCAATATGACGACCGGCTTGGCTTTGCCCTTGGCGCGATGACATCCAGCTTTGTGTTCTTCTTTTCGCTTGGGTACGGCGCAGGCATCCTGTCCCCGGTTTTTGCGCGTCCACGGGCGTGGCAAGTGCTGGATGCCGGGATTGGCGTCGTCATGTTGGGTATCGCACTGAAACTTGTTATCATGTGAAGGGTTGTTCCCGACTGGATTTCGGTGTTCAACCTAAGCCATGTCAACACTCGCCGTATCGTCCCGCCCGCTTGCCGGCATGTTCTGGATGTTTGCCGCCGGTCTGTCTTTTGTCGTGATGACCGCTTTGGTGAAATCGCTGGGCACGACGATGAACCCGATCCAAGCTGCTTTCCTGCGTTACGCTCTGGGACTGGTGTTTTTGTTGCCCGCCATGCGGTCGATCATGGCAACGCGCCTGACACCTCGACTGCTGACGCTGTTTGGTCTGCGCGGAGTCGTGCATGCGGTCGCCGTCATGCTCTGGTTCTTTGCCATGACCCAAATACCGTTGGCCGAAGTCACGGCCATGAACTACATGACGCCGGTTTATGTCACCTTGGGTGCGGCCTTGTTTTTGGGTGAGAAGCTGGCCTTTCGCCGGATCGCGGCCATTCTTGTCGCTCTGTTGGGGGTTCTGATCATCCTGCGACCGGGGTTTCGCGAAGTATCTCCGGGTCATTTGGCCATGCTGGGAACCGCCTTGACCTTGGGCGGCTCTTATTTGCTGGCCAAACTTCTGGTGCGTGATGCTCCGCCTTCTGTAGTCGTCGCGCATCTGTCGATTTGGGTGACCATCGCTTTGATACCTTTCGCGATTGCTGTTTGGACGCAGCCAGGTTTGCGGGATCTTGGGGTTTTGTTCCTTGTGGCCAGTTTTGCGACAGCAGGCCACTATTTCATGACCTTGGCACTGCAGGCCGCACCGGTGGCTGCCACGCAGCCGGTGACGTTTCTTCAGCTGATCTGGGCCACAATTTTAGGCGCCGCAGTGTTCCACGAAAGTGTTGATGTCTGGGTCGTCGCTGGAGGCACACTGATCCTGGCCGCCGTAAGCTTCATCTCATGGCGCGAATTCGTGCTGAACCGCAGGGACTTGACGCCTCCGAGTATAGCGCCGAAGCTGTAACAACAGCGGCCCCCGATTTTCATTGATTGACGAGTCAATAAAAACCCCCTAGCGTGGACGTATAACGCCTGCTCAAAGGGGGGGGGAACGATGCCAAAAGTCGGAATGGAACCAATCCGTCGGGACGCGATTGTTCGCGCGACGATCGCTGAGCTGGGCGTAAGAAAATCCCTCGATGTAACAGTCAGTCAAATTGCCAAACGTGCGGGCATGTCCAGCGCGCTGGCGCACCACTATTTCGGTGGCAAGGATCAGATCTTTCTGGCCGCCATGCGTCAGATCCTGTCCGACTTCGGCGATGAGGCACGGGGCGAGTTGAAGGCGGCTGCGCCGCAGGACCGGGCGCAGGCGATTATCCGGGCCTGTTTTGCACCGTCATGTTTCACCCCGGATGTGATTGCTGCCTGGATGACCTTTTATGTGCTGGCGCAGACCAACGATGATGCGCTGCGCCTGTGGCAGATCTATCAGGCGCGCATCAGGTCGAACCTGATCGATGCTCTGCGGCACAGGTTGGCCGACCCGTATGAGGCGGCCGAGAACATGATCGCGCTGATCGATGGGCTTTATATTCGCGCTGCATTAACCGCCCCAGAAGAACCGCAACTGGCCGTGAGCCACGCGATGCGTGTGCTCAACACTCTGCTCGAGGCTGAAAAATGACAAAACCGAACATTCTGATCCTCATGGTGGATCAGCTGAACGGGACACTCTTTCCAGACGGTCCCGCTGATTGGCTACACGCTCCGAATCTGAAGAAACTGGCCGCACGGTCGACCCGGTTTGCCAACGCTTACACGGCGTCGCCTCTCTGCGCACCGGGGCGGGCCAGCTTCATGTCCGGTCAATTGCCTTCGCGTACCGGTGTCTACGACAACGCAGCCGAGTTCCGCAGCGACATCCCCACCTATGCGCACCATCTGCGCCGGGCGGGGTACTATACCTGCTTGTCGGGCAAGATGCATTTCGTCGGCCCGGATCAGATGCACGGATTCGAGGATCGCCTGACCACCGATATCTATCCGGCCGATTTCGGTTGGACCCCGGATTACCGCAAACCGGGTGAGCGGATCGACTGGTGGTATCACAACATGGGATCAGTCACTGGTGCGGGCGTTGCGGAAATCTCGAACCAGATGGAATACGACGACGAGGTTGCCTATAACGCCAAGGCCAAGCTTTATGATTTGGCACGGGGCAATGAAGATCGCCCATGGTGCGTAACCGTCAGCTTTACGCACCCGCATGACCCATATGTGGCACGTCGCAAGTATTGGGATCTGTATGAGGGTTGCGAGCATCTGCTGCCCGAGATCCCTGATATCGGTTACGATAATCAGGACCCGCATGCCCAGCGGATTTTTGACGCCAATGACTGGCGCAGTTTCGACATCACTGAAGAAGATATCCGCAAGTCCCGCCAAGCCTATTTTGCCAACATCACTTATCTGGACGACAAGATCGGCGAGATTCTCGAAGTGTTGGAGACCACTCAGCAGGAGGCGATCATCCTGTTTGTCTCGGATCACGGCGACATGCTGGGCGAACGCGGTTTGTGGTTCAAGATGAACTTCTACGAAGGTTCGGCTCGTGTGCCGCTGATGATTTCGTCGCCGGATCTGCCTGCCGGGCGGATCGACACGCCGGTCTCGACCATAGACGTAACGCCGACCCTCGGGGCTTTGGCAGGTGTAGACATGGCCGAGATCGCGCCTTGGACGGATGGAGAAAACCTGGTGCCGCTGGCACAAGGCCAAGAGCGAATCGCGCCGGTGGCCATGGAATACGCGGCCGAGGCGTCATACGCGCCATTGGTCTCGCTGCGCTATGGCAAGTGGAAATACAACCGCTGCGCATTGGATCCTGATCAGCTGTTCGACCTTGAAGCCGACCCGCACGAACGGACCAATCTCGCAGACAATCCCGAACATGCGGGTACGCTGCAAACCTTGCGCGCCAAATCTGAGGCTCGCTGGGATCTGGCTCGCTTCGATGCCGATGTCCGCGCCAGTCAGGCACGGCGCTGGGTGGTGTACGAAGCGCTGCGGCAGGGTGGATATTACCCATGGGATTACCAACCGCTGCAAAAAGCATCGGAACGTTACATGCGAAATCACATGGATCTGAACACTGTAGAGGAAAGCCAGCGGTTCCCGCGCGGCGATTAACCTCTTCATCTTTTCAAAAATACTCCCACCGAACACATCAATTCTCGGTGGGTCAGGAGTTGTGGAAATGGAAGCAGATTTTGTCATCGTTGGCGCAGGATCCGCAGGCTGCGCAATGGCATATCGTCTGAGCGACGCCGGAGCCTCGGTTCTGGTGATCGAACACGGCGGCACCGATATGGGCCCGTTTATTCAGATGCCAGCTGCGCTGAGCTATCCGATGAACATGTCGCGCTATGACTGGGGCTATCAATCCGAGCCCGAGCCGCACCTGAACAACCGTCGTCTGGCCTGTCCACGCGGCAAGGTGATCGGCGGGTCGTCTTCGATCAACGGGATGGTCTATGTTCGCGGCCACGCACGCGATTTTGACACCTGGGCCGAAATGGGGGCTGATGGTTGGTCGTATGCAGACGTATTGCCCTATTACAAACGGATGGAGACCTGGCATGACGGCGGTCATGGCGGCGATCCGGCGTGGCGCGGCACTGACGGTCCGCTGCACGTGTCGCGGGGACCACGCGAAAACCCCCTGTTTCAGGCCTTTGTCGATGCGGGCCAGCAGGCCGGTTACGAGGTCACGGGTGACTATAACGGTGAAAAGCAGGAAGGCTTCGGCCCGATGGAACAAACCGTCTGGAAAGGGCGGCGCTGGTCGGCGGCGAATGCCTATCTGAAGCCCGCCCTCAAGCGCGACAACTGCGATATCGTGCGCGGTCTTGCAACCCGGATCGTTATTGAAAACGGTCTTGCCGTTGGGGTCGAATTGATCCGTGGTGGCAGGAAAGAGGTTATCAAAGCCCGGCGCGAGGTGGTTCTGGCGGCGTCCTCGATCAACTCACCCAAACTGTTGATGTTGTCCGGCATCGGCCCGGCAGCGCATCTGGCCGAGCATGGAATCGACGTCGTTGCGGATCGCCCGGGCGTTGGTGCCAACCTGCAGGACCATCTTGAGCTTTATATCCAGCAGGCCTCGCTGCAACCGATCACGCTCTACAAGCACTGGAACCTGTTCAGCAAGGGTGTGATCGGGGCACAATGGCTGTTTACGAAAACGGGTCTGGGCGCATCGAACCAGTTCGAAAGCGCGGCGTTCATCCGGTCGAAACCGGGCGTTGAATACCCCGACATTCAGTATCACTTCCTCCCTATTGCAGTGCGCTATGACGGGCAGGCGGCAGCCGAAGGGCACGGATTCCAGGCGCATGTTGGTCCGATGCGGTCCCCGTCACGTGGCGCGGTCACATTGCGGTCTGCCCAAGCTGCCGACGCGCCGGTGATCAAGTTCAACTACATGAGCCATGACGAGGACTGGGAGGACTTCCGCACCTGTATTCGTCTGACCCGTGAAGTCTTTGGGCAAGACGCCTTCAAACCCTATGCTGGCAAAGAAATTCAGCCGGGGGCCGCTGTACAAACGGATGAAGAGCTGAACGCCTTTATCGCAGAACATGCGGAAAGCGCGTATCACCCCTGTGGCACCTGCCGGATGGGGCGTGAAGATGACAAAAACGCTGTAGTTGATCCCGAAGGTCGTGTGATTGGTGTGGATAGGTTGCGCGTCGCAGACAGTTCGATTTTCCCACAGATCACCAATGGCAACCTGAACGCGCCCTCGATCATGGTGGGCGAAAAAGTGTCGGATTCGCTTTTGGGCAAAGATCCGTTGCCCAAAGCCAATGACCGTCCGTGGATTCATCCCGGCTGGGCAACGGCGCAACGTTAACCTTTCTAAACTGCCCCCGGTTGAATGTGCGTGAAATACAGCGCATATCGGGGCATGTTAAGGATTTGTTTAGTTTTTGTTCTTCTTCTGCCAACCCTGACCCACGCTGCAGAACGACTTGCGGGCCGGGTTGATGTTATTGATGCGGATACCTGGGATGTGGGCGGCGTCCGGGTTCGGCTGCACGGTATTGATGCGCCCGAACTGGATCAGACGTGTCAGGATTCCGACGGATCGAGCTGGCCATGCGGGGCTTGGGCTACACATAGGGTTCGGCAGAAATATCAGGGACAGACAGCTTCATGCGTGCCACTAGATCGGGATCGCTACGGCCGTATTATCGCACAGTGCAAAGTGGAACGCGTGGACGTAGCAGCCCAGATTGTGGGACAAGGGTTGGCCTTTGCGTACCGCAAGTACTCGGATGTGTATGTGCGGGCCGAGAAGGGTGCGAAGGTTCGAAACAGGGGATTGCACCAGACGCAGGTTCAGGTGCCTTGGGTACATCGGGCGGAAGGAAAAACCAAATCTTCAGAAGGATGCCGGATCAAGGGGAACGTTTCATCCAAAGGTGAAAAGGCCTTTCATGTGCCGGGCCAGACGTACTATGCCAAGACCCGGATCAGCGCGGCCAAAGGAGAGCGCTGGTTCTGCTCTACCGCGGAGGCGCGGGCTGCAGGATGGCGCGCGGCGCGGCGTTGAAATCTGCATGAAACCTGCATGATATTGATCCGCGTCAAAGAAGAATACACGTCACGCTCCTACCACTGATATGTAACGACATATGAAGGAGCGAACACAAATGTCCCACACCCCGCATGAACTGGCCGAAGAGTTTCCGGACAAGGTCGAACTGATGAGCCAGCTCAAGCAATCGGACGCGCATTTTGCCCGGCTGGCTGACGAGTATCATGAGGTCAACCGCGTCGTTCACCGGGCTGAAACCAATGTCGAACCCATGGAAGAGCTGGCCGAGGTGGATTTGCGCAAGAAGCGGGCAGCGCTGAAGGATGAGATCTGGGCGATTTTGTCCAACACCTAATCATTTTGTCCAACACCTAAACATAGTGCCGGGGGCTCTGCCCCCGTCGCGGCCAGGGCCGCGACTCCCCCGAAGTATTTTGGGCCAGGTGAAGATCAGGTGACTTCGTAAGGTAGGGTCCCGCGCATATGGGTGTCGATGCTCAGGCGGCGTTCCAACGGAGGGACAGAGCGCTGGTGGCAGTTCTGCCGTTCGCAAATGCGGCACGATATACCGATAGGTTCGTAGGCGCTGGCGTTGTTGATGTCGAGGTTGTCGGCGTAAACAAGCGCCGGAGCATGACGCACCTCGCAGCCAAGCGCGATTGCGTATCGCCTGACTGGTGCGCCGAATGAGCCCCCCGATTTCGACACATCCCGTGCCAGCGATATATAGCGCACCCCATCCGGCGTTTCCGCCAGTTGCCGCAGGAAATGACCAGGTGTTTCAAAAGCGCGATGGACATTCCAAAGCGGGCATGCGCCGCCAAATCGCGCAAATTGCAGACGCGTGGCCGAGTGTCGCTTGGTGATGGTCCCGGCCTGATCTACGCGAACGAAAAAGAACGGGATACCCTTTGCGCCGGGGCGTTGCAGGGTCGACAGCCGATGCGCAATCTGCTCGATCGAGGCCCCAAACCGGTTGCTGAGCAGTTCCAGATCGTGACGCTCTTCTTGAGCTGCGGACAGGAATGCGGAATACGGCATCAAGGAAGCACCCGCGAAATAATTGGCAAGACCGATTTTCGCGATGGACCTTGCCTCGTCGCTTTGGAACTTGGCAAAATCCAGTGTCGCCTCCAGCAATTTGTCCTGACTGATCAAGGCCACCTGCAACAGCAGCTGAAACACTTGTGTTTGT
Organism: uncultured Ruegeria sp.; assembly: GCF_947497005.1. Classification (GTDB taxonomy): domain Bacteria; phylum Pseudomonadota; class Alphaproteobacteria; order Rhodobacterales; family Rhodobacteraceae; genus Ruegeria. The sequence continues at coordinate 410,931 of NZ_CANMFF010000001.1, read as the reverse complement.
GGGGCGGCGCGAGAAGACAGACGCAGAATCTTGCTTTCGGGGTCATATGTGCGCAGGGGATCAATATCTGAAAATATAACCTGTATGCCGCGCTCTGTCAGGCTGTTCAATGCGGCCTGACGGATGCTGCCGGGATCTTCGGCGCGGTTGGCGAACAGTTCTGCGGCCCTGTCCACAGCATCAATATAGTTGTCGCAATAGTGGAAGAAATCGCGCACTTCTTCCCACGGGCTGGCCTGTATGCGGGCGTCTTCCCGACCCAACGCTTCGTCCAGAGACGCGAGGCGTTCATGTGTTTGCCGATAGGTTTTGTGCAGCTCGATAAAAGCACGGGCCAATGCCGGGGCGTTGGACGCCGTCAGGCGCAAATCGGCCAGTGGCGGCAGGGTATCCGCAAAAACCGGGTCGGCCAGCGCTTCGCGCATATCCGACACGAGCCGCTCGCTGTCGCCGGTGCTGAGCTCGGTGACATCCATGCCAAACTCTTGCGCCAGAGCCAACACGACCGTGGTTGAGATCGGCCGGTTATTGTTCTCCATCTGATTCAGATAGGGTAACGAAACGCCCAGCTTCGCCGCGAATTCGCGTTGTGTCAGGGTCAGCCGCGTGCGCATTTCACGCAGTTTTGCACCGGCATAGAGTTTTTGGGTGGCCATGAGGTGCCTTTGCAAGTTTTCTAGTCCAGAAGAATAACTTTGCAAAGTCTTGTGGGCAAGTCGCTACAGCCCCAGTAGCCGTTCCCGCCGGATCACGGATCCAATTGCAACAATTGCCATAATCGCGGTTGCCAGCATCAGCCAAAGCAAAGGCATTGCACCGGTTTCGCTGGTCAAAAGGGTGCCGGCCAAGGCGCTTAGCGCCGCGCCGCCGCCCAGCATGATCGCACCGCTCAACCCTGACGCGGTTGCGGCCAGATGCGGACGGACCGACAATGCGCCGGAAGTTGCATTGGGAATGGCCATGCCGTTTCCAACACCCACAAATGTCATAAAGCTAAAGAAGCTGAGTGCGGTGCCCTGGTCGGTAAGAAACAGCGATGCCGAAAGTGCAACACCCAAAGCGTTCAGCAGGCTGCCCCAAAGTACCATTCGGTTAATACCCACCTGCATGGAGAATCGACCGCTGAGAAAATTGCCAACGAAATAGCCGACTGCAGGAGCGCCAAAATAAATACCGACCTGCGCCGCGCTTAATCCAAACAGTTCGGTTCCGATAAAGGGTGCTCCTCCGAGATAGGCGAAGAAAGTGCCCGACGAAAAGGCGCAGGCCAACGAATAACCCCAGAACCGTGGCGAGGTCAGCAGCTCGGGATATTCCTTGAATTGTTGAACAAGGGTTTTGCCGCTTTTGGCTGACGTTTCTCCGAAATCCGTGAACGTCAAGGCAAGGGTCAAGGCGCCAAGGGCAAAAGGCAGCCAAAAGTTCGCCTTCCAGCCAAAGCTTTCCTCCAGAATCCCGCCAATCGCCGGGCCGATCATCGGGACCACGGCCATTCCCATGGTCACGTAACCGATCATAGATGCGGCCTGATCCTGATCGTACATGTCTCTTACCGCAGCGCGGCTGAGAACCATGCCGACAACCACGACGGCCTGGCACATCCTGAAGGCCAGAAAGATTTCGACGTTTGGAGAATAAATGCATCCCAGAGTTGCCAGCAGGAACAAGCCAATTCCCCAAAGCAACACAGGCCTGCGACCAGCCTTGTCTGCAAGCGGCCCGATCAGGATTTGAAGAATTGCGTTGACCAGCAGATAAAGTGCAATTGATAGCTGCATGACCTTGTAGTCAGTGTCGAAATGCAGGGCCATATTTGGCAGGCTGGGAAGAAACAGGTTCATGCTCAGTGCCGCCAAGCCCGAGAGCAAGACAAGTGTCGCCAATTTGGGTGGTGTACGGTGAACCGCGCGAGAGCTGAACTGCATGGTTCACATGTATAGCTACGGAATTTCGGATTGCTAGCCATCCGTGAATTTCAAAGCGACACTTAGCATATTTGCAGTTATCCAGATTGTTGTTGCTGAAACTTTGCAAATTTGCCGAAAAGAGCTTTGGCTGAGAGCCGCAAACGGGTAGGGTCCCGGCAAATTTAATAGGGGATTATCGTCATGAAAGACATCCTTTCTGAGTTGGAAGATCGCCGCGGCGACGCACGGCTGGGCGGCGGGCAGAGACGGATCGATGCCCAGCACGCACGCGGTAAGCTTACGGCGCGTGAGCGAATCGAACTGCTGCTGGATGAAGGCAGCTTTGAAGAGTTCGACATGTTCGTCAGCCACCGCTGCACCGAATTCGGCATGGAAAATCAAAAACCTGCAGGAGACGGTGTCGTTACAGGTTGGGGCACGATCAACGGGCGTATGGTCTATGTATTCAGCCAGGACTTCACAGTCTTTGGCGGATCTCTGTCGGAAACGCACGCGCAGAAAATCTGCAAGATCATGGATATGGCGGTGCAAAATGGTGCGCCGATCATCGGGATCAACGACTCGGGCGGTGCGCGAATCCAGGAGGGCGTGGCGTCGCTTGCGGGCTATGCCGAAGTGTTCCAGCGCAACATCACAGCGTCGGGCGTCGTTCCGCAGATCAGTGTGATCATGGGCCCGTGCGCCGGTGGCGCGGTTTACAGCCCTGCGATGACCGACTTCATTTTCATGGTCAAAGATTCTTCCTACATGTTCGTGACGGGCCCCGATGTGGTCAAAACGGTCACCAACGAGGTTGTTACAGCCGAGGAACTGGGCGGCGCTTCAACCCATACCAAAAAATCCTCGGTCGCCGATGCTGCATTCGAAAACGATGTCGAGGCTTTGGCAGAAGTGCGCCGTCTGGTGGATTTCCTGCCGCTTAACAACCGTGAAAAACCGCCGGTTCGCCCGTTCTTTGATGAACCTGACCGGCTTGAAGCATCCCTCGATACTCTGGTTCCGGAAAACCCGAATTCACCTTACGATATGAAGGAGCTCATCACCAAAGTGGCGGATGAGGGCGACTTCTACGAAATTCAGGAAGACTTTGCCAAGAACATCATCACCGGCTTTATCCGTCTGGAAGGGCAGACCGTTGGCGTCGTCGCCAACCAGCCGATGGTGCTGGCGGGGTGTCTGGATATCGACAGTTCGCGTAAAGCAGCACGGTTCGTTCGGTTCTGCGATTGCTTTGAAATCCCGATCCTGACTTTCGTGGATGTTCCGGGCTTCCTGCCCGGGACGCAGCAGGAATACAGCGGTGTGATCAAGCATGGCGCAAAGCTGCTTTACGCTTACGGCGAAGCCACGGTGCCAAAAGTTACAGTTATCACTCGTAAGGCTTATGGCGGTGCCTATGTGGTTATGGCGTCCAAGCATCTGCGCGGTGATTTCAACTATGCCTGGCCAACGGCCGAGATCGCGGTGATGGGGGCCAAGGGCGCGACCGAGATCATTCACCGTGCAGATTTGAAGGACGAAGACAAAACGGCGCAGCATGTTGCGGATTACGAGGATCGCTTTGCGAACCCGTTTGTCGCTGCCGAACGTGGATTTGTTGACGAGGTAATCATGCCGCAATCGACTCGTCGGCGCGTGTCTCGGGCCTTTGCCAGTTTGCGAGGCAAGAAACTTAAGAACCCATGGAAAAAGCACGATAATATTCCGCTTTAAATCATTCGAGGCGGCGCAGCCCGCCCCGGTGTTTCCTGGCTTACGCTCATCGGTCCAAGGACGAAAACTGCCCGAAATTGTGGCGGAATTGACAAAAAGCGGCAAATAGTTGAATGATCCGACCCATCAGACATAGAACCGCGCAGGCCAATCGCACTGCGCGCGCGATCCCGGAAGGAGGAGCCTGCCCTCGGCGGGTCTGGGGTCGCGCCATTTGTCTGGTGTTATTCACGATCAGCGCGCCTGTTTTCGCCCAGACTGACAAGTCGTTGCCGGTTCCGTCCGGTCAGCCGGTTCATCTGAACAATGTCATGCTGGACAACAACCCCGGTGAACTTTGGGTGCGGTTTCGCTTTATCGCCCCGAAGATCGGGGCGTCAGTCGGGCGGATCGGTTACGATGTAGCGTCTAAGGATATGGAGCATTTGTGCCAGATACTGGCGGTTCCATACGTGGCTCAGCATGAGCTGCAGCCAGCAAGAATTGTCATATCTCTGTCTGATCGCCCGGTGGAATTTGGCGATACCGCTCCGGATGCGACACAGTATTTTGAAGCCTACCGGCTGGAGCAGTCCCGGTGTATCTGGGAGGGGCTTTGACCATGTGCATTTGGTGTCATGATTTCAAAGCATCTCAGACCAACGGTGCGGCTTTGGAGGTGCGCAATATGATCCCTTCCCTTTTCGGTTTCGAAATTCTTATGTCTGCGAAATTGGGGCAAGGAGTGTCGCCATGTTGAAACATCGCGGGTTTCCTGGTCGTCTAACGGGCACTGACTTTCAGTTCACCATTCGCCGCGCCAATCCCAAGGGCGTTACACCGCTGACACGTCGGGATCGGTTTCGGGATCGTAGACCGGCAGACAGGCGTGCAGACACCGCGTTCATGCAAGCACTGTGGGCTCATTTCGGCGATCAGCCGTTCGAGCGGGGCAATCTTGATGCAGGGCGCCTGAACTGGCTGTTCGAACGCGAAGTCATCCCTGCAGAAGATCCATTTGATCCGGCAAGCTACGACGCTTTGCTTGTGATCGATGTGACGGCTGCACGCGCGTCCTTTCCGGATGTGATCGACGGGGCGACCTGAATCATGACTCTGATTGCCGCATATCAGCCTGTGACATCCGGTTTCGGGATGATCCTGCCCGAAGCCGGGCAGGATCCGTGTGTGGCATCAGAAGTTCAGCTGAGCTGCAAGTTGAACCCGGTTTCCATCAAAGGTTCTACCAGTTGGCGCGTCGTTCCGCTCGCCATATATGTATTCAGCGCTGAGTGTCAGATTGTCGGTTGCTTTGTAGAAAGCATTGACGTGGATCGTTTCCAGCTCGGTAAACGACAGGGTGCCGGTCGAGGTCGCCAGATCATAATCTTCCCGACCATAGGAAATACCTACGTTCCATTTCGGGCTCAGGTCCTGACGGAATTCGATGGTGTACCCATCCACGTCATTGGCCTGACCGTTGACGATGGCATCACCAAGGCCGATCAGATACGGGCCGATCGCCTCGCCGTTGACATAGTTGACTTGGAACAGGCCACCCTGCCATGGGCGAATGGAACCGGAAACAGTAAAGCCGGTCTGATCAACTTCAACGTTGCCGGATTCTGCTTTGCCGTAGAGGCCCGAAATGCGCGCGACATATGTCCCGTCGTTGTACTCGGCAGCTGCGGTCAAAACCGGATCGTCCGAGTTCGAGCCGCTGACGTTCTCTTCGATCGAAACAGAAAAAGACGTGTTTGTCCCGAAGGAATTTGTATAGCGGACCTGTGGAACACGCGCGAAGGGAATACCAACGGGACCGTTGAATTCGACCGAGGTCGGGTACGTGTCCAGCGGCATGAAGTTGGTCCATGTCTGACCGATCAGCCAGTTGTCACCGATGGTGATATTTGCGTGACGTACGCGCAATTCAGCCGTGCCTCCCGAACCGAACAGATCAAGTTCCAACTGCCCGCCGATATCGCCGATACCGCTTGGGGTGGTGGTGCGCAATCCGATCCGCGATTGGCGGACCGTGGCACCAAATGTGCCATCCGTCGCGGCCGAGGGCTCGCCGATGACATTCACGAATGCCGTATCGCCTTGATCGAACTCGAAATCATAGAAAAAATCGGCTTTCACGTAACCGTAAACGTCCAAAACGGTGTTGCCGATGCGAAAATCTCCATTGGCCGGACCGCTCTTGGCGGATTCCAGCGCTTCGACCCGGGCGCGCAAAGCATCAAGCTCGGCCTGGGTTTGGGCATCCTGAGCAACGGCAAGCGTGCTGGTCACACTGAGCGCAGAGGCAGCGAGCAGGAGTGCCTTTATTCTTTTAGTCGTCATGTGGGTGTTCCTTTGAGTGCGAGTGTGCACGGGGACCGTTTCACGCAGAGGAATTCGTGGGAAATCACGAGAACGAGAAGAGAATGTCCTTATTTTTCAAGTAAATGTGTGTTTTTCACTGTGTTGAATCACGTGGCCTTGAACTGCCTCGATAACGCGTTGAGACAAGGCGGTTCTTTATCTCAAGAGCTGAGCGGGATTCGTGATGCTGCAATTGCAAAAAGAATTGTGAGCGGCTTGTTTTGTCACGAAACTGTGACGCGACTTTGGTTGTCCGCCTCTGTTCAGAGACGAATTGGTGTCGGCGCAAATCTGCGCGACGTGCCGCGATATGGGCAGAAACCAGCCGAGATGCCAAAAGGAAACAATACTGTGTTTGCCGGTGAGATTGTGCTGTGCAAACTGATCAGGCCGTGCGGCTCTACTTTGCCTGCGCCGCACATGCACCTACTATTCCGTACCCCTTCCTTGCGCGGGCAGGCTTGTGTTCCCCACAAAGACCTGTCCGCGTTTTTCTTTGTGCGCCCCGCAAGCAAAAAGCAGCAAAATCTTGCACAAAACGGACCTGCGCGCTGGTTGATATTGAATAACAAGCCGCGTTGCGCGCATCAGAGCGCAAACGAAGCAAAACAACCAAAAGGGCAGTCACTATGCGAATCTCAAAAATTTTCCTCGTTGCAGCGACCTGCGCAGGCTTGGCTGCCTGCGGTGACACCACGGGTGAACAAGCGATCCTGGGCGGTGGCGCAGGGGCGGTTGGGGCAGCGGTCCTCAGCGCCGACCCGTTGTTTGGCGCAGCCGTCGGTGCGGCGGGCAACGTGCTTTACTGCAAAACGCAGAACACCTGTAACTAACGAAATTATTTCGAGGCGCCTGTCGCCTCGACCGTCATCGCGCATCACGCCGTCGTCGGGATCATTCCCTGCGGCGGCGTTTTGCGTTTCCAGAACACCAAGCCAAAGGACGTTCCATGTTCAATAAGATCCTGATCGCCAACCGGGGCGAAATCGCCTGCCGTGTCATCAAGACCGCTCGCAAGATGGGTATCGGCACCGTTGCCATTTTCTCGGACGCGGACAAGAACGCGCTGCATGTGTCGATGGCAGATGAGGCCGTGCATATCGGCCCGCCGCCGGCCAACCAGTCCTATATCGTGATCGACAAGGTTATGGATGCCATACGTCAAAGCGGTGCGCAGGCGGTGCACCCGGGCTATGGGTTCCTGTCAGAAAACTCGAAGTTCGCCCAAGCACTCGAGGCTGAAGGCGTCGCATTTGTCGGCCCTCCGGTTGGTGCGATCGAAAGCATGGGTGACAAGATCACCTCGAAAAAGATTGCACAAGAGGCTGGTGTTTCGACTGTTCCCGGTTACATGGGCCTGATCGAAGACGCGGACGAGGCGGTGAAGATCTCGAACGAAATCGGTTATCCTGTCATGATCAAGGCCAGTGCCGGTGGCGGTGGTAAGGGCATGCGAATTGCGTGGACCGACGAAGAGGCGCGCGAGGGTTTCCAATCGTCCAAGAACGAGGCTGCAAACTCGTTTGGTGATGACCGGATTTTTATCGAGAAGTTCGTGACACAACCGCGCCACATCGAAATTCAGGTTTTGTGTGACAGCCATGGCAACGGCATCTATCTGGGCGAGCGTGAATGTTCGATCCAGCGCCGGAACCAGAAGGTGGTTGAAGAGGCACCATCACCCTTCCTTGATCCGGAAACCCGCAAGGCGATGGGCGAACAGGCTGTCGCGCTGGCCCAGGCTGTGAACTACGCCAGCGCAGGCACGGTCGAATTCATCGTGGACGGAGACAAGAACTTCTACTTCCTCGAAATGAACACTCGTTTGCAGGTGGAGCACCCCGTTACTGAACTGATCACCGGCGTCGATCTGGTCGAACAGATGATCCGTGTAGCAGCGGGCGAGAAGCTGACGATCACGCAGGATGACGTCACACTGACTGGCTGGGCCATTGAGAATCGCCTGTATGCTGAAGACCCGTATCGGGGCTTCCTTCCGTCGATTGGTCGCCTGTCGCGTTATCGCCCTCCGCAAGAAACAGCGGCTGGCCCGATGCTGGTCAACGGCAAATGGCAAGGCGATGCGCCGGAAGGTGAAGCCGCTGTGCGCAATGATACTGGCGTCTATGAGGGCGGCGAGATCAGCATGTATTACGACCCGATGATCGCCAAGCTCTGCACTTGGGCGCCAACTCGCGAACAGGCGATCGAAGCGATGCGTGTGGCGCTGGACAGTTTCGAGGTGGAAGGCATCGGTCACAACCTGCCGTTCCTGTCGGCTGTGATGGATCACCCGAAATTTATCAGTGGCGACATGACTACTGCGTTCATTGCCGAAGAATATCCGGACGGGTTCGAAGGTGTAGCGCTGCCTGAACTTGATCTTCGTCGGATTGCAGCTTCTTGCGCGGCGATGCATCGTATTGAAGAAATTCGTCGCACTCGAGTTTCAGGCCGCATGGACAACCATGAACGCAAAGTCGGCAAGCGCTGGGTCGTTTCACTGGAAGGCCTCGAATTCCCGGTTCAGGTTAATGCTGACAAAGAAGGCGCAACGGTCAAGTTCGAAGACGATACAACCATTCGCGTTTCTTCGGATTGGACACCGGGCGATCAATTGGCGATGTTGGACGTTGACGGCAGCCCGTTGGTTCTGAAGGTCGGTAAGATTTCAGGCGGGTTCCGCATTCGCAACCGCGGTGCCGATATGAAGGTGCGGGTGCGACGTCCGCGTCAGGCGGAATTGGCCAAGCTGATGCCGGAAAAACTGCCGCCGGATACTTCGAAAATGCTGCTCTGCCCGATGCCCGGCCTGATCGTGAAGATTGACGTCGAAGTAGGGCAGGAAGTGCAGGAAGGTCAGGCACTGTGCACCATCGAGGCGATGAAGATGGAAAACATCCTGCGTGCCGAGAAGAAGGGCACCGTTGCCAAGATCAATGCAGGCCCCGGCGACAGCCTCGCCGTGGACGAAGTGATCATCGAGTTCGAGTGATCATGACTGCGCTTTCAACATACAATTCAACCGTCCCGGAGCGTTGTGCCGGGGCGGTGGGATATGCCGAAAGCGCTCAACCGCCCTCGCGGCGGTCGCGAATTTCGCGCTCGCGCAGGGGGGTTTTGTCGATAGACCGGCCAATCTCGCGAACGCTCCACGGGCTGGGTTTGCGCAGTTTGACTACACCATCCTTGTCGACAAACACCATCTGGAACCCGCGCGGGCGCAACTGTGACCGGATCGGGGACCGCGCCGACGGGTCGGTATCAGTCAAAACCACCACGTCACGATCCCGCATGGCTGCCTCGCCTTCAACCAACATGTCGATCTGCTGCTGGAAACGCGGATCGGCGGGTGTGTCGGCAAAGACAACAATGGGGCGGCTGACCCATAGATATTCGCTGAGTTCACTGTCACCGACTGGGAGGACAAAGCTGTCATCCGTAGTCGCCGTTCCATCTGCCGCCCAGACGGACAGCGGGATTAGTGCCGAGAAAACAAAGGCAAGCGTGCGTGTCATATGGCCTCCTGTTCCTTCGAATATAGCCTCTGAGCGCGCGATTGCGACCGACGATTTATACCAAACACTCAAAATGTCGCGCGTGCGCCTGAATGAAACGGCCAAGTGCAAGACCTCAATGCGGAAGACTTCGACTGCCGCCATCCGAATTGACGAGAGGAAAACGAAATGACCGACACCAAGGACTGGAAAGCGCTGGCCGAGAAAGAACTGCGTGGACGTCCGTTGGACGACCTGACTAAAGAGACGCTGGAAGGCATCGACGTCAAGCCGCTCTATACGCAGGAAGACACAGCCGATCTGCCGCATATGGGCTCGTTGCCGGGTTTTGGACCGTTCACACGCGGTGTGAAGGCCACGATGTATGCAGGCCGTCCCTGGACGATCCGCCAATATGCTGGCTTTTCAACAGCCGAGGAATCCAACGCGTTTTACCGCCGCAATCTGGCGGCGGGGCAGCAGGGCGTCTCGGTCGCATTCGATCTTGCAACGCACCGTGGATACGACAGCGACCATCCCCGCGTCGTTGGTGATGTCGGCAAAGCCGGTGTCGCAATCGACAGTGTCGAAGACATGAAGATCCTGTTCGACGGTATTCCGTTGGACAAGGTCTCGGTATCAATGACGATGAACGGCGCAGTTGTTCCGATCCTGGCCAGTTTCATTGTTGCGGGTGAAGAGCAGGGCCATGACAAGTCCGTGCTATCCGGCACCATTCAGAACGACATTCTGAAAGAGTTCATGGTGCGCAACACCTATATCTATCCGCCTGAACCGTCGATGAAGATCATCGCGGACATCATCGACTATACGTCGAACGAGATGCCCAAGTTCAACTCGATCTCGATCTCAGGCTATCATATGCAGGAGGCCGGGGCGAACCTGGTGCAGGAACTGGCCTATACGCTGGCGGACGGGCGCGAGTACGTCCGCGCTGCGACGCAGGCGGGGATGGACGTGGACAAATTCGCAGGCCGTCTGTCCTTCTTCTTCGCCATTGGCATGAATTTCTTCATGGAGATCGCCAAGCTGCGTGCTGCACGGACGCTGTGGCACCGTGTTATGACCGACTTTGGGGCAAAATCCGAACGCTCCAAGATGTTGCGAACCCACTGCCAGACCTCGGGCGTCAGCTTGCAGGAACAAGACCCCTACAACAACGTGATCCGCACCGCCTATGAGGCGATGAGCGCGGTTCTGGGCGGCACCCAGTCGCTGCACACCAACGCGTTGGACGAGGCGATTGCCCTGCCCACCGATTTCTCGGCCCGTATCGCTCGGAACACGCAGCTTGTGTTGCAAGAGGAAACTGGCGTGACCGATGTGGTCGATCCGTTGGCAGGCTCTTACTACATCGAAAGCCTGACCAGTGAGTTGGTCGAAAAAGCCTGGACCCTGATGGAAGAGGTCGAGGAAATGGGCGGCATGACCAAGGCCGTTGCCTCGGGTATGCCCAAGCTGCGCATCGAAGAAAGCGCCGCCCGCCGTCAGGCGATGATCGACCGGGGCGATGAGGTGATCGTCGGCGTCAACAAATACCGCAAGGAACAGGAAGACCCGATCGATATTCTGGACGTCGACAACGTCGCTGTGCGCGAGGCTCAGGTCGCGCGGTTGGAACGCATTCGTGCTACGCGTGATGAAGCGGCTTGCCTTCAAGCGCTGGACGCTCTGACCACAACTGCCCGCGAGGGCGGAAACCTGTTGGCCGCTGCGGTCGAAGCCGCCCGCGCCCGTGCATCCGTAGGAGAGATCAGCATGGCAATGGAGAAAGAATTTGGTCGTCACCGCGCCGAAGTGAAGACGCTGGCCGGTGTCTATGGCGCGGCCTATGAAGGCGATGAAGGCTTTGCCGCCATTCAGAAATCCATCGAAGACTTTGCCGAGGTCGAGGGTCGTCGCCCCCGTCTGTTGGTGGTCAAGATGGGTCAGGACGGGCATGATCGCGGCGCCAAGGTTATCGCCACGGCCTTTGCCGACATCGGGTTCGATGTGGATGTAGGCCCTCTGTTCCAGACACCCGCCGAGGCGGCACAGGACGCCGTAGACAACGATGTGCATGTTGTCGGCATTTCGTCTCAGGCGGCAGGCCACAAGACATTGGCCCCGCAGTTGGTCGAAGAACTTAAGAAAGCAGGGGCCGAAGACATTATCGTGATCTGTGGTGGGGTGATCCCACAGCAGGATTATCAGTTCCTGTACGACCATGGTGTTAAGGCCATTTTCGGCCCAGGCACCAACATTCCGGAGGCTGCTCAGGACATCCTGCGCCTGATCAGCAAAGCCGGAGGCTGACGTAGGTCAGGATTTTTCTTCGAAAAATCTTGTGATCGTGTGTCTTTATCGAAAAAGTACGGCCAGATCCGCAAGGGTCTGGCCGTAAATTTTGCAGGAGGTGGCGCATGTTACTGGATCATCTGGCCGTCGCGGGCGAAACGCTTGAAGACGCGTCTGCCCATATCGAACAGGCGCTTGGCGTTGCGTTGCAACCCGGCGGCAAGCATGAAAAATTTGGCACATATAACAGATTGCTGGGCCTTGGAGATGGTCTCTATCTGGAGGCGATTGCCATTGACCCGCAGGCGCAAACTCCGGATAGAACACGATGGTTTGATCTGGATCTCTTTCAGGGCAGCCCGCGTTTGACCAACTGGATTTGCCGGGTTGAAGATATCGAAGCCTCGCTTTCGGTGTTTCCCGATGGTGTTGGGCAGCCCATCGACCTGACCCGCGGCGCCTTGCGATGGCGTATGGCTGTTCCACCAAACGGGCGTTTGCCGTTCGATAACCTGTTTCCCGCCCTTATCGAGTGGCAAGGCGACCTTCACCCGGCGAACATGCTGCCGGACTGTATGTGTCGGTTGCAGCGTTTGGTTGTGTATCACCCCGACGCCCTGACGTTGGCCAAACATCTGGGTGAGCTGGATCGGGTAGTTTTTGACACTGGCCCAGCGGCGCTCCGGGCGGAGTTCGAGACACCTCACGGGATTCGGGTGCTGGAATGATCATCCGCCCGGCCGGGGCGCCGGACGCGCCCGCTATCACCCGGATCACCAACGCGATCATTCGCGAGACATTGGTCACCTTCACAACTGATGAGCGCAGCGCTGAGCAAATTGCAGCGGATATCGAGGCGCGCGGCAACGGGTATCTGGTTGCTGAGCATGATGAGCACGTCTTGGGTTTCGCCACCTATGCCCCGTTTCGCGCCGGCCCCGGGTACGCTCAGACGTGCGAACATTCGATCCAACTGTCGCCGGATGCGCGCGAACGGGGCGTTGGGCGCGTGCTGATGGCCGCGCTGGAGGACGTCGCCCGAACTGACGGTGTACATGTTCTGGTTGCAGGCATATCTTCGGCCAATCCGGGCGCGGTGGCATTTCACGCGGCGCTCGGTTTTTCGCAGGTAGGCTGCATGCCCGAGGTTGGGTTCAAGTGGGGCCAGCGGCTGGATCTTGTGTTGATGCAGAAAATTCTTTCACCGGAGTGATCTGTCGCACCTGACAGCTGCAATCTCTGACGCTAGTGTACGCCCATGTCTATCTGGACTCGCATATCCGATGCGCTGAGCGCGCTGGCCCAAGGCGAAAGCCTGACCGCAGTTTTTGAAAAGTTGCGCTCGCCACCCGAACGGTCAGTGGCATTCACGATCGCTGTGATCGCACTGGGCGCAAAAATGGCCAAGGCAGACGGTCAGGTGACCCGAGACGAGGTCACCGCCTTCCGCGACGTGTTCCAGATCGCGCGAGAGGATGAAGACGGCGCCGCGCGGGTCTTCAACATGGCCCGCACGGACGTTGCAGGTTATCAGGATTACGCCGGTAAAATCGCCCGGATGTTTGCCGAAGACAGCACCACGCTTTGCGATTTGATGGAAGGGTTGTTCCATATCGCGATGGCAGATGGCTTCTATCATCCGAATGAGAATGCGTTTCTGGAGGATGTCAGTCAGATTTTTGGGCAGACCGACGCCCAATTCAAAGCGTTGCGTGCTCGCTTCGTGCCCGATGCGCCGAATGATCCTTACACGGTTCTGGGTGTTCCGCATGACATGCCATTGCCGGATATCCGCAAGATCTGGCGGCAACTGGTCCGCGAAACGCACCCGGACGCCATGATGGCCCGGGGCGTCCCGGAAGAGGCGATCCGACTGGCCGAGAAAAAGATGATCGACATCAACCGCGCCTGGGATGAGATCAACGACGCGCGGGTCTGACGGATGCGACTGGCGACCTATAATATCGAATGGTTCGCCAATCTGTTCGACAAGAATGACAATCTGATCGTCGATGACAGTTGGTCCGGGCGGCATAATGTCACCAAGGCTCAGCAAATCGAAGCGATTGCAAAAGTATTGACTGCGATCGATGCCGACGCGGTATTGATAGTCGAGGCTCCGAACACTGGCAAACGTCAGAATACGGTCCGCGCCCTGCAGGCTTTTGCCGAGGCATTTAATCTGCGTACGTCAAATGCAATAATGGGGTTTGCCAATGACACGCATCAGGAACTGGCACTTTTATACGACAGAAACGTTCTGACCGCGCGCCACGATCCCAAGGGTGACATCACGGACGCGTCGACCCCCCGGTTTGATGGTGAGTTCAGAATTGATCTGGACGTCGATGCGACCGAAGATGTGGTGCGGTTCTCCAAACCGCCAATGGAACTGGCGGTAACGACGCAATCAGGTCATGACATTCGGTTGATTGGGGCTCATTTGAAATCCAAGGCCCCTCATGGGGCAGGGTCGCGGGATGAGGCGATACGCATTTCGATCGCCAATCGCCGCAAGCAACTGGCGCAGGCGGTTTGGCTGGCCAGACGGGTCAAGACGCATGTCGCCAACGAGGAACCTGTAATTCTGCTTGGAGATCTGAACGATGGCCCGGGATTGGACGAGTTCGAGCATCTGTTCGGTCGTTCATCGGTTGAAATTTTGTTGCAAGCAGGCCTGTTCGACCCACATGCCGTCACCGCCCATGGGTTGCGGCCCGGATCAGTGCCCTCAACGGCACGCTTTGCTCGCCCCGATGAGGGCAGGTTTCTCGAAGCGTTGCTGGACTATGTAATGATCACCCAGGATTTGCGTGCATACCGCCCGGCCTGGCGGATCTGGCATCCGTTTCGTGATACGGCTTGTTGGTCCGAGCCGGATTTACGGCAAGCGCTGCTGACGGCGTCTGATCATTTCCCGGTGACACTGGATATCGACCTGTGACCTTTCCAGCCCGCGACAGGGAAACTATATGTTCGGTATGAAACACATTTTGCTGACCAGCGTGATCTCAGCCGTCTTGTGCGCACCTGCTGCAGCGCAGGAAGACAATGGCAAATCCCTGATGGAGCAAGGGGCGGAACTGTTTTTCGAAGGTCTGCGCAAGGAAATGGAACCGGCACTGGATGAATTGCTTGACCTGGCGGATGAGTTTGGCCCGGCGATGCAGTCGTTCCTGCAGGAAATGGGCCCGGCGTTGGTCGAACTAGGGGCTGAGATCAAGGATTGGAGCGCCTATGAAGTGCCCGAGATCTTGCCGAACGGTGATATCATCATCCGCAAGAAGCCGGATGAGGATTCACCGACCCCCAATGAACAGGACGAAGAAGCACCTGAAGGGGCGACCGATATCTGATCGGGGTAGGGGGGTCAGCCTCTGATGATCACCCGTGTGTCGGATTTCAGGGCGTTTGCCAAAGAGTTCAAACGAGAATCGGCCACTTCGCTGAACAGGGGTGCTGCTGCTTTGGGCAGATACAACTCCAACTCGCGCTTCTTGGGATAGAATTTCAGGCGCCCCATATTGGCGTCATTGTGCATCCACAGCATCGCACCAAAGCGCATGGCCTTGCCCAGAATCTCGGCCTGTTTCTGGTCCTTTTCATCCAGCAACTCATACAAAGGCGCAAACCGGTTACCTTCGCGTTTGTTACGATACCGATGCTGCAAAGCCAGCCCGATAAAGACACGTTCGGAATGCTTCAAACCACCCAGATTGGCGCGGGTGACGTTGTCAAAACAGACCTCGGCCCGGTAATCTGGATGGGCGCGCCAGCTGACATCGTGCAGCAGGCACGCCGCCTGGATCAGACGCACCTTGTTAGGGGGCGCAGATTTGAACAGCGGCATCACGAAATCATAGAGGTTGCGGCCAAATCCGGGCAGGCGGGCATCCTTGGCCTCGGAAAAGAGGCTGGCTTCGATCAGCGGGTCTCGGTCCCGCAATTCCTGCGACATCTGCTCGTACAACAGTCCTTCGCGGATGCCGTAGCTGGAGATGGCAATATCCTTGGGCTTGAACGTGCGGATCAATCGCGCCAGCACATCCATCGCATAGGGGATAAGCGACATGCGCGAGCTGGACACACCTGCCTTACTGCGCAGTTTTTCGTGGTCATTCTTTTCGATGAACTTGATCGTTTCGCGGACCTGTTTCGTGGTCATGCGATATTCATGCAGCACGTTCAAAGGATACCCACGCCGCAACATGTCCAGCCGGGCAAATGCACGCCAGCTGCCGCCGACCAGAAACAGACGATCCCGCTGTGGACCCATCTGGTCACGCAGCGTTTCCATCGTGGCTTTGATATGCGACTTGCGTGCGCGCCGCCCACCCTTGATGTCGCGCAGTTTCAGCGGCCCGAGCGCCGAGGTCACGCGGCGGCCCACCTGACCGTCCCCGATTTCAGCAAGCTCCATAGACGACCCGCCGATGTCGCAAATCAGGCCATAGGCTCCGGGCCACCCCAGCAAAACACCCTGCGCAGAAAACCGGGCTTCTTCTTCTCCGTTGATGACCTCTACGTGCAGGCCGGTTTCCGCCTTTACCTGATCGCAAAAATCCGGTCCGTCTTTGGCTTCGCGCACAGCTGCAGTGGCCACGACATGCAGACCCGGCAAATCCAGATCCACTGCCAGATTCTGAAATCGTCGTAATGCCGCCAGCGCACGTTCGCGTCCGCGTGGGTTCAATCGCCCGGTTTCGGACAGCCCAGCCCCCAGTTCACACATGACTTTCTCATTGTAGAAATAGGCGGGCGATCTGGCGGCACCGTCAAAGATCACCATCCGGACCGAGTTTGACCCGACATCGACAACTCCGACACGCGACAAATCCCGCGTTCCAGGCTCGTCGAACAGTGGCTTTCCGAAAGGTCCCCAGTCAGGGATGTCGGTTACAGCGGTCTGATCCATGTGTCTTCCAGATATTGCTGCGTGAGGATGCGAAATTGGCGGGCATGGGTCAATCGCCTGTCTCGATCTCATCCGGGCTCATGTTCAAGACCCGAACGGCCAAAGCACGAGTGATATCGCGTTTTTCAGTCAGGGCCAGCTGATCCAGCTGCACCACCACGTCAGCTGCGGTTTCAAATCGCCGATCCATATGTTTGACAAGATAGGCAATCACATCCGGGCTGGGGTTCAGTTGTCGATCAACAAACAGCTTGGCCAGCACAGCGCCCAGCAGGGCATCGTCGGGTGGGTCCAGCGCCACATGATGGGCCCCTTCGACCCTGCTTTGCAGATCCGCCAGCGGCAATTCCCAGAATTTCGGTGCAAGCCGACCTGTCATCAGCAGGGCGTGCCCCTCGGCCAGAACAAGATTGTGCAGGTGAAACAGTGTTTTCTGCTGGTCGATATCGACTGCGATCATGGGCACGTCTTCAACCGCAATCGGCTTGCGCGCCAATTCCGGCACATCGTCATATCGCAGGTCGGTGGCCTGAATGATACGTCCGCCGGTTTCAGCGGCCCAGACGTGCGCTAGGTGGGTTTTGCCCGCGCCGGCCGGGCCGCTCAGCACCAGCTTGTTGCCGGGCCAGGACGTGGCCGAGATCATCGCCACGGCCAGCGCATTGGCAGGTGACACAAAGAAATCTTCACGCCCCAGCGCAGTCTTGGCGGGCAGATCAAAGCTGAGTTGTCGGGCCATTTACTCGGGTTCCTGATCCTGACCTTCAAGACCGGTGTATAGTCGGCTGTCCAGGTACAGCGATGTGGCAAATCGGGCCAGTACGCCCAAGGCAGCGGCCACTGGAACAGCGATCAGCATACCGACAAAGCCAAATAGCGCCCCAAAGACCGACAGCGCCAGCAACAGCCAGACCGGGTGCAACCCCACAGAGCTGCCCACCAGCTTGGGCGTCAGGAAATTGCCTTCGGTGACCTGCCCGATTGCAAAAATACCCGCGATCAGCCCAATATGAGCCCAATCGCCCCAGAACTGGAACAGCGCCAGCCCAATGGCCAGTGAGCCGCCGATCAGGGCGCCCAGATAGGGAATGAACGTAACCAATCCCGCGATGAAGCCCACGATCAAACCGAATTGCAGACCAGCAAGCATCAAAGCGACCGCGTAATATGTACCAAGGATCAGGCAGACCGTGCCCATGCCGCGTACGAATGAGGCCAGAACAGCGTCAATCTCAGCGGCCAGTCGCTTGATGATCGGGGCATGATCGCGGGGCAGCAGCTCGCCGATGCGAGCGATCATGCGGTCCCAGTCCAACAGCAGGTAAACAGCCACAACCGGCACAATCACCAGCAGGACCACAATGTTTAACGCGGACCCAAGTGAGGCGAGAACTGTTTGCAGAACATCCCCAGTCTTGGACTTCAACGTTTCGCCGAAAGACACCAGCATCTGATGCGTGTTTGATTCCCGATCCAGCAGGGACGGGAATTGTTTTTCGACGAAGCCGCGCAATTGCTTGAACAGATCGGGCAGAACGTCGATCAGATCCAGCAACTGAGTGATCAGGGCGGGCACCACCATCAAGATTGCCAGGACAAACCCCAGCACGCCGACAACGGTGATGATTGCTGTGGCCGCCATGCGTGACAGGCCCAGCCGCTCCAGCCGATCCGCAACGGGATCAAGGAAGTAAGCAATGGCCCCGCCAATGACGAACGGCAGCAGGACATCCCCCAAAGCCCAGAGGATCAACACAAAAACCACAGCGGCGACGCTCCAGTATCTCAGCTGATCCTTAACCGGCAAAGCCATGGCGTTCCCCCTGTTCAGGCCGTTGCAGGTGTTCTTGGCGCATCAAAGCCCATGATGCAAGCGCTTCATTTGGCCGGGCTTTGTCGCCTTCAGTCCTGCAGTGTTCCCAGTTCCGGAGTATCTGCGTCGGCGGTTTCATCAGACCAGTTGGTGCGCCAGATTTCCGCCGACCAGTGGCCGCAATGGACGGCAGGGCGGTCGAAACCGGGCAGGGATGGCAACAACGGTTCAACAATAACATCATGACGGGGCACGGCGAAATACGGGAACGAGTACCGTTCTTTGCCCGACCGGTTGACCACTCGATGTGGTGTGGATTTCAATCGCCCGCCGGACCACAGCTCCAGCATGTCGCCGATATTGACCACAAATCCGCCAGGTGGACAGCCCGGCGTGATCCACCCGCCGCTGCGGGTTTGTATCTCAAGCCCGCCCACAGGGTCAGGGGCAATGATGGTCAGCGCGTCCGTGTCCTTGTGCGGATGGATGCCATAGCCCGCGTCATCCACAGCCTGCGGCGGATAATGCAGCAGGGTCATATTGGTCATTGGGTTCCGGAACGCGCTGCGCAGCATGTCGGGTTTCAGATCCAGACCAGCCTCCAGCGCGGCCAGCAACAAGTCGGTGACGCGATCCAACTGGTTCCAATAGTCCAGAATGATATCCTTGGCGCCGGGCACTTCATCCGGCCAGAGGTTCGGCCCGTACAACGCACACTCTGCACATACCGGCGCGTCAATCGCGACCTCATGATGCAGTTTGTAACCTTCATATTTATCCGCCTTGCCGGATCCATCGTTGGGTGTGAAAAATCCCATCGGAATATAGCCGCGATAGTTTTCGCGCATGATGGCCTGATCCCATTTTCGAGACTCATTGATGGCAAAGATCTCTCGGGTGGTCTGGCGGACCTGATCTACAGTTTTCTGTGAAATCGCTGTTCCGGTGATGGACAGAAAACCGATCCCGGTGCAGGCCTCAAGAATGCGCTGCACCGTCGTATCGTAGGCTGCAGTTTTCGGCTCGGCCAATGGCGAGATGTCAATCGTCGGAATGCCGTCCATCAGTGAATCCTGACCCCTTGACGCTTTAGTTCCGTATGAACAGGTGCCAGGTTCAATTGATCCAGTTCCTGATTGGTTTTCAGCGACAGGGCTGCCGCTATGCCCGCGCCCTGACCCATGACAGCGCAACACGACATGTTGCGCGTAGCGGCATGGGCAACCCGGTCTGCGCCATGTGACCGGCCCGCGACAAGAAGGCCCTTAATCCCTTTCGGCAGCATCGATCTATAGGGGATTTGCATGTACCGCCCCGTAGTGGGCAGGATCAGGATGCCATAACCGTCGATGAATTCGGGATAGATCCCTATGGTGTCCTCGAACCGGCCTTCATGGCGGGCATCACTTTCGGTCATGTTATACATCGCGTCAATTTTCCGAGTATCGCGGATACCGATGGTCATCCCGAAATTCCGCAGCCGCGCGTTCTCGCACCCGGGCATGAATCGGCGCAGAGCGTCGATGGCCAGCATGGACTGGCGGCGGCCTTCGATCTCACCGCGCGTCAGGCTGTCAGGGTCAGTGCCGTCGATCTGGTCAAGATGGATCAGGTTCATGTAGGTCAGTTCGCCTGTGTCATGCATCGCGCCCCATGTACCCGCGATGGTGTTCAGATGCGGCGGAATCAATCCTTCATCAATCGCCTGCTGGAAAGGTTTCTTGACGAAAGGTGAGAACATGTCGTCCTCTTTTCCTGAGGTCTCGATATTCCACTCGCCGCCGCCGCCCCAGTCCTTGTAGGTCTGCGGGTCAGCTTTCACGCCTTCCATAAAGGCGCGCTTATCGACGCCTGCCAAATGAAACATGACCGAGGCGGCCATCATGTCCTCTCTTGGAGTTTTGTGCGTTGGTGCCCCCGCGCGATGGGCTACATCCGCGTCGCCGGTAGCGTCAATTACGACCTTGGCCAGAATTGCTTCACGCCCGGCTTTGGATTCGGTGATGATGCCAGTGATCCGGTCGCCGTCCATGATTGGTGCCACGAATTGGCGGTGCAGCATCGGTTGCACGCCTGCCTCTTCGACCAGCTTGTCGGCCACCAGCTTGAAGCCTTCGCTGTCCAGCTCATAGCTGAGAGACTGGCTTTCCGGGACAGCGGCTCCCATGTCCTTGGCGCGGTTTTCAAACTCCATCCCGATGCCGCCCGCTTCGATGGTTTGCTCGTGCCGGTACCAGGCGAACCCTTCTACGCCGACCGCTGTAATATTGCCGCCCATGCAACCGAACCGATCAACCAACGACACCTCGGCGCCCGCGCGTGCTGCAGCCAATGCTGCGGCCAACCCGCCGGGGCCGGAGCCCACAACCAGAACATCGGTTTGATGGATGACGGGAATCTGGCGGGCGGGTTCCTGTATTGTTTGCATCGGCGCCTCTTCGGGGTTTGCGTTTCCGCTACCATTGAAACTTCGGATTGGCGGGTCAATCAAAAAACCGACTGACGCGAAGTCGCAAAAACGCCAATGTCCGATTGCCCCCGGCGAGGCTTTGGCATAATCACCTTTGAAGTCGAATTCTCACCTTCGAAGGTCCAACCATGCGCCTCAGCCGTTACTTTCTGCCCGTTCTCAAGGAAAACCCGTCCGAGGCTCAGATTGTCAGCCACCGGCTGATGCTGCGTGCCGGGATGATCAAGCAGGCCTCTGCCGGGATTTACTCCTGGCTGCCACTGGGCTTCAAAGTGCTGCGCAAGCTGGAAAACATCGTCCACGAAGAACAGGCACGCGCCGGCCATATCGCGATCCAGATGCCCATCATCCAGTCGGCAGATCTGTGGCGCGAATCCGGGCGCTATGATGACTATGGTCAGGAAATGCTGCGGATGAAGGACCGGCATGACCGGGACATGTTGTTCACACCCACGGCCGAAGAACTGGTGACCGACATCTTCCGTGGCCACGTCAACAGCTACAAGGACCTGCCGCTGACGCTCTATCAGATCCAGTGGAAGTTTCGCGATGAAATCCGCCCGCGTTTTGGCGTGATGCGGGGCCGCGAATTCTACATGAAGGACGGCTATAATTTCGACCTGACCAAGGAAGACGCGCTGCACGCCTATAACCGCCATCTTGTCAGCTATCTGCGCACTTATGAGCGTATGGGGTTGCAAGCGATCCCTATGCGCGCCGATTCCGGGCCCATCGGCGGCGATGATACGCATGAATTCCTGGTTCTGGCCGATACTGGTGAATCCGAGGTCTTCTATGACAGCGCCGTCACCGATCTGACCTTTGGCGACCGCCAGATTGATTATGACAGCCGCGAAGAATGTCAGACGATCTTGGAAGAGTTCACCTCGAAATACGCGCGCACTGATGAAACGCATGACGAGGCGCTGTTCAATCAGATCCCCGAAGAACGCCGCCGCGTGGCGCGCGGTATCGAAGTTGGGCAGATCTTTTATTTTGGCACCAAATACTCCGAGCCGCTTGGCGCGACCGTGCAAGGCCCCGATGGCAAACCGGTTCCGGTGCATATGGGCAGCCACGGCATTGGCGTCAGCCGCCTGGTCGGCGCGATTATCGAGGCCAGCCATGACGACAAGGGCATCATCTGGCCCGAAGGCGTGACACCGTTCCATTGCGGGATTGTGAACCTGAAGCAGGGTGATGAAGAAGCTGACACAGCCTGTGACAAAATCTACAAAGCGCTGACGGCCTTGGGTCTCGAGCCGCTCTATGACGATCGGAAAGAAAGGGCAGGGGGCAAATTTGCAACCATGGACCTGA
This sequence comes from uncultured Ruegeria sp., assembly GCF_947497005.1. Taxonomy (GTDB): domain Bacteria; phylum Pseudomonadota; class Alphaproteobacteria; order Rhodobacterales; family Rhodobacteraceae; genus Ruegeria. Next base: position 388,631 of record NZ_CANMFF010000001.1, on the reverse strand, counting down.
TCGGTCTGCCCTGGCGCATCACGGTGGGCCCGCGTGGTCTGAAAAACGGTGTCGTTGAACTGACTTGTCGCCGTACCGGTGAAAGCGAAGAGCTGAGCCCCGAGGCCGCTGTCACCAAAGTCGCTGAAATCTATGAGCAGATCGCCTGAACGCGGCTATCGGGTACTGCTCTGGTTGTCAGTGTAAACCGACCTGATCCATGAAGACGGCCAGGATTTTGTTCTGGCCATTTCATTAGCCTGACCAAAACGCCGGGTTCGGCTCTTTAGTTTTAGTCTGCCGTTGGGCGCGTTGCCAGGATGTCGCCATTGGCCCCGTCGCCGGTTGCCACCACGATTGGACGGCCCAGTCGACTGACCAGTTCGCGAAACTCAAAGCCAAGAAACCGCAGCCCGCAAACCCGCGCGTTCGTGGTCCGATCCGTGATACACAGACGACCTTGCCGAAAAACCAGCCGATACCCTTTGTCTTTCAGGATGTCCGTCAGATTGCCCCAGCTTGCCGCGCTGACAAATATCGGCCGAATGGCCGCTCGCAGCAGCGCCGCTGTCTCGCAATCCAGTTCTGATGATGCCTGGCGGGACGGAATAACGCCCGCTCTGTTGGTTGAGATTAGAAAATTCATTGAGCGACCCCCGCTCTTTAAATGTGTTCCCCCAAGGATAGGGTGACAAAGTTTCTGAAAATAATCAAAAAGAGTAATAAAATTTCGCACCCATTGTTGCTTTTTCGATTCAGGAGCTCACGAAGTGCGATGATTAAAGTCATACCTGAAACAATCTGGGTATGTCTGTGATGCGCTTCACAACCAATGGTGTAACGCCTGTTTCCGAAGTCATCCGTTTGGCTCGATCATCTCGGTTGCACGTTGGGTTGATTCGGTTCATTCAGGCCGAGGAGCCGGGTCAAAGTGACAACCGGCTTGACCATCGGATGAAATGCCGAAACTGTCCCCGCAAACAAGAACACCCGGAGCAGGCATGGCCAGAACACCCCCGCCCTTTGCCCCTTTTGAATGGAAAATCGCCTGGCGCTATCTGCGGGCCCGCAGGGCCGAAGGTGGTGTCAGCGTGATGACGTGGATCTCTCTGATCGGGATCACACTGGCAGTGTTTGCCCTGATTGCGACATTGGCGGTTCGGTCCGGTTTTCGTTCGGAATTTGTGGGCACCATTCTGGGTGCCAACGCGCATGTGACGGTCTACTCGTCGGGTGAGTTCGACGCCCAGGGCCGGGTGGATCGCACAATGGCCGATTACGAAGACCGCGCGGCTCGTATCGCGCAAGTGCCCGGTGTTGAACGAACAGCGCCTTTGGTGAAAGGGCAGGTCTTGATCACCAATCGCGACCGCAGCAGCGGGGTTGAGGTGTTTGGTATTCGACCCGACGATCTGCTTGATTTGCCGGGTGTTGCGCAGGCAGAGCAGGCTGCCGGTGATTTGTCCAAATTCCAAACCGGAGAGGATGTCATTGCCATCGGATCGGGCGTGGCGCGCAGCATCGGGGCCACCGTGGGGGATGTCGTCAAACTGACCTCGCCCAACGGGGTCAAAACCGCCTTTGGTACCTCGCCACGGGTAAACGCGTATCGCGTCGTCTATGTGTTCTCGGCGGGTCGCTATGACATCGACCGCACCCGCGTCTATATGCCGTTTTCGCAGGCCCAGAGTTTTTTCAACCGCGAGGGCGTGGCGGATGAAATCGAGGTGATGGTGGAAAAGCCGGAAGAACTGGGCCCGATCCTGATATCGATCATTGAGGCCTCGGGTGAACGCAGCCAGATCTGGACCTGGCAGGACGCATCCGGTGGCTTTTTGCGGGCGCTGGAAGTCGAGGACAACGTGATGTTCATCATCCTATCGATCCTTGTTTTGATCGCAGCGATGAATATCGTTTCGGGCCTGATCATGCTGGTCAAGAACAAAGGGCGCGATATCGGGATTCTGCGTACCATCGGGCTGAGCGAAGGCTCGATTCTACGTGTCTTTTTCATCTGTGGAGCATTCACCGGCCTGATCGGAACCGTGATGGGGGTTATTCTGGGGTGCTTCTTCGCGATCTACATCGACCCGATTTTCTCGTTCGTGAATTATGTGATGGGCGGAGGCGTCTGGGATCCGTCGATCCGCGGCATCTATGCTTTACCCGCCGAGTTGCACCTGAACGATGTGCTCAAGGCTATCGGCCTGTCCCTTGGTCTGTCCTTTATCGTCACATATTTCCCTGCGCGCCGTGCGGCGCGGCTGAACCCGGTCGAGGCATTGCGCTATGAATAATGTCACATTGCGTCTGAACGGTTTGACCAAGACCTACCTGACAGGCACGCCGGGAGAGGTTCAGGTTCTACGCGGGGTCGACCTGGATCTGCGCGCGGGTGAGGCGGTGGCAATGGTTGCCCCATCAGGGGCTGGCAAATCGACCCTTCTTCACATTGCAGGTCTGTTGGATAAGCCCGACAACGGAACCGTCGAAATCGGTGGCCGGAATGTCTCGGCCAAGGGTGATCGCACCAGAACAGCGCTGCGTCGGCAGGATGTGGGCTTTGTCTATCAGTTCCACCACTTGCTGCCGGAATTCACGGCGCTGGAAAACATCACCCTGCCGCAACTGGCGAACGGTGTGCCTGAAAAAGCCGCACAGGCGCGAGCCATGGAGTTGCTGGATCGTGTTGGTGTTGCCCCACGCGCCAGTCACCGCCCTGCCGCGCTCTCGGGTGGGGAACAACAGCGTGTCGCTTTTTGCCGGGCGCTTGCCAATGCGCCGCGTGTATTATTGGCGGATGAGCCGACCGGCAACCTGGACCCGGATACTGCGGATCAGGTGTTTGACGCGCTGATGACACTGGTCCGGGACGAAGGGCTGTCGGCGTTGATTGCGACCCACAATCTTGAGCTGGCGGCGCGCATGGACCGGATGGTCCGGCTTGAGGGTGGCGTGCTCAGGCCAGTTGAGTGATCGCAACACCAATGGCCATCACGGCAATTCCGCCCGCCCGCATGAGCGTAAGCGGTGTGATCTGAGCGCCAAACAGGCCGAAATGGTCAATAGCGGCCGTGCTGATCAATTGCCCTAGCAATACAAAGAACACGGCGTTGCCGACCCCGAAATGAGGGGCAACGTGAGTGATCGACAGAACGTAGAACGCGATCAGGACACCGGCCAGCAGCAGGTGTTTAGGGGCCTCGGCAACCTTGGACAGCGCTTCAACTCCGGGCAATAGCAACATTACCAGTGCCGACGCGACAAAGGCGATGGCGAACAGGATCACTGCGGCGGTGGTCGGCGACCCGATCAGCTTGCCCAGAGCCGCGTTCAAAGCCGCCAGAATAGGGACGCCGATCCCGGCTGCCAGCATGATGGCTGCGTATTGTGTCATGGCCTGTACCCTCCGCCTGCGTTGATCTGGATCATTGCGCCAAGACGTCCACCGGGCAACCCTGCAATTGTCAATCTTGGCAGGAGGATAGGATGTTCAAGGCAACAATCGGCGTGCTGGTTCTTGGGGTTTCGGCCGCTGCTTCACAGGCGGTCTGGGCTCAGGATGCAAAGACCGGTGAGGAACTTTACATGCATCATTGTGCAACCTGCCACGGGATCGATGCGACCGGCCAGGGCCCGATGGCAGGCGTGCTGGTGATTCAGCCGACCGATCTGACCGCTTTGTCCAATGAAGAAGGCGTGTTTCCGACCGCCGACGTCGTCGCCCGCATCGACGGCAGGAACCCGCTGGTCAGTCATGGTAGCCCGATGCCGGTTTACGGTCCTTATTTCGACGGACAGGACACATCCATGAAAACGCCCGAGGGTCAGCCAATCCTGACCAGCCAGCCCATCGTGGATCTGGTGGCGTATCTGGAAACACTTCAGCGGAACTAGGTGCCGCTGCATATCCCTTCAATCTCGGCCTCACTCCAGGGCAGTACAATCGCGCGCTCGCGTCCGTTTTCCGGAAGCGGAGACAGGTCAAAATGCGCACCCAACATCCTGTGCAGCCTTTTGGTTCGCGTGGCCTGAGGGTCCAGCGCCCGGCAACACACGTACTCCTCGACAATTGCGCCTTGCTGCTCAAACCCGTAGGACAGGAAGTCCGGTGAAGTTTCGAGGTCGAACAGATAAGGGTCCTTCCGTCCTCCATGCTCCGCCGCCGCGCGAAGGGGGTGATAGCCGGTGGTCTGGCGATTTTGCCATTGCCAGACATGCGTCAATTCATGGGCCAGCAGCATCGCGGCCACCAGATTCATCTGATCCGGGAAGTCAGACATGTAGTCTTCCAGATACCAGTCGCGGGCAAAGTAAACCTTGTTGAACAGGGCCACAGCTGCGGGTTTGCCCGTCACCGGCCCGGGTTCCACCGGAGGAAGAATACGTTCTCGGCAGGCAAGGCGTGGGCGCTCTTCGCGGAAATATGTCACATTGGCAACCGGAGCGCCCTCAACCAATCGCACGCTGTCCAGATTCAGGGTTTCCCCCTGAATGGCATCCGCAAAATCCCGCTCTTGCACGGTCAACTGACGACCGCAGGAGGAAAGCAATAAAAGAGCAAACAGGAATACACGCAGAACCATGAGTTGAATCCTAGTCTGCTGCTGGTATTCCGCAAACCGTTTTCACAGGCTCATCGCCAGAACCCGGCTGATTTCTGTCAAAGACCGACCGGATTGATCCATCCAGGAATTGAATGCTTGCTGTACTGCAGCCATGGCTTTCTTGGACGCGGCGGGCTTGTCGATCACACCTTCGGCAATCAGGCGGGCGGTCACATCCTGAGACAGAATGAAACTGTCGCGCCCGGTGAAGCGCATTGCATATTGCGCTGAAGCCCCGCCCAGGCGGGACCCGCGCTTGGCCAGCATCGCAAGAAGATTGACATAGTCATCAGACGGCCAGCCGCCCAAAACTTTGCCCGCGCCGCCTTCCTCGCGCAGTTCCAACAGGAACGCGGCATTGTCTCGCACCGCCGCAATCTTAGTTCCATTGCGGACGATGCGTGTGTCCTGCAACAGGGCATCAAACTTCTCATCATCCATGAAAGCGCATCGACCCACATCGAATCCATCAAAGGCAACCTCGAACCCGTCCCACTTGTTTTCGATGACCTTCCAGTTGAAACCAGCTTGAAAGACGCATTTCGTGATGATCGAAAGCCAACGGTCCTCGGGCATTGCTGCCAGCGCTGCGTGACTTTTGGGTTTGCTCAGCTTTGCCTCAAGGGTCTCGGCTCCACCGTGGCGACCTGCGGCAATATCAAGGATTTCTTCAAATGATCGCATAACCCTAACCTTTAAGCCGTCATGTATAGAATGTTCATCTTTTGTTTCGATATTGCAATGGGTAATCAGACCGCTCGAAATTCTACCCGACTGGGGCCAACGTTCGGCTTCTCCAAGAAAAACTGCAGAATTGTCAAAGAAATCCTCGACAAACGGGCTCAAAACGGCTTGTGATTGACTCGTCAGTCAACGTTCCTTGTCCAGGACAAGGGGCAATGACGGGTCGGGCTGGGGCCTTGGGGGCGCTTGCAGGGAAATATCAACGGTTTGACGGAATGAGACTTTCCATCCGTTACAAACTGATCACTTTCCTTTTCCGGCCGATTTTGTGCATGTTGCGACATGGTATTGTCGTCAGACAAAAAATGCCGGCGGGAAATCCTCGCCGGGGTGGGCAAGACAAATAAGACAGGGAGAAAATCCATGAAAAAACTGAGTGTAAGCCTTATGGCACTGACCGTTGCGGGTGCAGCGCAGGCGGCGGATATGGGTGCCGTGGACGAGCCGATCAAGCTGGCGATCAACGAATGGACTGGTCAGCACGTGACCACGCATGTGGCGGGTGAGATGCTCAAGGCCGCAGGCTATAACGTCGAGTTTGTGACTGCGGGCATGATGAACCAATTCCAGGCGCTGGCGGATGGCGACATCGACGCGACGCTGGAAATCTGGTCGTCCAACGTATCGGACGAATATGCCAAGAAGATCGACGAAGGCACTGTTGTCGAAATCGGCGATCTGGGCCTGGCTGCCAAGGAAGGCATTGCATACCCAGCGCACGTCGCTGATCTGTGCCCGGGCCTCCCCGCCTGGGAGGCGCTGAAAGACTGTGCGCAAGTCTTTGCCACGGCGGAAACGCTGCCGGGCGGCCGCCTGGTTGACTATCCGGCCGACTGGGGGACGCCTGGCGCAGATCGTATGACCGGTCTGGAACTGCCGTTCAAAGCTGTGCCTGCGGGGTCCGAGGGTGCTCTGATCGCTGAACTGCGCGCCTCGACCGAGCGTAAGTCACCACTGCTGATCACCTTCTGGCAGCCGCATTGGGCGATGTCGGCTTATGACGTGCAGTTCGTCGAACTGCCCGCCGGCGAAGAGGCGTGCTTCAATGATCCGGCATGGGGTCCGAACCCCAATGCGATCAACGATTGCGACTTCTCACCTTCGCGCATCTTCAAAGCCAGCTGGAGCGGCATGGAGGACAAATGGCCCGCTGCTTATGAGATCCTGTCGAACTATCAACTGGCGGTCGAAGACCAGCAGCCAATGATGGGCGCGATCGACGTTGACGGCGGTCAGGTCGAAGAGGTTGTCGCCGCATGGATGACTGAAAACGAAGGCAAATGGCGTCCCGTTGTTGACGCGGCAACCCAGTGAGCGCGCGTAAGTGACTGACGCGACTATGCCAGCCATCGCCTGCCGGAATCTCTGGCAGGTGTTTGGCCCCGGCGCTGACAAAGCCCTGACCGACGCGCTGTCTCGGTCAGGGAATGACGCTGACAAAGCCGCCTCTGATCTGCGGGAAAACGGGTTCATCCCGGCGGTGCAAGACGCCAATTTCGAGGTCAAAGAGGGCGAGCTGTTCGTCATTATGGGCCTGTCAGGCTCGGGTAAATCCACGTTGATCCGCTGTATCTCGCAACTGCTGCCCGGCACGGGCGGCGAGATTCGCGTGGATGATCAAAACGTCATTGGTGCCTCGAAGAAGGTGATGACGGACCTGCGCCGCAAAAAGCTGGGTATGGTGTTCCAGCATTTCGGTCTGTTCCCGCATATGACCGTGGCCGAAAACGTAGCCTATCCGCTGCGTGTTCAAGGCGTGAGCAAAAGGGAACGGCTGGACCGCGCGCAGGAAGTGATCTCACTGGTCGGTCTGGACGGGCGCGAAGACAGTTTCCCGCGCCAGCTTTCTGGTGGTCAGCGTCAGCGTGTGGGCATCGCCCGCAGCCTCGCAGTGAACCCCGATATCTGGTTTCTGGACGAGCCGTTCTCGGCGCTTGATCCACTGATCCGTCGTCAGTTGCAGGACGAATTCCTGCGCATTCAGGCGACGTTGAAGAAATCCATCGTCTTCATCACCCATGACATCCAAGAGGCGCTGAAACTGGCCGACCGTATTGCGATCATGCGTGATGGCAAGATTGTTCAGATCGGTACACCTACGGATATCGTCCTGCGCCCCGTGGACGATTACGTGCGCGAATTCTCTAAGGATGTCGCTAAAGGTCAGCACGCCAAGGTCGCCTCGGTCATGCAGGGCGAGGCGGATTGTGGCCCGGATGATCCTGGCCTAACCATCTCGATGACGTTGGATGCAGCCCTCGCACATTGTATGGAACTTTATGAACCTGTGCCCGTGCGGGATGCCGATGGCAATGTCGTTGGTACGGTACATCCGTCTGATCTTGCTGCCGCGTTGCAGGTGGACGAAGCATGACGGCTGTCACCGATCTGCCGACGCAAAACCGCGCGCAATTGACGGCAGGGGCAAAGGCTGCCCTGATCACAGTCTTCGTCGGCGCCGTTTGCCTTGCGCTGGAGGGCATCGCCCCATGGCTGGTGAAATGGCCAGCTACGTGGGAATTGCCTGCAACCCAATGGGTTGGCGCGTTTCTGGACTGGTTTCTGAACTTGATCAAACCGGCGATGCGGCTGTTTTCAGACCTGATGACCTATCCGATGGACTGGGCCAATTACGTGCTGGGCAACACGCCATGGCCCATCCTAATCGGGATTGTGACCGCACTGGGCTGGTACCTTGGCGGCTTACCGATGGCAGCGCTGGGTTTTCTGGGCCTCAGCTTTGTACTGGCGTCGGGCTATTGGACCGAGAGCATGAATACCTTGGCTCTTGTTGCCGTTTCCGTCCCTGTGGCGTTGATCATGGGAGGTGGTATCGGCATTCTCGCCAATGAGGTGCCCAAGGTTAAGTCCTTTGTGCAGGCTGTTCTGGATGTCATGCAGACAGTGCCAACTTTCGCTTATCTGACTCCACTTTTGCTTCTCTTTGGCTTTGGGCCCGTTGTCGGCCTGATCGCTTCGGCAATCTATGCCGCGCCTCCTATGGCGCGCAACGTGATGCTGGGGCTGGAACGGGTGGAGCCCGAGATCAAAGAGGCCGCTATCATGTCTGGCGGTACACGGTTCCAGCAACTGTTTCAGGTCGAAATCCCCGCCGCCACAACGCAGATCATGGTCGGTGTGAACCAATGTCTGATGGCCGCCTTATCGATGGTGATCATCGCCGCCGTCATCGGAGGGTTCAACGATATCGGCTGGGAGGTTCTGCTGACCATGCGCAAAGCCCAATTCGGTGAATCGCTGATGGCCGGTCTGGTCATCGTGGTCTTTGCCGTGGTGATCGACCGGATGAGCGGCACCCTTGCATCCGAACGCAAACGTTATGACAGCCGTGTTGTCTGGGCGATGCTGGGCTTTGCCGTGTTGTTTACCTTGGCATTCCGCAACTGGTTACCGAATCCGTCTGAACTGACCCTGCTGGACCCGATGGCCGAAGCTGTTGACAGCGGCCTGACCGCGTTCACACAGGCCAACGGCCCGTGGCTGGATGCGCTCAAGAATAACTCGTTGTTCTATGTGCTGCTGCCGTTGCGGATCGGTCTGGATCAGGCGGTGCTGCCTTTCACCTGGGGCTTCCAGTGGACGTCGACCATGAGCTTTGGCCTGTTCGCCGCAGGTGCCGTGATTGCCTTGTTGATGGCGTGGCGCGGGCGGCTGACGGGTGGTCTGATCGTCCTGATCCTGATTGGCATGCTGGAAACCGGAATCGCAAACCTGCCGTGGCCTTTTGTCCTGACCAGTGTTGCCGCGCTGAGCTGGGTCGCGGGCGGCTGGCGTCTGGCCGCGCTCTGCGTAGGGCTGCTTTGCACCATCCTCGTTTCGGGCCTGTGGGAAAGGGCGCTGCTGTCGCTCTACCTCAGCGGCGCGGCAGTGTTCTCCTGTGCGGTAGCCGGCGGCCTTATTGGCCTTGCCAGCGCGGTTTGGGAGCCGGTGTGGAAAGTGGTTCGTCCGATTTGCGACATGTTGCAAACAATCCCATTGTTCGTGTTCCTGATCCCGGTCCTGATGGTATTCCAGATTGGTGAGTTTTCGGCCTTCCTTGCAATATGCGCCTACGCGATCGTCCCAATGATCCGCTACACCCGGCACGGGCTGGTCAACACGCCAGAGGAAATGATGGAGGCCGCGATCTCTAGCGGGGCGACCGAGTGGCAGATCATGCGGGACGTGCGAGCACCCTATGCAGCGCCGACCATACTGCTGGGGCTGAACCAGACCATCCTTTATGCCTTCGCGATGTTGGTGATCGCGGCTCTGATCGGGACCACTGGTCTGGGCCAGTCGATCTATCTGGCACTGGGTCAGGCGGATGTGGGGCTTGGTATCTCGGCAGGCGCTGCGATGGCGATTCTGGCGCTGATCGCCGACCGGATCGTGCAGGGGTTTGCCGAAGAACGCCGCGCGGCGCTTGGGTTGTAACACAGCACGGGGGCGGTGCACCCGCCCCTGTTCTTGACTTGATTTCGGACAAGGATACCACCGCCATCCTGATCTAGACCGATCCCAATAACGCGGAGATCACCATGACCGGTTGGGCCCTATTCCTTGCAGCGCTCATTACATTCCTTCTCAGCCACGCCATTCCCGTTCGGCCCGCTGTCCGAGGGTGGCTGATCGACACACTCGGACGCCGGGGTTATTTCACGGCCTATTCGGTTCTGTCGCTGGCCGTACTGGCCTGGCTGATCGTTGCCGCCGCAAATGCCCCTTATGTCGAGGTCATCCCGCCATTCGCGGTTTTACGCTGGGCACCAGTGCTGATCATGCCCGTGGTCTGCTGGCTGGCTATTGCGGGGCTCATCATTCAGAACCCGTTCTCTTTCGGAGGGCTCGGCAATCGGCCTTTTGACCCGGAACAGCCCGGTATCCTGCGCACCACCCGCCACCCCATCCTTGCTGCGATGATGCTGTGGGCGGTGGCACATTTGCTGGCCAATGGCAGCCTGTCTCATGTGATCCTGTTCGGCCTTTTTGCCGGTTTCGCGGCAATGGGCATGGCCCTGATCGACCGGCGCAAGAGGCGCGAGATGGGTTTTGAATGGGTCCGGTTATCCCGCAATACAGCGCGGTTTTCACTGCGTTCACCATGTCCCTGGCCTCGCCTTGGGGTTTGGCTGGCCGCGCTTGCCGTCTACGCGATTCTTCTTCACCTGCACGCACCTGTGATCGGCCTGTCCCCGCTTCCGTAACTGAGGGAGTGGTCGGGCAGCACCTTGCGTGCTATCTGAAACGTCATAAACAATTTACAAGAGGTCCAAGATGCAGCTGGCCTATGTCACCACTACCGATCGCGGCGCAACGGACCGACTGCTGAGCGCTGTCGCCGAGCGTCTGCTGGCGTCCGGCGCAAAACTTGCCGGTGTTGTACAAACGAACACGGAATGCGCCGACAGCAGCAAATGCGATATGGACGTTCGTGTGCTGCCCGATGGCGAAACCATCCGCATCTCGCAATCACTGGGAACCCAGTCACGTGGCTGCCGACTGGATCCGGCTGCGCTGGAACAGGCGGTGGGATATGTGACCGCCTCGCTTGAGGATGCGCCCCAACTTCTGATCATCAACAAGTTCGGCAAGCATGAATCAGATGGACGCGGGTTCCGGCCCGTGATCGGGGAAGCACTGGCCCTGGACATTCCGGTGCTGGTCGGCGTGAACGGATTGAACGAAGAGAAGTTTCAAGCCTTTGCCGACGGCGCGGCCGAGGTACTGCCAGCGGATCTGGATGCAATTGAGGCGTGGTTCAAGAGTGTCTCACAACTGCGCCCGGCGGCAGAATAAGCACGTCAATACGCCAGCCTCACGGTATCAAACGCGAAAAAAAAGCGGCGCTGAAAATTAATCAGCGCCGCTTATTCCTGTCAGTATAGTCAGCAACTAGGTTGTCTTAAGCCTGCGGTATCCGAACAGGCCCAAAACGGCTCCGATCAAAAGCAACCCGCTTGCGGGAAGGGGCACCGGCGCGACCTGCAAATTGTCAACATTGAACTCGCCACACCATTGGTTGCACCAAACGGTGTTTGATCCGAGACCAAAGGGGAATTTGACTGCGTTGGGGACGTTCAACGTGATCAGCAATTGATCAATGACCGTGAAAGCGCTGGAGAAATTAAACGTGTTCAGAGCCGTGGGTCCGAAAGTCTGCGTTGCAACGGTGGCGCCGTTCAAGAGCCCCGAAAATGTCAGGGTCGGCACTGGCGCAGAACCCGCTGTAAGCCATTGATTGTAAGCCTGCGTTCCAAGCGCAGGAGCCGGACCCGCTCCAGTCATGAACACGCGAGACAACCCCCACAAGTCCACGGATTGCACCGTGAATTTCGACCCGTTCACGGCCTGCACAACTGTTGACATCACGCCGCTGTCGTCATGCAAGTTTATTTGATTTCCAAAGTTGTAGACGGGGGCATAGTCAAAGGTGAATCCCTGGCTGGTTCCCTGATACGTTGTCGGGCCACTTTGGGGATCACTCGGAAAGCTATTGTCAAATGTGATCGTCAGCGCATTCGCCGCGCCCGCAACACACACGGCGATGGCCGCCAGTATTAGTCTCATAACAAATCCCTCGCAAAAACGTGATCAGACTAGCGGGCAATGTCCGGTTTCGCAACTTTTACGAGTTCTTTCGGGTGCAATTGCGCGTGCGCCTGTAAACAGAAACGCGCTGACAGAGCATTCTGGTGATCTTTGAAATCTGCTGAAAGATGGTGGGCGACCCTGGAATCGAACCAGGCGTGCGTCTCCGCGAGGGAGTTACAGTCCCCTGCCACACCTTGCGGCCTGTCGCCCACTGTCAGGCGTTGCACCTGACGTGGAGGCGTGATTACTAGCGCACCAAAGGAGCGTCAACAGGAAAATTTCGCTTTGACGCAGGAAACCGTATACTCGGCCCGGAGGCCCATAAAATGAAGAAACCCAAATGGGTCGTTGAAAAGGAACAGGCCCGAAAAGTCGCTGCCGCTGAAACTGTCTGGCTGTTTGGTCTGCATGCGGTTCGCGACGCTTTGATGAACTCAAATCGACAGAAATTGCACTTGATCGTGACGCGCAATGCGCGTGATAAACTGGCCGAAGCGATTGAATTCTCGGGGATTGAGCCTGAAATGGTTGATCCGCGTAAGTTTACCGCGCCAATTGATGCTGGTTCTGTGCATCAGGGTGCCGCGCTGGAGGTCAAGCCGTTGGATTGGGGCGGTCTGGCCGACAATTGCATCGGTCGGGAAAACCCGCGCGTCATTTTGCTGGACCGGGTCACGGATCCGCATAATGTCGGAGCGATTCTGCGCTCGGCCGAAGTACTGGGGGCCAGTGCGGTCATCGGCACGCGCCATCATTCCGCACCCGAGACTGGGGCGCTGGCAAAAACCGCCAGCGGCGCGCTGGAGCGGCAACCCTATCTGCGGATGCGCAATCTCGCGGACACTATTGTTGAACTTCAGAATATGGGCTTTCTGGTCCTCGGGCTGGATGGCGAAGCAGAGGTAACGATCGAAGGCGCGCTGAGCGAAGGCCGGGACCGGCCCGTCGCGCTTGTTCTTGGAGCGGAAGGCCCGGGGTTAAGGCAAAAGACGAAGGAAACCGTGGATCAATTGGTGAAAATTGACGCAGCCGGTGGATTCGGATCGCTGAATGTCTCAAATGCGGCGGCAATCGCCTTATATGCATCCCGGCCCTGAGAAAAAGGAGAGCGCCATTTCCGGTCCAGCCAAAATTGCAACCTGCTGTTATTGTGGGACCCGGGCTGCCCTTGTCCTGAAAGGCAAAGAGCGGCACGAGCTGAGCTGTTCAAATTGTGGAGCGCCTTTGCACGATCTGAAGATGCTGCCCAAGCGGAAAGCTGCGCCTTCCAAACAGGTGCGTTCTGCCGTGTCACATGTGGCACCGCCGAAAGCCAGGCGAAAAAAGAAGAAGAAAAGTATGTTCTCCAGGGTTTTTGACGAAGCCTGGGATGTGATCGAAGATATTTTCGATTGAGCGTATTTGGTTGAAGTTCGTTCACATCCGCGTCAACGGGGGTTCCGCGTGCAGCAAAAAATTGCATCTTGATACCTCTGTGAATTCAGATTCTGACATGATGATGCTGACCCGACGTTTCATTCTTGGCGCGCTGAGCGCTTTTTTTCTTGCTCCTGCTGCACACGCGCAGGATATGCCTGTCTACTACACCACCGACGGGGTGGCGTTGGCCGGGTACGATGCCGTTTCCTATTTCGATGGTGCTAAGCCCATAATGGGCATGCCCGAGAATTCGGTGATGTGGAAAGGGGCCAGATGGCATTTCGCATCGCAGGAGAATCGCGAGCTTTTCGAAAGCGACCCGCGTGCTTTCGCGCCGCAGTTTGGTGGCTATTGTTCTTACGCGATGGCAATGGGCACTTTGAAAAGCACCGACCCCAATGCATGGCAGGTGGTGAACGGTCGTCTGTACCTGACTCATTCAGAAGCGATTGAGAAGATTTGGCAGCAGGACAGGGCGGAGTATATCCACCTGGCCGAGGAAAACTGGCCGGTCATACTCTACCGAGAGTAGGTCGACCTCAGATAATTGTGAAAAGTCATCACAAAAATGCGCCTACCCTCTTTTTTTTAACCAAGCCATGCTTAAATGTCACAGTGACCGCGGAACGGAACTGCCGCGGGTCATTTCACTGTCCCTCGTTCCAACAACTGGCGCCCAAGGTTTCTTGGGCGCTTTTTTCTTTTTGGAACCCTGCTAAGGATAGGGCATGCCCGACTATTCCGATCAGCACCTGAAAACCATTCTGCAACGCACCAAGACCGTTGCTGTTGTCGGGGTGTCCATGAACCCGGTAAGGCCAAGTTATTACGTGGCGCGCTATCTTTCGTTGAAAGGGTTCAAAGTCATTCCAGTCAATCCGGGCCATGCCGGGAAAGACCTGTTTGGCCAGACGGTGCGCGGCAGCCTTTCGGATATATCCGAGCCCGTGGATATGGTGGACATTTTCCGGAGGTCCGAGGCCGTGCCGCCTATTGTGGATGAGGCCTTGGGGGCATTCCCTTCACTTGGCACCGTCTGGATGCAAATTGGGGTTGAACATCCGGAAGCGGCGGCCGAGGCCGAAGCCCGAGGAGTGGACGTCGTGATGAATCGCTGTCCCAAGATCGAATATCAGCGCTTGTTCGGCGAACTGCGCATGGGCGGGTTTTCGACCGGGATCATCTCGTCCAAGCTTTAAGGCGTTGTGGGCTCATAAGGTCTGAGCCGGGCCACTTGTTCCTGTCGCCGTTTTTCCAGCACCACGTCGCGCGGCACCCAGTCATAGCGGGTATCCTCAACCAGCGGAGACCAATACAAGACCCCGCCATAGCGCCAGGGGTCGAGCACGACGCCGTCATACAGCGATTCTCCCCTGCGACTGATGATAGCGGTACTGTGGTCGATCCTAAGTGGATTGTCGGCATTTGCGATGGCGCGATGCAACTCCAGCGTCTGAAAGTTTTCCCGTTTCAGGCGCCGCTCGATATCCTCGGCCCAATGCCAACACAGGCCACGTGGGCGAAGACCTTTGTTGACCTTAGCGTTGTGGATCAGGGGTGGGTCCGTGATCTGGTATTCGTCCACCAGCTGGGCGGTATAGGCATAGGCGACTTGCGCGGCCCGTGCGGCTTCTTCAGGGTCGATATCGGGCCCAAGCCTCTGAATCTCTGCTGTCAGGCGTTGCACCTCATCTCCGGTGGAGGGTGGTGGCGCAGAGCAGGCCGCGACGATGGCAAAGGATGCCACAAGCATCAATACTCGGATCATGTTGCGCCCTCGGCCTGTCATTCTGACGCCCGAGTATAGCGGTCATTTAAACGGCGCGGAACCCGGCCTTTATCCTTTGGGGCGGGCAGCTTTTTCGGCAATGCCGCTCATGCCCTGACGGCGCGCAAGCTCGGCCAGCACATCGTCCAGCGCCACATCGCGCGCGGCCAGCATGACCAGCAGGTGATACAGAACATCCGCCGCCTCAGAGGTCAGCTTGGCCTGATCCCCTTTTGTTGCTTCGATGATGGCCTCAATGGCTTCTTCACCAAATTTCTCGGCGCATTTCTCGGGGCCTTTTGCAAGCAGCTTGGCTGTCCAGCTTGACTCCGGATCAGCGCCCTTGCGGGCTTCAATCGTGGCTGCCAGATCGTGCAGAATGCTCATATCAACCTCATTGGAACACCAGCGGCGGCCATGTGTTCCTTGGCCTCGCGGATCGTGTATTCGCCAAAATGAAAGATCGAGGCGGCCAGTACCGCGCTTGCGCCACCCTTGGTGACGCCTTCAACCAGATGGTCCAGATTGCCGACACCTCCGCTTGCGATCACTGGCACGTCCACGGCATCGGAAATGGCGCGGGTCAGGGGCAGGTTGAAGCCGGCTTTGGTGCCGTCGCGATCCATCGAGGTCAGCAGGATTTCCCCAGCACCCTTGGCAACAACCGTTTGGGCAAATGCGACAGCATCAATGCCGGTGGGTTTGCGCCCGCCGTGGGTGAAGATCTCCCACTTGCCGGGGCCGACTGTCTTGGCGTCGATGGCGCAGACAATGCACTGGCTGCCGAACTGGTCCGCCGATTCCGCAATCACATCCGGGTTGGCAACGGCAGCCGAGTTGAAGCTGACCTTGTCCGCCCCCGCCAAAAGCAAGGCGCGCACATCATCCTTGGTGCGAACGCCACCGCCCACGGTCAGGGGCACAAAGCACTGCTCTGCCGTGCGTTGCACCACATCGAACATGGTGCCTCGGTTCTCATGGGTGGCGTGAATGTCCAGAAAACAGATCTCATCCGCACCGGCGGCATCATAGGCTTTGGCTGATTCCACCGGGTCACCCGCATCGCGCAGGCCTACGAAATTCACACCTTTGACCACGCGGCCATCGGCAACATCAAGGCAGGGAATGATCCGGGTTTTCAGCATCTGGACGTCCTTTGTTGCCGGACCTTTACCGGCAAAGCGCAGCTGATGCTACAGACGTTTTGACGCCAGAGAAGGGGATTGCCCGGGCAGCGTTCATTACGCGTTGAACAGCCGCCCTAGTGAGCCTTGTCCTTCAATAGCTTGAGCGCCGTGAGAAGGTTGGCCTTGTCGTCGGTCCACGGCGTTGCTCCATCCGGGTTCACGATCTGCCAGTTTCCGTCACGCACGAATTCGTCAATGCGGGCTTTGTCGGGGCTCAGAATAACGACGCTGCTGGTGGCTGCGCCAGTCTCGATCTGATTCGCCTTGGCGTCCAGAAGCTGGTGTGCCACGTTCAGATTCAGGCGATCCGCAATTCTGGCCAAGGGTGGCACCAGATCATAAAAACGGTTGGTGACATGGAAGACCAGAACGCCATCCTCAGCCAGTTGACGGGTATATGTCTGGACCGCTTCCAGAGTGATCAGGTGCAGCGGTATCGCGTCCGAGCTGTAGGCATCCAGAACAAGGATGTCGAATTCAAACGGCTTTTGTTCCAGCACGATACGCGCGTCGCCCAGATGAGTGACCGAGTCAGGCGTACATTCGGAAATATAAGTGAACAGGGATGGGTCGCGGGCGATTTTGTCGACGGTCGCGTCGATTTCGAAAAACTCCCACGTTTGCCAGGGTTGCCGGTAGCAGGCCAGCGCGCCTGTGCCCAACCCGACGATGCCGATGCTGTCGGCCTGATTGCCAAATTCCGAAGTGATAACCTGGGCCATGGGGCCATCTGGGTGATAGTAGGACAAGGGCGTCGGTCTTTTGTCATACTCGGATTCACGCTGCCAACCATGAACCGTCGTGCCGTTCTTGTAGACACGGTAGCCTGCGCTTGAATAGACGGAATGCACGCCAAAGAAACTGCGGTCCTGTAGGATCGGGCTGTTATCCGCGGCAAAAGCTGGCAGTATCACGGCCGCCAAAACGGCCGGGATGCGCACCGGGTATGTACGGAAGATCAGCAGTACTGTCAGAAGCAAGATGAAGATTGCACCGGCCCGCGCGAATTCCGAACTCAGTATATCCACCCCCCGCAGCGCGATGGCGATCACCAGAACAAGGATGCCTGAAATAAAGCCCATACCTATATGGCGCAAAGAAAAATCCGGGGCGCGTACAAGGAAAAGCCCCCCGGCAAGCATCATGGTAATTGGCACTTCCAGTTCACGCACAAAGACAAGGGGTGCAACGATCGAGTTGAACAAGCCACCCAAAGCGCCGCCCGCAGATAAGGCGATGTAGAAAACGGTCAGTTGATCGGCTGGCGGTCGAAGTTCGTAGAGCAGTCTGTGCGCAAACAGCGCGACGACAAACAGAACAGGCGCGTACAGCAGAATAACCGCAGGCGCATCGTGCTCGCTTACAATTTTTGAGACCAGCACCACTCCTATCGCCAGAGCGATCAGCATGGGCAATTCCAAACTGGCCAGTGTCAGCCGCTTCCACTTTGCGAAAGCAATAATGAAAGAAAGAATGTAAATCGCCAGCGGGATAACCCAAATCAAGGGAAGCGCCCCAAGGTCGGTGCTGACCCGGGTTGTGAACGACAACATCAGCGAAGACGGAACAAAGGCAACAAATACCCAAATCACTATCTGCTTCAAAGCGGGGAAACTGGCTCGGGTTGCGGCGTTTGTGTGAACTTCCATCTGACGGGATCCGCGCAAGGCGATCAAACCGCTGCTGAGCAACAGGACACCGAAAAGAACAAAACCGGCCAACCATGCGCGGCTGATCTCTGCCGCGCCGAAAAATGGGTCTGCTATCAGGGGAAAGGCCAGCAACGCCAGCAAAGACCCTACATTACTGGCGCTGTACAAAAAGTACGGATCGTCAGACGAAGGCCCGCCCGACTTGGCGTACCAGGCCTGTAACAGAGGCGCATTTGCCGACAGTACGGCAAAAGGCACACCCACACCCACGGCGAACAGGCCAAGCGTTTGCAGCGCGGTCGAAGTCGACGCGTCGTATCTCCAGCTTTCGCTTGTGGACAGTGGAAGAAATGTCAGCGCTGCGATCCAAAAGGCAAAATGGGTGATGATTTGCCAGCGCAAGGGCAGAAACTTGGTCAACAGGTGCGCGTATACATACCCGAGAATCAGCACCACCTGAAAAAACAGCATGGCAGTGGTCCAAACTGCCGGGGCACCGCCAATCTTGGGCAGGACCAGCTTGGCAAACAGGGGCTGAACAAAGAAAAGCAGGCTCGCGCTCGTGAAAATCGCGGCGCAGAAGATCGCAATAGTTGCTGATCGGAATCTGGACGTGTTGGGAACGTCTAGGTTGGAAATACTCACGTTTGCCACCCGAGTTTCTGTGTTTGAGGCATGAAATAGGCGGGAATTCCGGCTGAATTGAGGCTCAATGCAGTAAAATCTTTGGCTTCTGTTCGGATTGTTCTCGAATACAAGGGTAAATTGAGCTTTTCCAATTCCGGCAAAGCCTTGCCGATGCCAGACTTGTGATTGCCAGATTTCCAGAACCTGTGAGAATTGGGCTGATTTTCACAGAAGGATAACCGATATGCGTATCTTGATACTGGCTTCAATTTTCACGTTCGGAGGGGCACTTTCCGCCATGGCTGACGACATCATCAAAGTTCAAACAGACAAATCCGTGGTCGAGGCGCTGGATGCGCTCGAGGCGGCAGTGGGCAATGCAGGGGCAACCGTATTTGCCCGCGTCGACCACGCGGCCGGGGCGGAAAAAGTCGGAACGCCCATTCCTGCCAATCAGGTGCTGATTTTCGGCAATCCTGCGCTGGGCACGCCTGCCATGCAGATCGATCCACGCGCAGGGCTGTTCTTGCCCCTCAAGGTGCAGGCCTATGAGGACTCCGACGGTCAGGTCTGGTTGGCCTATGAAGATCCCAAAGAGACGATGGATGAGCTGGATGATGTCGAAAAGTCACCGGTCATCGAAAAGATGCGCGGTGCTCTGGCCAAGCTGACCGCCGCTGCCGCGGGTTAAGTACCTGTTGCTACGTGCTTGCGCTGTTCACACGCGCAAGCGCGTTACGCGTGATCAAGATGTGAAATGGCAGAATCGCAGCCAAATACAGCCGTCCGCCCAGATTGTGGCGATGAACCCACGTGGCCAGCGAGATGTGGCCGTTTTCCGACAGGACTGAGACACGAAAATCCAGGTGGCGGTCGTTGAACCCTGCAATCACTTCGGTCTCACCATCATGCTCAACCGGAAAAATCCCCAGCTTGTCCCCAGCGTCCGGCCCTTTGGTGCTGAGGCCAAAAGGTGCGACCAGCAAGCCGCGCAATCGCACCAATGCCATCGCCCATGCCGGAAACGCAGCAATGATTTCCGCGGCCCGACGGGGCGAAAGCTCGGACTCGACACTGAAGCAATCCAGAAAGTCGCCCTTTTTGTACCGTTTGTGCAGCAGGCTTTGCGCGGATAAATCGGAACGTTTTACAGGCGAATGGAGCATTGAACTATTCTCTGAGAGTTGTCAGAGCCTCTTTCAGGTCAATCGCCCCATCATAAAGCGCACGACCGGAAATGGCACCGTTCAGGGCTGCGCCACAATCACGCAGGGCGATCAGATCGGCGATCGATGACACGCCGCCGGATGCGATAACAGGAATGTCCACTGTCTTGGCAAGCTCTGCCGTGGCCTCGATATTGGGACCCTGCATGGCGCCGTCGCGGTTGATGTCGGTGTAGATGATCGCGGCAACACCTGCGTCTTCGAAGCTGCGCGCCAGATCGGTAACTTGCACGTCCGTCTCTTCGGCCCAGCCTTTGGTGGCCACCATGCCGTTCCGCGCGTCGATGCCCACCGCGACCTTACCGGGAAAGGCTTTGGCAGCTTCGCGCACCAGGTCAGGGTCTTCGACTGCAACTGTGCCCAGAATGACCCGCGCCAGACCTTTGTCGATCCAGGTCTCAATCGTGGCCATGTCGCGGATGCCACCGCCCAGCTGTGCGGGCACATTGCACGCTTTCAGAATCGCTTCGACAGGTGCAGCGTTGACGGGTTCACCTGCAAATGCACCGTTCAGATCGACCAGATGCAGCCATTCGCAACCTGCCTCGACAAAGGCGCAGCCCTGTGCCGCCGGGTCTTCGTTGAACACGGTGGCCTTGTCCATTTCGCCACGCAGCAGGCGTACGGCGTTGCCGTCTTTGAGATCGATGGCGGGGTAGAGGATCATGTCAGGCGGCCCTATATCACTGTTACACGCGCGGGATATCGCACAAGCAGGGCAGGGGATGCAACGCGACGCTGGGTCATTCTTGCCCGTCGCCCATTGGCGGGTCAGACTGTCCTCAAAACAGGGAGACAACCATGAAGAGATTTACTTTTGCAGCGGGTTTGACGCTTCTTGCAACCGGGGCAATGGCCGCTGATCCCGTCGATGGTCTGTGGAAGACCGCACCGGGTGATACAGGCGGATATCTGCACGTAACAATTTCAGAATGCGGCAGCGCGATTTGCGGCACCATCGACAGCGCGTTCGACGCGGATGGCAATCAGCAGCTGGAGTATGAAAATCTGGGTAAACAGATAATCTGGGACATGGTGCCCGAGGGTGGCGGCAGTTATGACAGCGGCAAGATCTGGGCCCCGGACCGCGACAAGACCTATAACTCTAAAATGTCGCTGGACGGCCAGAACAAGCTGACCGTCAAAGGCTGTGTGGCGGGCGGTTTGATCTGCCGGGGTCAGACCTGGACAAGGGTCCAGTAAGCGTCAGGGTTTCCAGGTCAGGAAATTGCCCAGCATGCGCAGGCCAACGTCCTGGCTTTTCTCAGGGTGGAACTGCATCCCAACCATCGTGTCGCGGCCGATCATGGCCGTGACGTCCTGACCATACTCCACATAAGCCAGCCGCTGTGCCGGATCTGTGACGCGGAAGTGGTAGGAGTGCACGAAATAGGTATGATCCCCCGATTTCACCCCGTTGAACACGGGGTGATCGCTTTCCAGAACCAGATTGTTCCAGCCCATATGGGGTACTTTCAGAGTTGAATCCGACGGCTCGATCCTGACCACATCACCGGCAACCCAGTCCAGACCATCCGTATCAGTATATTCATGGCCTGTCGTTGCCATGAGTTGCATGCCGACGCAGATACCCAGAAACGGGCGGCCTTTCGTCTCGACTGCCTCGACCATCGCATCATAGATGCCTTTGTGGCCGCGTAACTCGGCAGCGCAGGCCGGAAATGCCCCATCACCGGGCAGAACCAGGCGGTCCGCTCGCGCGACAATATCCGCGTCCGAGGTTACAACAACTTCGCCCGCATTCACCTCGCGCGCCATGCGCTGAAACGCTTTCTCGGCCGAATGTAGGTTGCCGCTTTCGTAGTCAATAATTGCGGTCAGCATTTACAGCGCGCCCTTGGTCGACGGAATTGCGTCCGCCTTGCGGGGGTCGGTCTCAACCGCATCCCGCAAGGCGCGTGCAACGGCTTTGAAAGCAGCTTCGGCAATGTGGTGGCTGTTGAAGCCGTGCAGCTGATCAATATGAAGGGTGATGCCACCATGGGTGCTGAGTGCCTGAAAGAACTCACGCACAAGCTCGGTGTCGAATGTGCCGATCTTCTGCGTCGGCAGATCAACGTTCCAGATCAGGAACGGGCGACCCGACAGGTCCAGCGCACAACGTACCTGTGCGTCGTCCATAGGCAGGTGGCATTCGCCATAGCGGCGGATGCCTTTCTTGTCGCCCAAAGCCTGCGTTAGTGCCTGACCCAGCGCGATGCCAGTGTCTTCGACCGTGTGGTGGTCGTCGATGTGATAATCACCCTTGGCGTGGATCGTCATGTCGATCAGCGAATGGCGCGCCAGCTGATCAAGCATATGGTCAAAGAACCCGACGCCGGTCTGGTTGTCATAGGTGCCGGTGCCGTCCAGATTGACCTGAACCGAAATTTCGGTCTCGGCGGTCTTGCGGCTGATCGAAGCGCTGCGCATGGGCGAATTCCTTTTGCTACAGGCGCGCTTATAGACGGGGATGGTCATGGTTTTCCAGACCGCGCGTTGTGATCGCTGCAATCTGTTGCAGGGGATTGCACCCGGCTTGGCCCCGTGTCAGCCTGCGAACAACACGAACCGATAGGGTCAAACCATGTCCACCTGCGTTTTCATCCAGATCCGCTGCAAACCCGGCACCACTTACAAGGTCGCTGAAGAAATCGCCCTGCGCGAAATCCACTCGGAACTTTATTCCACCAGCGGTGAATACGACCTGCTGCTCAAGCTCTACATCCCCGAAACCGAGGATGTGGGCCATTTCATCAACGAACACCTGCTGGTGATTCCCAATATCGAACGTTCGCTGACGACGATGACGTTCAAGGCGTTTTAACCAAGTTCGAACGTAGTGACGCCAAAAATACGATCCAGATCGATATCCGGCTGATGGCTGGAGTACATCCGGGCCGTTTCAAAGACTTTATCCAGCCCGATTTCGTCGGCCAACGCAAAGGCTGATGCGTTGGGCTGTGGCATATCCACGAATACCTCATGTTCAGTGTGGTCCTCGGGAATCGAGGACAAGACAGCGTTCAACAACGCCTTTGCGATATCGGTGGAGTCCGCAAACAGAGGCCCAACTTTATAGCCCGTGAGGCAAGGGCGCAGCGTGGCGTAGCCCCGGATATTACCGTTCTCGGAATAGACTTTCGAGACATGGCTGAAAGCGCTCAGCCAACTGTCGAGAAATAAGTCACGTGGCGCAGGGAATAGATTGCGGTCATAGGCCTTCAACGCGTCAGATGCGCTGTTCAGATCCGCGATGTGATTATTCGGAGATGTGTCCAGTTTCGCCAGCATCAGAGTTTTCGTTCCGGCAAACCGATAATTGTTATAGGCGAAAGTGAACCCGGACTTGCGATAATTGTCCTGTTGCTCGACCACGCCATCCAGACCCATGTTGCGCCCGGCGCAATGGGCCAGCGCATGCTGCGCGATCTCAAGCCCGTGGCCATGGCGTCTGAATTCGGGTTTGACGATGTAGAAGCCCAGGAAAGCAAAGTGATCGTTGTAATTTACCGCTGACACGGATGCGATCATCTCTCCGTTCAGAAATCCGCCCAGGAAACCACCGGGGTCCGTCTGGCGAAAGCATTCGGCATCATGCACCCCCGGGTTCCATCCCTCGCGTCCGGCCCAATCCACGGCATGCTGGACTTCGGCGACGGTGAGGGGGCGGATGATATAATCAGACATAGAGTAATCCTGCATTGCGTCTGCCAGCCAGAATGGCGCAACACCCAGCAAAGAACCAGCAAGTTTGGAAAGCTTGGTATCTGGAGCGGGCGAGGCGATTCGAACGCCCGACCCTAACCTTGGCAAGGTTATGCTCTACCCCTGAGCTACGCCCGCATCAGATACTTATGTGGTCCGAAGACCTCTCAATGGAGCGGGCGAGGCGATTCGAACGCCCGACCCTAACCTTGGCAAGGTTATGCTCTACCCCTGAGCTACGCCCGCGCCGTTGAGTGAGGAGGGATGTATTAATTCCCACGCGGGGCTGCAAGCGGAAAAACACAAAAAACAGGAAAAATCTTTCGACGGAAATCCAGGTCTGATGCGTTCAAAATCCAGAGCGTGACAAAACAAGAGGGGCTGAAGACAGAAAATGACACGTACTGCGGATATGAAAATGGCGTTGTTGGCCGTGTTGATCGTACTGACCACGATGATAGGCGCGCGGGACGAGGACAAGGTGGCCGAGGTCGAACCAATCCTTATGCACGCACCGCAGATCGAAACACGCGTATTGGCGGGATAAACCCCGCCTGCCGTCAGAGCGCCAAGACCAGATTCGCGATGGCGGCGACCAAAATAGCTGTGAATGTCAGCCCCATACCGATCTGCCGCAAGATAACAATCTGGGGGGTCCTGCCAAATCCATAAGCGTGCAGCAGACGCCCGGCCAGCAACGTCAGGCCCAGCACATGCAATGTCAACCCACCTGCACCCTGCAATTCCACCATAGCGATAAGTAACAGGGCGATTGGGGCGTATTCGGCGCAATTTGAGTGCGTCCGCATCGCCTTGATCATCATTTTGCTGCCGCCATCCCCGACCGAGATCCTGTCGCTGCGGCGCTGCAGGATCACTTTGACGCTGAGCGTCACATAAAGGAGTGCGATCAGAGCCGCGTAGATCGGGGTGATTGCAAGCATAGTGTATCTCCGTGCCATTATAGAAAAGGGCCACGCGGTTTCCTGCGTAGCCCTTTGCACTGTAACCGGTTCGACAGCTTATTCCAGTTCGACCAGAAGGTCCTTTGCGTCAATCTGGCCGCCGGGCTGCACATGAACGGCCTTGACCGTCGCATCACGCTCGGCGTGGATACCGGTTTCCATCTTCATCGCCTCGATGGTCAGCAGCATGTCGCCTTCCTTGACCTGTTGGCCTGCCGAGACGGCCACAGTGGCCACAACACCCGGCATCGGTGCACCGACATGATCTGGGTTGCCGACCTCGGCCTTGGGCCGAGCCTGCGTGGTCGATGTGACCATTCGGTTCGGAACACGGATGACACGCGGCTGGCCGTTGAGTTCAAAGAACACTTTGACCTCACCCTTTTCATCGGTCTCACCAATCGCCTGGCAGCGGATTTCCAGCGTTTTGCCGGGATCAATCTCGGCCGTGATCTCTTCGCCGGGTTCCATGCCGTAGAAAAAGCTGCGCGTGGGCAGGGTACGGACCGGGCCATAAACCCGGTGACGGCCCATGTAGTCCAGAAAGACCTTGGGATACATCAGGTATCCGTTCAGATCCTCGTCATCGACCTCTTTGCCTTCCAACTGCTTGGACAGCTCGGCGCGGGTGGCCTCAAGATCAACCGCAGGCACGTCCTTGCCGGGGCGCTGGGTGTTGGGCGCTTCGTCCTTGAGCACCTTCTTGATGATGGTATCCGGGAACCCGCCCGGAGGCTGACCCAGATTGCCGCGCATCATGTCCACGACCGAGTCGGGGAAGGCCACGTCGGTGCCCGGGTCCTCGACCTGTTCGCGGGTCATGTTCTGGCTGACCATCATCAGTGCCATGTCGCCAACAACCTTGGAGGATGGTGTCACCTTCACGATATCGCCAAACATCCGATTCACGTCCGCATACATCTGCGCCACCTCATGCCAGCGCTCTTCCAGCCCCAGCGAACGCGCCTGCGCCTTGAGGTTGGTGAATTGGCCGCCGGGCATCTCGTGCAGATAGACTTCCGATGCCGGAGCCTGCAGGCTGGATTCAAAGGCCGCGTACTGGCCGCGTACAACCTCGAAGTAATCGCTGATTTCGCGGATCGCCTTGATGTCCAACCCGGTGTCGCGGTCGGTATGGCGCAGCGCCTCGACCACGGTGCCCAGCGTTGCCTGGCTGGTGTTGCCCGAGAAGCTATCCATCGCGCAATCCACCGCGTCCACGCCCGCCTCGGACGCCGCCAGAATGGTCGCGCTGGCGATACCTGCAGTGTCATGAGTGTGGAAGTGGATCGGCAGGCCAACTTCTTCCTTCAACGCGCGAATAAGGATCTTGGCTGAGGCCGGTTTCAGCAGGCCAGCCATGTCCTTCAGGCCCAGAATATGCGCACCGGCATCGCGCAGTTCTTTCGCCATGCCGACATAGTACTTCAGGTCATATTTGGCGCGATCCGGGTCCAGAATATCACCTGTGTAACAGACGGTGCCTTCGCAGATCTTGCCGTTCTCGACGACCGCGTCCATCGCCACACGCATGTTCTCGACCCAGTTCAACGAGTCGAACACACGGAACACGTCGATATTATTGGACGCTTGGCGCACGAATTCCTGCACCACGTTGTCGGGGTAGTTGGTGTAGCCAACCCCGTTCGCGCCGCGCAGCAGCATCTGGGTCATCAGGTTCGGCATCGCTTCGCGCAGATCGCGAAGGCGCTGCCACGGACATTCCTGCAGGAAGCGGTATGCGACGTCAAAGGTCGCACCGCCCCAGCACTCGACCGAGAACAGCTGCGGCAGGTTCGCCGCATAGGTCGGGGCCACTTTGATCATGTCGATTGACCGCATCCGGGTCGCCAACAGAGACTGGTGCCCGTCGCGCATGGTGGTGTCGGTGATCAGCAGTTGGCGCTGCGCTTTCATCCAGTCTGCCACCGCCTGCGGGCCCTTCTGCTCCAGCAGGTTGCGCGTACCCATCTGCGGTTCGGCTTTCAGCGCGGGCGGCTTGGCCTCTTTCAGATCAGCGCGCGGTTCGGGGCGGTCCTTGGTCTCGGGGTGACCGTTCACCGTGATGTCAGCGATATATGTCAGAACCTTGGTGCCCCGGTCGCGGCGGCGCTTGAAGGCAAACAGGTCCGGCGTCGTGTCGATGAATTTGGTGGTGTATTCGTTCGACAGGAAGGTCGGATGTTTCAGCAGGTTGATGACAAAGTCGATATTGGTGCTGACGCCACGAATACGGAATTCGCGCAGCGCACGGTCCATGCGGGCAATCGCTGCCTCGGGGGTCGGCGCTTTGGCCGTTACCTTGGTCAGCAGCGAATCATAATAACGCGTGATCACACCACCTGCATACGCCGTGCCGCCGTCCAGACGGATACCCATACCAGTGGCCGAACGATAGGCGGTGATGCGGCCGTAATCGGGGATGAAGTTGTTCTGCGGGTCTTCAGTCGTGATCCGGGTCTGGAGGGCATGACCGGTCAAGTGTACGTCTGCTTGACTTGCTGCACCGGTGGCCTCGGCCAGTGTCTTGCCTTCCGCAATCAGGATCTGCGCCTGCACAATGTCGATGCCGGTGACTTCTTCAGTCACGGTATGTTCCACCTGAACACGAGGGTTCACTTCGATGAAGTAGAACTTGCCGGTTTCCATATCCATCAGGAATTCGACCGTGCCAGCGCATTCATAGTTCACATGTGCGCAGATCTTGCGACCCAGCTCGCAGATCTCGGCGCGTTGTTCTTCGCTCAGGTATGGGGCGGGGGCGCGTTCGACTACTTTCTGGTTCCGGCGCTGGACCGAGCAGTCGCGTTCATAAAGGTGATAGATCTCACCTTGCTTGTCGCCAAGGATCTGTACCTCGACATGGCGGGCGTGGATGATCATCTTTTCCAGATAGCCCTCGCCGTTGCCAAAGGCGGCTTCGGCCTCGCGGCGACCTTCCAGAACCTTTTCTTCCAGTTCATCTTCCGACTGGATTGGGCGCATGCCGCGACCGCCGCCGCCCCAGGATGCCTTGAGCATCAGCGGGTAACCGATCTTTGCGGCCTCTTTGCGGATGACATTCATGTCGTCGCCCAGCACTTCGGTGGCCGGAATGACGGGAACACCTGCCGCTACGGCCACGCGCCGGGCGCTGGCCTTGTCACCCAGGGCGCGCATGGTCTCGGCCTTGGGGCCGATGAAGGTGATACCGTTCTGGACACAGGCATCAACGAAGTCCGGGTTCTCGGACAGCAGGCCGTAACCAGGGTGGATCGCGTCGGCACCACATTGCTTGGCCACGCGAATGATCTCGTCAATCGACAAATAGGCCGCGACTGGCCCCATGCCCTCGCCGATCTGATACGCTTCGTCCGCCTTGAACCGGTGCAGGCCCAGCTTATCTTCTGCCGCGTAGACAGCGACGGTGCGTTTGCCCATCTCGTTTGCTGCGCGCATTACGCGAATGGCGATCTCGCCTCGGTTGGCGATCAGGATCTTGTTGAAGTCTGTCATGGTAGGTCCCGGTCTTTTGTGTGTGGGCGTCTTATTGGGCGGAGAATACGCGCAGGTATATCCGTTCTTCTGGGTAGAACCGGCATGTTATCGCTCGCAAACGCCCTTTGGCCGCTGCGTTCTTATACTTATGCCGCGCCGCAGCATCAAATGTTTAGCGTCTGCTCTCAATCTGGGACAAATCTGCCAGTCCCAACTGACCCATATTCGCCTGCAGATCCTGTCTCAGAATATCGATTACGTGTGCAGGCCCCGGCGCGCCAAGTGCCGCCAGCCCATACAAAAAAGCACGCCCGAGCATGACGAAATTCGCACCCAGCGACAGCGCGCGCAAGATATCCAGCCCGCCTTCGACGCCGCTGTCAAAGATCAGGGGCAGGCGGGTCGCGTCCCGTATGGCGGGAAGAACTTCGACGCTGGCCGGGGCGGCGTCAAACTGACGGCCGCCGTGATTCGACACCCACAAGGCGTCCACACCAACCTGTTCCAGCCTGCCCGCGTCCTCGGGGCGCAGGACACCTTTCAGGATAAATGGCCCGTCCCAGTGATCGCGCAACCATTTGACATAGTCCAGATCCGGTGACGTCCGCAGCAGGTAACCGATATGAGCCGTTGGCGGCAGATCGCCCGGGTTGTCGATATACTTATCCAGCGTACGCATATGCGGCACACCGTTGCGCAGCATACCTATGGCCCACGCGGGCTTTTGAGCGATCTGTGCCAACAGGCGCGGGGTCAGCTTTGGCGGCTGTCTCAGGCCAGATCGGGTTTGCCGTTCCCTGCGCGAGGCGACAGGGACATCAACCGTCAGAACCAGTGTGCGAAAGCCAGCTTGGCGAATCCGGTTCAGCATATCCTTGCGAATCTCCGGGTCCCTTGGTGGATAAAGTTGAAACCAGGCGTTTTCCCCCAGATTCGGCGCCAAGTCTTCAGGGCTCTGGCTGGCGACGGTTGACAGGGTGTATGGAATCCCGGCTTTGGCAGCGGCACTGGCAAGCAGTTGTTCCGCATCGGGCCAGACCAGCCCGGACATCCCGATCGGGGCGATACCGAAAGGGAATGGATACGCAGTCGTCAGAAACGTCCTTGACGTATCAAAATCCAAATCTCCGTGCAGGATCGACGGGCTTAGGCGCACCTCATCCAGCGCTTTGCGATTCCTGTGTAGGGTCGTTTCAGCCCCGGTTCCGCTGTCGATATATTCCCACACAAAATGCGGTAGGCGGCGGCGCGCGCGGCGTTTCAGATCGGGAATGCCTGGGTAGGTGCTGTGCAGGTCCATGCAGATTGATCCGACCTGCCATGCGATTCGGCAAGGTTTTTACGCTGCATCCGTCGATGGTTGCTGGCTTTCGGGCGGTGTGTGTTTGGTCTGGTTCTTGGCTCCACAGGCGACCTGCACCTGATTGCGCCCCTTGTCTTTGGCGACATACAGCGCATCGTCGGCCGCACGCATCAGGTCCTGAGGCATGGTTCCGTGTGCCGGGTAATGCGCGACCCCAACCGATATCGTAATGCGCGGCAGAGCCTTCTCGCCATATCGTACAGTCACGGCCTCGACCGCCTGACGCAGGTGTTCGGCGCGGGTCATGGCATCTTCGGGGCTGTTGTCGGGCAGGATCAACATGAACTCCTCGCCCCCAATGCGACAGGCGATTTCATCCCGATCGCAGCCTTGCTCCAGCGCGGCACCGACGGCGCGCAATACCATGTCACCAGCGTCATGACCGTGAGTGTCGTTGAATTTCTTGAAGTGATCGACATCCACCGCGATCAGGCTAAGCGCGGCGCCTGTCTGCTGGCTGCGGTTGATGGATTTGCGCAGCGTCTCAGTCATATGGCGGCGATTGAACAACCCGGTCAGAGGGTCACGTACCGATTGGTCATGCAGCTGATCGCGCATACGGACATTGGCAATCGCCACACTGATCTGTTCTGCGCACAATTGTGCCAGTTTGCGGCTTTTGTTGAAGCAATCTTCACGCCCCTCAATTGCCCGCAGATGCAGAAGACCAACGGTTTCCCCATGTGCCAGAATAGGAAAACAGAAATACCGCCTCCCATCATGAGGTTCGGCATGTTCGCAAACGAAATCGATCTCGGATACGCCGAATTCATAGGTCCGGCCACGCCGCAAGCCCCAGCATCCTTCGGGGTGGATATGCGCCTTATGCGCGCCGCCATTCCAGCTGGCGCAGCCATCCAGCACATCGCGTGAGTTGGAATAGACATAAACGCTGCCTTCAGCCTCGGGCAGGATATGTGTCATGAAGCGAGCGACCATGTCGAACAGCTCGTCCAGCGACCGGCTTGATTGCAGCCATTCGTTCAGTTCGCCCAGCAAGCGGACCTCGCGGGCCAGACGCAGCTGTTCATCCATCAACTCACGTTCCTTGTTGGTGCGCGTGCGCAGATCGCGAACCTGACGACGGTTGGTGCGGTGAACAATCAGGATGACTGTGGACAGCGCCAGCAAGGCAACCCCGCTGAGAACCGCCAAAGACAGGCGCACGCGGGTGATGAACAGGTTCCGCAGGTCCGTAATGTCCGAATAGAATGCGATGGCTCCCAGAAACGTCGCATCCCTGATGATCGGTGTGTAGACCTCGGCCACATGGCGGCTGCTAAGACCAGTATCCTCTGGATTGCTTGCGCCGAAGAAATCAACTTCGGCAATCGGTTTCTCTTCATGCTTGTAGTAAAGGCCACCGGCAGCCACGGTTGATTGGAAATAAGGTTTCGTATTCACAGTCCCGACGTCACTTGTACGGGTCGACCAGAAGACCTGCCCCGCAGCATCAAACAGCTTGAAGCGATAAATGTCCGAGGTCACGGGTAGCAGTTCCAGAAATTCCTCGTCATGCTCGGTCAACGCGTGAAACCGGAAAGTCTCGCCCAGATCGTACAGGTGGCTTTCAACCTGGCGGCTCATCTGCATCGCGCTTTTTCGCAGATCGGATTCCAGCATGCGATCGACCACTGGCGCAGGAACGGCGTAAATGCCCCATCCCGCTGCTGCGGTCAGCGCGACCAGCATCAGGGTTGCGCCCGCCATTTTCAGCCTTGAGGACTGGCCTGTCAAAGTCACCTGTTCCATCTTTCCCGCTCCCACAACACTCGGCCAAGCATCCAGACCAATATTTGACAGAGGGTTAACGGGTGCGCAGGGCAGCGGCGTCTTTGTTTAGAATTGAACGCAAAAAGAAGTGTGAAAAGCTTGTGAACAAGGCGTGAACAAACCCTTTCCCTTCGCGCTTATCCGGCGTAGTTTGGGGCCATGAGCAGTTTTGACGAAATGGACGCCTTCGAAGGCGCATCATTGTCGGCGCGGGCTATGGCCGTGCGCCCCTCGCCCTATCTGGATGAGCTGAACCCGGCGCAGCGGGATGCAGTCGAGCGTTTGGATGGCCCGGTTCTGATGCTGGCAGGTGCAGGGACAGGCAAGACCAAGGCTCTGACGGCCCGGATCGCGCACCTGCTCAACACGGCGCGGGCCCGTCCTAATGAGATTTTGTCGGTGACCTTCACCAACAAGGCTGCGCGCGAGATGAAAGAGCGGGTCGGTCGTCTGCTGGGTCAGCCTGCCGAGGGGATGCCATGGCTGGGCACCTTCCACTCGATTTGCGTAAAACTGCTGCGCCGCCATGCGGAGCTGGCCGGGTTGAAGTCGAACTTCACCATTCTGGACACCGATGATCAGAAGCGGCTGCTCAAGCAGCTCACGCAAGCCGCCAATATTGATGACAAACGCTGGCCCGCGCGGATGTTGGCTGGGATTATCGACGACTGGAAAAACCGCGCGTTGACACCCGACAAGGTGCCAACCGCCGACGCCGGAGCCTATAACAACAAGGGCATTGAGTTGTATGCCCGGTACCAGACCCGCCTGCGAGAGCTGAATGCAGTGGATTTTGGTGACCTTCTGCTGCACGTGGTCACGATCTTACAGACCCATCAGGACGTTCTGGAGCAATATCAGCGCTGGTTCCGTTACATCCTCGTGGACGAGTACCAGGACACTAATGTCGCCCAATACCTATGGCTTCGATTGCTGGCCGGAGGGCACAAGAACATCTGTTGCGTCGGCGATGACGATCAGTCGATCTATGGCTGGCGCGGGGCCGAGGTGGGGAATATCCTGCGGTTCGAAAAGGATTTCCCGGGCGCATATGTTGTGCGGTTGGAACAGAACTATCGCTCGACCCCGCATATTCTGGCTGCTGCGTCGAATGTCATTCGGGGCAATGAAAACCGTCTGGGCAAGGAATTGTGGACCGCCGAAGAGGAAGGCCACAAGGTGCATCTGATCGGTCATTGGGATGGCGAAGAAGAGGCGCGCTGGATCGGCGAGGAAATCGATGCGCTGCAGAGTGGCACACGCGGCGTGCGGCCTATGAATCTCGACGAAATCGCCATCCTCGTCCGCGCCTCGCACCAGATGCGCGCCTTCGAGGATCGGTTCCTGACAATCGGTCTGCCTTACAAGGTGATCGGCGGCCCGCGATTCTATGAACGGATGGAGATTCGCGATGCCATGGCCTATTTCCGGCTGGTGGTCAGCCCCGAGGATGATCTGGCGTTCGAGCGGATCGTGAACACGCCGAAACGCGGCCTTGGCGACAAGGCTCAGCAGACGATTCAGATGACAGCGCGTGAGAACGGGGTGTCTCTGGTTGATGGGGCCCGAATCGCTGTTGACAACGGGCTGATCAAGGGTAAGGGCGGCAAGGCGCTGCGCGAACTGATCGGTGGTTTGGCGCGGTGGAACGCGATGACGCGGGGACCTCGGATCGAGGTGGATGATGATACGGTCATCGATGATGGCGTCTCGCCGATCCGCTATGGCGCGCCCGAGCATACGCATATCGAACTGGCGCAGATCGTGTTGGACGAATCCGGCTATACCGCCCATTGGCAGAACGAAAAGACGCCCGAGGCGCCGGGGCGGCTGGAGAATCTCAAGGAACTGGTCAACCAGTTGGACAATTTCGAGAACCTGCAGGGGTTTCTGGAACATGTCAGCCTGGTGATGGATAACGAGCAGGACTCGGATGGCGACAAGGTTTCGATCATGACTTTGCACGCGGCCAAGGGGCTGGAGTTTCCCGCCGTTTTCCTGCCGGGGTGGGAG
Source organism: uncultured Ruegeria sp. (assembly GCF_947497005.1). Taxonomy (GTDB): domain Bacteria; phylum Pseudomonadota; class Alphaproteobacteria; order Rhodobacterales; family Rhodobacteraceae; genus Ruegeria. Next base: position 355,529 of record NZ_CANMFF010000001.1, on the reverse strand, counting down.
GATGGGCTGTTCCCCTCACAACGGTCAATGGACGAATCGGGGATCAAGGGCCTCGAAGAGGAACGGCGGCTGGCCTATGTGGGCATCACCCGCGCGGAAGAGGTCTGTACGATTTCCTTTGCCGCCAACCGGCGGGTGTTCGGGCAGTGGCAGAACTCCATGCCCTCGCGGTTCATCGACGAACTGCCCGAGGATCATGTGGAGGTGCTGACGCCTCCGGGTCTCTATGGCGGTGGCCAGCAAACGGCGGGCATCGAAACGCGTGCGGCGGAAGCCAATGTCTACAACTCGCCGGGCTGGAAGCGGTTGCAGGCGCGGCAAGGGCAATATGGCATGTCGCAACCGAAAGAAAGCCGGGACACGGTGATCGATGCCACTGCACTGGCCAGTTTCACTCTGGGCGAACGGGTGTTCCACCAGAAGTTTGGCTATGGCGCGGTGATCGGAATCGAGGGTGACAAGGTTGAGGTCGATTTCGACAAGGCTGGAACCAAGAAGGTTGTTTCGCGGTTCCTGACCAACAAAGATGACGTCCCGTTCTGAGGTGTTAGATCCCTTCGACTAGAACCAGATTAGTCGAGGCAGTGGCTTGCCGGATCTTCGCCAGCTCGATGTAATCGGGGTCGTCTTTCCAGGCTTTTGCCGCCGCAAGGTCCGGAAACTCCATCAACACAATCCCGCCTTCAGGCCATTTGCCTTCGATTCGTTCGACCGGTTTGGACGAGATCGTCAGCAAGCGGCCTCCGTGGCGGTCGAAGATCGGCATGAAGCCTGCAAGATAGTCCTGATACCCGTCCGGGTCGTGGATATCAATCTGCGCGATGAAATAGGCTGCCATAACGTCCTCCGGATCAGAAATCAGGACGCCATCCTACACCAATGACCCAAAACAAAAAACGGCGGTCCCCAGGGAGGAGGGAACCGCCGTCTTGTCAACATCAGAGCAGGGAGGAGGAGAGCCCCGATGTATCCGAACCCGGGTTTGAACCCGGAATGAGGAAGACGCGGCGACGTCAGGGAGGAGGAAGACGTCGCCGCGCGCTTTCAACATCAAGGCAGGGAGGAGGAGAGCCCCGATGTATCAGTTTCCGGCGGAGTTGAGGCCGGTATTAGGTGCGGCAACGTCAGGGAGGAGGAGAGACGTTGCCGCTAATTACAGACCCTAAGGGAGGAGTAAGGGTCTGATCTCGGTATGTGTTGCGCGCTTATCGCGCGATTTGATCGTTTGCGGCCTGCATGGCCACGCGACGGATCATGGAGCGGTGCAGGCCAAGATCTGCCAGTTCACGATTGGACAGAGCGGACAGTTCACTGACGGTCTGGCGGTACATGCGATGGCGCACGAACCGGATTTTTGCGTTTTCTACCAGTGCGCCGAACCCGAACGCCGGTGCGCTCTTCAGTGCTGTTTGTGTGCTTGCAACTGCCATGCTCATCATCCGTATCTTTTTGCTTTGCCGATATCGCTCGGCCCTTGCTTGAGACTGAAAATAAGCAAATGCTGCGATTGCACAATGGGTCACGTCATCAATGCTGCTATGCAGCAAATGCATAGATTGGCTCAGTTTTTTCCCCAACGTCAAAAACAGGCCTGTAAAACATAGCTATTACCCTAGGTCACTTTTCAACCCCGATCACAACGGTCTGATGACCTGCATGTGAATTGGGCACGATCGACGGGAATTTGTGCGATTTAAAGCATCTCGGGACGCGTCCGCGAAAGAAGTACCACCGCGAAGCGCGGCGGTTCACCTGTTTCCTGTGCCGCAAAGTGCGCGATCGGCGTCCAATGGGAAATCATGGGTAGTGTTGGTTTTCGAGGAACGTCAGGCCTGAATTACTCAGGAAATCCGAGCGATTCTGTGATACGGCTGCCCAAAGGCGCGCAGTTTTTCCACACTTAATGGCATATTCCAAAGTTTTTCGGGAATTCATGGGAAAAAATTTCACACCCGAAATTTCCTATATATAGCGGCTTCATACTCGCTTTGTCCTACAAATGGTGTCGTGGCGCTCCAATTTCAGTGTGATACTATGTTTTTGGCGTGTTCCGTGTGACACGCTCCACAATTTTCCTATTGATTTCCATGAATTCCCATGGCATCCCTTATGCATCCGATGAGGACGAGGCAGCAGGGGCACCAAACGACCCCGACCAAAAATAATCAGGTTTCATACAGGCATCTCGCTTTCATCAATCAAGAGATCCGGCGCGCGGGCGAGCAGACATCCCCCCAGGTGGCGCGTGCAGCTGGACATCCCGCAAAGCGGGTCAATGCGGCGGGTTGATCAGTGGCAGCAGATCAACTCGCCGTTTTTACCTTCTGGGGGACGTGAATTTCAAGTGGGGCGCAAGCGAAAGGGACAGTCGTCTTGGCGCGCAGGTTTAGAGGTGAAGGCCACCATAAGGTGGACACGAAGGGCAGGGTCTCGATCCCGGCCTCGTTTCGCCGTGTGCTTGAAGCGTCCGATCCCAACTGGCAGCCCGGTGACTCTCCAGAACTTGTGATTGTCTACGGTGACCACCGCCGCAAATTCCTTGAATGTTATACGATGCAGGCGATTGACGAGGTCGACGCCAAGATTGACGCGCTTCCGCGTGGTTCAATGGAGCGCAAAATGTTGCAGCGCATGTTCCACGGCCAGTCGTTCCCGACAAACGTGGATGAAACCGGGCGTCTGGTTCTGCCCGCCAAGCTGCGCACCAAGATCGACCTTGAGAATGAGGCGTTCTTTATCGCCGCCGGTGACACGTTCCAGATCTGGAAGCCCGAGACCTACGAGGTCGAGGAACTGGCCAAGGCTGAAGAGTGGATGGACGATCTGCCCGACGATTTTGACCCGATGGTCTATCTCGATGGCGTCGGGGACGCGTGACGGCATGTCCGGCGCTATCCCCTCCTCTAATAAACCTCATATTCCTGTATTGCTGCGTCCATTGCTGGCCGCGGTGTCTCCGGTGTGCGGCGTTTGGTTGGACGGCACCTTTGGGGCAGGCGGATACACGCGCGGGTTGCTCAATGCAGGAGCTGACAAGGTTATCGGCGTTGATCGCGATCCGCTGGCCTTTGAGATGGTAGCGGATTGGGTCGGTGACTATGGCGACCGGCTGGTGATGCAGCAGGGTGTGTTTTCGCGCATGGATGAATATGCGCAAGATCTGGACGGCGTTGTGTTGGATCTTGGTGTGTCTTCGATGCAGCTGGACCTGGCCGAACGCGGCTTTTCCTTCATGAAAGACGGCCCGCTGGACATGCGGATGAGTCAAAAGGGCGAAAGTGCCGCCGATCTGGTGAACACCGCGACCGAAGTTCAGTTGGCAGATATCTTGTTCCACTACGGCGAAGAACGCGCCAGCCGTCGGATTGCCAAGGCAATTGTCAGGGCGCGGACGGAAGAACCGATCACAACGACCCTACGTCTGACCGAGATCATCGAATCCTGCCTGCCGCGGCCTAAACCGGGACAATCTCATCCTGCGACGCGTAGCTTTCAGGGCCTGCGCATTGCTGTGAATGCGGAGTACGAAGAACTGTACCAAGGGCTCATGGCCGCCGAACGCGCTTTGAAACCTGGCGGGCAACTGGCCGTTGTCACCTTTCATTCCATCGAGGATCGGATGGTAAAGCGGTTCTTCCAATCCCGTGCGGGCAAGACCGGGCGTGCGAACCGTTATGCACCCGAGATGGAACAGGAACAGCCGCAATTCACGCTGAAGACCCGCAAGGCGGTGGGTCCTGACGAACAGGAATTGCAGGAGAATCCGCGCGCACGCTCGGCCAAGCTGCGCGTCGCAATACGAACTGAGGCGCCGTCGGGGGAAATCGAGGCACGAGCCATCGGGATGCCGCAGCTTGGGGGAAGGGCGAGATGAAGAGTGTTTTGTATGTGTTGACTGCTCTGTCCGTGTTTGGGCTGGCATTGTGGGCCTATCAGGAAAACTACCGCACCCAGCAGGTGGCAAAAGAAACGCAATCCCTGCAGCGCGAAATCGGTATGGCGCAAGTACGCTTGGCCGTTCTGAACGCCGAATGGGCCTATCTGAACCGTCCCGACCGGCTGCGCGAACTGGCCGACCTGAACTTTGAACGCCTTGGCCTGCTGCCGCTGCGGGCCGAACAGTTCGGGCGCGCCGATCAGATTGCCTATGCAGAAGACCCGGACCTGCCTATCGTCGATCCGATTGAATTGCAGGCCATCACGGACATTCAGGCATTGGGCGAGGTGCAGATCCCATGACACGCACCCCGCTGCGCCCTCTGGCCCGTATCCTTGACGCCCGCGCCCGGGGCGAAAACCCCAAGGTGATCGAGCGTGAGAACATCCGCAAACGCCATGAAGACATGAAAGACCGCGCCCGCGCCCGCGCCGAAGGGCGTCTGCTTGTGTTGGGTCTGTTCTTTTTCTGCGCGTTTTCGGTCGTCGGTGTCCGCATGGGCATGTTGGCAACTTCTGAGGCGCAAGAGCCGCTGGCCAGCGCGCCGGGGGCCGCAATCGCCATGCAGCGCGCCAATGTTGTCGACCGCGAGGGTCGTATTCTGGCGACCAACCTGGACACTTATTCCGTTTACGCCCAGCCGCCGCTGATGATCGACCCGGTTGCCGCTGCGGATCAGCTGGTGGCGATTTTCCCCGATCTGGAAAAAGAGCGTCTAGTTAAAGATTTCACCGGAAATCGCAAGTTCCTGTGGATCAAAAAACGCATCTCGCCCGAGCAGAAGCAGGCCGTCCATGACATCGGTGATCCCGGCATCCTGTTCGGCCCGCGTGAAATGCGGCTGTATCCCAACGGCCGTCTGGCCGCGCATATTCTGGGTGGGTCCGGTTTCGGCCGCGAAGGCGTCAGCGCCGCCGAAGTGATCGGCGTCGCTGGCGTGGAAAAGCAGTTCGACGATTATCTGCGCGACCCGGCCAACGGCAACAAGCCGCTGCAGCTGTCGCTGGACCTGACCATCCAGGCGGCGGTAGAGCAGGTTCTTTATGGCGGTATGAAGATCATGAACGCCAAGGGTGCCTCGGCCGTTTTGATGAACGCCCATACGGGTGAGGTTGTTTCCGCCGCCTCGCTGCCTTCATTTGACCCGAATGACCGACCACGCCCACCGACCTCGGGATTTGACCCCTCGGACAGCCCGCTGTTCAACCGCTATGTGCAGGGCGTCTATGAGTTGGGATCGGTGTTTAAGATTTTCACTGCTGCGCAGGCGGTTGAGCTTGGGTTGGTGAATTCGAACACCATCATCGATACATCTGGCCCGATGAAGATCGGACGCTTCCCGATTGGTGAATTCAACGGCAAGAATTACGGTAAAATCAGTGTGGCGGATGTGATTGTTCACAGCTCAAACCGTGGCACAGGGCGCTTGGCACTGCAAATCGGGTCCCAGCGACAGCAGGATTTCCTGAACGCGCTTGGTATGTTCGACCCGACCCCGTTCGAGATTGTCGAGGCCAAGGGCGGTGCGCCGCTGAAGCCGAAGAAATGGGGCGAGCTCAGCACCGTGACAATTTCTTATGGCCATGGCCTGTCGACCAGCCCGATGCATCTGGCCGCCGGGTATGCGACGATTGCAAATGGCGGACACTATGTCAGCCCGACCATCCTGCGCCAGAACGGCCCGCAATACGGCCCGCGTGTCATGTCACAGGGCACCGCGCGTCAGGCGCAGAAAATGCTGCGCAAGGTGGTGACAGACGGCACCGCCAGCTTTGGCGAGGTCAAGGGATATGACGTGGCGGGCAAAACCGGTACGGCGGACAAGCCCAAGCCGCGTGGCGGGTACTATGATGACAAGGTCATTGCCACCTTCGCAACGATCTTTCCGGCCTATGATCCGCAATACGTTCTGATCGTCACGCTGGATGAGCCCTCGATTCTGGCTTACGGCGAAAAACGACGCACGGCGGGTTGGACGGCGGTGCCGGTTGCCGCTGAACTTATCGGTCGCGTTGCCCCCCTACTGGGCCTGCGTCCCCGGCTTGAGCCTGAGGCGGGCGCTGCTATAACGCTGACCTCAAACTAGGCTGTCCGGCAAGAGGTGGGTCATGGGCACAAGGACGAAAAAACTCAACCAACTGGCCCTGACCGCAAGAGGGGGCGCAAACCCCGATATCATGGGTCTTGCCGTTGACAGCCGCGAGGTGAAAGACGGCTATCTTTTCGCAGCCCTTCCCGGCACCCGCGTTCATGGCGGAGATTTCATCCAATTCGCCCTGCGCATGGGGGCATCCGCGATCCTGACCGATGCCGAAGGGGCCGAGATCGCGGCGCGAGAGCTTGCAGTCTCGGACGCGGCACTGGTTGTGGTCGAAGACCCGCGACAGGCGCTGGCCGGTGCTGCCGCGCTGTGGTTCGGCGCGCAGCCGAAAACCATCGTCGCTGTCACCGGAACGAACGGCAAAACGTCTGTTGCCACCTTCGTGCGTCAGATCTGGACCGAACTTGGCCACGCTGCCGTCAACCTCGGCACCACTGGGGTCGAGGGCGCGTGGACCGCTCCACTGGCTCACACCACGCCCGAGCCGATCACTCTGCACCGCTGTCTGGCGGAAGCCGCCGAAAACGGCGTGACCCATGCCGCGATGGAGGCCTCATCCCACGGCCTTGAACAGCGCCGTCTTGACGGCGTGCATCTGACCGCGGCCGGGTTCTCGAATTTCACACAGGACCATCTGGACTACCACGAAACGTTTGAAGCTTATTTCGCTGCCAAAATGGGCCTGTTCGACCGTGTTTTGCCGCAGGATGGAACCACCGTAATCAATCTGAGCGACCCAAAGGGGGCTCAGGTCAGGCGGATCGCCGAGGCGCGGGGTCAGTCGATGCTGAGCGTTGGTCTGGGTGATGCCGATCTGTGCCTGATCAACCAGCGGTTTGATGCCACCGGACAGGATCTGCGCTTTGCGTGGCAGGGCAGAACCTTCCAGACCCGTCTGAATTTGATCGGTGGGTTCCAGGCCGAAAACATCCTGCTGGCCTGCGGGCTGGTGATCTCCGCAGGCGACAACCCCGATAAGGTCTTTGAAACCCTGCCGCACCTGACGACGGTTCGGGGGCGGATGCAATTGGCTGCAACCCGCAACAATGGCGCAACGGTTTTTGTGGATTACGCCCACACGCCTGACGCCGTGGCCACGGCTCTGAAGGCGCTGCGCCCCCATGTGATGGGTCGTTTGATTGCCATTGTCGGCGCAGGTGGCGACCGCGACGCTACAAAACGCCCCCTGATGGGCAAAGCGGCTGCAACCCACGCAGACGTGGTCTTTGTCACCGATGACAACCCGCGCAGCGAAGATCCGTCCAGCATCCGCGCAGCCGTCATGGCAGGCGCTTTGCAAGCCGCAGGCGACACCAGTGTGACCGAGGTCGGTGACCGTGCCGAAGCCATTTTGCGCGGCATCGATGCTCTACAACCCGGCGACGCGCTTTTGATCGCAGGAAAGGGCCATGAAACCGGGCAAATCGTGGGCGATCAGGTCCTGCCATTCGATGATGTGGAGCAGGCCAGCATTTCCGTTGCCGCGCTGGACGGGAGGGTCGCATGACACTCTGGACGGCGTCCGAGGCCGCTGAGGCTACCGGAGGGCAGGCAACGAGCGATTGGGCCGCAAATGGCGTGTCCATCGACACCCGCACCCTTCAGCCCGGCGATCTGTTCGTGGCGTTGAAAGCGGCGCGGGACGGGCATGATTTCGTGGCGCAGGCGCTGGAAAAAGGCGCTGCGGCGGCACTTGTTTCTCGTATTCCCGACGATGTGCCTGAAGGTGCACCTCTGCTAGTCGTCGATGACGTACAAACGGGGCTCGAAGCTTTGGGACAGGCGGCCCGGGCCCGAACGGATGCACGTGTGGTGGGCGTAACGGGCAGTGTCGGCAAGACTTCGACCAAGGAAATGCTGGCGACGATCCTTGAAACACACGGTAAGACCCATGCCAGCGTGGCCAGCTATAACAACCATTGGGGTGTTCCGCTGACCCTCGCGCGGATGCCGCGCGACACCGAGTTTGCGGTAATCGAGATCGGCATGAACCACCCGGGCGAAATTGCTCCGCTGGCCAAACAGGCCCGTCCGCAAGTCGCGTTGGTCACAACCGTGGCGGCAGTGCATCTGGAAGCCTTCGAGTCGGTCGCAGGCATCGCGCACGAAAAAGCTGCGATCTTTGAGGGGCTCGAACCCGGCGGGGCCGCGATCGTCAACGCAGATATCGACCACGCGGACATCCTGCGCCAAACGGCGCTTGAACAGGCGGCACGGATCGTTGATTTCGGCCACACCGCAGCGGATTACCGGCTGACCGATGTTCAGCCACAGTCCAACGCCGTCAAAGCCGAGGCTGTGGTCGGTGATCACGTGATCCGATTTGAAGTGAATTCTGCAGGCACGCATTTCGCCATGAATGCGCTGGGTACTCTGGCGGCTTGCGTTGAATTAGGTGTCGTTCTGGACCAGGCTATCGCAGGCCTGCGCGCGTGGTCGCCAGTCAAAGGGCGCGGGGTACGCGAAAGCTTGCCGTTGTCCAGTGGCGGGCAGATCGAACTGCTGGATGACAGCTATAACGCCAACCCAACCTCGATGGAGGCCGCGCTGGAGGTATTGGCCGCCTCGCAAGGCTCGCGCCGCATCGCGTTTCTGGGCGACATGAAAGAACTGGGTACTCGGGAAGAGGCCATGCACTCGGCCATGGCAGGTATCAAGGCGATGGCGCAAGTGGATCAGGTCCACTGTATCGGCCCGTTGATGCAGGCGATGCACCATGCGTTGCCCGAGGGAAAGCGCGGTCTCTGGTCTGAAACCAGCGCCGAAATGGCCGAGCAACTGCCAAGTTTAATCCGGGATGGCGATACTGTGCTCGCCAAGGGTTCGCTCAGCATGGCATTGGCCACGATTGTTGACGGTCTGCGCAAAATGGGGCAAGGGGGCGCGCTTGATGGGTGAACGTGCCCGCGCGCCTCGTGTGAGAAAGGTATTGGCATGCTGTACTGGTTGACCGCCCTGTCGGATGGAGGGGATTTTTGGAACCTCTTCCGGTATATTACCTTCCGTGCAGGCGGTGCTTTTATGACGGCACTGATCTTTGGGTTCATCTTCGGAAAACCCTTGATCAACGTGCTGCGTAAAAAACAGGGCAAGGGCCAGCCAATCCGCGATGACGGCCCCGAGGGTCATTTTTCCAAGGCAGGCACGCCGACCATGGGTGGATTGTTGATTGTCGGCGCCCTTGTGACCTCGACACTGATCTGGGCGCGGCTGGATAACCCGTATGTCTGGATGGTGCTGTTCGTGACCTTGTCTTATGCGGCAATCGGATTCGCCGATGACTACGCCAAGGTCTCAAAACAGAACACTCAAGGCGTCTCGGGCAGGATGCGCCTCGCTTTGGGTGTGATTATTGCCGTACTGGCCTCGCTTTGGGCGACGTTGCACCACCCCGAGGCTTTGCAGAACCAACTTGCCGTGCCGGTACTCAAGGACACTCTGCTCAATCTGGGCGTCTTCTATATCCCGTTCTCGATTGTCGTGATCGTTGGCGCGGCCAACGCGGTGAACCTGACCGACGGTCTGGACGGCCTGGCGATCATGCCCGCGATGATCGCGGCCTCAACTCTGGGCGTCATCGCCTATGCGGTGGGCCGGGTCGACTTTACCGAATATCTGGACGTGCATTACGTCCCGGGCACAGGTGAGATATTTATCTTCACCTCAGCGCTTTTCGGCGCGGGGCTTGGCTTCCTGTGGTACAACGCCCCCCCGGCGGCCGTGTTCATGGGCGACACCGGATCGCTGGCTCTTGGGGGCGCGCTGGGCGCAATCGCCGTGGCCACCAAGCACGAGCTGGTTCTGGCCGTGGTCGGTGGCCTGTTCGTGGTCGAGGCGCTGAGCGTGATCATTCAGGTGCTCTACTTCAAACGCACCGGCAAACGGGTCTTTTTGATGGCCCCGATCCATCACCACTATGAGAAAAAAGGCTGGGCCGAGCCGACCATCGTCATCCGTTTCTGGATCATCTCACTGATCCTGGCGATGATCGGTCTGGCAACGCTGAAAGTGCGGTAGCGCTCCCGCCAGGATCGGAGGGCCTGCGGCCCTCCGGCCAACTGTTGGGCCCGGCTCGCGCTGCAGCGCGAGCCTGACACGCCCCTTGTCATTGTGAATTTCTTCGGTGCAGTGTGACCTCCAAATTCAATTCAAAGAAGGTGGGTAGGATGATCCCGGTCAAAGGCTTTTCAGGACAGAAAGTAGCGGTTCTGGGGCTGGGCCGGTCCGGCCTGGCAACTGCGCGCGCCCTGCGCGCTGGTGGGGCAGACCCTGTGTGTTGGGACGACAACCCAGCCGCCCGCGACATCGCCGTCGAGGAAGGTTTCACTTGCGCTGACCTGCGTAAACACGGCGCGTTTGACGGCATTGCTTCGCTTATCGTTTCTCCGGGCATTCCACATCTCTATCCCGAACCCAACCCGGTGGTTGCTGCAGCCTTGGATGTTGGAGTGCCGGTGGACAATGACATCGGCCTATTCTTCCGTTCGTTCGCGGGGTCGGAATGGAACGGTTACGACACGCCGCCGCGCGTGATCGCGGTGACGGGATCGAATGGAAAATCGACGACCGCCGCTCTGATCCATCATATCCTGACCGAGGCCGGGCGCGAGGCGCAGTTGGCAGGCAATATTGGGCGCGGGGTTCTGGATATCGATCCGGGCGGCGATGGTTCGGTCGTGGTGCTGGAGCTTTCCAGCTATCAGACCGAGCTGGCTCGCGCTCTGACCCCCGATGTGGCGGTATTCACCAACCTGTCGCCCGATCATCTGGACCGCCACGGCGGCATGGGTGGATATTTCGCGGCCAAACGGCGCCTCTTTTCCGAAGGTGGCCCCGACCGCGCGATCATTGGTATCGACGAAGCTGAGGGCGCATTTCTGGCAGGGCAACTGGCCGAAGGGCCAGCAGATGACCGGGTGGTCCGTGTCTCGGTGGCGCGAAAACTGACCGGGCCGGGCTGGCAGGTTTTTGCGCGCAAGGGTTTCCTGTCGGAATACCGAAAAGGGCGTCAGGCCGGGTCCATCGACCTGCGCGTCATCAAGGGCTTGCCCGGCGCGCATAACCACCAAAACGCCTGCGCGGCTTATGCCGCCTGCCGATCATTGGGCCTTGCGCCGCGCGTGATCGAGGATGCGCTGCACTCTTATCCGGGCCTGCCGCATCGCAGCCAGATCATTGCCGAGGCGGATGGGGTCACTTACGTCAACGACTCCAAGGCAACCAATGTCGACAGTGCGCTGAAGGCACTGACCGCGTTCAAAAAGATCCGGTGGATTTGTGGCGGGCTTGAGAAAGAAGGGGGCATCGCAGCCCTGAACGCTGCAGCGAATCAGGTTCTGAAGGCCTATGTGATCGGTCGCGAAGCGGCCGGTTTTGCGATGCAGCTTGAAGCCGACGCTCAGGTCTGCACCACGATGGAAGCAGCTGTGGCGCAAGCCATGGAGGATGCCGAAGAGGGCGATACCGTGCTGCTGGCCCCTGCAGCAGCAAGTTTCGATCAGTATGACAACTTCGAACAACGCGGCGATGACTTTGCCGAACAAGTGCGCAAACATCTTAGCTGAGGCAGCGCCCTGCCGGTTGATCTGGACTTTTCCCAATCAGATTGACACTTTGTAGGAAGTAAGGTTGCGTCACCTTCAGTTCACAAAGAGGTAGCGGATATGTCTGCACGCAAAATTTTCTTCGCCCTTCCCGTGGTCGCGCTGGCTGGGGCCTGCGCCAATAGCGGGGCGAATTATGTTCCGATCGTCGATGGGGCCGTAGGCCCTAACTATCAGTCTGATCTGGCCAATTGTCAGGCGCTGGCCCGGTCTCAGCCAACGCTCGACAGCAACACCGCTGGTGCTGCGGCCATCGGCGCGGCTGGTGCTGCGGCGACGACAGCGATCATCGACAACAGCGCCAGCGATCTGGGCCGAGCGGCGGCTGCCGGTGCCCTGATCGGTGCTGGTGCAAGTGCGATCAACAACACCCAGAATCAGGAAGTGATCGTGCGCAACTGTATGCGTGGGCGCGGATATAACGTCGTCGGCTGAAGCCGCGCAAATTGATGTGTCGGCTAAAGTCGCGCAAATTGTCGTGTCGGCTAATGCCTGGCGGCAATGGCGACACCTGCAGCATGGCCGGATGACCATGCCCATTGGAAATTGTAGCCGCCCAACCACCCGGTGACATCCACCGCTTCGCCAATTGCATAGAGGCCGGGGACATCCTTGGCCTCCATTGTTTTCGAGGACAGATCATTGGTCTCGATCCCGCCCAGCGTGACCTCGGCGGTGCGATACCCTTCGGTTCCGGACGGAACCAACTGCCAGTCAGACAAAGCCGAGGTCAGGTCAGCCAGCTTCGCATCTGATTGGTCGGCCAGATTTCCGGACATCGGAATGAATTGACACAGATAATCGACCAGTCGGGCCGGCATATGCCGCGCCAATTCAGTGGTCAACGCTTTGCGGCCTGCACTCTGCCGCTGCGAGCGCAACAGATCGAACAGGGGCAGATCTGGGATCAGATTTGCACGGATCGCTTCGCCTTCGCGCCAGTAGGATGAAAGCTGCAACACTGACGGCCCGCTGAGGCCCCTATGAGTAAACAGCAGCGCCTCGTCAAAGCTGGTACGGTCATTCGACAACCGTGCGGGCAGGGAAACACCGGACAGGCCCTTGAACCGACCATCCGAGAAAGTGAACGGCACCAGCGCCGCACGCGTTTCGGTCACGCGCAGGCCGAACTGCCCGACAATGTCATAGGCCAGCCCGGTCGCGCCCATCTTGGGGATCGATTTGCCGCCCGTGGCCAGCACGAGATTGGCGCAGGTCAGATGAAGGCGTTGCCCTTCACGTTCGACCTCCAGCGCAAACCCGCTGTCCGTCTTGCGCAGGTCGCGCACCGAAGTTTGCACCCACAGCTCTGCTCCTGCACTGTTCATCTCGTCCAGCAACATCTGGATAATCTGTTTCGAAGATCCATCGCAGAACAATTGCCCCAGAGTTTTCTCGTGCCAGGCAATGCCATAGCGCCCGACCAGATCGACGAAATCCCACTGCGTGTACCGAGCCAGCGCGGACTTGCAGAAATGCGGGTTCTGCGACAGGAAGTTGTCGGGACCCGCATACATGTTGGTAAAGTTGCAGCGTCCACCGCCCGAGATGCGGATTTTTTCACCCGGCGCCTTGGCGTGGTCGATCACCAGCACACGCCCGCCGCAATAGGCTGCGCACATCATGCCGGCGGCCCCGGCGCCAAGGATGATCGTGTCGTAGGTCATGTGGTGCGCATGGCGTGGATTAGGCAGGATGGCAAGAGCTCATGCCGATGTGGTTCACGAGACGAGCCACATGCGTATTCCCAAATCTGAGGTCAACTGACGTGAGGATTGCCAGATGTTCAGTGTACTGTCATGCTGTTGCCTTGACCACCAAAATTTTTGACAAAACCCGCTGACAAAAGGAATTTTCAATGCAATTTCCGGAATTTATAGCGTCCTTCCCAAAACTGGATGTGCCGTTCCCTGAAGACGTAGTGCAGACGGCCGTTATTCGATCCGACGCAGGTTTGGTCGCATTTCTCACTTTTCTAAAGGATATGGAACTTCCCTTGCATTCGCATGGTGCCCAATGGGGGACAGTGGTTGAAGGGGAAATTGAACTCACAATAGGTGACCAGACCAACACCTATCGTCCCGGCGACAGTTATTCGATCCCGAGCGGGGTTGAGCACGGTGGAGTTATCAAGGCGGGGTCTCGTGTCATCGACGTGTTTGAAGAACCTGACCGATACCCGATTAAAGACTAGCGCAAAGCGATGCGCCTTGTGGGTTCAACCGCACGCTGTTCGACTAAGAGCAGCAGTTACAACTCCAACATCCATGGCCATCCTGAGGCATATGAGGGATGAGGCGCACATGGCAGGTCGATTTCTGTGTTATGTCTTCATTCCGCTAGCCCAAAGGTAAAAATCCTTGTAAACTCTCAATCAGATCCCGAAAACGGGGCGTTAACGAGGCAGAGAGTGGCGGTATCTCATGACTGAGATGGTGTATGGCGCGGTTCAGGACCGGCGCGGAGAACCGATTCTACCGAAATGGTGGCGTACAATTGATCGTTGGACGATGTCCTGCGTTCTGATCCTGTTTACCATCGGGTTGTTGCTGGGGCTGGCCTCATCGCCGCCGCTTGCCGGTCGAAACGGTTTTGATCCTTTCCATTATGTTGAACGTCAGGCCATCTTCGGCGGATTGGCGCTGATCGCGATGTTGCTGACCTCGATGATGTCGCCGACCCTGGTGCGCCGTCTGGCGGTGCTGGGGTTTCTGGGTGCTTTTGTGGCGCTGGTCTTCCTGCCTGTCTTCGGGACCGACTTTGGTAAGGGCGCGGTGCGTTGGTACTCGTTGGGCTTTGCCTCGCTGCAGCCGTCCGAGTTTCTGAAACCCGGGTTCATCGTTGTGGCCGCGTGGCTGCTGGCCGCCTCGCAGGAAATCAACGGCCCGCCGGGGCGCATCTGGTCCTTTGCGCTGTGCATGGCGATTGTCGGCATGCTGGTGATGCAGCCTGATTTCGGCCAGGCCTGCCTGATCCTGTTCGGCTGGGGGGTGATGTACTTTGTCGCCGGGGCGCCGATGCTGCTGCTGGTCGGAATGGCCGGGTTTGTTGTTCTGGGTGGTATGTTTGCCTATTCCAATTCTGAACATTTTGCCCGTCGTATCGATGGCTTCCTGAATCAAGAGGTCGATCCGACCACGCAGTTGGGCTATGCCACCAACGCCATTCGTGAAGGTGGTTTGTTCGGTGTCGGTGTGGGTGAGGGGCAGGTGAAATGGTCTCTGCCGGACGCGCATACCGATTTCATCATTGCCGTCGCGGCCGAGGAATACGGCCTGATCCTGGTGCTCATCATCATCGCGCTTTATTCGTTGATCGTGGTACGCTCGCTGCTGCGCCTGATGCGGGAACGCGACATGTTCATCCGTCTGGCGGGTACCGGTCTGGCGTGCATGTTCGGCGTGCAGGCGATGATCAACATGGGTGTTGCCGTACGTCTGCTGCCCGCGAAGGGTATGACGCTACCTTTTGTCAGCTATGGCGGCTCATCGCTGATTGCAGGCGGTATTGCGGTCGGAATGCTGCTGGCCTTTACCCGAAACCGCCCACAGGGCGAACTTGGCGATATTCTACGCGGACGAGGATAATGGGGACTCCATACCTGTTGATTGCGGCTGGTGGGACTGGGGGGCACATGTTCCCCGCTCAGGCGCTGGCCGAGGCGATGCTTAACAAGGGCTGGCGTGTGCGCCTGTCTACCGACCCGCGCGGCGCCCGCTATACCGGAAGTTTCCCGCATTCGACCGAGATTGTCGAGGCGTCCTCAGCCACTTTCGCCCGTGGCGGCCTGGTGGCCAAGGCTATGGCCGGTCCCAAGATTGCGGGCGGCGTCGCCAGCACGGTGTTCCAGATGATGCGGGACAAGCCCGATGTTGTTGTGGGCTTCGGCGGGTATCCTTCGATCCCGGCGCTGAGCGCGGCGACCATGCTTAAAATCCCCCGCATGATCCACGAACAGAACGGAGTGTTGGGGCGTGTGAACCAGTTGTTCGCCACCCGCGTCGCGCAGGTGGCCTGCGGTGTCTGGCCCACGGACCTGCCCGAAGGCGCACATGGCATCCACACTGGCAACCCGGTCCGGGCTGCCGTTCTGGACCGCGCCGCAGCCGGTTACATTCCGCCCGGTGATTATCCGATGTCGGTCCTTGTCATGGGCGGGTCGCAAGGCGCTCGCATCCTCAGCGATGTTGTGCCCGGAGCCATCGCCGCACTGCCCGAAGACATCCGCAATCACATCCGCGTCTCGCATCAGGCACGGGACGAAGACGGCGAGCGCGTCACAGCCTTCTACAACGACCACGGCATTCGCGCCGATGTGCAGCCCTTCTTCGATGATGTCCCCCGTCGCATGTCGGATGCCCAGCTGGTGATCTCACGCTCGGGCGCGTCCAGCGTTGCCGACATTTCAGTCATCGGGCGTCCTTCGATCCTGATCCCGTTCGCCGCTGCCGCCGGGGATCATCAAACTGCAAACGCGCGTGGGTTGGTGCAGGCGGGCGGGGCCATCATGATCCCGGAAAAGGCACTTGACGTTCCCGCGTTGACACAGCAAATCACCACGGTTCTCACGAACCCTGAAGCCGCACAGAAAATGGCCCACGCCGCCTTGTCTGTCGGGGCACCCGACGCCACTGAGCGTCTGGTCGCCCTGGTCGAGCAATTGGCGCAGAAGGAGACCACATGAATCCAGCAACCAAACTGCCCCAGGACGTAGGGCCGATTCATTTTGTTGGGATCGGCGGAATCGGGATGTCAGGCATCGCTGAGGTGCTGTTGAACCTTGGCTATCGGGTGCAGGGCTCGGACCTCAAAGCATCCAAGATCACCGACCGTCTGGCAAGTCTGGGCGCGGAGATCTTTGTCGGCCAACGCGCCGAGAACCTTAAAAACGCAGCTGTCGTTGTCACTTCAACCGCGATCAAACCGGGCAACCCGGAACTGGACAAGGCGCGCGCGCAGGGCCTGCCTGTTGTCCGCCGAGCTGACATGTTGGCCGAACTGATGCGCTTGCGCTCGAATATTGCCATCGCCGGAACGCACGGCAAGACCACTACGACGACCATGATGGCCGAGTTGATGGTCGCGGGGGATTTTGACCCGACCGTGATCAATGGCGGTATCATTCATGCCTATGGCTCGAACGCGCGGATGGGGCAGGGCGAATGGATGGTCGTCGAGGCCGACGAATCCGACGGCTCGTTCAACCGTCTGCCTGCCACTATCGCCATCGTCACCAATATCGACCCCGAGCATATGGAGCACTGGGGCGATTTCGACACGTTGCGCGACGGTTTCTATGAGTTCGTTTCGAACCTGCCGTTCTACGGTCTGGCCGTCTGCTGCACGGATCATGCCGAGGTGCAGGCTCTGGTCGGTCGCATCACCGACCGCCGTGTGCGCACCTATGGGTTCAACGCACAAGCCGACGTGCGCGCCGAGAACCTGACCTACAAAGGCGGCGTTGCGCATTTTGATATCCATCTGCAATACGAAGACAAGGTGATCGAAGGCTGTACCCTGCCGATGCCCGGAGACCATAATGTCTCGAACGCGCTGTCCGCCGTGGCCGTTGCCCGCCATCTGGGCATGAAAGCCTCGGAAATCCGCGAAGCGCTGGCCAATTTCGGCGGCGTCAACCGTCGCTTCACCAAGGTCGGAGAAGTCGACGGCGTCACCATCATCGACGATTACGGCCACCACCCGGTCGAGATTGCCGCTGTTCTGAAAGCCGCGCGTCAGGCGACCGAAGGCCGCGTGATCGCCGTGCATCAGCCGCACCGCTATTCGCGCCTGTCCAACTTGTTCGACGATTTCTGCACCTGCTTCAACGACGCCGATGTCGTGGCCATCGCGGAGGTCTTTGCCGCCGGCGAAGACCCGATCGAAGGTGCAACCCGTGACGATCTGGTGCAAGGCCTGATCCGCCACGGCCACCGCCATGCCCGCGCGCTGCTCGATGAAAACGATCTTGAACGTCTTGTGCGGGAACAGGCCCGTCCCGGCGATATGGTTGTCTGTCTCGGCGCCGGTACGATCAGCGTCTGGGCCAACGGCCTGCCCGAGAGATTGCAACGAAAACAAGCCGTTTGACTTCCCGTTTGATTGATGCACAACCTGAAAGTGTGGTAATCTGCCCGCAGCTATCGCACGTCCTCGGAGGGGCAGATGGACTATTCGATGATCTTTGCCGCACTCTGGGTGATCTGCGCCACGATTGTGGCGTTCTTGCCGATGCGCCTGCAATTCCCGCCCGGCGTGGCCCTGTTAATCTGTGCGCCGATTCTGATCGTCTGGCTGGGCTATGACCACGGCAGGTTCTGGTCGGTTTTTGCCTTCGGCGGGTTCGTTTCGATGTTCCGCAACCCCATCCGGTTCTACTGGCGGAAATGGGTGCGGAGGGAGGTCATGGAATGAACTGGTCCATCGCCCTTGCCGGCCTCTGGGGGGTTGCTGCGAATCTGCTGGCAATGATCCCAAGCAAAGACAACCACTGGACTCGTGCCTATATCCTGATCGCCGTGGGCATTCCGATCCTGGGGTACGTTACCTTCCAGAACGGCCCGTGGATTGGCTTGCTGGTGCTGGCCATGGGCATGTCCGTGCTGCGCTGGCCTGTGATTTATCTGACCCGTTGGACAAAGACGAAAATGCAGGGCATGAAGGCGGCTGACGAATAACCGGCCAAGTTCAGGAGATCCGCCATGGCGTCGGTCGCTACATTTGCCTATCTGCCTATTTTTTCTTTCCTTCTCGGGGCCGCTGCCGGTTTCACGGCAGGCCGTTGGTTGGGCCTGCGCGGCCTGTTGTGGCTTATCGGGCTGGCATCAGCGGTCGGGTTGGCGTTGATTGTCGTTCTGGCCGGTATTGGAACAGGCGAAGAAGAACAAGCCTTCGGCCCGCTCGTTTGGCTGACCGCCGGAGTACTTCCCTTCCTCTTTGCCGCGATCATGGGTGGCGTTGGTGGGCGCAGTCTGGCGGTGCGCGCAGACGCATGACAACGCTTCCCGCTCCCCGTGGTCGCTTGTCTCAGGCGCGTACCCTCTCTGACTTCACATGGCTTCGTGTCGGCGGCCCGGCTGATTACCTGTTCCAGCCCGCCGATATCGATGACCTGCAGTCGTTTCTGCGGGAATTGCCCGCGGACATCCCTATCTTTCCGATGGGTGTCGGCTCGAACCTGATTGTCCGGGACGGCGGCCTGCGGGCCGTCGTGATCCGATTGGGGCGCGGGTTCAATACGATCTCGGTTGAGGGCAGTATCGTTACGGCAGGAGCTGCAGCGCTGGATGCGCATGTGGCGCGCAAAGCGGCGAACGCCGGTGTGGATTTGACCTTTCTGCGTACTATTCCGGGCTCGATCGGTGGCGCAGTGCGGATGAATGCGGGGTGCTATGGAAGCTATACGGCAGATGTTCTGCGCAAGGCCACAATCGTCAACCGGCAGGGTGAGGTTGTGGAGCTGACGCCCGAAGATTTGAACTTTCGCTACCGCCAGACAGACCTGCCCGAAGGTGCGGTGCTGATCTCGGCAACGTTCGAGGGTCCCTCAGGCAATCCCGAAGACCTCCATGCCCAAATGGAGGCTCAGCTCAGGAAACGTGACGAAACCCAGCCGACCAAAGACCGCAGCGCGGGGTCGACTTTCCGCAATCCGGCCGGATTTTCCTCAACGGGTCAGGCGGATGACGTGCATGATTTCAAGGCGTGGAAGGTGATTGATGACGCCGGGATGCGTGGCGCGACGCTTGGCGGTGCGCAGATGAGCCCGAAACATTCGAATTTCCTGATCAATACCGGCGCGGCCACTGCTGCCGACCTCGAAGGTCTGGGCGAGGAAGTGCGAAAAAAGGTTTACGAAACAAGCGGCATCACGCTAGAGTGGGAAATCATGCGGGTCGGTGATCCGTTGAAAGAATAAAGCCCCATCCGTCAGACCATAACAGGCAAATATAGGCGACGGATCAAAGGCATAAACGCAGTACGGACCACCATATAAGGTCCGGGGACATTGAGGCGCACGTTGGGTATGTCGAGCAGGACAAACCCCAAAGTGGCGGTATTGATGGGTGGCCCCTCGGCGGAACGCGAGGTGTCTCTCAGCTCTGGGCGCGAATGCGCAGCCGCTCTTGTGGGAGAAGGTTTCGAAGTGGTCGAGCTGGACGCGGGTCCCGACCTCTATGCGCGCCTATTGGACATCAAGCCGGATGTGGTTTTCAACGCCCTGCATGGCCGCTGGGGCGAGGATGGCTGTGTGCAGGGGCTGCTGGAATGGGTGCGCATTCCCTATACGCATTCCGGCGTGCTGGCCTCGGCTCTGGCGATGGACAAACAGCGTAGCAAGGAAGTGTATCAGGCCGTAGGGCTGCCCGTTGTTCCCAGTGTGATCGTTCCAAAAACGGCGGTGATCGAAGCCCACGTGATGGAGCCGCCCTACGTGGCCAAGCCGAACAACGAAGGCTCCAGTGTTGGCATCTATATCGTGCATGAAAACGCCAACGGCCCGCCGCAGCTGTCCGGAGATATGCCCGATCAGATCATGGTCGAAAAATACGTGGCGGGGCGCGAACTGACCGTGACCGTGGTGGGCGACCGCGCCCTGACCGTGACTGAGATCATGACCGACGATGGTTGGTATGATTACGACGCCAAGTACAAACCCGGCGGGTCGTGGCACGTGCTGCCTGCCGACGTCCCGCAAGATATCTTCGATCGCTGCATGGATTACGCTGTGCGCGCGCATGATGTCTTGGGTTGTAAAGGCGTCAGCCGCACCGATTTCCGCTGGGATGACAGCATGGGTGCCGATGGTCTGATTCTGCTGGAGACCAACACCCAGCCCGGCATGACGCCCACCTCGCTGGCCCCGGAACAGGCCGCCCATCTGGATATGACGTTCGGACAGCTTTGCGCCTGGATGGTGGAGGACGCCTCATGCGACCGCTGACCGCCAGTCGTTCGCTGGAAATCCATCGTGCCAAGCCCGTTTTGGGGCCGGATGCGGATTTCGCCTCGGCGGACACCGAACCGCACGAGACCCAACCGCTTCTGCGTTTGCGTGGGGCGCGGGTGTTTTCTCGCACCGCCCGGCGCAGCGACCCAGCGCCGTCGCGTCTCAGCTACAGGCTTCAGCGCTGGATGCTGACGCCAGGC
Organism: uncultured Ruegeria sp.; assembly: GCF_947497005.1. GTDB lineage: Bacteria > Pseudomonadota > Alphaproteobacteria > Rhodobacterales > Rhodobacteraceae > Ruegeria. The sequence continues at coordinate 334,738 of NZ_CANMFF010000001.1, read as the reverse complement.
ATTCGTCTGGGCGTCAAGGTCGGTCTGCCGATTTGCGCCATCGCCGCTGCGGTTGGCTTATTCTTTGCCTCTCAGGACCGTCGCGATGCACTCGGGGCATACATCGCAGATGTGCGCACTTCGATTCAGGAGCGCCCTGAATTCATGGTCAACCTGATGGCCATCGATGGGGCCGGTACCAGCCTGTCCGAGGATATCCGCGAAATTGTACCTTTGGATTTCCCGATCAGCTCCTGGGATCTGGATGTTGAACAGATGCGTGACACGATCACCGGTCTGGATCCTGTGAAATCCGCAACTGTCAGAATCCGTCCCGGCGGCATCCTGCAGGTGGACGTGGTCGAGCGTCAGCCGGTGATTGTCTGGCGGACGCGTGACGGGCTCGAACTGCTTGATGAGACTGGCGCGCATGTCAAGGAAACCATCTCGCGCAAGGTTCATGCCGACCTGCCGCTGATCGCGGGAACAGGCGCAAATGATCACGTGGGTCAAGCGCTGGAACTTCTTCAAACGTCGCGCAGCCTGGGCAATCGCGTGCGTGGGTTGGTGCGCGTTGGTGAACGACGCTGGGATCTGGTGCTGGACCGCGGTCAGCGCATCATGCTGCCGACCGACCGTCCGGTGCGTGCGCTGGAACGTGTGCTTGCAGTGAATGAGGTGCAGGACCTTCTGGAACGCGACGTGGCCGTGGTGGACATGCGCCTCGGGCAGCGCCCCACCATCCGAATGACCAAAGCCGCCAGCGAAGACTGGTGGAACACAAAAGTGACAGTGAGTAACGGGCAGTAACGACCATGATGACCGATCTTTATCAGTCCCAACGCGCCATGCGTCAGATGCGGCGGCAGGCTTTGCAACGCGGTGTGATCGCAATTCTGGATGTGGGCAGCTCGAAAATAGCCTGCCTCGTCCTGCGCTTTGACGGGACGGGTCGGCTGAGTGAGGATAGCACCATCGGTTCAATGGCGGGGCAGACGGGGTTCCGTGTCATCGGCGCGGCGACCACCCGGTCGCGCGGTGTGCAGTTTGGCGAAGTCACCGCCATGCAGGAAACCGAACGCGCCATCCGCACTGCGCTTCAGGCTGCACAGAAGATGGCCGATATCCGCGTCGATCATGTGATTGCCTGTTTTTCAGGGGCGAACCCGCGTTCATACGGGTTGGACGCACAGGTGGATCTGGACGGTCAGCTTGTAACCGAGGCCGAAGTCGGCCGTGTTCTGAACGCTTGCGACGTGCCGGATTATGGCGACGGGCGCGAGGTGCTGCACGCGCAACCGGTGAATTTCGCACTGGACAACCGATCGGGCCTGATCGATCCGCGCGGCCAGATGGGCCAAAGCCTTGCGGTCGATATGCATATGCTGACCGCCGATGCGATGGCGATCCAGAACATCGTACGCTGCATAAAGCGCTGCGATCTGGAACTGGCAGGCATCGCGAACTCGGCCTATGTCTCGGGCATCTCGGCACTGGTCGAGGATGAACAGGAACTGGGCGCGGCCTGTATCGACATGGGCGGAGGCACGACCAGCGTGTCGATCTTCATGAAGAAACACATGATCTACGCTGACTGCGTCGGTATGGGTGGCGATCACGTGACGTCCGATATCTCGATGGGGCTGGGCGTGCCAGCGGCTGTGGCCGAACGGATCAAGACCTTCAACGGCGGTGTTCATGCGACAGGTGCAGATGATCGTGACATGATCGATATCGGTGGTGATACAGGCGACTGGGAACATGACCGTCGCACCGTCAGCCGTGCCGAACTGATCGGCATTATGCGCCCGCGCGTCGAAGAAATCCTTGAAGAGGTTCGCGTGCGGTTGGACGCCGCTGGGTTCGAACATATGCCAAGCCAGCAGATCGTGCTGACCGGCGGTGGCAGCCAGATCATGGGGCTGGATGGCCTCGCCACTCGTATTCTGGGGCAGCGCGTGCGCCTGGGTCGCCCGCTGCGCGTGCACGGCCTGCCGCAATCGGCCACCGGGCCGGGGTTCTCGTCCGCGGTCGGTCTCAGCCTGTTCGCGGCCAATCCGCAGGATGAATGGTGGGACTTCGAGATTCCGGTCGATACGTATGCCGCGCGCCCGTTCAAGCGCGCCGTTCGGTGGTTCCGTGACAATTGGTAGACACCTGCTCCGGGTCGCTCTATGCGCGGCCCTGCTGCCGGGCTGGGCCTTTGCCCAGACCATTATCACGCCTGAGGCGTTTCTGGATGCTGCTGTCGGAAAAACGCTCACATTCTATGAGATTCGCAGCGGCGGCCTGGTTGGGACCGAGCAGTTCCTGAGCCGCCGTGTTTCGGTCTGGCGGGAAGAGGGGCAGAGTTGCGTCTATGGGCAGATTACCACCCCCAACGGGCAGATTTGCTTTCTCTATGACAATGACCCTGATGGTATGCCTGTCTGCTGGTGGCCTTTTTTGCACGAAGACCGCCTGATGGTGCGACTCGCCTCTTTCGCGGAGGGCGAAATACAAGAAGTGCGTAGCATCACAGAAGTCAGCCTAAACTGTCCAAATGCTCCGACCAGCTGAAAAATCCGGTTGCAGCGATTCGATTTATCCCTCAAGATATCCACAAGGCCCGGCAGAGGCCTCGCGGCAGGACCTGAGCAGTTTTCCGCAATGTAGTTGATAGTCGATCAGAGCGTGATGAACGGGTGAGTCTTCGCGTTCATGTTGGTTGTCTTGTGGTGGTCGTCGATGTTTTCGCTATATCTGGCAGAGCCTGCGAAATGCCGCCGGTTGGTGCCTTATTTCCTCCATATTTTGTGGGAAAACGCGATTTTTGACGTGACCTTTTCGCATCAGGCCGCTAGAATCATACATGGATAGGTAAGAAAAACACCGCTTTGGCGGGACATAAATACAGGCGGACAGAGCATGACATTGAATCTTTCGATGCCCGGGCAGGACGAACTGAAGCCTCGGATTACAGTATTTGGCGTTGGCGGTGCAGGCGGAAACGCGGTCAACAACATGATTGAAAAACAATTGGACGGCGTTGATTTTGTGGTCGCCAATACGGACGCGCAGGCTTTGCAGCAAAGCCAGTCCTCAGCGCGTGTGCAGCTGGGTGTGAAAGTCACCGAAGGTCTGGGGGCGGGGGCCCGTCCGACCGTGGGTGCAGCCGCCGCGGAAGAAAGCATAGAACAGATCGTGGATCACCTCGCCGGCGCGCATATGTGCTTCATCACTGCTGGCATGGGCGGCGGTACCGGTACAGGTGCGGCACCGATCATCGCACAGGCCGCCCGTGAGCTGGGTGTTCTGACCGTCGGTGTTGTCACCAAGCCTTTCCAGTTCGAAGGTGCCAAGCGGATGCGGCAAGCCGAAGACGGCGTTGAAGCATTGCAGCAAGTCGTCGACACGCTGATCATCATCCCGAACCAGAACTTGTTCCGTCTGGCCAACGAAAAGACCACCTTCACCGAGGCGTTCTCGATGGCTGACGACGTTCTGTATCAAGGCGTCAAGGGCGTGACCGACCTGATGGTGCGTCCGGGCCTGATCAACCTCGACTTTGCCGATGTTCGCGCCGTGATGGACGAAATGGGCAAGGCGATGATGGGTACCGGCGAAGCAACCGGCGAAGACCGCGCCATCCAGGCGGCGGAAAAAGCCATCGCCAACCCGTTGCTGGACGAAATCAGCCTCAAGGGCGCCAAAGGCGTTCTGATCAACATCACCGGCTCACACGACCTGACCTTGTTCGAACTGGACGAAGCCGCCAACCGCATCCGCGAAGAAGTGGATCCTGAGGCGAACATCATCGTCGGCTCGACGCTGGATACAGTCATGGAAGGTGGTATGCGTGTATCGGTTGTTGCGACCGGCATCGACGCTACCGAGAAAACAGCAGATGTCCCGGTGGCACGCCGCTCCATGTCGGAACCGCTGACCCGCACCGTTTCGGCGGAAGAGCATGTTCAGGAAGAAGCACCGGTCGCAGCGGAAATGGTAGAGCCTGCACCGCAGCCGGAAGAGATCCGCGAGCCGTCGCTGTTCGAGGCTACCGAAGAGCCTTCACAGACGCAGTTCCAACCGCGTGACGCGCGTGAGGATGACGGCCTGCCGCCGCCAGCCTACCAGCCGCGTGTGGCAGAATTCGAACCGCAACCCGAACATGTCGAGCCAGCACCCGAAGCATATGCGGCACCGCGCGGACATTCCGCTGGTACCCCGTCGCCCGAAGCTCTGCAGCGTCTGCAGGCAGCTGTTCAGAAGGTTCCTTCGGCACCGCAACGTCCGGCCGCGCCTCGCCAACACGAGGCTGTTTCACAGTCGGAACCCGAAGAACGCTCGCGTTTTGGCTTCAATCGTCTGATCGATCGGATGACAGGTCACGCCCCGGATACACCGGCGCAACCAGCCCGTCAGCAACCCGTTCTGCGCCAGTCCGAAGCTACGGCACCGATGCAGGATGAGGCCGATGCGGACCAGGACCGCATCGAAATTCCGGCCTTCCTGCGCCGTCAGGCCAACTGATCACGGTAACAAAATCCACTCGAAGGGCCGTCTTTTGGCGGCCCTTAATTTTTTGTTAACAGCAGCTTACAGGCATGTAAGCAGGGTTTTGCCGATCTGTCACATACATGTTTCAATCGGTTGCAAAGAGTGAGTTGAGCCTTGACGCGGGCTTCCTTAACTGAGTGTCCAACACAGCCTCAGAAGGCTGGACATCACTCACCGAGGCCCATTTTGCAACATACGCTCAAATCTCCGGTTAGGTTTAATGGTGTCGGACTGCACAGCGGCAAACCGGCGACCATGGTCCTGAAACCGGCGGCGGCTGGTCATGGGATCTGGTTCAAGCGGACGGATATTCATCTGGGCGATGCGATGATCCCTGCCATCTATCACGTGGTCGAACGGACCCCGCTCTGCACACGTCTGGTGAATGATGCCGGTGTCTCGGTTTCCACCATCGAACATATCATGGCTGCCTTGGCGGGTTGCGGCGTACATAACGCACTGATCGAGATCGACGGTCCCGAAGTTCCGATCATGGACGGGTCCTCGATTGAATTCGTGCGGGGCATCATGGCCAAAGGCGTACGCCGTCAGGCCAGCCCGGTTCTGGCCTATGAGGTGTTGAAGCCTGTCACCGCATTGCGCGAAGGCGCAAGCGCAAGCATCGCACCGGCGAACGGACTGATCATTGATTTCCACATCAACTTCGAAGACAGCGCCATCGGCAACCAAACCAAAACGCTGGATATGCGCAACGGATCGTTCGCGCGCGAGCTCAGTGATTGCCGGACCTTCTGCCGTCGCACGGATGTCGAAGCGATGCGGGAAAATGGGCTGGCACTGGGTGGTACACTTGAAAATGCTGTGGTCGTTCAAGGCAGCGACGTTCTGACGCCCGGCGGGTTCCGCCGCACGGACGAAGCCGTGCGCCACAAGATGCTGGACGCTCTGGGCGATCTATATCTGGCGGGTGGACCGATTTTGGGCCACTTCACGGGCGACAAGTCGGGTCATTCTCTGACCAACACTTTGTTGCGCAATCTGTTCGAAACGCCGGGTGCGGTGCGTCCGATTCTGTGTACGCCGGAACAGGCCGCGCGCCTGCCGGGGCAGGGGCTGGTCGTAAACGAAATTCCCGAAGTCGCCTGATCTGATCAACTCTGACGACATTTGCGCCAGAAGTTGCATAAGGCGTTTTGCACCGGAATTTTCTGTGCTAGACCATGGCTCAATTCGGGGCAAACCCCATTAAGCAAGACGACAAGGATGGGCGGTATGGTTGGCAGCAAAGCGGCAGTCAGATTCGCAGGCGCGGTTCTTCTGACAGCAGTTTTGGCGGCGTGCGGTAACGGGGGCGGCCTTTTTGGTAACAAAGGCGCAGACCGGGACCAGAACCTTGAAGGGTTTACGCCGGAACAGATCTACACCCGTGGTGAATACGAACTGTCGCAGAATCGGTCGGATGATGCGGCGTGGTATTTCTCGGAAGTCGAACGTCTGTATCCCTATTCTGACTGGGCCAAACGTGCGCTGATCATGCAGGCGTTTTCGTTCCATGCGGACCAGAACTATGAAGAAAGCCGTGCGGCTGCGCAGCGCTATATCGACTTCTACCCCACGGATGAAGACGCGGCTTATGCGCAGTATCTGCTGGCACTAAGCTATTATGATCAGATTGATGAAGTCGGTCGCGATCAGGGCCTGACCTTCCAGGCACTGCAATCCCTGCGCACCGTGATCGAGGTCTATCCCGACAGCGAATACGCCACTTCGGCGGTTTTGAAATTTGATCTGGCCTTCGATCATCTGGCGGGCAAGGAAATGGAAATTGGACGCTATTACCTGCGTCAGGATCATTATATCGCGGCGATCAACCGGTTCCGCGTTGTGGTCGAAGACTTCCAGACCACGTCCCACACCGCCGAAGCGCTGTATCGTCTGGTCGAGGCCTATCTGTCCCTCGGCCTGCTGGACGAAGCGCAGTCTGCGGGGGCAATCCTTGGATATAACTATCAGTCCACGGAATGGTATGACGATGCCTATAAGTTGCTGACCTCGCGCGGGCTGAAACTCAAGAGCCGTGGCAACAACTGGCTCAACACGATCTATCGTCAGACCATCAAAGGTGAATGGTTGTAATCGCCATGGCCTCTGGTCCGGGACGCTGAAGACCTGATGCTGCGCGCCCTTGATATCCGCGATATGCTGATCATTGACCGGCTTGAACTGAGTTTTCAGCCGGGCTTGAACGCATTGACCGGTGAAACCGGGGCGGGCAAATCGATCCTTCTGGATTCGCTGGGCTTCGTGCTGGGCTGGCGCGGCCGGGCTGAACTGGTACGGCAGGGCGCTGCGCAGGGCGAGGTTGTTGCCGAGTTCGAACTCACCGCCGACCATCCCGCCCACGCGGTTTTGGCCGAAGCTGGCCTTCCGGGCGGCGAGGAACTGATCCTGCGTCGTGTCAACACTGCCGAGGGGCGCAAGACCGCTTGGGTCAATGATCGCCGATGTTCGGGCGAAGTGCTGCGGGCGCTCTCTGAGACTCTGATCGAATTGCACGGCCAACATGACGATCGCGGGCTGCTGAACCCACGTGGTCATCGTGCGATGCTGGACGAGTTTGCAGGGGTATCAGACCATCTGGCTGGAGTACGATCAGCCTGGACCGAAATGTCGTGCACGCGCAAAGCACTGGCCGAGACCGAAGCTGCATTGGCCGCCGTCCGCAGTGAAGAAGAATTCCTGCGCCACGCGGTTGCCGAACTGGATCAGCTTGACCCACAACCCGGCGAAGATGCCGAACTGGATGCCCGCCGACGCATGATGCAAGGGGCCGAGCGCATCCGTGACGATGTCGCGCGCGCCTTTGCCCTGTTGTCCGGAGACGGGGCCGAGGGGGCCATGTCCGACGCCATCCGCTGGCTGGAAGGCGTTTCTGACAACGCGGGTGGCCAGCTGGAAAGCCCGATCGCCGCGCTTGGTCGCGCCATGATCGAACTGGGCGAAGCACAGGATGGCGTGAATGCCTGCCTTCAGGCGCTGGACTTCAATCCGACAGAACTGGAGCATGCCGAAGAACGCCTTTTCGCCATCCGCGCGCAGTCCCGCAAACATGATGTGGCTCCGGACGATCTGGGCACGTTTGCCGACACCCTGCGCGACCGGTTGAACCGGCTGGAAGCGGGTGATGCCGATCTGGCAGACAGACGCGCAGCCGTGGACGCGGCACAGCAGGCGTATGATGCCGCAGCCGCCGATCTCAGCGCGGCCCGCAAGGCGGCCGCCGGGCAGCTTGATGCGGCCGTCATGGCCGAACTCGCCCCGCTCAAGATGGAACGCGCCGTGTTTCAGACCGAACTCACCCCGTCCGAACCGGGCCCTGACGGGACCGACGCCGTGGCGTTCACCGTGGCCACCAACCCCGGTGCTCCGTCAGGGCCGCTGAACAAGATCGCATCAGGGGGTGAACTCAGCCGCTTCCTGCTGGCCCTAAAGGTCTGCTTGTCAGGTGATGACAGTGCCCGGACGATGATCTTTGATGAGATTGATCGCGGCGTCGGTGGCGCAACTGCCGATGCGGTCGGGCGCAGGCTCGCATCGCTGGCGCAGGGCGGGCAGGTTCTGGTTGTCACCCATTCCCCGCAAGTCGCCGCGCGGGCGGCGCATCACTGGCGGGTGCAAAAACAGGTAACGAACGGGCAAACCCTGTCCTCCGTCGTACCTCTGGCCGAGCTGGACCGGGTGGACGAGATCGCGCGCATGGTCGCAGGTGATACCATCACCGAAGAAGCCCGCGCCGCTGCCCGGGCGCTGCTGCAAGCCTGACGCGCCAATGGCGTGAATTGGTGCTCACACTGTCGCTATCTCACTTTTATATGGGCGCTCCGTGGCTTACTAAGGATCAAGAGATGATCGCCGAGGGCCAATGACCCAATCGACCCGCACCGTTCTGCGCAACCAGTTCAATCAGGCTCTGGCCGCGATCAAGGATGCGTGGCGGGTGATGCTGCGCCGGGGGCCAAGCCAGATTCAGTTCTGGTTCATCGCATTGGCCATTGGGATCGCAGCAGGGTTCATGGCTTTGGGGTTCCGCAAAGCCATCCGCGCGCTGCAGGCCTATCTTTACGATACCGATGACATCCTGCTGCTGCACAGCCACGCGGAAATGCTGCCGTGGTTCATGGTTCTGATCATCCCTATTATTGGCGGGCTGATCGTGGGTGTGATCCTGAACAGGTTCACCAATGACGGTCGCGTCCGGTCGGTTGCCGATGTGATCGAAGGCTCGGCCATCACCGACGGGCGGGTCGAGGTCAAGGCGGGCATCGCCTCGTTCTTCGCCTCATTGATCACGCTCAGTTCGGGTGGGTCAACGGGCCGCGAAGGCCCCGTGGTGCACATGGCCGGGGTCATATCCACATGGGTCAGCAACCGAATTCACGCGGACGGGATCACGGGCCGAGACCTGCTGGGTTGTGCGGTCGCTGCCGCCGTATCGGCCAGCTTCAACGCACCCATCGCCGGGGCCTTGTTCGCGCTCGAGGTTGTGCTGCGCCATTTCGCCGTGCATGCCTTCGCGCCAATCGTCATCGCTTCGGTCGCCGGAACGGTGATCAACCGTCTGGAATATGGCGATGTCACCGAATTCACGCTGGAGACACCGGGATCGCTGCAATTCTACGTCGAACTGCCAGCTTTCCTGATCCTCGGCCTGATCTGTGGCTTTGTCGCCCTGCTGCTGATGCGGTCGATCTTCTTTGCCGAGGATATTGGCAGCCATATTCAGAACCGCCTGTCCATTCCGGGCTGGCTGCGCCCGGCGGTGTCCGGGGCGATGCTGGGGCTGATGGCGATCTGGTTCCCGCATATCATTGGTGTCGGGTACGAGACGACCATCCGCGCTTTGACCGGTGATCTGGTACTGACAACAGCTGTCCTGTTTGCGGTAACCAAAACGGTTGCCGTCGCCATCACGATGGGCGGGCGCATGGGTGGCGGCGTGTTTTCTCCCTCGCTGATGGTCGGGGCGCTGACCGGGCTGGCCTTTGGCCTGATCGCCACCGGGTTGCTGCCGGATGTGTCGGGCACGCACACGCTCTATGCCTTTGCCGGAATGGGTGCTGTGGCCGCGGCGGTGTTGGGCGCGCCGATCTCGACCACTCTGATCGTCTTTGAACTGACCGGGGATTGGCAGATCGGCATCGCGGTGATGGCCTCCGTGTCGATGTCCACAGCACTGGCCTCACGTCTTGTGGATCGGTCGTTCTTCCTGACCCAACTGGAGCGGCGTGATGTCCATCTGGCTGCCGGACCGCAGGCTTATCTATTGGCCATGCTGCGCGCCGGGGCGGTGATGCGTCCCATTGGGGATCCGCGTTCAATCACCAAGGAAGAGGCGCAGGGACTGATCGAACAGGGCTTGTGCATTCAGGCCAGCGCCACGCTGGAAGCCGCAATGCCTTATTTCGACCGCGACGACATCCCCTGCATCCCGGTTGTCATTTTGGAAGAGGATGGATCTGAGACACCTGTTGGTGCGCTCTATCACGTCGATGCGCTCAAGGCCTATAACAGGGCACTGGCGGCGACGGCTGCCGAAGAACATTCCTGAGTTTCACCGGCCATATACGCTGGCTGCGTCGCCCAAGTAATTGTCCCACGCAAACCAGTAAGAGATATGTCCGGCGACCCGCGGCAAACGCGCACCATCCGGCCCGATCAATGCCTCTTCGGTAACGGTCCAGCCTTTCCCCGACCCATCCTGCAACCCGCTTTGCGTGGCCCTGAACTGGTGGCCTTTCCGCTCATAGGCCCGCACGCTGCGCTCCTTGGGATCGCCGATCAGAACCAGAGGCGTCTGACCAATTGCGTCATTGATAACCGGCTTGCCCTTGAACTCATCCAGCGGCCAAGCGCGTGCGGCGCCAAACTGGCGCACGGCAAATATGTAATCCTTCTGCCGATGGCGGGACTGATCCACGACTGCCGGGAACATCAACTCGCCTGAGGCGAAATAATCCCGATAGACAACGCCGGACCCATAATTGCGCCGATGCCCCGTGTTCACCGACAAAACACGGGTCTTGGGGTGCGAGGTCTGCCAGCTGTCCCATGTCGTGATCACCACCGGGCGCTGCTTCAGCTTGATGCCGCTATCCACCAGAGGTCCCACAACAGGCTTGCCGGTATACTGGTTCCACAGCGAATGCGTTTCACGGTCGAACATCAGTTTGTTCGAGCGATACAGGAACCCGGGCGAGCCGAAGACCAGAGGTTTCCGACGCCCGGCTATTTGCGTTTCAAACAGGATGCCCGACCCGCAGAGCGTGCAATAAGCCAGCGCCACGGGCACACCGCCAATCACCTCGTTGAACATCTCATGCCAACCCATGATCCGAAGCGGATAGGCGCGCTCGTCGCCGTTGATGGCGACACCAAAGACCAGATCATCACCCTTCAGGTATCCCGCATTCGAAGCAGAGATCAGGGTCGGGTTGTCCAGAGACGGAATGCCATCCTTGTGCACACCGCCCCACGTGATCTCCTCCAACCGGATCTTCATCCTGTCGCGCTGCAGATACTCAGACCGCAGAAACACATCGAAATTCGGGTCGATCCCCACCAGAACCTCCCGCTTGAACGGGATCAACGACGGGTGGGGGGCAATCTGGGGGTTCCGTTCTTGCCACAGCATCCATTCGAACCAGTCATTGCCGTGACGCTGCCCGGTCAGAGCCTCCATCACTTCGATGATCTCATTCCGCCGACGGTCGGCATAGCGCATCGCAGTCAGCAACCCGGCCACGACATCCGGCTGGCCGCGATCTTTGAGATAGACCATCTGCGCTTCAAACTCGGTCCGGCGCCCGTTCAGTGTGCTGCGCAACGCCTCCAGAATCGGATCCTGCTGTGCCCACAAAGCACCGGGTGCAAGTGCGCCAGCCCCGATCATTCCTGCAAAACCGCGACGTGAAATCGACATGGAAACCCCCGGTGATACCCAGAGGAAGTGTGCCGCAATTGCCGCTCACTTGCATGCCACAGCTGCGTGAGGTGGGAAAAAGACGGCGCAACCAAGTGTCTGCTCGATGAATCTCTGCTCTAATATGCGCGAACCCGTGTTAGCACTTGTGGATGGCGACGACGACACCTCAGACAAAAAAGGTTGTTTCTTATGCGTTTGCGGTCGCTGGTGTTTTGTTTGCGTCAATCTGTTTCGGACTGGTTCCCTATTTCAGCCGGGGGCTGACCGAGCAAGGCGTCGCACCTTATGCAGTCGCCTTCTATCGCTACATCGTCGCGGCCGTTTTGCTGCTGCCCGTTCTCATCATGCACCGTCACGCATGGCGCGAAATATGTTGGGGTCTGTCAGCTGGTGTGGTGATGGGTCTTGGCTGGATTGGATATGTGACCGCGCTCGAAACATTACCCGCCTCAACCGTCGGCGTGCTCTATATGACCTATCCGGTTTTCACATTGATCATTGCCTGGGCCTTGTTCTCCGATGCACCAACCAGGCGCGCCGTGCTGGCCGCGGCCGTCATTGCGCTGGCGGCAGTCATAGCCGGTTCGCCTGCATCCGTTCCACTCCGGCATGTACCGACATTGTTAATGTCTCTGGCAGCGCCATTTGGCTTTGGTTTTGGCATATGTGTCCTGGTCCACAGGCTGTCCCGCATTGCCCCGCTTGCACGCATTGCATCCATTTCCCTGGGATCGATTCTTGGGCTCTTGCCATTGATGCTGAACGCCGATGTCGCCAGTTTGCTTCCCAAAGGGCAGTCCGACTGGATATTGATCATCGGCATAGGGCTGGTCACGGCGCTTGTGCCACAGCTGATTTACACGATCTGTTCGCCGCTGATCGGCGCGTCTCAAACCGCAATCATCGGTAGCATTGAATTGCCGACTATGTTTGCCGTTGGGTTCTTTGCTTTTGATGAGGCGATCACGCTATCTCAGACCCTGGCCTGTGCCTTGGTCTTAGGCGCGATTGCAATCACCAGAAGCAGGACAACACGCACTGTGAGTACCGTGATTGCGAAAGACCCCAAATAGGTAAGATTGCACGAAACGCGGCCCCCGTAAGCCAGGCATTATACACCTGCGCGAAAACCGATCGTCCGGATCTGCACTTGGCAAAAAAAACGGGCCAGTCGGCCCGCTTGAACGCCCTGCAAGATGAGGTGATGCGCACTCAGATCTGTTCCACTTTCACCGACTCTACCGGGTAAAACGCCAGATGGCCCTTGATCTCGGCCACGGTCGGGATTGGATCTTCATAGCTCCACACCGCATTTTCGGTTGTGGATGACTTGTTGACGATGGAAAAATGCGTCGCATCGCCCTTGCCGGGGCAGTGGGTCACCTTGTCGGTCTGATCCAGAAACGCCATCGCAATATCGCTGCGTGGGAAATAGATCACCGGATCCTTGTCGCCTTCATGCAGTTCCAGCGCGTTATTCGTTTCGCCCAGAATCGCCCCGCCCGAGCGGACACTCCATTTACCCGGCGCTTTTTGGATCGTGATCTCAGTCATTCCTGTTCCTTCCGTCGTCGTATTCAGGCCTCTCGTCTGCCCGTTCCATGTAACAGACTGGTGTCAGATCGGCGCAGTTGCGGCATCCAACCACAATTGCGCGTCATGTCCCAGCCTCGGGCGGATATTTTTTGCAACGTCACAGTGATAAGCGTTCAGCCAGTCGCGTTCGCCAGCCGTCAACATATCGGTCACGATCAGCCTGCGGTCAATCGGCACGAAAGTCAGGGTGCGCCAGTTCAACATCGCACGTTCGGTATCGCCGCCGGGCAGAGACGGGGCCTCTTCCACCACGACAAGGTTTTCGATGCGGATGCCAAAGGCGCCTTCGCGGTAATAACCCGGCTCGTTCGACAGGATCATGCCGGGTTGCAGCGGCACATGACTGACCTTCGACAGGCGTTGCGGCCCTTCATGCACACTCAGATAAGCTCCGACCCCATGTCCGACCCCATGATTGAAATCCTGCCCTGCCGACCAAAGCGGCGTGCGGGCCACGCATTCGATGTCACGCCCGGCAAGGCCCGTAGGCCAACGCAGCATCGACATGGCAATCATGCCCTTCAGTACACGGGTAAAGCAGGTTTTTTCCTCCGCGCCGACTTCGCCGATGGCAATGGTCCGCGTGATGTCAGTGGTGCCGTCCAGATATTGCCCGCCACTGTCCAGTACCAGAATATGACCATTTTCCAACAGGCTGTCGGTCTCTTCAGTCACGCGATAATGCATGATCGCACCGTTCGGACCCGTCCCGGCGATAGTGTCGAACGAAATATCCTGCAGCGCATCCCCCTTGCGACGGTTTTCTTCCAGCCGCGTGACAACCTGCATTTCGGTGATGCTGCCCGTGGCCTGTTTGTCCAGCCAGCACAAGGTATCGATGACCGCCACCGCATCGCGTAAATGCGCCTCGGCGCTGCCCGCAATTTCAGCCGCGTTCTTACAGGCCTTGGGCAAGGCGCAGGGGTCACCTCCGTCGGTCATTGCATCGTCCAGAGCGTCCGCCACGATCTGAGGCACCGTACCCACGTCCACTTGTACCAACCCGCCCAAAGCCGCAACCGCGTCCAGCAGTGCCTGCGGCTCGTGTAGAGTTACCTGAGGGCTCAGATAATCCCTTACCCCCGCCAGTTTCGCCGCCGCCATGAACAGATCAACCTGACCACCTGCGTGCAGGATCGCAAAGCCATGAGCCACCGGGTTGTACGCAATGTCCGATCCTCGGATATTCAACAGCCACATGATCGAATCCGGCAGGGTGATCACAGCTGCCGTGTGTCTGGCCTGCCGAAGGTTTTCGGCCAAGCGGGCAATCTTGCTGTCTGCACTTTCCCCCGCAAACTCAATCGGATGTGCCTTGACGGGGTTCATCGGTGGGGCGGGCTGATCTGCCCAGACCCTGTCCACAAGGTTTTCGCACCGCACCAGATCGATGCCCGATCCTTCCAGATCTTCCACGGCGCTGGAAATCTGCCCCGTCGCATGCAGCCATGGATCGAACCCGATCTTGCCCCCATTGGGCAACTGCTCTTTCAGCCAAGTGCTCAGGCTGACCTCAGGCCAGGGAACGGGGGTGAATTCTTTTGCAACCTGTGCCTTGACCTGAGTGCGATACCGCCCGTCGATAAAAACCCCCGCTACGTCGCGCAAGGCCGCGCAAAACCCGGCTGACCCCGTAAACCCGGTCAACCAGGCCAGGCGCTCATCGCGTGGCGCAACATATTCGCCCTGATGCGCATCTGCGCGCGGAATCAGAAACCCGTCCAGCCCCTCCTGCGCCATCTGTTCCCGTAATTCGGCCAGTCTCGGTGGCCCCTGTTCCGGGCGGGCAGTCACTTCGAAGGATTGGAACATAGGCAGCCTCATCAACAGCGTTTGTGCGAGACCCTGAGGCGCAATTCAAAAAATGTCCAGATCGGGAATACTCCGCCGAAACCGGCCAGACCTCAGAAGCGCCTGGCACTTTACCTTTTCAGAAAATACTCCCGCCGGAGGCAAGGTCAGCTTCAGCTGGCCTTTCTCATTCCCATCACCCGTGCCCGCGCCCGCGGATCACTGTCGAACAGGGCTGCCAACTGCTCGGTCATCGCACCAGCCAGTTGCTCTACATCGGTGATGGTCACGGCTCGGTCATAATACCGGGTCACGTCGTGGCCGATCCCGATGGCCAGCAGCTCGACAATCTTGCGCTTCTCGACCATTGCGATCACGTCGCGCAGATGTTTTTCCAGATAGTTGGCCGGGTTCACGCTCAACGTTGAATCATCCACGGGCGCGCCATCCGAAATCACCATCAGGATCTTGCGCTGCTCGCGCCGCGCCAGCATCCGCCGGTGCGCCCATTCCAGCGCCTCACCGTCGATGTTTTCTTTCAGCAGACCCTCTTTCATCATCAGGCCCAGATTGGGCCGGGCCCGTCGCCACGGGGCATCGGCCCCTTTATAGATGATGTGGCGCAGATCGTTCAGACGCCCGGGTTGTTGCGGTCGACCATCGTTCAGCCACGCCTCACGCGCCTGACCACCTTTCCACGCCCGGGTGGTAAAGCCCAGAATCTCGACTTTCACATTACACCGCTCCAGGGTTCGCGCCAGAACATCCGCGCAAATGGCT
This sequence comes from uncultured Ruegeria sp., assembly GCF_947497005.1. Taxonomy (GTDB): domain Bacteria; phylum Pseudomonadota; class Alphaproteobacteria; order Rhodobacterales; family Rhodobacteraceae; genus Ruegeria. The sequence continues at coordinate 319,110 of NZ_CANMFF010000001.1, read as the reverse complement.
GCGATCGAGATCGGACGCCCGCGCATCGAGCCAGAGTTGTCCAGCAGCAGCGTAACCACAGTATCGCGGAACTCTGTGTCCTTCTCGACCTTGAAGCTCAGCGGTGTGGTCGGGTTGGCCACCACACGCGCCAATCGTCCCGCGTCCAGAATGCCTTCCTCCCGGTCGAACTCCCAACTGCGGTTTTGCTGCGCCTGCAACCGGCGTTGAAGTTTGTTGGCCAGACGGCTCACGGCCCCCTTCAGCGGCTCCAACTGCTGATCCAGATAGGCCCGCAGGCGTTCCAGCTCGGCAGGTTCTGCCAGATCTTCGGCGGCGATCTCTTCGTCATGGGTGTCCAGATAGACCTTGTAATCCGGGTCAGCCTCGGACGCTGGCGGCGGGGCAGGTGGTTCCAGCGGCGCTTCGCCGTCTGGCATCTCTGCCTCATCGCCCATCTCATCCTCGGCCATCTCATCCATCGAGACCTGGGCCTGAGACTGATCCTGCTGCTCTTCCTGAGTTTGCTCAGGGGTCGCATCCGCATCCTGCTCGTCCTGATCATCCTGACCAGTACTGTCGGGATCGGGCTGTTCCTCGGCGTCGTCCTCGGCTTGATCGTCCTGCTCGTCGTCCAGCTCATCGGGATCATCGCCCAGCTGGTCGCCATAGCCCAGATCCTTAATCATCTGACGGGCAAACTTGGCGAATTCGGCTTGATTCGAGAGCACTTCATCAAGGTTTTCCAACACGCCACCGGCCTGTTCCTCGATAAATCCACGCCACAAATTCATGACGTTTTCGGCAGCAGGCGGCAGATCGCGCCCGGTGGCGAGGTGACGGATCAGGTACCCGGCTGCCACCGACAAAGGTGCATCGGCAGGCTGTTTGCACTGATCATACCCGCGCCGGATCGCCTCATGCCCGATCTTGACGTCGATATTGCTGGCGGTGCCGGGCATGTCCCGCGCACCCATCGCCTCGCACCGCGCAACCTCCATCGCCTCGTAAAGATCCCGCGCCATATCACCCGGAGGCGCATAGCGGTTGTGCGTCGCATCGTCATGATACTTGCGTTGTAACGCCAAAGCGTCTGCCGTGCCGCGCGCCAGCAGCACCTCTTCGCGCGTCATCCGGCGAGAGACCTGCGGCAACCGCATCGACTCGCCCGACAGGCCCGAAGGGTCAACCGTGTACGAAACGCTCAGTTCCGGATCATCGGCCATGACTTTGGTGGCTTCGGCCAGAGCCTTTTTGAACGGATCAGCAGGATTGTCGTTCTTCGGTGCCATATTCCCAAGCCTTTCTTAACGCGATCCCGGTTTCATTTACTTTGGAAACCGGACCCGCCTTCATCTGGCCAAAAATACCTCCGCCGGAGGCATTGCGCCCGAAACGGGCGCAATTAATCGGGTGGTTACCCCAAGCTCGCACTCGCGGCGCTCTCGGGTAATTCTTCATCAAAGCAACGCTGATAAAACTCGGCCACAGTCTGACGTTCCAGCTCGTCGCATTTGTTCAGGAAGGACAGCCGGAAGGCATAGCCCACGTCGCGGAAGATCTCGGCGTTTTGCGCCCAGTTGATTACGGTGCGCGGGCTCATGACGGTGGACAGATCGCCATTCATGAAGGCGGTCCGGGTCAGGTCGGCCACAGTGACCATCTGGCTGACGGTCTTGCGTCCTTCGGCGGTGTTGTAATGCGGCGCCTTCGACAGCACGATCATCGTCTCGGCATCGTGGCTCAGGTAGTTCAGGGTCGAGACCAGCGACCAGCGGTCCATCTGCGCCTGGTTGATCTGTTGGGTGCCGTGATAAAGGCCGGTCGTGTCACCCAGACCCACAGTGTTTGCGGTGGCAAACAGTCGGAAATTCGGGTTCGGTGTGATGATCTCGTTCTGGTCCAGCAGGGTCAGCTTGCCGTCATGCTCCAGCACGCGCTGGATCACGAACATCACGTCGGCGCGGCCTGCGTCATATTCGTCGAACACGATGGCGACCGGGTTGCGCAGCGCCCAGGGCAGGATGCCTTCGTGGAATTCGGTCACCTGCTTGCCGTCGCGCAGTTTGATTGCATCTTTGCCGATCAGGTCGATCCGGCTGATGTGGCTGTCGAGGTTCACGCGCACGGCCGGCCAGTTCAGACGGGCCGCGACCTGTTCGATATGGGTCGATTTACCTGTGCCGTGATACCCTTGAATCATCACACGACGGTTATGCGAAAAGCCCGCCAGAATCGCCAGCGTGGTTTCCGGATCGAACTTGTAGGTATGATCGATCACCGGCACTCGGTCGCTGCGCTCGGCGAAACCTTTGACCGCCATGTCGCTGTCAATGCCGAACACGTCACGGACCGAGACATCCTCGGTAGGTTTTGCGTTGATATCGATCGATCCGTCAGCCATGCGCCTTGTCCTTATCCTTTGCCCCGCTTTGCCGGGTTTGAACCCGTGTGTGGTGCAACATATTGCGGGCAAGGGCAAGGGAAAGCGAAGCGCGTCGAAAGGTGAGCAGGTTTTTCTTTCAAACTGGCCCTATCGCTGCGTGGTGCAATTCATTTCAGAAAGATTTCCCGCGCTCTGATATGGCGCCTCTCATAAACAAACTTGAGGCCGATTAAGCATAGCCCTGAAGTGCTCGGCAAGAGTCCTGCAGCAACCTGTGCACCTCATTCAAATGCAAATATTAAGATGCTAATATTGAAATGTTTCTTGGGTGAATTAACATGACTTCTAAATGTGGATTTGGTGTTTCTACGAGGTTGTAAGGTCTATGCTGTTCTGTGCGGTCAATAGATGGAGGGAGCTCGAGCGTTGCGGGTTATCTTTGGGTTCAGCCAATCTAGTGGGCGCAACGTATGTCGTTTGACGTCCTGCTTCATACGGTCAACACAAGCGGGCAAGGCGACTTGATCGTACAAAACAGGACCGAACCAGCCATTGTCTCAGGTCAAACAATTTCGATCAACGGTGGTCCGTTCCTACCCTATACATACCTAGGTCAAGGTAACTACAAAGGTACCGGGGAATCTGGTGAATTCATTCAGGTCGGGACTGCCACCTATGCCTGGGACACCAATAACCCCACCGGGCCTATGACAACCGGAAACTGGCAAATCACAACCGGTGATCTTGATCCGAACAACCCGCCCTGTTTTGTAGCAGGAACCCTGATTGAAACCGAAGCCGGTCCCCGTCCGGTTGAAAACTTGGCGATCGGTGACAGAGTTTGCGTGTCAGGTGGGAAGACACTACCGATTTTGTGGATCGGTAAGAAAGTGCTGAGTGCAAGAACGTTGGTTCTGCAACCTAAATTTAGACCCGTTCGCATTCGGCGCGACGCGATTTGCAAGGGTCAACCCAACCAAGATATTTTTGTGTCCCCGCAACATCGGATCATGCTGGAAGGCTGGCGTGCCGAGTTGTTGTTCGGACAGGATCGGGTCTTTGTTGCGGCAATCCATTTGGTGAATGACGGAGCAATTCAGCAGGTGCTCACGGGTGAAGATACCACTTATTATCACATTGCCTGCTCTCGACACGCGATACTGCACTCGCAGGGTCTACGCAGTGAAAGCTTGTTTCTGGGCGACACAGCGCTGAAGTCTTTTCATCGTGAAGACGTTATGGAGCTGCTCGCACTATTCCCGGATTTGGGTGACGACACTGCAGTGTCGCAACAAACTCGCTTAAGTTGCTTGAAGCGCCGGGAAGCAATTGCCTTGCGAAACTCATACCCGGACAAAAATCCGAATAGTTGAAATTCGAACTGACTCTGGTCTGATCCTTTGTCTCAGCAAGTTCCTTCAAGTGTGTTTTCTTGGATCGATTGCCATGGGCTACTTCAGGACGCAGCACCATTTTCATGGCTTTGCGCGTTTCTGCCTTGCATCGACCGTCGCTTGCCTACAGCGAAAACCAAAGCTGGTCTTTGCGAAAGCCGCCTTTCACGAGGCGATCCGCGTTCAACACATCCGGAAACTCGTCTACCCAATCCCGAAACCTGTCATTTGTGACGATGCGCGCCTTGCTGTCCCGCGCTGCCTGCAAAATCAATGGGTCTGCGGGCGTGCCCTTGGGGGCGACCATGACCCGCTTGGCCCGCAAGCCCAGGGCGCGGCTCAGCACCCGGTCGCTCATGAAATGACCTTCGAGTTTATACCCCACATTCGCGTCGAACACGACGCCCGGTTTGAAGCCAGCTTGCTTCAAGGACGCAAGAACGTGCTGCAATGTCCCCAATTCCGGCTTGCCGTCTTTCCAGTGCATGACGTTCGAGCCGTCCACGATGATCCATGTGTTGGCCTTGCGCCACCCGAACCAAGCTCGGATCAGAAGGATCGTGCTGGTCAATACGCACAAAAGGGCCAGAAGGAACAGCCAATCCAGTTCAGTCGGAAAAAGATAAGCAGCGACAAGTCCGCATAGTGAGACAAGCAACAGAAGGAAAGGAATTCGCACAGCGGTCGCTCCGTGGAAAACTCTGATTCAAAACACCACCACTATCGCGGGAATTCAAACAGGTTTCCATAGGGCATCCTCACACCCGGACCAAACTGTGTAAACACGTGACCAAAGACCCGGCTGCCACCGGGCGGCAAGCTTATTTGAAGTTCCGGCTGTCCTTGATCTGGTCCCAGGCCCAGACGACTTCCTGCAGCTGCTCTTCCTGGCTACGGTCGCCACCGTTCATGTCAGGGTGAAGCACTTTGATCAGTTTCTTGTATGCCTTGCGAACCTCGGCCTTGGTCCAGCTGTCATTGGCTTCGAGAATCTCGATCGCACGACGCTCGGTGGGCGGCAGGCGACGTCCGCCACCACCACCGGTACGGCCTTTGTTCTGGGTGCTGTTGGCGCCCAGCACCTGATGCGGGTCCTCGATCCCCAGACGGGCCCAGGCGCGGGCCTCGGGGTCGCCCATCGGCTTGGTCTCGCGCTCCCACACCTTATCCTTCGACCGCTGTGCGTTCAGCTCAGCCTCGGTGGTGCCGTCGAAGAAATTCCATTTCTGGTTATATTCGCGCACATGCTGCTGGCAGAACCAGAAGAAATCATCCAGCACGTCCGGCGCTTTGGGCGCGCGGAACTTGCCGGCCTCCTCACAGCCCTCATGATCGCAGATCCGGACCGAGGTTTCAGACGCGCCCGACATCCCCCGGCGCCCGCGCGGGTTTTTCTTCTTGGAAGTGGAAACGGACATATCGAATCCGAAGGGGTCTGATTTCGCCATGCTCTCATCCTCACGAACGCATCTTTTCGACTCGGAGGCAGCAGTTTAGTCTAAGTAGCCAAAAGTAGAAGAGGGGAGCGGAAAAATTTTTACCGTTGAGCGAAAAAATGAACGTGACCGACGAAATCCGAACCTGCCTGCAAGCCGCCTTTAATCCGCGCGAGCTTGACGTGATCGATGACAGCGAAAGCCACCGCGGCCACGCGGGTTATCAGGAAGGCGGCGAGAGCCACTTCAACGTCCGCATCCGCGCGGCCGCCTTCGAGGGTCAGTCCCGCGTCGCCCGCCATCGCGCCGTGCACAAGGCGCTGGGCGACATCGTGCCCCGCATTCATGCGCTGGCGTTAGATATCGGCACCTGAGCTTTTGTGGCGTCAGTCGGCGCTCATCTGCGCGGACGGTGTCGAGGCCGAGATTGCATATTCTTCTTCTGTCATGCCATCTTCGATTCCCTCGAACAGAGGGGTCGAAAGGTAACGCTCGCCGGTATCCGGCAGCATGACCAGCATAACGGACCCCTCTGGTGCGGTTTCTGCCATCTTCATCGCTACGGCAAATGTTGATCCGCCCGAGATACCGGTGAAGATCCCTTCCTCCGAGGCAAGGCGACGTGACCACTCGATCCCTTCGGGTCCGGGCACAGGGATTAGTTCATCGTAATAGGAATTGTCGATGGCTTCCTGCAGGACCCACGGGATGAAATCCGGCGTCCATCCCTGAATCGGATGTGGTTCGAAATTCGGGTGGCTTTCGGTTGGCTGATGATCGCCGTTGCGGGTGTTGACATAGCCTGATGACACGATGGCGGCGTTGGCCGGTTCAGTCAGGATGATCTTTGTGTCGGGTCGTTCTTTCCGTAAGGCGCGTGACACACCGGAAACGGTGCCGCCGGTGCCGTAGCCTGTCACCCAATAATCCAACCGCTCCCCTTCGAAATCCGCAAGAATTTCCCGCGCGGTCGTGGTCTCATGAATATCGGCATTGGCAGGGGTCTCGAACTGGCTGGCAAGGAACCACCCTTTTTCCTCGGCCAGCTCCTTGGCCTTGGTGTACATGCCAAACCCTTTCTGCGCCTTGGGGGTCAGAACAACCTTAGCGCCCAGAAAACGCATCAGCTTGCGCCGCTCGACCGAAAAGCTCTCGGCCATCGTCACAACCAGCGGATAGCCCTTGGCGGCGCACACCATGGCAAGGCCGATTCCGGTGTTTCCCGAGGTCGCCTCGACAACAGTCTGACCCGGTTGCAAACGTCCGTCACGTTCTGCTGCCTCAATGATATTCAGCGCCAGCCTGTCCTTGACCGAACCCGCCGGGTTGAACGCTTCGAACTTCACATAGACAGTCACATGGTCCGGCGCGATCCGGTTCACGCGGATGCAAGGCGTGTCGCCAACTGTGTCGAGGATGCTGTCATACAGGCGTTCCCGCCCTTGTGTTTGCCGAATAGCCATTTTGATGTCCCTCCCGCTTGTCCGGTTAACATGCCACAGATTTCTTGGAGGCGTTTCCTTATTTTACAGGTCGCGTAACCGGGTTGTTCTAAACCAGCTGGCGCCGCGGGACCAATTCTACTGATCCGCTCTGCGCTTTGACGCGATTTAGACGTTGGGAAAGCGGCTAATGCATCCAGAATCTAGAGTTAAAACAGAACGAATGTATCGTTGTTGTCGAATTTGAAGGTGCGGAGAAGAATTCTTCGGCTCTTTTTAGACGCGTCTGGTCAAATTTACGCTTACTTTACAGGCCTCATAGGTCAATCGCCTTTCCTTACTAAAGTAGACTTCTCGCACCAAAGACATTTTCCCGGGTCTTGAAGCGATTACCTCAAACTCCTCCACTTCAGGTGAGCTAAACTATAACGGTGTAACTATTTCTTTTGGTGGTCGGTTTTGAGTGAAATTGCCGGTGAAAAGTTGATGTTTCGGTTGAAACTAGACAGAGATAAGTTCGTTCTCTCGCCAACTTTCATTTCAAGATCCTTACCGTCTATGTCCTGACAAAGCGGCGTGGTTTGCAGCAGATGATCCACTTCTGCGGGAGCTCTTTCAACAACCCAAACAGGGCAAATGCTGCGTAGTTCGTGCACATCAGAATCCGCGCCTTCCACAAGTCCGCTGTTCCACGAAAAAACGCCGAGCCCTTCGGATTGACCCCTTACTTGAATGAAGCGACCTGTGATTGGAACAACGTCAACAAAACTGAGTGGTCTTCCGCTAACTTCATCCAGTTGTTCTGGACTTTCACAGATTTGCACATGTCCCGGTAGAAGAACTTCTGCTCCGGATACTTGCTTTAGGCTACACTCTCCAAATTGGATGGTTGCCGTTTCGTGAAGGTCTGGGTCGTACTCAACAATTTGAACCGAACAAATGTGGGCAATTGATTGTTCCCGCCGGACAAATGTCAAAATAATGGAAGGGAGAAAGTTCGACGTGTCTACGGAAACATTTGAAGTACCCAGGCCGAAGTGTTTACTTGCTTGGACCTCGACGTTTAGCCCGGATCTGCTCCTAGGAAAGATCGAGATACTCTCATGATCAGTAAGAACGTTGTCGTACTCTACGGGCGCAGACGCTGTCCCCAAAAGCCCGGCGATAAGGCTACCTTTTTCATCGACGTTGGTTTGGCACTCGGGGACAACAAAAGCTGCTGATTCTATGTTGGTTTTTGCAACAACCGGGCACGCTCCGATCAACAACAGCACCGAAAACAGACGTAGTGATTACGGTAGAGAAAGACGCAAGTTTATCAACTTATCAACTTAGCTGCTTTCTGCTTTCGTGTCTTTCTCGGTCATGTCGGAACTTTTCAACGACAAAGGCGGTTCATCCGTCTCTGCAGCAATCGGTTTCGGCGCTTGCACTTTGTCCGGTCCCGGAATCGGATGCGCCAGTGGAGTGTTATCCATCTCGGACACCGTGCCGACATCAGCCGCATCGATTTCATTCTCCACCACGCGTCGGAATACCAGAACATTCCGCCAGTTCGTCGTTGACCCGGTCAGACCCGAGCGCTCTTCGCTGGGCAGCAGCTCTGCACGTTGGTATTCCCAGCCGTCCTGACCCATCTGGTTCAGAACCTGCTCGACCGAGACCGCAAAGCGGCCCTCGGCCGTTTTCACGCCCTTGGCCTTGACGCCTTTTTGCGGGGCGGGGATCACTTTGTATTCATAGCGCTGCATCAACTGTTCCTAAACACCTGTTCGCGCCAACTTAACACGTTGATCCCCGGGTGAAAGAGCCGTTGCCCGACCGGCGGTTTTCAGCCCTGACGAATACCGTCCGCCTGTGCCGCCCTGGTCACAACCGACAGGCACAGCTCGGTCGCCAGCGCCATGTCCTGCACCGAAATCCATTCCATCGGTCCGTGGATGCATTGCATTCCGGTGAAGATATTGGGGCAGGGGGTGCCGAACTCGGTCAGGCGCGACCCGTCTGTGCCGCCGCGGATCGGGGCAGAGAGCGGCTCGACCCCCAGGTCGCGGCAGGCGTCGCGGGCCAGATCGACCGGCGTCATGTCACTCTCCAGCCAATAGCGCATGTTGCGATACTGGTGGCTGATGTCGCAGGTGATGGTCGCGCGTGGTTCTGTCGATTGCACGGCAGCGCAGACCTGACGCACGATGTCACGTTGCGCCTCAAGCCCGGCCATCTCGAAATCACGCAGGATCAGCTTGATCTCCATCTCGGATGATCCGCCGTTCATATCGGTCACATGGATGAACCCGTCGCGCCCGTCGGTGGTTTCAGGCGTCATGGTGGCCTGCGGCAACGTCTGTACGATCTTTGCCGCCAAATGCGCTGCGTTCACCATCTTTTCCTTGGCCAGTCCGGGATGGATTGAAACGCCTTCGATCCGGATCACGGCGCGGTCAGCCGAGAAGCTTTCATACTCGATCTCGCCCACTTCCTGGCCGTCCAGTGTGAATGCGAAATCCGCGCCCAGATCCTTGGGCAATTGTTCGGTAACACCGCGTCCGATCTCTTCATCCGGTGTAAAGGCGATGCGGATCGGGCCATGCGGAACGTCCGGGTTTTCGATCAGATGTCGCGCCATGGTCATCAGGATCGACACGCCTGCCTTGTCATCCGCCCCCAACAGGGTCGTGCCTGAGGCGGTGATCAGATCATTGCCGATCTTCTTAGCCAGATAGGGGTTTTCTTCCGGTGATAAAACCAGTTCGGGATCGTCAGGAAATGAGATATCGCCGCCGTTATATCCCTTGATCACGCGCGGCTTCACACCCGTGGCGTTGAATTGCGGCGCAGTATCCACGTGGGCCAGAAAACCCACGGTCGGTCCCGGTGCAGTTCCGGGAATGGTGGCGACAACGACACTGTCGCCTGTCACCTCAACATCCTGCGCGCCGATCCCCGTCAGTTCGTCGCGCAACAGGTTCAACATGTCGAACTGAATCCGAGTGCTCGGGGTGGTGGGGGAAGTCTCGTCACTCTGGCTGTCAATGGCCGCGTATCGTACCAGCCGGTCTTCGAGTTCCTGATCAAATCTGTTCTGCATGATACCTCACCTCTCTGGATCGGAAGAAAGGGTGCAAACAGGGGGGAAGTCAAGCCGATGGCTTGACCTCAATTCTTAAGAAATCGAGAGGATTCGGGTTGTACAAACCCACCATCTGCTGTTGGCAGACCTGTACAAATCAAAAGATCTACGACCCCAGCTTTTTGCTGACCAGTTCGTTCACGGCCTTCGGATTCGCCTTGCCGCCGGTCGCTTTCATGACCTGACCCACAAACCAGCCCGCCAGTTTCGGGTTCACCTTTGCCTTTTCGACCTGTGCCGGATTGGCTGCGATGATCTCGTCCAGTGCGGTTTCAATGGCGCCGGTATCGGTCACCTGTTTCATGCCACGCTCTTCAACGATCTGCGCCGGGTCACCGCCTTCGGTATAGACGATCTCGAACAGATCCTTGGCGATCTTGCCCGAAATCGCGTCAGACGAAATCAGGTCGATTATACCACCCAGCTGCGCCGGCGAAACCGGCGAGACTGTGATGTCGTGATCTTCTTTCTTCAACCGGCCAAACAGCTCGTTGATTACCCAGTTCGCAGCCAGTTTGCCGCTGCGACCCTTGGCGACCTCTTCGAAATAGGCGGCGCTTTCAACTTCGGCGGTCAGCACTGAAGCATCATAATCGGTCAGTCCGAACTCACTGATAAAGCGGGATTTCTTATCATCCGGCAGTTCCGGAAGCTTGGCGGCGATGTCGTCGACCCATGCCTGCTCGATCTCCAGCGGCAACAGGTCCGGGTCGGGGAAATAGCGGTAATCATGCGCTTCTTCCTTCGACCGCATCGAACGTGTCTCGCCCTTGTCCGGGTCGTACAGGCGGGTTTCCTGATCGACAGTACCTCCACCTTCAACGATGGCGATCTGGCGACGGGCCTCAACCTCGATCGCTTGCTGGATGAAGCGCATCGAGTTCATGTTCTTGATCTCGCACCGCGTGCCCAGATGCGAAAAGTCCTGTGTTTCCTGATACTTCTCATAGGCGCCGGGCAAGCAGATCGAGACGTTCACGTCGGCCCGCAGGTTGCCGTTCTGCATGTTACCATCACAGGTGCCGAGATAGCGCAGAATCTGGCGCAGCTTGACGATATAGGCCGCAGCTTCTTCTGGCCCGCGAATGTCGGGGCGAGAGACGATCTCCATCAGGCAAACACCAGTGCGGTTCAGGTCGACAAAAGACATATGTGGATCCATATCGTGGATCGATTTGCCCGCGTCCTGCTCCATGTGGATGCGTTCGATCCGCACCATGCGCGCGGTGCCGTCACCCAATTCGACCAGCACTTCGCCTTCGCCTACAATGGGCTGATAAAGCTGAGAAATCTGGTAACCCTGCGGCAAGTCAGGATAAAAATAGTTCTTGCGGTCAAAGGCCGATTTCAGGTTGATCTCAGCCTTCAGGCCCAGCCCGGTGCGCACCGCTTGCTCAACGCAATATTCGTTGATCACTGGCAGCATACCCGGCATCGCCGCGTCCACGAAGGCGACGTTCGAATTCGGCTCGGCCCCGAATTGGGTCGACGCGCCCGAAAACAGCTTTGCATTGGATGAGACCTGAGCGTGCACCTCCATCCCGATCACCAGTTCCCAGTCGTGCTTGGCACCGGCAATGGTTTTAGGTTTGGGCATTTCGTATGTCAGATCGAGCATGGCGCGCCTCATTTCCACAGAAGTCTAAGCCTGCGTATTAGGCCCGGCTGGCTCTAGGGGCAAGGGGGAATACTGACGCGATCAGTTCTGAGAAAACTGCAATCCTGAGGGCGTGAAGGTCACATCCGTTCCGCTGCATAGTTCGTCCCGGAAAAGATCCGAGATGGCCCGCAGCGCGTCGCGCTGACCGCGCGCGGCAAACCGCTCGGGTGAGTTGATGCGGACAGAGTTGTTGAACCCGTTGGCCGCATGGGCCCAGATCAGCGGGTGCAATTCGGTCAGATGGTCGCGGATCAGCCAGTTGGCAGTGTCGCGCATCTGAGAGCGGATAAGGTCGGCCTGATCGTTCAGGCCCTGCCCGTTCTGGATGGTGATCGCACAATAGGCGGATAGCATGTTGATCATTTGCTGATCAGGGCGCAGACGGGCAATATCCCGCAAACCTTCAAGGAAATACTCAACATCGACGCGTGCGCAGGCCTCTTCGTCCAGCGCGATGGCGTCAAACTGCACCCAGGCATAGCCACCAGCGCCCCAGATATCCTGTGTCCGGACGGCGATGCGCAAGGCCTGCAATTCAAGCTCTTCGTAGCTGCCGAACCAGCGAGGCAATAGGTGGCTGCCCATCGCGCGCATATGGCGCTGATTGCGTGGATCCAGTGTGATCAGGCGCTCATATTCATCAGAAACCCGCGCGTTGGATTTGCGTTGACCCGCCAAAAGCGCGCAACCAGCCGCGGCAATCAACGGGCTTTCCGATGCGTCTTTTCTGCATTCGGGCAGGATCGCAGCGGCCCGGTCGAAATGAGCGGCACAACGTGACCGGTGCAAGGGCGGCAGCGTTGCGTCCGAGGCCGTTCCGCGCCAGGCCCATGCCAGATCGATATGGGCCAGGGCCACGACAGCAGCAATCATTGGTTCATCGGGGTTATCCGACATCTCGCCTTCAAGTTCGGAAATGCCACCCAACAGGTCATAATCCGAAATGGCCTTACCATCGGACAACGCATGTTCAGCGGCCAAAACCACGTCCGATCTGGCACCGAACGCCAATAGATCGGCAACCGGCATACCATCTGAAACGGCGGCGCGTTCCTGATCGGCAGCGCGCATTTCTTCGGACAGTTCCGTCCAGCGATCCTGCCTGGCCAGATAACGCCCGTGTTCGATTGTGGAATGTCCAATCAGATCGCTGTCGTCCGACTTGGCAACAGGGATGTTGAGCTGACCCTGCTCTGGCAAGGCGGCAGCCAGTGCGGATTTTGTCGCGCACAGATCTGCTGAGGCGTTTGCAGGAGTAGTTGTGGATTGGGCAAACAGCGCCCTTAGCGACCGAAACATGGTGGAACTCAAAACTGTAAAAACATATAACTGATACCGAAGTCTGGCGGGATATCAGGTTCAAATCAAGTAAGTTGCTTAATAATTTCTGCTTTTTGTGTCCAATTCGCCCTGCTGGGGCCCAGTGTTTCAGAAAATAGTGAAATGATGGCGTTCCACGCGAAATCCGGTTTGCGCCAGAAGGGTTTCCAGGTCCCGATGCGGGGGCAGGGACTCATCGGGCAGGCGGATTCGTTTGCTGGAATGCAGAACAACGGACACACGAACGGAAAAATCCCAGCGGGTGTCAAAACGGAAATAGTCGATGTCGCGCAGCGCGACCTCTCCCTGACGATTACCGGTGAACCAGCTTATGGCAACCTGATCCACCTGTACACCTGCGCTGGTGTTCTGAATCACATCCCATAGCGCGGGGAGTGTGGCCAGAGACAGCAGCCCCGCGATCCACCAGGCAGCGTCAAACAGGACTACAAGCGCCAGCAACGCTGCGTAAACACTGGCCAGAATGACCAGCGTCCGCGAATTCCGGTTGCTGCGAGAAAAGCTGTATGGGGTCATGCGCCGAAGATGCGGGACACCATTTCGGTTGTGTCGCGCGACAGGTTTGGTGTTTCCAAGATGCGGGTCAGTTGCGTGCGCATCAGGGTCTGACGGTCTGCATCATACCGTTTCCAGGTTTGGTAAGCGGAACACATTCGGGCAGTGGTTTGCGGGTTCACCGGGTCCAAACGGATCAGCCAATCGGCCAGCAGAGCATATCCGGCCCCATCTGGCTGGTGGAACCCGGCGTGGTTCATTGCCAACGCGCCCATGACAGCGCGGAACCTGTTCGGATTTTTCCAGTTGAAATCTGAATGCTCGGTCAGCGCCTTTGCTGTTTCGGATGTTGCTTCGGGTGCTGCCATCGCGACCTGCAAGCCAAACCATTTGTCCATAACCAGCCGATCGCGCTGCCATTGGTCGTAGAAGGCAGCCAGCTGCGCTTCACCTTTGCGGGCGCGAAGCAGGCAGGACAGTGCGGTCAGTTGCAAGGTCATATTGTCTGCGTTGGCGTACACATCTTCTGCCATCGCTCCGCCATCCAGACGAGAGGTCAGCGCCAATGCCGCGCTGCCAAGGGCACGTTTGCCGGATTGCAAGGCGTCTGGGCTGTAGGGGCTGTCCACCAAAGCTTCGCTGTGCAGACGAGGCAAGAGGTCTTGCACATATTGCGCAGTGGCTTGTCGCAGCGTTTCCACTGCCGACCAGATTGCCATTGGGTCGGGGGTTTGTCCGCGCTCATGCAGGGCCGCTGCCAGTTCGGATTGTGTCGGCAGTCCCAGCATCAACGCACGATAGGCCGGGTCCAGATCGCCATCGCGCAGTACGGCCAGAAGTCCTTTAAGGTAATCGGAGTCCGGTGTCGTATCCTCCAGGATCATCCGCATCAAGGTATCTTCGGCCAGCGACCGTCCTGCCTGCCATCTGTTGAACGGGTCTGTGTCATGTGCCAGCAGAAATGCGCGTTCCGTGTTACTGGTCTCATGTACCAAAATAACAGGCGCCGAAAAATCGCGAAGGATCGAGGGCGCAGGTCTCGAGGCCAGCCCAGTGAACTGAAAGCTCTGCTCAGCTTCGGTCAGTTCCAAAACTTCGGTTGGACGGACCTCATCACCGTTGGGCCCCAACAGGCCCACGGCAACCGGGATCACCTGAGGCTGCTTTTCGTTCTGCTCCGGCGTTGGCTCGGTGCGCTGTTTCAACGTCAGAGTATAGGTGTCGTCGGTCCAGTCTTCAGAAACCGTGACGCGGGGTGTTCCCGATTGACTGTACCAGCGTTTGAATTGAGTCAGATCGCGACCCGTGGTGTCTTCGAACACTTTCAGCCAATCCTCGATGGTGCAGGCCTGGCCGTCATGGCGGTCAAAATAGAGATCAAGCGCCTCAGCGTAGGCCTCATCTCCGACCAGTCGTTTCAGCATGCCGATCACCTCAGCGCCTTTTTCGTAGACGGTCGAAGTGTAGAAATTGTTAATTTCCTGAAAGCTCTCAGGGCGAACGGGGTGCGACAGAGGCCCGTTGTCTTCGGGGAATTGTCGTGCGCGCAGATCAATGGCGTCGTGGATGCGTTTCACCGGGGCCGAGCGCATGTCGGATGTGAACTGAGCATCGCGGAACACCGTCAGCCCTTCTTTCAGACACAGTTGGAACCAGTCGCGGCAGGTGATACGGTTGCCGGTCCAATTGTGGAAATACTCATGCGCGATGATCGCTTCGATGCGTTCGAAATTGGCGTCGGTCGAGGTTTCGGGGCTGGCCAGAACAGCTGACGAGTTGAAGATGTTCAGCCCCTTGTTTTCCATCGCGCCCATGTTGAAATCATCGACGGCCACGATATTGAATACGTCCAGATCGTATTCCCGGCCATAGACGTCTTCGTCCCATTCCATCGATTTCTTAAGCGCCTCCATGCCAAAGGCGCATTTTCCTTCGTCACCGGGGCGGACCCAAAGATTCAGCTCAACATCGCGCCCGGATTTGGTTGTGAATTGGCCGGGATGAGCAATCAGGTCACCGGCAACCAAAGCAAACAGGTAGGCGGGTTTTGGCCATGGATCGGTCCATTCGGCCCAGCCGTCGCCCTTGCCGGACGGATTGCCGTTGGACAGCAGCACCGGCAGATCACCCGTGATGCGCACGGTGAAGGTGGACATTACGTCCGGGCGGTCAGGGTAAAAGGTGATCTTGCGGAATCCTTCCGCCTCGCACTGGGTGCAGTACATGCCGTTCGACATGTACAGACCTTCCAAAGCGGTGTTGTTGCCCGGATCGATCTCAACCTCAGCCTCCCAGATGAACGGCGCATCGGGGGCATCGGCGGTCAGGCCCTTTTCGGTGACCTCAGGCGTGATCTTTTCCCCGTCGATAGAGGCGCGGATCAGGGTCAGGTCTTCCCCGTGCAGAAAGAAGGTGCGATCCGAGGCGTCAGGGTTGGGCCGGAACGCAATGCGCGAGGTAACACGTGTGGCGTGTGCTGCCAGATCAAACGTCAGGTGCACGCTGTCCACCAGATAGCCAAACGGCGTGTAATCTTTCAGGTAGATTGTGGTGGGAGCAGCGTCGCGCATCCTGGGCCTCGCATCGGTTCGGGTTTGGCGAGACGTTAGGGGCTTCGCTCAGAGGCTGCAACCGGCCCTAGCCATTGTCTTGTGGTTTTTGAAACAGCTTCTGGCCGAAGCGAATATCGCAAATGCCGGGCTGAAAGTTGCCTATCGGAAACTTTCAGCCTAAGTCACCTGAGCATACAGTGGCACACAATCGCGGGAGAGCAGGAATATGACGGACAGACACACCCTGAACGGGCTGCGGATCGATCCGGTGCTGGCAGAGTTCATCGAGACGCAGGCGCTGCCGGGCTCAGGCGTATCTTCGCAGGTCTTCTGGGCTGGTCTGGCGCGGATGGTGAACGAGTTGGGGCCGAAGAACCGCGATCTGTTGGCAAAACGCTCTGACATCCAAAGCCGGATTGACGGGTGGCATATGTCCCGCAAGGGCCAGAACACGGATGTTGCAGACTATGAGGCTTTCCTGAAAGAGATCGGGTATCTGGTTGAAGAAGGCGACGAGTTCCAGATTGAAACGGCCAATGTCGACCCCGAGATCGCCCTGACGCCGGGTCCGCAACTGGTGGTTCCGATCACCAACGCGCGCTTTGCCCTGAACGCGGCCAACGCGCGCTGGGGCAGCCTGTATGATTCGCTTTATGGTACAGATGCAATGGGTGACCTGCCTGCGGGCGGTGGCTATGAGCCCGCGCGCGGGGCGCGTGTGATCGCTTGGGCCAAGGATTTCTTGGATGTCGCTGTGCCGCTGGCGTCGGGATCATGGGCGGATGTCTCTGAACTCAGCGTCAAGGATGGCGCATTGATCCCGGCGCTGGGCGATCCTGCGAAATTTGCCGGCTTTGGCGGTGCTGCGGACAAACCGGAATATGTGCTGTTGAAAAACAACGGTCTTCACATCCAGATCATGATCGATCCATCCAGCAACATTGGTGCAACCGATCCCGCAGGCATCGCAGATGTCCGTTTGGAATCCGCGTTGTCCACGATTATGGATTGCGAGGACTCGGTGGCCTGTGTCGACGCGGCTGACAAGGTTGTGGCTTATGGCAACTGGCTGGGCCTGATGAGAGGCGACCTGACTGAAGAGGTCACCAAGGGCGGCACCGCCTTCACCCGAAAACTGGCTGATGACCTGACTTTCACCACGCCCGAGGGCGATGTCGCCTCGTTAAAAGGCCGGTCCTTGATGCTGGTGCGGAACGTTGGCCACCTGATGACCAACCCCGCCGTGCTGGACGCCGAAGGGCGCGAGATTGGCGAAGGATTGATGGATGCGCTTTGCACCACGCTGATCGCGATGCACGACCTGAAGCGCGAGGGCGGTAACTCGGTCGAAGGCTCTGTCTATGTCGTGAAGCCCAAGATGCACGGGCCCGAGGAAGTTGCTTTCTCGGTCGAGATTTTCGACATGGTAGAAGACATTCTGGGCCTGCCACGTAACACCGTGAAGCTGGGCATCATGGATGAGGAACGCCGCACCTCGGCCAACCTAAAGGAGTGCATTCGTGCTGCGAAATCACGGGTGGCCTTTATCAATACCGGTTTCCTGGACCGGACCGGCGATGAAATTCACACATCGATGGAGGCCGGTCCGATGCTGCCCAAAGGCGACATCAAGAATACGCCTTGGATCACGTCTTACGAAGATCGCAACGTCGATATCGGTTTGGTTTGTGGCCTGAAGGGCAAGGCGCAGATCGGCAAGGGTATGTGGGCGATGCCGGATCGTATGGGCGATATGCTGGAGGCCAAGATTGGTCACCCGATGTCTGGCGCGACCTGCGCCTGGGTGCCGTCACCCACGGCTGCGACTCTGCATGCGACGCATTACCACCAGGTCGACGTGCTGGCCCGTCAGAGTGAGATCGCGGCAAGTGGTGCCCGTGGTGCATTGGAAGACCTGCTGACTGTCCCGCTGCTGGGTGGTCGCAACCTGAGCGACGAGGAAATCGCGCGTGAGGTCGAAAACAACGCGCAGGGTATTCTGGGGTACGTGGTGCGCTGGGTCGATCAGGGTGTGGGCTGTTCCAAAGTGCCGGACATCAACGATATCGGCCTGATGGAAGATCGCGCGACGTGCCGGATTTCGTCACAGGCGCTGGCCAACTGGCTGCATCACGGTATCGTGGACGAGGCGCAGGTGATGGTCGCACTGCAAAAGATGGCCGCCGTTGTGGACCGCCAGAACGAAAACGACCCGAGTTACATTCCGATGGCCCCGGGTTTCGACGGCATCGCCTTTCAGGCTGCGTGCGATCTGGTGTTCAAGGGCCGGGTTCAGCCCTCGGGCTATACCGAACCGGTCCTGCATGCGCGTCGTCTGGAGCTGAAAACCAGTCTAGGATAACTGCTTACGACGCCCGCAGGCCAATGGCCCGCGGGCTTTTTGAACTCCAATCCGACTAGAGGATCTTCATATGTCAATTTCCCTACGCAAAGCCCGCACCGTCATCCGCAAGACCCTGGAAAAAGGCCACGAGATGGAGTTGAAGCCACTTTCGGTTGTGGTCTTGGACGCCGGCGGACATGTGATTGCGTTTGAACGCGAGGATGGTGCTGCACCGGGTCGTTTCGGTATTGCGCAGGGCAAGGCCTATGGCTCGGTCATGCTGGGCATGGCGGGCACCGCGCAGATGAAGCGCGCCGAAGCACAGGCCTATTTCATGGCCTCTGTGAATGGCGTCTATGGCGGTCAGGTGGTGCCGGTTCCGGGTGGTGTTCTGCTGCGCGATCGCAAGGGGGCCGTGATCGGTGCCGTTGGGGTTACGGGCGACACATCTGACAATGACGCGGTGGCGGCATTGGCGGGAATTGAGGCAGCGGGCCTTATCGGTGAGATTTAGTGCGAGCGGAAAATAAGTTCCCATTTTGGCATGAATAGGAAAATGTCCCTGTCTTTACCAAAATGTCAGGAAACTTTTCCAAAAATACAGGGTATTTTGGAACACATCGTGCGCACCTGAACACGTCCCTGCGCTTTCACGCAGGGCGTGTTTTCTTGCACGTTAATAATGCTGCCGCTAGCTTCCTTGTCAGTCAAAACAACAACAAGGAATGCGGAATGTCTCGGCCAGTCGTCGGCATCATCGGCAACTCGTATCTCATGAACGATCAATACCCCACGCACGCAGGTGGGACGATGAACTCGGACGCCGTGGCCAATGTGTCAGGATGTCTGCCCCTGCTTATACCCGCCGATCCGCGCTATGTTTCGGTCGATGAGTTGCTGGACGTCTGCGATGGTTTCCTGCTGACCGGTGGTCGCCCCAATGTGCATCCGGAAGAATACGGCGAAACCGAGACCGACGCACATGGCGAATTCGACCGCGCGCGGGATGCCATCACCTTACCACTTGTGCGCGCTTGCGTTGACAGGGGGCAGCCCTTTCTGGGTATCTGTCGGGGGTTTCAGGAGGTTAACGTGGCCATGGGCGGCACGCTCTACCCTGAGATTCGCGATTTGCCAGGTCGGTTGAACCACCGGATGCCGCCGGATGGAACACTGGAAGAAAAATTTGCTTTGCGTCATGTGGTGACACTGGAAGACGGTGGCGTGTTCCAGCAGCTGTTCGGCGCAACCGAGGTAATGACCAATACGCTGCACGGCCAAGGCATCAAATCGATTGGTCAGCGCGTTGTCATTGACGGCCACGCACCGGATGGGACGCCCGAAGCAATCTTTATCAAAGATGCGCCCGGCTTTACCCTGTCAGTTCAATGGCACCCGGAATGGGACGCGATCAATGATCCGGTTTCACGCCCGTTGTTCGAGGCGTTCGGCGAAGCGGTGCGTGGATGGGCGGCTGGAACCGTTTATCAAACCATTCAAAAAACAGCCTGAAATATGAACCGGCCCGATGAGGAGGAAGATCAGGCCGGTGCTATGCGATCAGATCAGAAGGTCGAACTGATTGATCAGCGGTAGGGAGCGTGCGCGCTTTCCGGTCAGGTCGAACAGCGCGTTGCCGAGTGCAGGCATCGACGGAGGCGTGCCGGGCTCACCCGCGCCGCCCATATGGCGGTTGGTTTCCAGAACGCGTACCTCGACTTGGGGTGCGGTGTGCATCCGAACCGAGTCATAATCGGGGAAGTTGAATTGCTCGACTTCGCCCTCGGCAAAGGTGATCTCGCCGAAACACGCTGCGGACAGGCCGTACATCATGCCACCGAACATCTGCGCCTTGACGTTGTCCGGATCCAGCGCCAGCCCCATGTCGCAGGCAATCCAGGCTTTGTTGATGCGGATGCTGCCATCCTCATCCACCACTTCGATGACCTGAGCCACAGGGGTGCCGAAGCTATAGGTGAAGGCCACGCCGCGCCCCACGCCGTCAGGTGTCTGACCGGTCCAGCCTGACATCTCCTTCACGGCTTCCAGACATCCCGCCGAGGGGGCGTGTTCGCCCTTCATCAGCTCCAGCCGGAATTCCAGGGGATCGCGGCCTGCGGCATGCGCCAACTCATCCATGAAAGTTTCATGGAAGAACCCGTTATGACTGTTACCGACCGAGCGCCAAAACCCGACAGGAATATCCAGATCGGCGATGTGGCCGCTGATGCGATAATTTGGAACCGCATAGGGTTGATTGAAGATGCCTTCCACCAGCACTTTGTCAGGTCCACCGCCGGCAAATCCGGTTATACGCGAAACAGCCTGATGGGTGCAGGATTGCGAGGCGACCTGCCCGTCGATCAGAACTGCCTGACCATCTTTGATCGCACCGCGCATCCGGGCGATCGCGCCGGGCCGGTAGAAATCGTGGCGCATGTCCTCTTCGCGGCTCCATGTGGTCAGGACCGGCGTGTTCGGCATGGCCATCGCGATTTTTGTGGCGATGACACCAAAGTCGAACTCACCGCGGCGGCCAAAGCCACCGCCAAGATAGGTGGTGTGAACCTCGACGGCATCAGAATCCAAATTTGCGGCGCTGGCAATCTTGGTCTGCATGAATGTCGGGGCCTGATTGCCGCCCCAGAATTCCAGCTTGTTGCCGGAATACAGCGCCGCTGCGGTCATCGGCTCCATCGTGGCATGGGCCAGATAAGGTACAGTATATTCCGCCGAAATCTCGCTCGCCCCCTCGGGTAATGTGCTGACATTGCCGTCATCACGCATGGTCGAGTTTGGTTTGTCCTCGAACGCCTCGGCGATTTTGGCAAAGATCGCGTCGGTTTCGGGAGGGTAGGGCGCATCGCCCCAATCCACGTTGATGGCCTCAACCGCCTGATTGGCCAGCCATGTATTGGTGGCAATAACCGCCACACCATTGCCCAGATCGACGATTTTCTCGACCCCGGGCATGGATTTCACGTGGCTGTCGTCAAAGCCGTTCATCGCACCGCCCAATTTCGGGTTCATCCGGGCGCTCGCGAATTTCATCCCAGGCAGGCGCACGTCTATTGCGAATTCCGCCGTTCCGGTGACCTTGCCAACCATGTCCAGGCGCGGCTGAGTTTGGCCCAGATAGCGCCATTCGGAGGGGTCGCGCAGGGGGGCTTCGATTGGCTCCAGTTTGGCCACATCTTCAGCCAGATCGGTATAGGCGATCTTGTCGCCATTCGGCGCGATCACATGACCCGAGGTTGTCTGCAACTGATCGCGATCCACCCCCAATCGGTCTGCGGCGGCCTGCTTCAGCGTCTCACGGGCCGAGGCACCTGCCTCGCGCATTCGTTCAAACCCGTCCTTCATTGAGGTCGAGCCGCCAGTGACCTGCAGGCTGACGACCTTGCCGATCACGCCCAGAGCCTGTCCCAGATTGTGTTGGAAATTCGAAATGTCATAGCCTTTGTTCGGCAGGCCTTCCCCCATCATGGCGGTGTTGTAATAGGCTTGCGCCGCCGGGCCGTGCAAAACGGTGATTTGATCCAGATCTACATCCAGTTCTTCGGCGATCAGCGCGGCCCATGTGGTTTTCACGCCCTGACCCATCTCGGCGCGGGGTGCGAACAGGGTGACGCCGTTTTGGTCGATCAGTACGAACGGGTTCAGCGCTGCCTCGCCCTCGCCAGGTTTCAGGGGGTTGGCTGCGGGGCGGGTGACGTAATAGCCGCCAAAGGCCACGCCACCGACAATAGCGGCAGAGCCGATCAGGAATGTACGGCGGAGGATTTTACCAACGGATGCCATCGATTACGCCTCCTTCAGCTTGGATGCCGCGTCGTGGATTGCAGCGCGGATGCGGGGGTAGGTGCCACAGCGGCAGAGGTTGCCCTGCATCGCTTCATCAATATCTGCGTCCGTAGGAGCCGGGTTTTCTGCCAGCAGAGCAGCGGCCTGCATGATCTGGCCGGACTGGCAATATCCGCATTGCGCCACCTGATGATCGACCCAGGCCTGTTGGATGGTTGCCAATGCGTCTGGTGTGCCAATGCCTTCGATTGTGGTCACGTCACCCCAGACATCCGACAGCGATACCTGGCACGAACGCACGGCCTCGCCGTCGATATGGACGGTGCAAGCGCCACAAGCTGCCACGCCGCAGCCGAATTTGGTGCCTGTCAGGCCAACCTCATCTCGCAGAACCCAGAGAAGGGGGACGTCTTCAGGCAGATCCACCTGATGTTGCTTTCCATTGATCTTCAGGGCCGTCGCCATGGCGCACCTCTCGTTGCTGTGGCTATGTCCTGACATAATGGGTTTAAAGTGTCAGGGTGTCAATTGACAAAATGTACAAAAAGTGTCAGTGCTTCGAGTATGAAAGATACAAGTGACGATTCACGGTTAAAGGCGATCCTGGATTCGGCGTTTCAGGCCTTTTCGACTTATGGATACCGAAAGACCTCGATGGACGATATCGCGCGCGGCGCGGGGATGTCCCGGCCAGCGGTCTATTTGCACTATAAGAACAAAGAGGCGATCGTCAGCAAGCTGACCGAGTTGTACTATGCCGAAAAAAGCGTTGCCGTGGCCGAGGCATTGGCGACGCAAGGATCGGTGCCCGAGGTTTTGACCCGTGCGATTCAGGCGCAGACTGAGGGGATGGCGAGAATTCTGGCCTCTCCCCACGGGCTTGAGATGTTGGACAACACCAAGTCCTTGTCTTCTGAAAACATCGCGGCGGGAGAGGCCAAATTGGCGGGGATCTATGCGGACTGGCTAACGCAACAGGAAAAGGCAGGCCGGGTTCGCCTGCTGGCCGACGCGGCAGAGACCGGACGGACGATCACCGCCACGCTCAAAGGGCTGAAGCTGATCGGCGCCGGTGCCGAGGTCTATGAACAGCAGGTCGCACAAGTTGCGGCCCTTTTCGGCTCTGGGCTTGAGGTCAGGTAACCCGCTGACGGACTTTGTATTCGGGCGCGTCCCACAAGCGGTTCTGCATGATCTCGGTGATGATCTCGACCGCGCGCTCGACATCGCCTTCATCAATGTACAAAGGCGTAAAACCGAACCGCATTATGTCCGGCGCACGAAAATCTCCGACCACGCCGTGCGCGATCAAGGCTTGCATCGCGGCGTAACCTTCCTTGAAGCGGAATGATATCTGGCTTCCGCGCAGCTCTGGATTGCGGGGGCTGGCCAGTCGCAGATCCGGGCAGGATGCTTCGACGCGTTCTATAAAGAGCTCAGTCAGTTCAATCGATTTGGCCCGGACGTCGGCCATATTCGCCATATCCCAGATATCCATTGCAGCCGACAGCGCCGTCATCTGGATGATGGGCGGGGTTCCCACCCGCATCCGCTCAATGCCGCTGCCGGGGCGGTAATCCAGATCGAAGGCAAAGGGCGCTTCGTGCCCCAGCCAGCCGGACAGGGCCGGGCGCACGTTTGCGGCCAGCCGGGGTGCCACGTAGATGAAGGCCGGTGCGCCGGGACCTCCGTTAAGATATTTATAAGTACATCCAACCGCGAAATCGGCGTTGCACCCGGCCAGATCCACTGGGATTGCGCCAGCGGAATGTGCCAGATCCCAGACCGTCACCACACCTTTGGTATGTGCCAGTTCAGTCAGCGCCTTCATGTTGTGCATCCGGCCAGAGCGGTAATCCACCTCGGTCAGCATCAGAACAGCCACTTCTTCGGTGATGGCGCCAGCCACGTCTTCAGGATCAACGACCCGCAACTCGTAGTCATCCCCGAGCGACCGCAACAGCCCATCGGCAATGTACAGATCCGAAGGGAAGTTTCCATTGTCCGACAGCACAACCTTGCGGCCCGGATTCAACTCAAGGGCCGAGGCTACGGCCTGATAGACCTTGATCGACAAGGTGTCGCCGGTTACCACGCTGCCTGTTTCCGCGCCGATCAGGCGACCGATCCGATCACCAAGCCCGGCAGGCAAGCCCATCCATCCGGCCTTGTTCCAGCCGGTGATCAGCATCTGCCCCCATTCATCGGTCAACATCCCCTGCACCCGTGCGCTAGCCGTATTAGGCAACGGCCCCAGAGAGTTACCATCCAGATAGATGACACCCTCGGGCAATTCGAACATGGCTTTGGTCGCTGAAAAATCGGTCATGAAGGCTCGCAATATTGTGTAATTTTCCCGGATTGCTTTTGAGGTAACCGATCCAAACATGTCTGTCTATCGATGCGACATACTGGGCTTTTGCCATTTTGGCGCAAAAGCGGTAGGACATCGCACAGAAGCGACATGTACCGGATATTGTCGTCACTCAATGAGGGCTTTTCATGCGTTGGATAGATGTGCCGCCGGTCTGGCTGATTGCCTTCGCCGTGTTGGCATGGATACAAGCCCGGTATTTTGATCTTGGCCTGTCCCTGGAGGGGGGCTTTACCGATCTTCTGAGCGGCGTGTTGATCGGGGGCGGTATCTTGATGGCAATTCTGGCCGTTATTGAATTCCGCCGCCACAAGACAACTGTCGTTCCGCACGAGACTCCGACGTCCATGGTACAATCGGGCGTCTACAAGCGCAGCCGAAATCCGATTTACGCAGGTGATGTCTTGATTCTTGCGGGTCTGGTTCTACGGTTCGATGCGGTATTGTCCCTGGTCCTGGTGCCGCTTTTCGTCTGGGTGTTGGAACGCCGGTTCATCCTGCCTGAAGAAGACCGTCTTAGACGAACGTTCCGCGCGGATTTCGCCCGCTACGAACGAAAGACGCGGCGTTGGATCTAGGGTGGTGTCCGCAATGAAACCACCTAAAAAATGCTGCGCTTGCGAAATAATGTTGCGCAAGTTACATCTTTGCTTAACAAAGAATACCGATCACCCGCTCAGACAGAGTAAGAATTAGGGGGACTGCCAGTGAAAATAGGCACGCCAAAGGAAATACTGGACGGTGAGAACCGGGTCGCGATGACACCAGATTCGGCCGTTCAATTGCAGAAGCTGGGCTACGAGTGCCTGATCGAAAAGGGTGCGGGTGCCGCTGCCGGTTTTTCGGATGCGACTTACGAGGCCGTAGGCGTTGAAGTGGTCAAGACCGCTGCTTCGCTGTGGAAAACCGCGGATATCGTGGCCAAGGTTCGTATCCCGACCGAAACCGAGATGAAGCGCCTGACCAAAGGCAAGACGCTGATTTCCTTCTTCAATCCTGCGGGTAACGACGAAGGGATGGAGCTGGCCAAATCCAAGGGCGCAAACGTGATCGCCATGGAAATGGTGCCGCGAATTTCGCGCGCTCAGAAGATGGACGCGCTGTCGTCGATGGCCAACATCGCCGGCTACCGTGCGGTGATCGAAGCGGGCAACAATTTTGGCCGCTTCTTCACCGGGCAGGTGACGGCTGCCGGTAAGGTGCCGCCCGCCAAGGTGCTGATCGTGGGCGCTGGTGTGGCAGGTCTGGCGGCAATCGGGACCTCGACCTCGCTTGGCGCGATCACCTATGCGTTCGACGTGCGTCCCGAAGTGGCCGAGCAGGTCGAATCGATGGGGGCCGAGTTTGTCTATCTGGACTTCGAAGAAGAACAGCAGGACGGCGCGTCCACCGGTGGTTACGCTTCGGTCCAGTCCGAGGAGTTCCGCAATGCGCAGCTGGCCAAGTTCCGCGAACTGGCCCCCGAGATGGACATTGTCATCACGACGGCCCTGATCCCTAACCGCCCGGCCCCCAAGCTGTGGCTGGAGGATATGGTCAAGGCGATGAAGCCGGGCTCGGTCATTATTGACCTTGCGGCGGAACGTGGCGGCAACGTCGAAGGTACCGTGCCGGATGAGAAGGTTGTGACCCCGAATGGCGTGACCATCATCGGCTATACCGACTTCCCCAGCCGGATGGCATCGCAATCCTCTTCTTTGTACGCCACCAACATCCGTCACATGATGACCGACCTGACGCCCGAGAAGGACGGTCAGATCAATCACGACATGGAAGACGACGTAATCCGTGGCTCAACCGTGACTCATGAGGGTGAGATCACTTTCCCGCCGCCACCGCCCAAGGTACAGGCAATCGCGGCACAGAAGAAGCCAGAGGTCAAGGAACTGACCCCGGAAGAGAAGAAGGCGCAGGAGATCGCGGCCTTCAAGGCGCAGACCAAGCAGCAGTTCACCCTGCTGGGTATTGGCGGTGCGTTGATGCTGCTGGTGGGGCTGGTCGCTCCGGCGAGCTTCATGCAGCACTTCATCGTCTTTGTGCTGGCGATTTTCGTGGGCTTCCAGGTGATCTGGAACGTCTCGCATTCGCTGCACACGCCGCTGATGGCGATCACCAACGCGATCTCGTCCATTATCATCGTCGGGGCAGTGATGCAGATAGGATCGGGGTCGTTCCTTGTCATTCTGCTGGCAGCGCTGTCCGTCTTCATGGCCGGGATCAACATCTTCGGCGGCTTCCTCGTAACCCGGCGCATGCTTGCCATGTTCCAGAAATCTTAAGGAGGCCGGGCACATGGATTATGGCTTCACTACTGCCGCATACGTTGTTGCGGCTGTCCTTTTCATCCTCTCGCTCGGCGGTCTGTCGAACCAGGAAAGCGCCAAGCGCGCGGTCTGGTACGGCATCGTCGGCATGGCGCTGGCGGTCTTTGCCACGCTGGTTGGTCCCGGTTCCGGTCTGTGGCTGCTGTCGCTGCTGCTGATCGCGGGCGGTGGTATGATCGGTCAATACGTGGCGCAGCGCGTCCAGATGACCGAGATGCCGCAACTTGTGGCTGCGATGCACTCGCTGGTTGGTCTGGCGGCTGTGTTCGTGGGTTTCAACGCGCATTTCGAGATCGGCAACGTGGCGCAGGTCATGGCAATCGCGGATTCCGCGAAAGAGGCGAATCTGCATGATCTGGGCGCTTTTGCCAAGCTGATCGCCAAGAAAACTCCGGCGGAGCTGGCAATCCTGCATGTCGAACTGTTCCTGGGCATCTTCATCGGGGCGATTACCTTTACCGGCTCGGTTGTGGCCTATGGCAAGCTGGCGGGCAAAGTGACGTCGGCGGCGACCAAACTGCCCGGCGGCCATGCGCTGAACGCGGCGGCGGCGGGTCTCTCGCTGATCTGTCTGGTTTGGTACACAGCGTCTGGTGGTTTGTTCCCACTGATCCTGATGACGCTGGCCGCGCTGTTCATCGGTTATCACCTGATCATGGGCATCGGCGGTGCTGACATGCCGGTGGTTGTGTCGATGCTAAACAGCTATTCCGGCTGGGCCGCGGCGGCGATTGGTTTCTCGCTGGGCAACGACCTGCTGATTGTGGTCGGTGCGCTGGTGGGCTCGTCGGGTGCGATCCTGTCCTACATTATGTGCAAGGCGATGAACCGCCACTTTGTCAGCGTTATCCTGGGCGGCTTTGGCGGCCCGCAGGGTGAGCAGATGGCCGTTGAAGGCGAGCAGATTGCCATCGAAGCCGATGGTGTCGCGGCAGCGCTGAACGATGCTGACAGCGTGGTCATCATCCCCGGCTATGGCATGGCCGTGGCTCAGGCGCAGCAATCGGTCAGCGAACTGGTCCGCAAACTGCGGGCCAAGGGCAAGAATGTGCGCTTTGCGATCCACCCCGTTGCAGGCCGTTTGCCGGGGCACATGAACGTGTTGCTGGCCGAGGCGAAAGTGCCGTATGACATCGTTCTGGAAATGGACGAGATCAACGATGACTTCCCGGATACGGATGTTGCTATCGTTATCGGTTCGAATGACATCGTGAACCCGGCGGCGCAGGAAGACCCCAACAGCCCCATCGCCGGGATGCCGGTTCTGGAATGCTGGAAGGCCAAGCAGGTGTTCGTGTCCAAACGCGGCCAGGGCACCGGCTATTCGGGCATCGAAAACCCGCTGTTCTTCAAGGAAAACACCCGCATGTTCTACGGTGACGCCAAGGCATCGCTGGACAAGCTGCTGCCGATGATCGACTGATCTCTGGCTTTAACCAAATTGCAAAGGGCGCCTGCGGGCGCCCTTTTCTTTTTGCACGCAGGAGGCTTTGCCTCCTGATCTCCAAGGTATTTTGAGGCCAGATGAACCTGGAACAGTGTGGTATGCTGATTGGGTGGGACGGATAACAGGAGGCCGGTGATGCAGACAGTAAATGGTATCGGGGGCGTTTTCTTTCGGGCCAAGGACCCACAGGCGTTGAGTGCTTGGTATGAGACCCATTTGGGCGTCAATCATTACGATCCCATGCCCTGGAAGCAGCGTGAAGGCTATACAGTTATTGCTCCGTTTGAGCAGGACACCAAATATTTCGGGCGGGCCGATCAGCAATGGATGATCAATTTCCGCGTCGATGATCTGGCTGCGATGATAGCGCAGCTTGAAGCTGCTGGAATCACGGTTGAAACCGATCCGGATTGGGACAGCGAGGTCGGAAAGTTTGCCCGCATTCACGATCCTGAAGGCAACCCCATTGAGCTGTGGCAACCAAATCAATGAGATAGCGGATTTGTATACCTTTGTATTCCTGTAAGTATATGAAATAAAAAGAGAATTGATGTATCGAGGATGTGACGTATAGTGCGGGCAACGAATTCGGAGCCTGTAATGACGCCAATTGACGATCATCCGCTACGCTACGCGCTGGCCAATGAGCTGCACGCCCGGCCATTTCCAGTGGCCAATTCGCCGTGCACGGTTATCTTTCTTGCGATCAAAAAGCCCGATGCCGCTGTCGCGCGAGATCGGAACAAGGACATTGAACATCTGATCAATCTGCTCGACCGCCACGGTGCCCAGCATCCACAGCCCGAAGCGACACATTTTGCCGGACAAATTGGGCGCCACTGGCTGAAATGGGAGCAGCACACGGAATTCGTCACGTACACCGCGATTGCCAACAATGTCAGCGACCGCGCCTTCAATCCGGCGGATTTCGAAGTTTTCCCGCCAGATTGGCTGATGGTCAGCTCGGGTCAAAGGATCACGTCGTTGCTGATGCGAGTTGTACCACGCCTGGAGAATGACGGCATAAAGTCGGCATTGGTCAATTGGTTCGAACCGGAAAGCCTGGCAGTGTCGCGTGTGCTGGACGATTCAGCGATATGTGCCAGCGATTTCCGCATAGACCCTGCCGGACACATGCGTTTCGCACTGTTTGTCGCCGAGGATACGGGCACGCGCCGTATAGGTCGTATTATCCAGCGCCTGTGCGAGATCGAAACCTACAAGGCGATGTCGATGCTGGGTTTTGCCCGCGTCAAGCAATTGTCATCTCGTATCGGAGAACTGGACGCCAAACTGAACGAGCTGATGGTCGAGATGACAGACGATACCACGCCACCGGACTCGCTGTTGCCTCAGTTGCTGAGCACATCGACCGAGCTTGAGACGATTTCCGCCCGATGTTCGTTCCGCTTCGGAGCGACCAGTGCCTATGAGGCATTGGTGCATCAGCGCATCGATGTGTTGCGGGAAGAACGGTTTGAAGGGGGGCAGAGCTTTGCTGATTTCATGATGCGCCGCTATGACCCTGCAATTCGCACCGTGAAAGCCACCGAGCGCCGCCTGCAGGCACTGTCGGACAGGGCCATCCGTGCAGGTGAACTGTTGCGGACGCGGGTGGATGTGGAACGCAGCGCGCAAAACCAGGCGTTGTTGGAAAGCATGGACCGCCGGGCTGATCTGGCCCTGCGTCTGCAACACACGGTCGAGGGGCTTTCTGTCGTTGCCATCAGCTATTATGCGGTGTCGCTGGTCAGCTACCTTTTGTACCCGTTGACGGCTTCTGGCATCAGTAAGGGCATGCTGACCGCTGCGGTTACGATCCCGGTTATCGCAGGTGTGTGGTTCGCGGTCCGACGTATTCGCAAGCGGCTCGGGTAGGCAGCAATTGCCAAACTGCGCCTGACCTGTAGAACACAAGGCGTTTGGCAAACAGAACGAGGCTTCAGATGATAAGCGTATTTGCAGCATGGCGCGCTGTCGCCGCCATGTTCATACTGAATGGCGCCTTGTTCGGACTCTGGGCATCGCGCATTCCCGCCGTGCGCGACAGGTTGGACCTGTCGCACGAGGCGCTGGGATACGGGCTGTTGTTCATGGCGGCGGGGGCCGTCTGCTCGTTTCCAGTAACCGGGCGGCTGACAGATCGGTTTGGTGCCGTCGCAATTACCCGGATCATTGCAGTATCGTACACATTGTCGCTGATCTTGCTTGCATTGGCTGATGGGTTCTGGGGACTGGCAGTTTCCCTGTTTATCTTTGGCGCCTTCCACGGGTCGATGGATGTTGCAATGAATGCGTGGGCTGCTGAGGTTGAGCAGGCCTACGAGAAACCAGTGATGTCCTCGTTCCACGCAATGTGGAGCCTTGGGGCCGGTCTTGGCGCGCTCAGCGGGTATGTGGCGGTGCAGATGGGACTGTCCGTTTTTGCGCATTTCCTTTTGGCGGGCGGGGTGGTTGTCGGCCTCGCGCTTGCGTTATCATGGGTAAGCTGGACTTCGAACCGAACCGAGGGGGCACAGAGCTCGGTCTTTGCGATGCCGTCTGGCGCGCTGATACTTGTTGGTTTAGCGGCCCTTTGCGGAGCTTTGGGGGAAGGGGCCGTTGCAGACTGGAGCGCGATTTATCTGCGTGACGTCACAGCGGCATCCGAAAGTGTCGCCGCCTTGGGCTATGCGGTTTTTTCGGTGACTATGGTGGCGTTTCGCCTTGCGGGTGCCGTTGTCATTACTCGGTTTGGCCCTGGTGCTACCGCCCGGTTTGGCGGTATCTGCGCAGCGTTGGGTATTTTCGTGGTGGTTTCGGCGGCGACGCCTTTGCCCGCGCTGGCTGGGTTTGCCTTGATGGGAATAGGATATGCCGTGATCATGCCGCTGGCATTCAGCCGGGCGGCCAACGATCCGAATGTACCGCCGGGGCAAGCCATCGCAAGTGTTGCTACATTGGGATATGGGGGGTTGTTGATCGGCCCGCCGTTGATCGGCTTTTTGGCGGAATTTTTCGGCCTTCGTCTGGCTTTTGCAGTGCTGCTGCCATTGGCTGTTCTGATCGTGCTCTTAGCCGGCGCGCTGAAGCGCGCCGGCTAAGATTTGTTTAACGCCCGCGGATACGCGGATCCAGCGCATCGCGCAGACCGTCACCCAGATAGTTGACGCTCAGCACCGTCAGCGAGATCGCCAAGCCGGGCCAGAACACGCGCTCGGGATACTGCTGCAGGTAGTCGACACCGTCGAACAGCAGGCGGCCCCATGTCGGGAAGTCAGGCGGGAAGCCCAATCCAAGGAAGGACAGCGCGCTTTCGGTGATGATCGCCGTGGCTATCCCCAATGTCGCCGACACCATGATCGGAGATAGCACATTCGGCAGGATATGCCGGGTGATGATCTGGCTGTTGCTGGTGCCGATCGACCGCGCAGCCAGCACGAACTCGCGTTCCTTGATAGCAAGAACGTCACCCCGCACAATCCGCGCAGTAGGCATCCATGATGTGATACCGATGGCACAAACAATCAGGATGAAAATCCCGCGCTCCAATCCAAAGGCGGCCGACAGCGGTTCGCGGAACAGCAGCATCATGACCAACAGCAACGGCAGCAGGGGCAGGGCAAGAAACAGGTCGGTTAGACGCATGAGCGGCCCGTCCAGCCGTTTGAAGAAGCCTGCCAGAACGCCGATGAACGATCCCAGAAACAGTGCCAGCAGCATCGCAGTGATGCCCACGGAAACCGAAGTTTGACCACCCGACATCATGCGCGCCAGGATATCCCGGCCCAGTTGGTCGGTTCCAAACGGATGCGCCCAGTTGGGTCCCTGATTGCGGGCCCGGATGTCGATCTGGGTCGGATCAATGCTCCACAGATATGGCCCCAGATAGACGCCCAGTACGATGAAGATGAACAGGATCGCTCCGATCATCGCACCCTTGTGAGTCTTGAACTGATCCCACACATCGCGCCATTGGCTGCGGGGCGGAGTAGCAAGTTCCTCCATCACGTCGGCGGTTGGCAACGCGGTGGATGCTGGGGCCAGACCTTCGTCGGGGATCAGCGTGTCTGATTTATCGTGATCAGTCATAGCGAATCCTTGGGTCCAGAATGCCATAGAGAACATCGGCGATCAGATTGAACAGCACAATCAGCACGGCAAAGATGAAGGTCAGGGTTTGCACCATCGGCAGGTCGTTGGCCTGAATGGCGCCGATCAGCAACTGGCCGATGCCGTTCACTTTGAACACCTGCTCGGTGATGATGGCGCCGCCGAAGATGGCTGGAATACCCAGCGCGATTACGGTGACCACAGGGATCATCGAGTTGCGCAGGACGTGCACCATGACCACGACATATTCACTGAGGCCCTTAGCGCGGGCAGTGCGGACGTAATCCTGGTTGAGATTGTCCAGCATCGAGGCGCGCATGAACCGGCTGAGCTGTGCAGTGATCTGCAGCGCCAGAACCATGACCGGCATGATCATCTGCTTCAGTTGCAACATGAAACTGTCCCAACTGTTGACCACAAGCGTGGTGTCGTAGATCGACGGAAACCAACCCAGCTGGACTGAGAAGATCACGATCACCAGCACGCCCGAGAAGAAGGGCGGGACCGAGAAGCCGACCATCGACACGAACGTGCCCATCTGGTCGAACCAGGAATACTGGCGGTAGGCCGAATAGATGCCGATAGGCAGCGCGATCAGGATAGCAACGACATAGGCGGTGCCGACAACCCAAAGGGTCTGCGGGATACGCTGAACAACAATGTCCATGACCGGCGAACGGGTCTGCCACGAAATCACACGCAAATCGCCTTCGGAGAAGGTGGTGCCGAACATTGCGTCGATCAGGACCTGCGGTTCGATCCAGAAGAACTGCACGATCCATTTCCAGAACCGGATATGCATCGGCTGGCCAAGGCCCAGAGCCTCGCGCATCTTCTCTTTGACTTCGGGGGGGACAGTGAGCGGAACCTGCGCCATCGGATCGCCGGGTGCGAGTTCGAGGAGCAGGAAGATGACGAGGCTGATGAACAGCAATGTCGGAACGGCCAACACCAGTCGTCTGATTGTGAAATTGAGCATTAAGAGGCGCCTTTATATGCGTCTTCTTTTTGGGATGGTGCAACTGACCGCGCCCCGAAGATCGGGGCGCGGCTTTGCAAGATTAGTGCTTAGGAACCGGTCTTGCGGTACCAGTCCGCAATGTTCCACAGCTCGCTGTCCCAAACGTTCAGGACAACGCCACCCAGGGTGTTTGCGTGCGCCGACAGACGTCCACGGTGAACCAGCGGGATCATGCCGCCGTTTTCAACCATGATGTCGTTCAGCTTTTTCGCAATCTCGGCACGCTGCTCGAGACCAGCGGTTTCAGCCAGCTGACCGTGCAGCTTGTCGAACTCTTCGTTGCAGAAGCGGCTGATGTTTTCACCCTGCCACTGCGAGTCGGGGCGAGGGGCCTTGTCGCACAGGCCGTTGCCCAGATAGGACTGCGGGTCGGTGCCGTTGAAGGTGTTGGCGTACATCTCAACGTCAGCATAGAACTTCTGGAAGGTGTCGGGCGAGCCCGGGTCACCACCAAAGAAGACTGACGCGTTGAGGTTACGTAGCTCGGATTCAATTCCGATCTGGCTCCACCATTCTTTGACCAGCGCCTGGAAGTCCTGACGGACAGCGTTGGTCGAGGTCTGGTAGACGATTTTCAAAGGAACGCCGTCCTTTTCACGCACGCCGTCGCCGTCCGTGTCGACGATACCTGCATCATCCAGCAGCTTCTTCGCGCCTTCGATATCCTGCGTGTCGCAGGTCATTGATGTCGAGTTGAACGCAGCCGGAGCAGGAACCCAGTTGCAGGTTACTTTACCGGCCTGACCATAGCCGATCTCAACCAGCAGCGGGCGGTCGATGGCCATGGACATGGCTTTGTAAACCGCGGGGTCTTGCAGGAACGGGTGCGGATGTGCAGCTGTCGAACGCTCACCTTCCGGCAGGTCGGGCGACGGGTTGGTCTGGTTCAGCATGATACGCTCGACCAGCGGACCGAAGCCTGCAACCGGAGTGCCTTTGCCACCTTCCTGCATCTGTGCGATCACTTCGGGCGCAAGCTGCAGGTTCCAGGCATAGTCAAACTCGCCTGTTTCCATGACAGCACGACCAGCCGCAGTTGCGTCGCCGCCGCCTTTGAAGGTCACGGACGCAAAGGCCGGTTTGGCCGGATCACGATAGTTGTCATTGGCCTTGAAGGTGATCACGTCGTTCGGCTTGAACTCTGTCACCACAAACGGACCAGTTCCGATCGGGTTAAAATTCTGATCGGTACATTCAGGAGCTTTTGCACCGACACAGTCCGCGAACTGAGCGGCCTGAATGATCGGGCTTTCGCCACCTACAAATGGGCCGTAGGGGAACGGTGTCGGCTTGTCGAAGGTAACTTTCACGGTCACGTCATCAACGGCTTCGACCGAAGTGACGCCTTCGAATTTCGTAACCTGAGCACAGCCACCTTCCGGGTGCATACAATAGTCGGCGGTGAACTTCACATCAGCCGATGTGAACGGCGAGCCGTCCGACCATGTGATTCCCGGCGCGATTTTCCATGTGATCGACGTCAGATCTTCGCTGACACCGCCATTTTCCACGGTCGGAATCTCGGATGCCAGATAAGGCACCATGTTGCCGTCCTGGTCGTAGCGCGCCAGCGGTTCGATCACCAGCGACGCTGATTCCACATCTTTCGTGCCGCCTGACAGGAACGGGTTCAGGATCGACGGAGCCTGCCAATAGATGATGCTGACATTGCCGTCCGAACCGCGCTCCGCAAAGGCCACTGGGGCCATTGCCGTGCTGGCGATCGCACCAAGCAAAAGGGTTTTGATTTTCATAAGTCACTCCCGAATTGGACACGTTCGTGTCTCGATTATCTCCGCAAGGCCTGCGGGTTTGGCGTTGCCATCTTGGGTTAAGTTTCTGATCAACAAAGATAATAGCGCTGACGACACATGTCGGCGCTGCCTCCCCAAGGCGGTTACGTTGGGTATCGAAACAGAACTTGAGAAAAATGCAAGTGGTGCCGTCGCGAAAATGTGTAATGGGTTTGACTTTTCCCGGCAGCCCGCCGTAGCGTTCGGCATTCAGAACAAGAACACCGTCGTCAAGGGAGTGCACACGTGCTGGATCAGCCTATTGCCCAAATCAAAAAACTGCGGGTGGAATTTCAGACGAAGGACGGTCCTGTTGTTGGGGTCGAAGACGTCTCCTTCGAGGTCAAACCAGGCGAAACCGTTTGTATCGTTGGCGAATCGGGCTCTGGGAAGTCGGTATCTTCGTTGTCCTTGATGCGGTTGGTTGAGTTCGGAGGCGGCGAAATCGCGGGCGGTGAACTGCTGTTTGATCGGCGCGATGGCGAAGAAATGGACCTGTCCAAAGCCGATCAGGATCTGATGAAACAGATTCGCGGCAATGAAATCGGGATGATCTTTCAAGAGCCGATGACCGCCCTGAACCCCGTTTTCACTGTTGGTCGGCAATTGACCGAAGGATTGCGTATCCACAAGGAAATGTCGAAAGCACAGGCCGAAGCACGGGCGCTGGAATTGCTGCGCCAGGTTCGTATCCCTGAGCCCGAACGCCGCCTGAAGCAATACCCGCACGAACTGTCTGGTGGGATGCGTCAACGAGTTGTCATCGCGATGGCTATGGCCTGCGAGCCGCGTCTGCTGATCGCCGACGAACCTACAACGGCGTTGGATGTGACCATTCAGGCCGAGATTCTGGCGCTGATGGACCGGCTCAAGCGGGAAACCGGCACGGCGGTGATGTTCATCACCCACGATATGGCCGTGGTTGCACAGATGGCTGACCGTGTCGTTGTCATGTTCCGCGGCAACAAGGTCGAAGAAGGAACGGTCAACGAGATTTTCGAGAATCCGCAGCATGACTACACCAAGTCTTTGCTGGCGGCAGTGCCGAAACTGGGCGAGATGCGGGGCAAATCCGCCCCCGAACCGATGAAGTTGCTGGGTGTTGAAGGGCAGAATATTGCACCGATCCCAGGAACCGAAGAGGTTCTGCTATCCGTCAAGAACCTGACCACAAGGTTCCCGGTGAAGGGCGGGCTTTTGCGCCGCACGATCTCGAATGTGCACGCGGTCGAAGATGTGTCGTTCACTTTGAACAGGGGTCAGACGCTTAGCCTTGTAGGCGAATCCGGTTGCGGCAAATCCTCGGCCGGGCGGTCCATCCTGCGACTGATCGAGCCGCTGGCGGGTGAGATCGATCTGGACGGCGTCGATATCATGAAGCTGGACCCGTCCGGCCTGCGCAAGGCACGGCTGGATATGCAGATGATTTTTCAGGACCCGTTCGCCTCGCTGAACCCGCAGATGCAACTGGTTGATCAGGTCGCCGAGCCGATGCGCAATTACGGCGTGGCTTCCGGATCAGAACTGCAGGACCGCGTGGCACAACTGTTCGACAAGGTACAGCTGCCGCGCAGCTTCATGCGCCGGTTCCCGCACGAAATGTCTGGTGGTCAGCGTCAGCGGATTGCGATTGCCCGGGCTCTGGCCCTGAATCCCAAACTGATCATCGCGGATGAGGCGGTTTCGGCGCTTGACGTATCGGTGCAGGCGCAGGTTCTGAACCTGATGATGGAACTGCAATCCGAACTGGGGCTGTCCTATCTGTTCATCAGCCATGACATGGCCGT
Organism: uncultured Ruegeria sp.; assembly: GCF_947497005.1. Classification (GTDB taxonomy): domain Bacteria; phylum Pseudomonadota; class Alphaproteobacteria; order Rhodobacterales; family Rhodobacteraceae; genus Ruegeria. The sequence continues at coordinate 282,309 of NZ_CANMFF010000001.1, read as the reverse complement.
GGTCGAACGGGTCAGTCACTATGTCGGGGTCATGTATCTGGGTCGCATCGTCGAACTTGGGCCCCGCGCGCGGGTGTTTGAAAACCCGCAGCACCCCTATACCCAAGCGCTGATGAAGGCGGTTCCGATTGCGGATCCAAATAAGCGAAAATCTGAAAAAGACCTGAACTTCAAGCCGATCCCATCTCCGATCCATCCAACCGACTACAAGCCCGAACCCTCGCAATATCAAGAGGTTGAGCCGGGCCACTTGATCCTGACAACTGATAGCGGATACTGAACAAAATGGCAGCACGCCTGACGCCGCTTGAGATCATGACCAAACTGATCTCGTTCCCCACTGTCAGCCGCGAAACCAATTTGCCATTGGTCGATTGGGTCGAAGAATACCTGAAGGGCCACGGGATCGAACCGCATCGCTGGCCGGATCCGGACCAACCTCATAAAGCCGCGATCTTTGCGCATGTCGGCCCAAAGGAAGAAGGGGCCGTTGTTCTGTCCGGCCATACCGACGTCGTACCGGTCGACGGGCAGCCATGGGACAGTGACCCGTTTACAGTGACCGAGAAAGACGGCAAGTACTTCGGTCGCGGCACCTGCGACATGAAAGGGTTTGACGCCCTGGCGATTTGGGCTCTGGTCGAAGCGCACTATGCCAGGATCAACCGACCGCTGCAGCTTGCGCTCAGCTTTGATGAAGAGGTCGGATGTACTGGCGCGCCGCCGATGATCGAAGCGATGCAGGACGTTTTGCCCAAAGGCTCCGCGGTGATTGTGGGTGAGCCGTCAATGATGCAGGCTGTGACAGGTCACAAAGGCGGTTTTGGTTTTGACACCCACATCGTCGGGTTCGAAGTCCACAGCTCGATCATGCACACTGGCGTGAATGCCATCATGGCAGCTGCGCCTTTGATCGAGTGGGCCAATCATAGAAATGCCGAGAGCATGGCCGCGCGACCAAGTGACATTGCGGCCGTCTTCGACCCGCCGTGGACAACCTGTCATGTCGGTATGATCGAAGGGGGCACGGCTCACAACATCACCGCCAAAGACTGTAAATTCATGATGGATTTTCGTACCGTACCGGATGAAACGCAGGCTCAATGGCGTGATGCATACTTCGAACAGGTCCGTCTGGCCGAAGCGCGGATACAGGGCGTTCATCCAGACGCCCGAATCGAGCTGAAAGAGCATTTTTCGATTCCGGGGCTGGTGCCTGAACAGGACGGGGAGGCAGAGGCTTTGGTGCGCACGCTGACCGGGGATAACGCAAGCCACGTCGTCAGCTACGGGACTGAGGCCGGGCAGTTTCAGGAGGCAGGGTATTCTGCCGTGATCTGCGGGCCTGGCGATATTGCACAGGCCCACCAGCCGAACGAGTTCATTTCGATTGCGCAATTCGAAGCTGGTCAAAAGTTCATGCAGCGGCTGGTTGAAAAGCTGTGCGCCTGACCTGAAGTAAAGCACCATCAGCGGTTGAAAGGGAAAACTTGAGATGCCCGTCAAAAACAGACTAGCGGAAATGCATGGCGATATTACCAAGTGGCGTCGCCATCTGCATGCGCATCCTGAACTTTTGTATGACGTGCAAGAAACCGCTGCATTTGTCGTCGAACGCCTCAAGGAATTTGACGTTGATGAGATCACGCCGGGAATTGGCAAAACGGGTGTCGTGGCCGTTATCCGGGGGCGGCAAGACACAACTGGCCGTGTGATTGGTTTGCGTGCCGACATGGACGCCTTGCCGATTGAAGAGGCGACTGGGGTGGATTATGCGTCGATCGTATCGGGAAAGATGCATGCCTGTGGACATGACGGGCACACGTCCATGCTTTTGGGGGCGGCGCAATACCTGGCCGAGACCCGCAATTTCGATGGCTCTGTAGTTCTGATCTTTCAGCCCGCCGAAGAAGGTGGCGCAGGTGGTCTGGCTATGTGTCAGGACGGCCTGATGGAGCGTTGGGGCATTCACGAAGTCTATGGCATGCACAACATGCCCGGGCTGCCGGTGGGAGAGTTCGCAATTCGACCTGGCGCCTTACTGGCCTCGTCCGACGAGTTTGAAATCACAATCACCGGAAAGGGCGGGCACGCCGCCGCGCCACATGACGCGGTGGATACCACGCTGGTGGCCTCGCATATCGTTGTTGCCCTGCAATCCGTGGTGTCCCGTACGGTTGACCCAATCAAACGTGTCGTACTCACTGTGGGCACGTTCGTGACGGACAGTGTTGCGTCAAACGTGATTGCGCATACGGTTCGGTTGCAGGGAACCGTGCGTACGCTTGATACCGAATACCGCGCGATAGCAGAAGAGCGCGTGCGCCGGATCGCCGAGGATACGGCCTCGGCCTTTGGAGCCAAGGCGGAGGTTGTCTGGACGCCAGGGTATCCTGTGACGGTTAATTCGGATGCAGAAACGGCGTATGCCGCCGAGGCGGCAGAGGCGGTTGCGGGTAAGGTCAACGACGGCACTGACCCCATCATGCCTTCGGAAGATTTCGCCTACATGCTTGAAGAACGGCCCGGAGCTTACATCTTTATCGGGAACGGGGACACCGCCATGTGCCATCACCCGGAATACAACTTCGACGACGATGCGATACCCGCCGGCTGCAGCTGGTTTGCCGAGATTGTGGAACGACGATTGCCCGTCGCATAAAACAAGGAGAATGCCATGCCGATCAAAAACCGCCTCGCAGAGATGCACGATGAGATCACAGGTTGGCGGCGTGACTTTCACCAACACCCGGAAATTCTGTACGATACCCACCGCACCAGCGCGCTGGTGGCTGAAAAGCTGAAGGAATTCGGCTGTGACGAGGTGGTGACAGGTATCGGCCGCACGGGTGTGGTTGGTGTCATCCGCGGCAAGACCGATACTCAAGGCCGAGCAATAGGCCTGCGGGCTGACATGGATGCGCTGCCGATGCAGGAGCAGACCGGGCTGGACTATGCTTCGGCTACACCAGATGCGATGCATGCCTGCGGGCATGACGGGCATACAGCGATGGTCTTGGGTGCGGCAAAATACCTGACCGAAACCCGGAATTTCGATGGCGCGGCGGTGGTTATCTTCCAACCTGCCGAAGAGGGTGGGAATGGCGCCGAAGCCATGTGCAAAGACGGTCTGATGGATCGGTTTGGGATCCAGGAAGTTTACGCCATGCATAACGTGCCGGGTGTTCAAACCGGGCAATTCGCCATCCGCTCGGGCCCGTTACTGGCGGCGGCGGACGAGTTTGACATTCATCTCGAGGGGCGCGGTGGCCACGCGGCAAAACCGCATGAGACGATCGATACGACGGTCATGCTGTCTCAGCTTATCGTGGCTTTGCAGACGATCGTTTCGCGCAATGCGGATCCGATCCTGCAAGCCGTGCTGTCGGTGACTTCGGTCGAGACGTCTTCGAAAGCGTTCAACGTGATCCCGCAATCGGCGCAGGTACGCGGCACGGTCCGGACCCATTCCAACGACATGCGTGACCTGATCGAACAGCGCCTCAAGGACGTTGCCGACGGGATCGCCAAAACGTTTGGTGGCTCGGTGAAGGTCAATTACACGCGCGGGGTACCGGTGACGATCAATGCTGAAGCTCAGACGCGATTTGCTGAAGAAGCCGCAGTCTCGGTTGGCGGCAGCTGTCTTGAGGCACCATTGGTAATGGGGGGCGAGGATTTCTCGTTCATGCTGGAAGAGCGGCCCGGAGCTTTCATCGTTCTGGGCAACGGCGACAGTGCCGGATTGCACCACCCCGAATACAATTTCAACGACGAGATCATCCCGATTGGGTGCTCGTGGTTTGCAGAAATGATCGAGCGCCGGATGCCGGCGGCTTGAACTGAATTAGGAGAGAGAAGACATGCCAGTCAAAAACCGCTTTGCCGAATTGCAGGATGAGATCACCGTCTGGCGACGGGATCTGCACGAAAACCCGGAGATTCTTTTTGAAACCCACCGCACGAGTGCAGTGGTAGCTGACAAACTGAAAGAGTTCGGCTGTGACGAGGTTGTCACCGGTATTGGGCGCACCGGTGTCGTTGGAGTGATTAAGGGCAAGTCGGACAGCAAGGGCAAGGTTATCGGTCTGCGGGCGGATATGGATGCGTTGCCGATTCTTGAGGCGACAGGGCTGAATTATGCCTCGAAAACGCCGGGCGCGATGCATGCCTGTGGTCATGATGGGCATACTGCGATGCTGTTGGGCGCGGCGAAATATCTGTCCGAAACCCGCAATTTCGATGGCACCGTTGTTGTGATCTTTCAGCCTGCTGAAGAGGGCGGCGGTGGTGGTCGCGAAATGTGCGAAGATGGCATGATGGACCGCTGGAACATTCAGGAAGTCTACGGCATGCATAATTGGCCGGGCCAGCCAGTCGGCAAGTTCGCGATCCGTCCGGGTTCGTTCTTTGCGGCGACCGATCAGTTCGATATCACATTCGAAGGGCGTGGCGGCCATGCCGCCAAGCCGCATGAGACCGTAGACACGACCGTTTTGGCAGCGCAGGCCGTTTTGGCACTGCAAACCATTTCTTCGCGCAATGCTGATCCGATTGATCAGGTCGTGGTTTCGGTGACCTCGTTTGAGACGTCGTCGAAAGCCTTCAACGTGATCCCGCAGACCGTTCAAATCAAAGGGACTGTACGGACGATGAGCAAGGATATGCGTGATCTGGCTGAAAAGCGGATCAACGAGATCTGCAATGGGGTTGCCGCCACGTTCGGGGGCACAGCGGACGTAACCTATATTCGGGGTTATCCGGTGATGGTGAACAGCGATGACCAGACAGAATTTGCGGCGGATGTTGCCCGGTCGGTATCGGGGGATTGTGATGAGGCGCCTCTGGTTATGGGTGGTGAGGATTTCGCCTTCATGCTGGAGGAACGTCCGGGAGCGTATATTCTGGTGGGCAATGGTGACACAGCCATGGTGCATCACCCGGAATACAATTTTAACGACGAAGCTATTCCGGCCGGGTGCAGCTGGTGGGCCGAGATTGTCGAGCAGCGGATGCCGGCTGCCTGAGGGAAGGGTGGGGGCTCTGCCCCCATACCCCCGAGGTATTTTTGGCCAGATGACGAGGGATCCCGCACTTTCAGGTCAGGTCAAGCGCTGTGCAAAGCGTGTCGATGACCGTGTCCAGAGCGTCTTTTTGCGTGTTTACGCAGGATTTGGCGGCATCGCGAGCCTGGGACAGGGCCCTGTCATCTGCTAGCCAGAGCTCGACTGCCGCAGCGAGATCCCGTGTCGTTTGAACCTCAAGAGCTCCGCCTGATGTGATCAATGGGACGAATGTTTCGGCAAAGTTGAAGTAACCCGGGCCGGTTATTACTGCGGCACCGGCCTGCGCCGGTTCGAACGGATTGTGGCCACCGATCTTTTTCAGAGACCCGCCAAGGAACACGATGGGGCACAAGGCGTACCATGTACCCGTTTCGCCCAATGTGTCAGCGACATATACTTGGGTGTCGTTTTTGATCAGGGATTCTTCCGATCGGAACGAGGCGTTAAGATAGGAGCCATTCAGAAGTTTGGCGACGTCACCGCGTCGCTCCGGATGGCGCGGGATCAGCAGCAGAAGAAGATTCGGCCAACGTTTCAACAGCAAGTTGTGGGCTGCTAAAACGCTTTCTTCTTCACCTGCGTGGGTCGAACTGGCGATCCAGACGGGTCTTTGATCGATCTGTGTACGTATATCTTCGAGCGTGTTTTGATCCACAGGAAGAGGATCGGACATAGCCTTTAGGTTGGTGCCCGGCTGCACTCGGTCCGCAGGTGCCCCCATAGCCTTAAGATCGGTTGCGGTTTTATTGTTTTGGGTCAGAAACAGACGAAACTTTTCAAGTATAAATCGCGCAGTCCTGGGACGTTTTTTCCAACCGTCGACGGATTTGTCCGACAGTCGGGCATTCAGAAGAGCCAGTGGAATGTCGCGGTTTGCGCTTTCCACAACCAGCCGTGGCCAGATCTCGCTTTCGACGAAAATTCCGCCATCTGGTTGCCAATGGTTCAGAAAGCGTCGGACCGGGCTTGCAATGTCGAGCGGCGGGTATTGATGTCGCGCGCGCGGCGGCAGGCGTTTCTCGATCAGAGCCGCTGAGGTCGGGGTGCCGGAGGTGATCAGAAATTCGGTCTCGGGCAGGTGGTTTGCCAACCGTTTGATCAGGCTGAGGACGGAAAGGCTTTCTCCAACGCTGGCGGCGTGGAACCAGATCAACCGCCCTTTAGGGCGGGGCAGGCTGGCATAGCCCAGGCGTTCCTGTTGGCGTTCGACTGGTATGTCTGCTGCCTCAAGTTTTTTCCGGACGGTTCTCCAGACTAAAGGTGCGGCAAGGGACGTGAGGGCGCAGTACATGTGGTACAGCGCTGTAGGGCGGTCGTTTTGATCCGGCATTTCAGCCGCCTGTGTGGCTCATATGGCGGCTCATTTGGCCATCGATTGCCTGCCGGGAATAATCGAAGTCATGCCCTTTGGGTTTGAGGGTGATGGCCGCGCGGATGGCATCCTCAAGCGGTTGTTCGGTATCGGGGTGATCGCGCAATGCACCGCGCAGATCGGCCATGTCTTCCTGACCAAGACACATGTAAAGCTCGCCGGTGCAGGTCAGGCGGACGCGGTTGCAGCTTTCGCAGAAATTATGCGACAGCGGTGTGATGAAGCCGATTTTCTGGCCTGTTTCCTCCAACCGGACATAGCGGGCCGGGCCACCGCTGCGTTCGGCCAGATCGGTGACAGAATAGTGGTTTTCGTATTCTTTCCGAACATCCTTGAGTGACCAATACTGGTCCAGGCGGTTTTCGTTGCCGATATCACCCATTGGCATGACCTCGATCCAGGTCAGATCCATGTCACGTTCAGCGCACCATTTCGTGATCTTCGGCAATTCAGGCTCATTGAATCCTTTCAGAGCAACCGCGTTGATCTTGATCCGCAAGCCAGCTTTTTGTGCGGCGTCAATTCCGTTCAATACCTGCTTCAGGCGACCCCAGCGCGTGACCTTGGCAAACTTGTCATCGTCCAATGTGTCCAGAGATACATTCACCCGCCGCACACCGGCAGCATACAGGTCTTCGGCGAAGCGATTCAGTTGCGACCCGTTGGTCGTCAACGTCAGTTCTTTCAGCACTCCACTGTCCAGATGACGGGTCATCGCATTGAAAAAGGTCATGATATTACGGCGCACCAGTGGTTCGCCACCCGTGATGCGCAGCTTTTCGACGCCCATGTTGACGAAGGTCGAACACATCCGGTCCAGTTCTTCCAGCGTCAGTAGGTCCTTCTTTGGCAGAAAGGTCATGTTCTCGGACATGCAATACACGCAACGGAAATCGCAGCGGTCCGTGACGGAGACGCGGAGATATGTGATGGCGCGGGCAAACGGGTCGATAAGCGGAGCTGTCATGCCGTTATAAGTAAAGCTGGAACCAGCCCGCGACAAGGGCGAACTGCGCTTTGCGCTGGAACAGATAGGCGCAGGGCTGTAGGTTTCGGGTATGAAGAAAATACTAATTTTACTATGTGTGCTAACGGCCGGGTGTGACGCTGTACGGTCGACAACAGACCGTGTGTTCGGTGGGCGCGACGCACCTGCTCAGGTCGCGCCCGAGGTTGAAGCGTCTACCGCTGTTGCCGAAGAAGTGCTGCAACCCGATCCAGTTGCCGCACGCCCAAGCTGGGTCGGGGCAAAAACCACCATTGCCGGGCTTGGAGATCCGACCACGCCGGGTCGCTGGATGCAGACACCGCTGGTTGACAGTGAGGTGACGGCACGGGTCGTTGTACCGAAAACCGGAGCACAGGCCTATATCACTCTGGTCCCGATATCTGGCCCGGAAAGCAGCGGCAGCCGCTTGTCTCTGGATGCGATGCGGGCCCTTTTGGTGCCCTTCGATGAACTAGTCGAGGTTGAGGTCTACGCTGACTGATTTTTCAGGTATTTGCCTGCTTCGCGGCGGGCAAAGGGTTTCATGGCATCGCCGTGTTTATCCAGAAACTCGATTACGCGATCCGGGTCATGTTTGGACAATTCCCGTAGCCACCAGGCGATGGATTTCTGAATGAACCAGTCACGGTCCGGAACATATCCGGCGGCCCAGCCAAGAATGCGATCTCGGCGGTGCAGGTCATCGGGCTTGGGGTGGTTCTGTTTGGTCCAGGGCAGGGTTGCGACGAGGGCCGCGCGCCGGGTCCACATTTGGTCTGATCTTGTCCAATGCTCGACCTCGTCAAGCCGTTTAGGGTCAGCAGAAAGCCGCTTTTGCATCGCCATGCAGGCGTGGTCGGCAACAGCCCAGGCATCGAAATCCGGTAACCAGCTTTGCAGCAATACCCAGACCGCTTCGTCGGGCCGGATGCGGGCCTGCGTCAAAAGCTTGGCTGCGGCAAGACGACCTTCGTGAATATCGGTTTTCCAAAGTTCGTCCGCCAGTGCGACTCGCGCAGGTACGTCCAGCTCCTGCCGCCACGCCTTTGTCAGGTCGTTGAGAATCGGGTTGGCGACGCCCAGATAGAGGCGATCTGCCTTGTGGTAACTGGCCATTTGGGTCGCCCGTTCGGGGTCACCATGCGCTTTGATCTGATCGAGATATCCGGTCAGCATGCGGATCAAAATGGAACGCCTGTTGGTTTCCCATCAATCGTCTGGCCGTTCCTTTCCATCCAATAGGAACGGATTTCCTCATCTGATTTTCCATCCACCCATTTCTGCATTGTGTCGCGGTCGGATTGGAATTCCATGAAAGGCACGGCATAGCCGCAGGAGGTTTGTACCATCTCGATCGACTGGTCATAGATTTGCCGTGCACTGCGGTGACTGGGGAAGAGACCGGCAAGGTCGTCCCAACCTTCGTTGCCAACATGCAGGCAACGCGCTGTGCCATAGGTGCGCAGAATCATCGGACGCGTTGTGAAAGAACACCACATCAGCGTCATCCGGTTGACCTGCAAAAGATGCCCCGCAGTTTCGTTGCCACTGCCAGTCAGGTTCATCCAGACAACGCGGTTTGGTCCCAGTACACGCAGCGAGTCCATTCCTTTTGGGGAAATATTGACCCGACCTTCGGTCCCGGCGGTGCCGACGAAGAACATATGCTGTTCTTCAATGAACTTTTGATGCGCATCATCAAGCTGCGGGAACTGCTTGGCCATAATTCACTCCACCGTTACCGACTTTGCCAGATTGCGCGGCTGATCCACATCCGTGCCCTTGGCAACAGCCGTGTGGTAGGCCAGCAGTTGCGCGGGAACCGAGTAGAGGATCGGTGCAAGGCTGGTGTGAACATGTGGCATGCGGATGGTGCTCCAGACACCGTCGCCGGCCTCGTCAATGCCATCATCATCAGAGACAAGGATCACTTTACCTTTCCGTGCCATCACTTCCTGCATGTTCGAGACGGTCTTGTCGAAAACCGTATCACGTGGTGCCATGACAACCACGGGCATATGCTTGTCGATCAGGGCGATAGGGCCGTGTTTCAACTCTCCCGACGCGTATCCTTCGGCGTGGATATAGCTGATTTCCTTGAGCTTCAGCGCGCCTTCCATTGCCAGCGGATACATCAGGCCACGGCCCAGAAACAGGACGTCGCGCGCCTCGGACAGGCGTTGGGCGGCCTTGCGGATCGCACGGTTCTGATCAAGTGCCGCGTTCAGCACCGTCGGCAAACCGCGCAGTGCCGCGGCATGATCCGCGATTTCTTCGTCCGTCAACGTGCCCCGATCGGCGGCGGCCTTCAGGGCCAGCATCAGCAGCACACTCAGTTGGCAAGTGAAAGCTTTGGTCGAAGCGACGCCGATTTCGACACCGGCATGGATCGGAAGGGCGATATCACTTTCCCGCGCAATCGAGCTTTCGGGGACATTGACGACCGAAACGATCTTGTCCGCCTTGTCCTCGCAATAGCGCAGCGCGGCCAGCGTGTCGGCGGTTTCACCGGACTGGCTGACGAAAAGGGCCAGTGTTCGATCCGTGATCGGAGGTTCGCGATAGCGGAATTCGCTGGCGATATCGACTTCAACGGGCATCTTCGCCAGTTGTTCAAACCAGTATTTCGCGGTCAGGCAGGCGTAGAACGCGGTACCGCAGGCCACCATGGTCAGGCGATCCAGCTTGCTGAAGTCCAGATTTGTGTCCGGCAACACAACACGGTCACCGCCGGTGGGCAGGTAGGACCGGATCGCCTCAGCCACGACGACGGGCTGTTCTGCGATTTCCTTGGCCATGAAGTGCTTGTGCTCGCCTTTGTCGGCGCGTGCATGATCCAGCTTGATCTTGCGCTTTTCCCGGTTGGCAAGCTCACCGGCCTCATTGCGGATTTCCAGCGAGGTGCGGGTAAGAACTGCGCGGTCGCCTTCCTCAAGATACGTGATCTGATTGGTCAGTGGCGCCAGCGCGATGGCGTCGGAACCGACATACATCTCACCATCCCCGTGGCCTATGGCCAGTGGCGAGCCCTTGCGGGCAGCAACAATCAGGTCGTCCTCACCATCAAACAGAAAGGCCAGCGCAAAGGCGCCTTCCAGTTGATCGATCGTCTTGAACGCAGCTTCAACAGGGGAAACGCCCGAGTTGAGGTGGTGTTCCGTCATCAGGGCAACAGTTTCCGTGTCTGTTTCGGTCTGGAAATCGACGCCATGTTCGGCCAGTTCGGCCCTCAGGTCGCGGTAGTTTTCGACAATGCCATTGTGCACCACAGCCACAGGGCCGGCCTTGTGCGGATGTGCATTGTTGACCGAAGGTGCGCCATGCGTGGCCCAACGGGTGTGGCCGATCCCTGATTTTCCAGGCAGAGGATCATGCACGAGAAGGTCGCTGAGATTGACCAGCTTGCCGACCGCGCGCCGTCGTCCCAATGCGCCGTCGTTGACGGTTGCAATCCCGGCGCTGTCATAGCCGCGATATTCCAGCCGTTTCAGGGCTTCTACCAGAATAGGGGCGGCCTCGTGCTGCCCCAGAACACCTACTATTCCACACATATCTCAGGCCTCTTTATCGCGGCGAGCCTTCTTCGCCTTCAACATATCAAACAATTTACGCGCATATCCGGGCTTGTTTTCCTGCTTGGCGCGGGCCACGGCCAATGCCTCGGGGTCCACATTCTTGGTTACGACAGTGCCGGTCGCGGTCATTGCACCGTCGCCCACTGTGACCGGTGCCACCAGCATTGTGTTGGAGCCGATAAAGACATTCTCGCCGATCGTGGTTTTATGCTTCATCACACCGTCATAGTTACAGGTGATCGTCCCCGCGCCGATGTTGGTCGCAGCGCCAACGGAAGCGTCACCGATATAGCTGAGGTGATTGACTTTCGCGCCCGCGGCGATTTCGGCATTCTTGATCTCGACAAAATTACCGACCCTCGTGTTTTCAGCCAGTTCGGCCCCGGGGCGCAGTCGGGCATAGGGGCCAACGACAGACCCTCGGCTTACATGGCACCCTTCCAGATGGGAAAAAGCCCTAATTGTAGTTCCGCTTTCAACCGTGACGCCCGGGCCGAACACCACGTTGGGCTCAATCACTGTATCGCGTCCAACGACCGTATCGGCGGCCAAATACACCGTCTCAGGGGCCATCAGAGTGACGCCCATGTCCAGAAGCTCGGCTCGGGCGCGCTCCTGAAATACAGCATCAGCGACCGCCAGATCAGCGCGAGAGTTTACACCCAGTGTCTGCGCTTCGTCGCAGGCGACAGCGGTCACGTTCAGTCCGCGATTGCGGGCAATTTCGACAACGTCGGTCAGATAATATTCACCCGAGGCGTTGTCGTTTCCAACCTCATCGATCAACGAGAACAGCAGTTGCGCGTCACAGGCCAAAAGCCCTGAGTTGCAGAAAGTTATGGCGCGTTCTTCGTTTGATGCGTCTTTAAACTCGACAATGCGTTCCAGCGCATCGCCATTCATGACCAACCGGCCATAGCGGGCTGGATCAGCGGCTTCAAACCCAAGAATGACAAGGTCATTCCCAGACCGTGCCTCGATCATCCGTTCCAGGGTTTCGGGCTGCAGAAAAGGAGTGTCGCCATAAAGAACAACCAAGTCGCCCTCGAAACCGTTCAGCGCGTTCCGGGCCTGATCGACAGCATGAGCCGTACCCAACTGGTCTTCCTGAACGGCGATCTGGACCTCTTCATCTTCGGCCTTAGCAATATTTGCCACAGCTTCGGACCCGTGGCCGGTGACGATCACCGTACGCTCGGGTGACAGGACAGATCCTGCGCGCATCGCGTGGACAAGCATCGGAGCCTGAGCGATAGGATGCAGGACTTTGGGAAGATCCGAATTCATCCTGGTGCCTTTCCCGGCGGCGAGGATGACAAGGGAATTGCTCATAAAATCGTTTTCTCTTTGTGTTTTGTTGCCGACCGTTTTATCCGCTGAGGGCAAAGGCGCAAGCCGTTCGGCCATCAAACAAGATTGCCGATTGAAACAGGACACGGCGAAAACCTGCCGAGCAAGGAAGCGAAATGCGCACAGTCATCTTCGATCTGGACGGCACTCTGGCGGATACGTCGGGCGATTTGCTGGCTGCTGCGAACCATTGTTTTCGCGACATGGGGCATGGGGATGTGTTGGTCCATGGGCCAGATTCCGGTGTGGCGCTGCGGGGTGGACGCATGATGTTGACCCACGGGCTGAAACGCGTCGGAGCTTATGATGAGGAAACCGTCCAGGCCTATTACCCGGTTCTGCTTGAGGCTTATGCGCAGGATATCGACACCCATACCAGTTTCTATCCCGGTGCGTTGCAGGCGGTCGAGGTGCTCAGCAATGCTGGTTACGGTGTCGGCATTTGCACCAACAAACCGGAACATTTGGCCGAATTGTTGCTGTCGCGCATGGGGGTACGGGATCGTTTCGCCTCTTTGGTCGGGGCCGATACGCTGCCGGTACGCAAACCTGACCCTGCGCCGCTGCGTGAAGCTGCGCGTCGTGCCGGGGGCGATCCAGAATGGTGCGTGCTGATTGGAGACTCGGATACCGACCGCAATACTGCCAAAGCAGCGGGGGTTCCCTCGGTTCTGGTGACCTTTGGGCCATCGGGGGATGACATGGCGGCATTGGAGCCCGAAGCCTTGTTGCATCACTTTGACGATTTACCCGGCCTCGTGCCCGATCTGATCGGTGCGGCGGCCTGAAACCTTGACCAGACCAGTTCGGAGCCCCAGAACAAGACCATGACCGAAATATTCTCTGGTAATTTCACGCAGCAGGAACCCCTTCCGGAAGACGCAATCGAGGCGGCACTGGCCGTTCTGCACCATGGGCGTCTGCATCGCTATAATGTCGCCCCCGGAGAATTAGGGGAAACGGCTCTGCTGGAGCAGGAATTCGCAGTACAGATGGGGGCCAAGTACTGTTTGGCAGTTTCGTCCGGCGGATATGCGCTTGCGACGGCCTTGCGCGCAGTCGGCGTTCAACCCGGCGACCCGGTTCTGACAAATGCCTTCACGCTGGCACCGGTGCCGGGGTCGATTGCCTCGGTAGGAGCGCGGGCGATTTTTGTCGGTGTAACTGACAACCTGACTATCGATCTGGAGGATCTGGAGCGCAAACTGGATCAGGCGCGTGTGCTGATGCTCAGTCATATGCGGGGGCATCTGTGTGATATGGACCGCTTGATGCAGATGTGTGACGCGGCCGGGGTGATCGTGATTGAAGATTGCGCGCATACGATGGGAGCAGCCTGGCGTGGTCAGTTGTCCGGGCGACAGGGCGCAATAGGCTGTTATTCCTGCCAGACTTACAAGCATGTCAACTCGGGTGAGGGCGGATTGCTGATCACCGATGACGAGAAGTTGGCCGCCAAAGCCACGATGCTGTCGGGGTCCTACATGCTGTACGAACGCCATTTAGCCGCGCCGGGGCCAGAAGTGTTCGAGCGGATCAAATACACGACGCCGAACGTCTCGGGCCGGATGGACAATCTGCGCGCGGCGATCCTGCGCCCGCAATTGCGGGATCTGGACCGGCAAGTGGACCGGTGGAACGAGCGCTACCGCGAGATTGAAGCCGGGTTGCGTGGCACTCCGGGTCTGACTGTTGTCGAGCGGCCCGAGGACGAAACCTATGTCGGGTCTTCGATTCAGTTCTTGTTGCTGGATTGGTCACCTGAACGGATCGCCGACGTCACCAGCCGTTGTGCGGCACGTGGGGTCGAGCTGAAGTGGTTCGGAGGGGCTGAGCCGACAGGGTTCACGTCGCGCTATGACAGCTGGCGATATTTCGAAAGCGAACGGATGCCTGAAAGTGACCGGGTTCTGGCGGGCGTTATGGATATGCGTGTTCCCCTGACATTTTCTCTGGAGGATTGCCGATTGATCGCCCGGATTATCCGGGCTGAAGTGAGTGCGATTTATCAATCGTGATCTTACGGAGTGCGCCTGCGGCGCACGCTCGATCTTTTGAAACGCCGCCCTTTTGGGGCGGCATTTTTCGTTTCAGGTCGGACTTTCACAAAGATTGACCGACAATGGATTCGCTGTTAGACATTTATTGAACACTTGTTCATTAAAGCGGAGGGAAGACGCAGATGTTCATGGCCACGATGAAGTTCGATCTGGGTGAGGATGTGGATGCCCTGCGCGAGATGGTGCATCGCTGGGCGCAGGAACGGGTCAAGCCGATGGCGGCAGAGATCGATGCAACAAATTCATTTCCTAACGCGTTGTGGAAAGAGATGGGAGAGCTTGGCCTTTTGGGAGTCACCGTGCCCGAAGAATACGGCGGCGCTGGCATGTCTTATCTGGCGCACACGATTGCCGTTGAAGAAGTTGCTCGCGCATCGGCATCAGTTTCTCTGTCCTACGGGGCGCATTCCAACCTTTGTGTGAACCAGATCAAGCTGAACGGCAATGATGAGCAGAAGCAGAAATACCTGCCGCGCCTGATTTCAGGAGAGCATGTGGGCGCGCTGGCCATGTCGGAACCTTCGGCCGGGTCGGATGTGGTGTCGATGAAGCTGCGGGCTGAAAAGCGCAACGATCACTACCGTCTGAACGGTAACAAGTATTGGATCACCAACGGGCCGGATGCCGATACTCTGGTGGTTTATGCCAAGACCGACCCCGATGCCGGATCGAAGGGCATCACGGCTTTTCTGATCGAAAAAGAGATGACGGGTTTTTCGACTTCACCGCATTTCGACAAGCTGGGGATGCGCGGATCGAACACGGCCGAGCTTATCTTTGAAGACGTTGAGGTGCCGTTCGAAAATGTGTTGGGCGAAGAAGGCAAGGGTGTGGCCGTGCTCATGTCGGGGTTGGACTACGAACGTGTCGTTCTGGCCGGTATCGGCACCGGTATCATGGCTGCCTGCCTGGACGAAGTGATGCCCTACATGGCCGAGCGCAAGCAGTTCGGCAAACCCATCGGCAGCTTTCAGTTGATGCAAGGCAAGATCGCCGACATGTACACGGCGATGAATTCGGCGCGGGCCTATGTCTACGAGGTCGCCAAGGCGTGCGACCGGGGCGACGTGACCCGGCAGGATGCGGCGGCCTGCTGCCTTTACGCCTCGGAACAAGCGATGGTGCAGGCGCATCAGGCCGTTCAGGCGCTGGGCGGGGCGGGGTTCCTGTCGGATTCACCGGTCAGCCGGATTTTCCGAGACGCCAAGCTGATGGAAATCGGTGCAGGCACCAGTGAGATACGCCGGATGCTGATTGGCCGTGAAATGATGAGTGAAATGCTCTGAGAAATACCGCCCCGCAGACGAGGGAACTGCGGGGCGTTTTGGTTATGGGATCAGAACCGATGGACGTAGGAAACACCGACCAGCCAGGGATCGATTTCCGCGGTGCCGATGGGGTTGCCGTTCAGCGAGACATCCGAGTCAATGTCGAACCAGCGTACGTTCAGACGGATCGCACCGTTTTCGGTGACCACGTAATCCAGACCTGCCTGCAGCGCGAGGCCGACAGAATTGTCGAGATCGAGGTTACCCAGCGCGGATTGTTCGTCGAAGAAGATGGTGTAGTTCAGGCCGGCGCCGACATAGGGCTTCCAGGCGCTGTTGGTCGGGAAGTGATAGTTCAGCGACAGGGTGGGCGGCAGGTGCTTGACCGTGGCCGCGTCCGTGCCACCAAGGGCAACGGTGTGTTTGAACGGGGTCGCGGCCAGAAGCTCGATGCCCAGATTGTCGCGAACAAAGTATTCCGCAGTGAAAATCGGGCGGGTGTCCGCGTCAATCGTCGCTGCCGCACCGGCCAGCGTACCGTTGTTGGATTTCGGGTCCAGGTAGCCGACACCAATGCCAAGCGTCCAATCCCCTTGCGATTGGGCCAACGCCGGAGCAGCCAGAGCGACCAATGCGGTAGACAGTGTCAAGGCGGCGAGTCTCTTTGTCATATTCTTGCCTTTGGTTATGTTAATGTTCGTGGTTTCGCAAAGGCAGCGACCGGCAACTCTGATCTGTATCAAGTTTGCGTGATAAGCCCACTTGAGGTCACGTCGCCAAGCATCATGAAAACAAGGGGAATTCGCGGTGCCAGACGTTGAGCGCATACCGGGTTTGCGCCCAGGGGGAGCCTGGGACTTACCTGACCGGCTGAACATGGCGCAGCAGTGTCAGAGCCATCCGGGCGATCAGGTGGCGCTTGTTGATCTGACAGGATCGGACTTGCGAACCATAAGCTATAGGCAGCTGTCGCAGATGACCGACGGTATCGCCCGCGCGTTGTCGCGTCGCGTGCAGCCCATGGATCGCATCGGAGTTTTACTGAGCCAATCGCCGTGGTGCGCAGCGGCCCATCTGGCGATTTGGAAAATTGGCGCGATCTCAGTGCCGCTGTTCAAATTGTTCAAGCGGGATGCGCTGCGGTCGCGGGTTAGCGATGCGGGTGTTCAGATCGTGCTGACCGATGCCGAAGGGACGGATCTGCTGGGTGATCTGGCCGAGCCTCTGATTGCCTCTGATATCGGCGAGGAAGGTGCGGATGTGCCATTTGCCGCGACCGGCCCTGAAGATCCGGCGGTGTTGATCTATACCTCAGGCACCACCGGCAGCCCGAAGGGCGCGCTGCATGGGCACCGGGTTCTGACCGGGCACTTGCCGGGCGTCTCGATCAGCCACAATCATCTGCGTAAAGGTGATTGCCTGTGGACACCGGCGGATTGGGCTTGGATCGGCGGATTGTTCGATGTGCTGATGCCGGGCCTTGCGCTGGGTATCCCGGTCGTCGCGGCGCGGTTAGAAAAATTCACCCCCGAGGCCTGTGCAGACATTGTCGCGCGGGGCGGGATTCGGAATGTGTTTTTTCCACCAACCGCGCTGAGGATGCTCAAGGCAGCGGATCAGGTGATTCCCGGACTGCGCTCAGTGGCTTCCGGCGGCGAACCATTGGGGATTGAGATGCTGGCTTGGGGTCAGAAGGCGTTCGGTCTGACAATCAACGAGTTTTACGGCCAGACCGAATGCAACATGGTTGTTTCGTCGTGTTCAGAGGATTTTCCCGTGCAACCCGGCTGTATCGGCAAACCTGTAGCGGGGCACGAGGTTGCGGTAATCGACGAGAACGGCAACCCGACCAGCGAGGAAGGCGACGTGGCCATCCGGCGCGGTTCGGCCTCGATGCTGCTGGAATACTGGAACCGGCCCGGGGCGACTGCTGAGAAATTCCGGGGCGACTGGCTGATAACCGGAGACCGTGGCGTGTGGGAAGGCGACTACCTGCGCTTCGTGGGTCGTGACGATGACGTGATCACCTCGGCGGGCTACCGCATCGGCCCGGCGGAGATCGAGGATTGCCTGCTGACCCACCCGGCGGTGGCGACGGTGGGTGTGGTCGGCAAGCCCGACCCGCTGCGGACCGAGATCGTGAAGGCCTATGTGGTGTTGAAACCAAGAGCTGAGGCCACAGAGCGCGAGTTGCAGGATTGGGTCAAGGACCGTCTGGCGCAATATTCCTATCCGCGCGAGGTGGCGTTTCTGAAGGAATTGCCGATGACAGTGACCGGGAAGGTGATCCGGAAAGAGTTGAAGGCGCGGGCGGCGGGGGAATTGAACAAGTGATACTAAAATTGAGAAACTTATTTGTTTTGGCGACTGCGCTAAGTGCCGTTGGCGTGGCAACACGATCCGAAGCAGCGAGTCCTGACAGTTTTGATACAGTCGCATTTTTGCAAGCTTGCAGTGATCTGGTTCCAAATGTCGACTATGCGCCTCCTATGGATGTGGAATGTATCAGTCAAAGTCATAGGATGTGTGAGTTGGTGGACCCGAGTGCTGAGGCCGAAAAATGCGTTTCGGTGGTTTCCAAGTGGATGCGCGACGAAACGATCTCGAAATGGTCTCAAATCCCGGAAAAACTCCGTCTCGGTTATGGACACCCTCCTGCCGCGCAAGAGTTAGCAAGAGATGCAATGAGATATTTCGACAATGAACTGTTGGCCCAATTTGCGCCGGCTATACCTGATTGTGAAGACGTTCAGGTCCAAGGAGTCTCTGAGCAGGTTGTTTGTGGCTATGCGGATGCCATGGCTGGCTGGCTTGCGCTGAGAGAGCTCCAACGCGCGGCTGAACGCGCTGAAGAATAACAGGTGCCTTAGACATGAAACTCACTTCCAAAGCCATGCCCACCTCCGAGGGCTTCAAAACAAACCGCACAGCCCATCTTGATGCGCTGGCGCAAATCTCTGATGCCGCCGAAGCGGCCCGTATAGGGGGCGGCGAGAAATCCCGCGTGCGACATGAATCCCGAGGCAAGATGCTGCCGCGTCGGCGGGTGGCGAACTTGCTGGATCCGGGGTCTCCGTTCCTCGAAATCGGGGCGACGGCGGCGCATGGGATGTATGGCGATGCCGCGCCCTGTGCCGGGGTGATTGCGGGCATTGGCCGGGTGCAGGGGTGTGAGGTCATGGTGGTGTGTAACGACGCCACCGTGAAGGGCGGCACCTATTACCCGATGACGGTCAAGAAACACCTGCGCGCGCAGGAGATTGCCGAGGAAAACCATCTGCCCTGCATCTATCTGGTCGATAGTGGCGGCGCGAACCTGCCCAATCAGGATGAAGTCTTTCCCGACCGCGATCATTTTGGTCGCATCTTCTATAATCAGGCGCGGATGAGCGCGAAGGGGATTGCTCAGATCGCGGTGGTGATGGGGTCTTGCACGGCGGGCGGGGCTTATGTGCCCGCGATGTCGGATGTGACGATCATCGTGAAGGAGCAGGGCACGATCTTTCTGGCCGGACCGCCATTGGTCAAGGCCGCGACGGGTGAGGTTGTCAGCGCTGAAGACTTGGGCGGCGGTGATGTGCATACTCGTTTGTCCGGCGTGGCCGACTATCTGGCAGAGGATGACGCTCATGCACTGGCCCTTGCGCGCCGCGCGGTCGCTTCGCTGAACCTGCGCAGGCCGCAGACGGTGGATTGGGCCAGCCCCGAAGACCCGGCCTATGATCCCGACGAGATTCTGGGTGTTGTTCCTGCCGACCTTCGGACTCCTTATGACATCCGCGAAGTGATCGCGCGTCTGGTCGACGGTTCGCGTTTTGATGAGTTCAAACCGCGCTTCGGTGAGACGCTGGTGACCGGTTTTGCCCATGTCAAAGGCTGCCCTGTTGGCATCATCGCCAATAACGGCGTGCTGTTTTCTGAGGCCGCACAGAAAGGTGCGCATTTCGTCGAGCTGTGTTCGCAGCGCAAAACGCCTCTGGTTTTCCTGCAGAACATCACTGGCTTTATGGTCGGGCGGAAGTACGAAAACGAAGGTATCGCACGGCACGGGGCCAAGATGGTGACCGCCGTGGCGACCACTTCGGTTCCCAAGATCACCATGCTGGTGGGTGGCTCGTTTGGGGCCGGGAACTATGGCATGGCTGGACGTGCCTACCAGCCGCGGTTCCTGTGGACATGGCCGAATTCGCGGATTTCCGTTATGGGCGGTGAGCAGGCAGCGGGCGTGCTGGCCACTGTCAAACGCGATGGGATAGAACGGCAGGGCGGCACATGGTCTGCCGAGGAAGAGGCCGAATTCAAGCGCCCGACGCTAGAGATGTTCGAGGAGCAATCGCATCCGCTCTACGCCTCGGCCCGGTTGTGGGACGACGGCATAATCGACCCGCGCAAAAGCCGCGACGTGCTGGCCCTGTCGCTGAGTGCCGCTCTGAACGCACCGATTGAGGAGACACGTTTCGGCGTGTTCCGGATGTAAGATGAGCGAGAGTTTGCAAGACATTAAGGCCCGCTATCCCGGTGCGCAAACCTTCAAATTCGGTGACAGCGCAGTGCTGAGCGCTGAGCTACTGGCATTTGTGCGTTCTGGCCGCAAAACCGCGACCTGTGATGCACTCAGCAACTATCCTGATGGAAGCCCCGATATGCCGAAGCCCGGTCGCCGTGATGTTGCACTGAACTGGGATGGCACACCGGCATTGGTCATTGAAACCGTTTCTGTTTCGATCCAGCGTTATTGTGATGTGACCGAGGACTTTGCTTTGGCGGAAGGTGAGAATGAAACGCTTGAAGGATGGCGGGAAGATCATCGTCGCTATTTCCAACGAAACGGTGGTTTTAATCCCGAGATGAAACTCGTGTGCGAACGGTTTCGGCTTGTAGAAGATCTGGCATAGGAAGGGTGTAGGATATGTTCAATAAAATCCTGATTGCCAACCGGGGCGAGATCGCTTGCCGGGTTATGGAAACCGCTCAAAAGATGGGGGTGTCTTGCGTTGCTGTTTATTCCGATGCGGACGCCGTAGCGAAGCATGTGCAAATAGCGGACGAGGCCATTCATATTGGCGGTCCCGCCCCGGCAGATAGCTACCTGAAAGGGGATGTGATCATACAGGCGGCGCTGGATACCGGCGCACAGGCGATCCATCCGGGCTATGGGTTTCTGTCCGAGAACCCTGACTTCGTGGATGCGGTTCAGGCTGCGGGTCTGACGTTCATTGGCCCCTCGGCGGATGCGATCCGCAAGATGGGCCTTAAGGATGCGGCCAAAGTGCTGATGGAAAAGGCGGGCGTGCCCGTGGTCCCGGGCTATCATGGTGACAATCAAGACCCTGAGCATTTAGCAGGAGCGGCTGATACGATTGGGTATCCTGTGCTGATCAAGGCCGTGGCGGGCGGTGGCGGCAAAGGAATGCGGCTGGTCGAACGCCCCGAGGATTTCCGTGCTGCGTTGGACAGTGCGCGTGGCGAGGCCAGGACAGCTTTTGGCAACGATGCGGTATTGGTCGAGAAATTCGTCGCCAAACCTCGCCATATCGAAGTGCAAGTGTTCGGCGATGGTACCCAAGCGGTGCATCTGTTCGAACGTGACTGCTCGCTGCAACGTCGGCATCAGAAGGTGATCGAAGAGGCTCCGGCCCCGGGCATGAACATCGAGATGCGCGAGGCGATGGGCCAGGCTGGCGTGCGGGCTGCTGAAGCCATAGGCTATAGAGGCGCTGGCACGGTCGAATTCATCGTCGATGCCTCTGACGGGCTGCGTCCCGACAGATTCTGGTTTATGGAAATGAATACGCGTTTGCAGGTTGAACACCCGGTGACCGAGGCGATCACCGACGTCGATCTGGTCGAATGGCAATTGCGTGTTGCAGCGGGTGAAAGCCTGCCGAAGCAACAAGAAGACCTGTCGATCTCTGGCCATGCGTTTGAGGCCCGTCTTTATGCTGAAGACGTGCCGAAAGGGTTCTTGCCTGCAACTGGAACGCTGACTCATCTGGTTTTCCCTGCTAATTGTCGCGCCGATAGCGGCGTGCGGGCCGGGGACACGATCAGCCCGTGGTACGACCCGATGATCGCCAAGGTGGTCGTACATGGTGCAACACGGGCCGTTGCGCTGGAGACATTAAACCGGGTGCTTCAACAAACTGAAGTAGCAGGCACCGTTACGAACCTGGCCTTTCTGGGCGCGTTGACGCGTCACGAAGGATTTGCCTCGGGTGATGTGGATACGGGTCTGATTGGGCGAGACCTTGAAGCGTTGGTGCAGGAACCAGAGCTGTCGGTCTCTTCGGCAGTCGCAGCTGCGATAACTGCACTGAATCTTGTGGATGTTGAACCAGACACCGGGTTTTCGCTCTGGGCTCCGCTGCATCGCGCTGTGCAATTGTCCCATCGCGATGTGGTGTTGGATCTGGACGTGCAGGTCGACGGGCCGGATCGCCAGATCTGGCAGATTGGCAAGGATCGCGTTGTTGCAGAACGCGCCGCCGGGCGTTGGGTATTGAACGGTGCACCGATGCCTCGCGTCGCGGTGGATAACGCGATCCTGACGGTTTTCACCAACTACGGCCAGAGCTTCGAAATCATCGATCCGCTGGACAGGGATGCCAGCGCGACCGGCGACACCAACGTGATCGAGGCTCCGATGCCCGGTCTGGTCAAGGCCGTCTTTGCCACAGCGGGACAAACCGTACAGGAAGGCGATCGTTTGGCCATATTGGAAGCTATGAAGATGGAACATTCTCTGCTTGCGGCGCGTGACGGGGTTGTGGCCGAAGTTTTGGTCGAAGACGGTGCTCAGGTCGAAGCCGGGGCCGCTTTGGTGAGGTTGGAAGAAGAGTAACCTGTACCCGCGCCGCGCGACGTGGCACGGTCGGGCTTACTGCATTTTGAACGAGAAGAAACCGGGAGAGGTTCTGACATGGGCGATCTGGTCGAGATCTATGAAGTTGGGCCGCGCGACGGGCTACAAAATGAAAAGCGAGAGATACCGGTTGCCGACAAGGTCGCGCTGATTGACTGCCTCAGCCGTGCGGGTTTCCGCCGGATAGAGGTTGCAAGCTTTGTCTCACCGAAATGGGTGCCGCAGATGGCGGGATCGGCTCAGGTGCTGGGTGGGATTACACGCGCGAGCGGTGTGCGTTATGCGGCGCTGACACCGAATATGCATGGATATAGCGATGCGCTGGCGGCCAAGGCGGACGAGATTGCAGTGTTTGCCTCTGCCTCCGAGGGGTTCTCAAAAGCCAATATCAATGCCTCAATCGCCGAGTCGATTGAGCGGTTCACGCCGATCCTTGAAGCGGCGCGTCATATCGACCTGCCGGTTCGCGGTTATGTTTCATGCGTCACGGATTGCCCATATGACGGTCCGACACCGCCCGAAAAAGTGGCCGAAGTCGCCGATCGGCTCTTTGGGCTTGGCTGTTATGAGGTTTCGCTGGGTGACACGATTGGGCAGGGCACTCCGGACAAGGTCGCACATATGCTTCTGGCAGTACGCGAAAGGGTTCCGGTAACCCGGTTGGCAGGGCACTTCCACGACACCAATGGTCGCGCGGTTGACAATATCGATGCCGCATTGGCGCTGGGTGTTCGCGTGTTCGACGCAGCCGTGGGCGGGCTGGGCGGTTGCCCCTATGCTCCGGGTGCTGCGGGCAATGTCGCGACTGAAGCTGTTGCATCGCACTTACAAAGACTCGGGTATGAAACCGGTCTGGACATCGATGTGGTTGAAGAGGCAGCGCAAATGGCAAGGGCACTAAGGGGCTGACATGTTAGAAACAATCGCGATCGTGACCGATGCACGCGGTGTAGCTACGCTCACTTTGAACAGGGCGGAAAAACACAACGCCATGTCGGGGCAAATGATCGCCGAACTGACCGAAGCCGCGTCGCGGCTGGGGCAGGATGACGGCGTGCGGGTGGTTGTTCTGGCAGCTGCCGGTAAGAGTTTTTGTGCAGGTGGTGATCTGGGTTGGATGCAGGACCAGATGGCCGCCGACAAAGCGACACGTTTCGTCGAGGCGCGCAAGCTGGCCGAAATGTTACAGGCTTTGAACACGATGCCCAAGCCTTTGATCGGGGCGTTGCAGGGCAATGCCTTTGGCGGCGGCGTGGGGATGGCTGCCGTTTGTGATGTCGCAATTGGGGTCGACAGCCTGAAGATGGGGTTGACCGAGACACGGTTGGGGCTGATTCCCGCAACAATCGGGCCCTATGTCATCGCACGCATGGGTGAGGCGCGCGCACGCCGGGTTTTCATGTCGGCCCGTCTGTTTGACGCAACTGAGGCCGTTGATCTGGGATTGCTGACGAAGACTGTGTCCGCGGATCGGCTTTTAGAAGCGGTAGAGGATGAAATTCGCCCCTATTTGTCTTGCGCGCCGGGGGCAGTCGCCTCCGCCAAGGCGCTGGTCCAATCATTAGGGCCGCGCATTGACGATACCGTGATCGATCAGACCATCTCGGAACTGGTTGAACGGTGGGAAACGGAAGAAGCGCGTGAAGGGATCGCGGCGTTTTTCGAAAAACGAAAACCTGTATGGAATAAGTAGGTTTAGCGAAGAACCGCTGTGCCAAAGCGAAACGCACGCGCTGCGATTCTATGCCGCGCTGTCAAGCACATGTTTGATGGCGAAGGGGGCTGTGTTCGGTTGACCCTCTGACCCCGCGGGGATAGAGAATGTCCAGTCAACACGCCAATTGACGGCGCACCCGAATAAGATGCGTGCGCAGGAAAGGAGCTATTCGTGGAAGACCTGCTGCGGGAGTACCTCCCGATTCTGGTGTTTCTGGCCGTTGCCGTGGGCCTTGGAATCGTCTTGATTCTGGCCGCAGTCGTACTGGCCGTCCGCAATCCCGACCCTGAAAAAGTCAGCGCATATGAATGCGGGTTCAACGCCTTCGACGATGCGCGGATGAAATTCGACGTCCGATTCTATCTGGTCTCGATTCTTTTCATCATCTTCGATCTGGAAATTGCTTTCCTGTTCCCGTGGGCCGTGGGCTTCAAAGACATCAGCGATGTCGGGTTCTGGTCTATGATGGTGTTTCTGGGCGTTCTGACCATCGGCTTTGCCTATGAATGGAAGAAAGGGGCCCTGGAATGGGAGTGATGACGGGTGCAAACACCGCCGGCGTCGACAAAGAAGTCGCCACCCAGGCCCTGAACGCCGAACTGCAGGACAAAGGTTTCCTGCTGACTTCGACCGAAGACATTATCAACTGGGCCCGTACCGGCTCGTTGCACTGGATGACCTTTGGCCTGGCCTGCTGCGCGGTTGAGATGATGCATACTTCGATGCCGCGTTACGATGCCGAACGGTTTGGAATCGCCCCGCGCGCCTCTCCGCGCCAATCTGACGTGATGATCGTGGCCGGAACCCTGACCAACAAAATGGCACCGGCGCTGCGCAAGGTCTATGACCAGATGCCCGAGCCGCGCTATGTGATCTCTATGGGATCCTGCGCAAATGGCGGCGGGTATTACCACTATTCCTATTCGGTTGTACGTGGCTGTGACCGCATCGTTCCGGTGGATATCTACGTACCCGGCTGCCCGCCGACGGCTGAAGCGCTGTTGTACGGCCTGATGCAGCTACAACGCAAAATCCGCCGTACCGGCACAATCGTACGCTGAGGAGAGAGCTGATGAGCGAAGCACTCAAGGAACTCGGCGCACAATTGGAACTGAAGAGGGCTGATTGCGTTTTGTCATGGGATGTAACCCATGATGAGCTGAACGTGGATGTTGCTCCGTCGAACCTTGTGGAATTCATCGAGTTCCTGAAGTCCGACCGCAACTGTCAGTTCTCGACTTTGGTGGACATTACCGGTGTCGACTATCCCGAACGGGCCAAGCGGTTCGACGTGGTGTATCACTTCCTGTCGATGTACCAGAACCAGCGCATTCGTTTGCGGGTTTCAATCCGTGAAGAAGACATGGTGCCCTCAATCGTTGACGTGCATCCCTCGGCCAACTGGTTCGAGCGCGAGGTGTACGATATGTTCGGAATCCTGTTCTCGGGGCATCCGGATCTTAGGCGCATTCTGACGGACTATGGGTTCCGCGGTTATCCGCTGCGCAAGGATTTCCCGACCACCGGCTATATCGAGGTCCGTTACGACGAGGCTCAGAAACGTGTGGTCTATGAGCCCGTGTCGCTGGTGCAGGAATACCGTCAGTTTGATTTCATGTCTCCATGGGAAGGTGCGAACTACATTCTGCCGGGGGATGAGAAACAGGAGACCGAATAATGGGTAGCATCTGGTGGCTGATCTTGTCTGCGCTGACCATCATTCCGATGGTGAAGATACTGCCGTTCTTCGGGATCAACAAAGTCTGGTGCCTGCTGTGTCTGGTCCCTTTCGGCACGATCGCCCTGTTGTGGTGGGTCGGACTGAAATTGCAAGAGTTGGAGCGTCGCTGAGATGATGGGTGAGTTGATCATTCTGGGCGCGTTGGGTGTTCTGCTGGCCGGCGCTGCAGCCAAGACGGCCGAGGCGAAAAAGGTTCGGGTTCGGGCCGAAGCAAAGAAGAAACGGGGACGTTGATGGACGGCTCAAGATATGATGACGGCAGCACGGACGCGCTGAGCGGAGAACAGAAGATCCGCAATTTCAACATCAACTTCGGCCCGCAACACCCTGCGGCGCACGGGGTTCTGCGTCTTGTTCTTGAGCTGGACGGCGAGATCGTCGAGCGTTGTGACCCGCATATTGGCTTGCTGCACCGTGGTACTGAGAAGCTGATGGAAAGCCGGACCTATCTGCAGAACCTACCGTATTTTGATAGGCTGGATTATGTGGCGCCGATGAATCAGGAACATGCCTGGTGTCTGGCTATCGAGAAATTGACCGGTGTCGAGGTGCCGCGCCGTGGTTCGCTGATCCGGGTTCTGTATTCCGAGATCGGGCGCATTCTGAACCACCTTCTGAACGTCACCACACAGGCGATGGATGTCGGCGCGCTGACCCCACCTCTCTGGGGTTTTGAAGAACGCGAAAAGCTGATGGTGTTTTATGAGCGCGCCTGTGGTGCCCGTCTGCACGCCGCCTATTTCCGCCCCGGTGGTGTACATCAGGATCTGCCGCCCGAGCTGCTGGACGATATCGAGGCATGGAGCCATGAATTCCCAGCGGTTCTGGACGATATTGATGGTCTGCTGACCGAAAACCGTATCTTCAAACAGCGCAACGCCGATATTGGCGTGGTGACCGAGGATGACATCCAGAAATACGGCTTCTCGGGCGTGATGGTGCGTGGATCGGGTCTGGCCTGGGACCTGCGCCGGGCGCAGCCCTATGAGTGCTATGACGAGTTCGAATTCCAGATCCCCGTCGGCAAGAACGGCGACTGCTATGACCGCTATCTGGTTCGGATGGAAGAGATGCGTCAATCGCTGCTGATCATCCGTCAGGCCATCGCCAAAATCCGCGACTGCCCCGGAGACGTGCTGGCACGGGGTAAGATCACCCCGCCGAAGCGCTCGGACATGAAGACTTCGATGGAAAGCCTGATCCATCACTTCAAGCTTTACACCGAAGGCTTCCACGTGCCTGCGGGCGAGGTTTATGCCGCCGTCGAGGCCCCCAAGGGGGAGTTCGGCGTCTATCTGGTCGCCGACGGCAGCAACAAACCCTACCGCGCCAAGCTGCGCGCACCGGGTTTCCTGCACCTGCAAGCCATGGACCACATCGCCGGAGGCCACCAACTGGCGGATGTTGCTGCCATCATCGGCACCATGGACGTTGTGTTTGGGGAGATTGATCGGTGAGACGTCTTGCCCTGATCTTTGCCCTTGCAGCGGCCACTCCGTTGCATGCCACGTCGACACATCCGACGGCAAAAGTGCTTGAAGTTATGCGTGAAAACGGTTGTCGGCTGGATGTCTCGCGGGTTGAGGATGCGTTTTCTGCACGTGACTTGCGCCCCGAGGATGTCAGTGCGGTGGTAAATGGATGGGCCGAGCAAGGATTGGCCGGGCTGGATGGGCCTACATTCGAGATCGCACCGGCAATCTGCGGTGCGCATGGGCTGGCGTCCGAAAACGCGGCGGGCCGCGCCGACGCACTTTACGATTTCGTGCGCCTGAACGGCTGCCGTATGGTCGAGGAAGAGGCTGAAATCAAACTGCGACCTGCCGGATTTACCCAAGCCGAAACACCCGACTTGATTGCCCGTCTTGTGGATCAAGGCCGGGCGCATCAGGAAGACCCCTATATTATCGTGATCGGAGATGCCTGCTAATGCTGCGCCGTCTGCACCCCGAACAACCCGAAAACTTCGCCTTTACCGCTGCCAATCAGCAATGGGCAGAAGCGCAGATCACCAAATACCCTGAGGGCCGTCAGGCCAGCGCGGTCATCCCGCTTTTATGGCGCGCGCAAGAGCAGGAGGGCTGGCTGAGCCGTCCGGCGATTGAATCCGTCGCCGATATACTGGGTATGGCCTACATCCGTGTACTTGAGGTTGCGTCCTTCTACTTCATGTTTCAGCTGCAACCGGTTGGGTCTGTCGCGCATATTCAGGTCTGCGGCACGACGTCGTGCATGATCTGCGGGGCCGAGGATCTGATCGCGGTCTGTAAAGAAAAGATCGCAGCGAAACCGCATGAACTGTCTGCGGACGGCAAGTTGAGCTGGGAAGAGGTGGAGTGCCTCGGATCCTGCACCAACGCGCCGATGGCGCAAATCGGTAAGGATTATTACGAAGACCTGACCGCCGAGAGCTTTGGCAAGATCCTCGATGATTTGGTGGCGGGCAAAGTTCCTGCACCGGGTCCGCAAAACGGACGTTATGCAGCAGAACCGCTTAAAGGTCTGACCAGTCTGACCGAGCATGAGGCGGGAAAACCTCAGTACAACGCCAGCGTCGAATTGGCGACGGATCTGGGCGACACGGTCAAGCGCATTGACGGGACCGAGGTTCCGATCCTGACACCGTGGCTTGGTAAGGACGGCAAGCAGGCAGGTGCGTCGGCGGCAGCAGAACCGCCCAAGGTGCCTGAGGCTCCGAAACCGGCCGTGAAGCAAGCGGCAGAGGCGAAAGCCAAGCCTGCTACCAAGGAAGTCAAAGCCAAACCCGCTGACGTCAAAGAAGACCAGCCCGAAACCCTGACGGGTGCACGCGATGGTAAGGCCGATGACCTGAAGCTGTTGAAAGGCGTCGGCCCCAAGCTGGAACAGACGCTGAACGAGCTGGGTTTCTATCACTATGACCAGATCGCCGCGTGGACGCCCGAGCACGTGGCTTGGGTCGACGCGCGTTTGAAATTCAAAGGCCGGATCGAACGGGATGACTGGATCGAACAGGCGGCCAGATTGGCTGCGGGTGAAGAGACCGAGTTTGCCAAACGTGCCAAGGAAGATGGCACGTACGAAGACTAGACGGGTGCCCAACCGGGCATCGGGGGAAGATGGACAAAGACAAGGAACTGGCCATAGCCCGTAAGGGCCGACATATCGGGGTGGTCATCGCTGTGACCATGCTGATCTGGCTTGGCATGAACATGTTCATTGGCCCCGCGCTGGGTTTGACGACCCGGCATGCTCTGCTGTTTGACCTCGCTGCTCTGGCGGCGTTCATTTATGCGGGCATTAATATTTTTCAACTCTGGCGCATGCGTCAGGACAGCTGAAGGTAACACACGATGCTGAAGGATCAGGACCGGATCTTCACCAACATCTACGGGATGCATGAGCGCACGCTGAAAGGCGCGCAAGCCCGCGGGCATTGGGACGGCACTTCTGGCCTGATAGGCAACGGTCGTGACTGGATCATTCAGACGATGAAGGATTCTGGCCTTCGTGGTCGTGGTGGAGCGGGTTTCCCGACGGGTTTGAAATGGTCATTCATGCCCAAGGAAAGCGACGGTCGTCCGTCTTATCTGGTGGTAAACGCCGACGAATCCGAACCTGGCACCTGCAAAGATCGCGAGATCATGCGCCATGATCCGCACACGCTGATCGAAGGCTGCCTGATCGCGTCGTTCGCGATGAATGCTCACACCTGCTACATCTACCTGCGCGGCGAATACATTCGCGAACGTGAGGCGCTGCAGGCCGCGATTGATGAGGCCTATGATGCGGGCCTGCTGGGCAAGAACGCGGCCAGTACAGGTTGGGATTTCGATATCTTCCTGCATCATGGGGCAGGGGCCTATATCTGCGGCGAAGAAACCGCCCTGATCGAAAGCCTAGAAGGCAAGAAGGGTATGCCGAGGATGAAACCCCCGTTCCCGGCAGGGGCGGGTCTGTATGGTTGCCCGACAACTGTGAACAACGTGGAATCGATTGCGGTTGTGCCGACTATCCTGCGCCGGGGCGCCGATTGGTTTGCCGGCTTTGGGCGCCAGAACAACGCAGGCACAAAACTGTTTGCGATCTCGGGTCATGTGAACAACCCGTGTGTTGTCGAAGAGGCGATGTCGATTTCCTTCGAAGAGCTGATCGAAACCCATTGCGGCGGCATTCGCGGCGGTTGGGACAATCTGCTTGCCGTGATCCCGGGGGGGTCGTCGGTTCCTTGCGTGCGCGGTGAGAACATGCGTGACGCGATCATGGATTTTGATTATCTGCGCAACGATCTGGGCTCGGGCCTGGGCACAGCTGCGGTGATCGTGATGGACAAGTCCACCGACATCATCAAGGCGATTTGGCGTCTGTCGAAATTCTACAAGCATGAAAGCTGTGGCCAATGTACGCCGTGCCGCGAAGGCACCGGCTGGATGATGCGTGTGATGGACCGTCTGGTACGCGGCGAGGCCGAACCGGAAGAGATCGACATGCTGTTCGACGTGACCAAACAGGTCGAAGGTCACACGATCTGTGCACTCGGTGACGCGGCAGCCTGGCCGATCCAGGGCCTGATCCGCAACTTCCGTGAAGAAATCGAAGACCGCATCAAGGCCCAGAAATCGGGCCGCATGGGTGCGATGGCGGCGGAGTAAGCGAGATGAATATCTTTGCAGAATATGGCCACGCGATTGCGTCGGTTGTGCTTTTCACACTGGTTGTTCTGGTCTTGGCCCCGTTTTCGGCGCTGGCCAAGCAGGGCAAGGGCCTCGCGCCGGGGGCAACCCCAGAGCAGAACTACGCCGATCAAGCCTATCGTCTGAACCGGGCCTATCTGAATGGAACGGAAACGCTTCCGGCGTTTGCGACCGTTGTGACAGCGGCCGTTTTGCTGGGTGCCAGCCCGCTCTGGGTCAATCTGCTGGCGTCCGTCGCTTTGGTGGCGCGATTGGTGATGTTGGTGGTGCATATAAAGGGCATAGGAAAACCGAACAGCGGTCTGCGGTCTGTGCTTTATGTTTTGGGATGGGCCTGCATGATTGTGATCGGGCTTATGGCACTGGTGGCGGCGTTTTGATTGTGGCGCGGCGGATAAGAACACAAAGAGGGAAACTATGAAGGCCCCAAGAACCCTTATTGTCGTGCTGGCGCTAGCGAGCGTGTCCGCATGCGGTATTATTAAACCGTCAGAGGATCGTATCCTGTTCGACGGAAAGTCATTCAGGACCAAGGCGAAGGTGGTCGACAAGAAAGCATCGCCGACCGATTTTACAGTTGTCGTGAAAGGCGTGTCCGCATCATTGGACGGCGCGCGCGAGGCTGGCCGCCATGAAGGCACCAAGTTCTGTGTTCAGAATTTTGGGTCGTCGCGTATAAACTGGAAAGTTGGCCCGGATACTGAACCGCAAAATCTCCGCATCAGTGATGATCAACTGACATTTGCGGGAACCTGCCAACGGCCATGACACGCCTTTTTGCATATCATGACGCGACTGACGGGCTGTTATTGCCTAGCAAGGCCGAACCAACTCGTTTTGGAGCTTCCAAAACGAAAGGAAGTGTCATGTCTTTTGCAAAAATGTTCGGTCTGGCCGCTCTGACGGCTTTCCCTGCTATGGCAGAAGCGAAGCCGCCCTTGAGGGATGTCAAAGAGATCGACAATGAACTCTATTACATCGCCATCGCAAATGAGATTTCGGAATACTGCCCCTCGATCAGCGGGCGGCGATTGAAAGCGATCAGCGTGATGTGGGGGCTGCGGTCCAAAGCGAACAAACTGGGATACTCGGACGCGGAAATCCGGTCATATGTCGAGTCGGATGCTGAAAAGGACCGGATGCGGGCCAAGGGAGGGGCGTATTTGACCCAAAACGGCGTGACATACGACGACCCCAACACATTCTGCTCGCTTGGGCAGAAAGAAATACAAAGAAATAGCGCCATAGGCGTGTACTTGAGGGCGAATTGAGGATGGGGTTCTGTACTTTCACCAAAGCCTTATGTGGTTGTTTGTTGCTGGTACTTGTTGCCGGATGCCAGACGACCACCAACGAGACAGCGGAAACGGCTGCCTCACGTTCTCAGTTCCGCACCGAAATCCCGGAAAACCTGTATGATGTCGCCTTCGCCAATGCGATGGCCCAGCAAATTGCGATTGGCTGCCCGACTTTGTCAGTGGATCGATCACGGATTGCGCGAAGCATGAAAGCCACTGCCGATGATCTTGAAGCCAAAGGGTATCGGGAAAGCGACTTTAAGTATCTCGAAGAAAATATGCCTCGGAAACGGATACAGGATGATGCAATCCGCTATATCCAGGAAAGGGGGATCGTCGTGGGCGTGCCAGAGACAATGTGTTCAGCGGGCCGAAGCGAGATCGCCAAAAGCTCTACCATTGGCACATTCCTGAAAGGTTGAAGTCACTATGTCTGACCTCCGCAAAGTAAACATCGACGGGCAGGAAATCGAAGTCGATGGTGCGATGACACTGATCCAGGCCTGTGAACAGGCTGGGGTCGAAGTGCCGCGTTTCTGCTATCACGAGCGTCTGTCGATCGCCGGGAACTGCCGAATGTGTCTGGTTGAGGTTGTCGGCGGGCCACCAAAGCCTGCGGCGTCCTGCGCGATGCAGGTGCGCGACCTTCGTCCAGGGCCTGAGGGCCAGCCGCCGGTGGTCAAGACCAACTCGCCCATGGTTAAGAAAGCCCGCGAAGGGGTGATGGAGTTCCTGCTGATCAACCACCCGCTGGATTGCCCGATCTGCGATCAGGGTGGTGAGTGCGACCTGCAGGATCAGGCCATGGCTTATGGTGTCTCGGGTTCGCGTTTCAAAGAGGCGAAGCGCGCTGTCGATGATCTGGATCTTGGCCCGCTGGTTGGCACTGCGATGACCCGCTGCATCAGCTGTACACGCTGCGTGCGGTTCACGACCGAGGTCGCCGGGATCACTCAGATGGGTCAGACCGGGCGCGGTGAGGATTCCGAGATCACGTCCTATCTGAATCAGACGTTGGACTCGAACCTGCAAGGAAACATCATCGACCTGTGCCCTGTTGGGGCGCTGACCTCAAAACCTTATGCATTTACGGCACGTCCATGGGAATTGACGAAAACTGAGAGCATCGACGTCATGGATGCTCTGGGCTCGAACATCCGCGTGGACACGAAAGGGCGCGAAGTGATGCGCTTCCTACCGCGCAACCATGATGGCGTGAACGAGGAATGGATCAGTGACAAGACCAGGTTCGTCTGGGATGGTCTGCGCCGCCAACGTTTGGACAAGCCATATATCCGTGAAAACGGCAAATTGCGCCCTGCCTCGTGGCCCGAGGCACTGACCAAGGCCGCCGAGGCATTAAAAGCGGCTGAGAAACCTGCCGGGATAGTTGGCGATCAAACTTCTGTTGAGGCTGCGTTCGCGCTCAAACAAATGATCGAAAGGCAGGGCGGCATTGTCGAGTGCCGTACCGATGGTGCCAATTTGCCTGCTGGAAACCGTGGTGCTTACGCCGGGACCGCGGCAATCGAAGACATCGACAGCGCGGAGCGTATCCTGCTGATCGGGACCAACCCTCGTGAAGAGGCTCCGGTTCTGAACGCGCGCATCCGCAAAGCGTGGACGCACGGGGCCGAGTTGGCTCTGGTCGGTCAAGCGGTCGATCTGACCTATGACTATTACCACGTTGGCGACGATCGCGCGGCACTGCAAAAAGTCGTCGATATGGGCGGTGATGATGAGATCAAGGGCAAACGCTCTTTGGTTATCGTCGGACAAGGCGCGCTGCAAGAGGCCGACGGAGCCGCCGTTCTTGCTGCCGCTCAAACCATTGCCGCCAATACCGATAGTGGCCTGATCGTTTTGCACACGGCAGCTTCGCGCGTGGGCGCGATGGATGTGGATGCCACCAACGAAGGTGGCATGGACGCCGTCAACGCAGCGGATGTGATTTTTAATCTGGGCGCCGATGAGGTTGAGATCGCCGACGGTGCTTTTGTCATCTATCAGGGAAGCCACGGCGACCGGGGTGCCCATCGCGCCGATGTGATCCTGCCGGGTGCGGCTTATACCGAGGAAAACGGTCTGTTCGTAAACACAGAAGGTCGTCCTCAACTGGCGATGCGCGCTGGGTTTGCGCCGGGTGAAGCCAAGGAAAACTGGGCGATCCTGCGGGCTCTGTCTGACGAGTTGGGCGCAACACTGCCGTTTGACTCGCTGGCACAACTGCGCAGCGCACTGATCGAAGCGGTACCGCATCTGGCCCGTATAGACGAAGTGATCGGGAACGAGGTTCAGGCGCTTGACGCCGGACCGCTGGGCAAAGCAAGTTTCCGCAATGCGATCAAGGATTTCTATCTGACCAACCCGATCGCGCGCGCCTCGCAATTGATGGCCGAGCTTTCGGCGCAGTCGCAATCCCGCAAGGCAGAGAAGATCGCGGCGGAATGAACCAGACCTGTTTCATATCGCAGACGAACGCAACTGCCGAGCGGCAGTTGGCCGCGTTTGATTTGCGTATGAAACTAAAGAAAAAGGGTGGCGCAATGGCGGCAGATGCTGTTTACACCAACGCGCCGACCCAGTCGCTCGTTGCGCAGGCATCTGGCCTTTGCATCGCGCGCGGAAAACGGAATACCCACGGTGTGAGGACCAATGGCAGAATTCTTTAACACCCCAGGCGGAATAGCCATCATCATTCTGGCGCAAGTCCTTGCAGTCGTTGCGTTCGTGATGATCTCGCTGTTGTTCCTTGTTTACGGCGACCGCAAGATCTGGGCCGCCGTCCAGATGCGCCGCGGCCCCAACGTGGTTGGCGTCTATGGCATCCTTCAATCGGTGGCCGACGCACTGAAATACGTGGTGAAAGAGGTCGTCATTCCCGCCGGGGCCGACCGTGCCGTGTTTATTCTGGCGCCATTGACCAGCTTTGTTCTGTCGCTGATCGCCTGGGCGGTGATCCCGTTCAATGATGGCTGGGTGTTGTCGGACCTCAATGTTGCTGTGCTGTACGTTTTCGCCGTTTCCTCGCTGGAGGTTTATGGCGTGATCATGGGCGGTTGGGCGTCGAACTCAAAGTACCCCTTCCTGGGCTCGCTGCGATCCGCCGCGCAGATGATCTCCTATGAGGTGTCTATCGGACTGATCATTATCGGCGTGATCATCTCGACCGGGTCGATGAATTTCGGCGCCATCGTGGGTGCGCAGGATACCGGATATGGTTTCTTCGGCTGGTACTGGCTGCCGCATTTCCCGATGGTCTTCCTGTTCTTCATCTCGGCGCTCGCGGAAACCAACCGCCCGCCGTTCGACCTGCCCGAGGCGGAATCGGAACTCGTGGCCGGTTATCAGGTGGAATACTCCGCAACCATGTTCCTGCTGTTCATGGCAGGTGAATACATCGCCATCTTCCTGATGTGCGCCCTGACAACGCTGCTGTTCTTTGGCGGTTGGCTGTCACCGATCCCCGGCCTGCCGGATGGCGTGTTGTGGATGGTTGGCAAGATGACGTTCTTCTTCTTCATTTTCGCAATGGTCAAGGCCATCACGCCCCGCTACCGCTATGACCAACTGATGCGGCTGGGCTGGAAAGTGTTCCTGCCGTTCTCGCTGGCCTGGGTGGTATTTGTGGCCTTCGCAGCGAAATTCGAGTGGTTCTGGGGCATCTTCGCCCGTTGGTCAGTGGGGGGATAAAATGACACAGATCGACTACACCCGCGCCGCCAAGTATTTCCTTCTGCAGGATTTCTGGGTCGGCATGAAGCTGGGATTGAAGTACTTCTTCGCGCCCAAGGCGACCCTCAACTACCCGCACGAAAAGGGCCCACTGTCGCCGCGCTTCCGGGGCGAGCACGCCCTGCGCCGCTATCCCAATGGCGAGGAACGCTGCATTGCCTGCAAACTGTGCGAAGCGATCTGCCCGGCGCAGGCCATCACCATCGACGCCGAGCCACGCGAAGACGGCAGCCGCCGCACCACGCGCTATGACATCGACATGACCAAATGCATCTATTGCGGCTTCTGTCAGGAAGCCTGCCCGGTCGATGCCATCGTCGAAGGTCCGAACTTCGAATTCGCCACCGAGACCCGCGAAGAGCTGTTCTACGACAAGGAAAAACTGCTGGATAACGGCGAACGCTGGGAAGCCGAGATCGCCCGCAATCTGGAAATGGACGCGCCTTATAGGTGATCGGGGACGTTATGAATAGTGCAACTGAAAATATGCAGTATCAGGTAACTGGTCTTCCGGCTTTTCTGATCTTTTTGGCAATTGGCTTTTTTGCCTTTGGTCTTCCTTCGATGAAAATCGCGAAGCGCACAGGTTCGTCGCCGTGGTTAGCTCTTTTGATGTCTGTCCCTTTCGTCAACATCGTAGTGATATGGGTTTTTGCTTATTCTTCTTGGCCGGGCGTGGATGGGGTGTCGAACAATGACTGACAGCCCGACAAATCCGTTTGAGCTGATGATGAAGCAGGCGCAGGACATGGCCAAGGCGATGAACCCGGCGATGGAGAATTTCTCGCCCAAGGGGTTCGAGGCGCTGTGGCCGACCATGCCGAAAGAGGTCATGGAGATGATGTTCGGCAACACCGTCAACAAGGACGGCCTGGATGCCAAAACCCGCCTGCTGCTGACGCTGGCCGGGCTGACCTGTCAGGGCGCTCAGGCGGATGCGGCGGTGCGCCAGACCGTGCGCCACGCGCTGGAAGCGGGCGCAAAGAAACAAGAGATCGTGGAAACGATCGGTCAGATGTCGGTCTTTGCCGGCATCCCGGCCATGACCCGCGCGCTCGATCTGGCGCAAGAGGTCATGGGCGACAACGAGGATGAGGATCAATGACCGTCTTTGCCTTCTACCTGTTTGCCATCAGCGCCATCACCGGCGGGCTGTTCACGGTGATCAGCCGCCAGCCGGTGCACTCGGTGCTTTGGCTGATCCTGTCCTTCCTGTCCTCGGCGGGGCTGTTCGTGCTGCTGGGGGCCGAGTTCGTGGCGATGCTGCTGATCATCGTCTACGTCGGCGCGGTCGCGGTGCTGTTCCTGTTTGTGGTGATGATGCTGGACGTGGATTTTGCCGAGCTCAAGGCCGAGATGGCGCGCTATATGCCACTGGCGCTGCTGATCGGTCTGGTCATCCTGATGCAGTTCGTCATGGCCTTCGGGGCCTGGGACAGCGCGCAAGGTGCGGCGGCCAATCTGGCGCAGCCGGTACCAGTAGATCGCCACAACACCGAGGCGCTCGGCGTCATTCTTTACGATCAATACTTCCTTCTGTTCCAACTGGCGGGTCTGATCCTGCTGGTGGCCATGATCGGCGCCATCGTTCTGACGCTGCGCCACCGCAAGGACATCAAGCGTCAGGACATCATCGGCCAGATGATGCGCGACCCGGCCAAGGCGATGGAGTTGAAGGACGTGAAACCGGGGCAGGGGTTGTGACGCGTAACTCCACCTTCGCACTTGCGCTCGCCATATTTTTGACGAGTAACGTGGCATTGGCTTGTTCGCCAGCGCCCGTCAACGAAGGATGGAAATTTAAAGCAGTCCACCCTGATTGTTCTTTTGAGAATGGTGGGCGTGGTAAATGGAATTCCTTCAGGGGGAAGCCAGTTGTCGATTTGGGCAATGGCCGTATTGGACAAAGATTGAACAGTGGCGACGCGTGCTTCTCTCAGCAGAACCTTTTTTTCATGGATTGCTCAATTGCAGACGGAATTGTCATTGGTGGGCAACTCGTGGGCTCGGAGACAAAAATTGGGGCAGATGGCCAGAAGGTTGTGTCACATCCAATAGGTATTCATGAGTCAATCGAACTCATTCAACAGCCGCTAGGGCCAATAGGTCTAGATGAACAGACGACATTGTCTGAGTTGCAGAATATCGCAAAAAACCAAGGTTATCGTAGTACCTCTAGCCTCGATGCATTCTTCGGCAGGACTGCGGTTCAAAAGAAAGTCGACTACACCTGTGGCTGCAAACTCTACTACCCCGACTCGCCAGGAGCGAAGCTATGATCGGACTTGAACACTATCTTACGGTCGCGGCGACGCTGTTCGTCATCGGCATCTTCGGTCTCTTCCTGAACCGCAAGAACGTCATCATCCTGCTGATGAGCATCGAACTGATGCTGCTGGCGGTGAATATCAACTTCGTGGCGTTTTCCAGCTTCCTCGGCGATCTGGTCGGGCAGGTGTTTACGCTGTTCGTGCTGACCGTTGCGGCGGCTGAGGCGGCGATCGGGTTGGCCATTCTGGTCTGTTTCTTCCGCAACCGCGGCTCGATCGCGGTTGAAGACGTCAATATGATGAAGGGCTAAGAGAACTATGGAAACCACCATCCTCTTTGCCCCGCTGGTGGGCGCGCTGCTCTGCGGGTTCGGCTGGCGATTTATCGGCGAGAAGGCCGCCATGTGGACCGCCACGGGCCTGCTGTTTCTGGCCTGTCTGCTGTCATGGATCGTGTTCTTCACCTTTGACGGCCACACCCAGCAGATCGAGATCATGCGCTGGATCGAGAGCGGCTCGCTGTCGACAAGCTGGGCCATTCGTCTGGATCGTCTGACCGCGATCATGCTGATCGTGGTGACAACTGTTTCTTCACTCGTGCACCTCTATTCCTTTGGCTACATGGATCACGATCCGCAGTGGCGTGAGGGCGAGAGCTATAAGCCGCGTTTCTTTGCCTATCTATCCTTCTTTACCTTCGCCATGTTGATGCTGGTGACAGCAGACAATCTGGTTCAGATGTTCTTTGGATGGGAAGGCGTAGGCGTCGCCTCGTACCTGTTGATCGGGTTCTACTATCGCAAATCCAGTGCCAATGCGGCGGCGATGAAGGCGTTTATCGTCAACCGCGTCGGTGACTTTGGCTTCGCACTGGGGATTTTTGCGCTGTTCTTCCTGACAGACAGCATCAATTTCTCGGATATCTTTGCGTCGGCTCCTGCGCTGGCCGAGGAAAAGCTGCACTTCCTGTGGGGTGAGTGGACCGCGATTGAGGTGATTTGTGTCCTGTTGTTCATTGGTGCCATGGGTAAATCGGCCCAGTTGATCCTGCACACCTGGTTGCCGGACGCGATGGAAGGTCCGACGCCTGTGTCGGCACTGATCCACGCCGCCACCATGGTGACCGCAGGTGTGTTCCTTGTCTGCCGCATGTCACCGCTGATGGAGTTCGCGCCGGGTGCGACCGGGTTCATCACCTTCCTTGGGGCTTCGACCGCGTTTTTCGCCGCGACCGTGGGGCTGGTGCAGACCGACATCAAGCGCGTCATTGCGTATTCGACCTGTTCGCAACTGGGTTACATGTTCGTGGCCGCTGGTGTGGGCATGTATTCGGCGGCGATGTTCCATCTGCTGACACACGCATTTTTCAAGGCACTGTTGTTCCTTGGGGCGGGTTCTGTGATCAACGCAATGCATCACGAGCAGGAGATGACCGAGTATGGTGGTCTGCGGAAGAAGATCCCCTATACATTCTGGGCGATGATGATCGGTACGCTGGCCATCACCGGTGTGGGCATCCCACTGACCACCTTTGGCTTTGCCGGGTTCCTGTCGAAAGACGCGATTATCGAAAGCGCGTATGCCGGTGGCACGGGTTATGCGTTCTGGATGCTGGTGATTGCGGCGATTTTCACCTCGTTCTACAGCTGGCGTCTGATTTTCCTGACCTTCTATGGCGAACCACGTGGGGACAAGCATACCCACGATCACGCTCATGAAAGCCCGATGACCATGCTGGTTCCGCTGGGAGTTCTGTCGCTGGGTGCGGTGTTCTCGGGGATGCTATGGTACAACCAGTTCTTCGGCTACACCGACAAGGTTGCCAAATTCTACGGCATCCCACTGGCGGAAGAGACCGGCGGGCATGGTGAGGCTGCATCGGGCAAAACTCATGGCGAGGTCCTGGCAGATGACGGCCACGGGGAAGCGAAATCTGATAGAGGCGAGGATGGTTATAAGGCCGACAAAAAGCATGCCAGTTTCGGCGGTGAGCCTGGTGAAGGCGCGCTGTATATGGCACCCGACAACAATGTCCTGAACGATGCGCATGAGGCTCCGAAATGGGTAAAGGTCTCGCCGTTTGTTGCGATGTTGCTGGGCTTTATCGTGGCGTACTGGTTCTACATCGTGAACACCACGCTGCCTGCACGTTTGGCTGCGAACCAGCGCCCGCTGTATTTGTTCCTGCTGAACAAGTGGTACTTTGATGAGATTTATGACGCGATCTTCGTCAGACCCACCATGGCGCTTGGCCGCTTCTTATGGAAACGCGGGGACGGCAAATCAATTGATGGTTTCCTGAACGGAGTAGCAATGGGCGTTGTTCCCTTCTTTACCCGCCTCGCAGGCAAGGCGCAGACCGGGTACATCTTTACCTATGCCTTCTGGATGGTGCTGGGCATTGCAGCCCTTGTGACCTGGATGTCTATCGGCGGAGGGGCCCACTAATGGACAATATCCTATCTATTGTCACATTCATCCCAGCCATTGCAGCGGGCATTCTGGCCCTGTTCCTGCACGGTGATGATGCGGCGGCACAACGGAACGCCAAGTGGATTGCTCTTCTGGCCACCACTGTGACCTTCCTGGTTTCAATTGGTATCTATACTGGTTTTGATCCCGCCAATACCGGCTTCCAGATGGTGGAAGAGGGTGGGTGGCTGATGGGCCTCAAATACAAGATGGGCGTGGATGGCATCAGTGTTCTGTTCGTTCTGCTGACCACCTTCATCATGCCATTGACCATTCTGGCCAGCTGGAACGTGACTGACCGCGTCAAGGAATACATGGTGGCGTTCCTGCTGCTGGAAACGCTGATGCTCGGCGTGTTCATGGCGCTGGATCTGGTGCTGTTCTATTTGTTCTTCGAAGCGGGCTTGATCCCGATGTTCCTGATCATCGGCATCTGGGGCGGCAAGGACCGGGTTTACGCCAGCTTCAAGTTCTTCCTCTACACTTTCCTCGGTTCGGTTCTGATGCTGGTGGCCATGGTGGCTATGTATGCGGATGCGGGCACCACGGATATTGAGGCACTGATGACACATCAGTTCTCGTCCGAAAGCTTCAGCGTGCTGGGCATCTATGTGGTTGGCGGTATGCAGACGCTGATGTTCCTGGCCTTCTTTGCCTCGTTTGCAGTGAAAATGCCGATGTGGCCGGTGCACACCTGGTTGCCCGATGCGCACGTACAGGCCCCGACCGCGGGCTCAGTGGTACTGGCGGCGATCCTGCTGAAAATGGGCGGCTATGGTTTCTTGCGGTTCAGCCTGCCGATGTTCCCTGTGGGTTCTGCGGTGATGACCGATCTGGTGCTGTGGATGTCGGCCATTGCGGTTGTCTACACCTCGCTGGTGGCGTTGGTGCAGGAGGATATGAAGAAGCTGATAGCTTATTCCTCGGTCGCGCATATGGGTTTTGTGACCATGGGCATTTTTGCGGCGAACCAACAGGGCATTGATGGCGCAATTTTCCAGATGCTCAGCCACGGGTTCATCTCGGCCGCGCTCTTCCTTTGCGTAGGCGTGATCTATGACAGGATGCATACCCGCGATATCGAGGCTTATGGTGGTCTGGTCATACGGATGCCTGCCTATGCACTGGTCTTCATGCTGTTCACCATGGCCAATGTCGGTTTGCCCGGCACATCCGGTTTCATCGGCGAATTCCTGACCCTGATGGGGGCCTTCCAGGTCAATACCTGGGTGACAGCCGTGGCCGCGACGGGTGTGATCTTTTCGGCCGGTTATGCGCTGTGGCTGTACCGTCGCGTGGTCTTTGGCGACCTGATCAAGGAAAGCCTGAAGGCGATGACAGACATGAGCTCGCGCGAGCGGTTGATCTTTGCTCCGCTGATCGTGATGACCATCCTTCTGGGCATCTACCCGTCGCTGGTGACCGATGTGATCGGTCAATCCACAGCCGCGCTGATTTCGAACTATGACACGGCTCTGGCCGCGGCTGACGCCGCGACCCAGACAGCCGCTTCGCATTAAGGGAGCTTTGGAGACATGATCCAGGCTGATCTGACAATAATCCTGCCGGAAGTCATTCTGGCGCTCTATGCGATGGCGGCGCTGCTGGGGGCTGTCTACACGACGAAGGATGGGCTGGCACCTTTGCTGGTCTGGACCACGGCTGGTCTGATGGCCCTTCTGGCAATCTGGATCGCCACCCAGGGCGAGGGCACCAATGTGGCGTTTAACGGCATGTTTGTGGATGACAGTTTCGCCCGCTTTGCCAAGGTCGCCATCCTGTTGTCGGCTGGCGCCGTTCTGGTCATGAGCCAGGAATACATGGCACGCCGTGATCTGCTGCGTTTTGAATACCCGTTGTTGGTGGCTTTGGCTGCCGTTGGCATGATGATGATGGTCAGCGCGGGCGATCTGATGTCCTTGTACATGGGCCTCGAGCTGCAATCTCTGTCTCTCTACGTTGTTGCCGCATTGCGTCGTGATAGCGCGAAATCAACTGAGGCAGGTCTGAAGTACTTCGTACTTGGCGCACTGAGCTCGGGTCTGCTGCTCTATGGCGCTTCGCTTGTCTATGGCTTCACCGGCACCACGCTGTTCTCGGGTATTATCCAGACAGTACATCACGGCGATGTTTCGATTGGTCTGCTGTTTGGCCTGATCTTCCTGATCTCGGGTCTGGCCTTCAAAGTATCGGCGGTTCCGTTTCATATGTGGACGCCGGACGTCTACGAGGGCTCACCCACACCGATCACAGCCTTCTTTGCCACCGCTCCGAAAGTTGCAGCGATGGCATTGTTTGCGCGCCTGCTGCACGACGCGTTTGGCGGTGTTGTCAAAGATTGGCAGCAAGTGATTGTCCTGCTCTCGGTACTATCGATGCTTCTGGGTGCTGTGGCCGCGATTGGACAGCGTGACATCAAACGTCTGATGGCGTTCTCGTCGATTGCCCATATGGGTTATGCGCTAATCGGCCTTGCCGCGGGCACCGAGTTGGGCATAAAGGCAATGCTGATGTATCTGGCTATCTATGTGACCATGAATATCGGTACCTTTGCTTTCATCCTGATGATGGAACGGGACGGTAAGCCCATCACCGACATTGATGCTCTGCGCCAGTATTCCAGGCGTGATCCGGGTAAGGCGCTGGCGGTTCTGATTCTTATGTTCAGCCTTGCAGGTGTGCCGCCGATGCTAGGTTTCTTTGCAAAGTTCGGCGTCTGGCAAGCGGGCGTCAGTGCGGGGCTGACCGGTCTGGTCGTCGTCTCAGCTATCTCTTCGGTTATCGGTGCCTTCTATTACTTGCGGATCGTGTTCTACATGTATTTCGGGGCAGAGAACGAAGAGCCGATCGAAACCCGATCGACACCCGTTCTGTGGGTGGCATTGATGGGGTCAGCAGCTTTGATGCTGGTCGGTATCTTTTATCAGTTTGGTGTTGAGGGCGCGGCGGCAGCTGCGGCAGCTACGCTTGTCAACTGAACGTTTTGAACACTCAGAAGGAGGGGCTCGGTCGCGCGACCGGGCCTTTTTGATATGACCAAGTGGCCTCAAGGATACGGCCTGCACGAGGTGCAGGAAGTTGACAGCACACTCAACGAGGCGGCGCGGATCGCTCCGAATGCCCGTGGTCCTGTCTGGATCATGGCGCATCATCAAACGGCGGCGCGCGGGCGGCGCGGACGGGCGTGGGCGAACCCTATGGGCAATCTGGCAACGACGTTGCTGTTGCGTCCTCAGGGCGCGCCGGACCAGGCGGCCTTGCGCAGTTTCGTGGCCGCGCTGGCGTTGTTTGATGCCTGTGTCGCCGTGACCGGGCGGGCCGAAGGACTGTCGCTGAAATGGCCCAATGATGTGTTGCTGAACGGCGGAAAGCTGGCCGGTATTTTGCTGGAAAGCACCGGGCAGGGGCACGGTGTGGCGCATCTGGCTATCGGCATCGGTGTGAATCTGGCCAATGCTCCGGACGCGGATGCGGTTGAACCCGGTGCGCTCCGTCCGGTCTCATTGCTGTCGGAAACCGGGGCACACGTCTCGCCAGAGGATTTTCTGACGGAACTTGCGGCCGCCTACGCCACCTACGAAACTCAATTCACCACCTATGGGTTCGATCCAATCCGTACCTCCTGGCTGGCCCGCGCGGCCCGGTTGGGTGAGGTCATCACCGCACGCACCGGAACGTCAGAGACGGTTGGAACCTTCGAAACGGTGGACGCAAGCGGTAACCTTGTCTTAAAAACCGCCAAGGGCCGCGTCAACATTCCTGCGGCGGATGTCTATTTCTGAGAGGGGCACAGATGCTTCTGGCCATCGATTGCGGCAATACCAATACCGTTTTCTCGATCTGGGACGGTGACGAGTTCCTGTGTACCCTGCGCACCTCGACCCACCATGCGCGCACGGCAGACGCATATTTCACCTGGTATTCGACTCTGGTGAAGCACTACGGAATCGAAGCGGACATCACCGATGTGATCATAGCTTCGACTGTTCCGCGTGTTGTGTTCAATTTGCGCATCTTCGCCGACCGCTTCTTTGGCTGCAGACCGCTGGTAGTGGGTAGACCAGATTGCCCGCTGCCTGTACCGCCTCGTGTGGATGAAGGAACCGTGCCTGGCCCGGACCGATTGGCCAATGCAGTTGGTGCTTT
This sequence comes from uncultured Ruegeria sp., assembly GCF_947497005.1. GTDB lineage: Bacteria > Pseudomonadota > Alphaproteobacteria > Rhodobacterales > Rhodobacteraceae > Ruegeria. The sequence continues at coordinate 237,716 of NZ_CANMFF010000001.1, read as the reverse complement.
TGACCGCCATGGCGGCAATGTGGTTGTCGTGGATTTTGGCACTGCAACAAATTTCGATGTTGTGGCTGCCGATGGAGCTTATGTGGGTGGCATTATCGCTCCGGGTGTGAACCTGAGCCTTGAGGCGCTGCATCAGGGTGCAGCGGCACTGCCGCATATTGATATTACACGACCGGACAAGGTGATCGGTACGAATACGGTTGGTTGTATCCAATCGGGTGTGTATTGGGGATATTCCGGCCTGATCGAGGGGCTGATCGCCCGGATTAAGGCCGAATACGGAATGCCGATGAAAGTCGTTGGAACCGGCGGGCTCGCCCCCTTGTTCGATCAGGCCGACGTGGGGTTCGACGCAATCGAAGATGATCTGACGATGCACGGTCTGACCGTGATCCATCGCTATAACAAGGATAATGGCTCCTCATGAGCAGCGAAAGATTGATCTACCTGCCGCTGGGTGGCGCGGGCGAAATTGGCATGAACGCCTATGTGTACGGCTACGGAGCGCCGGGGCAAGAGCGTCTGATCCTTGTGGATCTGGGCGTAACCTTTCCCGACATGGACACCACGCCAGGCGTTGACCTGATCCATGCGGATATTTCGTGGCTGAAAGAGCGCGCCGACCGGCTGGATGGCGTTTTCGTCACGCACGCCCATGAAGACCATGTCGGTGCCGTTGCCCATTGCTATGAAGCCTTGGGTGCGCCGGTCTATGCGCGGGCCTTCACGGCCAATATCGCGCGTCGCAAGTTGGAAGAACATGGGCACCCGGCCGAAGCGGTGACGACCGTTTCCGCCTGGCCTGAGCAGATTTCTGTCGGGCCATTCACGGTCGGTTTCCTGCCTGTTTCGCATTCGATCCCGGAAAGCGCGGCCTTGGTCATCGATACTCCTGCCGGGCGCGTCGTGCATTCGGGTGACTTCAAACTGGATGCAGCTCCGGTCGTTGGCGAAGCCTTTGATCCCGATCTGTGGGCCGAGGTGGCCAAGCCGGGCGTCAAGGCGCTGGTCTGTGACAGTACAAATGTGTTTTCCACCCATCCGGGCCGTTCGGAATCCGAAGTTGGCCCCGAGATCGTCAAACTGGTTGAAAGCGCTGAAGGTATGGTTGTGGCCACCACTTTTGCCTCAAACGTCGCGCGGGTCAAAACACTTGCTGAAGCGGGCGCGCGTGCAGGACGTTCGGTCGTTCTGCTGGGCCGGGCCATGCGCCGGATGATCGAGGCCTCGACCGAGACCGGTATCCTTGTGGATTTTCCAAAGGTGATCAGCGCCGAAGAGGCGTTGGACCTTCCACGCCAGAACCTGATGCTGATTGTAACCGGCAGCCAGGGCGAACGCCGTGCCGCCAGTGCCCAACTGGCCCGTGGCAAGTACCGTGGTCTGGAGCTGGCCGAAGGCGATCTGTTCCTGTTTTCCTCGAAGACCATTCCCGGGAACGAGCGGGGCGTGATCTTCATTATGAACCAGCTCAGCGAAAAGGGCGTGGATGTGGTGGATGACGGCTCGGGTCTCTATCACGTGTCAGGCCATGCGAACCGACCTGATCTTGAGAAAGTGCACTCGCTTATTGATCCTCAGTTCGTGATCCCGATGCACGGTGAGCACCGCCATCTGCGTGAGCACGCCAAACTGGCGGAACAGGGCGGCAGAACCGGTGTGCTGGCAGTGAATGGCACCATGCTGGATCTCAGCGGTAATGCACCTGTGGTCGTCGATTATGTCGAAACTGGACGTACTTATCTGGACGGAACCGTGAAAATCGGTGCGCTTGACGGCGTGGTGCGGGATCGTATCCGCATGGCCCTGAATGGGCATGTCACTGTGACGGTTGTTCTGGACGAAGAAGACGAACCACTGGGTGAGCCGTGGTGCGATACCATGGGCCTGCCCGAGATCGGAACGTCTCGTGCCGCGTTGATCGAAGTATTGGAAGCGGACCTGAACCAGTTTCTGATGCGGGCTGCAGCCAAGACTCTGCGCGATGATGACAAGCTGGAAGACGAGATGCGCCGGATCGTACGGCAGACAGCCAGATCGGAAATCGGCAAAAAGCCCGAAGTGACGGTGGTGGTCAGCCGGATGCGGTGAAACCAGCCTGTCAGTCGTGGTCGGGCATCGGATAGCCCCTGAGACGCAGAAACAGATTGGCTTCTTCGTCATTCTTATAGAAGGGAACAGATGAAGGCGGCTCGGACGAGGTAATCCGGGCCGCGATTTCTGCCAGAACAACCTCGGTTATGAAGGGCAGATCCAGATCGCGCGCCCGATCCAGTTGCACCCATTGCAGGTGCGACAGCTCATCCGAGGCGTGACTGAAATCATCCAGATCACCTTGCAGCGCTTCGGCATCTACCAGAAAGAACCGGGCGTCGAACCGGCGGGGGCGGCCGGGCGGTGTTACTGCGCGAAAGACGAATTGCAGCGCAGCCGCAGTCGGCAGATAACCCAGCGTGGAAAAGCTCTGCCAATCGTCAGGCACATTTCCTGGCCAAGCTCCCATCTGGCCGAGAACAAGACCAGTTTCTTCCCACAGCTCGCGTATGGCCGCTGCGGCCAGGGCATGTTGTACACCCGGCTCGGACTGTTCGCCCAAACGTTCAAAGCACAGATCCGGCAATACTGTTGCCAAAGGAACTTCCCCATCAGCCGGATCGACCGCACCACCAGGGAACACGAACTTGTTCGGCATGAAGGCCGCCTTGGACCCGCGTTGGCCCATAAGAATCGATGGGTTGGTCCATCTGTCCCTCAGAACGATAACCGTTGAGGCGTCCCGGATGGCGGTTTTGTCAGGTGTCTTATCCAATCTGATCAACCGGTTCGGGTCACGCGGCTTTTTCAAAGCCATGCATGCGACGCGCCCACTGATACGCTACAACTGCACCTTTCAGGCGCGGCAGAAGGAACAGAGACAACGCGATACAGGCGACAGAAAAGCCAAGGGCCATTGCCCACGGGTCCGGCCGCCAGTTCACATATGACACGTGCAGAGCCGGCGCCAGCAGATGTCCGACCAACAGAATAGTCAGATAGGCCGGCCCGTCATCGGCGCGATTATGAAACAACTCCTGCCCGCAACTCGAGCAGGAATCGTTGACCTTGAGATAGCTGTGCAACAGCTTGCCTTCACCACAGTTGGGGCACTTGCCCCGAAATCCCTTGATCAGGGCGGGCCATGTTTCACGCTCATTTTCGGTGGTCGTCTCGATCGTCTGATCCGTCATAATATAACTCGCGCATTAATCTTTGCCGGATAATGGGCCTGATTGAGTGGATTTAAAAGGGGGGTGCGTCGCTTTGCAACGCCCGACGATTGGGGCGGGTTGCGATTATTCGAAATCCCTCAAAAAAGTTTTCTGGTTCTGCGACGGAAATCATGGCGCGGCCCGTTTGAATGGGTATGAGCAGCGGTTCTCGGACCGCATCAATAAAGGAAAACAGAAATGAAAAACGCGAAATTCATCACGGCGATTGTTCTGTCGGCAGTTGCAGTCACAGGCACGTCCGTTCTGGCCGCTGGCCCGGGTGGCCGTGAGCCTGTGTCCTTTCAGGACCTGGACGCCAACAAAGACGGTCAGGTAACGCAACAGGAGATGGAGGCGCATCGCACCGCTCGGTTCTCGGAGGCAGACACAGATGGGGACGGTCAGCTCAGCCTTGAAGAAATGCAGGCCGCCGCCCAGAAAAAAGCAAGTGATCGGGTCACCAGGATGTTTGAAAACAACGATGCAAACAAAGACGGCTTCCTTAATCAGGATGAGTTGCCGAAACCGCGCCGGGCTGACAAGATGTTTGACCGGATGGATGCGGATAACAGTGGCGGAATCTCGGAACAGGAATTTGCCGATGCCAAAGACCGGATGGGACGGCACCAAAAGAAAAAGCATCACAAATCGAACGCAAACGATAACTGATGCGGGATGGAGGATCTGACCTCCCACCCACAAGACGTTCGCGGAGCAGATTGCTTCGCGAGCACACTCAGCGACGATGCGTTGCTGAGGCAATTCGCCGATGGCGAGGCGGGGGCCGCGCGGGTCTTGACCGATCGGTTGGGGCCACGCTGTTACTCGGTTGCTATGCGCATGTTGGGGAACAGAACCGAGGCAGAAGACGTAACGCAGGATGCGATGATGCGCTTATGGCAGATAGCGCCCGATTGGGTGTCGGGTCAGGCCAAAGTTTCGACCTGGCTGTATCGGGTGACGTTGAACCTGTGTGTGGACATCCGAAGGAAGAAAACGCCCGACAGATTGTCGGACGTTCCCGAGCCTGAAGACGACAAGGCCAGCGTTGTTGACCGAATGCAGGATGAAGCGCGCAAGGATGCTCTGCAGTCGGCCTTGGCGGAACTGCCTGAGCGGCAGCGACAGGCAGTCGTACTGCGCCATATCGAGGAACTGCCCAACCCCGAGATTGCCGGGATTATGGGTGTTTCGGTAGAAGCAGTTGAAAGCCTGACCGCACGTGGCAAACGAAGCCTGACCGTGATTTTGACCGGACGGCGTGAAGAACTGGGGTATGACAATGGCGGATGAAGATTTGGGGCTGGATAATTTGTTTGCGCAGGCGCGGCAAAAGCGAACAGCTCTGCCCGACGATCTGGCCGTGCGAATCCAGACCGATGCTGAGACTATCCGTCTCAGTCGCCTTGCACCTGCACCGCGCCCGAAACCTTCAATATGGGCCAGATTGGTGAGTACTGTAGGAGGGTGGCAGGGCCTTGGCGGGCTTGTTGCCGCAAGTGCCGCCGGTGTCTGGATAGGCTTTTCTGCACCGACCTTTCTGCCTGATCCCGCTAACCTGCTGACGTCGCAGGAGACAACCTTCTTTGTGGCGGACCTTGGATTTGACTCGAGTTTTCTGGAGAACACGGAATGAACGCTGATCCCAAGCCCAAACGCAGGTGGGTACCTGTCGTTCTGGCCGTGTCACTGGCCTTGAACCTTTTGATTGTGGGTATTGCTGTTGGAACGGTATTGCGCCTCAAAGGTGGGGGCCACGCCAAAGCACCGCCGGGCTTTGGGCCTGCTCTGTACCGCGCCTTGCCAAAAGATGATCGCAAGGCGATGCGGGGCGAGTTGTCGGGCTTGCACAAAAAGGGATCCAAGGGCCGGACGCAGGATTTCGACGCACTGAGTCAGGCTTTACGCACAACGCCTTTTGATCCGGTTGCTGTTCAGGCATTGTTGCATCAACAGGCGCAGGCCACCGCCAACCTGCAGCAAGCCCTGCAAACGCAATGGCTGGCGCGCGTGACTGCCATGAGTGATGAAGAACGGCAGGCCTATGCGGACAGATTGCAGGAGGTTGTCAAACGTGGCCCGCATGGGCACAAGAAACGGGACTAAGCGCTTCAGGCTGCATATTGCCTGATACACACCTGATTTCGCCCCGCTTTTTTTGCCGCATAAAGCGCCTTGTCTGCCGACTTTATCAGGTTCTCCACGTTCTCAGCGGTACAGTCTTGCGGGGTGGGCGCTGTCTGGGACATTTTAAGCCCAATGCTGATCGTTACATCAACGCGTGCGCCCTGATCAGGTAAAGGAAACGGGGTCTGGCAGATGCTGTCACAGACGGTTTTGGCCAGTCTCAACGCCTGATTGGGCGACACGTCCGGTACGCCGATCATGAACTCTTCACCGCCAATACGGGCGACGAACCCGAGGGATCCCAGGGCGTTTTGCATACGCTCTGCCGCCTGCGTCAAAACACAATCGCCGCTAGCATGGCCATGGCCGTCATTGATTGCTTTGAAGTGATCCAGATCCGCCAGCATGATGGCAAAACTGCTCCCTGTCTTGGCGGACTGGTGTGCGATCTGGTCCAGTGCCCGCATGGCGTAACGGCGATTATGCAATCCGGTCAACGGGTCGATCCAGGATTCCGCAATACCCCTTTTGAGCGAAACCCGCATTTGATCTAGCCGCGCCTTGCGAGCAATCTGGTTGTCCAGCCGCAACAGGATCTCCTGCGCGCAGAAGCCGCCCAGACAAACCGCGTCGGCCCCCCGATCCAGAGCTTCCGAAGCCTGTTCGGCATCGTCGTCATTCAGTACCCCGATCAGAACAGTGTGCCGTGTCAAACCGCGTGACCTGAGATCGGCAAGAATCTTCAGGCCGGACGGGTGTGCGCCGAGCTCAACCACAATCGCATCGGGAATTGCGCCGGATAAAACGCCCTGCAGGCTTGACTGAAGATGCCAGGACAGATCGAATTGGCGTTGATCATCCAGGGCTTTATGCCAGAGGGCGCCGGTTCGGGCTGTTTGAGTCAGAATGTCAACCCGCGCGGTTTTCGGCGGTCTGATAATCGTCGGGGCTGGTTCCGCAAATCCAATTGGTTGCGATTCGTTGCTGACCTGCAGGTCCTGTGTAACTGCACGCGCGCGCAACAGGCTGCGAATGCGCGCCAGCAGCAAGGTGTCCTTGAACGGGTGTGTCAGCACATCGTCCAGCCCGTCCTTCAGCGCCCGAAGGTGCGCGTCACGATCGTTTTGCGCGGCAAGTGCCACGACCGGCACGTCATCCAGGCCGGGCTCCTTCACGATCGCCTTTTTCACGTCTGCAGCTGTTCCATCCGGCAATGTCTGGGCCGTCAGAACCAGATCTGGTTGGGTGCGGCGCACCAGCGCCGGTAACCCTTCAAGCTTTTCGCCTTGTACCACGTGATACCAGGCCGCCGTCAGCTGCACCTTCAGCATTATGCGATTGGTCGATACCCCGTCGAGGACAAGGATGGTTCCCTGCACAGACATAGTTGTTCACCGTTGATTGCATGCGTGAACAAAGTGTTTATGAGTCTGGTTAACAAACCCTTTCCAAGACCGGATCTGAGCCCAGTTAATGTCGATATCATCCGAATTTGCCGAAACACTTGCCCTGACAGCCCTGGGCTGGTTGGTCACTAATGACGAGCTTATGCCTGTCTTTCTGGGCTCGACAGGTGCATCGATCGAGGATGTGCGCGACCTGGCAGGTGATCCGGAATTTCTGGCGTCGGTACTTGATTTTCTGGTGCTTGACGATTCGTGGGTCATGGCGTTTTGTGACGCCAACTCGTTCGCCTATGATCTTCCCGCTCAAGCGAGGGCGGTATTGTCCGGCGCTGATATACACTGGACCTGAACAATCTTTTCCGCAGGAGCACCTGATGCCGATAGATGCAATCGTCTTCGATAAAGACGGCACGCTGTTCGATTTTGCAAACACCTGGGGGGGCTTTGGGCGCTCGATGCTGTTGCGCCTGTCACAAGGGGATGAGGATCGCGCGACAGAGCTTGGCCGCGTTATCGGATATGATTTCGAGCATGGGCGATACACCGCAGACAGCATTGTGATCGCCGCGACTGTCGAGGAAATCGCAGAGGTCCTGATCTTACATGTTGACGGTATGACCTTGCAAGAGATCGTGGATCTGATGAATGCGGAAGCCGCCGCAGCCCCTCAGGCACCTGCTGTTCCTCTGGTGCCGTTTTTGGAAAGTTTGCAAAAGGCGGGAATAAAGTTGGGGGTTGCGACCAATGACAGTGAGCATCCGGCTTTGCAGCATCTGGAGTCTGTCGGGATACGGGAACACTTCGATTTTGTAGCCGGGTATGACAGTGGTCACGGGTTCAAGCCGGGGCCGGGCCAGTTGCTGGCTTTTGCCGCACATGTCGGGGTCGAACCTTCGCGTATCGCGATGGTGGGCGACAGTCTTCACGACTTGCAGGCAGGGCGCGCGGCAGGAATGACCACCATCGGTGTTCTGACCGGACTGGCAGAGGCAGAGGCACTGGCACCAATGGCGGATGTGGTCTTGCCGGATATCGGGCATATTCCCGAATGGCTGGCGCAAAACTGATTGGCTTGAGCCGACAATCGACAGTCTGAAATAAAAAACCGACATATTCTGTCGCAGACGGAGCGGCCAGAGCCGTGCCTTCCGGGCTTGCTGGTATCAAGCAAGAACGGAGGCAACGATGGCCGAGACCACGACACGCAAGCGCCGCGGCGGAGGCCGCGCAGGGGCAGCTGCACGCAGGGGCAGCGCGGCGATTGACCAGATGCCCTGGGATCCGCCGATCAATATTGACCGGCCGACGGAACCGCTGGATCAGGCCGGGATCGAAGCGATCCATGAAGGGGCCATGCGTATCCTCGAAGAGATCGGGATCGAATTTTACAATGAAGAGGCGATCGGCATCCTGCGCGAAGCCGGTTGTACCATCGACGGTGACAATGTCCGTATGGGTCGGGACTTTGTTATGGAGATGATCGCCAAAGCCCCGAGTAAGTTTTCGATCACCCCCCGCAATCCAGATCGGAAGATCGAAATTGGCGGGAAAAACATTCTGTTCGGCAACGTCTCTTCCCCACCGAATTATTGGGACATGGAGATCGGGAAAAAGGTGCCGGGCAATCGTGAGATGTGCCGGAACCTTCTGAAACTGACGCAGTACTTCAACTGCATCCATTTCGCGGGTGGATACCCGGTCGAGCCGGTCGATATCCATGCCAGTGTTCGGCATCTGGACGTGCTGTATGATAAACTGACCCTGACGGACAAGGCGATGCATGCCTATTCGCTGGGTAAGGAACGTGTCGAAGATGTAATAGAAATGGTGCGCATTGCTGGCGGGCTGAGCCATGATGAGTTCGAAGCCGCGCCACGGATGTATACCAACATCAACTCCACCTCACCCCTTAAGCATGATCATCCGATGATTGACGGCTGTCTGCGGCTGGCGCGGCGCGGTCAGGCGATTGTGGTCACACCCTTTACTCTGGCGGGGGCCATGGCGCCGGTGACCATGTCGGGGGCAGTGGCGCAATCTCTGGCCGAGGCGTTGTGTGCCATCGCTCTGTTCCAATATGTGCGTCCCGGCATTCCTTGTGTGATCGGTACGTTCACCTCTAACGTGGATATGAAATCTGGTGCACCCGCATTTGGGACGCCGGAATACATGCGTTCGACGCAGATGACCGGTCAGATGGCACGGTTCTATGGCCTGCCCATGCGATCTTCGGGTGTTTGCGCGGCAAATGTGCCGGACGGGCAATCGGTGTGGGAGACTTCGAATTCGCTTTGGGCCTCTGTGCAATCGGGCACCAACATGGTCTATCATGCTGCCGGGTGGCTTGAGGGAGGGCTGATCGCAAGCCCGGAAAAGTTCATCATGGATTGCGAAATCCTGCAGCAAATTCAACGCTATATGAACCCTGAGTTAACCGCCACAGGACCGGACGAGATTGCATTGGATGCGATCAGGTCGGTCGGAAATGACGGTCATTTCTTTGGGATTCAACATACACAGGATCGCTATACCACAGCCTTCTATCAACCTTTCCTGAGCGACTGGAAGAACTATGAAGGCTGGGAGGTCGCTGGCGGAATCTGGACCGCTGAACGCGCCCATCACATGTTCAAAGAGATCATTTCCAGTTTCGAAGCCCCTCCGATAGATGAAGGGATTCGAGAGGAACTGGCCGAGTTTGTGGAACGTCGCAAAGCCGAAGGCGGCGCGCCCACGGATTTCTGACCGGACAGGTGATATCGACCTGATGCCTGATTGCATTCGCTACAATTCACGGTGGATTTTGGCTTTTTGTTAAGGTTTTTCAGCCCACAGTGCATTGGACACCAATCTGGGGCATCCGATGCATGGTCTGATCAATCGGGCGATACAGTCTTTTGTCTGCGCGACCTACGGGCAATCCTGCTGGTTGCGCGTGACAGAAGCCGCACGACTGGGTTTTATCGAGTTTGAAGCCATGCTCGTCTATGACGATGACATGACGGCACGGGTGCTGGACGCTCTAAGCGTCGATCTCGACCGATCTCAGGCGGAAATTCTTGAGGATGTGGGTACGTATCTGGTGTCCCATCCGAACATGGAAGGATTGCGCCGATTACTCAGGTTTGGCGGTGTCAGCTATGTGGAGTTTCTGCATTCACTGGATGATCTGGCAGACCGCGTGCGGCTGGCCGTGTCCGATTTGGCGTTGCCGACCCTGGAACTGAGAGAGCTATCTGCAACCGAATACCAACTTGGCTGCTCTCCGGGTTTGCCGGGGTATTCCAGCGTCATGGTTGGTGTCTTGCGTGCAATGGCGGACGACTATGGCGCCTTGGTGATGTTGTCACATGAAGAGCGGTATCAGGATAGCGACGTCATTTCCATCATGCTGGTTGAAAGCGCCTTTGCAGAAGGGCGTCACTTTGATCTGGGGGCTCGGAACGGATGACAGACACCCAAGAATTGGCGGGTCTTCTGGAAACGCTGTGTCCTATGTTCTTGTTGGTGGATCAAAAAGGGTGCATCGGGCAAGCTGGCTCGACCCTGCAAAAACTGCGCCCGGAGCTGCCATTGGTGGGGCAGGGGTTTCTGGATGTGTTTGAGCTGATCCGTCCCAGAACGGTTACGACCGTTCCTGCATTGATGTCGATGGCCGGGGCTAAACTGCATCTGAAATTTCGTGACGAACCGCGCACAACCCTCAAGGGGTTGGTCGCCCCATTGCAGCAATCGGGAGGCGCAGTCATCAACCTGTCTTTCGGGATTTCCATACTGGACGCGGTGCGGGATTACGCGCTGACAAGCGCCGATTTCTCGGGCACCGATCTGGCCATCGAGCTTTTGTATCTGGTTGAAGCCAAGTCCGCCGCGATGGAGGCGTCGCGCTCACTTAACCTTAGACTTCAGGGGGCTATGCTTGCTGCTGAAGAGCAGGCTTATACCGACACGCTGACCGGGTTGAAGAACCGAAGAGCTATGGATCATGTGTTGGGGCACCTGATCTTGACCAATTCCGCATTTGCCCTGATGCATCTGGATCTGGATTTCTTCAAATCAGTGAATGACAGGCTGGGACACGCTGCCGGTGACTATGTCCTGCAACAAGCGGCGCGCATCATGCTGGAGGAAACACGCAGCGCCGATACAGTTGCCCGAGTCGGAGGAGATGAATTTGTTATTATTTTTAAGGGTTTGACACAAGAAGGAACGCTGGCATCCATTGCAGACCGTCTGATCGCGCGCTTGAATGAACCGATGATGTTCCAGACCCAGCCATGTAGTATTTCAGCCAGTATTGGCACTGCGTTATCAACTCAACTTCAGGTGCTCAAGGCTGCCGATATTCTGCACGCGGCGGATTTGGCTCTGTATCAGGCAAAGCGGGATGGCCGGTCCTGCCATCGCCTGTATTCGACGCTGACCAACGTGCAATCCTGAGCTTGTGAATCCAATGGGTCAGGCGGATTCGAAGGCCTCTGTCACCTTTTTTGCAATCTGGCACCGGATCGGCACGAGTTCTCCGACAACAGGCATCACGACACCGGCGAAATTGGCCCGGTCCAGTTCCTCGGGCACATCCTCCAGAACATGTCCTCCGTTACAGGCAAAGAACGGCAGACACAGAGCCTGATCCGAAGCGCCTAGCGCGGCCTCGGCAATCGCAGGTTGTTCTTCGACAAAGCCAACGCGGACGGATCGGAATGCCACCTGTTTTCCAAGCTGTACTGCGAATTCCTTCGTCACAACCGATGGGTTCCGACTGCGACCCGACCCGTGCGCGGCGATCACAAGGTCGGTCGATTGTGCGGCCCATTTCTGTTCTGACAATTTTTCCTGAAGCGCGCGCGCTGTCAGGGTTGGCAACTCGGGATCAATGCCCAACGGATCCAAAATCCGTATAGCGTGGTCACCAATGCGCTTTGGCAAGGCACTGGTGACGAACCACCCTTTTGCCATGAAAAGAGGATAGATAACCGAGTTTTCGGGTACATTGTTCAGCATTGCTTCTAACGCGCCCGGCGCAGCCAAAGTTGCCGAATGCACCGATACCGTCCCGGTCAGCGCGTCGACCTTTGCGGCGAATGCGGCAAGTGCAGCTTCGGCCGGTTCAGGGTCGGACGGTTGGCCATGGGCGACGATGACGGCATGTGACATTCGGATCTCCTGCTGCGGTCTGCGATAGGTGTTTCGGCACGACCTGAAGTCAACACCACAGTTAGCCCAGAAGGGTCAACCACATCCAGACCGTCAGGATTGACGTTGCCGTTCCAATCAGAACAGCCGAAGCTGCGACCCGCTTGGCGCGACCATACATGTTGGCGAAGATATAGGCGTTGAAGCCGGGGGCCATGGCGGCGTTCAAAACACCCGAGCGGAAAAGATCCTGTGTCAGGCCGGTGGATTTGCCGAATATCCACACAAGGCTGGGGTGCAGCATCAATGAGATACAACAGACAAAAGCGATGGTGCGCAGATCGCCTTCGGGCTTGTACTTGACCAATACTCCACCAAGGGCAAACAGCGCACCGGGTAAAGCTGCGCGCGTGATCAACCCAAGGGCTTCATCGACCACCGCCGGGATAGCAAGACCGGAAAGGTTTACCAGGAACCCCAGCGCTATGCCAAGGATCAGGGCGTTCTGGAACATCGCGGACAAAACAGAGCGCGCCATCCGCACTCCTCCATGACCGCGATTGCGTACGACCTCCATCACCGTGATCCCGACGCCGTAACAAAATGGAGAATGGAAGGCGATGATCGCGTAGTTGCCCGTCAGGTTCTCGGGGCCATATGCGCGTTCAGTTATCGGCAGACCCAAAAGGACAGAGTTTGAGAACAGGCAGCAGAACCCGATAGCGACACAGTCTTCCCAATCGCGCCCGAAAATGATGCGCGCACCGAACAGACCGGCAGTGAAACACAACGCGGCGGCGGAATAGAAACTGGCCAGCAGCCGGGGGTCGAAACTGGCGCTGAGGTCCAGATGCGCGATGGCCAGAAACAACAGGCAGGGGATCGCAAACCCTTGAGTGAACTTCATCAACCCATCGACATGCGCTTCTTTGAAATATCCTGTCCGGGTCGCAGTGTATCCGGCACCAATCACAAGAAAGACCGGAAGAATGACGTCGATCAGGCTTTGCAGCATGCGGCCCCCGTGTGGCAGGCAAGCTGCGTTATCTGAGGGGCGCGGGGCAGGAGCCTACTGCGCCTGATTTATCACCATCCCGTCAAAAGCGGGGGTGATATGGTCCGGAGTTTCTGCATCGACGGTCGCGTAGTCGAGATCGATATGCATGTTGGTCAAAACTGCGCGTTTCGGTTGCAGTTTTTCGATCCACCCGAGCGTCTTTTCCAGATGGGCATGCGTGGGATGAGGTGAGCGACGCAGGGCGTCGATGATAAGACAGTCCAACTCTTCCATCTCGGGCCATGCATCATCGTAGATCTCGGCGACATCCGGCAAATAAGCGAGTTGCCCCATGCGAAACCCAAGGGAATCGATCGAACCGTGGTTTACTTTGAACGGGCGAAACGGAATTGGGCCGCCGGGGCCGTCGATTTCAAATGGGCCGTCGATAGACTTGAGTTCGAGGATCGGCGGATAGGGAGAGCCTTCGGGTTGAATGAATGCATATCCAAACCGTCCCAACAGGGCGTTTTGAGTGTCGCCGTCAGCCCAAACAGGAACACGGGTTTTCATGTTGAACACGATCATGCGCAGGTCGTCGATTCCGTGCATGTGATCCGCATGGGAGTGGGTATAGACCACTGCGTCCAACCGCCCGGTACTTGTGTCCAGCAGCTGGCTGCGCATGTCCGGTGTTGTATCGATCAGGACCGAGGTCGTCCCATCCGGGCCGTCGCGTTCGACAAGCATCGAACACCGGCGTCGGATGTTTTTAGGGTTCGACGGATCGCAATCACCCCAGTGACCACCCAGCCGGGGCACGCCGCCCGAGGAACCGCATCCCAAAATTGTAAATCGCAGCCCGGTCATGCAGCGGCCTTGTACAAGGCAGCTTTGGTGAAAAGTCGATCAAAGTTTGCCTGCGTCTGCGCGGCAAAATCCATGTAGTCCATACCAAACACCTCAGCTCCCTTGCCGGCTGTGTGTGCGGTATAGGCTGGTTCGTTGCGTTTGCCGCGATAGGGCGGCGGAGCCAGATAGGGCGCGTCGGTTTCCACCAGAATGCGATCCACGGGGGCAATTGTGAATATGTCACGCAGCTCCTGGCTTTTTGGGAAGGCTGCGATGCCGGACATGGATAAATAGAACCCCAGCTCCAGCGCGGCTTTGGCCAATTCCGCGGAGGATGAGAAACAGTGCATCACGCAGGTATAGGGTGCGTTGCGATACTCTTCCGTCAGAATACGGGCCATATCGTCATCCGCTGCACGGGCATGAATGATCAGAGGCAGCCCAGTACGTTGAGCCGCTTCGATATGGACGCGCAAGGACTGTTTCTGAACCTCTGCACTGTCAGCGGTATAGTGGTAGTCTAGGCCGGTTTCGCCGATGCCAACAAATTTCGGATGCTGTGCCAAAGCGACCAGATCATTGACCGAGATCATTGGCTCGTCCGCAACGCTCATCGGATGCGTGCCGGCGGCATAGAAAATCGGCGCATGGGCCTCGGCAATCGCTCGCACACTGGGTTCATTGCGAAGCTTGGTGCAAATCGTCACCATCCGGGTCACGCCAGCCTCCGCGGCGCGCGTGATGATGTCGTTCAACTGGCCATCAAAATCCGGGAAGTCCAGATGGCAATGGCTGTCAGTAATTTGGGGAGTGTCGCTCATCTGTTCTGACCGGCGGTTTCCTGTATCTTGAATACCGTATCTAGGACCAGAGCGGCAGGGTCAAGGTTCACCGCCTGACCATGCCGCGCGCGGGCAGTGATCGTCGCGGAGACTTCGGCCCAGCGGCGGGCTTGATCCGGAGAAGCTGACAGGCGCGCCAGCGTTTCACTTTCGTTTGGGGCCGCTTCGGGGACGGGGGGGGTGCCGGTCGCCCCGGTCAGGGCCAGTCGGGACAAAGCGACATCAATCAGCGTCAACAACAGCTCGAACCGCTCGGCGGCACCGCGCTGGGCGGCGGCCTCGGCAAGCGCCAGTGCGCGCTGCCGGTCCATACGGGGCAGGGTGCCCAGAATGCCAATCAATTCGGCATAGATTTCAAAACCACCAAGATTGATCAGACGCACTGCATCACCCACCGAGCCAGCGGCCAATGCGGCGAGATACTCGTTCTGGTCAGGTATGTTTGTGCTGGTTTGTGACAGCGCGGCCTGCATGTCGTCTGCGCCCAGCGGTCCAAGGCGCAAGGACCGGCAGCGAGAGCGAATCGTGGGCAGCAAGCGCGAGGATTGGTGCGACACCAACAGCAAGGTGGTACGCGCAGGCGGTTCTTCCAACATTTTCAGCAGTGCATTGGCGGCACTGACATTCATTTCGTCTGCCGAATCCACAATCACGACACGACGTCCACCATCGGCAGAAGACAGTCCAAAGAACTTCCCGAGCTTGCGGATATCGTCCACGACAATCTCACCGCGCAGCCGCCCCTGATCATTCAGCGACCGGGTTATTGCCGCCAGACCCGGTTCCGCCCCCGCTTGAATGCGATGCGCGACGGGGTGGTCGGGATCAATGTCGAGCGTTGCAGGCGGAGGTGGCGCGCCAAACAGCCCTTCGTTATCTGCCAGAGGGGTCGCGAGCAGAAACTGCGCGATCCGCCAAGCCAGTGTTGCTTTGCCGACGCCGCGCGGCCCGGTCAGCAACCACCCGTGATGCAGCCTGTCGGAATTGTAGGCAGTCAGAAAAGCATCTTCAGCCGCGTCCTGACCAAAAAGCCGCGCTGTCTCACGCGGGTGCGGCGCACCCGGCACCTGATCCGGAGAAGGGGTATCGTCGCTCATCTTCTACCGCAAAGCTGCCTGGACGACTTCTGTCACATTCCGCGCAACGCTGTCCATGTCCCTGTTGCCATCCACAATACGAAACCGGCCCGAGAATTCATCGGCCAGCGCCAGAAAGCCTGCGCGCATTTTCGTTTGCAATTCCGGACCGAAATCTTCGAACCTTTCTTCCGTGCCCTGCCGGCCCTTGGCGCGCGAGAGGCCCGTTTCTGGGTCCATGTCGATCAGCAGCGTCATGTCCGGTTCGCGTCCGATCATCAGGCTGTGCAATTGATCCACCAGACTTCGCAGGTCACCGCGTGACAGGCCCTGATACATGCGTGTGCTGTCTGCAAAACGGTCACAGATCACAACTTTGCCTGCGGCGAGCGCGGGCTCTATCGTACGTTCCAGATGGTCGCGGCGGGCGGCGGTGAACAGCAGAATCTCGGTTTCGGCGGACCAACGTTCCGGGTCACCTTCCAAAACGAGGCTGCGAATTTCCTCGGCACCCGGAGAGCCGCCGGGTTCACGCGTCAACACGACCTCATGACCCTGCGCGCGCAGACGATCAGCCAGTATCCGCGCTTGGGTCGACTTGCCTGATCCGTCAATGCCTTCGAAGGTCAGAAATAACCCCGCTTTCGTCACATCGACTCCAGCGGGTTGTTGATTACGTCTTTCAGAACAATTCCGCCTACGGTCAGCATACGCACAACAAACCCGCCAAGCGCCACGTCTTCTGCCGCCACCAGCGAGCGTCGGATTTCCGGCAACCCTTCAGGTTTGATCACCAGTTCCGCCAGTTGTTGGCCTTTCTTCACAGGCGCGTTGATGGGGCCATCATAGACAACCTCGGCCTCGACATTTTGTGTGCCCAGAACAGGGAACAGCAAATTCAGATCGCCTTGGGGGACAAGCCCCACGGTCTTCTTCTC
Organism: uncultured Ruegeria sp.; assembly: GCF_947497005.1. Taxonomy (GTDB): domain Bacteria; phylum Pseudomonadota; class Alphaproteobacteria; order Rhodobacterales; family Rhodobacteraceae; genus Ruegeria. Next base: position 221,094 of record NZ_CANMFF010000001.1, on the reverse strand, counting down.
ACCCATCCATAGCTTGGCTTCGGCTATCGGCGTTTCCGCATTGGCAATTGTCCTCTCGACAAAATTTCGAAACGACCAGTTAACCACGGCCTCAGCCTCCTCTGCCCGCTGGCCGGTGCTGTCGAGACCCGACAGCACAAAGATCACACGCCTGTCACCCTGTTTGGCCGACCCGACGAGACCATAACCAGCCTCTTGCGTGTGGCCGGTTTTCAAGCCATCCGCGCCGATATCGAGCCGCAGCAACGGGTTGCGGTTTCGGGCGTTTGATGGTGCACGGCCATCGAACTCGAAAACTTCTTCGGCGAAAAGAGGATAGTATTCAGGGAAGTCCGAAATCAGGCGATCGGCAAGAACGGCCAGATCATGAACCGACATCATATGCCCGGCGGCAGGCCAGCCGTTTGAATTCGCGAAATTCGAGTTGTTCATGCCCATCTGCTTGGAGCGCTGGGTCATGTAACGGGCAAACCCCGCCTCGGTCCCGTCCGGGCTGAGTGCTTCGGCAATGACCACACAGGCGTCATTGCCCGACAAAACGATAATGCCGCGCAGCAGATCCTCGACGCGAACGCGATCTTGCGTGTTCAGGAACATGGTAGAGCCGCCATAGCTCATTGCGTGTTCTGATACAGGCAGAGTCTCGTCCAACGTCAAACGTCCGTCCCGCAGTGCTTCAAACGCGACATAGAGCGTCATGAGCTTCGACATCGACGCGGGCGGCAAGGGCTGATCCGCGTCTTTCGATAGCAGCACGGTGCCGGTGGTTTGATCAATCACATAAGCCGCTCGGGCCGATGTATCAAAAGCCTGGGCAGGTATCGCCAGAACGGCAAGCCCAAGCGCCAGAACAGATATTCGCAATGAGGATAGCATGTTACGCCTCCCTGAATTAGTCGGTTACCGTGAACGCGTCTTTGAAGCCAAGGTCTTTTACGTCCTTCTGAATGGCTTTGCGTTCGGCCCGGGTTGCGGCGGGGCCAACCAGCACCCGCCAGACGGTATTATTTGCAGTTTTCAGTTCGCGAACAACCGCAGACATACCATTTCGGCGCACCTTCTGGGCGGCAGAATTCGCGTTTGCCTCGATACTGAAAGTTCCGATCTGAACAAACGGTTTGCTTAGAGGTGTCGCCGCTGTTGTGGCAACCGCTGCAGCAGCAGGAGTAGCCTCAGTTGCATCAATAGCAGCAGCGGCGCCTTCGATGGGATCCAGCGGAGTTTCGGTAATCGCAGCGGGGTCTTTCTTTTGCCACCATTTCCGCTTGGCGGGTTTTTCAGCGGGCGCTTCGACCGGTGCATCCGATAATCCCGGAGATTCCACTGCCGCGGCAGCTTCCGCAGCTGTTTCGGCACTGTCAGCGGCGGCATCTGCCGCTGCTACCGCCGCTCCTGTCGCCGCAGCAGCGGGTGCTTTCTTCTGCCACCATTTCCGTTTGGTCGGTTTTTCCTCGGATGCCGCGGCCTGATCATTCGCTGGCGCTGTGGTCTCGGCGGGCTCGCTGGAGGCCTCAACGCTTTCAGCCGTATCGTCGTCAGAGTCCGCGGCACCCACGGCAACCACAGCCGCGCCAGCCGCGATGGCTGGTTCTTTTTTCTGCCACCATTTCCGTTTGGCGGGCTTTTCAGGATCAGTTGCAGCTTGAGCGTCGGAAGCTCCATCAGCGGATGCGGTTGTGGTTTCTTCTGTCGCGTCTTCAGCCTCTGACGTGTCCCCTGAAGGCTGTTCTTCCGGCTTTTCACGGCGCAGGGCGACGACACTGACCTTTGTTGGGGCACCCGCGAGCAACCCAAGCTCTTTTGCGGCAGCGGACGAGACCTGTAGTGCGGGCCCAGGCAAATCGCGTTCGCGCCGGAACAGGGCGCCTGTCACGGATTTGTTGTTGGCGGTGTTTCTGATCACAACACGCTCAGGCTGGGACACATCCGGATGTGCAACCCAAACCCCTCCAAGGGAGGGCCGTCCATCCCAAAGCCCAGCTTCGGTTACTTTAAATACATCGGGGGCTTCGACATCGCGCTGTGAACCGCTGGATATCTCCGGCAGAAGTTCTGTTTTCCCTGAATTGTCTTCAGGTTTCTCAGCCGATTCAGGTGTCAAAAAGGCCTCTTCGCACCCGGCCAGTATTGTCAAAGTCAACGCCAGATACGCCAGCCGTTTTGGCCCCGGGCGTGTCTCGATCGCTCGCTTCATCTGCTTATCCCTTGCCTGAAGGGGTTTCGTTCTCCGAACCCCGCTGCCGGTCTGCTGGTTCTGTATGCCAGCATATTGCGGTCTTTCCTGCGGATCATAACGTGGCTGGAGTGTCATGGAAAGACCGCTGCACGGGCTTCGGCAAGATTTCCCGATTTCGACTTGCCTCTGCTCAAACTTCGCCTTAGACCCTGCTTTCGACGGGGAGGTGGCAGAGTGGTCGAATGCGGCGGTCTTGAAAACCGTTGAACGTGAGAGCGTTCCCAGGGTTCGAATCCCTGTCTCCCCGCCACTCATACCTGTCTCACTTCAGTTGTATTTTCTGATCCGGAATTGTGCCGCAATTCCCGCGAGTTGACGCATGCGCTTTCAATCAGAGACGGAGCAGACTGTACATTCAGAAGACAATTCAGGCGCCAGTCTCAGTGTCGCATTTTAGCGGGGTCGCTTTGGGCCAGATTTTCCTGATACCCCTCAATTTACAAGGATTTTTCGCAAACCGGGACTGATTTCCGTCATTTCCCCTATCAGAACTGTATGTTTTTTAGAGGTTTTTGCTGCAAATTCCCTAAATCGTGGAGCAGGGAATTTTCTCGTCGGAACAGGGAATTGTGCCGACGGATCAGGTAGGGCGAACCCTGTATCAGGGACGCAGGATCCGGAGGCGTCAGAAGTCGAACTGGCGCTCCTGTTCGGACCAATCAAGTGGGTGGGTCATGCTGACCAGACGTTTGAGTGTGAGTTCGGGCGGCTGGGTGCCGTCGAGAATCGCGGCTTGAATCTTCGGGGAGAGAAAGGCGAGCTGGGCGCGGGTTCGGATAAAGGCGCCGGGGACGCTTTCGCGGCGTGCAATTTCCATCAGTTGAACTCCGGCTTTCAGATCACTGGCCCAGCCATGGGCGCGGATCAGCATTGACCGGAGATGGGGATCGGGTTGGGGTCCCATGTCCCTGGCGATGACCTTGGCCTCAATGCCGCGGCGGCGCAGATCGAAGGATGCGGTGATGTGTGTGAGATCCGGGTGCAGATGGTCCGGAGCAATGCCAAGTGTGCTTGCCAAAGTTTTGGGGTTCAATTCGAGGTCGATTTGTCCTCGTGCAATTCCACCGCTGGCTAGAATATCCGCGCCGACCTGACCGCCCTGGCCTTGAAGCCGGGTCACCAGATCCGCAACTGAAGCCTGAACAGCCTTGGCTGACCCGGCCTCCGGCTGCGCCAGTACCCGGTGCGCGGCGGCGGAGTCTTTCAGATGCCCGACGATGACATCAATGACCGCGTTTTCCAGCGCAGGGCTCGGCAATCGCCAACCCGAGATATCCTTGCCGTCCGAGGTTAGTCGATTGGAGACGTAATAGCGCAACCGTCAGCCTTTGCGTGTGGTGTGGGTCGGCGTCAACCGATCACCAGTTTCGTCCTGCAGCAGACCGGTGAGCCAGGCACCGGGGTCATTGGAGTGTTGGCGCGTATCGGAGCCGCCGCGTGCCCGCGAGCGGTTGGAGGCCTGTCGCATTTTTTCCTGCACCCGGTCCCAAACGCCTTGGTCGATGATCGACGGGTGTTGTCCGTCCCAGATCTTATCCTTGTAGCGGATTTTTCCGAGAAAAACCGGGTTGCGCAGCAGGTAATAGATTTGACCCCGTGACAGCGGACAATTCCCCTTCACGCTTCAATCCGCCCGAACAAACCGTTTTGACCGCAGCCCTTTTGCCGTTGCTCGTTGTTCTACTTTGCGCAGGCAACCCAGCTCGTCATAAAGCCCAAAGAGATGCCGGACCGTTCTGGCCTCCTCTTCATTTGCCACCAGGGTTCTTGCCTTCGGATCGAGGTGGCGGTCATAGCCTAGGAGCAGGTTACTACCCATCCAAAGTCCCTTCTTCTTCGACGCTGCAATCTTGTCCCGAATACGTTCGGCGGTGACTTCCCGTTCAAACTGAGCAAAGGACAACAGCACATTCAGGGTCAATCGACCCATGGATGAGGAGGTGTTGAATGCTTGTGTGACGGACACAAAAGAACAGCTTGCCTGTTCCAGCCGTTCGACTAACTTGGAGAAGTCGTCGAGCGATCGGGTCAGCCGGTTGATCTTGTAGACCACAACCATGTCGATACGCCCTGCATCGATCTCTTCAAGAAGGCGCTGAAGGGCAGGGCGCTCTAGGGTGCCGCCCGACAAGCCACCGTCATCGTAGCGCCCGGACAGCAGGGTCCGGCCTTCGTGTCGCTGGCTGGCGACATAGGCCGCGCAGGCTTCATATTGCGCATCCAGTGAATTGAAGTCCTGGTCCAGCCCATCCTCGGACGACTTGCGCGTATAGATGGCGCATCGGATTTTACGGCGCGGGCTCATTTAGCCCCCTTGCCGGTGAGCCAAAGAAACGCGGCCCCGACCAATGCGCGCCCGTAATCTTTCGGGCGATGGCCGAGAGCGAGCGAAAGGACCGACTGTTCCAAGTAAAGCCGTCCTCTGTCACATCGACAATATGGGTCACGCCATTCCACTCGCGCAGCAGGCGCCCGCCGGGTTTTAGGGCAGGGCATGTAGGACCGGGCTTCCTCTCAGAGCCCTTTTCGAGCGTGGCTTTGACCTGCCGGGGTAGCCCGCCATGACAGCGGGACTGCATCTCAAAGGCGATAAAACGGCGCAGGAAGGGTTGGCTGAGCATGGCGGGTGCGGGTTGATCAAACAGTTGCTGCCAAAGTGTGACCAGATCCGATCGACCCATGGCGGCCAGATCGGCGACATCGCTAATCTTTGTCATGACTCGCCACCCTTATTTGCCGTCAGGAGATATGTGGAAAAACCATGTGACCCGTCGGATTCGCGCCGTTCAGTTGTGACGCCTTTGTTCCGCAACCCGCTTAGAGCTGCTCGGACCGAATGAGGCTGCCACCCTGTTGCTTTGCAGAGCTCCTCAAGGCTGGCGCCGCTGGGGCGACGCAACAAAGCTTGTACCTTATCAATTTTGGTTTGTTTGGATTTGGACAAGTATCGTCTCCTCTGATCTGGGACTGGCGGAATGCCGAACCCCGGTACCGAGGAGCGCCCGAATGGCTCGGGCGTGGGCTCAGTGATGCGTGGTTCACAGCAACAGTCCAGCTTTTTCTGGGGCAATCCCAAGAGGGGTGTGTATTGTAGGGCGTTGCTGCTGTACCCCCCATTATTCGTCAACAATCTTAATTGGTTACTTTCGATCTGAGGGTTGCAATTGCAAAACCCTGTGCATAAGTTCTAGCCAGCCCTGCAAGGGACAAGGTCCCACGGGGAGGTGAATACATCTCCGAGGCAGCATTCGGCGCCGCATTCTTTGAAGCGGATAAGACCGAGAGCATTCGAAGGGGCAACGAACCGGATCGATTGGTCCGGAGAGTTGCTGATCGTGCTCTCTCCGAATTCCCAACAAGATCCTTTCTTATCGACGATAAAGAGTGTCAAATGAAAGGAGGCGGCTATGCCTGCCAAGAAAACACACAACGACGTCTAGGCGTCCAAAACGCCGATCTGGATGGCGGACAAAGTCATCCAATCCCAGATCAGCCAGATCAAGCCTTACGCCAACAACAACCGCGCGCACGCGGCCAAGAACATTGACAAGCTGAAAGCGTCGGTGGCCCAGTTTGGCTTTGTCACTCCGATCCTTTTGGATGGTTCACGCCGTTTGTTTTTACGGACCACCGCGATACCAAATGCTACCTTCTGGCCCCTTGCGGGGTGTCGCCGCACCATCAGGGTACAGGTGTCGGGAAAGAATTGATGGAGACCAGCATCGAGCACCTAAAATCTATCGGAACTGAAGCCGTGTTCGTGTTGGGTGTCCCGACCTTCTATCCCCGCTACGGGTTTGTCCCAACCGACAAACATACGCCCTACCCGGACCTGTTGACCGCCCCCGAGGCATGGATGTCGCTTGAGTTGACTGAAGGCACCGTAGGGAATTTGAGCGGTAAATCGCAGGCGATCCCGCAGTTCATGGAAGCGCATTGGTGGGATACGTCGCAGCACGGCTGATCGAATAGCGTATACTCAACACAAAAAACTGAACCAGACATTCGCCTCGAATTGGAGAATGTCTGGTTTGGTCCGCAGAGCAGAAATAGTCGTTTTGCGACACAAAGTCTGGTTTCGTTCTTTAGCGGACATCCAGGAAAACTGCTCAAGACAGAGAGTATTTGGTCTCCATCGAGCCACCCCGCTGAAACATAGTCAACTTTTGTTCTTCAAAACTTTCAACTTCTCATCATCTGTCTGTGACCGGATAGCTTACCCTGAACTGGCCGCGGAGCACGCGAAAGATGAACTTGGACTTGCGACTTATAGTGAGAGGTTCATTCGAAATTCTATGATTTTTCCACTTGCTGGATCAAGTTGATCGCCAGGTGTTCAGCGTAGCTGCGCCAACACATCTTCCGCGGCCCTTAATCCTTCTAGGTGGGCTCCGCTGACCGAGCATTGTTGGCTAGGGTGCGTCGCTTCACCGGCGAAGTGCACCCACTCAGCATGAGACTGGCGTAAGACAGCGCGTTTGTCGTGGCCTCCTGGTCTGGCTCCAGCGTAAGAACCACGCACATAAGGTTCATTTCGCCAAGCGGTGGCATGGCCTTTGATGAAGGCTTTTCTGACTGTCGTGCCAAAGAAGCCAACCAATGTTTCGAGCGCGTGTTCTATGGCGCTTTCAGATCCCGCGTCCTGCAAGTGTCTGGAAAAGCTTCCAGAGCTTTCAAAGCTGGTTAGGCCGGTGCTTGAGATGTTGCAAAGAAAACCGCCTCCGCGGGCCACCCAGTTGGCGTCGGGTTCTAAGTGGTATGTCAGCCAAGTATCGGGTTGCACTGGCAAAGCTCCGGGGCGGAAAAGGAGGCCTGCGTGATTGTAATCCCCCATGGTGATAAGCTCGAGTGCCGCGCGTCGATCGGATTCTAGCGGGGGATCAAAGTGGATGATGTCTTCGGCTAGGACGCCGACGGAAACTGTAACAACTACGGTTCGAGCTTTGACCTTGCCAGTGGTCGTAGTAATCTGCACGCCTTCAGTGAGAGATTTTATTTGTGTGACTGGAGTGGCCAATTTAATTGGCAGCCCCTTTGCGGTGCATGCAATTAGGTGTCCGAAGCCTTCGCGGCAAAACCAATCGTCTCCGCCCTCCCAGGCACTGATGTCTCGCAGAGATGTATCCGGCAAATCTCTGGCAATCGACAACGCAAATGTCATCGCTGCCGTGAACGACCAATGCCCTTTGTTCTGCCAAATGTCTGCCAAGGACCGGTCTGTTTGAATTCCGGTACTTGCTTCAATTTCGGCATCGATGCGCGCCGCTTCATTGATCGCGCTATGAAGCTCGTCGACTTCGTCCCACAGAACAGCGTCATCCTCCAAGCCAAATGTCACCGCGTTGTCTGGGGCTGCATAGAGATCAAGGCCGAGTGCGAGACCTGGAGCTTTCAGAGCGTTTACATGTTCGGTGTGCATCCAATGCGCACCCATGTCGAACGGGACACCAAAGATCTCCCTATCCGTGTGTGTGCGCCCCCCGACGCGGTTGGATGCCTCGAGGCAGACAACTGATAGTCCTGCCGCCTTGAGAGCACGAGTAGCTGCAATTCCTGCTGCTCCGGCGCCAACGACAATGACGTCAAAGTCATGAGCTCTCAACGATTTCGCTCCAACAAATAAAGTGACCTGAGAGACAATTTCCGGAGTGAGCTTTCGCTTTTTCGGCTTCGTGAGACCTTACAGGGTTCTGAATTGTCCAAGAATTTTGTAATTTGTGCAGAAGCAGTCATGCGTCGGCGTTTGAGCTTAAATCGCAAACAAATTCTGGAATTGAAACGCCCTCGTATCTAGCAAGATCGAGCGGATCATCCGTGTCAAACTTGCTGCATCTCCGGTATATTTCCAACATTTCAGCAGAAAGCTTGCCGTTCTTAAAAAAATACATCGCTGCGGCATACCTTGTGGCGCCAGAACCAGGCGTTCCGATCGTCGTTGTCAGGAACTGCGTTTGAGTTTTTGCTTCCGACATTTTGAAAATACCTTTAGTCACGATTACGGCTCAGTTGACAATGCGTCATTCAACGAGGCAACTTCATCCTCTCCGGGCGTTACTTCAGAGTTATAGATGGGTAGAATTTTCCTCAAATGGTCGTGATGGGAGCGCACGCCGTACTCCAGATCAGAAAGATAGAAGCCCTCAAAAGCCTCTGAAGCCATGGCTTCGTTGGACCATATCGTCAGCTGAATATCTTCTTCCACTGTTTCTCGATCAATCCGACCGGCAAGGTACCGTGCCGCTTTTTGTTGGCGGTCTTCGTTTGGGTTTCGGTATGTTGCGCTTCGAAGGATGGACTTTTCTGTCGTAACGGGAAATTCTTGATAAAACAGGGTTGTCTCAGGCGTGAACGCTATTACCGCATTTGGAAAAATGCCGTAATAAAGCCAAGTTTTGTGCAAGTACTCAGGCAGGTGAGGCTGTGGCTTTGTGAATTTCTTGTAGTTGCGAACGGCCCACCTACGACCCTTCGTCGGAGTAAATTTTCCATCGGAGCGTGAGATGCCATCGACATATGGTTCGTCTGCGTAAGTCGAGCCATATAAGTCCTGAAGGGCAGGGTGCGCGAGAGGGACATGATATCCTTCGTTGTCGACATCTCTGATTGATTTCCAGTTTACCGGAGTCTCCTCCGTCCATATCCCGTCCGTCGGAACATGTTCGGCCATTTTGTAGGCAGAGATTTCCTGTTCAATCGGGGCAAGAAGTTCCGCTACCGATGGCTGGGGGCCGGGTTTGAATCGGACAAAGACAAAACCTTGCCAGATTTCCATTTCGATTTCTTTCAGGCCAAACTCGTGCTTGTCGAGATCGGGGAAGGACTCGGGGCGGGCGGCGCCACGCAACGTTCCATCAAGATTGTAAACCCAGCCGTGAAATGGGCAGACCAGAGCGTTTGCACATTTTCCTTGCTCTTTAGAAACCAGCCGAGAGCCGCGGTGACGACAAACGTTTAGAAATGCGCGAATGTCCGAGTTACTGTCCTGCAAGATCAAGGCACGTTCACCGCACATGTCGAAACAAAAAAAGCTACCGGGTTCCGGAAGATCCGAAACATGGCAGGCGATTTGCCAATGAGTTTTGAAGAGTTCGCTCTTCTCGAGCTCAAGAAGAGCGGCGCTGTGGTAGCACCACCCGGGCAGCCCGCGCCGGTCCCAATTGGCGGGAATTTCGGTATTTCTGGCTTCGTCGCGCATCTGTGCAATCCGCTTAATTTTGACTTGGTCAGTCAATGTTTCAACTGGGTAGGCGAGTTCAAGCATACAATCTTGAATGCTCAACTTGGTTAGCCACCCTTCAAGTAACTGTAGGTTTCGCTCAGTTTGGGTTGAGCGTCAACATTTTCTGACTGAATGATCATTCAGAAAAAGATTCGAAATAATTCTCGAAGACGATTTAGCATAGTGATTTTCACTGTATTTGCATAAGTTTTGTTCAAATTTAACAGTTTGCGGGGATTTGATCAAAATCTTTCCGGCTGAGCTTGACAGCGAAGAATTCATCAGACTACCGTTCTGAATGACCAGTCAGATAAAAATATGACGGCTGGAGGGGGATGGGGTGCATAATGATCGCGCCCGCGACGCAGGGCGCGATCATTCGAAATAGTGTCTAGCAGACAAGGCAAGCGAAATTGCTGCAGCCACCACTCAGGGAGAGGAAGCGAAATCATGAGCTCAATCAGGAAAGTTGCCGGGATTACAGTTTTAGCAGTAACGGCTACTGCAATGTCGGGATCGGCATTCGCGCAAGAGCGTGTGTTGAAGGTTACGAATTGGGGAGAGTACATCGCTGAAGACACTATTGAGAATTTCGAAAAAGAATACGGCATCAAAGTTATTTATGATCCGTATGACTCTGCCGAAGCAATTGATGCCAAGCTGCTGGCAGGAAACAGCGGATATGACGTGGTTAGTCATGCCGGCAGTGATACGGCTCGGCTGATTAAGGCGGGAATCGTCGCTCCACTTGATATGTCGAAGCTCGATAACATTAAGCACATTGATCCGGCCATTTTGGAACAGCTGGCCAGCGAGTGGGATCCAGGCAACCAGCACTTCATTCCGTATATGTGGGGAACGCACGGGGTCACATACAACGAAGAATTGGTGAAAGAGACGTATCCTGACGCCCCCATCGGATCGATGGATATGGTGTTCGACCCTGTGCACATGAAAGAGCTGTCCAAGTGTGGCGTTTCGTTCTTGGATTCTCCGGGCGACATCATTCCAATGGCTTTGGCGCATATGGGTTTGGATGCAAACTCCACAAACAAGGAAGACTATGAGAAAGTTGGGGAGATGCTGGCGGAAATTAGGCCGTACATCAAAACCTTCGATAACTATGCATATCAGCGGATGCCTCAGAAAGAGTTCTGTGTCTCAACCACTTGGGGCCCGGATGGCCTTCTTGCGATGTCCGGTGCAGCTGAAGCCGATACTGGTGTCGTGCTAGACTTCTTTTTGCCCGAAGGTGATCGCACAGCACAGCTATGGATTGATGGCTGGCTGATCCCGCAAGACGCTGCCAACAAGGAAGACGCACATCTTTTCCTCAATTACATGATGCGACCTGAGGTTGGAGCCAATGATAGTAACTTCACTTGGTATGCGACTGCCAACCTGACAGCCAAACCAATGGTTGATGAAGCCGTCACGTCTAGCCCGGCCGCTTTCCCGACATCAGATCAGGTTGCCAAGATGTATACGACTGCGGTTCTTCCTCCCAAGGTCGAGCGTTTGCAGACGCGCACCTGGACTGACTTCAAGGCCGGTAACTGATCCACTCACACTGGCAAGTGCAGTAGCGGTTCCCATCGGATCGCTACTGCACCCTCCAATCCATACTGGCAGACTGCGAGGCCCAAATTGACTGTTTCCACAACTGTCAGTGCAGCACCTTGGCTCGAGCAAAAAGAGCAGCAACCCTTGGTCCAAATCAGAGGTGTAACCAAGAAATACGGTGAAGTGACTGCGGTCGATAACGTCGATCTTGATATCTACAAAGGAGAGTTATTCTGCCTTCTGGGTGGATCAGGATGCGGAAAGTCGACACTGCTCAGAATGCTTGCAGGGTTTGAGGATTTGAACGCAGGCACAATTACGATCGACGGTGTCGATATGGCCGATGTGCCCGCCTACGAACGTCCAACCAACATGATGTTCCAAAGCTATGCGTTGTTCCCGCATATGACCGTCGAAAAAAATGTGGCCTTCGGGTTGGAGCAAGACCATATCCCCAAGTTCGACTTAGCGGACAGGGTTCACGACATCCTTAAGCTCGTTGAGCTGGAAGATTTCAAAAAGAGAAAACCCAAGCAATTATCTGGCGGACAACGTCAGCGCGTTGCTTTGGCACGGGCCTTAGTCAAACGTCCCAAGTTGCTGCTCTTGGATGAACCTTTGGCTGCGCTTGACAAGAAACTGCGTAAGCAAACGCAGTTTGAACTCGCAAACATTCAGGACAAGGTCGGTGTCACGTTTATCGTTGTGACCCACGATCAGGAAGAAGCAATGACCTTGTCCTCGAGAATGGCTGTCATGGACGCGGGTCGTTTCAAGCAGATTGGCACGCCAACAGAGATCTATGAGTTCCCTGAATCCCGCTTTGTCGCTGACTTCATTGGGTCAGCAAATATTTTTGAGGGCAGGGTAACCGAGGACGGGGCGGACCATGTTCGGGTTGAGACCGAGTTCTGCGAGGTTTTTATCGATCACGGTCATTCGGTAAAGGTTGGCAGCAAAATTTGGGTCGCGTTGAGGCCAGAAAAAATTCGTCTTGAGAAATCGGATGAGGCCGCTGAAGGCTCTAATCAGACATCGGCAGTCATCGACGACGTTGGGTATTTGGGAGAGACATCAATCTACAAGGTAAGGCTTCCCAACGGCGAAGTCTTCGACGTCACTCGACCTAATCAGTCTCGCCCGACGCAGGCTACACAGCGAATAACTTGGGAAGACAAAGTGAATATTAGCTGGGATCCGTCTAGCGCCATGTTGCTCCACTCATGACGGATTTCACGGAGGATATGTCCGAACCGCTTCCGGTTGAACGACAGCCAATACTCCGTTTGGCAATGCGGCGTATACAAAGCAGGTGGCGTCAGATCGTTACCGTCTTGCCGTTCTTCTGGCTGCTCGTTTTCTTTCTAGCGCCGTTCTTTATCGTTACCAAAATAAGCTTGGCCGAGCTAGCGATTGCAAGCCCTCCATTCACCAGTTTGATTGAGTGGACGGGCGACGGGATCGTGACGATCCGTCTAGTATTCGACAATTTTATCTACATCTGGGAAGACAGCCTGTACTTTGATACTTACGTCAATTCTATCAAAATTTCAGCGACTTCCACGTTGTTTTGCCTCTTGTTTGGTTACCCAATTGCCTATGCAATCGTGCGATCAGGGCCGGTCGCGAAGCCGCTATTGTTGTTTGCTATAATTCTTCCGTTTTGGACGTCTTTCTTATTGCGGGTCTATTCATGGATGGGCCTGCTTGCGGATCAAGGCACGATCAACAATCTTCTGATAGCGCTGGGTATAATCGACGAGCCGATCCGCATGCTGTACACGGAATTCGCCGTTTATATCGGGATCGTCTATACTTATATGCCGTTCATGATCCTGCCGCTCTACGCGAATATGGAGAAGTTGGACAACAGTCTGAACGAAGCGGCAGCCGATCTTGGGTCCCGGCCAACGAACACGTTTTTCAAAATTACTTTGCCGCTGACGATGCCCGGTATTGTCGCTGGTTCGTTGTTAGTCTTCATCCCTGCGACCGGGGAGTACGTTATCCCCGACCTGTTGGGGGGCGGGAACGTGCAGATGATTGGCCGGGTTCTCTACAATGAGTTCTCTAGAAACAGTGATTGGCCGGTCGCTGCGGCGGTGGCGATTGTTCTGCTTATCATTCTGGTACTGCCCATCATGGTGTTCCAGCACTACCAGGGCAAAGCATCGGAGGAGCAATAAATGTACGCTAAACGCTCCCGCTTTTTGACCATCATGCTGACCTTGGGATTGGCATTCTTTTACATCCCGATGATCCTTTTGGTCATTTACTCGTTCAACTACTCCAAACTCGTACCTGTTTGGGGAGGATGGTCCCTGCGTTGGTACAAGGAGCTCTTCCAATCTGCCGAAGTCTGGAGTGCTGTTGCACTCAGTCTTCAGATTGCTGTTGTGAACGCTACTTTTGCGACAGCGCTCGGAACCTTGGCAGGACTGGCTATGGTGCGCTTTGGGCGGTTCAAAGGGCGGACGTTGTTTGGTGGTATGTTGGTCGCCCCTTTGGTGATGCCCGAGGTGATAACCGGATTGTCCTTGTTGGTTTTCTTTATTTCCCTGAACCAGTTGATCGGATGGCCGGCGGAACGTGGTTTTGCGACGATTACGATCGCGCATATAACCTTTTCAATGGCTTACGTGGCGGTGACAATTCAGGCACGTTTGACCGGCGTGGGGCAAACTTTGGAAGAAGCGGCTGCCGATCTTGGAGCAAAACCTTTCAAAGTTCTGACTGCCATCACGATCCCACAGCTGACACCAGCCCTTATTTCCGGCTGGCTATTGGCGTTTACTCTGTCTCTCGATGACCTGGTCATAGCAAGTTTTGTTACTGGACCAGGTGCAAATACCTTGCCAATTTTGATCTTTTCGCGCATTCGACTAGGCCTCAGGCCGGATATTAATGCGCTGGCGACCATCATGATCCTTGTGATTGCCATTTGTGTCGCTATCGCAGCTATAGTTATGTTCCGGCAACAGAGAGCGGATTTGCTGGACAGGCAAATGGCCGAACGAGAGGAGAGTTAAAATGGAGACGCATGAGCTTCAGAAAAAACGACGCACCGAACCTCCTGAAGTTCGTCGCTTGCAGTTGATTATGGCGGCCATCGACTCGATCTCGAAACGCGGGTTTTCTGACACGACGCTTAAACATGTGACCGAAACTGCCAATCTGTCTCACGGCGTTGTGAACTATCACTTCGACAGCAAGGAAGCACTGTATGACGCTGCGCTGGGTTTCCTTGCACAAGAACATTATGAGAATTGGCTAAAGTCTTACGACGATGCGGAACCTACAGCCGCACATAGGCTGGCTGCCATCATTCGAGCGGATTTTGACAAAAGCATCTGCACCCACAAGCGCTTGGCTGTCTGGTTTGCTTTCTGGGGTCAAGCAAAGTATCGCCCTAATTATTTGAAAATACACAATAAATACGACAATGAAAGATACGATCGAATTCTGCAACTGTGTGGTGAATTGATTGCCGATGGTGGTTATGACGATCTTGATCCAGAGAAAACAGCCCGTGCTGTAGAGGCGATGTCTGATGGGGCCTGGCTTAGCTTGATGTTGTATCCCAATGTGGCTGATCGTCGGAAATTCAGGGATGTTTGCATGCTTTCGCTGTCGCGGTTTTTCCCAAAACACTTTCCTGTCTGAGCTAAAAGCCTCGAACAGTAGTACTTCAACACTTTACCTTTTGCATGACGGGGTCATAAAGCGGCCTTAACGAGGCGGTAGCGTCGTATTTCTCGTCGGCAATTTCGACCTGCCATTGCCCCGTTGCGACTACGTCTGCAGTCAACGGTTCGCCAATCTCTGCAAAACCAATACCGACAGCAGCGCCGAGAGTGTGCCCATATCCACCAACTTGAATATATCCGACTTCCTTGCCGTTTAGATAAATCATCTCGTTGCCGTACATGAGAGGCTCTGGGTCTTTGAGCAGGAACTGCAACATTCGGTTCTTGGGCGTGCCTTTTGCTTTGATTGCGGTTAGTGCTTCCCTGCCGATGAAGCCACCGGGTTTGTCCAGTTTGATGGCAAACCCAAGCTCGGCCTCAATTGGGTTGTCTGTGTTGTCCACATCAATTCCGAAGTCACGGTAAGCCTTCTCGAGGCGCAGGGAGTTAAGGGTTTGCATCCCGGCATTGCGAACGCCCAAATCACGACCTTCATCCATAATCAGATCGTAAGACTGTACTGCCTGAGTGGCAGGCACGTGAAGTTCCCAGCCTAGTTCGCCGATAAAGGTCACGCGATAGGCCATAGCTACGGCGTACCCGATGTCGATTTCTCGAGCAGTCATGAAGGGAAAACCTTCGTCGGACAAATCAGCACCAGATATTCTGCTCAAAAGTTCGCGTGACTTTGGACCGTGAATGTTGATTTGGCAGCGCCCTGCGGTGATGTCTGTGATAACAACGTTCTCATCGCCCAGAATGTGCAGTCGCATGCGCATTTCGGTGTGACCCGCCGAGTTTTCACCCACGATGACCCAGTATTTCTGATCGGATAGTCGGGTAACTGTAAGGTCAGCCTCAAACCCACCTCGTTCGTTTGCCCAGGCTGTGTAGACAACGCGACCGGGTTCAACATCGACTTCATTGCAAGAAAGGCGAGAGAGAAGGGCGCAGGCATCCGGGCCTTCGACGCTGAAACACGCCATTGATGTCATGTCCATTACGACGACATCCTCGCGTGCTGCCCTGTGTTCTTCAGCGTGCCATTCAAACCAATTCTGGCGATACCAACTGTATTTCTCGACCTTGGCCTGTTCGGGTGTTGGTGCGAACCAATCAGGTTGTTCCCAACCATTTCCTTCGCCAAAAAAGGCTCCGGCCTGTTTGAGACGGTCATAGAGCACTGAACGCTTAACGTTCCTGGCCGTCTTGTAGTTCTCATTGTGGTAGTGCTGACCAAAGAGCTTTCCCAACAATTCAGGTGTTCTGTCGCGTCGAAAAGCCGGTGTCGCCATTTCACGGGAGAAGCGATTGACGTTGATGCCCGTGACATCGATTGGCGGCAAGCCATCCACCATCCAATGGGCCAAAACCATGCCTGTGCCTGCGCCGTTCAGGATGCCAAGTGAGTTCATCCCACATGCAACCCAGAGATTGCGCAGTTCAGGCGTCGGGCCAACAAGCGGAGCAAGATCAGGTGTAAAGCTTTCCGGTCCGCAGAATAGTTTTTTCACTCCGTAGTTCATGGTGTCAGGTACGCGCGAATAGGCCTTCTCCAGGTCGGGTCCAACACGTTCCCAGTCTGGCTCGATCTCTCCAAATTGCCATTCATCCGGGATGCCATCGAGCTTCCAAGCCGCAGCGCCGGGTTCAAAGAGCCCCAACATCATCCCACCGACTTCTTCGCGGTAATACGTGTACGTAGAAGGGTCTTCCAGAACAGGCAGATCGCGGGGTAGGCCCGGGATACTCTCCGTTATCAGATAGTAGTGTTCAGCCGCCTGGAGGGGTAGATTTACACCGTGTTTTGCACCCAGTTGGCGAGACCACATGCCACCACAGATCACAACATTTTCCGCTGCTATGGTGTGACCACTTGCGGTGCGGACCCCTGTCGCGGTGCCGTTACTGGCCAAAATCTCTTCAACCCGCATGCCTTCGTAGAAACGTGCGCCTCTGTTTTTGGCTCCCTTGGTCAGAGACATTGTCACGTCCACAGGGTTAGCCCGACCGTCCTCGGGAATTAGGAATGCTCCAACGACGTCTGATAGGTCCCCAATAGGGAACATATCCTGCGCTTCTTTTACCGAGACTTCATGGTTATTTATCCCAAAACGCCGCATGAAGGCTGCGACACGGCGCATCTCATGCAGGCGTTCTTCGTTGGTTGCAATTTGCAGATATCCAACGTCGCGGAAACCTGTGGATATACCGGTTTCCTTCTCTAGGTTCGCATAAAGGTCCCGCCCATGCGTGTAGATGGCGCACTCAGCTTCCGACTTGAGAAGGCCGGCTACAATCAGACCTGCGGCGTGCCAAGTGGTTCCTGATGTCAGTTGCCCCTGTTCCAAAACCACAACATCGGTATGGCCGAGCTTAGTAAGGTGGTAGGCCGTGTTCGCGCCGATAGATCCCCCGCCAATGATCACGGTTTGGACATGCGTCGGAAGGATGTCGTCCATGGCAAGAAATTCCTATCTTAGCGTTCTTTTCTCCGAATATCACTCAATACGATTAATGTCTATTGACTGAATAGTCATTCAATTAAAATCATATCACTGACCTGCGATTTCGCAATAAAGCTTGTCTGAGCAGGGGGAAAAGGCTTCACTACAATGATTGACTGACAATCAGCTGCGGGGAAATTCTATGTCAGACGAAATCCTATATGATCGACAGGTGATCAACTTTCTGGAGGAGCTTTGGGGGGAGGGGTTTCTTTCACCGGGAGGCCCTGAAGAAGTCGTTCGAGTTGTTGAGAGGATTGATCTGAGGGATAAGCATATTCTCGATATTGGCTGTGGTTCTGGGGCTATCGCGGTGTTGCTGGCACAGGTACTCGGCGCTGCCAATGTGACCGGCATTGATGTAGAGGCCCCAGTATGCGCAGCTGCGAGAGACCGAGTTAGGCGGGCAGGTCTGGAAGGAAAGATCGAAATCATAGAGGTCACCCCAGGCCCAATGCCATTCGAAGATGGTACTTTTGACGTTGTGTTTTCCAAAGACTCGATCATTCATATCCCCGACAAAGTAGCGATGGCCACGGAAGCGTATCGCGTGCTTAAACCGTGTGGTTATTTCGCGGCTTCTGACTGGTTGACCAATCACGACGGGGAAATGTCACCTGAGATGGCGCACTACGTAAAGATGGAAGCCTTGGAGTTTCAAATGGCGTCGCCCTCTAAGTACCGCGCTGCTATGGAGATGGCTGGCTTTGAGGATGTAGAGTTTGTCAACCGCAACCCTTGGTATGCTCAGGTATCCGCTGCGGAACTTGACGAATTGACCGGACCAAACCGAGCCGACTGGGAAGCCCGGCATGGTGCGGAGTTTATCGAACATCAGATCGAGATTTGGGATGCTATGCAGCCCGTGTTGAAAACCGGAGAGCATTGCCCACATCACATACGTGGTCGGAAACCAGCCTGATCGGACAGGCTTCTTGTCTTAGCGCGTTGACTGTTATGTGTCGTAGCCCTTGCTGACCTGCGCCATACCAGCCTCCATGATGTCGAACATTTCGTCTATCTGCGACGGAGTTATGATCAGGGGCGGCGAGAACACTGCCATGTTTCCAAAGGGGCGCAATAGCAATCCCATCTCCTCGCACGCATCATCCAGTTTCTGCCCAAACTTCACATGCGCTTCGTAACTCTCGACGTTCAGTCCGGGGCGGCATTCTATGCACCCGAGAAACCCATCACCGCGCACATCCCCAACTATCTGAAACTTTTCCTTAATTTGATGTAGGCGGTCCTGGAAATGCGGTGTGACGCGTTGAACGTGTCCTAGAATATCCTCGCGCTCCATGATCTCGATGTTTTTGATTGCAGCCGCGCAACTCACCGGGTGCCCTGAATAGGTATAACCGTTATAGAAAACATCGTCGCCCGGTGCTTCGGAAATGCGTTTCGTTACTGAGTCCGAGATCACGCAGGCGCCTAGTGGCAGGTAACCTGAGGTTAAACCTTTTGCGCATGTAATAATGTCAGGGACGATGCCAAAGACGTCTTCTGAGGCGAACCAATGTCCTAATCTGCCAAAGCCAGTTACGACTTCATCCGAAATGTACAGAATGTCGTTTGCCCGGCAAATTTCGAGCGTGCGCTTGTGGTAGCCCGGAGGCGGAACGATAACACCGCCGGAACACAGGATCGGTTCGGCGATAAAGGCGGCAATACGGTCGGCGCCTACGTCAGCAATCAGGTTCTCAAGGTCGGCGACTTTAGCGTCGCACCAGGCATCAACACTCATCCCTTCTGGCCGGTGGTAAGGGTTCACGTCAGGAAGGAAGCGCACCAGATCCTGAGCTTTTTCAAAGCTTGTTTCGAAACGTTCTTTTCCAGTGACAGTAGCGGCGAGAAAAGTGGAGCCGTGGTAGCCTTTTTCCCGTCCAATCACGATTCTCTTTTCCGGTCGGCCGAGCCGTTTATTCATGAAAAGCGCGGTCCGCAACGCGGTATCAACGGCCGTAGACCCACCGGTAGTGAAGTGCACTGTGTTCAGATCGCCCGGTGTGCGTTCTGCGATCATTCGCGCCAAAACGGCCGCGGGTTCAGTCGTAAACGACCACGGCGACGCGTAAGGCATCTTCATAACCTGTTGGGAAATGGTATCGGCCATCTCTTGTCGCCCGTATCCGATCTGCGTGCACCACATACCGCCGGGGCCATCGATGTACCGCTTCCCGGCGGCATCCCAAAGGTAGATACCATCCGCTGTATTTACCCGCATGTACTCGTCGGACCCAAAGCCGTCAGTTCCGGCCCAAGGATGTAGGTGATGGTCGCGATCCCAAGCGACAAGGTCGCCGTCGTTTGGTGTATTGCCTAGGTTGTTCACGTCTGCTTCTCCTTTAAGTGCGAGCCGGTGGCGTAGCTCGTGCGCGGGGCGGTGTGAAAAAGGCTTTGGTGACAGGAGTGAGGCGCGCCATCCTGGTGCGCCATTTGCCTTCTTGCAGAGTGTAAATCTCGGCCTTTAAGCCGGATGACCGGCTAGCATCCGGCATACGGACATGTGCCAACGCGATGTTGCGCTTGGCGGTTGGCGACCAGATTCCGGACGTTATGTGCCCAACTTCTTTCTTGCGTCGATTGTAGATCAATGACCCTTGTGAGGGTTTGAAACCTTCGACATCGAAACGCATGAGGAGGCTTCTTGGACTCTCTCGCTTGGACAGCAGCTCTCGCCGGCCATTGAAATGACCTTTGTTGAAATCGACTAGCCGACCCAGACCAAGTTCGAAGGGTGTTTGGCCTCGGTGCAACCGTTCGGTCCCATGAACTGGTTGAAAATCCACACCTGCGGTCAGAAACCCCGCTTCGATGCGGGCCAAATTTACAGCTTCGTATCCAATAGCGCGTAGTCCCTGATGTTCGCCGCCTTTCCAAATTCTGTCCCAAAGCGCTTCTGCCTTGTCCCAGTCGCACCAGAGCTCGTAACCTAAATCATAGGTAAAACCCGTCCGCGAGATCATGAGATTGTGGTCAATTTGAGCGAGATCGAACGGCTTTAGCTTACTGACATCAAACCCAGCGGCCTCCAGAATTGCATAAGAGGTCGGCCCTTGCAGCGAAAGTCCAGCAACACTGTGAGTTTCGTCGACGACTGAAACGTCAAAACCCCATGCAGCATCGAGTAGCCATGTCAGCATTTGTTCCTGACAGCAAAGACGCCAATTGTTGTCGCCAAGGTGGAAAACAGTCCCGTCATCGATGACCATACCCTCTTCATCGCACCAGACCACGTACCCCACGCGACCAACGCTGATTTTTCGGACGTCCCGTGTCACGAGGCGATTGAGCATCGCTGTCGTGTCCGGCCCGATCAATCGGTATTTGTGCATTGGTGAGATGTCGAACAAGGATGCCTGATTTCGCAGCGCGAAGTACTCGAACTCGACACTGTCCAGCACACCTGGGGCGGCAAAGCCGGCCCAATCGTACCAATTTTGTGCGCGATTTTGCTCTTCGAGTTTTTTGTGAAACGCCCCGGGTATCAAACCTAGTTTTGGATCGGTAAAGATGCTCATGGCTGAGCCTCCAGTGCTGCCAGCGCCGCATTGCGACCAGCGAGGCCCATGACATCACCACCGGGATGCGTTGCTGCACCGCATTGGAACAGCCCTTTCGGCCCCATGGAGTATCTGGACATCCCGTTCGCAGGCCGAAGTGTCAGGAGCTGGTCCAAAGACATTTCCGCATGGTGCCAGTGCCCCCCCGGCGCTCCGGTTGCGCTTTCGATTTGATCCGGTGTTATGACCTGCTTACCTGCAATTTGATCACCCAAGCCGGGCAGGGCGCGGCTAAGAGTTTCAACTGTAATTTCCGCAAGCTGTTCCTTGGCCGTCTCAGTCCAGCCGCCTTCAAGGTCAGATGGTGCATATTGCACTATGGTTGACAACCAGCTTGCCCCATCCGCTGTCTGCATTTTGAAGGCTTCAATCACAGGTGCTTTCGACATTTGACGATACTTAGCTGGGTTAAACGCGGCTTCGACGTACCCCACAGAAGGGGCATAGATCAGACGTTCGTCTGCTAATTCGTCGGGCAGGCCGGGCAGGGGGGAGCTATCCTTTAGCCGTAGGTTGACCTTAGCCGCTGTTCCACGAGCCCGGATATTTCGAAATTGCCGAGTCGTTTCGATGTCAAAAATAGAGTGTCCGGTCATTAGGCTTGTTAGTTTCGGAGCGAGATTGCTGAGCACAATAGGTGTCGAAATGGTTCGTCCATCGTTAGTTGCCACTCCGGAGACTGTGTCGTCGTCCAACAGAATGCGAAATACCTCAGTTTCCGGCATCAGCACGCACCCCGCCTTTTGTGCGGCTTCAACCATCAAATCGGTCAGCGCGGACATCCCACCTGCTGGTTGTGTGATGTTACCTCCGTGGCCCAGCCGATAAATCAGATTGAACACGGTGCCCGGAGATCGCGGACCGGTGGCTGACCCCCAGATTGCATCAGCAGCAAGCATTCCAGCCACCGATCCTTCCGGCAAGTCATCAAGTACAATGTCGTGGACATTGGACAAAACGACCTGCAAGAAACGCCGCATTTCGGGTTTTCCAAGCTTTTTCAATCCGATGCCCAGTTTTGCCAGGCGCAAAAACTCATTCAGCCCACCCCGCGAAAGGATGGCTTTTTGACCGCCGGGTGGTGGGGCCTCGGCGAGTTGGCGCAAAAGGCCCCCATATGTAATCAACTGCTGTGTCAGATCGGTCCAGGCGTCGGATTCCGGGTGTTTTGCCCCTTCGCTCCAAAAGACGCCTTCGTTCTTGAAGACGATATGCCGCCCATCCTCAGACAAAGAAACCGTGGAGACGGGTTTGCCGGACAGGACAGGGTGTTGAGGATCTATGCCGATGTCACTCAAGACCCGCGGGCTCAGGTTATATAGCGAATGGGCCAGAGTCGGGCCGCCATCCACGGAATAAGACGCCATGCCGCCGAACCTGTTGGATTTCTCAATGATACAGACATTCTTGCCGCGTCTACCAAGGAGTGTTCCGGCAATCAGGCCGTTTACACCCCCGCCAATGATAATCGCATCAAATTGGCTCATGCGGCATACCCTTTCATTCGGCCATGCCGTGTTTCTCTCCTAAGAATAGCGCGGGCAGCGTTCGCACCGGGGGCGCCCATAACCCCTCCGCCCGGATGGGCGGACGAACCGCACAAATAAAGCCCCTTGATGGGTAAATCGTACTGCGACCAACCCGGGACGGGCCGATTGAAGAAAAGCTGATCAAAAGTCAGTTCGCCTTGGAAAATGTTGCCCTCTGTCAGACCGACCTCGCGTTCGATTTCCAATGGTGAACGAACTTCCATATGAACAACACGCTCGCGAATGTCGGGACACGCCACAGACATCTGGTCGAGTACAGTTTCTGCTATCGCGTTGCGCTGCTTTTCGTCCCAATTCTCGGCAGATCTAACGCCGTCGACTTCTATATCATAAGGAGCATATTGGACGAAAACCGTCATCATGTGGGCACCTGTCGGCGCCATAGTCGGATCAATCTGGCTAGGGATGAGCATGTCGATATAAGGCTTTTCCGACCAGCGCCCGACTTTCCAATCATCATAGGCCTTTTCAAGTTCAAGGAGGCTCTGCGATACATGCAAATCACCCCTGAGGAAGCTGGTGTGCTCGGGTGCTGCAGGGAAATTTGGAAAGCGGTCAAGCGCAATATTGAGCTTTGCCGAAGACCCACGAATTTTGAAGTTCCGCACCGCCTTGGTGAATTCATCCGGTAACTCGGCCGCGTCAATATGGTGCAGAACAGTGCGTTTGATATCCATATTGGAGGCAACGACAGGGGCATAATAAACCTTGCCGTCCTCAAGAGCTACGCCTTCAACGCGTCCATCTTTGCTGAGGATTTTCTCAACCCCTGAACCTGTGTGAATCGTACCTCCGTGCTCTTTGAATGAGGCCGCAATCGCATTCGAAATCGCGCCCATCCCGCCGCGCGCGAAACCCCAGGCACCGATGCCGCCATCAATGTCACCCATGTAGTGATGAAGAAGTACGTAGGCCGTTCCGGGCGAGTACACTCCGAGGCCGGTGCCGATAATGCCTGAGCCTGCCAAATGGGCCTTAATCAAATCGTTTTCGAAATGCTCATCCAGAAAGTCACCAATGGACATTGTCCAGAATTTCAGCGTTTCACCAAGCTCCCGACTACCCAGGCCATTTGCTTTTTTTACGAGGTAAGCCAGTTCGCCGAGATCGCGCGGGTGGAGAGAGGCGGGGTCCGGTGCGTCCCGAAGTAGAAAGGGACGGATGAAACGGCATTGCCTCATGATGGATCGCGAGTAACCGCGATAGGCGTCGGCATCTTTTGCGGAATGACGCGCCATTTCACGCTTTAGTGCGTTGTGATCGGAATAGTAGGCGAAGTAATCCCCATCGCGAGTAAAGCTCGCGCCACCCTCATACGGTATAACTTGTAGCCCGTATTTTGGTAGCTCAAGGTCCCTGGCAATCTCACGCCGCAGAAGGGAACAAACGTATGAGCAATTCGAATACGTCCAACCCTCGTGCAGTGACCGGCTGACTGCCGCGCCACCAATCCAGTCGTTCTTTTCGACCACCAAAACACGCATGCCAGCGCGCGCCAAATAGGCTGCTGCGGTCAATCCGTTGTGACCAGCACCGGCCACAATCACGTCGTATCTGTTCTCAACCTTCAAATTATTCCACCCCTTTCTATTCCATTTACAGATCAGGTGTGTGTTCGTAAAGTTTATTTGAGCGCTCAAATAAATTTTAGACTATTGACGCATCTTTTTTGCGCGCTGTACATGGCTGCATTCGTAGGAGGAGCGGCAATTGGTCGAAGCTGAGCGGAAACGTCCTCGCAAAGAGCGGAAGGAGAACGCAGATCGTCGTCGCCGGCAGCTGCTGGACGCGGCTTGCCGCTCTATATTGATGCACGGGTTGGCAAAAACGACGCTTGCAACGGTGGCGTCTGAGGCTGAGCTTTCTCAGGGTGTTGCGGCGTTTTATTTCAAATCAAAGCTAGGTCTTCTGACCGAAACTTTGCGTGACCTGTACCAGCGTTACGAAAAGCACTGGACAGCTTCTTTAGAGCGAGCAGGGGACAAGCCCGCCGAAAAGATAAGGGCTTTAATAAAAGCTGACTTCCACCCTGATGCGTGTGGTCCGGATGTCTTACCCCTTTGGTATGCATTCTGGGGCGAGCTTCGATTTCAATTGCAGTATGATGAAGTTGCCGAGCATTTCGAGACACGTCGAAGAGAGACCTTAAGATTTATCTGGAATGAAATGCTCTCGGCTGACGACGTTGCTTCAGCAGACCAAATGGCTGAATGGATGGAGACATTAACGGATGGCTATTGGCAACGACTGCATCTCGCTCCGCAAGGCCTGAGCCGAAAGCAGGCGGAACAGGCTGCCTGGGGATGCCTTGTTCGCTTGGTTCCAGAATTACTTGGAGATACGGCTTAGTCAATTTCGACTGAAAGGCCCAACAATATGACGCGAGTGCGGATATCGCAGCAGCCTCGGCCATCCTGGGGCGCGATCTTAAAAGAGGCGCGTTACCTTGCGCGGCTTGCTCTCCCGATAGTCATTTCTCTTGCTGCTGCTGCTTTGATTGGTGTCGTTGACACAGTGATGGTGGCCCCATTGGGTACACTTCCTCTGGCGGCGGTCTCAATCACGGCCTCGGTGCTGATCATTTTCTATTCAGCGCTCTACGGCTTTGTGTCCGCAATTGGTGTGCGTATGGCAGAAGCTTTTGGGAAAACAAGTGACCAAGGGCTGGCAGCAGCAAAAAGCGCCGGGATTTTTGTTTCCTTGGTCGTGGGGTCAGTTGGCGCTGTTGCAATGAACTGCCTTAAGCCTGCTCTTTCTTGGATTGGGCAGCCGCCTGAAGTGGTCAGTCTAATAGGCGGGTACTGGATCGCTATGAGCCTTCTTTTGGTGCCCTTTACGATTTTCTATACTCTGAAGGCTCTTTTTGACGCCATGAACCGTCCCTGGATTGGGGTTGGTCTTGCGTTTCTTGCGGTCGGTTTCAACATCCCTTCGAACTATGTTTTGATCCACGGAGTTGGTGGCTGGCCGGGTCTGGGTATTGTTGGCGCCGGGATTGCAAGTCTGTTGTCTCAGATAGTGCCGTTGCTTGCGGCACTTTTGATTTTGCGAGAGTGGAGAAGAAAGAGAGGCCTTCTGAGAGCCGCGAGTTTCGATTGGCCCGAGGTCAAAGCGCAGCTCAAAGAAGGATTCATTATTTCCGTTGGCTATCTGGGGGAGGGGGCCGCTTACGCAGTCGCCGGCCTTATGCTTGGTTGGTTCGGTGCCGCCGCGCTTGCCGCGCATCAAATCGTTTCGGCAGTCAGCGACGTCATTTACATGGTGCCGTTAGGCGTTTCGATTGCGATTTCTATACGCGTAGCTCAGGCAATTGGTGCTGATGAAAAAGAAAGGCTCAAGCCGATTGTGTTGGCTTCGTTGTTTGTTGTTGTTGGTTGGATGACCGTGGTCGTCACTGGAATTTTGTTTGGACGTGCCCCTTTGGCAAACAGCCTTTCAGATGACCCAAAGGTCATTTCTCTCGCGATATCGATGTTCCTTGTGATTGCTGCAATGCAGATTGCAGATGGCGTGCAGGGGACAATGCTGGGCGCTTTTCGGGGCATGATGGACAATCACGTTCCTGTTGCCATTACCCTGATTGCCTATTGGGTTTTTGCATTGCCGCTTGGATATGCGCTGGGCTTTTGGCTTGGGTTCGGCCCCAATGGAGTTTGGATTGGGTACGGCTCAGGTCTCTCTTTGGCCGCTATCGCGTTGACCTATCGCTTCTTCTCCAAAAACCGCTAGTCGGTGTTGCTTGCGAGCTCACTAAAGACCCAACTTGTCTAAGAGTTTAAGGCGTAGGATTTCTACTTCGACAAGAGTTTCTTTTGCGAACGAGAAGGGCAGTGGTCTGAGGGGGGTGACAGGAAATTCCAGATCGTCTGCTTTGGCTCCAGCCGCCCATTTAGCGAGGACGCGCCCCATTGCCGTGGCGATGGCAACGCCGCGCCCATTGTATCCCAAACCTGTCATTATCCCCGGTGTGAGTTCATGCAGGTGTGGATAGTGATCTCTTGTCAGTGCGACAAAGCCGCCCCATTCGTATTCCCACTGAACTTCAGACAATTGGGGGAAAAGTTCGACAGAGATGCGTTTCAAGCGTTCGATTTGTTTGAGGGTGGAGTTGTCGTTGTAGGTACCGCGACCTCCCATTAGAAAGCGACCCTCCGCGTCTTGCCTGAAGTACAGCAGGAGGCGTCGTGCATCTGACAAAGCGTTGCCTTCTGGCAGAATTGTCTGGCGGACATTGTCAGACAGGGGCGACGTAGCAACCTGAACTGAGCGAACGGGCAAAACTGACTGAGCCAACCGCGGATGCAGGTCTCCAGAATAGGCGTTCGTGCAGATCAGCACTTTTTCTGAGATGACAGCTCCTTTGGGAGTTTCAACCCGAAAGCGGCCGGCCTCTGAAGTAATCTGGTTGGCGGGCGTTTCGCCGAAGATTTGCACGCCATTGCGGCGACCTGCTTCGGCTAGCCCAAGCGCATAATTCAATGGGTGCAAAACACCGCCGCGACGATCCAGAACGCCACCGAGGTAAGATGCGGTCCCTGTCAGGCGCTGCATTTCGCTTTGATCAAGCCGCATCATGCCGCCGCCGTGGTTGTCCCAATCTTCGGCTAGTTTGTGTAGTTCACTGAGTGTTTTTTGAGTATGCGCTGCGCGCAGCCAGCCTGGACGATTTGCGTCGCACTCAATCCCGTGCCGAACGATTAAGTCGAACACAAGATCGGTGGCGTCACCGGCCATTCGGATCATTCTGTTTCCCCAGATGTCACCAAATTTGGTTTTGATGCCCGTCGGCCCGTCCTTTAGGCCTACATTGATTTGACCGCCATTGCGTCCAGAAGCTCCCCAGCCCGGATGTTGGGCATCGATCACAACAACATTGACGCCTTGCTCGGCCAGATGAAGTGCTGCCGAGAGTCCGGTGAACCCGGCGCCAATCACGATCACGTCAGAGTTCTGTTCGCCAACGAGTTGCGGGCATTCTGATGAATACCCTGCGGTTGCTGACCACAGGCTGTTTGCGATGGTTGGGTTTTCGTTTCGGATCATCTAGTGGCCTCGCGCTTGCCTTGCAGGGAGAACTACGTAGGTTTGGCTCGTGATACTTGCCGGATAGTATGTGAAGAATGCCAAGACTTTTGAACCAATTCGAATTGAAACCAACCGTCGAGCTCGACGTGTTCGAGCAGGCGTGGAACGCGTTTGTCGAACATTTGATCAAGACAAACCTGGCCGCGGAAGGGACGCCTTTGTGCAGACGCATCCCCGCAAGTGGTTACGATACCGACGAGCTTCGCAACCATACGCTTATGGCTGTTATCGAGTTCAGGGATCAATTGCAGGCTGATGCGGCTTGGGCCGCGATTGAAGACTGCATTGAGCCTTTGGGAGCTTTGCATCGCAGGGTTATTTCTTTGGTGCACGATCCGGTTTTCACTTTTTGGTCGGAACTCTAGATCTACGATTGCGAACGTCCGGGGTGTTTTCAAATCATTCTTCCTTTACCATTGAATGATTGTTCAATCAATGGCATCTATCGCTTAAATGTCAACTGTCCACACGCTGAGTGAGAACGGCTGTTAGGGGCAGGCAAGACCGATGAAGTGCTTTAGCAGATGGGATGCATTTGGGTGAGACAATCGCCAATCGAAAAAACGAACTCTGAGGGACAGCGGCGCACGGAGTCCAAGGAGGTGAGGAGACAACAACTCATCGACGCAACAATTGACTCGATTGCCGAAAACGGAATTGGTGGAACGACTATGTCCACCGTCACCGAGATAGCCGGCTTGTCGCTGGGTATCGTCAACTTCCATTTCAAAAGCAAACAGAACTTGCTGGAAGAAACGCTGTTGTTTCTAGCAAAAGAACATCACGATCAGTGGTTGGAAGCCTTTGAAAATGCAGGGTTGTCAGCACCAGATAAGCTGTTGGCTATCGTCGACGCGCACTTCCACCCGCAGATTTGCACTCCAAAGAAACTAGCCGTTTGGTTTGCGTTTTTCGGAGAGGCAGGACGGCGTGAAGTATATCGCAGCCTGATCAATGATATCGATCAGGAGCGGTACGACATTGCACTGCGACTGTGTTCCGAGATTGCTGAGGGCGGTGGATATAAGGACATACCGCCAAGGCAAGTCGCCAATATTCTGGAAGCTCTTTACGACGGAATCTGGTTGGAACTATTGACCTATCCCGAGAACTTTCAACGTTCCGTTGCCCGGGATCACATCGCCACCTTCCTTTCCAAGGTCTACCCGGATCACTTTCAAATGCCCGCGTTCAACAACGGTGATTGAAACAGAGTGGCTCTCAGACCGGAAATTCCAGACAAGATAAGCCAGCGCATGGCGCAGCCAACCAAGGATCAAAAATGGACAGGGACCCTCGCTACGACATCTTTTTCGAACCGGTTGAAATCGGGCCAGTTACTGCGCCAAACCGGTTTTTTCAGGTGCCGCACTGTACAGGTATGGGGTGGCAATATCCGCGTACTCTTGCCGCTATGCGAAAAGTGAAGGCGCAAGGGGGGTGGGGCGTCATTTGCACGGAATACAACTCAATCCACCCGTCTTCTGACGACCTACCGCATCCTTATGCTTCGCTTTGGGATGACAGTGATGTTCGGGCGCACACACTTATGACCGATGCCGTACACGAATACGGTAGCCTGGCAGGTGCTGAGCTTTGGTACGGAGGCGCCAACTCGAACAACTTGTTTTCCCGGCTACCGAGCATGGACGTCGACAGCCGTCCCAATACGAAAGGGCACCCTTTTCAGACCCGCGCAATGGACAAGCAGGACATCCGGGATCTACGCCGCTGGCATCGAAAGGCCGCGTTGAGGGCGCGAGACGCTGGATTTGACGTTGTCTATGTTTACGCAACGCACGGATACCTGATCTCAAACTTTCTACATCCGCGCGTGAACACACGCGGTGATGAATATGGTGGCAGTTTGGAAAACAGGGTGCGCCTCACCCGCGAGTTGATTCAGGAAACCAAAGACGCGGTTGGGGACCGGTGCGCTGTGGCTGTTCGGTTCTCGGCAGATGAAGAGATCGGCGAGGATGGCCAACCAATCTATGGTGAGCGACGAGAGATGTTTGAGATGCTCTCCGATCTTCCGGATTTGTGGGATATCAACATCGCAGACTACTCGGTCGAGATGGGTGTCTCCCGTTTTACCAAAGAAGCTGCTCTTGAACCCTATATGCATTGGGTCAAGTCCGTGACGGATAAGCCCGTCGTGACCGTTGGTCGCTTCACGTCACCTGATACCATGGTCTCGCAAGTCAGGCGGGGGATTACGGATTTCATTGGGGCTGCACGCCCCTCGATTGCTGATCCTTACCTTCCAAAGAAGATCGAAGAAGGACGCTTGTCCGCGATCCGCGAATGTATTGGATGCAACGTTTGTTACGCCAGCGACTCGATCGGGGTGCCTATTCGATGCACCCAGAACCCAACAATGGGAGAGGAGTGGCGCAAAGGCTGGCATCCAGAAATCATTCGCAAGAAGTCCTCAGATGCGCGTGTTCTGATCGTCGGGGCCGGGGCTGCCGGATTGGAAGCAGCACGGGCACTTGGTGTGCGAGGGTACAATGTCCTGTTGGCAGAAGCTTCTCGTGAGTTGGGTGGCAGGATCTCGCGCGAAGCGGCCCTGCCTGGCATGAGCGAGTACATTCGCGTCAAAGACTATCGCGAGCAGCAATTGATTCAGATGCCCAACGTTGAAATCTACCGTGAAAGTCCGCTGACAATTGACGATATCTTGGCCGTTGAGGCTGATCACGTAGCGATTGCGACCGGCGCGACTTGGCGAAAGGAGTATTTTGACGAAGAGCGTTTTGTCCCGGTCGCAGAAGGAGCCGCCCTAAGTCGCGTTTTTACCCCTGATGACATCATGGATGGAAAGCTTCCCATTGGACCAACGCTCGTTTTTGATGAGGATGGCTACTACATGGCCAGCGTTATTGCTGAGAAGATACGAGCGCAGGGACATGCCGTCACGATGGTCACACCCTCTGACAGTGTTTCTAATTGGGCAGGAAAAACGTCCGAACGTTGGCGCATCCGAACGCATTTGCTTCGCCTAGGTGTCGAGGTCCTGCCGTCAAAGTCGCTTGTACAGTTTGATGGCGAAATCGCGGAGTTAGAGTGTACCTATGGCGGGCCAAGTGTGACCGTACCCGTTGCCAACATTGTTATGGTTACTGCTCGCAAACCAAATGATAGCCTTTACAGGGGGTTGCTCGGCCGGGTCAGTCCTGAGGATTTGCAGTTCAGCCTTTGTCGCATTGGAGATTGTGATGCGCCGGCGATTATAGCAGCAGCGGTTTATGCAGGTCATCGATACGCCCAGGAATTGGGCGAAGCCGTGGATGAGGACATTCCACTTAAACATGATCGAGTAGACGTCGGGCAGCAGCCCATTTGACCGAATTGCGCGATCTCGGTTGTAAGCAATCAAAGAAACGCTGGAGGAATCTTCCATGCCGGAAGGCTTAGTTATCCGTCCCCTCGAATTGAAAGATCACCAAGAGTGGCGCCGCTTATGGACGGCATATTTGGACTTCTACGAGACCTCTGTTTCAGAAGAAGTCTATGAGGTTTCGTTCAACAGGTTGTTGTCAACGGATGCAGGTGAATACAATTGTCTCATCGCTGAGTCAGAAGGGAAACCGGTCGGATTGGCGCACTACCTTTACCATAGGTTCATGTGGTCGGTGGAGGATACGTGTTATCTTATGGATCTTTTCGCTGATCCGCAGGTTAGGGGAAAAGGTGTTGGACGAGCTCTGATCGAATCTGTTTTTCAGATCGCTAAGCAGCACGGTGTTCCAACCACCTACTGGACAACTCAAGAATTTAACTATCCCGGTCGAGTTCTGTACGACAAAGTCGCTAAAAGAACGCCATTTATAGTTTATGAAAAAGATGAATAACTGGTAGTGACTTGCCAGAAAAACTCATCTTAGCGCGGGTCTTGTCAGAAGAACTTGTCTTGAGGCGGGCAGGGCGGTTGCATAGTTTTTTTGCCCATGACTAATCCTGCCTCTTTCAAGTATTGCAAGACCAGCCCCGAGATTATCCGCCTTGCAGTGATGCTGTACATCCGTTTCCCGCTCTCGCTTCGGAATGTCGAAGATCTGCTGCACGAGCGTGGCGTCGAAGTGAGCCATGAAACAGTGCGGTATTGGTGGAACCGTTTCGGCCCGATGTTCGCGTCAGAAATTCGCAGAAAACGGGTCCAGCAATTGCGGACGTATTCAAAATCGATGTGGCATGTCGACGAAGTGTTTGTGAAGATCAATGGTAAGCGGCACTATCTGTGGCGCGCCGTCGATCATGAAGGCGAGGTGCTCGAAGCCGTTGTTTCGAAGCGTCACAACAAGAAAGCGGCAACATACACGTGGTTCAGGTCGATTACCCACAGGATTGGCTCATTGAACAGCAGGATTTCAAACAGGCTGAGTGGCGAACAGATCCTGAACGCTCGGGCGCTGGGGATCAGCCGGTGATATTGGCGCACATGAGTATAACATCGCCTGCTAAATAACCGGGTTGCGGGCAGAAAACCTTGCTGCAGATTTGCAGACTTTCGTGCCGGGCCGTCAGGTCGATGACAACACGCACGTCCTACTTCGTTTCGAAAGTGGAGCGCGCGTGATCACCCGAAATGGCGCTGGCGCAGGTGGCGCAGCCAATTGGTTAAGCAGAGTTTCGCCAGAATACCCGGCGGGCCACTTGGAAGGGGTTGCGAGTATTTACCGAGAAGCTGCCGAAGCAATTCTGACCTTCCGAAAAGGCAAGCTGCATGACGCGTCCGTTGCATTTCCGGCGGTTCACGATGGGCTTGCGGGTGTCAGAATCGTGGCCGCATGTGTGCAAAGCTCCGCAAGGGGTTCGGCTGGGGTCAAGCTTGAAGCTGGGGACCGCTAAATTCAGCTACTATTTCAAGAATGTCGCGGAACACCGGATCACGGTGCAAGAGTATCTCTGGCACGTTGTCGGTCAGTTGCAACGCGGTCTTTTCCGAATCCAGAAACAAATGTTCTAAACAAAAGCTCCTCAGAACACCGATGAACCGTCGCGAAAGCGCCGAAAACAACGCCAGGTTTCGCGTCTCTTCCTATCGGGCCGAACAAATAACCTGTCTGTTCAAAGAAAAAAAATGTCAGGCGGGGTGCCCAATTTCGCGTTGAAAAAATCCTTTCTGCCATTCCGCCAAAAGAACGAAGCAATTGGCGCATCAAACACAATCGGACGTTGTGGAATCCTGTCTCTGTTCAAGCCACTGTCTGTAACAACTTAATCCAAATGTCACGCGGCAGCCGAGGTATTTTTGAGCTGAAAACCTTGGCCGGTTTCGCCAATAGGTGCGATCGTCACATCGCGATTAGACACCCTCACTGTTCATCGATACCGGCTCAAACCTGTCTTGTGGCTGTTCCAGATCATTGACGGAATCACCGGGTAAATATATTGTGAAGACAGACTCCCAAAAGATCTTTGTTCCAGTACCACGACGTTTCAGAGTTGCGATTTAATCGTAAACGGAAGGCTGCTATGAATACGTTTCAGGACGTTCAAGCAGCAGTGCACGATATTGCTGCGCGTTTGAATGTAACACCAGAGCTTGCTCGCGCTGCGCTGATTAACCCCCTTTTGGCGCTTGAGGAACTCGGGTTCGATCTGGATCTTGCAGGTCGGCTTGAGTTAGAGGACAGAGCTCGATTTTCGAAGAAACAAATCGCTGAACGCCAAAGTTTGCGAAAAAAGATTTTCGCGGCGGCAAAGCGTGAATTCGACCCCGGCCAAGAACACGATCTTGCTGAGGTTCTCTTCGACGAATTGAAACTGGACGAGGGTATTTCAAAACGTCCTGACCTGTCACCCTTGCTGGTGCCGGTGCGCGTAGTACATTCTTCAGCTCCCAAAAAGAAAATTGCGAGGGTTAAGGCATCCAAGGTTGCCGGCCAGTTTCCTGTGAAAGCCAAGGGCAAATCCGTCGCGAAGCGGGACCCAAGCCTGATCGGTACTGTGAAGATTTCCGACCCACTGGAAGTTCTGGGCTCGGCCCACAAGATCATCTCTCCTTTGCTTGCCTACAGGCAACTTGATGCTACGGCACCGCGCTTCGCGCCCGCGTCGCTTTATCATGCCGTGCGATCCGGAAAACGTAGGCTTGCCAATATCACGCCCCGCGCCGTTGTCACCGGCACTGCTTGAAGACACCCGGGCGCGATTTCTATCGCGCCGATAGACCGAGGACGTCAGGATGGCAAATACAAGAGGATATGAAGTTGTCGTCGAAGCCTCTGAAGAGGTCCTGCGAAAAGTTATTCGAGGGGCTTGGAAGTCCGCGGAATGCGACGAAGACCCCGGCGATGAAGAAGACCCCGGCGATGAAGGCCGTATTCCCGAATTCATGGATGTTCCTGCAGGCGAAAGTTTTGGTGGCTTCGTTGTAGCGGACGGATCGGTTCAGATCCCCGAAGACCAGTTGGACGCAAGCTTGCGTCCGGACATCACCGGAGCGGAAATACAGCTTGGCGTTCTGATCCAGATCGAGATTGAAAACCCACCGGTTCCATCTGCACAGATGCTGACAATGACAGCCGACCTTGGTGCGGCGGCGCCTATCGGTCTGATTCCGGGGCGCCAGGATGTTGGCTGGTTATTGGATGGTCTGCCGCGCAGCCAGGTTTCCGCCACGCTGACCAGCGGCGACCCGATTGCCGCCAACATCGAGTTGTATGCAACTGAATTCGTGGACAAGGCTTATGAAAACGGCGGTCCCGGCGGTCCGATTGACCCGGTCTTTCCCTCCATACCCCATGTCATCGATGAGACCGAACTGCCATTTGCCTTCGGAGCGTTGACCACTGATGTCCACGCCGAAATCTTCAATGACGACACGGATGTGGCGCATGACATTGTAACGACCGTGTCCGGCGGTAACATAACGATTTCGCTGCCGATCTATCTGCGGATGTTCAACATTATTGTTGGCCCGACGGTCCAATTGTTCTTCGACCCGCAGGATCCGATGGGTATCGAAACGCGGATCAACATTACTGCCCCTTTCAGTCGGGTTGGCTCGGAATTCCGCACAGATTTGAATGCAGCGACCGTTACCGTGGACGCAATCGATCCGGCTGGTCCGGAATATGGACCAGAGGGTGACAATTACATCGACAACCGCGATCAGCTTGCGGCGATCCCACTGGTCGCGATTGACCTCGATGCACAGATTACCGACGAGTTGATGTCGCGTGGACAGGAACTGGCCAGTGGCATAGGCGAGATTGCAATCGCTGCCCCGACAGTAGCCGAAATTGAGGAGTTCATCGGCGACTTCTTTCACCAGGACCTGGAAGCGCGTGACTTCGTCTACATCTGGGGGCCGGAGGCGACAGACGAAGAGTTTCAAGTCGATAGCATCACCGTCGGCGTGACAAATGAGTTTCTGGCTATCGCCTTGAATGACGATGGCAGTGGAGACGTAGGCGGCCTTGCCAATTTCATCCCGGCCGACCGGGATTTTGCAATTGCCATCAGCGCGGCCCAGGTCGAAGCGTCGATTGAAACGGCCCGCGAAGAAGCC
Source organism: uncultured Ruegeria sp. (assembly GCF_947497005.1). Taxonomy (GTDB): domain Bacteria; phylum Pseudomonadota; class Alphaproteobacteria; order Rhodobacterales; family Rhodobacteraceae; genus Ruegeria. Next base: position 186,160 of record NZ_CANMFF010000001.1, on the reverse strand, counting down.
GAATTGTCGGATGATGATCTTCCGAAGACCTTTACGCCTGACGGTCGCGAAGTTCGACTGACTGATCTGGACGTCAGCCTCAGGGCAGGGGCGATCCGAATATCCGGCGAAGTGACGGTTGTAGACGCGATCCTTGGCAGCATTGATGTGGATGCCGACTTTTTCAACGATGTCGGTTTACGTTGGCAGCCGAACGGCTCGCTGGGCCCAATCGGCGGGCAGCAAATGGATCACTTTGAAATCGACAGCGATGTTGATCCCGAAGAGTCTGTGTTGCTTTGGGTGCTGACTGCAATCGCTGCGATACTGTCGTTCGGCGCTTTCGGAATTCTGGGCGCGCTGGTCGTTGTAATCGTGGCACTTGTCGTTCGCGGCATAGCCGAGAGCATGGGCAGCGAAATCCTTTCAGATGAAATTACGAATACGGTTACAGGTATCACCGGCTGGCCCGAAAACCTTGCCCGGATCGGACGGGTCGAAGCGGTTTTCTCGGACCCGATCATCATTGATACAGACGGTCTTGAAATTGCCGGAGATTTCACGGTCATAAGCAGTTGTGAAGACACCGATGTCGTTCCGGCGGACTCGGGTGGCGCGCGGTCAGGCGCAGCCGCTTCATCCATGTCGCTGTCGGCTGTGAACGAACATCCTGACGCCGGTTACGAATGGCTGCCGGGTGACGGAACTCCGGCTGCGGTCTTGCCTTCGATCCAACATGTCTATGCAGCCAGCGGTGTTTACACCGCCAAACACGCGCTGATGATCAACCAGCCGGGTGGCGCGCGCAGCCGCAGTTTCTCGCTTGTAACGGTTGAAAACGTACCACCAACCGTGGACGCCGGACCGGATCTTACGGTGCAAGAGGGCGAAGAGGTTACGCTGGTCGCGCGGTTCAGAGATGTCGAATACCCCGACACGCACGAATCCATGTGGTACTTCGGCGATCACCACGCGCCGAAACCGGGTGTGATTTCCGAAGCGAATACACCTCCCGAGGCGATAGGTACCTCTACCGTGACCCACGCTTGGTGTGACAATGGCGAATACACCGTCACAGTGCGAATTCGCGACGTCAATGGTGGCGAGGCGGTCGATACCTTGCATGTCACCGTCACCAATGTCCCGCCCGAAGTCGAAGCAGGCCCGGATCTTTTTGCCTATGTCTGCACACCGATCACGCTTGTCGCTGATTTCCGGGATCCCGGCTGGTGCGATACACATACAGCCAAGTGGGATTTCGGCGATTGCAGCGAACCACGCACTGCCCTGATCGAAGAAACAAACGAACCGCCTGCGGCCGAAGGTACGGCGACCGCCTCGCATATCTATGACAAATGTGGTGACTTCCGGGCCATCTGCTCAGTCATGGATGACGACGGTGACTTTGGTCAGGACGACCTGACCGTCCGTGTCGTACATTTGTTGAACCCGGGCTTCGAAGACGGTTTCCGTTCGCTGCCAGCGGGTAATGTTGGCCGTTTCTGGACACCTTATGCCTGGTTAACCGATTTGGCTGCTTTCCACGCTGGTAAGGGTAACCCCATTCCGCAATTGGCCCCGATTCCCGCCGATGCCTTTGACTGCGAAGGTTGCATCGTCCGAACCGGTGACAGGTCTCAAAGGGTCACTGCGCAACGTGGCCTTCGCGTTGGTGTCTGGCAATCGCTGGGCACAAACCCGGGATGGGATTACGAGTTCTCATGTTGGTTCACAACAGAGGCCCGCAGTGCAGGCGGCTATGCGCTTGGGTTGGACCCGCGCGGTGGTGATGATCCGCGGGCGCCTTGGGTCGAATGGTGGACAGGCGATCTGGATGGTGCCTGGCGACAATTGCGCGGCCGTGTAACGGCTGAAGCCGAGGCCGTAACGGTATTTCTTGAGTTTAGCGGCGATGATCCACGTAGCGATGTGCTTGGATACATCGATGATTGTGCGTTCATTGCCATCCAACCGCATTGCCCGGACGAGCCGAAACCTGATCCGGAAATCCCCCCACGCGAACGCTGCATCGACTTCCGAGGTCAGAAAGGGCCTTCGCGCCATCCGGTTTTGAACGTCGGCGGTGTCCGGTTCTTGCCAGCCAAGGGCAGTGTTCTGCAGATCATTGGCGGTTTTCAGCCGCAAGGCACACCCAAACTGATGCTTCCCATTGCCGGTGTTTTTGCTCATCTGCCAGTCGCCGCTGATTGGGTGCGCCTCAAGGTGAGCTTTGGTGGCGGAAAGCCTATAACGATTTTTGCACTAGATGCGGCTGGCACGGTCCTGACCTCTCAGACGGGAACCCAGCAGCAGGGCGTACAGATCATAGAGATTCAGGCGAACGGTATAGTGACCCTTGTCATGCGGGCGCAGGAAGCAGCATTGATCGAACTTTGCTTCCGGCCGGAACAGCCCCGTAGCACGCCTTCGGCTGAACCTGTACCCGGACCCGGCATTGTCGTGAATCCGCGTTTCGACCGCGCTGTCGCACCGGCTATGTTCACTGCGGGGATGACCGAGGAGGATGGAACCGTGACCGGAACCAACAGCCCTCATCCGTTTGGCCTGTCCGAGACTGCGTGGGGCAAGCTGGACACGCAGCTTCAATCCAAACTGGTGAAAGCCGTACGAGACAGCCATGATCAGGATGCAGTGCAAGTCATCTTGCGTCTGGTGTCAGACACGGGTCGCGATGCGCCTGCTTTCCGGCGTGCCGAAACGAAGGCTCGCGAAGATTACTTCCGTCGACGCACGCAGTCTCTGGTCGAAACGCTTGAAAATCTGGGCGGCACCGGGGTCACTGAACTCTGGCTTATTGACAGCATCGCCGTTGAGCTTTCGCCCGGAGCCATTGCGACAATCGCCAATGACGCCTCTGTCGTGATGATCAGCCATTCCACTATGCGTCAGGCCATTCCTGAAAACCCCATAAAACCATGATCTAAAGGAGCACAAAATGTCCGAATTAAGCCGGGATCACGTTGATCGCTTCGAGAGAGCGGAACGTCGTGAAATCGAGGAGCTTCGCGCTGAGTTTGGCAGTGAGTCCATCTCAAAAATGGATAGCATTATTCTGCGCGACCTTTTGGCCAACAGAAAGGAAACGCGCCTGAACGCTTTGCTTGGCCATACCGAAACCGCCCAGCTTCCCCGGCATCGTGTGCTGGTCTTGCTGCGCAATGGCAGGACATCACCTGATCGAGCACCACGTCCGTTCGACCGGCGTCAGCGCCGTCGTTTGATCATGCAACATCGCCGCAATGGCGAAGACGTGGTGGGAAAGATCGCCAAGAGCTTTGGAGAGCGTGAAATCGAGGTCGAGAAGACGTTTTGGCTGAACCACAGCCTGGTGGTCTGGGCCGATGACCAGCGCCTGACAGATATTGCAGGGCGCGCCGATGTTCTGAAGATAGCTCATTGCAAGGATCAAATCCTGATTGATCTGGATAACAGCCGTCCGCTTATCAATGCCGATGCCGTTGAAGCCAGCGGGATCACCGGTGCCGAAGTGGACGTCGCGGTTCTGGACACAGGCGTGGACCAGACACACCCAGAGCTTGCTGCAAATTTCGGCACACAACAGGATTTTACCGGCGAAGGGTTGGGCGATCTGAACGGGCACGGGACGCATTGCGCGGGCGTTGTCGCGAGCAACGGTGCGACATTCCGAGGCGTCGCCACGGGGGCGGTTATTCACGACTACAAGCTTTTGAATCAATTCGGCAGTGGGAACGCCCCCAACTGCGTGTCGGCAATCCAGCAGGCTGTCGCGGATGGGATGGATGTACTTTCAAACTCCTGGGGCTTCACCCATCGAAACGGAAATTGGGTCGATCCAGACGGAACATGCGTTTTATGTGTCGCTGCTGACGCGGCTTCGACTGCCGGAGTGACCTTTGTGGTGGCCGCTGGCAACGAGGGCAATGACAATTGCGGCACCTATGACACACGCATTCGCTGTCCAGGCATAGCACGGTCCGTGATCACGGTCGGCGCAAGCGACGACAGTGACAACATGGCTGGTTTTTCCAGTCCCGGACCAACGCCGGATGGGCGCGACAAGCCCGATGTGACCGCTCCTGGTGTGGATATCGTTGCGTCACGTTCGGCCACCGGCAATGACATGAACGGAAACGCAACCGTGATCGATCCGCTGCATCTTGAAGCCAGCGGCACCTCTATGGCCTGTCCCCATGTCGCCGGGGTCGCGGCACTGATGCTGCAGCAGAACCCGACGCTGCTGCCTGCTGACATCAAGGCAGTACTGATGGCCACTGCCATCGATATTGGCGCGCCGATCACGCAACAAGGGGCCGGACGTGTGGATGCGCGCGCGTCAGTCGGCTCGGTCTGATTTAGGTAATTTGGAACGGAGGATACGAACGTGGCAGACTATAAACAGCGGATGCAACCGGAAGAAGGTGCCAAGGCGGTCGAAAAACTGGCCGAAGATGCTCTTGCGGGTTTCAAGGCGGATGCCAAAAAGGAATATGCCGAACTGGTCAAACAGTATGACGGGGCCAGAGCGACGGTCGGTGTTTTCGGTATGGGGTCAGTCGAAGTCTCGGTCATGAGCGGCGAAGTTCACATCAACCCGAACCAAAAGAGCAAAGGGAAGGACCGTGGCGTCGGCGCGATCTCTCCGGAAGCTCTTGTTGCAATCTCGGAAGGAAAGATGACCGTAATTGATGCCTTCCACCGAGGTGAAATTGTTGTCCGCGCAGGATCCGAAGCGTTGCACGAGGGCTACGACAGCTTCATCAGGAACTCCGAAGCGGCCCTCAAATCGAAGCGCTTGCACAAGACACTGGCGCAGTTCCGCAAAATTGCGGATGTCTGACTGGTTGAAAGACGAACAGATCCGGGCCACGATACCCCAAGTCGAAGCGTCCATGTTGGATGCTGTCGCTTCGGACCGGCCAGGGTTCGAGGACATAGTCCGCTGGCTTATTGGTGCTGGCGGGAAACGGCTGCGGCCTATTCTGCTGTTGCTTACAGCGCGCGGCCTCGCCGACGAAGAAGGCCGCAAACAGGCAATTCAGGCGGCAGCCGCGGTCGAAATGATCCATGTTGCCTCGCTCTATCATGACGACGTAATGGACCGGGCCGAGCTTCGGCGCGGCACTGAAAGCGTGAACTGCCGCTGGTCTTCGCCTATCGCCAGCTTTGCCGGAACATTCATTCTGGCCCGCGCAGTAACAATGCTGGATTCAATCAGCCCCAAAGCCGCTGAACTGGCGGGCGAACACTGCGCTGCGCTTTGTCTTGGTCAGCTGCGCGAAGCAGAAAATGCCTATAACGCCGACTGGCTCATCGAAGAGCATCTGGAAATGCTGGAAGGCAAGACGGCCGAATTGTTTATTCTCGCCGCATCGCTGGGAGCAATGCTGGGGGACGTAAGTGATCGCGACCGTGACGCATTGATCGCATATTCGAAGAATCTCGGCCTTGCGTTTCAACTGCGCGACGATGTTCTGGACTACATTGCAAGCAGCGCAGAGCTGGGTAAAGGGTCTGCGTCCGATCTGCGCGAAGGGGCCTATACAATGCCTGTGCTCATCTGTCTGGGCCAGAACGGGAAGGCAGCGGACGAATTGCGCGCGAGTTTGACATTGGCCAATATGCAAGACGCCGATATCGCGCGCGCCGTGGACATCGTTCGAACCTCGGGCGCGGTCGAAGCGACCGCGAAGTTGGCACGGGACAAATCCGCAGCAGCCGTAACGGTCATCGCCGGACTTGGCGATCATGTGCTGCGCGACTCGCTTACAAATCTTGCCCGCCTCTCGGTTGAAAGGATGGCCTGACATGGATGGTACGGGCCCCCTTGCCGGTGATCTGCCGCTTGCGACACCGACGGAAGCATCGACTGAAAAGTGGGACGCCATCATTGTCGGCGCGGGCCCTGGCGGCAGCGCTGCGGCCATCGAGCTTGCGCGGCGTGGTCGAAGGGTCATTCTAATCGACCGCGAAGATTTCCCCCGAGACAAAAGCTGTGGAGACGGTATCACCCGTTCAGGCATCACTCAGCTGAAACGTCTCGGCGTTCTGCCCGCGCTTGCCGACCAGCAGGTGGTCGAAGGCGTGCGTGTCCATATGCGCGACAAGGGCCATCGTGACTTTCGATATGAGGGCAAGGACGACTATGGCCTGGTTGTACCCCGTCTGGTGCTGGATGACTGTCTTCTGTGTCAGGCACGGGCAGATGGTGCGGCTTTCCTGCCGAAATGCCGAGCCGAGGACCTGATTCCGGACGAAAATGAGATAGTGACGGGCGTCAGAGCCCGCATGCAGGATGGCACGACCGTTACTTTGAGCGGGTATACGGTCATTGCTGCTGACGGGGCTGCGTCGCGATTGGCAAAAGCCGCAGGATTGCGGGAAATGCCCGAGCAAGGCTATGGTACGGCGCTTCGCGGCTATGTCGAAGGTTGTGGCGATACCCCGCCACTTCTCGAAATCATGCTGCCGCTGACCGATGTCACAGACCGGTATTTGTTGCCGTCCTATGGTTGGGCTTTTCCAACGGGAAAGGGCACTGCGAATGTCGGCGTCGGCCTGTTCTGCCGGGCGTTTGATACCAATGTCAGGGCCCTTTTTGATCAGTTTCTGGAAATGCTCCGCAAAGATTATCCTGAATATTCGGGTATTCAGTTGACTGACACCACCTTGGGGGCGCCCCTGAGGTTCGATTTTGCACCTGAACGCGCCGCTAACCCGGGTTTGTTGCTGGTTGGCGATGCCGCAGGTCTTATTAGCCCGTTTACCGGCGAAGGGATCAGCTTTGCGCTGGAATCTGGTGCCCTTGCAGCGGAAACCACGGATCGGTGTCTCCGCACCGGAGCAAGTCCCAAGGTGGCGGCGGACGATTATGCGCTTTTGCTGGGTGATCGCTTTGCCGGTTATTTCACGCTCGGGAACCGCGCAAGTCGCCGCTACGAGTTCATCTGGCGCGTGTTGGATGACACGTTTGAAAGCGAAAAACCTGTTCATAACATGCTGCGCCGTGCCGTTTTGGTCCCTGAAGGCACGGGCGGAGATGTGGAAAGCGTCATGCTTGACGATGTCTCGCCACTTGTGCGCGTGCCGGAAATGCCGCTGGGTGACGATCTGCGCGATGTGGGCGCGCGTCTCAACCACATTGTTCGAACCGATTGGCCGTTTTTGACGCGCATGTCCTTCGCAGGCAAACGAGCTGACATGGTCGCCTTTCGCCCTTCTCTGCTGCTTTTATTGACGTCCTATCTGGGTGACGTTGATGCAGGAAAACGTCGCGCGGCGGCGACAGCACTGGAACTTGCGTACTTGGGATTTCTTGCCCAGAGCGGCATCCGTGGTATCGAGGCGACCGGAGTAAAAGCCGATGCCAAAGCCAACTGGGGCGACAAGCTGGGGATACTCACAGGCGACTACCTGTTGGCCAAAGCACACGAAGTCGGCGCACGGGATTGTCCGGATCTTGTACCATCGATCCTAGGTGCGATGGCTTCGGCTTGTGAAGGTCGCGTGTCCGAGCTTCAGGCCGCATGGCAACCTGATCTGGCAGTCGAAATCCGTATCGCGCAAATGCGGCAATGTATGGCGTCTTTCTTCCGATTGCCTTGCGAGCTTGGTGCGATCCATTCCGGCAGAAACGATCTTCTGCCCGCCCTTCGCGACTATGGTGAAAACCTTGGTCTGGTTTATCTTTTGACCGAAGAGGAACTTGCTCTGGATCGATCCCCTGGCAGCACGCCTTTTGCATCGGACCTCTCGAGCGGCCTCTTCAGCGTGCCCCTTCTCAAGGCGGCACAAGGGCACAATGGCGGTGCAGCAGCCAGCGCGTTCATCAGCCATAGAGATCCCGCAAGGTTTTTGGCAGAGATTTCCGAGGCCACACATCTTATCAAAAGGCAGGAGTTGCCTGAAAAATACCGCGAACAGGCAAAAACGGCGCTTGGCGTTCTGCCGCGTGGCGGTGTGGCAAAATCACTTTCCGCCCTCGCAGATTATGCGATCAGTCGGTACGTCCCAAAACGGCACACGCTTTAAACGCGACCTCGGAGCGCAGAGGCATCGGGCGTTCTGTTCGAATGTGCATAATCCGCGCACCCTTAAACTCTGATCCTTCCTCGTCGGTCATGTCGTTTGGAGGACGAGATACCCGCAAATTGCGTACACTTCAGAGGAACGGTTCAGATTAACCTCTGATGCCGCAGGGGTTCGATTTACGACGATTTCCAGCCGTGGTTCATTTCGGTTCGATAATGCCGACATAGGGCTTCATAGATGACGGCTTCTTCTGCAACCGTTCCCCAGTGCAGGATTCGGTTGACGGACATATGGGCGAGGCTTCCCAACACATCGGCCAAACAGCTTCCCAGCCTGCCATCTTGTTCTTCTCGTTGAAGGCATCTGAGGTCCGGATGAAGTTTAGCCGCACGTATATTCCAGAGAGCGGGGCGCGATTGGCTGTCCTTGCCGACACCAAGGTCCTTCAGCACAACGCATGCACTCTTCCATTCCTTTGCTGTGGCGCGACGCGCTGTCCGACGCGACGCCGGGCCTCCTCCGTAGTGTTGCGCACATCGCTCAGAGATCGCCAGCCGAACGCCAGTCGGGAGTTCCAAGTCTTCGAACAAGGCATCGATACTTGCGGCTGATGCCATCCAACGTCTGGATCGACTGATTTCCGGATTGTTAAGTACCTGCAGCGCAGCAATTGAATCGGCCCAGAATATCCTCTCGCAAGCGCGGAGCCCCAACTCACCTCCGTACCGCGCCGTCTCAGGCAAATAGTCATCAACCAGGAACCTGTCGACCAATACCCCAGCCGTTTTGCGCAAATGGACAAGCGCCCGGTTTCTCAGAACCTGATCATGATCGTTTCTAAACTTGAGGCGGAGGCGCAGTTCGAGTTCCGGGTTTGCATATCTCACATAGAACCAGTTTTCGATGAGGTCGCTCTGCTGCCATAGTTCCAGTCTTTTCGATTGTAGCCTCAGGAACTGTTCCAGCTTCATCGCATCCCCGAATAGCCGCAGGTATAACCACGAGTTGGCGTCTTCCGCTCTTACCCCCAGCGGTTGCCACGCTGCGGGGTTTGCGTCGTGTTCCACATAGGGCGTAGTGACTGTCTTTGCAGGTGCGTAAACGAGCTCTGCGGCCAGGCGCCCTTGCGAAGAGTCGATCCACCAATCCTCAGGTGTCGGCAGGTACTCGCAGACCGAGAGCGGCCCTTTTTTAAGCGTCTTGAGCAGGTTCGCCGTCGAAAATGAGTTATCCAGATCCCACGGCGTGGCCATGTCGCTGGCCTCATCTGTAGGGGCAATGTACCTCGGTAAATCCAAGTGTCGGCGGGTGGTTTCCAGCCAGTTTTCCACTGTATTCGAATTGATCACGTCTGTTGGGACACACAGCCGCCAACGTTCAGGCGCAAGGACCACATTTCCCGCCGAGACTCTGGGCAGCCGAGTTCGGTTGCTCTGCGATTGCCATGACCAAATCACGGTTGGTTGCCGCATGTGCATGGCAATGTCGATGAGCAGAAGATAGACCGCCGGAGCACCCGGAGGGCTTTGATGGGCGGCGTGCAATTGCGGAACGACCTCGACGCCACGGCTGCCCCAGTAAAGTCGGAACCGATTGCCATCGTGACGGATCCACAGATCGTGAAGTGGAATTTTCTTCTCGGCAGGCAACCCGCTATCGCCAAGGATTTCAATTACATACTGGGAAAGCTCGGCGCGTCGCAGGATGTTCGATGACCGGGGATCGGTGGCGCACAGGATATCTGCATCAACGATTGTCGAATCTTCTTCGCGCTTGGGGCTGTGCAACATCAATTCGTCAGTGATGGACTGATTTGTTCTTGAGAAACGGCCGAATATCGCTTTGGGCCCACCCGAAAAAATACCTTCTGGATATGCCATCCAGATGGGCTTGTGTCCGGATTTGCATCCGACCCTGCTCATAAGAACGCCATCTTGGATGAGGAAAGATTCTTGACCTGCGTTGTGGTCATGCAGGGTCTCGATTTCTTTTGCAGAAAGCTGCCATCTGCGCGCCTCCCAATCTGTTTCTATTGGGAATTCCTTGAGGTTCGGCTCGGGGGAATTGTATGTTGATCCCGTACCAGTGACGAAATCCATTCGTAGCGGCATTCCGAGATATGCAAGCCCGCTTTCGGCATCTACGGCTTGGGCGACCAAAACGGCACGGTCACCGTACCGGTCGAGAAACCGCCGCTCGAACTCCAGAAATCGGGTTGGCCTTGGTGATCGAAAACCGACCTTTTCCAACATACGCCATGCATTGGTCAGTGCTTGCACTGCGTGCCTTGGTATTTCCAGCGGAGCGTCGCAATGGGCATCGACGTGAAGGAAATCGCCCCTCCAACCCGGCGCAAACGTCTCCGCTTTCGAAACGAGGTGCTTCAACGCGTTTAGCGAAGGTCTGTGGCGCGCAGCTTCGAGAGCGGTCCTGAGCTCTTTCATTGATTGCCTTTGCGCGGCAGGGACATTCGTTTGCATCCGATCCAGCGTTCTGTCGGTTGCGTTCTGTCCCAGAAGGATTGGGTCTCTTTCTGGTATCAGAACCTCGGCTCGACGGAGATCGGAGATCGTCGTGGCTGTTTTGATGGGAAGGTCCTGAAGGGCTGCTTCCAGATCGGAAATCGAAACGGACATGACGTCAAAGATGAATCTGGCCAAGCCGGGTTCGGCAGCTGCGATAAGTTGTTCATGGTTCCAGGGGCCATCGAGATCACCGGTGGTCATCCAGTGTAGAACGTCCTGTTCCCACCAGATCGAAGGGTTGCACCGCAGCTTCGTGTTTCGCGTCTCGGTAACTCTGGCAGCAGCGTGAGTTAAAAACCCGCAGTCCAGATCTATGTCCAGGCTGTGATCCGGCAACGTGACGACGTTGTTGTTCGAAACCGTTAATGGTGCGCCCACGCCTACAAATGCGCCGAAGGGCGTGGGGCGAAAACACATTCTGTAAATGAACCGAAACAGAGTGCCGATGACCTCTGGTGCAAGGCGTTTTTCTCTATCCAGGTCACGCAAGACTGCAGAGAAAAACTCAGGTCGTGCGATGAACAACGACAAGGCGAAAGCACGATCACGAAGTAATTCTGTCGCCTGCTTTTCCAGATCTCCTGCATAGGAATTGCTGCTTACCCCACTGAGATCGTGTTGCGGAGAACGCAAGCACACACGAATTCCGAGAAAGGGGCGAGAGCTGTGCTGTTTCGGTTGAGGCTGAAAGTGTTTGCGGTCTTCAATGTCCAACCCCAAAAACGTCAGGTACCTGAGAAAACCAGGGTCCCGCAAAGCAAGCAGTGCAAGCAAGACGCCGCTTGACCCCGTCAGCAGGTCCGTTGACCGAAACGTCTTCCAGCCCGATCCGATCGAAGGAAGCCCTTTGGGGCTCAGCTCACGTCCCACGAGATCCAGAAGCCGTTCGGCATGCCGTTCGATAAGCGGGTCGATGTTGACTTCGGGATAGAGCGACCGAATGGCGAGGGCCATCACCACTATTCCAGCATCGCCATGGCACAGTCCGCCGTCATTGATGCCGGTTTCGCTGAGAGGTCTCGCAATGCATGAATTCAGGACACGCGATGTGATATCCCGTGTTTCGTCTTCCATCCCAATCAACGGCGCCGCCGCGAGCGTTGTGTATAAGATGCCAAGGTCGCCGTAACACCACGCAAGACGTGACGGTACTTCCCATGCGTGACTGAGCGCTGACATGCAGGGAAAGCAGGACGACAAGCCACTGTCTGAAAACTCTCCTTGGTGGGAAAGAAGGAATTGGACCCCATCTTTGAGATCATTGATTCGTCGCGAAGAGAACTGATGCCGCCGACACAAACGGGTCAGAGCCAGAACAGCACCCGGAGACCCATGAGCCAATCCCATGTTGACGAGGTAGTGCGATGTCTTCTCGGGGCCGACCTCGTCTTCCGGAGAGGAATAGGGCTCTGTCCACGCGATGCCTCGACCCGATCGCGCCGAATGTCTCCAAAGTTCGTCTGCCAGACGCAAACAAAGCGACGTTCCTCCGATGCGGGTCGTCCGGGATCGTGGTTCGCACAGGAAAACAGATATGCCCGCCAGCCCGGAGACGTGATCGAAATGACCCATCCACGGAGCTTCGAGAAGGCGTTGCGCAACCGAACGCTGCGCGCGATCAACCGCCAGCAAAGCTTCGGGATCGTTGGGCTTCCAGTCCAATACATGGCAGGCAAGTAATCCTAGACCGGCGCGGCCATCGAGCAACGAAACAGGGGTTCCTCTCAGGTCTCGGTCGCGCGCCCAGATTTTCGCGAGGCGACGAGACGCTGCAGATCGCACCCGATCTTCATTCAGAAATTTGCTTGCCGCCAGCAATGCCAGCGCCTCTCCGGCGACGGCACTACCCAGTCCGATTGCATCCGTTTCGATCGGAGCTGCTACGAGCGTATCTGCAATAGACCTGATGGCCGCATCAATCCTCGCTGATGATATAGACATTGGCTACGATAGCTTTTTCCCCGGTTAACGGGATTACTCGATCAGCAGGCGTTAGGGTGACAACCTTTGCTGCTGGCACGGATACTGCACCAGTTCTTGCAGCAGTTTTTGGCCCAACTGAACGTGCGGCGCGTCGGCGCGCCAACGTTGCCGGCATCTACGAAACCAAAGGCAGGCCCGGTTGAGGTGGGATCAAAGCCAGAGGACTGATCACCTACTTCCCCCAATGCTTCGATAGATGTCAAAAGCGCGTCCACGCGATGCTCGACGGTCTCCAGCCTGTCTTCCGGGCCAGGGGCCATAACGCGCATCAACTGGTCGAGACGTTGCTCGATCGCGGAAAGCCTATCATCGACAGACCCGCATTCCGGTTCCGTCTTTTCGGTGTCAGATTGATCGTATTCTTTACGATTGTCGTTATCGTCTGCGCTCATTTCTCCCTCCAAAATCCGAGGTGGTCGAATTGTCGACTTGGGACCGCCTATGGAAAAACCATTCGTTCAAATCTCAACTCCGATGGAATCGAAGTGTTTTCGTAATGAGAAATTCAACTATAGACGAAATTGAGCATTTTGTCATGAAGCTGCCAGAGCAGAACACTGTTGCCCCAGTGGCCTTGTCGGGGGCAGCTCAGCCGGGGAGAGGCGCGTCCTGGCGCACTCGATCTGGCCGCCTGTTTTGTGCTTCATCCGTTATCCGCTTCCTCCAGCCCTTCGATCTGCAAGTCAAACCCGGCCTGGATATGAGCGGTAAAGGTTTCAAGCGCTTCTGTTACGTCGCCGGTTGCAATCGCGTCGACAAGTGTCAGGTGATTGCCAAGGGATTTGGTGATATCTACATTCTCGATGGCGGAGAACAGGTGGAAGGCCATCGCCTTGCCCCAGATCATGTCGAACATGTCCAGTAGGAATTTGTTTCCGGCTTCGACCATGAAGGCGCGATGAATACGTCGGTTGGCAATGAAATAGTCACGGGTCGAGGGGTTGGTCAGGTTCTCTTCACGGCGAATCAATTCCCGCAGACCGTCCAGAACCACCGGGCTTGCATGGGCCGCGAGAATCCGGGCAGCCTGACCTTCGATGGCGGCGCGCGCCTGATACAGTTGCCGGACTTCGGATTGGTCCATGCGCGCCAGTCGGAACCCGCCGCTTGCGGCAACTTCCAGAACTCCTTCAGTTTCCAGCCGCATCAGGGCCTCGCGCACCGGGGTTCGGCTGATATTCAGCTCTGCAGCCAGCTTTTCCTGAACCAATCGGTCTTCGGCAGAAATTTCGCGGCTCATTATGGCCTCGACCAGTTGATCGTAAACCTCGTCCGCCAGCCGTCTGCGCTGAGTTTTTATCTGTTTCAGAGCCACTCGGAGCCTCTCTTTCCGTGTTTTGTGAATTCTGTATTCAAAAAAGCAACTGGTGCCAAGGCGAATGGGCTTGCTATTGGCCGTGTACTGTATACAGTATACAGGTGTAGTTGAACAGGGAGCTCTTCATGTGTGGAATCGCTGGAAGGATTCTAACCGCGCCCGGACAGGTCGGTGCGGATCTGGTAGACCTGATGCAGGCGCAGGAACACCGTGGCGCAGATAGCACCGGGTTTGCGGTTTATGGGCCGCCAAGAGACACCGGATACGTTTTGCGGGGGATGGGCTTTGACAAGTCGCGGCAGGACGCTGACCTGGACGCGTTTGAGGCGGTGCTGAAAGATCATGGCTCTGGCTTTCTGTCCGACCCGAAGATCGTAACAGATGAGAACCGGCATTACTGCTTCCGGGCGGAAATCTCGGATCCCGCTGACTTGCAGGCCTGGGTGCGGGATGCAGATGAACTGACGGACCGGTTCGAAGTGCAGTCCTGTGGCCGTAGCCTTGAGATCATCAAGGATATCGGCGGCGCCGAGGCGGTGGCAGAAAAACATGCCGTGCGCGACATGATCGGTTCCCATGGTCTGGGCCACGCACGTCTGGCGACGGAAAGCTCGGTTCTGCCCAACGCGTCACACCCGTTCTGGGCGCGGCCCTTTTCGGATGTGGCGATCGTACATAACGGCCAGATCACCGACTATTTCACGTGGCGCGATAGGCTGAGCCGGATGGGCTATCGCTTTCTGACCGAGAACGACAGCGAGTTGATTGCTGTCTGGGTCAGCGACCAGATGAAGGCGGGTCTGACGATGGAGCAGGCGCTGAAAAAATCGATTACGTCCATCGACGGGGTGTTCACCTACATGATCGCAACACCGGATGGGATCGGCTTTGCCAAGGATCGGTTCGCGATGAAGCCGCTTGTGGTGGTCAACCGCAATGGCGATCTGGCCGCCGCGACCGAGGAACAAGCAGTCCGTCGGGTGATGACCGAGGAATGCGACGTGATCAACTACGACGGCCCTTCGCTGACCGGCATCTGGGGTGTCGGCAACCGGAGCCTGGCGGCATGAGTGAGGTGGCAAGACAGATGGATGAAATCGTCATCGAAGTTGGCAAACGTCACATTCGAGAGGTGAACCGGGATATCATGGCCGCATGTATCTTGGGGCAGCCGATCCGGGTTGTCGATACGCTGTCGCGGCACAATCTAGGCGTGGGTCTGCCGGATAATGTGGACATCACTTTTGAAGGCTCAGTTGGATATTACTGCGGAGGCTTGAACACCGGCGCCAACATCATCATCGAACGCAATTGCGGCTGGGCCGTGGGCGAGGGGATGGCCAAGGGCCACATCACCGTCGGCGGTTACGCTGGAATGTCCTGCGGGGCGGCGATGATTGGTGGCACGATCCACGTCAAAGGCGATGCGGGGCCGCGCGTTGGAGTTGCCATGAAGGGCGGCAATATCGTGGTCGAGGGCAAGATCGGCTATCAATCCGGTTTCATGGCGCACGCGGGGCGGATCATTGCGCTGGGCGGGGCAGGAGAATCCTGCGCCGACGCGCTGTGGGAAGGCGAGGTCTGGGTCGCAGGCGAAATCGACAGTATCGGCGTGGATGTCAACGTGATCGAGCCCACCGCCGAAGAGGTGGCCGAAGTTGATGCGATCCTTGATCCTTTGGGGCTGGTCGACAGCTCCCGTAATTGGCGCAAAATGGTGTCCGGCCAGCGCCTTTGGTATTTTGAAAGCAGGGACGCAAGCGCATGGCTCATGATCTGAGTAAACCCTATGATTACCCCTTCGAAGTCGCGTCAGAGGAAGAAATAAGGTTCCGCGATGCGGGTGCGGTCGAAGGTCGGCCGGCCGGTGTGCCTTCGTCCTATGATGAAGGTGGGTCAACCCGCTGGACGCCCGAGGCGATTTCGGAAGTACACGCGTTGGCGCAGCTTGGGCGTTATCAGGTGCGCGGCTACAACACGTTCAACAAGCAAATGCCAACCTTTGACGATCTGACATTTGTCCCGGCGACAATGACCCGCCTGCCATTGGAAGGGTATCGAGAGAGCTGCGACACCACGACCGTATTGGGTGGTGGGCGCGGATTGGTGGAACGTCCGCTGGAACTGAAAATCCCGATCTATATCGCTTCCATGTCTTTCGGTGCACTGTCGGCCTCGGCCAAAGCGTCGCTGGGCTATGGGGCCTCGAAAGTGGGCACCATGACCTGCACGGGCGAAGGCGGGATGCTGGAAGAAGAGCGCGAAGCCTCCCAACGCCTGCTGTATCAGATGTCGCCCGCCCGCTATGGGGTGGATCTGGATCACCTACGCCGTGCCGATGCCTTGGAAATCGTTGTGGGGCAGGGGGCCAAGCCGGGAACCGGAGGCCTTCTGCTGGGTATGAAGGTCAGCCCGCGCGTCAGCGAGATGCGCACTTTGCCCGAAGGGGTAGATCAGCGATCCACCATCCGGCATCCGGATTTTCTTGGGGCGGACGATTTGTCAGTCAAAATCGAGGAATTGCGGATCGCCACGAACTATCAGGTGCCGATCTTCATCAAGATGGGGGCCACGCGGCCCCGGTTCGACGTAGCCGTTGCCGCAAAAGCAGGTGCAGATGTGGTTGTGGTTGATGGGGCCGAAGGCGGCACCGGAGCCTCGCCTGAGCTGCTGCTGAACCACACCGGCATTCCAACTATGAGCGCCATTCGCGCCGCGCGCGAAGCATTGGATGAATGCGGGATGAGCGGTAAAGTCTCGCTTGTCGCAGCGGGCGGTATCCGATCAGGTGTGGACGCGGCCAAATGCCTGGCGCTTGGGGCGGATGCAGTCATGATCGGGAACGCGGCGATGGTCGCGCTGGGCTGCAACACCCCGAGGTATATGGACGACTATCAGGCCTTGGGTACATCGCCGGGGGCTTGCCATCACTGCCATACGGGTCGCTGTCCGGTCGGTATCGCAACGCAGGACCCTGACCTTGAGGCACGCATGAACCCCCACGCAGGTGCAGAGCGTGTGGCCCGGTATCTGACCGCGATGACGATGGAGATCACGGCGCTTGCCAAGGCCTGTGGCAAATCCTCGGTCCACAATCTGGAGACCGAAGATCTGCGCGCGCTCAGCTTTCAGGCGTCGGCCTTTACCGGCGTCAAGATGGCGGGTATCGACAGGGCCTTTGACTGGTGAGGATCGCGCTTCTTGAGCTGACCCTCCATCCGTTGCCATTGCTGGAGGGTCTGCCGCGCACGGCACAGCAGATCCGCGCGTGGCTTGAGCCGCATTTGCCCGAGGCCCGGTTTTCCTCGGTGGATGTGGTCGATGGTGTGCCTTTGCCACGGCTCGAGGATTTCGACGGGGTTGTCGTCGGAGGGTCCGAATTCGGGGTCTATGATGACACGGATTGGATGCAGCCTCTTCGCGGTTTTCTGGAAAGGTGCCGGGAGCATTCCAAGCCCGTCTTCGGTATCTGCTTTGGGCATCAGATTATGGCGGACGTCTATGGGGGCAAAGCAGAGACGGCCAAGGTCGGTAATGTCGTTGGCGCGCGAGGCTTTGACTATGGCGGAGCCAGCGTTGACGCCTATGTCTGGCATCAGGATCAGGTCACACGTATTCCGCCCCTGGCGCAGGTGACGGGGTCGGCGGATCACTGCCCAGTAGGGGCGCTGGACTATGACTTCCCGGCCCGTTCGGTACAATTCCATCCTGAATACCGGGCAAGCCATCTGCGTGAGTTGTTTGTGCGCGGGCGAGACGTGTTTCTTGCAGCGCAAGAGGCGGATGATGGGTTGGCCTCGCTTGAAATGGCGCATGTGCACAAGGATCTGGCCGCCTCGCAAGCGGTTGAATTGTTTCGCAGCACCTACGGTCAGGCGTGAGAACTCAAAACCCGCTTGATCCTGATCAATTCCGGCCCTGGGCATCTATGTATACTGTATACATACTGTGGTGGAGGAGGCCGCGAGATGTCAGGATATAAAGATTTCGTTCAGAAAATAGCGCGGATTGTCAGTACACCCCGAGATGAGAGCCTGAGTGACCGCGAGCTTTCGGACCTTGGGCTATCCCGCGCGGATCTGGCCATGCTACGATCCGGCGCACCGCAGGCACGGGAGCGCATACTAGCTATGGCCGGGCAATTCGGCCTGACTGAAGCGGACTTGAACGCGCACTCGGAACTGGGGTTGGAACTGGCAGAAAAATGCGGGCATTGTTTGCAGGCGGAAACCTGCCGCGACGCCATTCGAGCGGGTGCGGTTCTTCCGCAGAGCAAGTGCCCTAATGCCGGGATATACCGCGCCCTGTCAGACAGCTAGCGCCCGCTTGGGCTTTCCTTCGGACTCAATTTTCTGCGGCCTGCAATCTTAAAGCGATCCGCGGTGCCAAAATCTTTAAGCCCAACACCGGCCGCAAATTCTGCAAACACCGGTGCGTGTTTGAACAAATGGCCCGAGCACCCTCCGGCGAAAAGCACGTTTTCATGCTCGGGGTGCCAGTCGACAATGAAATGCGTGTCGGGGGTCAGGATGATCTGGTTGAATTTGGAATCTACAACTCGTTGCCCTTCCAGGCCGGGAAGGCGGTGGCGGATATAGCTGCGCGTGCGGCCCAGCGTTTCCTGACGGATAAGCCGTTCATCATTGTCCAGATCGATCTTGTCGGGGATAACCACCGCTGCCTTGACCCCGGATCCCTCGGAAGATGGCAGGCCAAATGATCCCTGCCCGTGATCAATCCAACAGGGCATCCGGCTCATATCGAATTCTTCTGATCCATCGGGTGTCGAGGTGTAGAGGACATTGACGCCGACGATGGTGGAGATCGGCTTGATCGTTCGGGGAAACATGTCCGCCATCCACGGGCCTGTTGATACGATTATCAGATCAGCCTCGAGCGGTTTGCCGTCAAGCATCGGACGTTCTGATCCATCTGTGGTGACGCGACCGCGCTGGACTTTGCCTCCTGCTTTTCGGAACAGGTCCAGCCCGGTCAGAACACAGCGGTGTGCCATCAGCATTCCGGCTTCGGGTTCGAACAGCGCGTATTCGATGTCGGCGACCTTGAACTGAGGGAACCGTGATTCGATGTCCTGTTGACTGAATTTGTAATAAGGCACGCCAACCCGGTCGAAAGTTTGTGCGGTCGCGTCTTCCCAGTCGCAATGTCCCTTGGTCGCCAGAATCAGCGCGCCGCATTCATACATCAGGTTCTGTCCGCTCTCTGCCTGTAGCTCCAGCCAGCGCAGACGGCTTTCGCGCGCCCAGCGCGTATAGAACTCGTCCCGCCCAGATATGGCGCGGATTACCCGGTTGTAATCCGTTGAAGATGCACGGGAATGTCCCGGCTCCCACCTGTCGATCAGCGTCACGGTCTCGCCGCGCCGTTGCAGTGTAAGCGCCGTCATGACGCCAACGATGCCACCTCCGACAACGATAACCGAGCTTTTGGGCATGGCGCAGATTTTCCTTGTTTCCTGACTGGCTTTGTGAATACTGTATACAGAATACAGCAATTATAAAACTAAAAACAGGGAGCGCGCGCAAATGAGTTCGGGGTTTGATCTGCCCGAGGGCACACATACCGTCATACTTGGTGTCGGGGACCTCAACGGTATCATGCGCGGCAAGCGCATTCCGGCCAGCCATTGGGATCACGTCTGCAAAAGCGGCAATGCACTGTCGATCGCGCTGATGGCGATCGATATGACCTGCGACGTCTGGGATACGCCATATGTAAATTTCGACAACGGTTATCCTGACATGCACGTCTTCCCGATGACCAAGCCAGTTTCTGTCCCGTGGGAGCCGGGAGTGGCCGTCTGTTTTGGTCGCGCCGAGGGCATGGACCACAATCCGGTACCCATCGATCCGCGTCAGGCATTGGTGCGGCAGGTGGAACGAGCCCGCGAGATGGGGATCGAGGTCAATGTTGGCACCGAGCTGGAATTTTATCTTCTGGACCCTGAAACCGGCCAGCCGCGCGACAGTGGTATTCAGGTTTATGGTCTGGGCCGCGCTGCCCGGATGGAACATATCGTTGGGCCGATCCGCCAGCAGATCAACGAATGCGGCATCCCGATCGAACAGTCGAACCCGGAATATGCAGCAGGTCAAATCGAGGTCAACATTCGATATGGCGAAGCTCTGGCAGCGGCGGATCGTGTTGTTCTGTTTAAATCACTGATCCGCCAGTTAGGTATTGCGCATGGATATCTGGCGACATTCATGCCCAAGCCGTTCTTTGATCAGTCTGGCAACGGGTTCCATACGCATTACTCGTTGTGGAAAGATGGCAAGAACGTCTTTGCTGACAATGGCAAGATCAATGACATTGGCAAATCCTTCATCGCCGGCCTGCAGCAGCGCATGTGCGAGACGGCGATTTGCGGCAGCGGCACGGTCAACGGATATCGCCGTCGGCAGCCCTATACATTCTGTCCGATCAACGCGAGCTGGGGGTATGATAACCGCACTGTCGGCATCCGGGTTATCGAAGGCTCTGACACTGCCGTGCGAGTCGAGAAACGCGATGCAGGGGCGGACGCCAATCCGTATCTGTTGCTTGCGGCCGAGATTGCCGCCGGGCTTGACGGTATCGAACAGGGGTTGAGCCCCTCTGCCCCGACAACTGGAAACGGATATGAGGAAGGCGTGGGCGATCCCATTCCGACCGATTTACCAACCGCTATCGGATTGGCGCGAGGGTCGGACTGGCTGCGTGATGTTCTGGGCGAAATGCTGTGGGAGCTGGTCCTGCAACAAGCCGAGCGCGAGTTGGATTTCTTCAATCAACAAGTCACTCAGGTCGAACTGGACCGCTATCTGAGGACATTCTGATGCATTTGGGCAAGGTCGCCGGAACCGTTACGGCAACAGCCAAGGATGCCAGGCTGGTCGGAACGAAGCTGCTTGTGACGGATCTGGTCGACAGCAAAGGCAGCCTGATCGATCCCGCGCGGGTTGCGGTAGATACCTGCGGCGCCGGGGTTGGGGACATGGTGTTGGTTGTCAGCGGGTCTGCGGCCCGGATGGCGGTGGGATTGTCCACGGTGCCCGTAGACCTAGCCATCATTGCGGTGATCGACCGCGTCTCGACAACCTGAAACACAACACGCGAAACAACTTTTTCGGAGGAACAGAAAATGGCGAAACCACTGGCGGGGCAGATGGCCCTGGGCATGATCGAAACGCGCGGCCTGGTCGGCGCAATTGAGGCGGCGGATGCGATGGTCAAGGCGGCCAGTGTTGCAATCGTCGGCCAAACAAAAGCGGGCGGTGGGCTGGTGACAACACTTGTTCGCGGAGAGGTCGGCGCGGTCAAGGCAGCCACCGACGCAGGCGCAACAGCGGCCAACAAAGTGGGTGAGGTGGTTTCGGTCCACGTGATCGCACGGCCGCATGACGAGCTTGAGGCAATTATCGACGGGCTAGGTGCCGGGTCGTCGGCCTGATCCATCCCTTTGAGGAGATACCATGTCAGCCGGTTTCGAGGATTTCACGCGCGCGGTAACACGCGGCGCGACACGGGATGCACCCATCACCCAAAAGTTTGACCGCATTGCGGTGTTAGGTGGCGGCCCGGATGCCCGTCTTCTGGCAGCGTTATGTCTGGCGGAGGGGGCCGAGGTAACCCTGTTCTCGGCCTATGGGTCGGAATTAACGCTGCTGGCCCAATCCTCGGGAATCGGCCTTCGGGGCGAAGGGCCGGTCGGCACGTATCAGGTGGATCGCGATGGGCCTTCTATTCGAACCACGGCGGAACTGGACGCGGCTGTGCAAGACGCGCAGGCGATCTTTCTGACGGGGCCGATTCACAAACAGCGTACGTATGCCATGGTGCTGGCCGATCACCTGAGCGATGGTCAGGTGCTTGTTCTGGCACCCGGGCGGTCACTCGGCGCGGTCGAAGCCGCCTGGATGCTTCGTATTGGTGGCTGCACGGCTGATGTTACTCTGGTCGAAGCGCAGGGTCTGCCGTACTGGTATCAGGCCGAGGGCGCTGGGCTGGCTTTGACACAAGCCGCACCGATGCCCGCAGCGACACTTCCGCGTGGTCGGACGAACGTTCTTGAGGCGCTGCAACCCTATCTTTCAAACATTCAGCCGGTGGATTCAGTTCTGACCTCAGGATTTGCCGATCTTTCGGCAGCGGTCGAGATTCCAGCGTTGATCCTTGGCGGCGCAGGGTTGGGTTCCGGTGGACCGGACGTGCCGATGGGCGGCGTACCGCTGGAGGGCAATTGGACATTCGCCGCACTCATAGGGCCGGATCAACGTGAGGTGATCCACGGGTTGGCTTACGAAAGGCGGAAGGTAGCTGCGGCCTTTGGCGTTCGGACTTTGCCTGAGACCGAGGACTGGATTGCGACCTTTGCCGGAGCCGAACGGGGATCAGGCGCACGTCCGGTTCCGGACAGGAAGGCAGCACGCCACTTGATGCGCGACGGTGTGTTGGGCTCACTGGTGCCGCTTGTCTCAGCCGCGAAACTCGCAGGTCTGGCTGCACCTCTGACCGAGAGCCTGATCACCATGACAGACCGTATTCTGGGTGCCGACGTGGCGGCCGCCGGGCGCAGATTGGAGACCATCGGAATATCCGTAGGCGATGTCGATCAGGCGCGCCGTATCTTTGACACCATTGCCACCGGAGCCTCGTGATGGACGCTGATTTGAAATCCATCGCCGCCGCACGGCGCGCCGCTGAAACGGCTTTCGAAGCCTATCGCGCCTTTCTCGGCACCGACCCGGCACAAGTGGATGTCATCGTCGATGCCATGGCCCGCGCTATCGAACCCGAGGCGGAGCGATTGGGGCAGTTGGCAGTTGAGGAAACCGGGTATGGCAATGTACCGGACAAACGGGTCAAGAATCTGTTCAATGCGCTGTCTGTTGCGGACTACTTGCGGGATGTGACCACACTGGGCCTGCTGTGGCGGGACGATGCCACCAAGATCGCTGCCTTTGGTGAACCTATGGGTGTGGTCGCGGCCCTTATTCCAGTGACCAATCCGACATCGACGATCATCTATAAAGTACTGTCTGCAGTGAAGGCCGGTAACGCTATTGTCTGCGCTCCGCATCCGCGTGGGGTCAGTTGCGGGATCGAAACCGTCCGTGTCATGGCGCGCGTGGCGGAGCAGATGGGCGCGCCCAAAGGGCTGATCCAATGCTTGGATGCCGTGACCATTCAGGGCACGGCCGAATTGATGAAGCACCGCCGAACTTCGGTTGTCATGGCGACAGGCGGGCCTGCGATGGTCAAGGCAGCTTATTCCAGCGGCAAGCCGACGCTCGCAGTAGGGGCGGGGAACGTGCCTTGTTACGTGCATAAATCCAAAGCCCGCGATCTGGCCGAAGTCGCCGAGATGATTGTGACCTCAAAGAGCTTCGATTACGGCACTGCGTGTGTCAGTGAACAGGCAGTGGTTGTGGATCCTGAAATTGCACGCGATTTACGCCATGAACTGAAACTCAAAGGCGCCTATTTCTGTACCCCGGCCGAAGCCGACCGGTTGGCAAAAGTAATCTTCAAAGGCGCGCAGGCGATGGACCCCGACAGGGTCGGTCAAAGCCCACAGGCTCTGGCTGACGCCGCCGGATTCTCGATCCCGCCACGCACCCGCTGTCTGGTGTCGGAAGAAACAGAGATAGGTTGGCAACGTCCGCTTTCCGCTGAAAAACTGAACCCGGTACTGGCCTTCTACGAAGCAAAGTCCACGGATCACGGAATCGAACTGGCGCAGTCAATTGCGAAATTCGAAGGCTGGGGGCATTCCTCGGTCATCCATTCCGATGACCCCGAGGTGGTGGCGCGTTTCGCGACTGTGCCCACAGGCCGTGTGTTGGTGAACACGCCGGGGATCATGGGCGGCATGGGCTATTCCACCGATCTGGAGCCATCCTTCATGTTGGGCACGGGTACGTGGTCGGGGTCGATCACCTCGGACAACGTCACCGCCCTGCATCTCATCAACATCAAGCGGGTCGCTTATGAAAGCAGACCCTGGCGCGACATTTACGAGGAGTATGGCGCATGAGCGAAATCACGATTCGGGCGCTGATGCAGATCGACAATCTGCAACCCAAATTCGCCGCCTATAACGGCGCGACAGTTCAGGGGTCGGTGCCTTTGTCCGGTGATACGGTTTTGATCGGAGAATTTGCGCCGGGCAACGGAGTGTTTTCGCTGATCGACCGGGCGCTCAAGGCGTCCTCGGTCGAAGCGACAACGCAGATGGTGGAACGCGAGTTTGGCTTCTTCATCCTCCGCTCGCCTTCAAACGCCGAAGTGTCCGCCGCACGGGATGCAATGCTGGCCGAACTTGGGGCCTCGATGTCGGACCGGTTGAAGCCTGCGATCAGTTCTACCCAGATCATCACCAGTGTCGAACCTTATCAGGCGCAGCTTTTGAACAAATGGCGCAAGGGTGCGTTGATCGTGCCGGGGCAGACGCTGGGGATCGTGGAGTGTGCGCCTGCCGCCTATATCTCGATCGCCGCGAATGAGGCCGAGAAAGCCGCAGAAATAGACATCGTCGAAGTGCGTGCAGTTGGGCGGTTCGGCCGTTTGTTCATCTCGGGGTCTGAAAACTCGGTCAAAACCGCCGTCGAAGCCGCCACACGTGCCGTCGAGGCCGTGGATGGGCAGACCGGGTGATGGCCACCCCGCGCGTCATAGGCTCAGATGCGGTCGAGGACGCCCGCCGCCGCGGCAGGATCGTGTTTGAGGTTTTACCGGGTGACATCGTAACGGCCCTCGCGCGCGAAACTGCAGAGCGTGTTGGTATTGCGTTGGTGGACGGGCCGCTGGAACGACCGCAGCCGTCGCGTACGGATGGTGCAGTTTCAATGCGCCGGGTTCTATATCGCCGCTCACCCAAATGGGTCGCACCTTCGCGCGCGCCGCGCAAAGCCCGCAGGCTAGGCAAGCTGGCTTTGATAGGGGCAGGGGGCGTTGGCGGCAATATTGCGCATCTGGCTGCAATGGCAGACTTAGCTGATGAAATCGCACTGATCGACATCACTCCGGGTCTGGCGGCATCAACGGCGCTGGATCTCAATCATACGTCCGGGATCACAGGCGCGCGCGCGCGATGTGTCGGGGGTGAGGCGATGGATCTTGTGGCCGGGGCCGAAGTGGTTGTCGTGACCGCCGGTCGTGCCCGCCGTCCGGGAAAGACCCGTGCTGATCTGATCGACGTGAATGCCCGTGTCATCCGGCAGGCCGCCGAAGCGATCCGTTCAGGCGCACCAAATGCCATCGTGATCGTCGTGACCAATCCGCTGGACGAAATGACGGTCGAGATGTTGCGCGCAACGGAGCTCCCTCGCGAGCAGGTTCTGGGCATGGCGGGTACGCTCGACAGCAGTCGGTTTCGCAACGCGTTGGCGATGGCCGCAGGTGTTACGCCCGCTGATGTCGAGGCATTTACACTTGGCAGCCACGGCGACGAAATGGCGCCGATCCCTAGCCGAGCCAAGATCAAGGGGCGTCCACTGGATGTGTTCCTGTCACCCGAACAGATCGACGCCTGTGTTCAGGATGCGATCACCGGGGGCGGTCAGGTGGTTGCGCTCAAGAAATCGGGCTCGGCGACAATCGCCCCAGCTCATGCTTCGATCGAATTGATCGACCATATCCGCGGTGCGCGAACAGGGCCGGTTCCAGTGTCAGTTATGTTGCAGGGCGAATACGGCATTGACGGTGTGGTGTTGGGTGTACCAGCTCATCTGGGCGCAGGCGGGTTGGTCGAAGTTGAGGAACTGCGGCTGACCGTAACGGAACAGGCCGCGCTGCAAAACGCAGCAGAAGCGATCCGGACGAGGCTGGGCCTGTGACAATACGCATCTGGAAGTCTGGCGGGCGGTTTGAAGAGGTTGCATCCTATTCTCGCGCCAAGCGCATCGGGCCGTTTGTCTGGGTCGCGGGGACAACAGCGATTGAGCCCACAGGCCGTATCCACGCGCCCGGGGATGTTGGTGCGCAGACCCTCTATATCCTGTCGCGCATCGATGAAGCGCTGAAAGAGGTTGGCGCCGAGTTGCGCCATGTGGGCCGAGTGCGCGCCTACCTGACCGATCTGTCCCAAGCGGGCGCGTTCGCGCATGCCCATGGGGAGGTTTTCAAGGGGATCGACCCGGTTCTGACAACCGTACAGGCAGGGCTGACCCAGCCCGGGCTGATGGTGGAAATCGATGTGGATGCGGTGATCCACGACGAAAACGGCGAAATCAGCGGATTCTGAACATGAGTTTTCAAGAAAGGATTTGATCGAACTATCTTCTTGTGTACTGTATACAGAATACAAGAAGGGCATAATGAGACACAGGGAGCTAATGTGATGATCAAGACAGCGCTACTCAGCGGGACGTGTATCGCGCTCATGGCCTCGGCGGCCGGAGCTGAAATCAAGGTTGGATTTATCGGGTCGCTTTCCTCGGATACAGGGTTGTCGACTTTGCGTGGGGCCGAAATCGCGGTTGAAGAACTCAACGCAAATGGTGGTGTGATGGGGGAGCAGATCACGCTTGTTTCAGCCGACACCGGACAAGATCCGACCGAGGGCATCAGGGCCTATGAATACCTCGCGGAAACAGAAGAGGTTGATTTCATCATCTCGGGCTCGATTGACGATGTATCGCTGGGATGGCTGCCCCGAATGCAGGAATACCGCATTCCGACCCTGGACACATGGACATCCTATATCGGGATCATCGACATGGTGGTCGAAGACCCCGATAGCATGGCGCCCTACTTCATGAACATCGCCTCGGACGAGGCACTGGCCACGCTGTACATCAACTTTGGCGCGGATGTTCTGAAGGAAAAGATGGGTTGGGATTCTGTTGTTATCCTTGCCGAAGATACTGCCTTTGGCGAGGCGATAACCGGTCTGGTGACCGAGGCGCTGGCTCCGGTTGCCGGTATCGAGGTCAAGGAAATCATCACATATGACGTTGCCACCGTCGATTTTGCTCCGATCTTCAGCCGTGCGCAGGACACTGGGGCCGATTTCATCTATCAGGTTTCGTCTGTGAATTCGCAGGTTGTGTCGTCGCAATATGTGAAGCTTCAGGTGCCGATGGCGATGACGGGTGTGAACGTAGCCGCACTGGGTATGGAGTATTGGGAAGATACGGGTGGCGCCGGTGGCGGTATCTCGACATTGTCGCCAGTTCCTTCGGTTGGGTTCCGGCTTGATCCGGCCAGTCAGGAATTTGTCGATACCTATCAGGCAAAGTATGACAGCCGTCCGCTGCTGCCTCATTTCAACGGGTTCAATGCCTATCATGGGCTGAAGCAGGCCATGGCCGCAGCCGAAGAGGCCGGTGGTTTTGACAATGTCGAAGGCTGGGCCGAAGCGATGAAGAAACAGGATCTTGTTCTTGAGCTGGATGGTCAGTTGTGGCTGCGCTACGCCTTCTGGGGTGATGACGAGGTCGAACCTGTGACTGGCCGGACCTATCCGCACAATATCCGTTTTGATCTGTCCGAGCCGTTTGACGATGCTGCACCATCAATGGTTGTGGTTCAGTGGTATGAGGACGGCACCGCCGCTGTTGTCTACCCCGAGAAATACGCGACGGGTGAATTCACATTGCCAAGCTGGGTCAAGCAGTAATCTGTCCGTTCGCTTAGCTTGAAACGGGTGCGCGAGGGCGCGCGCCCGCAGCCAGGGATCCTTATATGTTGCAAATACTGATCCAGGGGCTTTTGCTCAGTGGTCTCTACGCGCTTATCGCAATGGGCTTCACGCTGATCTTCAGCATCGGGCGTGTCCTGAATCTGGCCTACGGTGCCTATCTGATGGTCGGCGGGTACATGTATTTCTGGGTGTCCCAGACGCTGGGAATGCCCAAGCTGATGGGTGTTGCCGTGGCCGCACTACTGGGCGTTCTGATGGGCGTTCTGAAATACCGCCTGATCGTTAAGACGCTCAAAGGGGATCACGTAGCAGTCGAAATTTCGACGTTGATCCTTGCGGTGGTTATACAGGCGGGGATCGTTTTGGTTTTTGGGGACAGCAGCAAGATCCTGCTGCCGATTGTACCGGGCGTGATCAACGTAGCGGGGGCATCCGTCACCTATAACATTCTGATCGCAACGCTGATCAGTTGGGCCATTCTGTTGGGGCTGTATGCCTTTGTGCGTCTGACGCATACTGGGCGGGCGATGCAGGCGGTGTCGATGGATGCCAAAGGGGCGGCGATTTCGGGGATCGACCCGGACCGGATAAACCTGATCACATGGGGTATCTCGGGCGCATTGGGTGCGCTGGGCGGTGTTTTTTTTGCCAGCTACACGCAGTTATCGCCATCCATGTGGGTCGCGCCTTTGATTATCTCGGTGGCTGTCGTCATTGTGGGAGGCATCGGATCGATCATCGGTACACTGGTGGTCGCCCATATCGTCGGATTTCTCGAAGTCATCGTGGTGGCAACTCTGGCGCCGGAACTGCGCGGCGTCTTTACCATGCTGCTGATCATCGGAGTGCTGGTGACCCGGCCGCAGGGCCTGTTTGGCCGCGAGGAGTTATAATATGGGCCTGCGCTGGTTTCACTATGTTCTCTGGGGCGGCCTGATCTCCGGTATGTTTCTGCTGCCTCAGGTCGTATCAAACGGCACGCTGCGCACGATGATCTTTGCCAATTACCTGGCCATCTTCGCCATTAGCTGGGACGTGCTGTCGGGCCGGACGGGGTACGTGAGTTTCGGTCATCCCTTCCTGATCGGTATCGGGGCCTATACAACCGCGATCCTGACCAAACGGTTCGACGTGCCGGTCGAAATCTCGATCCCTGTGGCTGTAGTGGTCACCATGATCGCCGGTCTTCTGGTGTTGTTGCCAGCCCTGCGCATTCGCGGCAGTTATTTTGCGTTGGTCACGCTGGCGTTCATGGAGCTGCTCTATCAGCTGGTGCAGGTGATCCGCCCGGATCTCACCGGCGGTACACGTGGTATGTCAGGGATACAAACTCTCACACGTGGCGCGGCCAACGGATATTATTTGTCCACGGCCCTGATGCTAAGCGTTGCAGTCAGCATGTGGCTGCTGATGAAAACCCGGATTGGAACCGCCTTGGCCGCCATTGGAATGAATGAGGAAAGCGTTCGTGGTTCAGGTCTCAGTACTACGCGGCTCAAGGCGTTTGCGTTCCTGACCAGCGCTCTTATCGCTGGGCTGGGTGGGGCGTTTTATGTCCATTATCTGGGCTCACTTGCGCCCCGCGCACTGTTCGATATCAATTTCCTGTTCACCATTATCGTTGCGGCTCTGCTGGGTGGAACGTCGACCATTATCGGTCCGATGATCGGCGCCTTCTTTATGACGTTCCTTCTGGAATACCTGCGCCCGGTACTGCCTGGGGCCGAGAGGTATTTCGTCTACGGTGCCATCGCGCTGCTTCTCTATATGTATCAGCCAAAGGGACTGGTTGAACTTGCGCAACGCGGTTTTCAGCGGCTGCGGAAGGGGGGGTTGGCATGACCGCAGCGCTGCAAGTTTCTGGTCTGGTCAAGCGATTTGGTGGTTTGGTGGCGACGAATGATTTGTCTTTTTCCTTGCAAGAAGGAGAGTCGCTGGGCCTGATCGGACCGAATGGCGCGGGCAAGACAACGGTCTTCAGTCAGATCATGGGTGAACTGCGGCAGAACAGCGGTACAATCGAGTTGTTCGGGCAAGAGATCTCAGGCCTCTCGACACCTCAGCGCATTCGGGCCGGGGTCAGCAGAACCTATCAGATCCCGCGTCCGTTCGGCGACATGAGTGTTGCCGAAAACATCCGGGTGGGCCTTATGCCGGATGATATCTGGCGTATGATCGTTTCGCGCCCGGATACAGACCGGGAAAAAGAGCTTGCGCTGAGCGTCGGGTTTTCAGAAACGGATCTGGGTCGCTCACCTGCTGAACTGGCCATGGGCGATTTGCGTAAATTAGAGATGGCGCGCACAATGGCCACGGCTCCGCGTGTCATGTTGCTGGATGAGGTGTTTGCAGGTTTGACTGTTGGCGAAATCGCGCAGATTTCAGACCTCATTCAATCCATGCGCAAGGACGGGATGACCTTTCTGATTGTCAGTCATGATTTACCAGCGCTGGAACCGCTGATTGACCGCGCCATTGCCATCGAGCGGGGCACCATGATTGCCGAAGGCTCGTTCAGTGACGTGATGAATGACACGGCCGTTCAGGCCTCGTATCTTGGGGGTGTCTGATGTCCTATCTGGAAATCGAGAACCTGTCCGCGTTTTATGGCAAAGCACAGGCCTTGACCGACATTTCGATCACGGTACAGCCCGGCGAGATTGTCGCTGTGGTGGGTCCGAACGGCGCAGGCAAATCCACCCTGCTGGACAGCATCATGGGCCTTGTGAAAACCGAGGGCGATATCCGATTGCGAGGGCACAGCCTTGCCGGTCGAACGCCTTCGGAGATCGTGCGCCATGGGGTTGGCTATGCGCCCGAGCGGTTCAACCTGTTTCCCTATATGTCGGTGCGCGACAACCTGATGGTGGGCGCGTTCACCGCTCGTGACGACATCGAAAACAACCTTGAGATGGTGCACAAGCTGTTCCCGCGTCTGGAAGAACGGGAAGGGCAAGAGACGTCGACCCAATCCGGCGGGGAGAGACAAATGGTGTCCTTTGGGCGGGCCCTGATGACCAGTCCAGAATTGCTGCTTGTTGATGAGCCGACAATCGGCCTTGCCCCGAAAATCTGCCATGAGATTGCCGAAGTCGTCCGTCAGCTGAACAAGGAATACGGCCTGACCGTTGTGATTACCGAACAGAACGCCAATTTCGCGCTGTCGCTTGCCAGCCGCATCTATGTTTTGGAATCCGGGCGCATGCAGACGTCGGGCACTGCCGACGAGTTGCGGAATGACACGCGCCTGTTGGAAGCCTATTTCGGCGGTCATTAAGGCAGAGCGACGGACAATCAGGACTGGTGCCGCAGAATAAGTTCAACGGCCAGTTTTCCTCGAATTCAGGTGAGAGCGGCGAGTACCTCGTTACTCACCTCAATGCCGTCGGCTTCGGCTGCTGCGCGTTTTGCCAGCCGGCCGTCCCCCGGAACACGGGCCTCGCCATTGTCGGAAATCTCGGCGCAGATGCGCGCGATGTATTCGTTGAAGGCCGTGTTGCCGAACCGGGTCGGATCAATTGCAATCAGTGTCGCGCCGCCTTTGATGTTCAGCGCACCGAATGACTCGCGTTCTTCATTGTTCACGGAAAGGGTTCCGCCCGCCAGCGCGGCCCCCAACACCTCAACCATGAAGGCTATTGCGGCCCCTTTATGCTCTCCGAATGGCAATAAGCTGCGAGTTTCAAGGATGGCATTTGGGTCTGTGCTGGGCGCGCCTTGAGGGTCAAGGCCAGCAGGGCGGGGCAGGTCGTGCCCTTCGGCCGCGGCCATACGGATATCCATGAGGGCCACCATCGAAGAGGCCTGATCCCAGACCACGGGTGCGTCGCCTTCACGTGGGCAGGCAAAGGACATCGGGTTGGTGCCAAATACCGGGCGAACCCCTCCTTGCGGCACTACCATCGACAATGAGTTGATCACGGCGAAAGCAACCAGACCGGCTTCGGCCAGCGGTTCGGTGTCAAAACGCAACGCACCCAAATGGTGACAGTTTGCGCAAGTGAAAGCGGCAATGCCGTTTTCCTGTGCCAGCGCGATCAACGCCTCGCGGGCTTCTGCTGCTGCGACCTGATAATACCCGTTATCAGCATCACAACGTAGAACGCCCGGAGCAGATTTTTCTATCTTGGGCTTGGCGTGACCGTTCGCATAGCCCGAAGAAAAGCTTTGGACATAGACCGGCAACATGCGCAGTCCATGGCTGCGTGGGCCGTCCCGTTCAGACCGGGTGACAATATCCGCGAGAACATCGCTTCCGCGTGAGTCCACCCCGGCAGACACAAGAACAGATTTGGCCAGCTCCCGAACCTCGGCAAGAGAAAGCGTTTTGGTCGATTGTTCGGTCATCTGTTCAAATCCAATCTTTGTCTCTTCGCGGTCAGGCGCGCGCACGTGTGCTTGCGGATCAACGGCACATGTATCGATGACCTCGGCGTCGCGCATTTCATTGTGGACCATCACCTGCATCTTCGTGCCGGGTTCAGTCGTGTCTTGTGGTACCAGTGCCATCGCAATGTCGTGGTTGCAATAATAAGAGAACCCGCCCGACGTAACGCGGCCAATCAATTTGCCATGTGCGTAAACACCTTCGTCAAACATTACCGAGGTTTCGCCAAAGGGCAGATTCAACGTGACCAACCGCTGGTGCGTGCCTTCCCCTTTCTGCTTCAGAAGTGCCGTTTTACCGATGAAGTCGCGCCCCTCGGTCACCACAAACCGTTAGAGGCTGGCCTCACACGGTGTCATGTCCTTGCA
The DNA here is from genome assembly GCF_947497005.1 of uncultured Ruegeria sp. Classification (GTDB taxonomy): domain Bacteria; phylum Pseudomonadota; class Alphaproteobacteria; order Rhodobacterales; family Rhodobacteraceae; genus Ruegeria. Next base: position 153,921 of record NZ_CANMFF010000001.1, on the reverse strand, counting down.
AATCTCGTGATTGATTGCGCGACAGGATTTCTCAAGGCGCATGGAGTCCAGTGCCTCAAGCCCGAACGGTTTCACTCCGGCCTTCAACATCAGATCGACAAGATGGCGGTTGTACCCGACCGTATGGTGCAGTTCTCATCCCAGCTCACCCGTGTAGGACACGCGAAGCAGATGAACACCCTTGGCATAGCCCACTTCCCCCATTTGCGCAGAAAGCCAGGGGAAGGTTCCATTCGACAGGTCATTGTCAGTCAACGGTTGCAGCATCTCGCGCGCCTTGCGCCCCGCCAGCGCAATCACGCCCAGCTGTTCCGATTTATCGTCGAGGAGGACCGAGTTATCTTTGGGCAGCAGGCGTTGCAATTGATCCCAATTATAGGCGCGCCAGTTCGGGGTCGAGATCAGATAGAAATCATTCTCGGCATAGCGGACAATCGTGTATTCCGCATCCATGCCTCCGTTGGCATTCAACAATAGCGACAGGGTTATTCTGCCGACTTTGGGCAGTCTGTTCGCAATCAATCCATCCAGCCATTCAGCGGCACCCGGTCCACGCACGGTGAATTTAGTCATTGGCGACATCTCGATGAACCCGACCTTTTCACGGGTGGTGCGCACCTCTTCGCGCACCCGTTCCTTGTGGTTGGTGCGACGGAAAGAATGTTCGGGTACAGCTTCCTCGGGTGAATTGGCGAACCAGCGCGGGAACTCATATCCGTTGAAGCTGGCCCAGACGGCACCGTGCGCTGTCAGCAAATCGTAGGACCCCATTGTTTTCATCGGGCGCGCGTCAGGAAAATCTTCACCGGGGATGTGCGCCTTCATGTGAGTACCCCAGGTTTCGCGTACCTTGTCTATGGTCCACCGTTTGGACGCGTAGTCAGAGAACCGACGCGGGTCGAGTTCCGACATATCCATGCCTGGATCGCCATCGACGATCCATCGGGCCAGACGTTCACCGACGGTACCGCCCCACAAAATGCCTCCAGGCATGCCTTCGGCCAGCCACAGGTTGTCATGCCCCGGTGCAGGTCCGGCCAGAGGCAACTCGTCCGGTGTCATCTGGAACGGACCGCGCGTATTGGCTTTGATCCCTACCTCACCAAGTGTCGGCACCCGCTCGATGGCGCGTTCCCACTGCGCCTCTACGGCGTCGAAATCCTCGGGCAGCAGATCTGCGCCAAAATCTGGCGGTACGCGATCTTCGGCGAACAGCTTGAGGTCTTTGGTGAACTCATAGGGGCTGAACTGAATGACGCCCACATCTTCGCGTAGATACGCGCCGTAATCCTCATCCCTCAGGATCGGGAACTCGGGCAAGCCTTGCGCGCGACGTTCCTTGAGCAGCGGAACGGTTTCCGTTGTCCAGTATTGGTGAACGATTGGAATGCAGGGAAGATCCAAACCAACACGGCGCGCGTTCTCGCGGGCATAGTTACCGGTCGCAAAGACCAGATGCTCGCATGTAACCTCGCCTTGAACGGTTGACACTTTCCAATGACCGTTTTCAAGCTTTTCATATGCTTGCGCTTCGATGTTCTGAAAAACCTTGGCACCAGCGTCCCGCGCCAGTTTGGCTATTGCCATGGTGATGTCGGCAGGATTCACATAGCCGTCCTCGGTATGCAGGATGCCACCGTGAATATGCTCTGATTGGTTCAGAAGCGGGTGAACTTCGGCGATTTCCTCTGGCGTCAACAGTTTGCAGGCCCACCAGCAGCCTCGGCAATCGAGATATAGGACTGGAACTCATCCCAACGTTCCTGCGTATTGGCAACGCGCAGCTGGCCCACTTTGCGCAGCCCAACCGACGCGCCCATCCTCTTTTCGACTTCGGAATAGATACGGATGGTTTCCATCGTCATCTTTGACACGTTGTGGGACCGCACAAAGGTTATCAGCAAACCGGCTGCATGCCAGGTGGAACCAGAGGTCAGCGTGGTCCGCTCCAGCATGACTGCATCGGCGCACCCGTGCTGGGTCAATCCATAGAGGATCGAAGCCCCGACGCACCCGCCGCCAACGATAACAACTTTGGCATGTGACTTCATTCGACGAATTCCTTCTTGCGGCTGATTTCATTGCTAGACGGGCCGTCAGTACGAAATCAGCAAATCGAGAACTGCTTGAACTCTTTCCGGGAAATCAGCGTCAGGCAATTGGAAAAATTTTCTGGACCAGCTTAGTTCAGTTAAACCTTGATCGTGTGTTCCTATGTTTCAAAGCGTTCTTTGAAGTTCCTCACAAAATTGGGTGCCATCTCTTGTTTCGTCCTGTTACGTTAGCGCAAACTGTGTTGAGAAGAACTGACATTGGCTCAAAGCGCCTTGTTGCGCCAACGGTCTGTACTGCATACGAGGGGGGAAACACGTGTATCTCGGACTGGATTTGGGGACGTCAGGTCTTCGGGGAATTGTGGTCAGCGAAAAGGGCGACGTCATTGCCGAAGCTGAGGCAGGTGTGGACACATCTACTCCGCATCCCGGCTGGTCAGAGCAAGATCCGTCCGATTGGATAGAGGCCTGTCAAAAAGTCGTTGCCCAATTGCGCGAGTTGAACGGAGCCGCATTCTCGGCGGTGCGCGGAATTGGGCTGAGCGGGCATATGCACGGCGCTACGTTGCTGGATCGGGATGGCAAAGTGCTGCGGCCCTGTATCCTTTGGAACGACATGAGATCCGCAAAGGAAGCTGCGGAACTGGATGGGCTACCTTCAATGCGGTCGATCACCGGGAATATTGTTTTTCCGGGATTCACTGCACCCAAGCTGGAATGGGTGCGCGGGCATGAACCGGACGTGTTTGCAAAGACATGCAAAGTGTTGCTTCCGAAAGACTATCTGCGCTTCTGGCTCACGGGATCATATGTCGGGGACCTGTCCGACAGTGCAGGTACGGCATGGTTGGATGTTGGAAAACGTGAATGGTCGGACACCGCGCTGGACCTGAGCCACATGCGCCGGGACCAGATGCCCGAACTGGTTGAGGGCAGCGCGGCTGGAGGTGAACTGCGACCAAAGATCTTGCAGCAATGGGGCCTGACAGGGCCCATAATAGTTGCGGGAGGGGCAGGGGATAACGCAGCGGCAGCTTGCGGCATCGGAAGCATTAGCGAGGGGAACGGGTTTCTATCATTGGGGACGTCGGGGGTGCTGCTGGTCGCGAAGGAAAGTTATGCGCCCGCGCCGGAAACCGCTGTTCATTGTTTCTGTCACGCGGTGCCGGATCGCTGGATTCAAATGGGTGTGATCCTGTCGGCCACCAACAGCCTCAACTGGCTGTCCCGTAATCTTGGCCAACCAGTCAGCGCACTGGCATCGGCCCTGCCGGATAAGGTGAATGGGCCATCACAGATCACCTTCCTGCCGTACCTGTCCGGGGAACGGACGCCTCATAACGACAGCGCCATACGCGGAGCGTTTCTGGGACTGGATATAGCATCCGAACCCGCGAATTTGACGCAATCCGTGATGGAGGGGGTTTCCTTTGCCATGCGCGATTGTCTTGAAGCGCTCAAGAGCACGGGCACCAAACCCGAAAGTCTGTTGGTTGTCGGTGGCGGCGCGAGGTCGCGCTTTTGGCTGGAAACGCTGGCGACGGTTCTGAACACGCCGCTTGCTCTGCCCAAAGGGAGCGAGTTCGGCGCGGCCATAGGTGCTGCACGTCTTGCCGCCTGCGCGGTACAAGGCGCCAACCCTAAGGATATAATGCTGTCCCCTGAGGTCGCCGAGCGTGTCGAACCACGCGCCGAGTTGTCTAACGCCTATGAGGCCGAATTTCAGCGGTATCGACAGTACTACGACGCTCTGGCCCCCATTGCTGCCCGATGACGGCTGATTACAAATCTATGGTTATCGACCAGGTCTTACTTCAAGACGGCGATATGTCCGTTTCGGTATTGAGCTATGGCGCAATCACGCAGGGTTGGTGGCTTGGCGATACACCTTTGATATTGGGCTATGAAAATCCGCAGGAATATCTGTCGGACCCGTTTTATCTTGGTGCGATTGTGGGGCGCGTGGCCAACCGTATCGGTGGGGCGCAGTTTTCATTGCAGGGGGGCGATCATCATCTGACGGCAAATGAGGGGCCGACCACACTGCACAGCGGTCTGGATGGGCTGTCACACCAACACTGGAGTATCGTGAAATCCGCGCCAAATCAGGCTGTTCTGTCCTTTACCTCACCAGACGGCGAAGGTGGATTTCCCGGAGAGGTCAAGTTTGAGCTGCGTGTCGAACTGGCATATCCGCGCCTGACTTACACGATCACGGCGCGACCGGATCGCCCTACACCGATCAGCATTGCCCAGCACAATTATTACACTCTGGGCTGCCCGCAGGGTATTCTGAGCTGCCGTCTTAAGCTGAAGTCGCACCGGGTGTTGGAGTTGGACGAGCTATCGGTTCCATCCGGAGTGGTGACCGGTGTTGGACGAGGGGTGCCAGATTTCTCGTTGTCACGCACCATGGATGAGGACAGGCATGAACTGGACCATTATTTTGTGTTTGAGGAGGACGTGAACCTAGCCCATCCTGTTGCTGAGGTCGAAACTCCTTTGGGGTTGAGGATGAATGTCTACTCGGACCAACCCGGCGCACAGGTCTATTCTGCGGCTCATCTGTCGGGTCCATTCATGCCGGGTGCGGGGTTTTGCATTGAACCCTCAGGTTATCCGAACGCCGTTAATATCCCTTCGTTCCCGTCCGTAATCCACACGCAGGGCAACCCGTATCAACAAACACTGATATTGGAAATTTCTGAGGATCGATCATGAGGATTCAAGTCGCGACGAGTGCTGTAGGCATCTGCTTGACGCTTTCAGTTGCTCAGGCACAAGACCTTGGTCCGCAACCCGAATTTGTCGAACCGGACCTATCCAGTGTGGAATTGGGACAGCTGCTGTTTTACGATCCGATCCTGTCAGGGAACAAGAACATCAGCTGCGCCACTTGTCATCATCCGAAACTGGGAACGTCAGACGGGCTCTCGCTGGGTGTCGGCGAAGGTGGAGCAGGGCTGGGGGGCAAGCGCAAGCTCGCCCAAGACAACACGCCCGAGCAGCGTATTCCCCGGAACTCTCCCGCGATGTGGAACCTTGGGGCGCTGGAATTTACGACCTTCTTCCATGACGGCCGCCTCGAGGCAGATCCGTCGCAGCCCAATGGCATCAGAACCCCTTTGGGAACGCATATGAGGCCGGGGTTTAAATCGGCTTTGGCGGCACAGGCGATGTTCCCGGTGCTGTCGCCAGACGAAATGGCGGGGCATTATTCCGAAAATGAAGTGAGCAAAGCCGTACGCCTCGGCTTGCTGACACAAGAGGGTGGCGCCTGGGATCTGATCGCAGCGCGCGTGGCCGTGATACCGGAATATGAAAAGCGTTTTGAAGAGATTGCGCCCGGAGAGGACATTACATTTACCGCAATCGCCAATGTCATTGCGGATTTCATTGCGTTCGAGTGGCGAGCTGACAACAGCCTTTTTGATCGTGCGATGCGGGGTGAAGAAAGGATGCCCGAACAAGCGCAACTGGGGATGGAGCTGTTTTACGGAGACGCAGCGTGCAGCACCTGCCATTCCGGGTGGTTCCAGACGGATCACAGCTTCCATTCCATCGCCATGCCTCAGATCGGCCCCGGAAAAGCAGCCCGGTTCGAGAACCATGTTCGGGATGATGGGCGGCTGCGCGTTACGGGTGATGCCAAAGATGCCTTCGCGTTTCGCACGCCGTCGCTGCGCAATGTGACCCTGACAGCGCCATATGGCCACAGCGGAGCCTACACGCGGCTTGAAGATGTCGTGCGCCATCACCTGGACCCTGTTGCCGCTATGCGCAGTTACTCAATCGAAAAGGCAGACTTGCCCGAGTTTTCCGGGGCAGAGGACCAAAAGGCCATGCTGGATCCCCAGCATGTCGAGGCTATCGCAGCGTCAAACGATCTTGCACTGATCAGACTGAACGATGAAGAGGTTGATGCCATCCTGAGTTTCCTGAATACCCTGGAAGACCCGGCAGTGCGGCTGGGTGTGCCTGAAGCGGTTCCCAGCGGACTGCCCGTGGACCGTTGATCACCGGCGGAAACGGATCACCCGGTTGGGGCTAAAGGTCTGCCATGCACCGGTTTCGCCATCTGGCCAGATTACCCTCACTTCTGCGGTTTCGGCATCTCCCAAGCCGAAGTGGTGGAACCCGATAATTCCGCTCGCATGCCCACCGCCGATAGTGATTTCGCGGGTTTGTACGCCTTTGGCCGTTTTGACTTCGATAAAACTGCCAACTGCTGTGTGATTGGGGAGACTCTGACCGAGATCCACCATGATCCAATTGCCAGCTTGTGGTTCGTTCTGAAAAACCTCTAGGTCCGAGCCACGATTGACCACCACCAAATCCAGCCATCCATCCCCGTTGAAATCAGCCAAAGCGCCACCACGGGATTTCTCCATCGAAGCGACACCAGCTTCTGAAGCTGTTTCAGCAAATTGACCGCCCTCGGTCTGCATCAACAGGTTGTTGGGATCGGTTTGTGCCGCATCGGGCATTTGCTCAACATTGCCTTTGGCGACAAATATGTCGTCCAACCCATCGTTATTGACGTCGCCGAACTGGGCGTGCCAGCCGGTTGACGGGCGACCATCCTCACCAACATGCGGTCGGTGCGCTGTTGTGCCCCGTTCATAGGTTGCATCTCGCCATGTCGGCCCGTCCGATGCGGGATCGAATATCTGGAATTTCTGGTCACCCATCGAGGTCAGGTAAACTTCCGGAAATCCGTCGCGGGTCAAATCCCGCGAGGCAATCCCCATGCCCCAGATCGAATAGGGCAGCCATCCGTCTTCTTGCCCGTACAGGCGCGGGGTGTCTTCCATGGCCCACAATTGCTCTTGCCCGCCACGCACATAGTAATGGCGATCATTGCTGACACGCAAATCTGCACGGCCCATGCGCGCCCAGTCGGAAAACAGGATGGACAACGAACAATGACCGGGCTCCAAGTGGATAGGATCGCCATATGTTGTCCCTTCCGGTCGATACAGCAACGTCGGTCCGCAAGCTTCAAAAGGTCCATCCGGATTGCTGCGATCGACATAGGTCCCAAAGGCTAGCGTCGGCAGGGATTGCCCATTTTCCCAAGTCGCGGAAAAGCCAGTGGTCCAATGGTCCTGGGATTGGAATTTCAGCGTTTCGAACGGCTCGAACGCGCAGTCCGGCTTGCCGCGCAGCAAGAGATCTTTGCCCACCCGCAAAACCGCCAGGTCCAGAAATCCATCGCCATCAATGTCCAAGGGGTATGCACCAGTCACACCGGTTAGCGACATCTGGCTTGGCGTGTTTGAATGAAAACTGACCGTCGCTTCGGATGTATTGATAAACAGTTGCGCGGGGTTTGATCCACCCGCAACAAACAGTTCAGGTTGATCGTCGCCATTACAGTCGAAAACGGCGGCACCTCCACCCACGAAATGTTCCCAGCCACCGTCATAGACATGGCTTGGGACATCGACGCTTTGAAAACGTGGGGGCAGAGTGTCTGCTGCAGCGGTCGAAGCTGCGGCAAACAGGATCGCAATCTTAATTTGCATGGGCCGCCAATTCCCTGACTTTAAGGACCGAGACTTGTTCAATCCCATAGGCCGCCGCGCCCTTGGCCCACATTGAATCACCCCAATGGTTCACTTTGATTTCGGGCAACGACGCGTCAACGCTGACAACACCATTTTGGATACGGGCCATCACCGCGTCTGAGTGCAGGTAGTCAAAGCTGCCCCTGGCGCCGGACAGGATAATGCACTCGGGGTCGAAAAGATTGATCAGGTTCGAAATCCCCATACCGAACATCTGGCCAGCGCGGGACAAAACGGAAAGGGACCTGGCGTCTCCGGCCTTTGCCGACGCGTGAATATCGGCAAGAGTGTGGGGATCGGTGGCCTGGCTGGCAATAGTCGCTTCGCGGATCAGAGCGTATTCGCCCACATAGGCCTCAAGGCATCCACGTTGGCCGCACTGACACAAAGCACCATCCAGCTGAACCTTGAGATGCCCGAATTCTGCGCCGCATCCGCGCTCGCCGCGATAAAGCTTGCCATCCAGCACGATGCCCAGACCGATACCGTGTTCGATCGTTACAACTAGAAAGTTCTTCAGCCCCTTGCCCAGCCCGAAAAGCTGTTCTGCCTTTGCCACCAGATTGGCATCGTTTTCGATAAAGGCCGGGCAGGGAAGCACATCGGACAACAGTGGGCTCAGATCCACATTTCGTTCTGTCAGCGAAGATGACCAATGTACAAAATTCTGTTCGGCATCGATAAGACCAGCGATGCCGATACAGACACCTGATACATCTGCAAGGGATCGGTTCGTCGAATCGCAAGCCTGTTCAAGCACTGTGCGGATCTTCTTGGCAAACGCGTCTGGGGCCATGCGGGCCTTATCCAGTGAATGCGTGTACGACGTAATCTCGGTTCCTTCGAAATCCACGAGAATGACTGAAATCTGCTGCCGGGCTACCTTCATACCGGCTATCATATGTGAAGCGCCATGTAGTTTCAGCAGCACACGCGGTCTGCCGCGACGGGCCGACTTCGAAGGTGTTTCGCCGTCTATCTCCTGAATCAGGCCAGCGGAGAGCAGGTCGGCAGTAGCGGATGTGATCGTTGCCGGGCTGGTCTCCAAGGCGCTGGCGATGTCGATTCGCGAAATGGTTCCTGTGGCCCGGATTTGTTCCAATACGCGCAGGCGAGTGATGTTTCTTTGGTCCGTGGCATTTGAAGAAGCTTTGCTTTTCAGCATCTTGCCCTCGCGAATCTGATCCCTGCTTCAACCTAGGCGGTTTTTTCTGTTACCGATAGCATAAATATTTTACCGACTGAAATAAATATGCTACTCAGAATTATCGGGGCCACGAATCATGAATCGATGGCTCAATGAAACCGGGAGGAAATCATGAAACGAATTCTCAGCGCTTCTGCTGTTGCAGTCCTAATGGGGACGGTTGCATTTGCAGAACCAACAGTCGGTGTTAGCTGGTCGAATTTCCAGGAAGAGCGTTGGAAAACTGACGAAGCGGCAATCAAGGCCGCGCTGGAGGCGGGCGGTGCAGAGTACATTTCTTCGGATGCGCAATCATCGTCGTCCAAGCAATTGTCGGATATCGAAAGCCTGATCGCCCAGGGCGTTGATGCGCTTATCATTCTGGCGCAAGATTCTCAGGCCATCGGCCCGGCTGTTCAGGCCGCAGCGGACGAAGGTATTCCGGTCATAGCGTATGACCGTCTGATCGAGGATGACCGTGCCTTCTACCTGACCTTTGATAATGTCGAAGTTGGCCGGATGCAGGCCCGCGCGGTGTTCGACGCCATGCCCAAGGGCAACTATGTAATGATCAAGGGCTCGCCCACCGATCCGAACGCGGATTTTCTGCGCGGTGGTCAGCAAGAGATCATTCAGGCGGCTGTAGACAGCGGCGATGTCGTCATCGTGGGTGAAGCCTATACAGACGGTTGGTTGCCCGCGAACGCGCAGCGCAACATGGAACAGATACTGACCGCCAATGAAAACGCCGTTGACGCGGTTGTGGCCTCGAATGACGGTACCGCAGGTGGTGTTGTTGCTGCGCTGACCGCGCAGGGCATGGAAGGGATTCCGGTCTCGGGCCAGGATGGCGACCATGCCGCACTGAACCGGGTAGCCAAAGGCACGCAAACCGTTTCTGTGTGGAAAGACGCACGTGAGCTGGGCAAAGCTGCCGGTGAAATCGCGGTCGCGCTGAGCAGCGGTACCGCTGCTGCCGATGTCGAGGGCGCGATCAGCTGGACCTCGCCTGGTGGAACAGAGATGAATTCGGTCTTCCTGGCACCGGTACCGATCACCAAGGACAACCTGTCTGTTGTGGTTGATGCTGGCTGGATCCCACTGGCAGATCTGTGTCAGGGCGTCGAAAACGGCCCTGCACCCTGTAACTAACCGACACTCCGAACCATCACGTCTCTGGCCCGGAAGGCCGGGCCAGAGACCATAGCTGAACATGAAAGATCGGATATGACCGAAACTTCGTCTCAGCCGGTACCCAAAAAAACAAAGGCCAACCTGTTCCAGCAACTGGAACTGGATATGCGGCTATTGGGCATGATCGGCGCCTTCATCATCCTGTGTATTGGCTTCAACATCTTTACGGATGGCCGTTTTCTGACGCCCAGAAATCTGTTCAACCTGTCGATACAAACCGTCTCTGTCGCCATTATGGCCTGTGGCATGGTGTTCATCATTGTAATGCGCCACATCGACCTGTCGGTCGGAGCTTTGCTGGCGACAACATCAGCCGTCATGGCGATGACACAGACCGAGCTGTTGCCGAACGTGCTGGGAATGGGTTTGAACAACCCGGCGACCTGGGCAATCACATTGGTTGTCGGTTTGGTCGTTGGGACGTTGATCGGTGCGTTCCACGGTTGGATGGTGGGTTACCTCACCATACCGGCCTTCATCGTGACGCTGGGCGGATTTTTGGTCTGGCGTAACGTTGCCTGGTACATGACGGATGGCCAGACAATTGGCCCCCTGGACAGCACGTTCCTGATGTTTGGCGGCACAAACGGCACGTTGGGCACAATGGCCAGCCTTCTGTTTGGCCTTGCTGCAACTGCGGTTGCAATCTGGGCATTGTGGAGCGGTCGCCGTTCCAAAGCGGCCCATGGGTTTCCTGTGAAACCTTTTTGGGCCGAGACAACGCTGGCCGCGATCATTGGCATTGCCATCATGGGCTATGTCTTCATCGTCAACAGCTATGCGATCCCGACCCGCCGTCTTGAACGGATGTTCGAAGCACGTGGTGAGACCATGCCCGAGGGGCTGGTTGTCGGTTATGGTATCCCGATCTCGGTCCTGATCCTGATCCTTGTTGCGGTAACGCTGACTGTCGTGGCCCGCAAGACCCGATTTGGCCGCTATATCTTTGCAACCGGTGGCAACCCGGACGCGGCTGAATTGTCAGGCATCAACACCCGCATGATGACCGTCAAAATTTTTGCCCTGATGGGGTTCTTGTGCGCACTGTCAGCCGTTGTGGCCTCGGCCCGTCTGGCCAACCATTCGAATGATATTGGCACGCTGGATGAACTGCGCGTGATTGCTGCTGCTGTAATCGGCGGGACAGCGCTGTCCGGCGGCATCGGCACAATCTACGGCGCGATCCTTGGCGCGCTGATCATGCAGGCGTTGCAATCGGGCATGGCCATGGTCGGCGTGGATGCGCCGTTCCAGAATATCGTCGTCGGCACCGTTCTGGTTTTGGCTGTCTATATCGACATCGTCTATCGCAAACGTCTGGGGGCGAAATGATGCAAGCACAAGAAACACAAAACCAAGCGTCCGGCCGCGGGTCGGGCCAGCCGCCCTTGGTGGAAATGCGGGATATCTCGATTTCCTTCGGGGGTATCAAGGCGGTGGACCACGTGTCGGTTGATCTGTACCCGGGCGAGGTCGTGGGCCTTCTGGGCCACAACGGGGCCGGAAAATCCACCCTGATCAAGGTGCTTTCGGGCGCCTATCAAATGGACCATGGAGAGATCCTGATCGAGGGCAACAAGGTTGAGATCCACAATCCCCGCGATGCGCGCGCCAACAATATCGAGACAATCTATCAGACACTGGCGTTGGCGGACAATCTGGATGCAAGCTCGAACCTGTTTCTGGGCCGGGAAATGGTCACACCTTTCGGTCTGGTCAACGATGCCGCGATGGAGGCTGAGTGCCGCAAGATTATGGCACAGCTGAATCCGAACTTTCAGAAGTTCAACGATCCGGTTTCAGCCCTTTCAGGTGGTCAGCGGCAATCGGTGGCCATCGCACGTGCAGTATATTTCAATGCACGTATCCTGATCATGGACGAACCGACCGCCGCGCTTGGCCCGCACGAAACACAGATGGTGGCGGACCTGATTCAAAAGCTCAAGGCGCAAGGGATCGGGATTTTTCTGATCGACCACGACGTGCATGCTGTGATGGAACTGTGCGATCGGGCTTCGGTCATGAAGAACGGGCAGCTGGTCGGAACGGTTGATATCGCCGATGTCACCGATGATGACCTGTTGTCGATGATCATTCTGGGTAAGAAACCCGGCGAAAAAGCAGAATAAGGTGAATGAGATGACGAGCGGATTCTTTCAGGGAATTGAGAAAGTCCAATTCGGTGGCGAAGACAGCACGAACCCGCTCGCGTTTCGCCATTACGACCCTGATGAAATGGTCTTGGGCAAGCGTATGGAGGATCACCTGCGTTTTGCCGCAGCATGGTGGCATTCTTTTGCCTGGGAAGGTGGAGATCCGTTTGGAGGCCCCACATTTGAACGCCCCTGGCACCCGCAGGATGATATGGGCCGCGCCAAGATGAAGGCCGATATCGCGTTTGAAATGTTTCAAATTCTCGGCCAGCCTTACTTCTGCTGGCATGATGCCGATATCCGCCCTGAACAGGGTAACTTCGCGGACAATCTGCGCACGTTGAACGAGATCACCGACTATATCGGTGAAAAGATGCAGGCCGCTGGCACCAAGCTGTTGTGGGGCACGGCCAACATGTTCAGCCATCGCCGCTGGATGGGCGGTGCCAGCACCAACCCTGACCCGGATGTCTTTGCCTTTGCCGCCGCCACTGTGAAGTCTTGCATGGACGCCACCCACAAGCTTGGCGGTGAAAACTATGTACTTTGGGGCGGGCGCGAAGGATATGAGACGCTGCTCAATACCGATATGGGGACCGAGCTGGATCATATGGGCCGGTTCCTGAATATGGTGGTCGAGTACAAGCACAAGATCGGATTCAAAGGCGCGATCCTTGTCGAACCCAAACCTCAGGAGCCGTCAAAGCACCAGTATGATTTCGATGCCGCCACCTGCATCGGTTTCTTGCGTAAATATGGGCTGGAGGATGAGGTTAAGCTGAACCTCGAACAGGGGCACGCGATTCTGGCAGGGCATAGTTTCGAACACGAGATTGCAGTGGCCACGTCTGAAGGGATGCTCGGATCGATCGACATGAACCGCAACGACTATCAATCGGGATGGGATACGGACCAGTTTCCGAACAACACGCCCGAAGTCGCGCTGGCCTATTACCACATTCTGAAAGCGGGCGGGTTTACGACGGGTGGCACCAATTTCGACGCAAAACTTCGCAGGCAGTCAATCTACGCCGAGGACCTGATCGCCGCGCATTTAGGTGGGATGGATATCTGCGCTCGGGGCCTGAAAGCCGCCGCGGCGATGCTCGAGGATGGCGGTTTGGAAAAGGCTCTGGCTGACAGGTACGCGGGCTGGAATGCGCCCGAGGCACAGGCGATGCTGACGTCAGGTCTTGATGAGATTGCGGCACAAGTGCTGGCGGAGGACCTCAATCCACAGCCACGTTCGGGGCGTCAGGAAATCCTGGAGAACTACGTGAACCGCTTTGTCTGATCCCTGTTGGTTCCGTCAGCTTTGAAAAATACGGTGTACAAAGCCTTGGAAACGCGTGAGTTTGCTTAAGCGCTGGTCGGGGCTTGCCCTTGCCGAACACAAAGGCATCAGAGGCCCGTCCGGGTCGAACAGGTGGGGCGACCAGAGTTTTGGCGGATCAATCGGCAAGCAAAGCGGTGTTTCTGAGCGGCAGTCTGATGCTGCACGTGACGCGCATGTCGCTGACCACCAGCATCGGCCTGATGGCTATCTTTGCCGTCGACTTTGTCGATATGATCTTCATCTCGATGCTGGGTAACGACGCGCTGGCAGCAGCAGTAGGCTATGCCGGGACGTTGCTGTTTTTCACCAACGCGATCAATATCGGATTGTCGATTGCCGCCGGAGCGCTGGTTGCGCGCGAACTCGGGGCCGGACGGGCAGAACAAGCAAGGCATTATGCGTCCAGTGTGGCCGTTTTGGGAATGATCGTCGGGCTGATTACTTCGATATTGGTGTTGTTGAATCTCAGCTATCTGTTGTCAGTACTCGGCGCGGAAGGTGAGGTTTTGCGGCTGGCTACGCGTTATGTGTCGATCATCCTTCCAACGATGTGCGTGATGTCGATTGCGATGGTGGCGATGGCAGTTCTGCGCGGCCATGGGGATGCGCGACGGTCGATGATGGCCACGATTTACGGCGGCTTGGTAAATGCTGTTCTGGACCCGATTTTGATCTTTGCCGTCGGGTTGGGGCTGGATGGGGCCGCGATTGCCTCGGTTATGGCCCGGCTGTGCATGTTGGCGGCGGCGCTGTGGCCTGCGTTGCGGGTGCATAAAGGGTTTGCGCGCCCCTCTCTGAAGCAGGTAGCCCGGGATATGGGGCCCGTGCGGGCAATCGCAATTCCTGCCGTCCTGACGAACGTGGCCACTCCGATCGGCAATGCCATTGTGGTGCGGGAAATCGCGCAATATGGAACCGACGCGGTTGCAGGCATGGCCGTGATCGGGCGACTTTTGCCGGTGGCGTTTTCGGTCATATTCGCGTTGTCAGGCGCAATAGGACCAATCATCGGTCAGAATTATGGGGCCGAGAAATTCGACCGTGTGCGTGCAGCATTTCTGGCCGGGATCAAGTTTACGGCTATCTATGTCCTTTGCATGTCGGCCATTCTGTTTTTGCTGCGCGCGCCGATTGCGGATTTGTTTGCAGCACAAGGCGAAACACGGATTCTGATTTATTTGTTCTGCGGCCCGCTGGCTTTGGCTTCGTTCTTCAATGGCGTGATCTTCGTGACAAATGCCAGCTTCAACAATCTGGGCCATCCGGTTTACTCCACATGGATAAACTGGGGTCGCCACACCATTGGGACCTGGGTTTTCGCGACGATTGGTTCACAGGTCGCCGGAGCATCTGGCGTTCTGTTGGGCCAGGCCTTCGGTGGTGTCATCTTTGCTGTAATCGGATGGGTTCTGGTTGCGCGAGTTGTGGCGCGGTTAGAGCGCGCACGAGCGCTTGAGCCATTTGCCGATGAGGGCAGGCTTCATTCACTGTTCGGCCGTCGCGGTTGGTGATCGGGCAGGGTCAATTCCCTTGATTGCGCGCCTCTAGACGTTCCAGATTGACCACGGTCGACAGCATCAGGCGATCATGGCTCCAATCCTGTGTCTGTTGAATCGAAGCAGACCCCAGCGCCAGAAGGGTGGCAAAGGTCAGGGCCATCCCAAGGAACAGCGAGGGCAGGGTGGGCACCGTCGGCTGACCATCGGTCAGAGCGAGCACTCGCTGGCGCAGCACGCGCTTGGCCTTGCCGCCTGTCACAAACGCAACATTCAGAACGCGTGGATTGTTGGCCGAGATCGTACGAGCGCAATAATCCAACAAGCACGCCGTGTATTCACGCGCATCAATCCGTTTGCGGGCAACGACAGACTGATCGCAGGCCAGTTCACGCAACCGGCCAAACTGATACTTGAGCATCAGATAGGCAGGGTTCCAGAACAACAGTGGACGCAGCAGTTCAAAGCCCAGCTCCCACTCCACGTCGTCCGCCCGAACATGCTGAAACTCGTGCGCCAATGCAAAACGCAGCTCACGCGGAGTATCAAGCAGATGGCTTGGAAGAACGACATGGCGACGGCGCAGCCCGCGCACCGCAAACGGTATTGTTATGCGGTCGGAAAGGCGGATATCCACTTTAGCCGATTGACGCCACAGAAAGCTGGATTTGACTGTCTGACGGATCATCACTGCATCCCGTAAGGCACGAGTGGCGAACACTATTGCGACTAAAGCAAGCAGCGCCGCAAATGCGGTAATCACCGGCTGCTGTCCAGACAATGCAAGATCGACCCATCTTGCTCGGGTATTCAACAGGGCCTCGAATTGTGTGGCGGGCATAGCGATGTCGCCGCGCAGATAGGCGGCAACAGCGATGTCACCAAGCGCCACTGCGCTTCCTGGCCATGCATACGCGGCCAGAGACGTTACGCCGAATGCAAGAAATGGGCTTATGAGAACACAAATGCTTAGCGCCTTGAGTGCCCGCAACTGCGCGACATAGCTGTGGCGCAGGCTCGTGTGGGTCAGTGCGGCCCGCGCCGCCAGCCAGATGACGGCCGATAAGGCCAGCACGATGTTCAGTTCAATGAATGCGTCGAGAACCGGTCTAACCGCTGTCATTTTGCAGTCTCCTCTCTACCAGTGCTCGAATTTCCTCTAGGTCGGTTTCGCTCAGCCCCGCATCATCGACAAGTCGCGCCACCAGTGTGGCGGGAGTGTCGTCGAATAGAGTGCGGGACAGGTTTTGCAGCGAACGGGCCTGATACCTGTCCTTTTCCAGAAGCGGCGTATAGATCAGGGTTTTTCCTGACTTGTGACTTTCCACAAAGCCTTTTTCATCCAGAATACGCAGGATCGTGGCACCGGATGTGTAGGCCAGATTGCGTTCTGAAGGCAGCCTGTCCAGGACGTCGCGCACCGAGCCTTGCCCAAGGGCCCAGAGCTCGTTCATGAACTCCAGTTCAACCTCGGTCAGCAGATTTGTCGTCTTTTTCTTTCGCATCGATCTCGGTGTCGCCATGTTTAGTATGCCTGACAGACAAGCATCCTTTCGCAATTTGTCAAAGTCTAAACTTTCCAGAACACAAAAACACCCCA
The DNA here is from genome assembly GCF_947497005.1 of uncultured Ruegeria sp. Taxonomy (GTDB): domain Bacteria; phylum Pseudomonadota; class Alphaproteobacteria; order Rhodobacterales; family Rhodobacteraceae; genus Ruegeria. The sequence continues at coordinate 137,332 of NZ_CANMFF010000001.1, read as the reverse complement.
GCCGATAGACAGGAAAAGAGGTGTCCAGACCGGCTGTCCGACAAGCCCCAGCCAGGCGAGGAAGATATAGGCGGACCCCAGAAGGGTGATGAACAGCCGGTCGCCCAATGTGGTCGTCAGCCCCAGCACACCGCGCCGTTCTATACCATCTCGATACTTGAAGCCCTCAAGAACGCCGATCAGAGCGATGGCCGAAAAGATTCCGACGAACACGGCCAGTGTCGCCGGGGTCCAGGCCATCCAGAAATCGGGCCACAGTGGGGCAGTCCAGGAAAAGCCTTTTTCCTCTGGCTGGCCGACGCTGCCCCATCCGGCCTGCTGGGCAAAAGTGGTGGAAGGCAGGAAAAAGAGGGTGAGAAGAAGTTTACGCATATCGAACCTCACACACGTCCCATCGCGAAACCACGCGCGATGTAGTTGCGGACAAACCAGATGACGATGGCGCCGGGGATGATGGTCAGGGTGCCGGCGGCGGCAAGCAGGCCCAATTCGTACCCCGCGCTGGATGCGGTGCGGGTCATCACGGCGGCGATGGGTTTGGCCTCGACCGCAGTCAGGGTCTTGGCCAGTAGCATTTCCACCCACGAGAACATAAAGCAGAAGAAGGCCGCGACGCCGACACCTGCTTTGATGTTGGGCAGGAAAATCGTCACGAAGAAGCGCGGGAAGGAATAGCCGTCGACATAGGCTGTTTCATCCAACTCCTTCGGAATACCGCGCATAAAGCCCTCCAGAATCCAAACCGCCAGCGGCACGTTGAACAGTGTGTGGGCCAGCGCCACTGCCAGATACGTGTCGAACAGACCGATGGAAGAGTAGAGCTGAAAGAATGGCAGCGCAAATACCGCAGCCGGAGCCATCCGGTTGGTCAGCAGCCAGAAAAACAGCTGTTTGTCACCTAGGAACCTGTAGCGAGAGAAAGCATAGGCAGCAGGCAGTGCGACACAAACCGAAAGCACCGTGTTCAGAGTCACATAAGCGATCGAGTTGATGTAGCCCCAGTACCAGGTCGGATCAGTGAAGATTGTGATGTAATTTTCCAGCGTAAATGTCTGGGGGAACAGGGAAAAGCCCGACAGAATCTCGTTCGTGGTCTTGAAGGACATCGCCACCAGCCAATAGATCGGCAGCATCAGGAACGCGATGTACAGGATCGGGATGAGGGAACGCTTTTTCATTCTGCGTCATCCTTTGTCATCAGAGTGTAGAAGAGCCACGACACAAGCAATGTGATGGCGAAATAGATCAGACTCATCGCCGCCGCCGGGCCAAGGTCGAACTGTCCCAACGCGATCTTCACCAGGTCGATCGACAGTAGGGTGGTCGAGTTGCCGGGGCCACCGCCGGTCAGTACGAAAGGCTCGGTATAGATGTTGAAACTGTCCATGAACCGCAAAAGAATTGCGATGGTCAGAACTGTCTTCATCTTGGGCAGTTGGATGTAGCGGAACACCGACCAAGGGCTGGCACCGTCGATCTTGGCCGCCTGATAATAAGCGTCAGGGATCGAGACGAGGCCCGCATAGCACAGCAGCACCACCAGTGACGTCCAGTGCCAGACATCCATGACAACGACGGTAATCCAGGCCGACAAGGGCTGTTGCGTCATGTCATAATTGATGCCCAGAACGTCATTCAGGAAGTATCCCAGCAGACCGATTTTCGGCAGCGTAAAGATGTTCCACATCGAGCCGACAACGTTCCAGGGGATCAGCATCGGCAGAGCCATCAGCACCAGACAGACCGGCACCCAGAAGCCTTTGCGCGGCATGGACAGGGCGACGATGATGCCAAGGGGCACCTCGATCAGCAGGATCAGGAAGGTGAACAGGAATTGCCGTCCCAGTGCGGCCTGAAAACGATCAGAGCGCAGGATTTGCTCGAACCAGCCCAGCCCTTCCCAGAAGAACTGGTTGTTGCCAAAGGTTTCCTGCACCGAGTAATTCACCACCGTCATCATCGGCACCAGTGCGTTGAACGCGACCAGTGCCAGAACGGGAAGGACAAAGAACCACGCCTTTTGGTTTTCGGTTCTCATTGGGTCCGCTCCTCGGTTACGATCCAGCCATCGCGATAGACGCGGGAGTGTTCGGGTTTAAACTTCAGGAACACGTGCGAGCCCGGGTTGGGCGCGTTATGTTCAACCACGGCCTTCAACGGAGTATTGCCGACCATCGCGCTGACCACAAAGTGGCGACCAATGTCCGAAACTTTGGTCACTTGCGCAGGAATGCCGGTTTCGCCAAAGCCCACATATTCGGGGCGGATGCCTAGGTCGGTGCGGCCTCCGTCGCCGTGCGTGGGACCTTCCAGCATGACCTCGTGCCCTTCAAATATGGCGCGGTCACCTTTTGCTTCACATGGCAGCACGTTCATGCCCGGCGAACCAATGAAGTGGCCGACAAACGTGTGCTGCGGACGCTCGAACAGTTCGACCGGCGTGCCGATCTGAACCACTTCGCCGTCTTGCATCACCACCACCTCGTCAGCGAAGGTCAGCGCCTCGGTCTGGTCGTGGGTCACGTAGATCATCGTGGCCTGCACGCGCTGATGCAGTTCTTTCAGCTTCGACCGCAGTTTCCATTTCAGATGGGGGTCGATCACGGTCAGCGGTTCATCGAACATCACTGCGTTCACATCGTCGCGCACCAACCCACGACCCATCGAGATTTTCTGCTTGTTATCCGGGCTCAGGCCCGATGCCTTGGTGCCCAGCATATCCGTGACATCCAGCATCTCAGCGATTTCATCGACACGGCGCTTGATTGTCGCGGCATCAACGCCTCGGTTCTTCAGAGGAAAGGCCAGGTTCTCGCCCACGGTCATCGTGTCGTAGATCACCGGGAACTGGAACACCTGCGCAATGTTGCGCTGATCGGGGGGCAGGGCGGTCACGTCCTGATCATCGAACAGGATACGCCCCTCGGATGGTGTCAGCAGGCCGGAGATGATGTTGAGAAGTGTGGACTTGCCGCAGCCTGACGGCCCCAGCAGTGCATATGCCCCACCATCACGCCATGTTACGTCGATTTCCTTCAGCGCATAGTCTTCCGGGCCCTTTGGCGCGGGCATATAGCTATGTCGAAGGTTTGAAAGCTTGATCTGTGCCATGTCAGGCCACCCTCTTGCCGTCTTGGCTGAAGTACCGGCAATGGGCCGGGTTCAGGTAGAAACTGTGATCCTCACCGACTTGATAGGGGTGAACACCGGCAGCCAGCGATACCCAGGCGTCATCCCCATGCTGAAAATGCGCGCTTGAATCCGAGCCTGAAAGCTCGGTTACGATCACCCGGCCGGTTAGTTCCACGTCCGCGTCAGACGTGCGGAATGGCGTTACGCGGTGAGGGCGCACTGCGACCATATACTCGCCGTCTGTTATGTCGACGACCGGCCAGCCACCACCGCCTTCCAACTGCGCCTGAGCACCTGACACGGTGATATGAGCCACGTTGATCGGCGGGTCCGAGAACACACGCGCAGCGGCGATGTTGTCGGGGTTGCGATAGATGTCTGCGGTCGGACCGAATTGGGTAACCCGGCCATCTTCCATCAAGGCGGTGTAACCGCCCAGCAAAAGGGCCTCTTCGGGTTCTGAAGTGGCATAAACAACAACAGCCCCGCGACCAGCGAACAGGTCGGGCAATTGCTCGCGCAGTTCTTCGCGCAGCTTATAGTCGAGATTCGCCAGCGGCTCGTCGAGGAACACCGCCCGGCTCTCTTTCGCGATGGCACGCGCCAGCGCAGTACGTTGTTGTTGTCCACCCGACAGCTCGTGCGGGCGGCGGTGCAGCATGGGGCGCAGTTGCAGCAGGTCAGCTGCCTCTTCAACCCGTCCCTCGACTTCGGAATTAGCCATTCCAGCCACGCGCAAGGGCGAGGCAATGTTGTCGAAAACTGTCATGTGCGGGTAATTCACGAAGAACTGGTGCACGAGGCTGATCTGTCGCTTTTGCGTATTCAGCCGTGTGACGTCCTGACCATCCATCAGGACCTTGCCCGAGGCAATCGGGTCCAGCCCGGCCATCATCTTGATAAGAGAGGTCTTGCCTGACCCGGTTGCCCCCAGCAGCACATTGAAATGGCCGATTTGCAAAGTCAGGGACGTGGGTTTGATATGGATGACGTTGCCGACCCGTTTGGTCGCGTCTTGAAGTTCGATCATGTCCGTGGGTTCCGATCCCGCAGCGCATCGCGCTGTCTTGGCCTTGGTGTGGGGATGCCGCAAACGGCACCCCCGGTTTCAATGGCTTACTGAGACTGCCAGCGCTGAACCAGTTCGTCATAGTTGACGGTCTGGCCCTGCGGCTTTTCGTTCTCAAGCTTGGCCTTGGGCGAACCGGCTTTTTCCAGCCAGAAGGACGCGTCTTGCGGCTCGTTCAGGCGCGGGCCGCAGCCACCATAGACGTTGGCAGCCTCATCCGCGGCTTGCATACGGCCCATAGTGATGTCCATCTCTTCTGCCAGACGATCCATCGCCTCTTGCGGGGTGAAGGCGCCCGAGTTCACGTCACCGATCTGCTGCCACCAGATCTGGGCCAGCTTCGGATAGTCCGGCACGTTGATACCGGTTGGCGACCATGCCACACGGTCGGGCGAGCGGTAGAACTCGACCAGACCACCCAACTTGGATGCGCGTTCGGTGAACGACTCGTGATTGACCGAGCTGTCGCGGATGAAGGTCAGACCCACATGGGACTTTTTCACATCAACAGTCTTGGATGTCACGAACTGGGCATAAAGCCAGGCTGCCTGGGCACGATCCGAGGGGGTCGATTTGAGGAACGTCCAGGAGCCCACGTCTTGGTAGCCGACCTTCTGGCCTTCTTCCCAGTAAGGGCCATGCGGGCTGGGTGCCATCCGCCACAGCGGCGTGCCTTCGTCATCCACTGTATTGTTGCCTTCGGACTTCGGCTTCACCATGTCGGCGGTAAAGGCGGTGTACCAGAAGATCTGTTGGGCCACATTGCCTTGGCTGAGCGCGGGCAGCGACTGGTAGAAGTCATAAGACGCCGCACCCGGAGGCGCATAGGCCCGCAGCCATTCATCCCACTTGCGGATCGCATAGACCGCGGCAGGACCGTTGGCAGCACCACCGCGCGACACCGAAGCGCCGACCGGGTTACAGGTTCCTGCTTCCATGCGGATGCCCCATTCGTCGACGGGGATACCATTGGGTTCGCCCACATCGCCGGCACCAGCCATCGACAGCCATGCATCCGTCATACGCCAACCCAGGTCAGGCGCGCGCTTGCCGTAATCCATGTGCCCATAGATCGCGACGCCGTCGACTTCTTTCACGTCGTTGGTGAAGAACTCGGCGATGTCTTCATAGGCCGACCAGTTGACCGGAACGCCCAGATCATAGCCGTACTTCTCTTTGAACGCGGCTTTGTTGGCCTCATCATCGAACCAGTCTTTGCGGAACCAGTAGAGGTTTGCAAATTGCTGATCGGGCAGCTGATACAGCTTGCCGTCCGGACCGGTGGTGAACTGAATGCCCATGAAGTCATCCAGATCCAGCGTCGGCGAGGTTGTACCCGCCCAGTCGCCGCCCATCATATCGGTCAGCGGATAGGCCAGTTGCAGACGCGAGTGCGTACCGATCAGGTCACTGTCGTTGACATACCCGTCATACAGGTTCCGACCTGTCTGAAGCTGGGTCTGAACAGCCTGAACCACTTCGCCTTCGCCGAGGATCTGGTGATTGACCTTGATACCGGTGATTTCCTCGAACGCCTTGGTCAGGACCTCGGATTCGTAAGAGTGGGTTGGAATGCCTTCGGACAGGACGTTGATTTCCATGCCAGCAAAAGGCTGTGCAGCCTCGATGAACCACTGCATTTCACCCATCTGTTCGTCTTTCGACAAGGTCGATGGCTGGAACTCGTCGTCGATCCAACGTTGTGCTGCGGCTTCGTCGGCCCAAGCAGGACCGTGCCCCGCAATGACGGCAGCCGCCGCCACTGCGGAAAGTAGATGTCTCCGCATCTGTCTCCTCCCAAAAATTATGGTTCTCCGGCAGAAACCGGATGCCGGACAGCATCAGCGATTTTTTGCGCGCCTGTCAAACTAAAAATTTAGTAATTGACGTTCGGACATTTCGAGAGAGGTGAAATCGAACTCGTTTGCCAATTTGTGAATCCGTTGTAAGCTGGGATTGTTATTACAAAAATTACCGCTGAACCGTGCGGCGAGAATTGCGAAAGACGACTTGGAACAGTGAGGATATGCAATGTCCCGAAGTCTGTTGAAGTACACGCGTGTTCTGGAAATTGTCGGGGACACGATCAAGGTTCGGGTGCCGATAGAGGACAGGGGCGAACCAGCCGTCCGGTTCAACGACCTGGCGGTAATCGAGACGGTGGATGGCCGAAAAACACTGGCACAGGCGATCTTCATCGACCGGGATGTCGTCACGCTGCAGGTGTTTTCCGGTACCAAGGGAATCTCGACCGAGGCAACAGCCACGTTTCTTGGCCACCCGATGCAGACACCTTATTCGGCCAACATTCTGGGGCGGGTTTTTGATGGCGCGGGTGTACCGATTGATGGCGGGCCAGACCTGTCTTCCGAGCCGCGAATCGACATTGGCGGACCGACCGTAAACCCGGCTGAACGCGCGGTGCCAAACAAGATGATCCGCACCGATGTGCCGATGATCGACGTTTTCAACACGCTGGTCGAAAGCCAGAAAATTCCGATTTTCTCAGTCTCTGGCGAGCCGTTCAACGCGTTCCTCAGCCGAATCGGCATTCAGGCCGACGCGGATATCGTGGTCTTCGGTGGACTGGGCCTGATCTTTGACGACTACCACACCTTCCGCACGTCCTTTGAGGATGCGGGTGTGTTCTCGCGCACTGTGATGTTCGTGAATCAGGCGATGGACCCTTTGGTCGAGCGTCTTCTGGTGCCTGACATGGCGCTGGCCGTGGCCGAAAAGTTCGCGGTGGAAGAGGGCAAACGCGTGCTGGTGCTGCTGACCGACATGACCGCCTATGCCGACGCAATGAAAGAGGTCGGAATCAGTCAGGAGCGGGTGCCATCGCAACGTGGCTATATGGGGGACCTCTATTCCCAACTGGCACGCCGATATGAGAAAGCCTGTGACTACGCCAAAGGAGGGTCGGTCACGGTTCTGACCGTCACGACGATGCCCGGCAATGACGTGACCCACCCGGTACCTGACAACACCGGCTATATCACCGAAGGGCAGATCTATCTGCACTCGGGTGTGATTGATCCTTTTGGCAGCTTGTCGCGCCTGAAGCAGAATGTGATCGGCAAGACCACCCGCGAAGATCACGGTCAGATCATGAACACGATGATCCGCTTCTACTCTGAGAGCCGCGACGCCGCGCAGAAACAAGCGATGGCGTTTGATCTGTCAGACTATGACCATCAGTTGCTGAAATTTGGCGCCCTGTTCAGCGCGCGGTTCATGGACATCAACGTCTCGATCCCTCTGGAAGACGCGCTGGATTTGGGCTGGAGAACGCTGGCCGAGTGTTTCGCGCCTGAACAATTGCTGATGAAGCAAACCCTGATCGACAAGTATTTCCCCAAGGATGCCAATGGCGCGGTTGCAGCTGAATAAATCGTCGCTGGCCCGCCAGCAGACACAGCTGAAAAGCTATGAGCGGTTCCTGCCGTCGCTGGATCTGAAGCGTCAGCAGTTGATGGCGGAACGGGTGAAGGCGCGCGCGGATGTCAAACGTCTTCAGGATGAGGTGCAGGCCCTTGCGCAACAGGTGGGTGAAAAGCTTCCGATGCTTGCCCAGCAGGGCATTGATCTGGATGGTTTGGTCAAGCTCAAGGATTACAAGGTCAAAGAGGTCAACGTGGTGGGCGTCAAGATGCCTGATCTTGACCGGATCGAAGTTGTCGTCCGACCATATTCCGTATTAGCCAAACCTCATTGGGTTGATGCTGCCGCACAGTTGCTGCACGACATGATCGAAACGCGGCTGCGGGTCAAAATCGCCGAAGAGCGTGTGCGCATTTTCGACAAGGCGGTGGCCTCGATTACGCAACGGGTCAACCTGTTTGAAAAAGTTCTGATCCCGCGCGCCAAAGCCAATATCAAAAAGATCCGCATCTATCTGAGTGACGAACAGATGCAGGCAGTCGTGCGGTCAAAAATCTCCAAACGCAAACACGCACAGGAGGCTTTGGCATGAGTGTGGCGCGTTTGAAAAAGATGTCTCTGGTAGGTCCGGTAACACATAAGGCGGACACGCTCGAGGCGCTGCAGTACCTCGGATGCATGCACGTTCTTCCGCTGGTGCCGCCACCGAATGAACCGGAAAAGATCAGCGAGCGCAGAGCAAGAGAGGCGTATAAGGCGTTGCGTTTCCTTGCAGAAGTTCAAGATCCGCGCCGCCAGATTCAGCGAGATCCCGATTTTGAAATGGACCGTTTCGTGCATGATGTGACTGACCTCATGCAGCGCACTCGGGATACGATGGATCGGCGGGACTTTCTGGCGCATCGTATTGCTCAGGTGCGGCCGTGGGGCGATCTGGACTTCCCGCCAACGGATGTTTTGGCAGGCAACAGGTTGTGGTTCTATCAACTGCCGTTGAAGCATCGTGAGGCATTGGCCGAGGTCAAACTGCCCTGGGCGATATTGGAAGAAGACCACCGGTTCCTCTACGTCGTTCTGATCTCACTTGACGAACCTGACGACGACATCTTGCCGATCCCGCGCACGCATGTTGGCTCTCTGCCCATACATGAGCTTGAGGCGCAGCTTGAGGAATCCGAAATCGCTCTTGAGGCGCTCGAGGCTGAGCGTGTGGCGCGAACCCGCTACCTGACCCAGATGCGTCAGAACCTGTCCGTCGCCGAAAGCGCTGCCGAACTGGCCCATGCTACGCAAAAAGTACGCGACGAAGAGGCGATGTTTGCTTTGCAGGGGTGGGTTCCTGAAGATCAGGTAGACGCAGTTTTGGATATGACGCGCACCAAAGGGTCTGCGGTTCTGATTGAGGAGCCGGGGCCGGGCGACACACCTCCGACCTTGCTGGAACAGCCTGAAAACCGCAGTGCCGCTGTTGATCTGGCGCTATTCTATCAGGTGCCCGGGTATCAGGATTGGGATCCGAGTGTCATCGTGTCTGTATCCTTCGCGATTTTCTTTGCCATGATCGTTGCTGATGCCGGGTATGGCGCAGTCATTCTGCTTGGGCTGCTGGCCTTCTGGAAAAAGATGGATAGCACAGCCGGTCAAAGGTCCTGGCGAAGGTTTGGCTTGATCATCTCGGGAGCTACGATCGTGTACGGAATCATGGTGGGCAGCTACTTCGGTGCCTCTCCGATTTCTGGCTCGATTTGGGCCAAGCTCAAGGCGCTGGATTTGAACAATTTTAACGCAATGATGATGGTCTCGATTGTCGTTGGTGTCTTGCATCTGGTTCTGGCCAATGCACTGGCGGCCCGTGCCGCGTGGGGGCAACGCAAGGCTATTGCCAATCTGGGGTGGATTGCTGCTCTGATTGGCGGGTTTGTCCTTTGGCTCAGTTACATGAATGGCAAATCGCCAGTTTCGGGTTCGGCGATCTTGATCGTCGGCGTTGTGGCGATTGTTTTGTTTTCCAGCGAGCGGATTATCCAGAAGCCGACAGACTGGATCTGGCGTCTGTTCGAGGGATTTCAAAGTCTCACCGGGGCGATGGGCGCGTTTGGCGATGTGCTAAGTTATATGCGCCTGTTCGCGCTGGGCCTTGCTTCGGCCTCTCTGGCGATCACATTCAACGATTTGGCCGTTTCCGTCATGCATGCGCTCAAAGGGCCGGGCATTCTGTTTGGGTTGCTGATCCTGATCATCGGTCACGTTTTAAATTTTGCCCTCGCCATGATGAGTGGCGTCGTCCACGGCTTACGTCTCAATTACATCGAATTCTTTAAATGGGGTCTACCGGATGAAGGCATCGTCTTTCGTCCGTTTGCTCGCAAGGAGGTTCAGGAATGAATGAGCTTGTTCTCACACTGGGTTGGCTGGGTATTTACGCGCCGATGGCGTTGGGCGCTGCGGCAAGTGCCATTGGCTGTTCGATTGCAGGGATGGCCAGTATCGGAGCCATGACGGAAACTGAAGGCGGCTATGGCCGTTTCGTTGGCGTTTCGGCCTTTCCGTCCACGATGGTGATTTACGGCATCGTCATCATGTTCACCCTGAACCGCGACGTGACACCCGAAAATGCGGGCGGCCTGTTCGGGATCGGCATCCTGTCGGGCATCGCGCTTATGTATTGCGGCATCTGGCAGGGCCGGGCTTGTGCCGCTGCGATCAACGCCACCAAGGAAAAGCCCGAGATCTTTGGCCTCGCACTTGCACCGGCTGCGATCATCGAAGGGTTCGGGGTTTTTGCATTTGTGTTCGCTTTGGTCATAAGTGCGGGGATCAGCTGATGGCACAGAACGGAACGATTTCGCATGGGGTTGACGCCCTGATCGACAAGCTGCGCAATGATGGGGTTGCCGCAGGTCAGGCCGAAGCCGAGAAGCTGCGCGACGATGCCAAGGCCGAGGCTGCGCGTATCCTGGCGGATGCAAAACGCGAAGCCGATGAGTTCAAAAAGAAAGCGCGCACGGAATCCGACAACTACCGGTCTGCGGGTGAAGAAGCGTTGAACACCGCGATGCGGGACGCTGTGCTGACCATGAAGGCGGGTTTGACAGATCGCTTCAAGGCAGATGTTGAACGTCTTGTGACCAAAGAGATGTCTGATCCTGAGCTTCTAAAACAAATGATCCTTGAAGTCGTCGGTCGGGCCGGGGAAGGCGCGAACCTTGATGGCGTGGTTCAGGTCATTTTACCTGCCAAGGTCGCAACGCAGGAAGACATCAAACAGAACGCTGATGACATTCAATCGGGCCAGCTGACGAAATACGTTCTTGGACTGACGGCAAAGATGTTGCGCGAGAATGTTGAATTGCACGTGGCAGACAACACTCAGGAAGGTATTCGCGTTCGGGCGGAAGAGCAGGGAGTCGTTCTGGACCTGTCCGACAAGGCTGTCGCTTCGCTGTTGATGGAACATTTGCAACCCCGGTTCCGTGCTGTGCTGGAAGGGGTCATCCGCTGAGATGTCAGGGCAGGACGCCTATATCGCGTTGATGTGCAGCCTTCCGGGGTCAGAGCGGTTGTTTGTCGCCAAACAGCCGCCGTTGTCGCGCATCCGGTTGGACCGACGATTGACGGCTTTGACACCAGAAGATGCCAAAGCCCTGCACGTGTTAGAGCACGCGCTGAGCTGGAGTGCCTATGATATGGATGTTACCGACGCTCAGGCGATCCAGCGATGCAGGCAATCGCTGCACGACATCCCGCAGCCTAGCTTGCGCAAGCTCTTCATTGAACGCATGGAAATGCGCTCGGCGGTCGCTGCACTGCGCCTGAGAAATCGCGGAGAACCCGTGCCTTCAGGATCGTTCGGCGTAGGACGATGGAGCCGCCATATTCCGGCAAACTGGGGTGATCCCACCTTTCGGCTGGAAAGGCCGATGCCGTGGCTGAAAGAGGCGCACCAACTGCTTGACGATGAAGATCCGCTTGGTCTGGAACGTCTGCTTTTGTCGGTCAGCCATACGCAACTCAAACGTCACGCCGCCCGTCATTTGTTCGATTTCGAGGCGATCGCGATCTACGTCCTGATCTGGAACATTTTCGACCGCTGGGGGCAAAGCAGTGCCGCGGAAGCGGCCAAGAGATTTGAAAAACTGGCGCAACAGGCCATGGCAGACGTTGCCGATATCGATTTTGAGGGAGCAAGTGCATGACGGCCCCAACCTCAGCTAAACAAACATCGACCGCTCGTGTTGTCTCGGTTCAGGAAGGGCTTGTGCAAATACAGGCCAACCCGGATGCAACCGGTCACCCCGGCCAATTGGTCAAAAACGAAGTGGTGTTTATCCTGCCATCGCGGTCCGGCCCTGGTGGGCGTCAGGAACGCCTGAAAGCCGAGGTGCTGCGTGTGCGTGGCGATACCGCAGACGTACAGGTCTATGAGAGCACCGACGGGGTGGCCGTCGGTGATCGGGTTGAACAATCGGGTCAGTTGCTGTCGGTTGAGCTGGGGCCGGGGCTGCTGGGGCAGGTGTTTGATGGGTTGCAATCGCCGTTGCCCAAAGTGGCCGCCGAATTCGGCACCTTCCTGCCGCGAGGAGCAGATGTTGCGCCCTTGGATGAACAAGCGAAATGGTCCTTTTCGCCCTCGGTTAAGGTTGGCGACGCAGTAACTGCAGGTGATAGTATCGGGACGGTGCCCGAGGGTCATTTCAACCACAAGATTATGCTGCCATTTAACTGGTCCGGCGACTACAAGGTGGTTTGGGTACAAAAAGGGGCTGCAACGATCCATGACATTGTGGCTCGTCTTGAAGACGAAACCGGTAGTGAGCATACTCTGACGCTTTCGCAAAAATGGCCGGTTCGGCGGCCGTTGCCGGAAAACGTATTGAAACGAGCGCTGTCCGAGCGCTTGTACCCGACGGAACCGGTTTTGACGTCGCAACGACTGATCGACACGTTTTTTCCGGTTGCACGCGGCGGCACCGCCTGCATTCCCGGACCGTTCGGGGCAGGCAAGACCGTGCTGCAGAACCTGATCGCGCGGAATGCGAAAGTGGATATCGTGATCGTTGTGGCCTGCGGCGAGCGCGCGGGTGAGGTGGTTGAAACCATCTCGGAATTTCCGAAAATGACCGATCCGACCACAGGCGGTAGCCTGATGGATCGGACGATTATCATCTGCAACACGTCATCCATGCCCGTTGCGGCGCGCGAGGCGTCGATCTTCACAGGCATCACTTTGGGTGAATACTATCGCCAGATGGGCTATGACGTCTTGTTGATTGCCGACAGCACCAGTCGGTGGGCGCAAGCCATGCGTGAAACCTCTGGCAAGCTTGAGGAAATTCCGGGCGAGGAAGGGTTCCCGGCTTATCTGGAAAGCTCGATCAAGGGTTTGTACGAGCGTGCCGGGGCGTTAAAAACGAATGACGGCGACCTTGGCAGCCTGACGCTGATCGGGACAGTTTCACCCGCGGGCGGCAACTTTGACGAGCCGGTGACCCAATCTACTCTGTCGACGGTCAAATGTTTTCTCGGATTGTCATCCGAGCGTGCGTATAAGCGTTTTTACCCCGCAGTCGACCCGATGCTCAGTTGGTCTCGTTACTCTGACCAATTGTCGGATTGGTACGACAAAAACGCTGAGCCGGGGTGGACGGCCAAGGTGCGTGATCTGCTTGGCCTGATCGAAAAGGGCGAACAGGTTGATCAGATGATGCAGGTCACCGGGGAAGAAGGTGTCACGATTGACGATTTTGTAACCCAACAAAAAGCCCTGTTTGTTGACATGGTTTATTTGCAGCAGGACGCATTCGACAAGGTCGACGCCACTGTGCCTCTTGAACGGCAAAGGATGACGTTCAAGCTTGTATACGAAGTGACAAAATCCACAGCAGCTTTCGCGGACAAGGCCGAAGCCCGGAAGGTGTTCACCCAGTTAACCGGGCTGATGAAAAACTTTCACTATGCCGCGGAAAACACACCAGAATACAAAGCCACTTGGCAGAAAATCGAAAACATGTGTCGCGAAAAACTTGGGATATGAGGCGGATACCACCGCTTTCATCACTTATCTGGAAACGGGAAAACCTTGCGGAACCTTTGAAGCACTGGCTTGTCGCGCAGGACGTTCCATGCCCTTATAGACTACATCGAGAATTCGGAGCTGGTTGTGAAGAAAAACACCCTTAACACCCATCGTGAACTTGAGTTGCTTGACGCTTTGCGGCGTTTGGGTGGAACGGCGCGAAACTCTGATCTGGCGAATATGATCGGCGTGTCCGAAGAAACGGTACGGCGTACGATCAAGGCTTTGTCGAAGGCGGGTACAGTCGAACGCGTTCATGGCGGTGCGTACCTTGCCGGAGCGCAAGGTGACCCGGGTTTCTTTCGCCGAATCTCGCAGCATTCTGACGAAAAGCGTCTCATAGCGGCGCGTACGGCGAAAATGGTCCGGGATCAGATGACCGTTTTTCTGGATGTCGGCTCAACCACCGCCTTTGTTGCCGAAGAACTACGCCAAACCGAACATCTGACTGTTGTCAGCAATTCCATCGGGATTGTGCAGACATTGGCGGGGATCAGCGGAAACCGCGTGCATCTACTGGGTGGAGAACTGCAATCCGATGAACGGGGTACTTTCGGTCATGTCGCCCAGAAGCAACTGCAACGATATGCATTTGACCTTGTGATCCTCAGCACGGATGCGATCTCGGACACAAAGGGGTTTTTGTATCACAGCCCGGCCGAAGCGGATCTCGCGTCGGCTGTAGCCGGGCAAGCGGATCGTGTCGTCGTGGCTGCCGCACATTTCAAATTCGGTGACATGGCCCCTTATGTCGGCCCGGATCCGCGTTCTGTACATACTTTGGTGACGGATGCCGCGCCAAAAGAGGCTATGGCCAAGGCGTTCGAGCGCTGGGGCATCGACATCAAGATTGCCAAGTCGAGTGAATCTCAGGCAGCATGACATCGATCAGATACCGGAAGAGGCCGAGCAACAGATCAGAGGTTTAAGTGGAATTGGCAAGAAAGTGGTAGCCCGTAGGGGAATCGAACCCCTCTTTCCAGGTTGAAAACCTGGCGTCCTAACCGATAGACGAACGGGCCACATGGAACTGGCGCAAGCAAAAATGGTAGCCCGTAGGGGAATCGAACCCCTCTTTCCAGGTTGAAAACCTGGCGTCCTAACCGATAGACGAACGGGCCACGCTGGCTTGTGGAGGGCCTTTTACGGTTTCACCGTGACCCCCGCAAGCCGAAAAACGCAGGGATGTGAAAGTTTTTTGCCCCATCCAAGTGTTACGTCAACGGGCCTCTGCCGCGTCCTCCAGCCTGAGCTGTACGGATTGACGCCCGCCCCAGGTGTTCACCTCAAGACGGCCTGCGAAATGGAAGCGTGCACCACCGTGATTTGACAGCTTCTCGCCCATCGGCCCGTCAAAGGCGCCAAAGGCAATTGCGTCCAGTCCTCCGCCCATTCCGTCGGCCAGTGACAGCTTCAGATGCGTTTCCCCGACACGCTTGGCAAACCGTATCTGCAGATCCGGCAGTGCGTATCGTGGGGCCGGGGCTCCGGCACCAAAAGGACCGGCCTGTTCGATCTGCTCGATCAACTCCACCGTTGCCGCACCCGGCATAAGGGCACCGTCCAGCTTCATGTCAGCGGGGCCGCCCTGACCGGCCCCTTGTTTGGCCAGCAATTCACTGAGACGGTCCATGGCCGGTTCCAGCTTGTCTCGCATGACAGTAAGGCCGGCCGCCATTTTGTGGCCTCCACCCTTGACCAGCAGTCCTTCGGTCGCGAGCCGTTGGATCGAAGCCCCCAAATCCACACCCGAGACCGAGCGCCCCGAGCCTTTGCCCTCATCCCCGTCAAAACCGATCACGATTGCGGGGCGATTGGCAGTTTCCTTCAGTCGAGAGGCCACAATTCCCACCACACCGGGGTGCCAGCCTTCACCTGCTGCCCAAACCAACGGAGCGTCGAGACCGCGCTCTTCCGCCTGTTCCATCGCAGCGACACGTACTGCATTTTCGATGTCGCGGCGTTCTGTATTCAATGCGTCCAGACGTTCGGACAAGGCTTGTGCTTCATGCAGGGAATCGGTGCTCAGCAGTCGTGCACCCAGATCGGCCTGACCGATCCGACCGCCTGCATTCACGCGGGGACCAAGCAGGAAGCCAAGGTGGTAGCTGTTCGGCGCTGTATCCATACGCGAGACGTCGGATAGGGCAACAAGGCCGGGGCGCTGTCGCTGCGTCATCACTTTCAGGCCTTGTCGAACCAGTGCGCGGTTGGCGTCGATCAGAGGCGCAACGTCAGCCACGGTTGCCAGGGCCACCAGGTCCAGCAGCGACATCAGGTCGGGCCCCTTCGCACCCGCCTCGCGCAATTGGCGCCCAGCTTCGACCAGCATCAGAAACACGACGCCTGCGGCGCAGAAATAGCCCAGATCACCGCTTTCATCTTGCCGGTTCGGGTTCACGACTGCAACGCAGTCGGGCAGGGTCTCGCCGCCGAGGTGGTGATCCAGCACAATCACATCTGCGCCCTTGGCGGCCGCAATCGGTTCATGGCTGAGCGTGCCGCAATCGACGCAAATGATCAGGTCGTGGCTAGCTGCCAGGTCCTGCATTGCCGGGACATTGGGGCCATAACCCTCATCAATCCGATCCGGCACATAAAGTGTCGCTTGCACCCCCATTTGCCGAAGCCAAACCAGCAGCAGCGCGGCAGAACTGCCGCCGTCAACATCATAATCCGCGAACACCGCTATCTTTTGGCGATGGCTTACGGCGCTCAGAAAGCGTGCCGCCGCCGTTTCCATGTCTTTCATGGCGCGTGGATCGGGCAATAGCTCTTTTAGCTTAGGGTCCAGGAAGCTACACGCCTCCGTGACCGGCACGCCGCGTCGGGCCAAGACCTGACACACTGCACGAGGCAGGTCTGTTTGTTGCGCCATCATCTCGGCGGCCCGTTCGATCTCGGCGCCGGGGCCCACCCAACGACGTCCTGTTAACGATTGCTCAACCCCAAGAAAATTCATCTCTCGCCTCTTATGCGCCAAGGCCGGACCCTTGCGGATCCGGCCTCTTCATCTTTTCAGAGATACTCTCGCCGAAGGCAACGGCGCAAGCCGTTATGCCTCGTCGTGTGGCCATGTGGGCGTGCGATAGGACATGCGGCGCACCGATCCGGTTTTCGACCGCATCAGCAAGGTTGTAGTTTCCACCCAGCCCGGCTCTCGCTTGATGCGCGGCAGCAGCGATCCGCCAGTTACACCCGTCGCGGCAAAAATGACATCTGCCGTCACCATCTCGTCGCGCCCATACACACGGTTCAGATCAGTGATTCCGGCCTTGGCGGCACGACCCCGTTCGTCATCATTGCGGAACAACAGGCGGCCAAAAATCTGTCCACCCATACATTTCAGCGCAGCAGCGGCCAGCACTCCTTCGGGCGCGCCACCCTGGCCCATATACATATCGATGCCGGTCACTTCGCTTTCAGCGCAATGCATGACACCGGCAACATCACCATCGGTGATCAGTCGGATCGAGGCTCCGGTTTCGCGCACTTCCGCGATCATCGCCTCGTGACGGGGGCGTTCCAGAATGCAGACGGTGATGTCGGCCGGTTTGCAGCCTTTGGCCTTGGCCAGAGCCTCAACGCGTTCACGGGGGGACATGTCCAGATTGACTACGCCCTCAGGCAGGCCCGGACCAACAGCAAGCTTGTCCATGTAAACGTCTGGTGCATGCAACATCGAGCCGCGAGGACCCATTGCAATTACGGTCAAAGCGTTAGGCATATCCTTGGCGGTCAGCGTGGTGCCTTCCAGCGGGTCCAGCGCGATGTCCACCCCGGGGCCGCTACCGGTGCCGACCTCTTCACCGATGAACAGCATTGGCGCTTCGTCGCGTTCGCCTTCACCGATCACCACGACACCCGCAATGTCCAGCAAGTTCAGCTGTTCGCGCATCGCGTTCACCGCAGCCTGATCGGCCGCTTTTTCGTCACCACGACCCACCAATGAGGCCGAGGCCAGCGCAGCCTGTTCCGCCACCCTTGCCAGCCCCAGAGACAGCAGGCGGTCGTTAAAATCGGTTTTGGCAGCACTCATTGTTCAGTATCCTCTGGTCAGTAAAGCCGTTTCTACCGGCATAGCTTGCGTTTCATGCAGGCCGCAAGGTCAAACCTCTTCAATTCGCAATGCAACAGGGGCGCCTGCAACCACATCTGTTTCGCGGAAACCGTCCAGTGCGACGTCCAGTGCGGCACGGGTGGTTTTGTGCGTGACGATCAGTACAGGCGCTGTGCTTTCAGCGTGGGCATACTGGCGCATTCGGTCGATCGAGACACCTGCATCGCCCAGAATGGCCGCAACCTTTGCCAGTGCGCCGGGTTTGTCCAGCAGCCCTAGTCGCAGGTAATAAGGCGCTGGCAAGCCAGTGACCGCGGGAGCTGCGGTCTCGAGCGATGTGGCAGGTCGGCCAAAAGTCGGGATTTGCAGCCCGCGCGCCAGATCGCAGACGTCGCCCATCACGGCGCTGGCTGTCGGCCCTTCGCCTGCGCCGGGGCCACGCAGAACAACCTGCTCGACCGCGTCACCTTCAATCACCACCATATTGGTGCCGCCTTCCAACTGACCCAAGGGCGAGTCACTGGGCACAAGACAGGGCTGCATACGCTGTTCCAGACCGCGCGCGGTGCGCTGCGCTACGCCCAGAAGCTTGATGCGGAAGCCCATATCTTCTGCTTGATCGATATCGTCGAGGCTGATCTGCTGAATACCTTCGATTTCGATACCGTCGAAATTAGGCTTGGTGCCAAAAGCAATCGAGGCCAGCAAAGCCAGTTTATGCGCGGCGTCGATGCCACCCACATCCAGATTGGGGTCGGCCTCAAGATACCCAAGCTCGGCGCATTCATCGAACAGGGCGTTATAACCCTGACGTTGCGATTGCATTCGGGTGAGAATATAATTGCAGGTGCCGTTCATCACGCCCATGACGCGGGTGATTTCGTTGCCAGCCAACCCTTCGGTCAGGGATTTGATCACCGGGATACCGCCAGCAACTGCGGCCTCAAACCGGATGACACGACCTGCGGCTTCGGCCTGTTCTGCCAGTTCCTGCCCGTGGATGGCCAGCAAAGCCTTGTTGGCGGTGACGACGTCCTTGCCGCTGACCAGCGCAGCTTCGACTGAGGCTTTGGCGGGGCCGTTTTCGCCGCCCATCAGCTCGACATAGACGTCGATGTCGTCGCGTTTCGCCAACGCAACCGGGTCGGTTTCCCAGGCATAATCCGCCAGGTTCACGCCGCGGTCCTTGTTCGGATCCCGCGCGGATACGGCCACGATCTCAATCGATCTGCCCGTGCGTGCCTTCAGCATCTCAGCATGACGTCGGACAATCTTGACGACACCCACGCCGACAGTTCCCAAGCCCGCAATTCCCAGCCGCAGCGCCTGTGTCATTTCGTGGGTTCCTTTCCGCTCGAAATTTACCTGAATTCGGACGCTTGTCCGATCAGCGCTGCATTAGCGGGTTCAGGCCGAGGGTGCAATCCGTCACCGAGGGATTGTGGACTTGAAATTTCACGCTTTAGTTTGTTTGCGCATTTTGCAGCGCTTGCGCTTTTTTTGCCAACGCCTCACTGCGCTGCGTCAGATCTTCTTCCACCACGGCGGCCTGGCTGATTGGGTCTATTGAGGGCCCCAACGTTTCCTGCAGCGGGACAAGGCGCGGGTAGGCTGCCGATCTTACCGAAGCTGGTTCACTTCCTTCAAGTTCGGGAATGTCTGCGCATCCGGCAAACAGAAGAAAAAGAGGCAGAACAGGCAGCAGTTTCATGTTGTACGCTTTTTGATGTCACTCGTCCCATCGTGATGCACCTTTTACCGGTGTCGATCAAGCGGGGTTCTATATGAACGTTTGTTCAGATACGGTGGGTAAATGGCACGAACTCAAGGCTCTCATTCCGACATAACAGGACCTCGCATCCGTAAGGCGGCACTGAACCTGTTTGCCCGCCACGGGTATGCGGCTGTCTCGATGCGACAGATCGCAAAAGAGGTCGGCGTTCAAGCAGGGGCGTTATACAACTACACGCCTGACAAGCAGAGCTTGCTTTACCGATTGATGCGCGAACATATGCAGGACCTGCTTTCAGCGCTTGATGCGTTGGAGCGTTGCGATGACGCGCAAGAGGCATTGCGTAGGTTTGTAGGTTTTCACATCCGTTTCCATTTGCAACGACCTGATGAGGTCTTCATCGCCTATATGGAATTGCGCAACCTTTCACCTGAAAACTTCGCCGAAATCGAAGACCTTCGGCGTCAATACGAAAATGCGCTGGAAAGCATCCTCGACACAGGGCAGCAGGCCGGGCAATTTGCGATTTCGGACACCAAGATCGCGACGCTTGGAGTAATTGCCATGCTTAATGGTGTGATGACCTGGTACCGGTCCGGTGGTCGACTGTCGTTGGACGAGGTCGAGCAGATATATTGGAACATGGTGCATAAGGCAGTGACAGCCTGACAGGATCAGGCCGTCACAGTATCAGTGTGCAGGACGAATGAAGTTCCCGTTGCGCAGGTCCCGATAGGCTTGTTCCAGTTCGGCCTGCGTATTCATAACTATCGGACCGTGCCACGCGACGGGTTCATCGATCGGAGCCCCCGAGATCAGCAGAAACTGCACGCCGTGCGCGCCAGCCTGAACGGTGATTTCGTCCCCCGTGCCAAAACGGACAAGGGTGCGGTCGCCCGACATATCCCGGATATTCATCTCTTGCCCGGCGACCTCTTTTTCCAGCAGCACTCCTGTCGGCTGTGAT
The DNA here is from genome assembly GCF_947497005.1 of uncultured Ruegeria sp. Taxonomy (GTDB): domain Bacteria; phylum Pseudomonadota; class Alphaproteobacteria; order Rhodobacterales; family Rhodobacteraceae; genus Ruegeria. The sequence continues at coordinate 116,912 of NZ_CANMFF010000001.1, read as the reverse complement.
GCGTCTGCAAAGGCCGCCTGACCTTGAAACACATAGGCAAAGGCGCGGCGGTAGGTGTCGATGCGAAACGTTTTTTTGACACCTGCGGGGACAGTGATATCCAGATATTGCGGGTCTGCCGCAATGCCGTCCACAGGGCCGGATTTACCCCAGAACTCGCCGACAATTACCCGAACTGTCGTGCCATCGTCGTCAGTGATCTCGGGGATATCCTTGCTTTGAACATCCTGATAGCGCGGGGCGGTCATTTTCTGGTCCGAGGGCAGGTTGCCCCACAACTGGAACCCGTGCATCTGACCCGAGGCGTTTCCGTTCGGCATTTCCTGATGCAGGATACCTGATCCGGCGGTCATCCATTGCACATCCCCAACCCCCAAGGTGCCCGTGTTGCCCAGCGAATCCGAATGTTCGACCGATCCGGCCAGAACATAGGTAATCGTCTCGATCCCGCGATGCGGATGCCAGGGAAAACCGGCCTGATAGTCCTGAGGCCGTTCGTTCCGAAAATCGTCGAACAGCAGAAAGGGATCAAGCTCGGACGGGTCCTGAAATCCGAACGCGCGGTGGAGTTTGACGCCAGCCCCTTCCATTGTGGGGACAGCTTTGCGTGTTTCCAGTGTGGGTCTTAGGGACATTACGGCCTCCGGTTCATTCGATCAGCATGTAACCCCTGCATATTTGCAGTCAATTAGCATGATCCCACCGTCCCTGTGCGAAAATGCAGGGAAGTTTAGCCCCTGTTGTTTCTGGTACGGAGCGGTTACATCGAAATGAAACAGACAGGAGGCAACCATGCAGGACGAGGTTCTGGCAACGATACGGGCATCATCCCCCAGACGATGGGCTGGGGTAGGGATGCTGGCGGCGGTCGGGGCTTTGGTCACCTATGTTGCTCTGGTATCGCCACCGGAGCCGGTGTGGCAAGTGTTTTTGTTTGCCGTTGGCGGGGCTTCTCTTTGGCTGGCTCTTAGCGTCTGGCGGGCAACCGAGGATTATATAGAGCTTACGCCAACGGAATTGCGCACTGGGTCAGGTCAGGTCATCGCTGAAACCGCCGACATAGAAGTCGTGGATCGTGGAGTGTTCGCGTTTAAACCGTCAAACGGTTTTTTAGTTCGTACGCGGCACAAAGCGGCGAACCGGTGGGCCCCGGGGCTGTGGTGGCGGGTCGGTTACCGGATCGGCGTGGGCGGCATGACGTCTGCCGCCGAAGCCAAGTTCATGTCCGAGGTTCTATCCAGTATTATCGCAGACGAACGGGGTCATTGCTAAATTACAGGAGATTCTGTTGGTAAAGCGCGGGCGGGTGAAAATGAAGTTCTCAAATGTGATTCCTGTCGCAAAATCCCAACCAGGTCTGAACGTCGGGATGTACTCGTTGGATGTTTCGACCAGAATGAGGGTGTCTGTATTGGGCATCGGCGGCAGGCGATCTTTGATTTCCTGAATATTGTTATTGTTCCATTCATTGTCAAAGCCGCGCACGGTTGACCAACGCACTTCGTGGACATCGTTGTCTTCATCGTATTCGATCAGCGAGACCCGCATTCTCACGTCAGACCGATTGTTGATCATTTTACCCGCCAAGTCGTGCAGCGAGTTGAAGTACACATCAGTGACCTCGTTTGTTTCACGCGAGACTAGGTCACTGATTGTGTAGGCCGCCTTAAGATTGGACGCACTTTGACGAAACCCCTCAAAGGCGGTGAACGTAAACGTGATCGACCACAGCATCAGCGGAAAAATCATGAGGGCCTCAACCGTCAGAATTCCACTTTCGTCGGTCTTAAAAGCATTGATGCGGTTTTTCAAATTTCTGAGTACAGTCATGATCTTAAATCGGCTCCTGTACGAATGCTGTCGTTGCGGTCACTGCATAGTGGCCGGACCCGTCAGGGACGACTTTTGCAATGGCCGACGTTTCGAGAACCGGATCAATGCGCAAGCAGGCACGCAAGATCATCAGCTCATTGGATTGCCCGCTTTTGAAGTCAAGCACGGGCTTTGGATCTTCAGAACTGTCGGTGCAGGGGATCTGGTCCGAGAGTGTAATACCCTGAAATGCGTCCTGTTTGACCATTTGCAGCCGTAAGTTGCCATCACAGTCCTGAATGCCGGAAACATCGCAGATACGGGTTTTGATCTCGTCATGATCCCAGTTGGTACCTGTGCCCAGTCGAATATCCCGTACGATCAGGTCTACGCCACGTTCCAGTGCAGCGTGCTGCATCGTGATGATCGATAGTTCACCACCGGCCACAAGAAGCGCCAGGAACCACGGAACGAGCATGACAAACTCAATCGTCGCGTTCCCGGCCTCGGATCGTTTGAAAGGCCGGAGCTTGGCCAGCGTCTTACGGATCATTGGGTCAGCCTCAGTTTGCGGATCGACGACGCAATGGACTCGAATGCTTTTTCCAGATCCAGACCGTCTACGTCATATACGTGGCTTGGCGAGCTCGCGCAGTTTTTGATGGTGTTCAGGCCGCTGGTCGGGGCTTCGAAGGCGATACCGTAGATGATGACGCCCTTGTCTCTGGCTGCGCCACAGATATTGGCCGTGCGCGAGTTTTTGGTAGACGAACCCACAGAATCCCGCAGGTTATAGTACCATGTATTCTCGTGGTTGCTCTGCCAGTAGAAGTTGTTTTTGGCGTTCCACCACAGTGATGCCAGATTGAAAAGGTCGGGATAGGTCAGGCGAACAGCGGTTCCGATCTCTTCGTTTGCCGGGTTTTCATTATCTGGGTTGCCGAAGGGGTGATCGGACGTGACATAGCTTCCACCGTTGTTTTCGGTGTGCTGCATCCAAACCCAGCGGTCAGGGTTGCGGCTATAGCGAACGCTGTATTCACCCTTTTCTCCGTTACCCCGGTCGTATTCGGGGTTAAACCAGACCTCTGTTTGGCCACTGCGAACCGACGGATCCAGCATGTATTGAGTGGTGTTTTGCCCGTCGGTCATGACGATAACGATTTTCAGCACGTCTGAATCAAAGGCTTCCGGACGTACAGCGAATTTCGCAGGAACCTTACCTTCTGCCGCCAAATCGTTGATAACAGGTTGGAAATTGGGGTCCAAAACGCCGACGCCCCATTTCATACCTAAGTCAATGGACGTGTTACCACTGGCGGTAAGTGCGTCAATGCGTTGATGCAGGTAGTTAACGTCGTCAGTTACGGCTGTGATTTCACTGCCAGCGCGTACCGGGCACACGAAATAGGCAGGGCTCTGTTCACCATCGGTGCGCACACCATTTACAGTTGCGCTATTATATCTCCACGGATCAAAATGCCCGGTACGTTGATAGAAACCTTGCGGGTCAAGCGTCACATTTCCAAATTGCCCGGAAGTGAAGTTTACGCAATGCGAATAATTATGCTCTGACGTGACATTCGTGAATTTGCCCAGGATGTCCTCACCTGCGTTGACCTGAGTCGCGTAGGGGATAATCGACATCGAGATCTTTGTTTCCCCTGTTTTCTCGAGCATCAGTGTGACGAATTCCTTGGCGGCGTCCCTGAGTACTTCGATTTTCGACTTTCCGGACGTCGCAGAAGATCTTGTCATCGAGCCTGACATATCCAGAACAAGCGAGATTTCGACCGAGCCAATAGATTCTTCAGCAGCGCTGCCGGCAACAAGACCCAATTCAGTGACTTTGCCGAATCTCAGATAGCGCGTCGGAACAACTGCATCTGCCGTTGCGGCCACTTTCCTGGAGCCGAACCCCTCAACCACGGTTACGGTCTTTTCAAGATGACCTAGTCCGGCCTTTTCCATATAGGCTTCGACCACTTCCAACGGCGGCAGCTTCTGGTCGAGGTCTGCAGCTGCAAGCACCGCGCGGTCGAGTGTCGACTGCAGGCTTGCGCGGTCGCGTTCATACTTCATGACATCCATAGCCATGCCAGTGATTGCAAGCATCAGGACCAACATGAACAGCACGAAAATAGTAAATGTGCCGTCTTCTTTTTTGGCAAACCGCCGCAACCAGGAAATCTTGCGCTTCGGCTTCGAACCGTCGTAATGAAGCGAGAATTTTATCATTTTGATGACTCCGCTTCGCACATTGAATTCGTGCGACAAAGAAAAGTAATTTGGGTTAAATTTAGTTTTCAAACGTGGCGTGAATTAGGCGAAAAGGGCTTGGTTTTGGCCTTTTTGCGCACTTAAGGGGCATAATTTGCGCCTTTTCCCCTGGTCTGTCGATGAAATGAGGACAATCTCTTAAGTGTTTGACCGGGTTGAGCGACTCATCGGCAGGCGATCATGCTGCTGTGAAGAGGATGATGAAAAAAAGTGCATTGTTTGATTGCAGCTGGCCTTGAGTGGTGCGACAAAACGTCATGACGTTTCGTCATTTAGCGGTACGGAGGATTTTATGACTGGCATCCAAGAACCAAGCTTTCGCGAAAGTGTTGACCTAATGTTCAACAGGGCAGCGGCCCTGATGGAACTGCCGCCGGGGCTGGAGCAGAAAATCCGGGTTTGCAACGCAACCTACACGGTGCGATTTGGCGTGCGGCTACGTGGCGAGATCCATACCTTCACCGGATACAGGTCTGTGCATTCCGAACATATGGAGCCGGTCAAGGGGGGTATTCGTTATGCCACTGCGGTGAACCAGGACGAGGTCGAAGCTCTGGCCGCGCTGATGACTTACAAGTGCGCCCTTGTCGAAACGCCATTTGGCGGGTCGAAAGGCGGGCTTTGCATTGACCCGCGGAAATACGAAGAGCACGAGCTGGAACAAATCACACGACGCTTTGCATATGAGCTTGCCAAACGGGATCTGATCAACCCGTCGCAAAACGTTCCGGCGCCCGACATGGGTACGGGTGAACGCGAAATGGCCTGGATGGCTGACCAATATGCACGAATGAACACCACCGATATCAACGCACGCGCCTGTGTGACGGGTAAACCGCTGAACGCTGGCGGCATCGCAGGGCGGGTCGAGGCAACCGGGCGCGGTATCCAATATGCTCTGCGCGAGTTTTTCCGTCATCCTGAAGATATCCAGAAGGCGGGTTTGTCAGGCAAACTGGACGGCAAACGCGTGGTTGTGCAGGGGCTTGGCAATGTGGGCTATCACGCCGCGAAATTCCTGAGCGAGGAAGATGGCTCGCGCATTGTGGGGATCATCGAATGGGATGGGGCGCTGTATAATCCTGACGGCATTGATGTCGAAGCTGTACGCCAGTGGATCGTCAAGCATGGCGGCGTGAAGGATTATCCCGACGCGACGCACTCGGCAGAAGGCTCAAGTGTGTTGGAGGCCGAATGTGATATCCTGATCCCGGCTGCCTTGGAGGGTGTCATCAACCTGTCCAATGCTGATCGGATCAAGGCGCCGCTGATCATTGAGGCGGCGAATGGCCCGGTCACCGCCGGCGCGGATGAGGTTCTGCGCAAGAAGGGGACCGTTATCATCCCCGACATGTACGCCAATGCAGGCGGTGTGACGGTTTCGTATTTCGAATGGGTCAAGAACCTCAGCCACATTCGTTTCGGTCGGATGCAGCGCCGCCAGGAAGAGGCACGGCATGAATTGATCGTCAGCGAGTTGCAGCGGCTAGACCGGTATCTGGGTGACGCATGGTCGATGTCGCCGGACTTCAAGGCAAAATATCTCAAGGGTGCGGATGAGCTTGAGCTGGTGCGCTCGGGTCTCGACGACACAATGCGCATTGCCTATCAGTCGATGCAAGAGGTGTGGCACAGCCGTGATGATGTCGAAGACCTTCGCACGGCGGCGTATATCGTGGCCATTGACCGCGTAGCCGCAAGCTATCGCGCCAAAGGTCTCTGAAGCGCGCAGGCGGGGCGATCTGTTGGCCCCGCCTGAATTTTCTGCCGCTTGAATGTTTATGGCGGCCGATTAGTTTGGCGGGTAATACAAAACCAAAGTAACGAATCCCGGAGAACTCTATGTTGCGTATCGCCTTTGTCGCGGCTTTTCTGGCCACTCCTTTGGCCGCTCAGGAAACCAAGGAAGAAAGCTGCAAGTATCAGGCTGATGTCGTGGCTGCTGTTCAAAAAGCGCGGCTGGATCGCGTGAAGGAACGCGATGTTGTACAAGCCGTGGCAGACAGCGGCCCAACATGGCCCGAGAACTATAACGCTGCGGTCCCGCTGATCACGCCATGGGTCTACGAGCAAAAGATGCGCGATGTGCGTAAAAAGGATTTGGGTGCGGCATGGCTGGAGCTGTGTCTGCAGCAATAATCCACAGCTGTCGCATTTCCTTGTGGATAAGCGCGTCATCCCCTTGGCGCGCGTATTCATTTCTGGCAGGTTTGACCAATGTCTTTGCCCCCCGGATTTTTGGATGAATTGCGCACCAGGCTGAGCTTGTCTCAGGTCGTCGGGCGTAAGGTCATGTGGGATCAGCGCAAGTCCAATCAGGGCAAGGGTGACATGTGGGCGCCATGCCCCTTCCATCATGAGAAGACAGCCTCGTTCCATGTCGATGACCAAAAGGGGTTTTACTACTGCTTCGGCTGTCAGGCCAAGGGCGATGCAATCAGCTTCGTGAAAGACACCGAGAACGTTTCGTTCCTGGAAGCAGTCGAAATTCTGGCCCGTGAAGCCGGGATGCCGATCCCAGCACGTGATCCGAAGGCACAGGAAAAACAGGATCGCCGCACGCAACTGGCCGACGTAATGGAGCAAGCGGCGCAGTTCTTTCGCTTGCAGCTAAAGACCGGGGCAGGGGCGCTGGCGCGAGATTATCTGACCCGCCGGGGGCTGGACTCGCAAGCGCTGGACCGATGGGAGATCGGTTTTGCCCCCGACGGTTGGCAAGGCTTATGGGATCACCTGCGCGGAAAGAGCGTCGAAGAGGATTTAATCCTTGGGGCCGGGTTAGCCAAGCCCTCGAACAAGGGTAAAAAGCCGTATGACACGTTCCGCAACCGGATCATGTACCCGATCCGCGATACGCGCGGGCGATGCATTGCGTTTGGTGGCCGGGCGATGGATCCGAACGACAATGCGAAATACCTGAACTCGCCCGAGACGGAACTTTTCGACAAAGGGCGCAGTCTTTACAATCAAGGCCCAGCACGTCAGGCGGCCGGCAAGGGGCAGCCGCTGATCGTCGCCGAAGGGTATATGGATGTGATTGCGCTGGCTGAAGCAGGCTTTGGCGCATCGGTCGCGCCTCTGGGAACGGCAATCACCGAGCACCAGTTGCAAATGCTCTGGCGGATCTCGGATGAGCCGATCATCGCACTGGATGGAGATACAGCAGGATTGCGCGCCGCGATGCGTGCTGTCGATTTGGCGTTACCGTTGTTGGAAGCAGGCAAGTCACTGCGATTTGCGCTGATGCCCGAAGGAAAAGACCCCGACGATCTTTTGCGCGCCGAAGGGCCGGGTGCTGTTCAAGCCGTGCTGGAAGGCGCCCTTCCGATGGTCAAGCTGTTATGGCAGCGCGAGACCGAGGGCCGGGTTTTTGACAGCCCTGAACGTAAAGCTGCATTGGACAAGTCCTTGCGGGACAAGATCAAGCTGATCCGCGATCCGTCAATCCGGTCTCACTATGGGCAAGAGATAAAGGATCTGCGTTGGCAACTGTTCCGTCCTCAGCGCCAACAACAAAGCAGGACATGGCAACCGCGTGGCAAGTGGAAATCCCAGCCTCAGCCCGCGACGCCGGGCGCGCGCAGTTCGTTTCTGGCCTCATCCGAAAACGCGGACATCCAACTGCGCGAAGCCGCTATTCTGGCGATATCAATTCTGAATCCCAAGGTTGTTGTTCAGTTCGAACATCAACTGGAAGAAATGGATTGCCACGATCCCTATCACGCAGCATTGCGCGAAGCGATTTTGCGTCACGCGATTGATGACCCGGAAAACCTGAAAGAACACATTATCGCAGCAATGGGTCCCGACGCCCTTGAAAACCTGTTGACCCTTCGCCATGTGGCAGTCATCCCCTGTGTGTTCAAACCGGGCGACGTTGAAAAGGCCGAAATGACACTGGCCGAGGAACTCGCGAAAATCAAAGCGCTCCGGGGGTTGGATGCCGAGATTGCCGAAGCTGCAGAGGAACTGTCCGATCTGGCTGATGAGGCGTTGACGTATCGGCTGGCGCAAGCCGCCGAAGAGCGCAACCGTACAAGCCGCAGCCAGAACGAAGACCGGGCCGTATTCGATGTGGCCGACAACGGCGCGCGAATCAATCGTGACGAGAAAGACGCGTTTGCGGCAATCATGTCAGGTATCAAATTCGAGCGGAAACGTCGATAAGTGGTGTTTTCGTAAGGCACTGGAAAAGAAAAACGGGTAAACGGGTGGTCGAATCACTTCAACGCGCTAATGATTCGGTTCAAACGAATCACCCATCCCTGCAGGAGCATTGAATGGCCGCCAAGGATACGAACGAAGACCGCAAATCCGACGAGCAGGAACAGGAAATCTCGCTGGACATGAGCCAGGCCAACGTCAAGAAGATGATCGCCGAGGCCCGCGAGAAAGGTTATATCACCTACGACCAGCTCAATCAGGTGCTGCCGCCTGATCAAGTCAGCTCGGAACAGATCGAAGACGTTATGTCGATGCTGTCCGAGATGGGCATCAACATCATCGAAGATGAAGAGGCTGAGGAAGAAGAGAGCAAAGGCTCGACCGAACTGGTTGCCGCGGAAAGCAACCGTGAGGTTGCGCTGGCGGGTGCCGGTGCAGAAAAGCTGGATCGTACAGATGACCCCGTCCGCATGTATCTGCGCGAGATGGGCAGCGTCGAACTGCTGAGCCGCGAAGGCGAGATTGCCATCGCCAAGCGGATCGAAGCCGGTCGCAACACGATGATTGCGGGTCTGTGCGAAAGTCCGCTGACCTTCCAGGCGATCACCATCTGGCACGACGAATTGCTGTCCGAAGATATTCTGTTGCGGGATGTCATCGATCTGGAAACCACCTTTGGCAACCAGTTGGATGAAGACGGTGATGTCGAAGAACCTGTTGTGGACGCATCCGCTGTTCAGGCCGCGAAACCTGCCAAGGATACCGGCCCCGAGCTGGATGCCGACGGCAACCCGCTGAGCAATGACGACGATGATGACGAAGACGATCAGGCCAACATGTCCCTTGCTGCTATGGAAGCAGCGCTGAAGGATCAGGTTCTGACCACGTTGGAACGTATTTCGACCGACTTCTCGATGCTGTCAGAAATGCAGGACAGCCGTATATCGGCAACCTTGAACGAAGACGGAACCTTCAGCGAAAAAGACGAGGCAACTTATCAGAAGCTACGGTCCGAGATTGTTGAGCTGGTGAATGGTCTTCATTTGCATAACAACCGTATCGAAGCGTTGATCGACCAGCTTTATGGCATCAACCGCCGCGTTATGTCGCTGGACAGCTCAATGGTGAAGCTGGCGGATCAGGCGCGCATCAACCGCCGTGAGTTCATCGACGCCTATCGTGGCCGCGAACTGGACCCGAACTGGCTGGCCGAGATGGCTGAAAAGCCGGGCCGGGGCTGGCAGATGTTCATCGAACGCTCAACCGCCAAAGTTGAGGAACTGCGCAACGATATGGCTCAGGTTGGCCAGTATGTTGGCTTGGATATCTCTGAATTCCGCCGTATCGTTCAGCAGGTACAAAAGGGCGAGAAAGAGGCGCGGCAGGCCAAGAAAGAAATGGTCGAGGCCAACCTGCGTCTGGTTATTTCGATTGCCAAAAAGTACACGAACCGTGGCTTGCAATTCCTTGATCTTATTCAAGAAGGTAACATCGGCCTGATGAAGGCGGTCGACAAGTTTGAATACCGCCGCGGCTACAAGTTCTCGACCTATGCGACCTGGTGGATTCGTCAGGCGATCACGCGCTCCATCGCGGATCAGGCGCGGACAATCCGTATTCCGGTGCACATGATCGAGACGATCAACAAGCTGGTCCGGACCGGTCGCCAGATGCTGCATGAAATCGGTCGCGAGCCGACGCCGGAAGAACTGGCCGAAAAGCTGCAGATGCCACTGGAAAAGGTTCGCAAGGTGATGAAGATCGCCAAGGAACCGATTTCTCTGGAAACCCCGATTGGCGACGAGGAAGACAGCCAACTGGGCGATTTCATCGAGGACAAGAATGCGGTGCTGCCTTTGGACAGCGCCATTCAGGAAAACCTCAAGGAAACCACGACCCGGGTTCTGGCGTCGCTCACGCCGCGTGAAGAACGTGTTCTGCGGATGCGATTTGGTATCGGCATGAATACCGACCACACTCTGGAAGAGGTCGGTCAACAGTTCAGCGTGACCCGCGAACGTATTCGCCAGATCGAAGCGAAAGCGCTGCGGAAGTTGAAGCATCCCAGTCGGTCACGGAAACTTCGCTCCTTCCTGGATCAATAAGAACAAAGGCGTCTCATCCGAGGCGTCTTTTTTTGTTCCGGCGTCTTCACGTTGGCATGTTCTCTCATCACATTGGCGAGAACGAACAAGGGCCGGGCCGTGTGTCTTTCTATATCTGCCTTGTCCACTCATGGGACGGGCCGGGGTGAGGTTTTTCAGGCTGATGACCCCCGGTCTACTGTCCGAATGGGATGAGTCACGCGGGTCTTGAAGGCGCTGGGTGGCTGACCTGTCCATCGTTTGAAAGCGGTCGAAAAGGCGGCTTGATCTGCGTACCCCAGCGAGAATGAGATTTCAGACAGGGTCATGCCATTTGTGATGAAGGTCTGCGCCAGATCGCACCTTAGATCGTCAACAATATCACGAAAGCTGGTGCCTTCATCTTTCAAACGTCGGCTGAACGTTCTGAGGCTCATCCCCAGATTGGCTGCAACATCTTCGGCTTGCAGGATCGTGCCGGGAAGGGACCGGGTGATCAATCCTTCGGCACGGGCACGGGTCAATTGTTTGGGTGACGGCGTCTCGGCCAGCAGGCGTTCACCGTATTCCAGCAAATGTTCACGCAACTTCGGATCATAGGTCGGCACCGGTAGCTCCAATGCAGACAGAGGCAAAATGATTTCAATTCCTTCGGCCCCAAAGAGCACTGGAAATCCGGCGAGCTTTTCGAAAGTCCGGGCGTGATCTCCGACCTTGTGCTGAAAGCGCATCTCAATCGGGTTAAGGTTCACCTGCGTCAGGTTTCTCATTCTGGCCAGCGCAGCGAACAACAGGAATTCGGTGCGTCTGTGATAGCGGGCAAAGCTGGCGTCCTTCCAATCAACCTCAAGCGCTGCAAAATTTCCAGCGACACGAATATTGAGAGAGATGGCCGGGTCGATGATCCCGTGAAAGCGCGAGAGGTTTTCCATCACTTGCTTCAGATCGCGTGAGTATTTGCTGATATACCCAGTCACGGTCGAAGCCGATGTAACCCCGAGCCCTGCGCGTGCTGCAAATGTAATGTCGCCAATCGCATCGCAGGCGTGTCGGATGAACAGAGCCTCTTTATGCGCGCTGTAGACTGCGGCGGGGGGTGCTATGTCTTGCGGTCGCAGCCCAGTCTGTTTCAATATCCGTTGAGATACCTCGGTGACGCCAGTGTGGCGATCCAGTGCCCGGGTCAAAATATGCAGTCGGCCGATATCTACATCCATCGCGGAACAACACCCTAAGTTCTCAGATATTTTTGCAAGCTATCACAGAATTCACGTTTCATGACCGGTGGTCGTGGCTAGAGGGATTTTGCAATGGCGTTTTCTGAGTTGGCAAGCTCTCGAAAGGTTTTGACTGGAACGAACATGCACCGTTGCGTGGCACATCCCAAATCAGCAGTGTTGCCGGGTCCGTACCTTTATGGGGATGAGGTCAGAGCCTCGGAGAAATCACCAGTCTCCGCTTGGAGCTCCCCGGCACACATTTTTCCTTTCACACGTGTCGCATTGTTCTGCGACGCCGGATTTGTCACCCTGCTTCAAAAGAGTTTCGCCTGTGTCGGGATAATGCGGGATAATGTTGTGAATACAGATGCCTATGTTGGAAACCTGATCGTGTTCGATGGTGAATGCGTACTGTGTTCCGGCTTTTTTCGATTCATGCTCAAACGCGACCTGCGCCAATCTTTTCAGTTTGCGACGGCGCAATCTCCGCTAGGGCAGAAACTGTTTTGCGATCTGGGTCTGCCGACGCAGGGCTTTCAGACAAATCTGGTGATCGTGGAAGGCGCGGTCTATCAGCACCTGGACGCGTTTGCTGCCGCGATGCGTCAACTGCCTGGTTTGTGGCCGCTGCTATCGGTGTGTCGATTTCTGCCCAGTTTCGTCAAAAATCCGGTTTATCATCTGATTGCGCGAAACAGATATTCAGTGTTTGGCAGATTCGCGACCTGTTTGATGCCTGGACCCGATGTGAAGGCTCGCTTTGCGCGGTACGGGTATTGATGATATCTGACCCGTTTTTGCAAACGCTGAGCGAGCTGGAGGATCTGCCACCTTCGATCCGCGCGTTGCACAGCACCGAAGGCCATTATGTGGGCCGATGCGACATCGAGCGTGGGACGGGCGTATTGGTGGCTTTGGTAACGCGTCTGGCGGGGTTTCCGTTTGGAGGAACGGATGTTGCAGTGTCAGTTCAAATACGCGCAGAGGACCAAGTCTGGCATTGGGAACGAGACTTTGCTGGCCACAAGACCCGTTCACTCTTGGTCTACGATGAGAAAAGGAAATGCGTTCGGGAAACGTTCGGAGCGATTTCGATCTGGCTGCAACCCAACTGGCAGAACAGCGCACTGTACATCAAAATCCTCCGCCTAACGATTTTTGGGATTCCAGTGCCATTCTTTGCGCGGCCACGTTCAAAAACAATTGAATGGCAGGATGCGCAGGGCCGATTCAGGTTTGACGTGTCGGCAGAAGCGCCGGGATTAGGCTTATTGATCCGATATCAGGGCTGGCTCACGCCGGATCACGCTATGCGCGGCGCAGGCTGAATTGATCGTGAGGTGCCTGTCCATCGGGCGAAGTTCGCCTAACTTATTTGGAACACACAATCAGGGAAGAATTAACGATGAAACAGTTATACACCTTTGCCGCGCTGGCAACCGTGGCCTTCAGTATTCCCATGACCGCAGATGCTGCTCGGAACGGGTATCGAACGGAACCCATCAATGCGACCGAATTCGAAGTCATCCCGCGAGGCGATCAGCGTGCCGAAGGTTATTGGTGCGCAGCGGCGGATTACGCGCGGCGCACATTGGGCGCAGGCTGGAAGGACCAGATATATGTCGTGCGGGGTTATGGGCCGAGTGTTACGACCGGGCGCAAAACAGCGGTTCAGTTTTCGACCAAGCAACCTGAGAATGTAGGCGCGCAACCCAGCAGTTTTGTGTCTTTCGGTTTTAAGCCCGGTTACAGTATGTCTGTACAAGGCGCGAATGCCAGGTGTAACTATCGACCGTTCTTCAACGACTGATAGCCTGACAGGATTGCCAGAATGCAGACTGAGTTCGTAATGCGCACCCAAGGGCCGGGGCTATACGAATTCACGTCCGATGTTCGGCAATGGCTTGCACAGGTGGCGAAGGATGGGGTTTTGACCCTGTTCGTTCGCCACACGTCCTGTTCATTGCTGATTCAGGAAAACGCGGACCCCGAGGTTCAAACCGATCTTCGGGCTTTTTTCGAACGGCTAGTTCCACCGTCAGACAATCCTGCAATGTCGTATCTGCGGCACACCTATGAAGGCCCGGACGATATGCCAGCACATATCAAGGCCGCGCTTATGCCGGTTTCACTTTCGATCCCTGTGTCTCAGGGGCGACCTGCGCTTGGTACATGGCAAGGGATTTACCTGTTTGAACACCGTACTGCGCCCCACCGAAGACAGGTTGCAGCGCACCTGACCTGACCCTTTATTTAGCGGTTCAATTTTCCGACTACCCAAACCCTAGCGGCTGCCCTATAGTTGTGGATAAGTAAGCCGCAGCGCTTACAAAAAGTGGCCGAACATGGTACGAGGAGACGGCGGATGCGCTGCCCGTTTTGCGGAAATATCGACACTCAGGTGAAAGATTCACGCCCGGCAGAGGACCATGTGGCAATCCGCCGACGCCGGTTCTGCCCGGCCTGTGGCGGGCGTTTCACGACCTATGAGCGTGTGCAACTGCGTGATCTGGTTGTAATAAAGACCAATGGCAAACGCGAAGACTTTGATCGCGACAAACTGGAACGCTCCATCCGTATCTCCATGCAGAAGCGGCCGGTTGATCCTGAACGGATCGATCAGATGATTTCGGGTATCGTGCGGCGACTGGAAAGCATGGGCGACACGGATATCCCGTCCAACAAGATCGGTGAGATCGTTATGGAAGCTCTGGCGCGGATTGATACCGTCGCTTATGTTCGCTTTGCGAGTGTGTACAAGAATTTCCAGGCGGCCGATGACTTCGAGGAGTTCGTCCACGAACTGCGCCCGCCGCAGCCATCGACTGACGAGTGAGCGAAACAGATAAGCGATTTATGGCGCTGGCCCTGTCTTTGGGGCGGCGCGGCCAGGGGACGTGCTGGCCGAACCCCGCCGTGGGCTGTGTCATTGTGCGTGATGACCGGATCATCGGGCGCGGATGGACTCAGCCCGGCGGGCGCCCGCATGCCGAGACCGAGGCGTTGGCGCAGGCTGGACAGCCCGCGCGTGGCGCGACTGCCTATGTAACGCTGGAACCCTGTGCGCATCACGGCAAGACACCGCCCTGCGCCGAAGCCTTGATCGCGTCAGGCGTGTCCCGTGTTGTGGCCGCCGTGGAAGACAGCGACCCGCGTGTGGCGGGGCAGGGTTTTACCATGCTGCGCGAGGCAGGGATTGAGGTTGTAACGGGCGTTCTTGCGGAACAGGCAGAACGGGATTTGGCGGGTTTCTTCCTCAAAACAGAACAGGGCCGACCTTTCGTGACGCTGAAGATGGCCAGCAGTTTTGACGGGCGTATCGCGACCTCGACAGGGCACAGCCAATGGATCACCGGAGCACAGGCGCGTCGTGTGGTCCATGCGGTGCGCGCTCGTCACGACGCGGTGATGATCGGGGCAGGGACCGCACGAGCCGATGATCCCTCGCTGACCGTTCGGGATCTTGGCATTGAACATCAGCCCGTTCGCGTTGTGGTGTCGCGCCATATGGACATATCCCTGATGGGGCAGTTGGCCCGTACAGCATCAAAGATTCCTGTCTGGCTCTGCCATGCGCATCACCCGGATGCCGAGCGTGCGAAAGCCTGGGAAGGGCTGGGCGCCAAGCTGATCCCCTGCGCGTTGAAGGACCACCATATCGATGCGTTGGATCTGCTTCAGCAACTGGGTCAGGTCGGTCTGACCAGCGTGTTCTGCGAAGGTGGGGCTGCGCTTGCGGCCTCGTTGCTGGCCGAGGATTTGGTGGACGAACTGATCGGGTTCACTGCCGGTTTGACCATCGGAGCCGAAGGACTGGCCGCGGTCGGGACACTTGGTCTGGAAACGCTGGAGGCCGCACCGAGGTTCGATTTGATCGAAACGCAGGCGGTCGGCGGGGATGTTTTGCACCGTTGGCGCAGAGCGTCGGAATAACGTCAACGCCAAAGATGAGCGTGCGTCGCGAACGCGCCCTGCAGCTTTGCCAGGAAACGATTGAACGGACCGGACGGTGCCGAATACCCCAGCGCCAAGCGTTCAACAGCCACTTCGACAGGGCAGGGTTGTCTGGTGATCGGATCGAAATAGCGCGGATAGTCAATCAAGGTGGCGTGCACCAAGCCCATCAACGACGGCCGTGCACCTCGCCTGACGGGAACGGTATCGAGATCGGTGGTCAGGCCCCATCCCGCATAGAAGGGCGCGCCCAGAGTCGTGACCTTCACCCCGCGCAACAATGCCTCGAACCCCAACAGCGATGTCATCGTCCACACCTCGTGCACCTGCGGCAGCAGAGAGGCGGGGTCAATATAGGTCACAACAAGGTCCGCAAGTGCCTCTGCGTCTATCTGGCCATCCCGTAGCCCGGCTTCGACATCTGGGTGCGGTTTGTAGATCAGGATCGCATTGGGGTTGGCCTCGCGCGCGGTTTGCAGCAGCGCCAGATTGCTGCGCACTGTGTTGGTGCCCAACAGGATCGAGGCATCATCCTCAACCTGCCCGGGCACAAGAATGCGATGTCCTTCGGGCAGAGGCGGCGAGGGCTGGCCCGTGTTGTATTTACTTAAGCCATCGGCCAGCAACCTCTCAACAAGGCGTTCAGCGCGTAATTCCTGATCCAGACGCAGAGTTTCACGCTGGCTGATCAGATTTTCCAACTGGCTAGGCTTTGTGGGGTCGTAATAGATGCCGATTTCGTCGGTCACCAAGGACAAGGGCGGTACAAGTGCTGCTCCCAACCCGCGCGACCGCAGAAACCCGTCCTCTACCCGAACAGCCCCTTCACTGTCGTGTGCCTGATTGGCCCAGACCATATGAGGGCAATCCGGTGTGCCGGGTTGCGTGGGTGTAAATCGCAGTTTGCCATACTGCCCGAAAATCTGCTGCAAATGCCTGCGTTTCCACAAGCGCATACCCGAGGCAGTCCACCCTTTCCTGTCCTGTCGCCACGCGCGGGTCTGCGCCTCCAACGTGTCCAGAACCGTTTCCAGCTCGCATAACTGATCACGATAAGGGTCGTACCAAGTCGGATATAGCAGCATCGCAGCCGCAAACAGTTGCGCGCGGGTCAGATTGCGCTGGCGGCGCAGGACTGGGAATTCATCCTGCGTCAGGCCCCAACCGGTGTAGAAGGGCTGACCAAATACGCGCGGCTTGTGACCGGCCAGGATCGCCTCGAACCCCAATTGCGAGGACATTGTGTAGACTGCGATGGCCCCGTCAAGCAGGGGCCAGGGACTGATCGGGTCATTAAACCGTAGAATCCGGTCTGACAGGTCCTGATCGGTGAAATGCCCCTGACGATGACCAGCCTGCGTTTCTGGATGTGTCTTGATCAGAATGCGCGCGCCGGGGTTTTCCTCTTGCGCAATCACCAGCATTTCAAGAAACCGGGCACGATCCGCGCCGCTTGCAGTGACCGCTGCATCGCCAACCGTTTGATCGATCACCAGAACATAGCCGGGGTCGGGGGGCGTAAGATCCAGATCGAATGCTGAATACTTGCTGAGATGCAGTTCCTTGACCCGCTCCATCGCAGCGCGCGCGCGGTTCAGCAGCGCGGTGTTGTCCAATGGATCAGTGGTCAACAACTTCTCAAGATCTGACGGTTGGGTTGCATCGAAGTGCGGGCCTGTGCGGTCCAGCAACAGGCCTAACGGAGGCTCACCATCGCGACCCGGGTGCAGAGATCTGAGAAAGGAATCTTCGACCCGCAGAACCGGAGTGCCGTGTTTTTCAGCGACCCGCAGGCCCCGATGTGCCGTAGGGCTGTTGCCCCAAACACCTACGCAGTCGCCTTCTTTGGGTAGACCCAGATGAACGTCATATCCGGTGAGCGACAGGATTCTTCTGAGCCGTTTTTGCGTCAGAAAACCACCATTATAGACAAACAGCCGGGTGCGGTTGGCCCCGGCTGAGCTGTCCGGTTCGGGGATCATCCATCAATTACCGGTTAGCGTGGCAACGTTTGCAATGGGCGTCAGGCCACCTGCGATAAGCGAGATCGACTTGCTCCACTGTGCATAGGGCGCTTCGGTCACGTAGATCGTGTCATCGTCCCGGATCACGAAATCCCGCGCTATGAACAGGCCGTTGGGTGCTGTCAGGTTCAGCAGGTAGATCATACGCTGGTCGCCCTTCAGGTCTGCGCGTCCTGTGATACTGCGGGCAACGTCCTGGCGTTCTTTACGCAGGATAAAAATACCGGTCGGATCAGAGGACAGCGTCAGCAAACCACCGACCTGGGCCAGTGCTTCCAGCGCGGAAAGATCCTGGCTTTCAAAGGCAACGCGCGACTGTCCGCCTGTGGCACCCAGTGCGATATATGATCTGGAGTCTTCTTCTACCAGAATGCGGTCGCCGCCGCGCAATGCAACGTCTAGTTTGGGATTTCGGAACAGATCTTCGTACCAAACGGTGCCTCTCTGCCCGCCTCGGATTAAAGTCACCAGCGCAATATCAGAAGCGACAGAGACCCCGCCCGCCTGAGACAACATGCCAAGCAGCGAGCGTGTCGGTCGCTCGATCGGGTAGATGCCCGGGGTCGCGACGGTTCCTGTCAAGGAGACGGTGGATCCGTCACCCGCAACGCGCCGCACCTCGATCTGTGGATCAGGTGTCTGCTCCTGCAGCTTGCTTGTAATCAATACGCGAAGCTGCTCCGGCGTGTTCCCTGCAGCTCGAATTCGTCCTGCATAAGGGACAAAAATGAACCCGTCGCTATCGACCTGGACCTCATCCAGCGCAGTCGCCGCGCCGGTTTCGCCAGACAGCAACCCGTCGTCGACGTTTTCCCATATGGTCAGTCCCAGCACATCACCGGGACGGACGGTATCAGCCGTCAGTGTCTGGGCACTGCTGAACGAGGATGAAAAGCCGAACTGAGGAACTGCGGACGTAGCGCGTGTCACGCGGTCATCGACCTCGACCACAAACGCATTGCCGCCGTTCTGGACCGCACCGGCCAGAATTTCTGTCTTGTTCGGCCCGGATTTCGGAAGTTGGCAGGCTGCCAGCAAGCCGATTGCGGCCACAAGGGAAACCCCCCGCATCCATCGCTTAGGAGAGAATTGCACTGCCGGATATCCTCAGTCTTTTGTATCAGTCTTTTATAGTTGCGGGCAGATTACCCTGTAAGTCGCTCAACTTCCAGTCACAGAGCACCCGAACTACCGGACGATTTTCAACTGTGGCGTCTGCGCCTCGTTCTTGTGCAGAATAGATTGATAGGGATCGCTGTTGTTCAGCATCATGTCTACGGCGCGGCGCAACAATTGTCTGCGTCCGCGACGGGAATAAAATCCACCGGGCAACTGACTGGTTTCCAGTAGAAACCGCCGATAACAACGATAGGATTCAGTGTCCGGAGCATTGGGATCAGCGAAGAATGCCGCAATTGGTTGCTGCGAGACGAAATCGGCCTTGTCATATACAGAGCGTCCGAAGATGCGTAGTGGAATACCCCGCCACAAAACCTGCTGCCCGGCCGTGGAGTTCACGGTGACGGCTGAATTTGCTTCATCCAGCACTCTCGCCAGTTTGCCGCCAGGGACATAGTGAACCCGGTTCTGGACGCCATGTTTCTTGGCAATCTCAATGGCGCGCTGATGCAAGGGTTCGCGATGGTTCTCCAACGGGTGCTCTTTCACGACCAGCCTGTGGTGTGCTGGTGCGCCTCTCGCAAAACCTGAGATAACGTGTTCAAGAAAGTCACACATTCCTGTGTAATCGGAATGAGCCTGTACGGAGCTGTCATGCCCGAGTTGCAGCAAAACGAGATGATATGGGAATCCGCCCCATCGGACACGTGTCGTCGCGACGCTACGTTGCAGTCGATGAACGGGCATCAACATCAAGCGTCTGAAGTACAATCTGAATTCCTGCGAAACCGGCAGTTCTCGATGTGGCCGGAAATTGCGGTACCGTTTGTTCAGAAACATCACGAACCAATGATAGAGGGCACCATAGAAGATATGTTGCCGCATATCCCCCCAATGTGACGGTGGCGGCGGCGTTTTGCAGTCTGACTGTTCCAAAGCCTGCCGCATCTGGTCGACATCCAGCGACATGAGGCGCGAGTTGCCATTCGATCCGTCCCGCTCATATGTCACCCACCAGGGGCGCAGATAGCCTTCTTCGAAGACGTGGATTGTCACTCCAATAGACTTCGCGATCTCAACTGCACGGGCATGGATCGGCCTAGTGTCGCCATAAAGAACGATATCCGTCACGCCCTTGTCGGCGATCAATCTTTTCAACATTTCAGGCCAATCGTCTGGCTGGTCCAGAAATGGAATGTATCTGGCTTTGTCAAACCAGAATGCCTGATCGCCAGCATTGAACCCGACGCGCCAGACCTGAGCCCCGGTGGCGCGCAACATGCGTCCCAGGGCTGAAAAAAAGGGTCCATGAGGTCCCTGAAGAAACAGGAAGACCCGATCATGAGAGCCTGAGGGCGCGTGCGGCATCTGGACTGCTCTTTTGGCTTTGTTACCGAAACTATGCCCGTTTGGGCCGTGTACGGCAAGGTGGGGCTTGCCCGCACGGCCCGTTGGGCTTACCTCGACAGGGAGGGTCAGGCACAGATTAGGAACTGAGGGTTAACAGAATGTTCACAGGGATCGTCACCGACATGGGCACTGTCACCGAGCTGGAGCAGCAGGGAGATCTGCGAGCCCGGATCACGACAGCTTATGACACGGCCAGCATCGATATCGGAGCCTCGATTGCCAGTGATGGCGTGTGCCTGACAGTGATCGCTCTGGGCGACGATTGGTATGATGTACAGATCAGTGCCGAGACGGTTTCGAAGACCAACCTTGATACATGGACAGTCGGCAAGCGTGTCAATCTGGAGCGAGCGCTGAAAGTTGGTGATGAACTGGGCGGTCACATTGTTTCGGGTCACGTGGATGGCGTGGCCGAAGTGGTCGCAGTTGAGGATGAAGGCGACAGTACCCGTGTTACCTTGCGTGCGCCAAAGGATCTGGCGCGGTTCATTGCCCCCAAAGGGTCGGTTGCACTGAACGGCACATCGCTTACAGTCAATGACGTGAACGATTGCGATTTTGGCATCAATTTCATCCCTCACACCAAAGAAGTCACAACCTGGGGCGATGTGGGCGTGGGTGATCGGGTCAATCTTGAGATCGATACGCTGGCGCGGTACGTGGCGCGTCTGGCCGAGATGTCCTGATACGTCGCGTCGGAAAGCACCTGCGCCGTTTGTGGACTGGTCTTTGCGCCCTCAGTGGTCTATTCCGCCGTGCAAACATGCCATGTGAAAGGCTGCCCCATGAGCTTTGAAACCCCCGGACCGGTCGAGGCCCAGCTACGCGACGCGATCAGCCCGATCGAAGACATCATCGAAGAGGCGCGTGCGGGCCGGATGTATATTCTGGTCGACCACGAAGATCGCGAGAACGAAGGCGATCTGGTGATCGCAGCCGAGTTTGCCGATGCCGGGGCAATCAACTTCATGGCCACCTATGGGCGCGGTCTGATCTGTTTGCCAATGACGGCAGAACGGGTCGATGCGCTGGAATTGCCGATGATGGCCGTCAACAACTCGTCCCGGCATGAGACGGCCTTCACTGTCTCGATTGAGGCGCGTGAAGGTGTCAGCACCGGAATTTCTGCCGCTGACCGTGCGCTGACCGTCGCGACTGCAATCAATGAGCAAAACACGATGGCGCATATCGCCACCCCGGGCCACGTCTTCCCTTTGCGGGCCAAGCGAGGCGGGGTGTTGGTGCGCGCAGGTCATACCGAGGCCGCGGTAGATATCTCGCGCCTTGCGGGACTGAACCCGTCGGGCGTGATCTGCGAGATCATGAAAGCGGACGGAGCCATGGCGCGCCTGCCGGACCTTGTGGAGTTCGCCAAAGAGCACAACATGAAAATCGGCACGATCAGTGATCTGATCAGCTACCGGTCGCGCAACGACAACCTGGTGGTCGAAACCTCGCGTGAAACAGTGACCTCGGAATATGGCGGTGAGTGGGAAATGCGGATTTTCACCGACCAGACCCACGGCATCGAACATGTGGTCATGGTCAAGGGCGACATCACCACGCCAGAGCCCGTTCTGACACGTACCCATGCCCTGCACGAAGCGCCGGATATTCTGGGTCTTGGGCCGAAATCCTCGCGCGAGCTGCCGCGAGCCATGGAAAAGATTGCCGAGGGAGGCCGCGGTGTGGTCTGCCTGTTCCGCCAACCGCGCAACTCGCTTTACGCGGCTGAGGACGAAGGCCCACGCACCATCAAGCAAACCGGTCTGGGTGCGCAGATTCTGTCCAAGATGGGCATTCAGGAACTGGTGTTACTGACCGACTCGCCGGAAACCGTATATCTGGGGCTCGACGCGTTTGGCCTTTCCATCGTCGGCACCCGTTCGATCCTGAAGGAAGACTGATCATGGCTGAACAAGACAAACACGGAATTCTGCCGACACCCAGCTTCGACAAACCGGTGAAGCTGCTGATCGTGGCGGCCCCGTTCTATCGCGCGATTGCCGACAACCTGATCGCCGGCGCCAAGGCCGAGATCGAAGCGGTTGGTGGTACCTGTGACGTCGTCGAGGTCCCCGGCGCGCTGGAAATTCCTACCGCCATCGCAATGGCCGACCGTCAGTGCAATTTCGACGGCTATGTCGCGCTGGGCTGCGTCATTCGTGGCGAGACCACGCACTACGAAACCGTCTGCAACGATTCCAGCCGCGCCATCCAACTGATGGGCCTGCAGGGGCTGTGCATAGGCAATGGTATCCTGACCGTGGAAAATGACGATCAGGCCGAAGTTCGCGCCAACCCGGAAAAGATGAATAAAGGCGGTGGGGCGGCCGCTGCGGCCTTGCATCTGATCGCGCTCAGCCGTAAGTGGGGCTCTTCCAAAAAGGGCGTTGGCTTCAAGCCGCCGTCCGAGTCCATCCTAGTGGCGGGCGACAGCAACGGACCCACAACAGCATGACCCAGACAGACGCGCCGAAACCGGCCAACCAGAAACGCCTGATGAAATCCGCCGCCCGGCTTTATGCCGTGCAGGCGCTGTTCCAGATGGAGCAGTCCGGGCAGACGACCGTGCAGGTTGTGAACGAGTTTCTGGATCACCGTTTTGGCGCTGTCTATGAGGGTGACGAAATGCTGGACGGCAATATCTCGGTCTTCCGGTCGCTCGTTGACGATGCGGTGAACTATCAGGCCCCGATTGACCAGATGACCGACCGTGCGCTGGTGGCCAAATGGCCAATTTCGCGCATCGATCCCACCCTGCGTGCATTGTTCCGGGCCGCCGGTGCCGAACTGACACAAAGCGACACACCGCCCAAGGTTGTCATCACTGAGTTTGTCGATGTCGCGCGGGCGTTTTTCCCAGAGGGTAAAGAGCCGAAATTCGTCAATGCCGTGCTTGACCACATGGCGCGCGAGGCACAGCCCGAAGCGTTCTGAACACAGCAGAGCAGCGATGAAATAAGGCGCGGTGGTTGTGTGACCAATCCGCGCCTAAACTTCTAAAATAACTACTCAAAAACACCGACGATTTTCACCACTCACAGGTTTTATCCACGGTTCAATCAGCTTAGCGCCTCTGACGGATGGGGCTAGCTATCGTTTCCGATAGGGTGTTGGTGAGATCAAGCCCAACTGCATCGCCCGCACCAAGGCGGATTCACGGGTAGGAGCCTGCAGTTTCTGCCGAGCACTTTGCAGATGGGCACGGATTGTGACCTCGGACAGGTTCAGTGTGTCCGCGATCCTCTCGTTGCGAAAACCTTCCGCCAGTAATGTCAGTACTTCGGTTTCCCTTGGCGTCAGTTCTAGCTCTCGGTCGACCAGAGAGGCGATGTCATAAACTCGCCCATGATCGTCGGGGGTCTCAGCCCCAAGATTTGTAGCCAGAATTGTTGCGAGGATACGCATGCTGCGATCCTGCCCGGTCATCACTTCATGCATCTCGGGACGGTCCGAAGCCAGAACGACAAGTTTGGCCTCGTTGTCGGGGCAAGGGACGATAAGCGAGAAAAGGTGAATATAGCCTGCTTCATTTAGCCCGTAATTCAGCCTCACGGTCAGCTCGGAATGACCATCTTCAGCGCGCAGGCTGGCGGCTTGCACATACAGACTTTCGGTGCCGTTATAGACCTGAGCCAGCATCGGATCAGCCTCAGCGTACCCTCCGCGCTCATATTGCTCCAACCAAGGCTTTGTCATCGAACTGCGCACCCAGTGGATCTGCCCGGTCTTAGGGGTGAAACACAGCATGTTCAGGGCGTTGATGCCCAGTTCAGCCAATCGGTTCAGTGTGAATTCCCAACGATCGCCGTCAATCTGAAATGTGGAAAAGTCGTCAACAAGGTCCAGAACGAATTGGTCCAGTTCGTTCATTGCGTCTCCGTTAAATTGCCGCACCCGGTGTGGTTTACTGCACCCAAGCATGCGCTATCCTGTTCACGATAGGCAAGGAGAGATGCGATGCCGAAACTGATCCGCCTGTATATCACTCAAGTTGTCTGGGGTTTTGTCATCTCGGCCGTGTTTGTCGGAGTGCTGCTGGCCCTGAATGTCGCAAACCTGCGCCACCTGATCACTGGCTCCGAGGTGGGTTTGGTCGCGCTGGTGATGATCTGGTTCATGAACGGTATAGTCTTCGCCGGCGTACAGTTCGCTTACAAGATCATGAGCATGGCCGAAAAGCCGCAGGGGCCGCGCGGGGGTACTCCGGTCGTTCACAGCTTTGAACCGGCAACTGTGAAACAGGAAGCCCGCACAGGGCGCTGAGATTTCAAGGAAAGTGCGGCGGGACCACCAGTCAACCGTGCGGTTTGATTCCCGAGGACCTGTATGTACAGGTGGGCGCCAGGTAATCAGGCCAGGACCTGAACAGAGCCAGCCCCCTCGGAATTGCTTAAGGCCACCAGAATGCTACCGGTCACAAGAAGGGCAGAACCCGCCACGCGCTTAAGTAGGGCGTCTGACGGGTTCGCACAAGGGGTCAGGCATCAACAGTTTCGTGCAGTGCCGTGCGCATCTTACCAAAGTGTTCGTCCCAACCCTTGTCCAGTGCCAGAATCAGGCCAAAGGCATCCGCGCCCTGTGGCAGACCTTCATGCAGCAGATCCAGACGCGTTCCGCCGGCCACGGGCTCCAACGTCCACTTTACGGTGCTCACGGCGTCGCCCATGGGTTTCACGGTGAACGTGTATTCCAGATACTTGTGGGGTTTGACAGCGCGAACTTCGCCCCAGATCAACAAGTCACCGCTGGTTGTGCCAAACATCTCAAGTTTCTGACCTTCTGCCAGTGTTCTTTCAGGTTTGTGAAACCATTCTGCCAGGCGATCGGGGTCTGTGAGATAAGCCCAAACGGTTTCCGGTTTTGCCCGAAGGAATATAGATTTCTTCAATACTGCATCAGTCATTTTGTTTCCTTTCAATAGCTTCCTTGAGAGAGTTGAGGCGATCGTCCCAGAACTGGTCGAAATAGCTGAGCCAGTCCAGCACAGGGGCCATACCCAAAGGTTCAAGTCGATTAATGCGTTCCCGACCGCGCACTTCGACCGAGATCAACCCGCCATCCGACAACACCGTCAGGTGTTTCTTGACCGCAGCCCGGGTCATGTCGAACCGGTCGGTCAGTTGCCCGATCGTCATCTCCTGACCAGCCAACAGTTGCACGATGTCCCGGCGAGTGGGATCAGCCAGCGCACGAAACGCGTTTTGAGTTTGGTTTTCCATAAGCAACCTCAGATGAGATACCATTTGGTGTTATATTAATGCGATACCAAAAGGTACCATGTCAAGGCGCAAAGGCGCTTTACTTTTGTTCACTAATTGTTCACATTTTCAGACATGACTTTGGATCTTCAGCCCGGACAGAAACTGGCGCGTGGTGTTGCGCGGCATCTTACAGCGCATGGCTTTGTTTCCGTTGAAGAATTCGTGCCAATACGCGGTCTGCGTGTCGATGTGATGGGTTTGGGCCCCAAGGGTGAGCTTTGGGTGATTGAGTGCAAGTCCAGTCGCGCTGATTATCAGTCGGATGCGAAATGGCAGGGCTATCTGGACTGGTGCGACCGATTCTTCTGGGCCGTCGACACAGAGTTTCCGACCGATCTGTTGCCGGATGAAACGGGCCTGATCATCGCCGACGCCTATGATGCGGAAATTGTGCGTATGGCACCCGAAGACAAACTGGCCCCGGCGCGGCGCAAGAAGATGATCCAGAAATTTGCAACAGATGCCGCGCGCCGTTTGCACGCGCTGCGAGATCCGCGCTTGTAAGAAGATCAGCCTTTGACGGCGAGGGCGGCCTGTATTGCTGCGCGAATTTCGTCGGCAATTTCTTCGGCTTCTTCCGGTTCAAAATCCATCGGAATTTCGATGCCGTCAGCCTCGATGAACAATCGGATCATACCCTGATCGGTCGGTCCGATTTGCAGATTCGCCTGAATGTCGCGTTCGGTATTGATGCCCATCTGTGCCTCCGAGACTGAGCGTTCCTGCTAGCGCGCACGGGGTTGAGAATCAAGTCACCTTTGAGGTCAGATAAGATATGGAAGATGTGGTTCTCAGATCGTTTCGAGCCGAAGATGCCGCTTGGCTGGTCGAACAGCACGGTATGCTTTATGTACGCGACGAGGGGTTTGATGATAGCTTTGCCCCCTTGGTGGCCTGCATCCTCGACGATTTCATTGCCAATAATGATCCCTATCGGGATAGGGGTTGGATTGCTGAACATGCCGGACAACGGCTGGGCAGCATTTTCTGTGTCGGTATTGATGAGAGCACGGCTAAACTGCGTCTGTTTCTGCTCGTCCCCGAGGCACGCGGACTTGGGCTGGGAAAACGGCTGTTGGAAGCCTGCACAGGGTTTGCACGCACGGCCGGTTACCACGAAATGGTTCTGTGGACGCATGAAAGCCATACCGCCGCCTGTGCGCTCTATAAGGCTTTTGGATGGGAATTGATCGACAGCAAACCAGTGCATTCCTTCGGTGTCGATCTTGTCGAACAAAGCTGGAAATTTCGGCTTTAATTCTCTTGCATTCCACGGGCGCGTTCGGTACATCGCCCCTCACGAGTGCCGCCTTAGCTCAGTTGGTTAGAGCGCTGGATTGTGGATCCAGAGGTCCCCTGTTCAAGCCAGGGAGGCGGTACCATCTCTCCTGAAAAGACCGACGCCTTTACACATTGATGTAAGGGTCAGACCTTTGTTTCGATTTTGAATGCTGAGGTTTCAAGCGCGCCGAAAGTCAACGCGCCAGGTTCAATCTGAACCGCATCTTTGTTTGTCTGGCGACGGGAAGGTGCCGATTCAGGCGCTTGTTGATCAGGCCAAAACCAGAGACGATCGCTAGCGTCAGCAGGATGAAATAAAACGCCAGGATCGGATAGGGAACAAACGGATTGAATGTCTTGTCCGCAAAGTAACTGGCGTAATACAGGGCATCTCCGCGTTGCTGCCAGGCCGGGAAGGCCGAAAAGAACACCAGCGTGGTGGCATGGAACAAAAAGATTGCTTCGTTCGTATAGGCGGGCCAGGCAAGTCGCAGCATGGTGGGCCAGACGATCCGTCGGAAACGCGCCCAACCGGACATGCCATAGGCATCTGCGGCCTCAATATCTCCCTTGGGAATGGACCGAAGCGCGCCATAGAATATCTCGCCGGAATATGCGGCGGTATTCAGAAACAGCACGATCAACGCCCCCAGCCAGGCCGAGGTGAACGCGTCGAACATCGGGTAGGATTTCTTCAGCGAAAGAAAGAAGAAATAGGCAAAGAAAAACTGAATGAACAAGGGCGAGCCGCGGAACAGAAAGATGAACCATTCAGAAGGCTTGCGAAACCACTTGTTGCTGGATGCCTTTCCAACAGCCAACGCAGTGGCCAAAAGAAATCCGGTCGCCAACGCCATGATCCCGAAGTAGATGTTCCAGATCATTCCGGAACCGATCAGGGTGAACTGTTCGCACAAGGTAAAGTCGTTCTTGGGCAGAAGGCGTTCCCCTATGCCAACCGAGCGCAGGCCGTAGTCTTGAATGGTCTGAATACAGCTCATGCCGTGGTCTCCTTGCGCAGAAGTTCTCCGCCGGATGTGGCCTGTCCGTGGGACAATCGGCGCATCAGCCTTTCAAGCCCGAGTTCCGAGATACGGGTCATGCCGAGGTAGAAGATCAGCAGGAACAGGAAGTACCACATGCGCCAGTCGCCATGGGGGTATTGGGTGAACTTCGAAGTTTTGGTGCCGCCTAGTTCGCGGGCCCAATACACGATGTCTTCGACGCCAAGCAGGAACAGAAGCGGTGTCGCCTTGATTAGCACCATCCACAGGTTGGAAAGACCGGGCAGGGCATAGACCCACATCTGAGGCACCAGGATTTTCCAAAAGGTCTGGCGGCGATTCATGCCATAGGCTTCGGCGGTTTCAAGTTGCGCATGCGGTACGGCGCGCATGCCGCCGAACAGGACATTGGCAGCAAAGGCGCCAAAAACGATAGAGAATGTGATGACCGCAAGGAAAAAGCCATAGGTTTCATGCACCCACTCCGGTGCGGTCCCCAATGGCAGCTTGGCGGCCTGGCAGACAAGGAAGTCATTGCCCTGGCGGATTGGATCAGTCCAATCCCGGCATAGAACCTTGTGGCGAATCCACTCGAACCCCTGATCCAATGCAATGACGAAGAAGAGAAAGAAGGCGATGTCGGGCACGCCGCGCACAATGGCGATATAGGCCTTACCCAGCCAACTGAGTGGGGGGAAATGCGACCGTGCGGCCATGGCGCCGGCAAATCCGAAGCTAAGCGCTACAGGGGCGGTCACAGCCAGCAAGGCCAGAACCTTGATGAAAGACAGGTAGAACGACCAGTGGACGCCATTGGTCAGGTAGCACGAAAACCAGCGAAACGTGCCCAGCGTGTCAGGATCAGCGCAGTAGGAGAACATGTGGCGTCTTTCGAACGTCTGTTCCGGCTAAGCCGGGATCGGCCCGGCACTGAAGCGCCGGACCGGGGTACATCAGGTATTAGTTGGTGACGACCGAACCGTCAGAACCATATGTTGCGGTGCCTTCGCCGAACCACTTGATCAGCATTTCGTTCAGCGAGCCGTCAGCTTTCATCGAAGTGATGCCTTCGTCGAACTTGCCGCGCAGCTCCCCATCGCTTTCACGCAGACCCATGCCGACGCCACCACCCAGTGGAACCGGGTCACCGATGAATACCAGCTCACCACCCGATTCCTCGACCAGCGGTACCAGATAGTCGCGATCGGCCAGAACGGCATCGGCTTCACCGTTTCGGACGGCTGCGATGGTTTCTTCCGGGGTCGCGAATTCCACCAAGGTTGCGCCGGATTCGGCGACGTGGCCTGCCTGAATCGTGGCAGTTTGTGCTGCAACGACTCCACCTTTTACGTCTGCCGCGTCAGAGGTCGCGACATAGGCCGAAGCGGTCGGCGGGTAGTAGTCTTGGGTAAAGTCGATGACTTCATCGCGTTCGTCGGTGATCGACATGCCCGCAATGATGGTGTCGTAGTTGCCCGAGACCAGGTTCGGAATAATCGAATCCCAGTCGTTCTTGACCCACTCACACTCCAGATTTGCGCGCTTGCACAGCTCGTCGCCGACTTCACGCTCGAAACCATCGATCTCGCCGGCATCATTGATGAAGTTATACGGAGGATAGGCGCCTTCGGTGCCCATACGGACCGTGTCGGCCATGGCGATACCGGCAGTCAGCGCCAGCGCTGCAGTGGACAGAATCAGGTTTTTCATTGGTTACTCCCCAGTTTGGTTCTGTTTTTGTAGTTAAGCCGCCTGAGTGGCGGAGAGAAAGCCCCGAAGCCGTTCGGATTCGGGTGACGTAAAGATATCTTCGGGCGTGCCTTCTTCCTCAATCAGGCCCTGGTGCAGGAACACCACGTGGCTTGAGATGTCGGCCGCCATTTTCATGTCATGAGTCACGATGATCATGGTGCGCCCTTCGGCCGCCAAGTCCTTGATGACCCGAATGACTTCCTGTTCCAGCTCGGGGTCCAGGGCCGATGTAGGCTCGTCGAACAACAGGGCCTCGGGCTCCATACACAGACCTCGGGCAATGGCCGCGCGTTGTTGCTGACCGCCGGACAGTTGCGCCGGGTAGACATCGCATTTGTCGCCGATGCCAACCTTGTCCAGATACTTGCGGGCGCTGTCCTCGACCTCGGCCTTGTCGCGGCCCAGAACGGTCACAGGGGCTTCCATCACATTTTGCAGGATGGTCAAATGCGCCCAAAGATTGAATTGCTGAAACACCATCGACAGGTTGGTACGGATGCGCAGAACCTGCTTGGGATCTGCAGGGCGGCGGCCATGATTTTGCCCGGACCACTTGACCGGTTCGCCTTTGAACAGAATTTCGCCTTGCTGGCTGTCTTCCAACAGGTTGCAACAGCGCAGAAGAGTTGATTTGCCAGACCCGGACGACCCAATCAGGGAAACCACGTCGCCCCGATGGGCCGTTATATCTACCCCCTTCAACACCTCCAGATTACCGAAGCTTTTGTGAAGGTTTTTGATTTCGATGACGGGAGCGGTGTCTGTCACGGGCAGTCCAGTGGTTTGTGGTGTTGGTGCGGTACTAGGACCGAAAAATTAGCTCAATGCAATGCGCAAATCACAGAATCAAGCTGAGAAACAACCAAATTGGTTAAATTCAGTCGACAAATTGGGCAGTCGTTGACCTGTAAATCTTATGGTTCAGGCGGAGAGGGAACGGCCAGATAGGCAGCGACCGGAATTTCAACCAGCCCCCGAATATGCAGCAAGCGTTTATCATCATCGCCAAGTTGGTCAATGGCGGCACGAATGGCGCCTGCGATGGCATTCGGGTTTTGGCCAGTTGCAGTGATGTAGGGCAGGGTCGGGGTGGGGTCTGTCCGGACCAGCTCGTGCAGCCTGTCCCCAAGATCGGTATGCTGGCGGAGCATCAGCCAGGTCAACAAATCCAGAGCGGCAAAATCTGCTTTTCCGTCTACAACCGCCATAGCGGAAAGCGCGTGTCCGCCCGTTTCCAACAGCGCGGCAGGGCGCAGGTTTGACTGAGACATGTGTGTGACCGGGGCCGCCCAGCCGGATTGAGACAGGGCCTCGTTATACGCAAAGATGCCTTCACAAAGACCGCCAATATTGCGAGTGTCGTCGCGGCGCACCACAAAGACCGAGCAATAATGTCCGGGAGAGCAGTCAGGCAAGCCATAGTCCGGCGTGCCCACCAATTGCACCTGACCATGCAATCGTGTCCGGAATGGCATGCCACAGGTCTGAGCAAGAACCAGATTGGGATCCTGCCAGACCTCCCACACATCTCCGTCGCGAGTAAGGCGTTCTGGCCCATACCCAAGATGGGCGCGAATCAAGCTCCAAAACCGATCATTGGCGGCTTGCACCGCAGGCATGTCATACATGCCTAGCATTGCAATCAAGATTTTGCGGCCCTTTGACGTGCCAAAGCGGAATCTACGTCACTGACGCCCAGAAGACTGACAACCAGCCGCAGCAGCGAATCTTCCTCGCCCGTGCGATGCCCATCGGCCAGAGCCACGGACCACAACGCCTGAACGACCGCCAATCGGTCTTCATAGGCAACCGCCTCTTTGATGGCACGAGTGAAGCGGACAGTGTCCGGGGCTTCTGCCTCAAGATCTTCAGCGCGGGCGCGCAGGGCGGCGCTTTCGAATGGGGATAGACCGTAGCGTTCTGCCGAGATTCGGTCGATCCTCGCCATCTCCGTGTCAGAATAGTCATTATCGGAACGTGCCAGACGCACCAGCAGGGCCGTCAGGGCCAGGCGGGCATCATCTTCAACAAGCGGGACGGGCTGAGGCTGTGTAAGCCTGGAAAGAAAATCACTGAACATGCGCTAGATATAGCGAGAGGTTAACTCACATCCAAGCGGCTTTGAACGCGTTCACGTGCAGCCTGGCTGTCATTAAAGCTCAGCCCCATGGCAACGCGGGCCTCTTCGACAATTTTCATCTCGCCTTCGTCAGACGTTCCATCGGCCAGAACGACTTCCCACAGAGCATCCAGTGCAGCCAGACGTTCTTTCAGGTCCGTCGTTTCGCGGATCAGTTTACCGAAGGTATCGGTTTCCGGCGCAGCTGCGTGCAACTTTTCGCAGGTGGCACGAACCTTGGCCGCCTCGATCGCATTATGCTGATAAAGGCGGGCCAGGATTTTGTCGATCAGGCTGATTTCTTCCAGTTTGTAATCCCGGTCGGCCTGCGCCACGCGCACCATAAGTGCGCCCAAGGCAAGCTCGGCATCCGGGTCCGGTAGATGTTCATGCTGAGGCGGTCTGAACGCCTGAAAGAACTTTTTCAACATGGCTGCAGGTTATTCCATATTTTGTGGTGCGCCAAGCGTAGACTACCCGTCATAGCCCCGAATGATCACAAGATCGCCCATCGATACTGGGTCACGCAGGGCCTTGGCATTTTGATAGGCCTCGCTTTCATAACAGGCAAGCGCATCCTCATAGCGCGGAAATTCAATCACAACTGTCCTTGCGCGCGCTGCACCATCTTTCACAACACGTTCACCACCGCGCGTCAGAAATCGTGCGCCGTAAGCCGCAAAAGGTTCTGCATTTGCGGCAATGTAGTGTTTGTATGTTTCCATGTCGTTCACATCGACATGGGCAACCCAATAACCTTTCGCCATATCCGCCTCCTGTTGTGGTTCAAGGGCAAGGTGATGAGAAATGGCAACAATTGCAATCCCACAACCTCAGGAAGATCAGCTGCGATAATGAATGGCAGAGTGTGCCAAGTCTGTCAGCCACGTGATCATCTGGCGATAGGGAACCGGGCCATAACTGACACGAGCGACTCCCAACTGGGCCAGACGCGGTGTGTCCGGCGCGCCGGGCAGGGCGATGATATTGACGGGCAGGTTTGTTGCGTTGCACAGACGGCCGATCATCGCCTCGTCCTTTAGCCCCGGGGCAAAGAACCCGCTGGCCCCGGCCGCCTCATAGGCCGATGCACGTGCAATGGCGTCGTTCAGCATGGCATCATCATGTGTCACTGCCGGTGCCTTCAGGAAAATATCGGTTCGTGCGTTGACATAAGCTGGAATACCCGCGCTTTCGCAGGCCGCACGCATGGCTTCGACTCGCCTGGCCTGAATCGCCGTTTCGTACAACCCGTCACCACCAATGATCTGGTCTTCGAAGTTGAAACCTACGACGCCGCAATCGAGCGCGCGTTTAACGTTTTCAGCGACACTTTGCGGGTCTTCCGCATATGCGCCTTCAAAATCCAGTGTTACCGGAAGATCAACCGCAGCAACGATGCGGCGCGTGTTGTCCAAAGCGGCTTCAAGCGGGATGTTCTGCCCGTCGCCAAATCCCTGTGCCATGGCAACGGGGGCACTGCCAGTGGCAATGGCCTGTGCGCCCGCTTCCCGCACGGCGCCTGCGCTGCCTGCATCCCAGATATTGAACAGAATGACAGGATCACCCTTCTTGTGAAGGCTGGTAAAGGTCTTCGCGTTTTGGGATTGGTCGCTCATCGGGGCTCTCCTGTCGTGGTGTGATCAACAGTTAACCCCATGAGGACAGTCCGAGTAGAGATTTTTTGTATTGAAACGTCACTTTGAAGTGACAGAAACGGCAATCGCTCAGGCCATGATGTGCTGGTCTGAGCGATGTTGTTTGAGTCAGTCGGGCTTAGGCCCGTCAGGCCTCGTTTGCCGCGCCGGACACAAATTTTGCGCTGAACGCGGATTCGCCTAGTCGTTGCAGCAGGCTCAGTTGTGTTTCCAGCCAGGCCTTGTGGCCTTCTTCTTCCAGCAGAATGCGTTCGAACAGGGTTCGTGATCCGACATCTCCGACCTCTGCAGCCTGCAATGCGGCTTTGGTATAGAAATCGACGGCTTCGGTTTCGTCCTTCAGATCCGAGGCAAACATCTCTTCCAATGTGCCCGCTGCAGCCGGGCTTTTCTGAAATGCAAGGTCAGGTGCGCCACCAAGGAACAGGATACGCTCAATAAACGCATCAGAGTGTCCCAGTTCCTCCTGCATCTCGCCGCGCATCTTCTCGGCCAGAATATCCAGCCCCCAATCATCCAGCATATGTGCGTGTAATTGATACTGGTGTGTCGCTGTCAGCTCCATATGCAGTGCTTGCTGGAGGTTGGTGATCGTTGTTGCGTTGCTCATCGGAAATCTCCTGAAACTCTGAACTGCATCTAACGTGCAAAGCAGAAATTCTGCTTCGCCATACAGTTAAGAGATCAGCCCACACAAAACAACGTGAGGGTGACAGTCCGACACAGCACGGGATCATACCAGACGCGATGTGTCTTTCGCGGCGCGCACAAAATCGCGGAACAGGGGATGTGGGTCGAACGGCTTGGACTTCAGTTCCGGATGGTACTGAACGCCGATGAACCACGGATGGTCCGACCATTCGACAATCTCTGGCAAGCGGCCGTCCGGCGACATGCCCGAGAAGTTCAGGCCGGCCTTTTCCAGTTTGTCGCGATATTTGATGTCCACCTCATAACGGTGGCGATGGCGTTCTTCGATAGAAGTGCCGCCATAGACGTCGGCCACTTTCGACCCTTCCGCCAGCACGGCATCATATGCACCCAGACGCATGGTGCCACCTTTGTCGTCGCCTACTTTGCGCTCGACCTTGTGGTTTCCCTGCACCCATTCTTTGAGGTGGTAGACCACTGGTTCAAAACGCTTTTTACCGGCTTCGTGGTCGAATTCTTCCGAGCCTGCTTCTGCGATTCCCGCCACATTCCGAGCGGCTTCGATCACGGCCATCTGCATACCTAAACAGATACCCAGATAAGGAACCTTGTGCTCTCGCGCATACTGAGCGGCCTTAATCTTGCCTTCGGTGCCGCGCTCACCGAACCCGCCGGGTACGAGGATAGCGTGATAACCTTCCAGATGCGGGGCGGCGTCTTCGGTGTCGAACACCTCGGCATCGACCCACTCGATCTTGACCCTCACGCGGTTGGCCATGCCGCCATGAGTCAAAGCCTCGGCAATCGACTTATAGGCGTCTTCCAGCTGGGTGTATTTGCCGACGATGGCCACCTTCACCTGACCTTCGGCGTTGTGGATGCGGTCGCTGACGTCCTCCCACTTGGCCAGATCGGGTTTGGGGGCGGGGCTGATCTGAAACGCATCCAGAACCGCCTGATCCAGACCTTCTTTATGGTATGCCAGCGGGGCATCATAAATGGTGGACAGATCCTGTGCCGCGATCACGCTGTCGGGGCGCACGTTGCAGAACAGGGCCAGCTTTTCACGTTCTTTCTTCGGGATCGGGCCTTCCGAGCGGCAGACCAGAATGTCGGGGGCCAGACCGATCGAGCGCAGCTCTTTCACCG
The DNA here is from genome assembly GCF_947497005.1 of uncultured Ruegeria sp. Taxonomy (GTDB): domain Bacteria; phylum Pseudomonadota; class Alphaproteobacteria; order Rhodobacterales; family Rhodobacteraceae; genus Ruegeria. Next base: position 81,964 of record NZ_CANMFF010000001.1, on the reverse strand, counting down.
AGTGCTGGGTCGGTTTGGTTTTCAACTCTCCGCTGGCCTTAATGTAAGGCAGCAGGGTCAGGTGCATGAACAGGCACTGACCGCGCGGCTTGTCCTGGCTGAACTGACGGATGGCTTCGAAAAAGGGCAGGCCTTCGATATCGCCCACCGTGCCGCCGATTTCGCAGAGCATGAAATCGACCTCATCCTCGCCAATGGCGATGAAATCCTTGATCTCGTTGGTGACGTGCGGGATCACCTGAATGGTTTTGCCCAGATAATCGCCACGGCGTTCTTTCTCCAGCACGTTGGAGTAAATCCGGCCCGAGCTGACCGAGTCGGTCTTGCGCGCTGCGACACCGGTGAAACGCTCATAGTGGCCCAGATCCAGATCGGTCTCGGCCCCGTCATCGGTGACAAACACTTCGCCATGTTCAAACGGCGACATGGTGCCCGGATCGACGTTCAGATAGGGGTCCAGTTTACGCAGTCGTACCGAATATCCCCGAGCCTGCAAAAGCGACCCCAAAGCTGCCGAAGCCAGTCCTTTGCCCAAGGACGAAACCACACCACCAGTGATGAAAATAAAACGCGCCATAGTTTTTCGGCTGCTCCCGTGAGACGTCAATATCAGCTGCCCGGCGGCTTGAAAAAACCGCAGCACCACGGGACTTCACACATAAAGGATTCGCGCGTGCAGCGCAAGAGAACCGCAAGATGCTGTTGCAGTTCCCTATCAAGTTTCTAGGTTTTGTGGCTTAGTCGCCAGCCTGTGGGATCAGCGGGGCATTGTCGCCCTGTGCAGGCGGCAGAAGATCATCAGCCGCCGGAACCGCCGGTGTGCTTTCTTCGGTCGAGGCCGGAGCCGGAACGCCCAAACGGTCGATCACCGAGCTGCCCGAAGATTTCTGTGCCGCCAGAATGGTCAGCGTGATCGAGGTCACGATAAAGCAGGCCGCCAGGATCCAGGTCACTTTCCCCAAAGCGGTCGCAGCTGCACGGCCTGTCATGGCACCACCGCCGCCGCCACCCATGCCTAGGCCACCGCCTTCGGACCGCTGCATCAGAACAACGGCAATCAGGCCCAGAGCCAAAAGAAGATGGATGATGAGAACGACGTTTTCCATGGTGTTCCTGTACAGCGTGGCGTGTATCGCGTGGTACTTATGCAAGTTTGCCAGCGGGGGCAAGTCAGGAGTTCGCATCACGACGCGTGATGTATCATATCACGGTAAAGGGACTGGACAGAACGCCGATCCGTGACGCAGGCTGCGGCCCATGCCACATGACGATCACGACCACCCGCACGCCCTGTTGCCACCTGAACCCGCACTGCGCGTCAAAGCGCTCGAAACGATTCTGACCCGCAAAGGTTTGATCGATCCGGCGGCACTGGATGAGATTATCGACACCTATCAGAACAAGATCGGTCCGCAAAACGGTGCGCGCGTCGTCGCCAAGGCCTGGAGCGACCCTGCTTTCAAGGCCGCGTTGCTGGAAGACGCCACGCCGGTTGTTGCCGATCTGGGCTACTATGGCCGTCAGGGCGAACACATGGTTGTGGTCGAGAATACTCCGCAACAACACAACATGGTCGTCTGCACATTGTGCAGCTGTTACCCGTGGCCACTGCTAGGTATTCCGCCCGGATGGTACAAATCCGACGCTTACCGCGCCCGAGCTGTGCGGGAGCCGCGCAAGGTGCTGGCCGAGTTTGACGTAACCTTGCCCGAAAGCTCTTCGGTGCGGGTCTGGGATTCGACCGCCGAGATTCGTTACCTTGTCCTGCCAATGCGCCCCGAAGGCACAGACGGGATGAGTGAAGATGAACTCGCTGCGCTGGTGACACGCGACAGCATGATCGGCACAGGCCTGCCTAAGATGCCGTCATGACCCGCGTTCATGACATGGGAGGCCGTTTTGGCGACGGTCCGATAAGTCCCGAGGCAGAGGATGCGCCCGTCTTTGCCGAGGACTGGCACGCGCGGGCGCTGGCCGTGACACTTGCCTCCGGATTTCTGGGGCAGTGGAACATCGACGTATCCCGCCACTCACGCGAAAAGTTGTCGCCGAAGGACTACACGCGTTTTTCGTATTATGAGAAATGGATTTCCGGTCTGGCTGATCTGTTGGTCGATAAAGGTGTTCTCACTCTGGATGATTTGCGGGACGGCGGAGATGACGGGCTGCACCCGCTGGCAGAGAAAAAGCTTAAAGCGGAAGCCGTGCCCGCCGCATTAGCCAAAGGTGGGCCTGCAGACAGACCCTCGAACGTTGTGGCGTGGTATTCTGCCGGGCAAGAGGTTGTCACGACCAGACTCGCGGCAAATCGCCTAGTGGATGGCGGCCATACACGCCTGCCGATTTATGCGTCCGGAGCTAAGGGCCGAATCCTGCGCCTGCACGGAATGCATGTCCTGCCCGATTCCAATGCTCATGGCTTGGGCGAAGCACCTGAACCGATCTATGCGGTAGCAATCCGGGCATCGGAACTTTGGGCCAGCCCTGAAAACCCCGATGACGAAGTGGTGCTGGATCTGTGGCAAAGTTACCTGGAGCCAGCATGAGCGATTGTATTTTCCACGACGCGCCAGAGCCCGTCTTTGCCGAACCCTGGCACGCTCAGGTGTTCGCAGTAACCGTGGCGTTGAATGAGGCTGGACGGTTCCATTGGCCCGATTGGGCGGCGCGTTTCTCGGATACACTGAAGCGCCACGGGTTATCTCGAGCGCTGGATGGCGGCGAAGACTATTTCCACGCGTGGTTGGAAACGCTCGAGGGTTTGCTCGCCGAGCAGGGCGCCGCGCCACCGCAAGATGTGAAAAAGCTGCACCGGGCTTGGGAAGAGGCCTACCTTAAGACACCCCACGGGCAACCTGTGCATCTGTGTTGAGGTCTGAAAGGGGGCTCTGCCCCCGCCGCCCTTGCAGGACGACTCCCCCGGGGTATTTTCTGCCAGATGAAGCAGGGGATCCATTCTTCATCTGGCCAAAAGTACCTCCGCCGGAGGCATCGCGCATTTGCGCGATTTCAATCTGCGGCGAAATATCGGTTTCCCTGCCGTTTGTGCCCCGCTATATGAGCCGGGTTTGATAACTCAGCGCAAAAGGACCGGATATGGCCAATGTGGTTGTTGTCGGCGCCCAGTGGGGTGACGAAGGAAAAGGCAAGATCGTCGACTGGCTCAGCGAACGGGCGGACGTGATCGCGCGTTTTCAGGGCGGGCACAACGCAGGCCACACGCTGGTCATTGACGGAGAAGTCTACAAATTGAACGCTTTGCCTTCGGGCGTCGTGCGCGGTGGAAAGCTGAGCGTCATCGGAAACGGGGTCGTACTGGACCCCTGGCATTTGGTCGGAGAAATCGCATCGATACGCGAGCAGGGTGTCGAAATCACCCCCGAGACGTTGATGATCGCTGAAAACACACCGCTGATTCTGCCCATTCATGGTGAGCTGGACCGCGCCCGAGAAGAAGCTGCGAGCAAAGGGACCAAAATCGGAACCACTGGTCGCGGCATTGGGCCCGCTTACGAAGACAAAGTTGGCCGCCGGTCCGTTCGGGTTGCTGATCTGGCTGACGCAGCGACGCTTGAGGCGCGTGTTGATCGCGCATTGCAGCACCATGATCCGCTGCGCAAGGGACTGGGGATTGAACCTGTCGATCGGGATGGGCTGATCGCTCAGCTGAAAGAGATCGCACAGCAAATCCTACCGTTCGCGGCGCCCGTCTGGAAAGTGCTGAACGAAAAACGCAAGGCTGGCAAACGTATCCTGTTTGAGGGTGCGCAAGGTGCATTGTTGGACATCGACTTCGGAACCTATCCGTTTGTGACATCGTCGAACGTGATTGCCGGGCAGGCGGCGACTGGTGTGGGTATTGGTCCGGGATCAGTGGATTTCGTTCTGGGCATCGTCAAAGCCTACACCACTCGTGTGGGTGAGGGGCCGTTTCCAACCGAACTGGACGACGATGATGGTCTGCGCCTTGGAACCCGTGGGCATGAGTTTGGCACCGTAACGGGCCGCAAGCGCCGCTGCGGCTGGTTTGACGCGTGCCTGGTGCGTCAGACCTGCGCGACCAGTGGCGTAAATGGCATCTCGCTGACCAAACTCGATGTATTGGACGGCTTTGAAACGCTGAAGATTTGCACCAGCTATGAGCTGGACGGCGAACGTCTGGATTATCTGCCCACAGCCGCTGATCAGCAGGCGCGCTGCAAGCCCGTCTACGAAGAAATGCCGGGCTGGAGCGAATCCACTGAAGGTGCGCGCAGCTGGGCTGAACTTCCAGCCAACGCGATCAAGTACGTACGTCGTGTTGAAGAGCTGATCAAATGCCCGGTGGCGCTTTTGTCCACCAGCCCGGAGCGGGACGACACCATTCTGGTGACCGACCCATTCGCAGACTGATGAGTGACGAGCAGAAAACAGGTCTGAGTTACAAGGCGCGCCGGCGCTGGTCGTTGGTGATCCTAGTCGTTGGCCTGCCACTCTATATTGTGGCCGTGGTGACGGTCTTAAACTGGCTGGAGCGCCCACCGATCTGGGTAGAGCTTCTGGTCTATATTGTTTTGGGCATTCTTTGGGCTGTGCCGTTCAAGTTCGTTTTTCGCGGCGTTGGCAAGGAAGACCCGGATCAGTCCTGAGCCTCGTTTGACGCGTGTACATGGTTTGACCAACTGAGCACTGCGCGTGCAAACGCGCGGTACGCGTCTGTGATTTCTTTGGCCGTGCTGAACGGGGTCGGCCACGGAGTGGTCAGGCTCGCCTCGACCTGACCCGGGACAAGAACCAGTTCTGCGTTGTGCTTGGCAGCCAGACGTCGCAATTTTTGATTGGTCGCCAAGCAAAGCATGTGAACTTCTCTGAACCCTCGGTTTTGAGCCACCGTAATGAGGCGTGAGAGCAAAGCATCGCCAATGCCCTGATCCTGCCCGACCTTTTCGACAGTAAAGGCCGCTTCGGCGATGTGGTGTTTTTGATCGGGTATCAGACGCAATTCTCCTACACTACGCAGGCAAGAATCCGGGAAAGCACCCAAAATGAATGCTGCGTCAGCAAACATGTTGGAGATGTAGTTGTGCAGTCCCCGAGGCTGAACAGATAGGCCAAAGCGTGAGAACAACACTTCGTTGTTCAAATTGTTGAAATCGTTAATTATCAATTCCTTATCATATTTTCGAAGTCGACGAATTATGACGTCTTGCGTAGCGCTGCCTTTGTCTGAAAGAGACATCCTGACGAGTTTTCTTTCGCATGATCATACCAGGTTTCTGCGACGCAGCGTTACCTATTGAGCGATTTTTTTCAAAACGATATCCAGCATCGTGCTATTGGGGGAGAAAAAAGAGAAAGGGCCGGGTGTTACCCGGCCCGGACTTTCAATTGGGATGGCAGTTAGCCGACTGCGCGTTCATCATCAGGACGAAAGCCGATCAGATTGGAGGCTGCGAAACGGCCGCCACCGGCTTTTTCGATTTTCCCATCGCGCAACAACTGTCCAAACGAACGCAGGCTTTCTTCGCGATTGAATTCGTCCTGCTTTAAGGAACGGACCTTGTTCATCAGTTGCGGGCGAGAGAATTGCTCCTGACCTTCGACAAAGGACAGATAGGCTGCGGCCGCCTCCAGAAGATCCTGCAGCGACTGCGCGCCCTGATCCTGCGCAAACTGGGCAAAACCGCCTTCTTCCGTTCCGGCTTCTTCGATCTGAGCTGTAACACGACGTGGCATGATCGGGCCCGTGTTCGCGTTTTGATCATCAACACGTTGCTCGGCAACCAGTTTCAGAGGTGCCGGAGCGTCGGCTTCCGGGCGCATGCTGGTCACGTTCACTTCGGGGCGACGCGGGCTGACGACCGATTCCAGGTCGCCGCGATACTCGTCCAGAGGCGAAGCGTCCGAGGTAGCCAGACCATCACGGTCGGCCTCGGTCGCGGCAACTGCGGTGCGCAGGTGTGAATATGTTTCACGCGCATCGTTGCTGGAGGGGTCTTCCATGTGCTCGCCGGTTTTAGCCATCAGGCGCGAAATATCCTGATCGGGATCGGCATCATCGGTCAGTTTTTGGCTCGAGCGGCCGGCCAGATCCGTTTCGATTTCAGAAATCTCGGCCAGCAGGTTCACTTCGTCCGCTGCGGTCAAAACACCCTGTGGCTGATCGTCGTTGGTTTCTTCTGACTTTGCGTCTTCGGATTCAATCGCCACATCTTCAACGTTAAGGATGTTGGGAACATCATCTTCGTCGATTTCCTCTTCGGTATCTTCTTCAAGATCCGAGAACAGGGGCTCGGTAGGAAGTTGCGGTGAATCTTCGATATCTGCGACCGGCAGGTGCTCGGGGGTCAGGGGCACCCGCTGCTCGGAAGTTTCTTCGATAATCGGATCTGCAGTTTCGATATTTTGCGCCTCTGGGGCTTCGGTTGCCAGCAATTCGCCGACCTGCAATTCTTCAGCGTCAATTGCAGGTTCTTCTTTGACTTCTGCCGTCTCTGATTTTGCTGGTTCGGAAAAGTCTTTCGAATTGAGCGCGCCGGCCTCGAAGGCGGCTGCCACGGCGTCCATCGGAGGGGGCGTATCGGCCAGCAGCGAAGATTCCTCGTCTTCGGAATAGGCAGTTGCGGGCACGTCGGAATGGGACACAACGGCCCGGATGCGCTGCAGTTTTGCCGCAATGCTATCGGCAGCCAGAGGAGTGATGTCCGCGACGGGTTCCGCGTCAACGAACTCAGTTTGTGTCGGGCCCGGCTGGGTTTGTTCGTGAGTGGGAGTGTTCATGACATTCACAGGAGCCGTGTTCGGGGCCGGTGCATCAGAAGCGACAGAGGGCGGGGCTTCGGTGCCTTGCGTGGCACGCAGCAACAGGCCGGATTCATTTTGGCTGGCTTCGACACGCTGCGACGCATCACGCCGGGCGATACGCGTCAGCATCTCGGCATCTGGCTGGGGTGGTTCCGAGCCGAAATAACGGTCATCTGCAGCAAGATCGCGGAAATATTCGGCAATGGCTTTCATCGTTTCAAAGGAATCGTCAAATCCTTCCAAAGTGCAGGAGAAGGTTCCATAGGAAACGGTCAATACCTTGTTATTCTGTACCATCAGACGCATGTCCTTTACAAACTACGAGAGCCAACTTACCCGGAATCGGGAGCACACATCGGCTCTGAACTTTATGCATGAACCTATCATTTTGTGGTCTTAATGTGTCCAAATCCGGGAAAAATGGCCAATCTTAAGAAAAATGATCCAATTGTGCGCTCTGCTGATCCAATCGGGCTGTTTGGGGGCGGATTTGTTGGTTCTGAGGACCTGAATTTGGTGCTGAACCGCGTCACTTCGGTCGTCGCAGCGGACGGTGGTGCGTCCGTTCTGACAGAATCAGGTCGTATTCCGGACGCGGTCATTGGAGACTTCGATTCGCTAGACAAAGCGTCGAAAGCAAGAATTCCGACAGACCGACTTTTTGCCATTCGCGAACAGGACAGCACCGATTTCGACAAGGCCCTGCGCAATGTGCAGGCTCCGCTGGTTTTGGGCGCGGGGTTTCTGGGCGGGCGGCTGGATCATCAGCTTGCAGTTTTGAACATTCTGGTGAGACGTCAGGAACAGGCCTGCATTCTGTTGGGCGAGCATGAAGTGGTCTTTCATGCTCCTCCCCAGATCCGACTGCCGGTTGCGCCCGGAGATGTCGTTTCGCTGTTTCCGATGCGCCGCGTAACGGGTCGTAGCACCGGGCTGGAATGGCCAATCGATGGTCTGCGGTTTCAACCGGACATGCAGGTGGGCACATCCAATCGGGCGCTGTCGAATGTTGAATTGCAAATGGATGGGCCCGGCTTATTGGTGATGGTTCCGCGCGCCACGCTGGATCCGCTTATGCGGGTGTTTCTGTCGGGGCAGACCGAGCGTTGGCCCGTTCGCGAAGAATGACGTACAAGCCTGAGCCGATGGTGATCATGATGCCGATTGCCGCCAACCCGTCCGGCAGGTCGCTGAAAATGATCCAACCAATCAGGGTTGCGACGGGGATTTCCAGATATTGCATCGGGGCCAGTGTGGCCGAAGGTGCATAGCGTAGTGACCATGTCATCAGTAGGTGTGCGAGCGTTCCTAGAATCCCAATCGCGATCAACAGCCAGTACAAGTCGGGGGCGGGCAATGTTGCCGATACTTCCCAGATGCCAAGCGGTGTTCCGATCATTAGGACAGGAGCCAGTATCACAGTCGCAAAGACCCCTGATATTGCCTGCAGGGAAACCGGATCCGTTTCCTTGGCGATTTGCCGCGTGACCAGCATGAACAAGGCAAAGACCACGGCGACGATCAAAGGCAGTAATGCAGGTGCGCCGACCTCGGCAAAGCTGGGTTGGATCACCAACAGGGTGCCGGTAAATCCTACGATACAGGCTACAAGTCGGCGGGTGCCGACTTCTTCGCCCAGTACGTATTTGCCCAGCAGCAGCATGATGAACGGCATGACAAAGGCGATGGCGATGGCATCGGCCAAAGGCAGGAACTGCAATGCACTGAACATGGCCGTAATGCCGACAATATGCAGCAGTGTGCGGATGATTGTCAGGCGCAGGATACGCCCGCGCATCCGCCACGGCCGTCCTGTCACCGCCACCAACGGGACAAGAATCAACGCTTGTACCGCGAAGCGGACTGTAACCAGCAAACCTAGTGGCGTCGTCTCGCCCAACAGCTTTGCCATCGCATCGCCCAACGGGGCGAGCACGCAAAAACCAAGCATCAAAAAGATGCCTAAAACGGGGTGATCCTGAGTCATGAGCGCGACGCTAGCGGTTTGGCGACACAGTGGAAAGGTCCGAATTCAGCCGTCGGGCAGGGGTTGAACCTTGGTGTAATCTGGCCCGATGCAAGTGGGCAGACCGTCATCAAGATGCAGCCAGCTCAGCTTTTCCTCATGAGATACGTGCAACGTGGGCTGCAGCGCCTCAGGGGTCTCCAATGTGGCAACGTAAAGGTGCAGCACATCCGACATCTTGGCGGAACGGAACGAGATCGGTGTGCCGCAATGCGGGCAGAAACTACGCTCAACTCCGGGAGAGGAATTGAAGTGTTTCGGCTCTTCTCCGACCCAGCGCCACTGACCGTCACGAACCGCGAAATAGGTGGTCATCGGCGCGGCGCATTGGCGGCGACAGCTGTCGCAATGACAGGAAACGCAGGACAGGGCAGGAGGGTCAATTTCGTACTTGATGCTGTCGCACAGGCAATGTCCACGCATATCAACCCTCTCCTGTTACGATCTCAGCAGTTTGGCACGTTCACGGCCAGCCCGCCAAGTGAGGTTTCCTTGTACCTTTCATGCATGTCATGGCCGGTCTGACGCATGGTTTCGATCACCGCGTCCAGCGGCACGAAATGCTCACCATCCCCGCGCAGGGCCAGCGATGCAGCAGACACTGCTTTGATGGCACCCAGCCCGTTACGTTCGATGCAGGGCACCTGAACCAGACCGGCGACGGGATCGCAGGTCATACCCAGATGATGCTCCAATGCGATTTCGGCGGCATTTTCAACCTGCTCGGGTGTGCCGCCCATAACAGCGCAGAGACCGGCTGCAGCCATGGCAGACGCGCTGCCGACTTCTGCCTGACATCCCGCTTCGGCACCCGAGATTGAGGCGTTGTACTTGACCAGCCCGCCAATCGCGGCGGCAGTCAGCAGGAAGTCCTCGATATGGCTCTCGGAAGCCCCCGGAACGTGGTCCAAATAATAGCGCAGCACAGCAGGCAGGACACCCGCCGCCCCGTTGGTGGGTGCCGTGACGACTTGCCCGCCGGCGGCGTTCTCTTCGTTGACCGCCATCGCATAGACGCTCATCCAGTCGTTGATCGTATGCGGTGCGGTCAGGTTCATGCCGCGCTCGGCGATCAGCGCGTCATAGATACCCTTAGCCCGGCGGCGCACCTTCAGCCCGCCCGGCAGGATGCCATCTGTGGTCAACCCGCGCTCGATACAGTCATTCATCACCTGCCACAGCCGGGCCGAGCCTTTGGCAAAACTATCGACGCAACCGCGCGCGACTTCATTGGCACGCTTCATCTCGGCAATGCTCTTGCCACTGGTTTTGGCCATCTCCAGCATTTCCACGGCAGATTTGAACGGGAATGGCACTGGTCCGCCTTCGTCCGTCGCTTTGCCTTCGGTCAGCTCTTCCTCGGTCAGGACAAAACCGCCACCGATGGAATAGAACACCTGGCGCAGGATCACGTCCCCTTGCGCGTCGGTCGCCATCAGGATCATCCCATTGGCATGTCCAAGCAGGTTGTTGTCGTAGTCGAAAATGAGATCTGTTTTGGGATCGAACTGAAGCGTCGGCAGGCCATCTGGGGTCACCGTATGCGTGCTGGCGATGTCGGCCAGTGCGGCCTCGGCCTTATCGTTGTCGTAGCTGTCTGGAACAAAGCCGGCCAACCCCAGGATAGTCGCCCGGTCTGTCGCGTGGCCGACGCCGGTAAAGGCGAGCGAGCCGTGCAGCGATCCTTTCAGACCCGCAAACTCAAAAGGTGACGCGCGCATCATATCCAGAAAACGTGCTGCAGCCACCATGGGACCCATAGTGTGCGATGACGACGGGCCGATGCCCACTTTGAACATATCGAAGACAGATAGGAACATATCAGGTAGCTGAGCCTTCCGGAGGATTAGCATGAGTAGGAGATGTGAACGGTGTGACCCCCAGCCCCTCAGCTGCAATGGCCGAACGGGTAGCGGGGCACATTTCAAGCTGCATCAGAATGGTCTGAAGGTTCGGTGTGTCGGCCAGTTGATACCAGCTGCGGTCGGTTTTAGCTGGATACAAAGCCATCCAGCGCATCATGCAGGCGACATAATAGGTCAGAACCGACTGCGAATCCGCCCTGAACCAGACGGGCGCGCGTTTTGCCAGAGCGTCCAGTAATTGCAGGTGTTGCCGTAAACGGGGCCGGATGCCTGCACGCAGCATGTCGGCTTGTGACGGATCGATGTATTTCTCGGCGTAAAACAGAATACGCAGATCGGCGTGCAACGTATTGGACGCAAAGAACAGCCATTTCAGAAACTCGGCGCGGTCCGGGTCATCTGCTGGCGGGGCCATTTGCCCATGGCTCTCTGACAGCCACAGAAGGATGGCCGCAGTTTCAAAGATCGGTCCTTGCGGCGTTTCCAGAACGGGGATCAGCCCATTTGGATTCAGTGCCCGATACGCTGCGCTGTCCTGTTCGTTCCGGCGGCGATCCACAAGCACGGCTTCATAGGGCACACCCATTTCTTCCAGCACCAGCCGGATCACCAGCGAGGCGTTGTCAGGAGCATAGTATAGGCGATACGGGGTCATCATGCGGGTAATCTATATGACAAAGATGTGGGTGTAAGACATGATTGCGACGTTTCCGATAGGAAACGCGCAGTCTTGAAACAACTTTACGCTTGCCGGACCGTAAATTGTGGTCGCAGTTGCACAGCGCATTCCCTATAACTTCGGCAGACTAAACTGGGAAAGCTGCCATGTCCGGAGATCTGTCGCCCATCGACACTGCAAAATACGTGGCTGCTTGCCGCGCCGCCGAGATGGTCGAAGACGGAATGCGCGTGGGCCTTGGGACAGGATCCACAGCCTCCTGGCTGGTGCGCCGTCTGGGCGAACGGGTGCGGGATGAAGGCTTGCGGATCAAGGGCGTTCCTACGTCCACCCGCACCGCGCAGCTTGCACGCGAGGTCGGGATCGAGGTCATTTCACTGGATCAGGCCGGGTGGTTGGACATGACCATTGATGGTGCCGATGAGTTTGACGCGGACTTGAACCTGATCAAAGGTGGCGGCGGCGCGCATCTGCAGGAAAAAATCGTGGCCACGGCCAGCGACCAGATGATCGTCATCGCTGATGCAGGGAAAGAGGTTGAAACACTGGGTGCTTTTCCCTTGCCGGTCGAGGTTGTTCCCTTTGGCTGGCAAACCACGCGCACCCTGATTGAAGAAGCACTTGATACGATGGATGTACTTGGAACTTCGTCGGCGCTGCGCATGAACGGTGAGGCCCCATTTGTGACCGACGAAGGCAACCACATCCTCGATCTGCACCTGCAGCGGATCGGTAACCCACGTCAGGTTGCTTTGATCCTCAATCAGGTACCGGGCGTGGTTGAAAATGGTCTGTTTATCGATATCTGCGACAAAGTGGTCCTGGGCCATGGTGACGGGCGGGTCGAACTGCGGGATATCAATGCGGGCACCATCGAGCTGGATCAGCTGTTGGATGAATCCCGGGAGAACCTGTTTTCCGATCAAACGGACTGAGTTTGATGCGATCCAATCGGACAAGCGTCAGTGAAAGATCGAAAATTCCGCGTGCGGGGGTTGGCACCAGAGTTTTCACGCCCAGATATCCAAAGAATTTTTACAAGTTGAACGAAGGAAACCGGCATGAGCTTTGACTATGATCTTTTCGTCATCGGAGGAGGCTCGGGCGGGGTCCGCGCAGCGCGTGTGGCGGCGGGTGAAACAGGTGCCAAGGTCGCCTTGGCCGAAGAAGACCGTTATGGTGGCACTTGTGTGATCCGGGGTTGTGTGCCCAAGAAACTGATGGTCTTTGCCAGCGAATATTCGGACATGGTCGGGGACGCGCAGGCTTATGGCTGGGACGTTCAGCCCGGTGCGTTCAATTGGAATACCTTCCATGACAAGCTGGTGGCTGAGCTTGATCGGTTGGAAGGTATCTATCGTAACATCCTGAAAAACAACGGTGTTGAAAGCTTTGATCAGCGGGCGCGCCTGGTGGATGCCCATACGGTCGAGCTGACCGACGGCACCCGCAAAACAGCCAAACACATCCTGATCGCTACCGGCGGTCGCCCGGTTGTGCCGGATTTCCCGGGTTCGGAGCTGGCGATCACTTCGAACGAGATATTCCATCTGGACAAGCTCCCCAAGAGCATTTTGATCGTTGGTGGAGGGTACATCGCCAGCGAATTCGCCGGGATTATGAACGGACTGGGTGTCAAGACCACGCAATTCTATCGCGGTGCGCAAATTCTGCGTGGCTTTGACGAAGAAGCGCGCGGGCTGATCTGCGAAGAGATGCGCCAGAACGGTATCGACGTTCGTCTGGGCACCAACGTGCTGGAAATGACCAAAGACGGCGACCAGATCCGCGTCAAGGCAACCGACGGCACCGAGGATCGTTTCGACGTGGTTATGTACGCAACCGGTCGCGCGCCGAATGCCGATAACCTCGGGCTGGAGGAACTGGGCGTTGAACGCGGTCGCAAAGGCGAGATCGTCGTGGACGAATACAGCCAGACCGCTGTTCCCTCGATCTATGCCATCGGCGATGTGACGGATCGGGTGAACCTGACGCCTGTTGCCATCCGCGAGGGCATGGCTTTCGTGGAAACCGTTTTCAAAGGCAACCCAACACCAGTGGATCACGACCTGATCCCGACCGCGATCTTCACGCAGCCCGAAATGGGCACGGTTGGTCTTAGCGAAGAGGAGGCCTCGGCTCGGGAACCAATCGAGGTTTATGCCACGTCGTTCAAACCGATGCAGAAATCTTTTGCGGGCGGCACACAACGGGTTTTGATGAAATTGATCGTTTCTCAGGCCACGCGCAAGGTTCTGGGATGCCATATTGTCGCCCCCGGTGCCGGAGAGATGATCCAGCTGGCCGGAATTGCCGTAAAAATGGGCGCGACGAAGGAAGATTTTGATCGCACGGTTGCAGTTCACCCAGTGATGGCCGAAGAACTGGTGACAATGCGGCAACCTGTACGCACGGCTTGATTTGCAAGCGCGCGTACACACGTTACAAGGGAACCCGTGATCACACGGTCCAATACAAGGGAAAAGATACATATGGCGGGCAACAGCGGCGGCCCCTGGGGGGGCGGAGGCTCTTCGGGTGGCGGAGGAAATCGGGGTAACAACGGGGACGGGCGCAAGCCCCCCGAAAGCGATGGCCCGCAGATCCCCGAGATCGATGAGCTGATGAAAAAAGGCCAAGAGCAGCTGCGCGTCCTCATGGGCGGTCGCGGTGGCGGTGGCCGTGGCGGTAGCGGCGGTCAAGGCGGCGGTGGCCCGGCCTTTACCAAAGGCACGGTCGCGATTGGCTTGATGGCAGCTGCTGTCGTGTGGGGGTTAGCCAGCTTCTACACCGTCAAACCCGAAGAACAATCGGTTGAACTGTTTCTGGGTGAGTTCTCGGCCGTCGGAAACCCGGGCCTGAACTTTGCTCCGTGGCCGTTTGTCACCGCAGAGGTTATTCCTGTGACCCGCGAACAGAACGAAGACATGGGCGGTGCCCGTGGCAGCGACGATGGCCTGATGTTGACCGGCGACGAAAATGTGGTCGATATCGACTATCAAGTTGTTTGGAACATCAATGATCCCGCCAAATTCCTTTTCAATCTGCGTGACCCGCGCCAGACGATTCAGGCAGTGTCGGAGTCGGCCATGCGTGAGATTATTGCGCAAAGCGAACTGGCGCCGATTCTGAACCGGGATCGCGGCATTATCGCCGACCGCCTGCAGGAACTGATTCAGGCGACGATGGACAGCTATGATTCTGGCGTGAACATCGTCCGTGTGAACTTTGACAAGGCCGACCCGCCACAGGACGTGATTGCGGCGTTTCGCGATGTTCAGGCGGCCGCGCAAGAGCGTGACCGTCTGCAGAACGTCGCTGACGCCTATGCCAACCGTGTACTCGCCGAAGCGCGAGGTGAAGCCGCACAGATTCTGGAAGAGGCTGAAGGGTATCGTGCCCAACAGATCAACAGCGCTCAGGGTGAGGCCAGCCGTTTTAGCGCGGTTCTGGAAGAGTATTCCAAGGCACCGGACGTGACCCGCAAGCGTTTGTATCTGGAACGGATGGAACAGATTTTGGGTGACGTCGATAAGATCATTCTAGACCCGAGCTCGAGTGGGCAAGGGCAGGGCGTTGTGCCCTATCTGCCGCTCAACGAGCTGCGCCGAAGCCCTGCAGGGGAGAGCAACTGATGCGTAAAACGACATTTATACTGCCGATCGTTTTCATCGCGATAGTCGGCGTGCTGTCCTCGATCTTCATCGTGGACGAGCGCGAGCGTGCTCTGGTTCTGCAATTTGGCCGCGTTGTCGCGGTGAAGGAAGAGCCGGGTCTGGCGTTCAAAATTCCGCTGATTCAGGAAGTGGTGCGCTATGACGACCGCATCTTGTCCATCGACGTGCAGCCGCTGGAGGTCACGCCGCTGGATGATCGTCGCCTCGTGGTCGACGCTTTTGCACGTTACCGAATTTCCGATCTGAACCAGTTCCGTCAAGCGGTTGGTGTTGGCGGTATCCCGGTTGCCGAGGATCGACTGGACCGCATCTTGCGCGCCGAAACCCGTGAAGTTCTGGGTTCGGTATCCTCGCGCGATATCCTGAGTTCCGACCGTGCCGCATTGATGCTGCGTATCCGCAACAGTGCCATTGCCGAAGCGCTGGCGTTGGGTGTTACTGTGATCGACGTTCGTTTGAAGGCGACAGATCTGCCGCAGGCCAACCTTGAGGCGACTTTCGATCGGATGAAGGCCGAGCGGGAACGTGAAGCGACCGACGAACGCGCGCGTGGTAACGAGGCCGCGCAGCGTGTACGTGCGCAGGCCGACCGAACTGTGGTTGAGCTAGTGTCGGACGCGCGTCGTGAAGCTGAAATCACCCGCGGTGAGGCCGACGCCGAACGCAACGCGATCTTTGCTGATGCCTACGGTGCCGATCCGGAGTTCTTTGAGTTTTACCGCTCACTGACGGCCTATGAGAATGCGCTGCAAGGCGGCAACAGCTCGCTGGTGTTGAGCCCGGATTCAGAGTTCTTCAATTACCTTGGTTCTCCGACAGGGCGGACTGTGCCAGCGGCTTCGGCGTCCGAATAATGGGTATGATCCTTCTGGCCTTTGGGCTGGTATTGATTGTCGAGGGGCTGGCCTATGCGCTGGCCCCTTCGCTTATCGAACGGATGCTTGAAGCCTTGCGAGACCTGCCGGAGCAAGCCCGGCGTCTGGCCGGATTGCTGTGTGTGATCAGCGGGCTGATCCTGCTTTGGGGCGCGTATCAGCTGGGCTTTTGACCCAAGGCCTTCACTTGCCGGTGATTTCGCTGCGATGCCGAGTTGCTCGCCGGGTCAAACTGACTACATTGGTTGGTAAGAAAGGCCGTATTCAGGCGGTCTTGGCAAGAATTTCGACAAGGAGAGCTCAAGTGCAGGCGAAAGCGCGCAGTGTATCCGTCCGGTGGGGCGAAGGGAGTGTTTGGATGCGGCTGATGTGGCTGGCTTTTGCCGGTACGCTGATTGTGCTGGCGCAATCGGCCGTGGCGCAGGCCCGGGGCGAAAGCCTGGCGCCGCTGGCCGAAAAAATCAGCCCTGCAGTGGTGAACATCACGACCAGTACCCTGATCGAAGGCCAAACAGGTCCGCAGGGCATTGTACCCGAAGGCTCTCCGTTCGAAGACTTTTTTCGCGAGTTTCAGGACCGAGACGGCGACGATGATGACAATGCACCACGGCGCAGTAACGCACTGGGATCAGGATTTGTGATCTCGGAAGACGGCTTTATCGTGACCAACAATCATGTGATTGCCGAAGCGGATGAAATTCTTGTGGAATTTTTCCCGGGCGATGGCCAACCCAAGAAAGAACTGGTCGCCAAGGTTATCGGAACCGACGAGAAAACTGATATCGCACTGCTCAAGGTCGAAGCATCGGGTCCGTTGAAATACGTGCAGTTTGGCGACAGCGATGTTGCGCGTGTGGGGGACTGGGTCATTGCCATGGGCAATCCGCTGGGTCAGGGATTTTCAGTGTCTGCCGGGATTGTATCAGCACGCAATCGAGCGCTGAGCGGATCCTATGACGATTACATCCAGACAGATGCGGCGATCAACCGGGGCAACTCGGGGGGACCCTTGTTCAACATGGACGGCGAAGTGATCGGTGTGAACACCGCGATCCTGTCGCCCAATGGCGGCTCAATCGGCATTGGTTTTTCGATGGCATCGAATGTGGTCGTTAAAGTTGTCGATCAACTGCGTGAATATGGCGAAACACGCCGCGGTTGGCTGGGTGTTCGCATTCAGGACGTAACCGAGGACATGGCCGAGGCCATGGGGCTGGAAAAGCCCGGTGGCGCGCTGATCAGCGATGTTCCGGAAGGTCCTGCCAAAGAAGCCGGGTTGAAGGCTGGGGACGTGATTCTCAGCTTCAACGGCGTCGATGTTGAAGATACCCGTGGTCTGGTACGTCAGGTTGGTGAAACGGAAGTCGGAAAATCCGTCAGAGTTATCGTGCATCGTGATGGCGGAACGCAGACCGTACTTGTCACATTGGGTCGGCGCGAAGATGCTGAGCGCGCTGAAACTGATGAAGAAGAAACGCCAGAAGCTCCGGTTGATGAAAACGCAGACATTCTTGGCCTGACGATTTCGCCACTTACAGAGACTTTGAGAGGGGATCTAGGGTTGGATGCCGACGCCGAAGGTCTGGTGATTGCAGACGTCGACGAATCCTCTGAGGCTTACGCCAAGGGGTTGCGAGCGGGTGATTTGATCACCGAAGCGGGCCAGCAAAAGGTGGAGACAATCGGCGATCTCGAAGCCCGGATGGAAGAGTCGCGCGAAGCCGGCCGCAAATCCTTGTTGCTGTTGGTGCGCAGGGGCGGCGATCCACGCTTTGTGGCGCTGAGCCTCGAGGAATAACTGAAATGGCCGGGGAAAGCTCCCGGCCAATTTCTTGACTCTGAGCAAAACACAGGGCCAATGTAACTCAAAAAAAATGAGCCATACGCAATAACTGCGTATGGCTCAGATACAGGGAGAGGTCAGTGGACAGATATCGGGGATGATTCTCTGACCTCCTACGGTAACAATCTCACCTTAGGTCAGCGCCGAGACATCGGTATGTGAACCAGATCACACCCGATCAGATAAGATCAGAATCTGCTAGTTCGCGCAGAGCTTCGAAATCCTGAATTAGCAATCCGCCGCGGGAAGCTTCGACCATGTTATCACGTTTCCAGGTTGAAATTGTCTTGGAAACCGCCTCACGTGTGGCTCCGACAAACTCGGCCAGTTCGCTTTGCGACAAGGTGATACGTTTGGTCGGATCGTCCTGCAATCCGGACAGATGTAACAGCTTTCGGGCCAGGCGGATGGGCATGGGCAAAAAGACCTGTTCGTTCAATTGCGATCCCATCCAGCGCATTCTCAACCCGGCCAGACGGATCATATCTACCGCAAGATCAGGCTGTTGCCTGATTTGGTTCATGACATCGTTGCGGCGCACGCGCAGCACGCGGGATGGTTCCGCTGCTAAGATGGTCGCTGTACGCGGACCGTTATCGAACAACGCGATTTCGCCGAAAACTTCGCCGGGGCGCATCAGAGTCAGGGTCAGTTTTCGACCGCTCATGGCCAAAAATGACACTTCAAGCGTGCCTTCAAGGATGGCATAGAGCGCGTCGCCCTCATCATCTTGTTCGAATAGTACTTCGTCCTGAGCCAGAGAAATTTCGGTCGCCTGAGCCGAAAGCATATCTCTAAGCCCGTCGGAGGCTTCGGAAAGGAAGCCGCTGTTAGGGAAGGCGGTCATGTGTGCACCGATCTTGGGCAAGGTGTGAGTGTGGGTGGTGGCACAGCTTCCCATAGCTCGACGCGCAAGCCAAGAATTTTGTTTGTTTTGGCGGGCCTGGCCGTCGTCAGAACAGCTATTATTGCTCCGGATCCTCCATATACCGCTGCAGGATGCTGAATTGCAGCATCAGGAAGGCCATCAACGCAATGGGAAAACCAAAGGTCTCGATTTTGACCCACAGGTCCGTCGACATGGTGCGCCAGACGAACTCATTTGCAGCGGCCAGAACGGCGAAGCAAGCGCAAAGGCGGCGTGTCAGGATCATCCAGCCTTCATGCTTCATCGGCAGCATCTCATCCAGCACGTAGGCCAGATAGGATTTCTTTTGCAGCAAACCGATGCCGAGAATCACGGCGAACAGACCGTAGACAAGTGTGGTCTTCATCTTGAAGAACCGCTCGTCATTGAACCATGCGGTCAGGCCACCGAAAAAGATAACCATGAAGGCTGTAAAGATCTGCATCCGGCTGAGTTTGCCGGTCAGGTACCACAGGATGCCCATCGCCCCAAGCATCAGAGGGACGAAGACAATCGTCGCGACGATAAACCCGGAATACTCGGTGCTGCCAATCTGAAAGCTGTCATCGCGCAGGCGCAGATAGATAAAGAAGAAGGCCAGCGGGGGCCCAAGTTCCAGAACCTGCTTCAGAAACGGGTTGATATCTTTTTTGCCTGTCATCGGTACTTCCTGCTGCTTATCCGCCCATTTCAACTATTACGGCGCCGAGTGCAATCAATGCCATCAAGGCAACGCGCCTGGGACCAACGGTTTCCTTTAGCACAAGCCAGCCGATCAGCGCTGCAAAGACGGTTGAGGTTTCGCGCAGAACAGCGGCTTCACCGACCTTATCCAGCCGTGTGGCCAGCATGATCGACCCAAAAGACAAGGGAGCGATGATTCCGCCGGCAAGACCCCGCAGCACTAGCGGGCCAAGCGTGGGTCTGTCCGCCATCGCGCGCCACCGTAGGAATGCATAAATTGGCATGGCTGCGCCATCAATCATGAAGAACCACGCCAGAAAGGTGAACGGGTCGGCTGTGGAGCGTATGCCATAGGCGTCATACGTAGTGTAGAGGGCCACAAACAGGCCTGTGATGATCGCCAGTGTCAGCGCGATGCCCAATGTGTCCCGGTTGGTTTCGAGGAACCTGAAATTATAGGCGGCCAGCCCGAATATCCCGGCCAGAAGGGTGGCAACGCCCAGCCATTGAACGACCGAGAATGTTTCGCCAAAAAGAAGATAGGCACCGATGACAGTAAACAGCGGACCAGTGCCCCGCACTACCGGGTAGACGACAGTATAGGAGCCTTTGGTGTAGGCCATGGCTTGCAGGGTTTTATAGGCGATGTGGATCAACCAGACGAAGGCGAAGATCGGCCACATATGTGGTTCGGGCCAGGGCACCACGAAGAAGGCGAAAGGGGCGGCCATCAGGCAATAACAGGCGTCAATGGCGCCTCGCGAAAGCCATGGGTCGTGTCGACCTTTCTGCAGCGCTCCGAACACGGCGTGCAGGAACGCGGCCATCAACGCCAAGGCCAGCGCCAGTTGATGTCCAGCTTCGGTGCCTTCAAGAGAAATAAGCCAGTCGCTCAAATACGCGGACCTTTTGCGGGGCGGAGAGGGTGGGGGGCCGTCTGCCCCCCACACCCCCCGAAGGTATTTTGGGCAAGGTGAAGCGGCGGATCAGCCTTTTTCGAGGCCGGTCAGGGCGGCGGCGAATTCTTCGGGGTCGAAAGGGGCGAGGTCATCGATCTGTTCGCCGACGCCAATTGCATGGATGGGCAGGCCAAACTTGTCTGCCAAGGCCACCAGAACACCTCCTTTGGCTGTGCCGTCCAGCTTGGTCATGACGAGGCCCGAAACATCTGCCAGTTTCCGGAACGTCTCCACCTGGCTCAGCGCGTTTTGACCGGTTGTGGCGTCGAGGACCAGCAAGGTGTTGTGCGGAGCGGTGTCATCAACCTTGCGGATAACACGGACGATCTTGGCCAGTTCTTCCATCAGGTCGGCACGGTTTTGCAGCCGACCGGCAGTATCGATCATCAGCAGATCGGCGCCCTCTGCTTGCGCGCGGGTTAGAGCATCGAAAGCCAGACTGGCCGGATCCGAGCCTTCCGGTGCTGTCAGAACCGGAACTCCGGCGCGATCGCCCCAAACCTGCAATTGTTCAACAGCGGCGGCGCGGAAGGTGTCACCGGCAGCGATGACTACCTTTTTGCCAGCTGCTTTGAACTGGCTGGCCAGCTTGCCGATGGTTGTAGTCTTACCCGAACCGTTAACGCCGACGACCAGCACCACCTGCGGCCGTTTGGGGTAGATCGGCAAAGGTTTGGCAACGGGCTCCATCACACGGGCCACCTCTTGCGCCAGCAGTTGTTTGATCTCTGAGGTCGACAGTTTGCGGCCAAAACGCCCCTCGGCCATGTTGGAAGTGACGCGTAGGGCCGTATCGACGCCCATGTCAGAGGCGATCAGCAGCTCTTCGAGCTGTTCCAGCATGTCGTCATCCAGCGTGCGGCGCATTTCAGTTGCGGTGCCGCGGTTGAACAGGCGGTTAAGGATACCTTTGGATTCAGGGATTTCCGGCGGTGGGGCGACCGGCGTGGGGTCGGCCGGGATCGGCGCGGGCGGTTCAACCGGTTGCGGCGCCGGGGCAGGGTCCGGGATTTCGGGGACGGGTTGCGGCTCGGGCTGTGGTTCTGGGATCACCGGGTCCGGAGACGCCGTTTCCTCGCCGCCATCTTCGACGATGGCTTCCAGCCCCTCTTCGAGACGAGATGAGGATTTGAACAGCTTGTCCTTTAGCTTTGAGAAAAACGCCATTTTTGGTCTCCGCAGGTGTTCCCCTCACCTAATGCGGATTTGCGGCAGTTGCAAAGGGTCACGCAAACGCGACGACAAAGCCAAGCTGTGCCCCCCAGTAGAGAGGCCAGACCAGATAGGGTGTCGCCTTGAGGGCAGGATGGTTTGGCGGCAATAGGAATTTTTCGGTCGCTAGAATCAAGTCAGAGGCGATGAAGGCAATGGCGGCAGGAAATGCCCAACGTAAGGAGCCCGCATCCGGCAGAGCCAGAACAGTGACCCCCATCCCAAGTATGATGGGGATATAGGCCAGAACCGGCCCTTTCAGATCTCCGGCGCGGGGCGCAAGCAATGTGGCCATGATGATACCCAGAACGACCAAAGACCATACAATCGCGGGCGCATTCCAGATTTGGTCAACGGAACTGGCTGGATGAGACAGGAACAGAGCAATATAGGCCAGGTGCCCGGCGGCAAAAGCGGCGATGCCAATCATGAATGTGGCATCTGTTTCGCGCGACAACAGAGCGTCACCTGACGCACATAAAACAAGTGCGAGAACCAGCAACCAAGGTCCGCCTAGCAGGAAGGCAATAACTGCCAGTATGGCAACGGAAGCGGTTTTCAGTGCAGTGCGCAAAGAACCGGCGGGTCGAGCGGTGAGAGGAAGATAACTCATAGCGCAGCAAAGGGCGATCCAGAATAGTGCGGTTGTCATGTCATCTCCGTGCGTTTTCAGAATTATCACATCCGGGGTGTAGCGTGAAATCAACCGCTTACGTTGAGTTAAGCATCTTGTGATGACCTTGGTTCAAAGGGTGAATGGCGTGTCCGGAATGCTTCTGACAAAATGGGGGCATGCTCAGGTATTGGATGATTCTCGCAAGCTTTTGTGCGCATTCCGTTGCGGCCCAGTCTCCTTTGTCTGGCTCGGAATTCGACAAGTACACGCAGGGGAAAACACTGTTCTACGGGCTTGAAGGGCAAGTTTATGGTGTTGAGCGGTACCTTCCGAACCGTCGCGTGATCTGGTCTTTTCTTGACGGGAATTGCAAGGAAGGGATCTGGTATCAGCGGGACGATCAGATTTGCTTTGTCTATGAAGACAGGTTGGATCCGCAATGCTGGGTCTTTACACAATCCGGTGGCGGTCTGATCGCGCAGTTTGAAGGCAATTCCCAAGCGACCGAGTTGTACGAGGCGGAAGACCTTGGGGAAGACATGGTGTGCTACGGACCCGATGTTGGCGTTTGATTACCCGGCTCGCAGCTCGTCATAGCTGATCATCACATGGTTTCGGTAAGCTGCCCTGTCTGCCAGCCTTTCGTAATATCGGCGCAGATTAGGCAGCGATGTGCGGGAAATCTCGATGTTGTAGTAGCGATAGAGGATGTGCCCCAGCTGGATATCGGCCAAGGTCAGGCAGGAGCCACATAGGAATGTGTGTTCAGATAGCTGTGCATCGGCAATTGCCAACTTGCTTTCCAAAGCCGTGACGGCATTTTTGACTGCTTGCTGGTCGCGTTCTGCCTGAGATGTCCGCACAACCTGCCAGAACACCGGCACTGTGAACGCCATCGCGATATTGATCTTGGCCCATTCTGCCCATTTGTCCACTTCGGCTTGCTGGATCGGATTGCGAGGCCAAAATTCATCCTCACCGTATGTTTTGGCCAGGTACCGCAGGATCGCGGCTGTCTCCCATAGCGGGGGCAACGTGTCATCCTGTATCACAGGGATCGTGCCGTTTGGGTTCAGTTTGCGAAAGGCATCAGTGTTCAACCCTCCGAACCTGTGCCCCACATCATGACGCTGAAAATCCAGCGCCAGCTCACCGACGCACCACATCAGGGCCTGAACATTCGATGACGTTTTGCGGCCCCAGATGGTCAGCATGGCTTAGAACAGCGATCCCTGATCCGGGGCGTCCGGTTTGGGCTTTTTGGGCGATGTTTTTGCGGCTGCTCCGGTGCTGAGAATGCCATCGGCGAATTCGATTTCCAGTGCAGATTGTTTTGCAGCCTGAACTTTGGTCGTGATCACATCCCCGTCCGCACGGACGACGGCGTATCCGCGTTTCAGTGTGGCTTTGTAGCTGAGAGTTTCACGCAAGCGGTCAGTCGCCTCCAGCTGTTGCTGCAGGCGATCCAGCCTCGTGGTCTGCGCCGTGTTCATCCGGTCGCCAAGCCGGGTGAGGTTTTGCCGCTGCTGGTCGATCTCTCGTTGGATAGGACGCAGGGATAGGCGTGAGGACAGGTTGCGGAGTGATTCCTGCCGTGTTGTTACCAGGCCGCGCAGAGTTGAGGGGCGCAGATGCGCAGACAGTTCCACCACTTGCAGGCGGCGGTTTTGCACTCCACGTGTCAAGGCTGGTGTTAAGCGATCTGCAATTAAATCAAGCCGTTGACGCGGAGTGTTCAACAGGCTGTCCGGACGTGGCAGGGCGCGGGACAGATCGCGCAGCCTTTGCATTCGGCGTTGTACGGCGTCAGATGCAGCGCGCGACAGGCGGGCACGTTGCTCTCCGGTCCAAGCGAGCAGTTCCATCCGGACCGGGACCGCCAGTTCGGCGGCCGCGGTGGGTGTTGGCGCGCGCTGGTCCGAGACGAAATCAATCAGGGTGGTATCGGTTTCGTGCCCAACAGCCGAGATCAGCGGTATGTCCGATGCGGAAGTAGCGCGCGCGACAATCTCTTCGTTAAAACCCCAGAGATCTTCGATGGACCCGCCGCCACGAGCCACGATGATCAGATCAGGCCGCGGCAATGCACCGCCGGGTGTCAACTGGTTGAAACCATTGATGGCGTGGGCAACTTCCGGCGCGCAGTTTGCCCCTTGCACGGCTACAGGCCAGATCAGTACTTTGCGCGGAAATCGGTCCCGCAGACGGTGCAGAATATCGCGGATCACCGCTCCGGAAGGGGACGTGACCACGCCAATGACTTGCGGCAAGTATGGCAATGGCTTCTTACGCTCGGGCGCAAACAGGCCTTCGGATTCCAGTTGCTTCTTGCGCTTTTCCAGCAACGCCATCAGCGCGCCCTGGCCAGCGACAGAGACTTCATCGACATTCAGGTTGTATTTCGATTGCGCGCCAAAAGCGGTAAGGCGACCGGTAACGACAACCTCCAACCCTTCCTCGGGCACAACAGACAAGCCGGAAACTTGTCCTTTCCACGTCGTGCAGGCCAGCACATTCCGGTCATCTTTGATGTCGTAATACAGGTGGCCAGACCGTGCTTTGAACACGCGCCCGACTTCACCACGCACACGGATTCGTCCGAATGAGCCTTCAAGCGTCTGCTTAACCTCGCCCGAGATCTCGGAAACCGTGTATTCAGGGGTATTTTGACCCGGAATCGGGTCATCAAGCAGGTCGGACATTTCAGCGCCTTGTTTCAAATGCTCACCCAGCTTAGAACGCCGCGCAGGCAAGGCCAAGCAGATCGGAGCGCATTCATGAACATCCTCATTCTCGGCAGCGGCGGGCGCGAACACAGCCTGGCCTGGGCGGTACTGCAAAATCCCAAGTGCGACCGCCTGATCGTGGCGCCGGGGAATGCAGGGATCGCTCAGATCGCCGACTGTGCCGCGTTGGATATCGAAAACGGCGGGGCGGTCGTCAGCTTTGCAGAAGAAAACGCGATTGACTTCGTGATCGTCGGACCCGAGGCACCTTTGGCCGCCGGCGTGGCCGATCGTCTGCGCGAGGCCGGGGTGCTGGTTTTTGGGCCATCTGCGGCAGCAGCCCGGCTGGAAGCGTCGAAAAGTTTTACCAAGGAAATCTGCGATGCGGCGAATGCCCCCACCGCAGCCTATGCCCGGTTCACCGAGGCCGAGCCCGCCAAGGCCTATATCCGGGAACAGGGAGCGCCAATTGTGGTCAAGGCTGATGGTCTGGCCGCCGGTAAGGGCGTGATCGTAGCGATGGATGGAGAGACCGCACTGGACGCGATTGACGATATGTTCGGCGGTGCTTTTGGCGGCGCGGGGACCGAGGTTGTCATCGAAGAGTTCATGGATGGCGAGGAAGCGTCTTTGTTCGTTCTGTGCGATGGAGAGGACATCTTGTCCATCGGAACTGCGCAAGATCACAAGCGCGTCGGAGAAGGGGATACAGGCCTGAATACCGGTGGGATGGGTGCGTATTCCCCCGCACCGATCCTGAGTGAAGAGGTTGAAGCCCGTGCGATGGAAGAAATCGTGCGCCCTACGATCGCCGAGATGAAGCGCAGGGACACTCCGTTTCAGGGTGTTCTCTATGCGGGGCTGATGATCAAGGACGGGCAGCCAAGGCTGGTTGAATACAACGTCCGCTTTGGTGACCCGGAATGCCAGGTGTTGATGATGCGTTTGGGTGCGCAGGCGATGGATCTGATGCACGCTGCTGCCGAAGGCAGATTGGGTGATATGCGTGTGAATTGGGCAGATGACCATGCCATCACCGTCGTGATGGCAGCCAATGGCTATCCTGGTTCATATGAGAAAGACACCGCAATCAAAGGGTTGGACGCGCTGCCTGAAGACAGCCGAAACATGGTATTCCACGCGGGAACTAAGGCTGTGGAAGGGCAGGTTGTGGCCTCGGGCGGGCGTGTCCTGAACGTAACCGTGCGCGGAGAAACCCTGCAGAATGCACGGGATCAGGCTTACGCGATGGTCGATGCTATTGACTGGCCGGACGGGTTTTATCGTCGGGATATCGGGTGGCGGGCGCTTTGATCTTTGGGTTGGTAGGGGGCCTTGCCCCCTCGGCCTCGCGGCCTCACCCCCAAGGTATTTTTAGCCAGATGAAGATGGGATCAGCACTTCAGCGCTGATGCGAGATTGTCGCGACGTTTGAGCGGGCCAAGGTCGGTCATGTGCCAGCTATCCTGATAGGAAACACTAATGATCCGTGCCCAGTCGGCGCTGGCGAGGATTAGTTCAGGGGGGCCTTCGCAATCACGTAACCCGCCGGAGATAAAATCCTCACCGATCTTGTGGTTGGTCAAACCGGGCAGTACCGCGATCTCGGTCAGATCACCGTCTTTGAAGCGCCAGATACGCAAGGTTTTGGCCAGGTGAGGGCGGTCGATATAGGCGATTTCTATGTGGCCGTCGCCATCCAGATCGGCAGCTCCGACTGGGGCCAGCCAGCGGAATCGGGTGCCAATATATGGAGTGGCGGCGACAAGGCCTCCACCGTTGTAGATTGCGAGCCTTGCACCTTTGTCGCGATGGCTTTCGACGACCATTGCCTCGTATTTGCCGTTTGCGTCGACATCGACAAGGCGGGGTTTCAGATCTTCAAAGACTCGCTCTTCGGGCAGTTGAATCGTATACTTAGCCCATCCGGGTGCGTATTGAAGCTCAAGAGCGCCGTATTCGATTTGGTCGCCAAGGACCCAGTGTGGGTAGCGGGCGGTAGGTTGAGAGTATTTCGCCGAAATCAGTGGCTCGTATTCCCAAGGTTGTTGAGATTTAGCCGTAATGGGGCAAATGCTGACCGCGATTGCCACCATTGCGACCCGCCCAACTGGCATCAGATTTGTTTTTCCGGCATCTGAACGACCAGACCCTCCAACGCGTCCGTTACCTTGATCTGGCAGGTCAGACGCGAGCGGGCCGGGTCGGGCTCGAAGGCGAAGTCCAGCATGTCTTCTTCCATGTCATCCTTGGCCGGAATCTTCTCGACCCAATCGGGATGAACGTAAACATGGCAGGTCGAGCAGGCGCAGGCGCCGCCGCAATCGGCCTCGATGCCGGGAATGTTGTTGTCACGGGCCCCTTCCATGACGGTTAGTCCGTTGGCGACTTCGACAGTGTGTTCGGTACCGCCGTGCTCGACATAGGTGATCTTTGCCATTGCGTGCGTCTTCCTTTTACGATGTTCGAATTCTTCCTTAGTGAAGGCATTTGGGTCTTTCCAGCCTCATTTGCGACTCCGTGCGCCATGTCTGGACTTTCCTGTTACATGTTCTATTTTTGTTCTCATGATTATTGCTCCTGTTCGCCCTGCGGTTTCAAACCGGGACTGGCCACGACCGCCGTCTTGCCTGCCGTCCAGCCTGCTGAACGCACCGCCCGAGGGCGCGCGATTGGCTGTGGCCGGGCTGGTCATTCTGCGACAGAGGCCGGGGACGGCCAAGGGGGTGATTTTTCTGACGCTTGAAGATGAGACCGGGATCGTGAACGTGGTGGTCTGGCGCAAGATCTACGAGCAATTTCGCCGTGCAGTGATTTCCGGGCGGTTGCTGAAGGTGACAGGTCGGATGCAGCGGGCGCATTCGGTGACCCATGTGATTGCGGAAGAGATCGAAGATATCTCGGGCATGCTGGATGTGCTGGTGCGGGGGCAGGGGTAGATCTGCTTTTCGGGCAACGCAAACCCGCTGCAATAGCGGATGATCGAAGATATCGAATCAATGGCTGGGTGAGTTCACGGAATGCCCACAACCGGTCGATTCGATATCTTGTCGAGTTTATTGGTCGATCACCGGACACCGCGACCGCCGATGACTTGCGCGCCTACCGGCTTTATATGGTGAACACGAAGGTTGCGCCATCGACTTACAACATGTGGCTTATTGGGCTGCGTTTCCATTTCGACCCGCGAGGCAAGCGACCGGAGACGAAGAAATGCCTGCACTTCCGTACAGAACCAAGAAACATCCAGTGACGTTCAACGCCGAAGAGGTGAGCGCACCCGCACATTATACAAATGTCGCGACCAAACTGATCCGAGATGCCGACAGCCCCTATAAATGCTGGCGCAGCTTCAGGGCCGATGGTCAGAGTGGCGGGCACGGCCATTGCTGCTCTTTCATCGCTGCAAGCAACGATTGCCGGTCGAGTACCCCCGCGTGGTCTTTACTCGTCTGGCCAAGATCGCTCGGACTACGCTTTGAAACAAGCGGGCCATCCGTGGCCTGTTATTCAAGGCATCCGCCAAAACAGTGACGATCATCGCTGCCGGTCCCAAACACCACGCCAACGGCGTGCAGTCGAAGGCTCCAGTTAAGGAAACTCAGAGAAGCTCAAACAATGATCCATGGCGGACGCCTTTGCTTTCCCATAGCGCGACACGCGTATCCCGAGATGTCCATCGTGTCAGATTTGTCAACGCAGGCCACACCGACAAGATCAACCTAATCGCCTGGACCGCATCGAAAAATCCTGGACATGACATTGCAGACACTTGCCTGCCGCTATGCCACCGCGAAATCCATGCCAAGGAGCATCAATTTGTTCCACTTGATCCATGTGCGGATCAGAGGCGCTTTTCCGCCACTTTGACGCCGGTTGGTCGACTCTCCGATGACGGGCGGGTACTGGCAAGCATCTTGGCGCGTCGGCCTTCGTCAGAGCTCAGGCTTGATTGCGCACTACTCAACTTCTTCTCAGAGTCAGTCCGGATGCCCGACGTAACACAACATGGATCGCTCGTAAAAACCGAATGGCGGGATGAGAGCCGGATCTCCGATCATCTTGTTGAACTTTCGGAGGTCACGCGCTCACAGGGATATGTACACACCGCCAGAATGATCGAAGAGGCATTGAGTGCATACTCTTTCGAGCGCAGACACCTTGGGATTGCAAAAACATACTTCTCAGAACTGCAGCAGTTGAAAGACAACGAGATGACGCAGTTGGGGACAGAAACGAATCGAAATCAGAACTCGGTTCCGAACTTTCGTTCGGCGCGGTCGGAAAAAACGGATGGGTTGCCTTTCGGCACGGCAGAACGATCCGCCGGAGCGGCTAAGAAAGCAGGAACACGGCAAGGGCAAGCGGCATTTGTCCTGACAGCGCGGATGCGCGTTGATAGCAGGAAATCTGCGGCGCTGCGCAATGGGCACTGGAAAGGCAAGCCGATGCGGTTCCCAGCGGAGCCAGAATTCCAGTTTCGCTAACAGACCTTGTTTTAGTCAAAGAGCCAGCGGCAGATGATCATTGTGGCCTCAGGGCGGCTTTTGAATTGCAATCACCGCTTGAACAACACACCCTGCGCTTGTTTGTCCCTGTGATCTCCCCGTAACTCTGCATGCAACGCACGACCGGCCTGAACGCCGGGGCGAGCGCTAACCGATTCCAACCAGCGGGCAAAGTGGGGTTTGTCTTCCAGCACCTGCTGTTGACCTTCCCAAAGGCTCGCCCAGCCCCAGATCGACATATCCGCGATGGAATAGAAATCGCCTGCGACGTATTCGTTTTCGGCCAGCCTGCGATCCAGCACGCCGTATAGGCGCCCGACCTCAGCCCGGTAGCGGTCTTTGGGGTAGCGCAGGTCTTGCGGCGGGTCCAGTTGCGGGGCGTATTTCAGGAAGTGGTGCGCCTGACCTGCCATCGGCCCAACGCCGCCCATCTGCCACATCAGCCATTCCTCGACCGAGATGCGGTCCCGTTCAGTTTCGCCGTAGAACTGCCCTGTTTTGCGCGCCAGATACATCAGGATCGCGCCGCTTTCGAACACCGAGATCGGCGCATCGTCCGGGCCGTCAGGATCAATAATGGCAGGCATCCGGTTGTTGGGCGCGATGTTCAAAAACTCCGGATCGAACTGGTCGCCCTTGCCGATGTTGATCAGATGGGTGGTGTAGGGCAGTTCCATTTCTTCCAAAGCGATGGATACTTTCCAGCCATTCGGCGTGGGCCAGAAATACAGATCGATTAGGTTGGTCATGTCTCCTCCGTATCTTCGGGATCATGCGACTTTCTGCCGGATCGGCAAGAGGCGGTTACGAAAGCGTGACAGAACCAAGCACGGACTTGACCTGCAGCGGCCCGAGGCGTATGGCAGCGCAGAGCTACGTGGCGATTTGTTACCGGATTGCGGGCCACGCTAAACAACACCGCTAAAAGGTCAGGATGAAAGACCCCTTTCGCTTGGCCGCGTCTGGGGTTTTTTGTTTGCCTCCACCGGAGGCTGAAAGGAATGAGATGAGCGAGAACTGGAACAAACGCACCCAAGCCGTCCACGGCGGTATCCGTCGCAGTCAGTACAACGAGGTCAGCGAGGCAATTTTCCTGACGCAGGGCTTCGTTTACGACAACGCAGAACAGGCCGAAGCCCGGTTTCTGGAATGCGGCCCGGATGAGTTCATCTATGCCCGCTACGGCAACCCGACCGTGTCCATGTTCGAACAGCGTATTGCCGCGCTGGAAGGGGGCGAGGACGCTTTTGCCACAGCATCGGGCATGGCTGCCGTCAACGGTGCGCTGACCTCGATGCTGAAGGCAGGCGACCATATCGTGTCGGCCAAGGCGTTGTTCGGGTCCTGTCTTTACATTGTAGAGAACATCCTGACCCGTTTTGGTGTGGATGTGACCTTTGTGGACGGCACCGATCTGGAGCAATGGAAGGCCGCGCTTCGTCCGGAGACCAAGGCAGTATTCTTCGAATCGATGTCAAACCCGACGCTGGAAGTGATCGATATCGCGTCGGTGGCGGAACTGGCCCATGCTGTTGGTGCCATTGTCGTGGTGGACAACGTGTTCTCGACCCCGGTCTTCTCGCGCGCGATCGAACAGGGCGCGGACGTTGTTGTCTATTCGGCAACCAAGCACATTGACGGACAGGGCCGTGCGCTGGGCGGCGTCATCATAGGCACCAAGGATTTCATCCGAGGAACCGTCGAGCCGTATCTGAAGCACACCGGTGGCGCGCTAAGCCCGTTCAACGCCTGGATCATGCTCAAAGGTCTGGAAACCATGGCGCTGCGCGTCAACGCTCAGGCCGAAAGCGCGCAAAAGATCGCAGAGGCGCTGGAAGGGCACCCGGCGTTGGAACGTACCCTCTACCCTGGTTTGAAGACCCACGCGCAAAACGCCCTTGTTCAATCTCAGCTTGGCGGGAAAGGCGGGACTGTTCTGTCTCTGGATATCAAGGGCGGCAAGGATGCGGCTTTTGCCTTCCTGAATGCGATGACCATTCCCGTGATCTCCAACAATCTGGGCGATGCCAAGTCGATTGCGACGCATCCCGCGACCACGACGCACCAGCGTCTGAGCGACGCGCAAAAAGACGAGTTGGGGATTACTCCGGGCCTGATCCGTTTCTCCGTCGGTCTGGAAGATGCCGGGGATCTGTTGTCCGACATTCAGCAGGCATTAGAGGTCTCGCAGAAGTAATCTCGTGCGCCCCGAACGTCTTGTGGTCGTTCGGGGACTTTGGCCGTTCGCGAGGTACTTGCTCGGCCTTTGCATGTGGCGTTCTTCGGCTGGCTCTCGGGTCTGCCGTCTGGCTTTTCCGCCTATTTAGGGCGCAATTCGTTGCAGAATGACGGTTTTACGCCGGTTTTTTCGATCCGGACTGCTATTGCCCGCGTATCGGGTTAGACTGGTAAAAGACCTGCAGTCGTATATATTCCGACGACCAATCGAGGAACCGCAGCTGATGAACGTTCACCCGCGCGACATTGACGATACCCCGGATCAGGAAAAAGCCGCCGAGGCCCTGAAAGTTCTGCGGCAATGGGCGCAATCGGCGACTGCGTCTGAAATCAGTCAATTGGATCCGGCCATTTCGCGTCTTGTCCCGGGCCCGTCTTTGGTGAATTATCCTTCGCTTTCGCGAGAATACACCGATGATTTTATCGTCGATGCGGAGTACCGCGCGTCTTTGCCGGATTTGCAAAACGGTCCGTCCAGTTTGATCCGTGGGGCAAAGCAGCAGATTCAGCATGTTGGTATTTCGAATTTCCGCCTGCCAATCCGGTTCCATCGGAAGGATGGGGACGATCTGTCGCTTGAGACGTCGATCACCGGCACAGTCAGCCTTGAGGCCGAGAAAAAGGGCATCAATATGTCCCGGATCATGCGGTCGTTTTACAAGCATGCCGAACGTACGTTCAGTTTCGAGGTCATGGAGGCGGCGCTTAACGACTACATGACCGATCTGGACAGCTTTGACGCCCGCATCCAGATGCGGTTTTCCTACCCGGACAAGATCAAAAGCCTGCGGTCGGGGCTGGAAGGTTATCAGTATTACGACATCGCTCTGGAACTTGTTGAACAAGGCGGCGTGCGCCAGAAGATCATGCATCTGGACTACGTCTATTCCTCGACCTGCCCGTGCTCGCTGGAACTGAGTGAACATGCCCGATCCATGCGGGGGCAATTGGCGACACCGCATTCACAACGATCCGTCGCCCGGATTTCTGTAGTTGTGGATTGTGATGCAGACTGTCTTTGGTTTGAAGACCTGATTGCGCTATGCCGACGTGCAGTCCCGACCGAAACGCAGGTCATGGTCAAACGCGAAGACGAACAGGCGTTTGCAGAGTTGAATGCCGCCAATCCGATCTTTGTTGAAGATGCGGCGCGTTTGTTCTGCGCTGAATTGCTGGCAGATCATCATGTCGGTGATTTCCGTGTTGTCGCCAGCCATCAGGAAAGCCTGCACAGCCATGATGCAGTGTCGATTCTAACCGAAGGCCCAACCTTCGCGGCATCCAGTCTGGACCCTCGGTTGTTTACCACCTTGTTTCACGTTGGGTGAAAGAACCCTCTGGTAAGCGCCTGTAATTTAACCAGAGATTTCATGCATCAGCGTTCTTTCGCCGCAATGCAGCATTTCCGCTGCAACTGCGCAGTTTATTGATGTATCGTTAAGCGGAATGCAGCTGCCGCACGCCTGTATTCCAAAAGGTGTGCCGCCCCGAAAGGAAGCCGAGACGTGAGACGCCTTGGACTGCAAGACCTCGAACACCGTCCGAGCAATCGGAACGGGCAGGATAGTTCACCATCAATGTTCGGGCTGCTTCGTTTTTACAGGAGAAACATGTAATGAATCCGATTACCCAACCGCTGGAGTTTCAAGCTGCAGCGTTTCGCATGGCCGGCTACGCTGTGGTCAACCAGATGAAGATCATGCAGATCATGACCCGGTCGGCGCTCGAGCTGCCGATGGTTCCTGTCCATGCGCTGCATCTGGCAGCATCAACTCCGGCGCCTGTCGTTGAAAAGCAGGCTCAGAAACGTGCGGCACAGCCCAAACCAGCCGCGCCGCGGGCCAAACGCGCCGTTGCCCCGGTTTCGGCCAGGAAAAAGTCACCACAAAAAGCTGCGCCAGCAAAGCCAGTAGCCAAATCGGTCGAGTTTACCGCGCAGCCCAGGGCAGTTTCAGCGACACCTGTGAAAGCCAATCCAGCAGCTGTTGCCGAGGCCAAACCCGCCGTTAAGCCGGTAGAACCTGCGACCAAAACCACAAAACCGGTTGCGCGTAAGTCTACCCCGGTGAAAACGGCGTCTACCAAACTATCTCCCGCTAAAGTAGCAACATCCACATCGACACCGACCAAAGCTGCTCCTGCTAAGGCCGTTGCGGGTAATACCAAGGCACCTGCAGTAGCCGAAAAAACGGTAGCTGAACGCGCGAAGCCTACTTCGCGCCGACAGGCTGCCACGGCAAAACCTGCGCCAACTGCAATACCGGCAAAGCCAGCACCGGCCGTCGAACAGCCAAAACCTCAGGCGCGCAAATCTCGCACGCCGTCCAAACCACCCGCGATGCCGGGGGCAGATACCAAAACCGACACGTAAACCGGGATCATCTGCTTGACACGGTCGGGCTGGCGCGCCAACGCTGCGCGTCATGATGGATCTTCGCCCGGTCGGATATGTGATTGGCTTGCTGGTCGCCATTCTTGGGGCGACCATGCTGTTTCCTATGCTCGCAGACCTTGTCGAGGGGCGTGGCGAATGGCATGTGTTCCTGGAAAGCGCAATCATCACGATGCTGACAGGGTCAGTTCTGGCGATGAGCTGTTCCAACGGCGTGGGCGAGGGGCTGACCATTCGGCAGACCTTTTTGCTGACAACTGGCGTCTGGGTCGCGCTGCCCGTTTTCGGGGCAATTCCGTTTCTGTTCGGTGAAACCGAACTGCGCTTTGTCGATGCCTATTTCGAGGCGATGTCAGGGCTTACAACAACAGGCTCGACCGTAATATCCGGGTTAGACACGCTGCCGCGAGGGCTTTTGCTGTGGCGTGGTATCCTGCAATGGCTGGGGGGTATCGGTATCATTGTGGTCGCGATGGTGTTCCTGCCGGAACTGCGGGTCGGCGGCATGCAGATCTTCCGCTCGGAGGGTTTTGAAACCATGGGGAAAATCCTGCCGCGCGCGCAAGAGATCGCAGGACAGATTTCCTTGATCTACGTCTTTCTGACCCTTGTCTGCTTGCTGGTCTATGCCGGATTCGGAATGAACTTTTTTGACGCCATGGTCCACTCGATGACAACAATCGCGACTGGCGGGTTTGCCAATTACGACGCCTCTTTCGCGACCTTTTCCGGCCCGGTGGAATACGCGGCTGCAGTGTTCATGATCCTGGCCGCGCTTCCTTTCGTGCGGTACGTCCAGCTTGCCAATGGCCACACTTCGTCGTTATGGGAGGACAGTCAGATCCGGGGCTTTCTTGCCACCGTTCTGGTGCTGGTTGTAATGATGACCGTCTTTCTGACGTTGGTCTTCCCACATCATTGGGAGCAGGCCTTTCGGGAATCCTTGTTCAACATAACCTCGATCATCTCGGGCACAGGATATGCCAGTGTCGATTACATGGGATGGGGCAGTTTTCCGGTCATGCTGTTTTTCCTGATCGGCCTGATCGGTGGCTGCGCGGGGTCGACGGCCTGCTCGATCAAGATTTTCCGGTACCAGTTGCTGTTTGCATCTATCAAAACCCAGATCAAACGGATCAGGTCTCCGCATGGTGTTTTCATGCCGCTTTACGACGGGCGGCCAGTGGGGCGGGATGTTCTGACATCAGTGATGAGCTTTTTCATGTTCTTCGTTCTGTCGATGGGCGTGTTATCCTGGGCATTGGCCCTAACGGGTCTGGATTTCATCACATCCGTGTCCGGGGCTGCAACAGCACTGGCCAATGTCGGCCCGGGCCTGGGGGATCAAATCGGACCGGCGGGTAATTTCGCGGGTCTCAGCGACACGGCCAAATGGCTGCTGACAATCGGAATGTTGATTGGGCGGCTCGAGCTGTTGGCCGTATACGCAATCTTCACAGTTCAATTCTGGAGAGGCTGATGAAAAGACCCCTTGGCGCGCAAATCTCGCATATGCTCAAGGATCGTGGTGTGGATGTGATTTTCGGCATTCCCGGCGTCCACAATCAGGAAATGTATCGTGGCATCGAAGAGGCGGGAATTACCCATGTTCTGGCGCGGCATGAGCAGGGCGCTGGATTCATGGCCGACGGGTTTGCGCGCGCGACAGGTCAGCCGGGGGTAGCCTATGTGATCACCGGTCCTGGTTTGTGCAACATCATGACTCCGGTGGGTCAGGCCTACAGCGACTCGGTTCCGATGCTGGTGCTGTCATCCTGTCTTGATGAAACGCAGGCCCTACGCGGTCAGTTGCACCAGATGAAAGGTCAGCGCGCAGCGGCCGGAACGGTTGCAGATTGGTCGGCGCAAGCCAATTCCGCCAAGGCCGCGTATGGGCTGGTAGAGCGTGCATTCGAAGAGTTCGAGTTGTCGCGCCCTCGGCCCAAACACATTCAAGTGCCAATCGCGCAGTTGGAGGCCGAGGCTGAGCCCGCTCTGTTCCCTAACCAGCCCGCGTTGCGGACCAAGGCGTTGCCGCCTGACGTGTCATCGGTCGTGTCCATGTTGAACCTTGCGCGCAGGCCGCTGTTCATTCTGGGTGGCGGCTGCAAATCCAACGATTGGCGGCAGATTTTGACTCAGCTTGGGGCTGCCTGTTTTACGACCTACGCCGGGCGCGGGCTGCCGGGGGCGAACTATCCGCTGGACTTCGGGTCCATGTTGCCGCGTCCCGGCAGTACCGAGGTCATAGCCTCGGCCGATCTGGTGATCGCGGTCGGTGCCGAGCTGGGTGAAGTCGATTTGTGGCGGCGGGAATTGGGACATCAGGCGACGTTGATACGCGTCGATCTCGATCCCGAGGTCCTGTCCGATCACCACCGCGCTGCAATCAAGGTGCAAGTTGACAGCCAGAGCTTTGCTCGCGCCTTGTGGCAGGCGACTGAGGACATGAAACCAGCAACCGGATGGTCGCCCGAGGAGGTGGCCGAAGCACGCGCGCGCTGGCGGGCCGAGGTGGATGCAGAACGGCCCGGAATTGTGCCGATTGCTGACGCTTTGCGCGAAGCCATGCCCGCCGACACCATGATCTATTCGGACATGACCCAGATCGCCTATGTCGCGAAAGAGGTGTGGGACATGGCCTTTCCTCATCACTGGCATCATCCGACAGGATTTGGCACCCTAGGGTATGGGTTGCCAGCCGGAATCGGCGGCGCCGTAGCACGGCACGGTAAGCCTACGGCAGTTATCGCCGGAGATTATGGGTTCCAATATACGATGCAGGAACTTGGGGTGGCGGTTGAACTGGGATTGTCTTTGCCGATCATTCTTTGGGACAACGGCAAGCTGAAAGAAATCGAAGACAGTATGGTGCGCAGCCAGATCGCTCCGAATGCAGTCATGGCACATAACCCGGACTTCTGTAAGCTGGCCGAAGCTTTTGGCGCGCTTTCCTCATCACCCTCGA
Source organism: uncultured Ruegeria sp. (assembly GCF_947497005.1). Lineage (GTDB taxonomy): Bacteria > Pseudomonadota > Alphaproteobacteria > Rhodobacterales > Rhodobacteraceae > Ruegeria. The sequence goes on along the minus strand of NZ_CANMFF010000001.1, from coordinate 45,006 downwards.
ATGTGACAGAGATGCAGAGCGCCGTTCGGGCCGCTTTCGATGCGCCAGTACCGACTTTGATCCACGTCACGCCGGACATTCTGTAAGGAAAAAGCGCCGCAAAATTTTGCGGCGCTTTCTTCTGTGATCTGTTCTTGGCTCAATCCCAGCAGTGAACCAGAACCGTCATGCCGGTCGCGCGCCGGTTCAGTTCGTTTGGTGAGATCTGCGTGGTTTCCTCACTCGACTGACCAGAGACACCGGCTTCTGCCAGAATTTCGGTCAACCGATCGACAGTTGCCGCCAGACTGACCGACGCGGGCAGGGTGCGTCCTTCGGACGGTGCGGGCAACAACATCCCGACCACATTGCCGCTGTCATTGAATACTGGGCCACCGGCATCACCGGGTTGCGCGTTCAGGGCCAAACGTTTGATGCCCGGTTCGCCGTTCAGGCCGCGGACATCAGCGATCTGCCCAAAAGTCAGCGAAGGGCCGCCCAACGCACCTTGATAAGAGAATCCAGACACGGCCACTTCCGACTGGATGCGCGGTTTGGCAGCACTGAATGCAGCAACGCCCATGGGGGCGAGTGTTTGCGCGGGCCGCAGGACCGAGACGCCAAGATCCTGATCCGTCAGGGCCAGTTGAACTTCCTGATCGCCCTCTAGAGTGATCCGGGTGCAGTTGTCCGCGGCCTCGGACACCGTCAGAACCGTTCCGCTCTCATCTGCGAAGAACCCGGAGCGCGACAACCGGGGTTTACGGACCTGAAGGCCTGACACCAGATCAATGCGCTGTTCTGCATCAGCACCGGTGGCAGCATCCAAAACCGCATCCGTCGCGCTGAAGCTGGATGTCATCGCCGCCAGAACACGCAGTCGGCGTGCCTCATCCCCTTCAGGCCAGACCAGAGTGAACCCCTTGATCTTGCCGTCCGTCAAACGCGCCTGAGTAAAGGACACAACGCCGTTACCGCGCCCTTCAAGGGTGAACCGGTCTCTGCCCAACTCACGAGGGCCGTTCAGCGGAACGATCTCAAGTGACTGCATGACCTCAAAAAGAGCGCGCAGCGTGTTTTTATCGCCATCCTGGCTGATCAGAAGTACCTTGGCATTCAAGTCCGAGGTGCTGTTGAAATGCGCGAATGGGGCCTCATACCGGTCAAGGTTTACAGCGCCCAAAGGCATGTCGAGCACTATCCCGGCCTTGTCGTCAGAATACTGCGCCATGCCGACAGAGATCAGCGGCGCGTTATACTCATCAATCAAAGCCTTGCGCTGCAATGTGGTCAGAACGCCCGTGGCCTCGTATCCGTTGAAACGCTGCCAATCGCTCATCGAGCGGCGGGTTCCTTGCCCGAAAGCACCATCAATGGTGGAGTTGTAAAAACCTTCGGCGCGCAATGCCGTTTGCAGGTCCTTGCGTTCCTGTGCGGTCAGCAGGCGTTCGGATTGAAGCGCCTGCGCACGGGATTCACCCGAATTCTGGGGCGTAACGGTCGCCACCGTGTCTTCGGGTTGTGCCTGGGGTTCAATGGGGGCCGCAACGGTGCCTCGGTTCAGGACATTTGCTCCAACGGGCCAGAACTGTTGTCCCATCGCATTGGAAAAGGCGATATAGCTGTCGCGTGGAATCTGCCCTTCGGCCCGGTAAACGCGCAGCACCTGTTCTGCGTCGGTGCGCGCATAGGGACCGATCACGATTGCATACCAGCCGCTGTTAAGCCGGAATCCGTTCACGTCCGGTAGGACGCTGGAATAGGATTGCGCCCGTTCCTGCGCTTCGCGCAGCGAGGGCTGAGCCTCGACCTGAACCCAGACGCCGGGGTCTTGCTGCGCGGTTGCAGCACGCAGGCCGACCAGAAGAAACAATAGGATTGTTGAAAATACGCGTGTCATTGTCTGCCCGTGTTATGCAGTGTTCGTGCTTTGGCGCAGGGTACGCGATTTTGCACACCAAATACCATGCTGCGAATACGGGGAATTTGTGGTGTGGCCGCGCAGTTACAGCCGTAGGGCAAAGCCCCGTTGACGCCCCTTGGCCCCTTGCATAGGAAGGGCAAAACCGACCGGAACCGGGCGCAAGAGTGTCCAGAGGGAATGTCATGACCGATCCGACCAGCGCACTGCGCTCTTTTCAGGAGATCATCCTGCGGCTTCAGACCTATTGGGCGTCAAAAGGCTGCGCGATTCTGCAACCCTATGACATGGAAGTCGGGGCAGGGACGTTCCATCCCGCAACAACTCTGCGCGCGCTGGGATCAAAAGCCTGGGCTGCGGCTTACGTTCAGCCGTCGCGTCGTCCCACGGATGGCCGTTATGGTGAGAACCCGAACCGGTTGCAGCATTATTACCAGTATCAGGTGCTGATCAAACCCAGTCCGCCGGATCTTCAGGAGCTGTATCTGGGCAGCCTCGAAGCGATCGGTGTCGACATGGACCTGCATGATATCCGGTTTGTCGAAGATGACTGGGAAAGCCCGACACTGGGGGCATGGGGCCTGGGATGGGAGGTCTGGTGCGACGGAATGGAAGTCAGCCAGTTCACCTATTTCCAACAGGTTGGGGGCCATGACTGTACCCCGGTTTCAGGCGAGCTGACGTATGGTCTTGAGCGTCTGGCGATGTACGTGCTTGGTATTGACCACGTCATGGATATGCCGTTCAACGATCCGCAGTCACCCAGCCCTTTGACATATGGCGATATCTTCAAGCAAACCGAAGAGGAATACGCCCGCTGGAATTTTGACGTTGCGAACACCGAGGTGCTGCTGCGCCATTTCGAAGAGGCCGAAGCGGAGTGCACCAGCATTCTGGCGCAGGCGCATGAGGATCCAAAGACCGGAAAGCGTATCATTATGGCTCATCCGGCCTATGACCAGTGCATCAAGGCCAGCCATATCTTCAACCTGCTGGATGCACGGGGCGTGATTTCAGTCACCGAGCGGCAGGCCTATATTGGTCGCGTGCGTGCACTGGCCAAGCAATGTGCGGATGCGTTTGTGCAGACCGAGGCCGCCGGGCTTACATCCTGATGGGGCAATCAGGCCAGTCCCGGCAACAGTGCTTTCAGGCCGTCTGCGATCATGCTGACTGCGATGGCCGCAAGGATCATACCCATGAATCGGCTCATGATCACGCGGGCGTTGTCGGACAGGCGTTCAGCCAGCCAGGCGGCGTTCCAGAACGTGACCAGAAGAAGTCCGACCACGGCAAGAAATACTCCCGCATAAACAAAAGCTTCGATTGGCGTCTTGACCTGGTGCGCATACAGGATCAGCGTAGTGATCGTGCCGGGGCCTACCAGAATGGGAAAGGCCAACGGGTAAAAGGCCACTGTGTCGGGTTCGGGGTAAGCTTCTTTTTCCCCCTTCGTTCCGTGGTGAGAGGTGCTTTCGTTTCCGTTCAGCATGTTCAGGCCGATCATCATGACAACAAGGCCACCAGCGACGCGCAAGTGATTAACGCTGATGCCAAAAAGACCAAGGGCCTGACTGCCGACCAAAGCAAAGGCACCGCCAAGGATCAGGCAATAGATCACCGTCTTCACCGCAACCTTGCGCTGATCTGCGGAGGGCAGGTCCTGAGTGACACTCAGAAAAACCGGCAGATTGGTAACCGGGTTCATGATCGCAAACAATGCGCCGAAAAATCCGACGGCAAGAGTGGATTCCATCGTGTTGACCTCGTTTCTGCCTGTGCGTGCATGAAACCTGTCCTATTTTACAAGAACTTGAAAGGGGCGGCCTAAAAGATGACGGGAAAACTTCTGGCAATTGTACTGTTGCTGTCGGCCGTGGTGGCCGGGGTCGGAATGTATTATTTGCAGATCTACGGCTTTTATTATGAGGTCGAGCCGCAGTCCGGCCAGGATGTGGCCCTTATGACAGAAGAGGGCGGTGTGCCTGCCCCGATTGCCTATTCGGGATTTCAGGCGATTGACGCGGACAGCTCTCCGATCCGCTATCGCGGCTGTTTTGAAACTGATCTGAAGCCGGATCAGATGACCGGGTTTGTCCCGGTCGAAAACCCCGAGCCACTGATCGCGCCGGGCTGGTTCGACTGCTACGATGCCGTTACGCTGGCCGACGCGCTGAAATCCGGCCAGGCAAAGGCGTTTCTGGGTGCTAAGAATATCCACTTCGGCGTGGATCGAATTGTGGCGATTACAACGGATGGCAAGGGATATGTCTGGCATGCGTTGAACAATTGCGGTGAAAAGGCCTATGACGGAACTGTCGTGGGCGAAGAATGCCCAACGCGGCCGGATAACTAAAGGAGCATCAAGTGGGCCATGTCATTGAAATCCCGGATTTCCTGACGGCCACGCTGGGCTTTGCGGTCTATCTGATCGGAGCCGAGATCAACGCCCGGGTCGCGGCCCTTCGCAACTTCAATATCCCCGAGCCGGTGACGGGCGGATTGCTGGCTTCGCTGCTTGTTTTGCTGCTGTATCTGTTATTCGACGTTGAACTATCTTTTGGTCTGGCGGCCCGAGATTTTCTGCTGGTTCTGTTCTTCGCCGGTATAGGTTTGAATGCCCGGCTTTCCGACCTCATCGCGGGGGGCAAGCCATTATTTTTGCTCTTGATTTTGACACTGGTGACGATTGTCTTTCAAAACGTGATCGGTGCGGCCGGGGCGGCGATGTTTGGTTATCCGGCACAAGCTGGTGTGCTGTTCGGATCGGCGTCGCTAATTGGCGGGCATGGTACGGCCATTGCCTGGGCTCCGGATGTGGCGGAAGCAACCGGACTTGACGGCGCGACAGAACTGGGTGTGGCCGTCGCCACATTGGGGCTGGTTCTTGCCGCGCTTGTTGGTGGACCAATTGCGCGCCTTTTGGTGGAAGGGCGCGGCCTGACCCCCAGTCGTCCGGAAGAAGAACACAGCGTCGGATTGCCGGACGAAGATGATGGGCATATGGCCCGCATCGATCATCTGACCATCATGCGCGTTTTGCTTTATCTGAACCTGGCCATCATCTCGGGATACATTCTGAGTGAGGCCATATCAGCGGCGGGGTTGAAACTGCCACTGTTCGTACCCTGCCTGATTATGGGCATTGTGATCGCAAATCTGCGTGACGCGGTTTTTCCCGGAGCTCCGAAAGTCTCGCGCACACCGTCGCTGGCTCTGATCTCGGAATTTGCACTGGGCGCGTTTTTAGCGATGTCACTCATGAGCCTGCAGCTCTGGACCATAGCTGAGCTGGGGTTGGCGATCGCCGTGATCATGACCGCACAGACCCTCTTTGCGGTGCTGTTTGTTCTGTGGGTACTGTTTCCGGTCATGGGGTCGAACTACCGCGCTGCTGTGCTGGCTGCCGGATTTGGCGGCTTTGCCTTGGGGGCGACACCCACCGCGATTGCAAATATGACAGCCGTGACCAAGCGATATGGCCCTTCGCCTATTGCCTTTATCGTGCTGCCCCTTGTATCCGCCTTCTTTGTGGATATCGCCAATGCCATCGTCATTCAGACGATCGTCAATTTCTAAGGACCGACAATGCCCGACCTGCTGATCGAACTGTTTTCCGAAGAGATCCCTGCACGGATGCAAGCCCGTGCCGGTGAGGATCTGAAAAAGCGGATTACCGATGGTCTGGTCGAGGCCGGTTTGACCTATGCAAGCGCTGCCGCCCTGACCACGCCCCGCCGTCTGACGCTGGCGATCGAGGGTCTGCTGGCTGAAAGCCCCACGGTCCGAGAAGAGCGTAAAGGGCCAAAGGTTGGTGCGCCGGATAAGGCGATTGAAGGATTCCTGCGGGGCGCAAGTCTGACCCGCGATCAATTGGAGCAGCGTGAGACACCCAAAGGCGCGGTTTATTTCGCCACCATTGAAAAAGCGGGCCGCCCCGCTGCCGAAATCATAGCTGAAGTGCTGGACGCCACCATTCGCAATTTCCCATGGCCGAAATCCATGCGCTGGGGCAGTGGAATCATGCGTTGGGTGCGTCCGCTGCATTCAATCCTCTGCATCCTGACGGATGAAACCGGCGCACAAGTGGTGCCAATGGAAGTCGGCGGCATCTCCTCTGGCGACACGACCGCTGGCCACCGTTTCATGGCCCCCAACAGGTTTTCGGTTACATCGTTCGAGGATTATGCAGCCAAGCTGAAACGCGCTTTCGTGGTGCTGTCGCCCGATGAACGTTCCGAGCATATCTGGAACGACGCTGAGAACATGGCCTTTGCAGCCGGTTTGGAAGTGGTCGACGACAAGGGCCTGTTGGCCGAGGTCGCCGGTCTGGTTGAATGGCCTGTTGTTCTGATGGGCCAGATTGACGAAGAATTCCTCAGCTTGCCGCCTGAGGTTCTCCAGACCTCGATGAAGGAGCATCAGAAGTTTTTCTCGGTCCGTAATCCCAAAACGGGCCGGATTGAACGGTTCATCACGGTTGCCAACCGTGAAACCGCCGATAACGGCGCGACCATTCTGGCAGGCAATCAAAAGGTTTTGTCAGCGCGTCTGGCGGATGCAAAGTTCTTCTGGGAGAACGATCTGCGTATCGTCAAATCCGATGGGTTTGAACCGTGGGTCAATAAGCTGGATGCGGTCACTTTCCACGCGCAACTGGGTTCGCAGGGGGAAAGGGTAAACCGTATTGCAGCGCTGGCGCACGAGCTGGCACCGGCAGTTTCAGCCGATCCGGCATTGGCAATGTTGGCTGCGCAGGGCTGTAAGGCGGATCTGTCGTCAGAGATGGTGTATGAATTCCCGGAACTTCAGGGGCTTATGGGGCGCTATTATGCCAATGCGGCTGATCTGCCTGCTGAGGTAGGCCAAGCCAGTGAACAGCATTATTCGCCTCTGGGTCCGTCCGATGACGTGCCAACCGCGCCGGTTTCGGTAGCCGTGGCGCTGGCTGACAAGCTGGACACGCTAACCGGGTTCTGGGCGATCGACGAAAAGCCAACCGGTTCAAAGGACCCGTATGCGCTGCGACGCGCCGCGCTTGGTGTCATCCGATTGATCCTGACCAATGATCTTCGGTTGCCTCTTAACCAAACATTCGCGACAGCGCTGGGTTCACTGTTGAAACTGCCGGAATGGCAAGCTGCTGTGTTGGAGGCCAAGACAAAGGAGGCGCAGGCTACGGGTGAGGTTGCCGAAGCTGCTGCGAAACGCGTGCATGATCTGGCTCATCAGGTTGAAGCGGCCAATGCGATCATCTCTTCGGCCCCAGCTCACCTGCTTTCGTTCTTCCATGACCGCCTCAAGGTGTTCCTGCGTGATGAAGGTATCCGCCACGACATCATCGACGCGTGCATCGCAATGGAGGGCAATGACGATCTCAACCTGCTGGTCAAACGCGCCCGTGCTCTGAACACGGTGATTGCGACCGAAAACGGCGAGAACCTCGTGCAGGGCTTTAAACGTGCCAACAACATTCTGACTCAGGCCGAAGACAAGGACGGCGTTGAGTACTCTTATGGTGCAGATGTGAAATTTGCCGAGACGGACAGCGAAAAGGCATTGTTCTCGGCATTGGATGCTGCGCAGGCTCAGATCAATCCGGCTTTGAAATCAGAAAACTTCCCGGCAGCCGTGGCCGCGATGGCCGAGCTGCGCGGACCGGTGGATGCGTTTTTCGAGGATGTACAGGTCAACACCGACAACGACATTCTCCGCCGCAATCGCCTGAACCTTCTCAGCCAGATTCGGCAGGTCTGTTCCAGCGTGGCCGATCTTTCCCGGATCGAAGGATAAAACACCGGGCACGCGGCTTTGCGTGTCCACAACGCCCTTGCACGAAGGGCGCAAGCGCTTATGCTGCACTCAAATCAAAAGGTGCTGCAGTGCAGAATAATCCGCATACCACGCTCATTACATCCGACGCGCCTGTCACGGCTCATACGCATGGTGGGCGAGCCAAATGCCTGCAACGTCTGGTCCGCCTGGACTTGCCGGTGCCTCGGACTGTCGCATTGTCGTTTGACGCGGTCCATCAGATTGCGGAAGGCGAAGTTCCAAACCTTGCGGCGATCCTTGAGCAATTCGATCCCGCGTCCTTGCTCTGTGTTCGGCCCAGTTCCGAAGATCCCGATTGGGGTGGGCCCGGCGCAGTTCTGAACATCGGTATGAATGATGCACGTTATGTGGACCTGTCCGATACCATGGGGGCGGAGGCTGCTGCGGCGCTGTATCTAAGGTTCGTTCAAAGTCATGCGATCCACGTGGCACGTCTGGACGCAGATGTGTTCGACGACATTGATATGGATGGCAGCGAAGGGCTGCGCCATTCCCTGCGCGCTTATGAAGATGAAACCGATGAGGCCTTCCCGCAGGACCGGGGTGAGCAGCTGATCGGCGTTTTGCGCTCAATGGCCCGTGCATGGGATGGGACATCTGCACGCCTGTTGCGGCAGGCCAAGGGCGCCCCGGCTGATGCCGGTCTTGGGCTTGTCATTCAGGAGATGATCCCGGGTGTCGGGCAGGGGGAGTGCGGGTCCGGTGTACTGCAACTGGTCGATTCCGCGACTGGAATACCTCAGATCACAGGCCGTTACCTGAGCCAAAGTCAGGGCCGGGACGCGCTGGGCGAAGATGTGGCTGCCCTGTTTCTGGAAAAAGACCCGCGCGGCCCGTCGCTTGAAGAGGTGGCGCCAGATGCATTCGCCGAGGTCAAATCTCAGGCCGCGCTGATGCGCGAAAAACTGCGCGAAGAGATGCAGGTCGAGTTCGTTATTCAGAACGGGAAAGTGCATATTCTGGATGGTGTCCGGGTCCAGCGAACATCGCGCGCGGCGATGCGGATTGCCGTTCGTCTGGCCGAAGACGGGATCATTCCACCGCAAGAAGCAGTGATGAGGGTGGACCCTCACGCGTTGAACGAACTTCTGCACCGGCAGGTCCATCCAGAAGCACGCCGCGATGTTCTGACAACCGCAATCGGCGCAAGCCCGGGCGCGTCTACCGGCAAGATCGTGTTTACGTCAGCTGAGGCTCAGGCCAGTGCCGCGCGGGGCGAAGCCTGTGTCCTTGTCCGCCGCGAAACCTCACCCGAGGACGTGCGCGGGATGCATGCGGCTGTTGCCGTTCTGACTGAAAAAGGTGGAATGACCAGCCATGCGGCCGTGATCGGTCGTGGGCTTGGTTTGCCGTGTATCGTCGGCGCTTCTGAGATGCGTTTTCAGACGAAAAAGAAGATGTTGTCCGCACCGGATGGGCGCGTTTTCAAAACGGGTGACGTTCTGACGATCGATGGCAGCTCGGGGCAGGTTCTGGCTGGCCAGCCCGCTATGCTTGAGGCAGCTCTTGATGATTGCTTCCAGACGCTGATGGGCTGGGCCGACGCCGAGCGTGATATTGACATCCGTGCCAATGCCGACACCCCCGCTGATGCACAGACGGCCCGCAACTTCGAAGCGCAGGGGATCGGTTTGTGCCGGACCGAGCATATGTTCTTTGATCCCGGTCGTCTAATCGTGATGCGGGAAATGATTTTCGCGCAAACGTCTTCGGGCAGGGCAGCCGTGCTTGAGCGGCTGCTGCCGATGCAGCGCGAAGACTTTGTTCAGCTGTTCAGGATCATGGAAGGGAAACCTGTCTGCATCCGCCTGTTTGATCCGCCGTTGCACGAGTTCCTACCGACCACGCGCAGCGGTCAGCGTGAACTGGCCGAGGCGCTGGATTTGCCGGTTTCCGACGTTGAACGTAGGGTTGATGCAATGAGCGAATACAACCCGATGCTGGGTTTGCGTGGTGTTCGTCTGGGCGTCACGGTGCCCGAGATCTATGACATGCAAGCGCGCGCGATCTTTGAAGCCACGCTTGATGCCAGAGAAAATGGCGCCCCGGTTGTGCCCGAAGTGATGATCCCGCTGGTGTCTGCGAAACGAGAAGTTGAACTGGTCAAATCTCGCATCGATACCGTGGCTGCTGCGGTTGCGTCTGAACGGGGGCAGGAATTTGAATATCGGTTGGGCGTCATGGTCGAGACCCCGCGCGCTTGTTTGCGCGCAGAAGAGATTGCACCGCAGACCGCATTCATGAGTTTCGGGACAAATGACCTGACGCAAATGACTTATGGTCTGTCCCGTGACGATGCAGGCCGTTTCATGTCCGCATATGTGCGCCAGGGTGTCTTTGGAGAAGATCCGTTCCATGTTCTTGACCCGGACGGGGTGGGGGAACTGCTGAAGCTTGGAGCTGAGCGTGGTCGTGCCGCGAAACCCGATGTGACCCTGTCGGTTTGTGGTGAACACGGCGGAAACCCCGAATCAATCGCCATTTGTCGAGATCTGGGTTTTGACTATGTGTCATGCTCTCCGTTCCGGGTTCCGGTCGCTCGGCTGGCTGCCGCTCAACTGGCAATTTCGTCCAGACTTGGGGGTTGACAGAGCCGAAAAACCCAAGGATTAGTGGGTTATCAGGTCACTCGTAAGCGAAAAAATCATTCGCTACGGGCGGTTTTCCACTTGCATTTTCCGAGATACTGGACCTTTGCGTAGAACTGGGGTATCAGCCTCGTCGCGCCCGCCGGGGGAGGGTATGGCGCGTGAAGTGCCTGTGCGAGGTTATCTGATGCTACGTTATATTCTGGCTGTTGCCACATTGGCGGCAGCCGTGCTGCCGAGTGCGTCCTTTGCTGAGAGGGAAGCAACTGATACTGCAAAACAAGAACTTGTCGCCCGCAACGAATTGCCGGCGCAAAGCTTTCGTGACTACTTCAAATTGTTCCAGCCCCGAAAGGTGGCTAAACCTGTCGAAGTGTCTTATTCCAAGGACTGGCTTGACCAGCAACCCACTGCAACCGGTGACGAAAACTGGAAGTGCCTGGCCGAAGCGCTGTACTTTGAAGCGCGCGGTGAAAGTGTTCGCGGCCAATTCGCCGTGGCCGAGGTCATCCTGAACCGGGTCAAGAGCGGCCGTTTTCCGAATTCTCTGTGTGGCGTGATCCGTCAAGGCACTGGCAAGAAATATCAGTGCCAGTTTACGTACACATGCGATGGCCAAAAGGAAGTCATCCATGAGAAAAGGGCCTATGAGCGCGTGTCCAAGGTCGCTCGGGCGGCCATTGATGGTGTTGCCAAAGAGCTGACTGAAGGGGCGACGCACTACCACACGACAGCGGTTCGTCCGTCGTGGTCACGTGTCTATAAACAGACTGCGCGGATCGGTGTGCACATTTTTTACCGCCACAACTATCGGACGGCGAGCAACTGATTGACGCACCTGCGCTGGAAGCTTGATGGCGCAGAGCGAATTGCAGTTTATATTGCGGGCCAGGAGGCCCGCAATGAATTTCAACAGGCGACAAATTCTGCAAACTGCTGCGGCTGTTTCGCTGCTGACGTTTCCTGCCCGAGCAAGTGTTCCGTTGCTCGAGGCGCGCGTGTCCAAGCAACTTGTCGCGCCTCAGGGGTTTCCGGAAACAACAGTCTGGAGCTATGGCGGTTCGATCCCCGGAACAGAGTTGCGGGTCAAGCAGGGCGAACGCGTTCAACGCAGGCTGTTGAACGAGCTTCCGCAACCAACTTCGATCCATTGGCACGGTATCCGAATAGACAACGTCATGGATGGGGTGCCCGGTTTGACCCAGGACGCGGTTGAGGCGGGCCAAACCTTCGATTACGACTTTGTTGTTCCGGACGCGGGCACCTATTGGTATCACGCGCACAACCGGTCAATGGAGCAGGTCGCACGCGGTCTCTACGGGCCGTTGATCGTTGAAGAGGCAGCAGCGCCAGATGTCGATCAGGACCTGGTACTGATGCTGGATGACTGGCGACTCGACCCTGAAACCGCTCAGATTACGGATGATTTCGACAATGGCCATGATCTGAGCCATGCAGGCCGCCTTGGGAACATCGTCACCGTAAACGGGGTGTTTGATCCGGTGTTTTCCGTTCGGCGTAACGAACGTTTGCGGCTTCGCCTGATTAACTCTTCCAATGCCCGGATTTACGATTTGGATTTGGATGGTCTTTCGGGGTGGATTGTTGCTTTGGACGGTATGCCGTTGGAGAACCCTCTGGAGCTGTCGGGAACCTTGCCGCTGGCGCCTGCACAGCGTGCCGATCTTCTTGTTGATGTCACAGGTGAAAAAGGTACGGCAAGCTTGGTCAGTGTCGAACGGGATGGTGCATTTGGCCTCGTTCGTTTCGAGATTGGCGGCACCGCCGCGAACACGTCCAGAGTGGACGCTGTAGCATTGCCGTCTAACCCTTTGCCAGAAATTGGGAAGTACCAATCAGTGCCGTTGCACCGAATGGTATTGCAGGGCGGGGCCATGCGGTGGTTGGAGAGTGCCAAGCTTGGAGGGGCTGAACTGACAGGGCGGGAATTGGCGCAGCTGGGTCGGTTCTGGGCGTTGAACGGTTATGCCGAACGTCCCTCTGACCCGTTTCTGGATGCCGAAAAAGGAAGCCTTCACCGGATTGAGTTTGTGAACGAATCCGCCTTCCCGCATGCGATGCACTTGCACGGGCACCATTTCCGCTTGATCCTGAGTGACGGCTCACTTGGCCCCTGGCGAGATACCGTTTTGGTCGAGCGCGGTGAAACCCGACAGATCGCGTTGGTTGCTGATAATCCGGGCGACTGGTTGCTGCATTGCCATATGTTGGGACATGCCGCAGCCGGCATGATGAGCTGGTTTCGGGTTTCCTAACGCCGCAATCGGCGGTTGGAATGGCGTTTGTTAAGATGCTATAGGCCCACGGACTGCCTATAATGGGCAAATATCCCAATGAGCCCAAAAAGGCCTGACCCATGAGTTCTGAAATCCGCCTGGCATTTGCGCACCCGTCCGAACGGTCCGAGGCGACGTCCCCCCGAGGGCCGCTGGATCGCATTTCGCTTCGCGATCATACTGTCGAAGTTGAAATAGGTGCGTTCCAGGCTGAGCGGGGAACGACACAGCGGATTTGTTTCAATATCGTGGTTGAAGTCCGGCCTTTGACTGATCCGATTGACGACGATGTGGATCGCATCCTGTCTTATGACCGGGTGACAGAATCCATCGCCTATGAACTGGCGGCTGAACGTCTGAACCTTCTTGAGACGTTGGCAGCGCGTGTGGCTGAACGTATTTTGCTTGAACCTCAGGCCGTAAGGGTTTTTGTTCGCATTGAAAAACTGGATCGCGGCCCGGGCGCCTTGGGCGTTGAGATCGTGCGTGGAAAAGACTCCGTCCATCATGACGTAATTGAAGAAGAGCGCCCGCACCCCCGATTGGTATTCCTGTCGAACGAAGCCATTGCTTCGGATAATCTGACCGGGTGGATCGACCAGTTGGAAAACCGCCAGCGCCCACTGATCCTGTGTGTCGGTGCGTCGGAACTGACCGCGCCGCAAACTGGCCACGCGATGACGCAGCGCCGGATTAATCTGCTGGCAATCGAACAGAACGCGTGGGTTCTGGCGGCGCGGGATCATCGCTGTGTGGTGGTCTCAACCCGAACCGAGCTGGACTGGGCGATGAAGAATGGTCAGATCTGCGTCTGGGCCCCGTCCAAGATTGTTTTGGATGCTGTTGATGGCCCATCGGCAGCACCGTCAGACGCCGTCGCATTGGCCGCATGGTTTGCGGCAACCTTTGAAGCGAGCGAAATAATGGTGATCGGCGGCGCTTTGCCGAAAGAGCCCAAGACGCCCTTGCGCGCTGTTGCAGTGGATCAGGCTAATCTGTGAGCACCTATTACAGACCGCTGGTTCAGCATGGCCCAACGCGCCCTGCCGGCGCGTTTCCGTTGGCGGGGCAATCCCTGTGGTTCACCCATGTCGAAGTGTTTCGGCATAACGCTGCGCCAGAAGTCGCGGTCGCTTCGGACGTTCCCAAAGCGATGTTGGACCGTTTGACCAGCACACGACCTGCGGTTTCTGGTCTGGATATGAACACCCCCCATATCATGGGCATTCTCAATGCGACGCCGGACAGTTTCTCTGACGGTGGGGTTCACAATTCTGTCGCAGCCGCTCGCGCTTCTGCGGCTGATATGGTGTCCCACGGGGCCACCATTCTGGATATCGGCGGAGAGTCGACGCGTCCGGGCGCTAAGTTCGTGCCAGAGAACGAAGAAATCGCTCGTACTTGCCCCTTGATTGATGCAATTCGGGAAGAAACCGGTGTTCTGATCTCTATCGACACCCGCAAAGCCAGCGTGGCCAAAGCCGCGTGCAAGGCCGGGGCGGGGTTGGTGAATGATGTCTCGGGCTTCACATTCGATCCCGAACTCGCGCCGTTTTGTGCCGCCCAGCGCGCGCCGGTTTGTGTTATGCACATGCAGGGCGATCCGGCAACGATGCAGGACAATCCCCAATACGGCAATGTTCTACTGGATGTTTACGACTTTCTCGAAACCCAGATTGCACTGCTGGAAGGTTTGGGCCTCAGCCGCGATCTGATCGTCGTGGATCCGGGGATCGGGTTCGGCAAGACTGAAGATCACAACCTGACATTGCTGCGCAATCTAAGCTTGTTTCACGGGTTGGGCTGCCCGATCCTGCTGGGCGTATCTCGTAAGGGGTTCATCGGATCAATCGGACAGGAATCTGACAAGACCGCCCGCGCGCCGGGATCAATTGCGGTGGCACTGGCAGGATTGTCTCAGGGCGTGCAGATCATTCGCGCTCATGACGTTGCCGAGACCTCTCAGGCCTTGCGCCTATGGGCTGCTGTCCGGTAATCCGGTCTCACGACAAATCACGGAGTGACACTTATGCGCAAGCTGTTCGGAACCGACGGAGTGCGGGGCACCGCCAATACGCATCCGATGACGGCGGAAATGGCCTTGCGCATCGGGGCTGCCGTCGGGCGGTATTTCCGACGTGACGCAACAGGCGTGCATCGGGTGGTGATCGGTAAGGACACACGCCTGTCTGGATATATGCTGGAAAACGCACTAACGGCGGGTTTGACATCGACGGGAATGAACGTACTGCTTCTGGGGCCTGTTCCTACCCCAGCAGTTGGTCTCATGACGCGGTCCATGCGCGCGGATTTGGGCGTCATGATCTCGGCCAGTCATAACCCTGCGGAAGACAATGGCATCAAGTTTTTCGGACCCGATGGCTATAAACTGTCCGATCAGGCCGAGATTGAGATCGAAAGGCTGATCGACGAAGGTGTTCGGCCTGCGCAGGCACAGAATATCGGTCGGGCGCGCCGGGTCGATGATGCGCGGTTTCGTTATGGCGAGCGGGTTAAATCGTCGTTGCCGCGTGACGTGAGTTTGGATGGTCTGAAAGTGGTCGTCGATTGTGCGAATGGCGCAGCCCACCGCACTGCGCCTGAGGTTTTGTGGGAATTGGGCGCCGATGTTGTTCCGGTGGGAATTGCGCCCAACGGGAAGAACATCAACCTCAATTGCGGATCAACAAAACCGCAACTGGCTGCTGAAACCGTCGTTGCGCATGGCGCGGATGTCGGCATTTGTCTGGATGGCGACGCGGACCGGGTGGTTGTGATCGACGAGTCAGGTCAGGTCGCTGATGGTGATCAGCTTATGGCGCTGTTGGCGACAGCATGGAAGAAATCTGGTCAGCTGAAAGGGGACGCGCTGGTAGCGACCGTTATGTCCAACCTTGGGCTAGAACGCCATCTGACAGCACAAGGACTGCGTCTGGAGCGAACGGCGGTCGGTGACCGATACGTTGTCGAGCGGATGCGTGAAGGCGGCTTCAACCTTGGCGGCGAACAATCCGGTCACATCGTCATGAGCGATTATGCAACCACTGGCGACGGGTTGATGGCGGGGCTGCATTTTCTGGCGGAAATGGTTCTGTCCGGTCGCAAGGCGTCTGATCTGTCCAAGCAGTTCGAAACCGTACCGCAGTTGTTGAAGAATGTCCGCTATTCAAGCGATCAAACTCCGTTGGAGGTTCAAAGTGTTCAGGCGGCCATCGCCGATGCCGAGGCACGGTTGAACGGGCAGGGCCGATTGTTGATCCGAAAATCCGGGACTGAGCCGCTGATCCGTGTCATGGCCGAATGCGAAGACGATGGGCTGTTGTGTCAGGTTGTTGACAGCATCGTGGCTGAAGTTGAAGCCGCTGCTGGTTAGTGCCCGAACAGCGTCTTGCGCAGGCTGAACCACTGGCTGATGGCCATGCCTGTCAGGATCAGGGCAAGGGCGATGTAAAAGCGCAGGGGCAGGGCCTCGGACAGTATCCACGCACCGAACACCATCGACCAGATCGGCACCTGGTAGTTCACCAACGTCAAAAAGACCGACCCGGCGCTGCGGGTGATGGACACGCGCAGCAGGGTTGCAAAGGCTGTAGGCAACAGACCCAAGACAATCAGGGCTAGGGTCGGGCGGGTGCCTTGCCACTTGGGCAAGCCTTCGGTCATCAGCATGATCGGCACCAACAAGGCTGCTCCCACGAGCAGGGTCAACGAAGCAAGCGCTAGCGGATCAACGGGTGGGCAGCGGCGGGTCAGTACAGACGAAGATGCGTAGCAGAAGGCCGCGGTGATGCAGGCCATCTGCGCCAATGGTTCCGTTCCCTGGCCAAGCTGCGCCAGACCGGGGCCGATCAACACCAAAGCGCCCGTGAAGCCCAGGCAAACACCCAGTAGGCGGCGGAGATTAAGTGGTTCGTCAGAAAAGAAATGCGCAAGCGGCAATACCATCAGTGGAACGGCAGCCATCGACAGCCCAGCAAATGCGGAGGGTACGAATTGTTGCCCCCAGCTGAGCAGCATGAAAGGTACTGCAGTGGACAGCACTCCGATCAGAACAATCGAAACTCCCAAGGCGGGTGTCAGAACAGGCATTTTGCGCCCGGTTATCCACATTAACATCAGAAGCGTCACGGCTCCCAAAGTGGTTCTTGAGGTAGCAACGGTGATTGGCCCATAGCCTTCAAGCGCCATGGTAACGACCATGAATGTCGCGCCCCAGATCAGGCCCAGCGTGAAGACGCCGCTCCAATCCTGTTTTGTCGGCTGTTGAACCATTGGTTTGTCCTGTCGGGCAGCGAGAGTTCGCGAAATAGACTAATCTGATCGAGTGTTTATGTGCTGCGCCACTTTTTTGTGCAAACGAAAAAGGGCGACCATGGCGGCCGCCCTTGTGCTGACAGACGTCAGGCTTAGTTCTTTTCTTTGTCGACCATTTTGCCGGCCGAAATCCACGGCATCATGCCGCGCAGTTTGGCGCCAGTTTCTTCGATCTGATGCTCGTCATTGGCACGACGCGACGCTTTGATTGTCGGCTGACCAACGGCGTTTTCCAGCATGAAGTCGCGAACGAATTTACCCTGCTGGATATCGTCCAAGACCGCTTTCATGCGCGCTTTGGTTTCGTCGTATTTCAGAATGCGCGGGCCGGTGACATACTGGCCGTACTCGGCCGTGTTCGAGATCGAGTAATCCATGTTGGCGATGCCGCCTTCGTAGATTAGGTCTACGATCAGCTTCACTTCGTGCAGGCATTCGAAATAGGCCATTTCAGGTGCATAGCCCGCTTCGACCAGAGTTTCGAATCCACAACGGATCAATTCAACCAGTCCGCCGCACAGAACAGCTTGTTCGCCGAACAGGTCGGTTTCGCACTCTTCACGGAAGTTGGTTTCGATGATGCCCGAACGACCGCCACCGATGGCCGAACAATAGGACAGGCCAATTTCCAGCGCTTTGCCGGTTGCGTCGTTGTGAACCGCGACCAGGCAGGGCACGCCGCCGCCCTTGGTGTATTCGCCACGTACGGTGTGGCCGGGGCCTTTGGGGGCCATCATGATAACGTCGACGCCTTCTTTCGGCTCGATCAGGCCGAAATGGACGTTCAGGCCGTGGGCAAACGCAATTGCCGAGCCCGGCTTGATGTTGTCATGGACGTATTTTTTGTAGGTCTCGGCCTGCAATTCGTCGGGCATGGTGAACATGATCAGGTCACACCATGCGGCGGCTTCCGCGATGCCCATGACTTCCAGACCCTCGGCTTCGGCTTTCTTGGCCGATGCGGAGCCTTCGCGCAGCGCGACGACTAGGTTTTTGGCGCCCGAGTCGCGCAGATTCAGCGCATGAGCGTGACCTTGCGAGCCATAGCCCAGGATAGCCACTTTTTTGTCTTTGATCAGGTTGATGTCGCAATCGCGATCGTAATAGACGCGCATTTCGCCGGTCCTTTCTGGTTAGATTGCGGCGGTTGTACCTGCCTGCCCATGCAATGGCGATAGGGTTAGGCTTGAGTATTCCGAAAAAAGATGAAGAATAATTCGCAATAACTGGATAGCACGAAAAAATCATGCTCGATGATGTTGATCGGCGCATTCTGCGTCATTTTCAGGCGGATCCATGCCTGACCACTGCGGAACTGGCCGATCTTTGTCGGATCAGCACGGGTGTCTGCTGGCGCAGGATAGAGAAGATGCAGGCCGCAGGGATCATCGAGGGGCAGGAGGCAGTGATAGATTGGACTGCCATGGGCTACGCAGTCGAAGTCTCGCTTCGCATCACACTGGATAAAACGCAGGCACGCGCCTTTGATGAATTCACGCAGGCGGCGCGTGACGTGGCAGAGGTGATCGAAATTCAGACCTTTCTGGGCCGTGTCGATGTGCGCCTTTCGGTCATTGCAAGGGATATGAAGCATTATCAGCAGCTTTATCGCGACCGGATTCTGACCTTGCCTCATATCGCTGATATTGAGGCCCTGATGCATATCGCGCGGGTCAAGCGGGACGAGGTTCTGCCGGTATGATTGAGCTGGATCAGATCGATCGCCGCCTTCTTCGCGCGCTACAACAGGACGCAACGCAAAGTGCCGGAGCATTGGGGCGTAGGTTCGGGTTGTCTCAACCCGCCACGTGGCGACGCATTCGTCGACTTGAAGAGGCCGGCGTTATCAAGGGCCGGCGACTGCGCCTGAATGCTGAAGCACTTGGGTTTGGTGTGACGGTCTTTCTGGGTATTAAACTCGGGCGCAAGGGCCAGATCAGCCTTGAAGACTTTGAGCGCGCGGTCAGCGCCATACCCGAAGTGCAGACCGTCGAGCATGTCTTGGGGTTGTACGATTATCGACTACGCGTCGTGGCGCGGGATTTGTCCGACTTCGAGCGTGTATTGCGACGTCGGATCATGACGCTCCCGGGCGCGGGCGACGTCGAGGCAAACGTCCTGCTGAGCGAAGAACGTCTTCCCGGACCAATCGGTTAAGTCCATCAGTATTTGGTGCGAATGCAGTATCCTGGGTGGTGTGTCATACGGGCAAAAGTGAGCGGTTTTTCAGACTTCCAGGTCGTGCGTTCCATCTGAATCATCGATGCTCCCGCGGTGGTGCCCATGAATTCTGCCAATCGCGCATCAGCGGAAATGGCGCAGAAAGCAACCTCTGCATCTGTAAACGGGGCCGTGGTCAATAGCCACTCGTGCGGCCCCTGTTCGAGCAGGTCTGCGTCCTCAACATCTGGAACAGCTTCGATGTTGATCCAGCGTTCCTCCATCTGAAATGGGCGATTATCTGCATAGTGCATGCAGATAACGTGCAGAACGCGCACATTCGGTGCCACATTGAGCTGCGACGACAGCCAACCCGGGCTAATTACCACATTCCGCTCCACCAGCGCATAGCGATAGGCTGCATTCTGATTTTCAACAACCTGCCGCGCCAACGAGAATTCGAGTTTTGCATGTTTGCTGGGCTCTTTCTTGACCCGTGTACCGCTCTTGCGCTTGCGCTCGACGAATCCCTGCTCGGCGAGTTCTCTCAGGGCGCGGTTTACTGTGGCCCGAGCGCAATTGAATTCTTCCGCCAGTTGAGTCTCAGTTGGCAAAAGCGATCCTTGTGGCCAGATGCGGCTTTCAATACGTCGTTTTACTTCGTCCCGAACGGACTGGAAGCTGATCCGCTTTTGTATCGTCACGGGTGAATATATCCCTTCAAGTATAAAGTGTGCGCATCTGTTCAGAAGCAAGCATAAGTGTAAAGGGGAAGTGACACTACTTGGCGTCATTTCTTGTGTTTTCAGAAGGGTAGGCGGAAAAAAGTTACTGTTTCACCTGCTTTACCAAAGGTCAATTTTTGTCGCAAAAAGGCTTTACCAACACAGACAAAGGGGACAAGACTTCGAAAACGCTTTGGAAAGGATGCGTCATGCCAGGCTTGTTGGAAACCGTTGACCCGAACGGGCTCGAAGAATTCTCGGTCGTGTTTACCGATCGCTCGCTGAATCATATGTCGCAGAAGTTTCAGCAGGTGATGCGCGACATCTCGGACTTGTTGAAGGATGTGTACAAGGCGGACGGCGTGGCCGTCATTCCCGGAGGCGGAACTTATGCCATGGAGGCGGTTGCCCGACAGTTTGCGCGCGGCGCGGATGTGCTTGTGGTGCGAAACGGTTGGTTCTCGTATCGCTGGAGCCAGATCATTGAAAGCGGGGCTCTGACAAACTCGGTCACTGTTATGAAAGCGCGTGAGACAGGCAATACCAGCCCGTCGCCCTTCGCACCTGCACCGATTGAAGAAGTCGTCGCGGCAATTCGTGAACAAAAACCCGGTGTTGTCTTTGCTCCACATGTTGAAACCGCGGCGGGGGTCATTCTGCCCGATGATTATGTGACCGCTCTGGCAAGCGCAGCGCACGAGGTGGGCGCGTTGATGGTGTTGGACTGCATCGCGTCAGGTTGCGCTTGGGTGGATATGAAAGCCACCGGTGTCGATGTTCTGATTTCTGCCCCGCAGAAAGGATGGAGCGCGTCGCCCTGTGCCGGTCTGGTCATGATGTCCGAACGGGGAGAGGCGCGTCTGGAGCAGACCAGTTCCGACAGTTTTGCCATTGATTTGAAGAAGTGGCGACAGATCATGCAGGCTTACGAGAACGGCGGGCATGCCTATCACGCCACTATGCCTACTGATGCGTTACTGGCTTTCCGCGATACGATGGCAGAGACACAGGACTACGGGTTTGAAAAACTGCGAGCGGCGCAATGGGCGTTGGGCGATGGTGTGCGGACCATGCTGAAGGACAAGGGCATTGTTTCCGTAGCAGCCGACGGTTTCGGTGCGCCCGGAGTTGTGGTTAGCTACACATCGGATCCCGAAATTCAAAACGGCAAGAAATTTGCCGCACTGGGCATGCAGATTGCAGCAGGTGTCCCGTTGCAATGTGACGAACCCGAAGGGTTCAGCACCTTCCGCTTGGGTCTGTTCGGGCTAGACAAGCTTTATGACGTAGACGCCACCATAGCGCGCTTGAAGCGCGTGTTGGATCAGGTTCTGTAAACAGGTCGGGCCTTAGCGAACGCCAAGGCCCATCTGCATCAATGTCTTGCGAACGGGCGGCAGGGAATAAAGTGCGCTCAGCCCCATTGCCCGTACATCCCGCAGCGGACGCGCCTCGATCATCGAGGCGCGGTTCAGCAGGTCGATGCCTTTGACGCGCATCTCGACCTCGGTGTGGCGGGCTTTGTGATAGGCGTCCAGCATCTGGGCATCTCCCAAACCTTCGGGCCGGGCCTGCGCCAGATCCAGCAGACAGCGCAGATCACCCAGAGACATGTTGAGCCCTTGCGCTCCGATTGGGGGCACGACATGTGCGGCCTCAGCCATAAGGGCGATGCGTTCACCGGCCAACCGCTCCGCCGACTGGCTGATAATCGGCCAGATCGTTCTGCGCGAGGCCAGCGTCAATGACCCGAACAAGCCACAAGAACGTTCCGTCATCGCAGCTTGGAATGCCTCGGGTTCAAGGTTCAGAAGTTCAACAGCTTTCGGCCCGCGTTCCATCCAGACAACGGCGGACGACGGCTGACCGTTCCAATCAGGCATAGGCACCAATGTGAACGGTCCCCCCGATCTGTGAACCTCGGTCGAGACATTCTCATGCGGAACCGGATGTGTGACCGCGAAAGCCAACGCTTTCTGCCCGTACCGGGTTGTATGCACATCGATACCGGCGGCCTCGCGCATCGGTGAATTGCGGCCATCAGCGGCGAGCACCAAATTGCACCTGACACGACTGCCATCGCTCAGGCCTACGCGGGCTTCGGCGGTTCGGGTGAACAGGCTGTTGGTTCCGGTGCCGGGGCGGAAATCGACATTGGGCAATTCCGCCAGCCGCGCCACCATTTCCCGACGCAGCAGCCAGTTTGGAAGGTTCCAGCCAAAGGGCTGTTCGGATAAGTCGGCTGCATTGAAGTCGCGGACAACCCGGGGTTCGGGAACGTCCCCTCCGGCGTCAACGATGCGCATGACTTGCAACGGCGCCGCATGCGCATCCAACCGGGCCCATAGACCGCACTGTTGTAGCAGGCCGCGGGCAGGTTGCAGGAAAGCAGTGGTGCGCAGGTCAGAGCCGTCTACATCTCGTTCGGTGATCGGAGGCGTCGGGTCTACGCAGATGACTTTGAAACCTGCAGTTCCAAATGCGGCGGCTGCGGTCAGACCGGCGATGCCACCGCCGGAAATCAGGATGTCACAGCTGTCAGTCATGGCGCCTCTCATCGTTCTGTGCAGAACCTAGTTCGGTTCTTCCCCAAGCGCCAAGTGACATCCTGTCCCGTATTTCAGCCCCGTGAAATCAAGACGAGAATCAGGAACATGAGCGGCACCATCATCAGGGCAGGGATATAGAGACCCGGCAGTCCGAACAACATGATGGAACAGCCCCACATGCTGAAAATCGCACCGGCGGTATAGTACAGGTCTTCTGGCTTGGCGTTGGCCACGTCACGGGCCAGCCACCCGAATACCGGAATTGCAAAGAAAAGGCGCTGCCAAACCGGCAGGCGAAGCGGCATGTCGATCGCGCTCATCGGGGTCTCCATCTGTTCGTCGCTGCAGCGCATATAGGGACGCGGATGCAGGTGCAGAATGATCAGATCGTCGCAGTGTGACAGGCTATCGCAGGCGGGCCAGAAAGGCGGTCAGATCGTCCGTGTGATGGTGAATATGATCGGCCTCATGCAGGTCAGGGGCAACGTGAACGGTGCGCATCCCCATCTCGTGCGGTGCTGCGAGGTTACGGGGGTCATCTTCGAACATCGCTGCCTTTTCGGCCTGAATACCGTCCTGAGCGAAGATCGCTTCGAAGGCCGCTTTTTCCGGTTTGGGTCGATACCCCGCATGTTCAACGCCATAGATCGCATCGAACAGACCTGAAAGCCCACGTGCATGTAAAACCCGCTCGGCGTAGGGCGCGCTGCCATTGGTATAGACAATGCAGCGACCAGGCAGGGCGCGAATGTGATCGGCCAGCTCAGCGTCCGGGTCCATATGGGTCATATCCACCTGATGCACGGCGTACAGATACGGATCGGGATCCAGATCGTGTTCGGCCATCAATCCGGCCAGTGTGGTGCCGTATTCACGCCAGTAATGCGAGCGCAGCCTGTCGGCCTCGGCCCGATCCACACCTATGGTTTGCACCACATAGTCCGTCATCAGAACTTCGATCTGATCGAACAGGCGCATATGCGGCGGGTACAGGGTGTTATCCAGATCGAACACCCACTGCGTAACATGACTAAAGGACGGTTTGACCATGGTTTGGGTTTAGGGCGGGTTCCGGTCGTTTTCAATGCCATACTTGATCGCCGCCCCCCGACGCGGCTAGACATGTCCGAACGAGGAGACAAACGATCCCATGAGCCAGACCCGATCCCCTACCAAAGACGCCTATAGCCTTATTCTCGAAGCCATCGATGTGGGTGTCTACAAGCCCGGCGATCGTTTGGTGGAAAGCGAATTGGCCGAACGTTTCGGGGTGTCTCGCACCCCGATCCGCGAAGCGCTGCAACGGCTGGAAACCCAATCCTTGCTTGAACGGGACGGGCGGTCGTTGATCGTGGCATCCCTGGACCACAACCAGATGGCCGAGCTTTATATCGTGCGCCGTGAATTGGAAGGGCTTGCCGCGCGGCTGGCCGCCAAACATGCCACCGAAGAAGAGATCAAGGTTCTGCAAGACATGGTTGTCGAAGATGACAAGCTGATTGACGACCCTTCGGCCTTGTCGCGGGCGAACAGACGCTTTCATGAGCAAATTCATCTGGCTTCACACAATCGCTATCTGGTTCAGCAACTCGATCTGGTGCACCGAACGATGGCTTTGATGGCGACCACTTCGCTGGCTGTACAGGGGCGGGGGGAAATAGCCCAAAGTGAGCACAAAGGGATTGTTGAGGCTATTGCCGCCCGCGATGAAGAGGCGGCGGGGCACGCGCTCAAGGAACATATTTCAATCGCCTTCATGACGCGTCTGAAGCAGGATGCCAGCCGTCGCGAGAAGTAATCGTCAGGCCAGCGGAACGTCTTCGCTGGCCTGTCCATGTTGGGTTTTGTCCCAAAAGAACGGATTGGTTACAAGTTCCCACAGCGCCTTGTAGCCGGCAACCACACCCAGCGGGAAGTAAAGAAACATTGTCGGGACACACGGCAGCAGAAATCTGCGTTCACGTGCGGAAACTGCGATAATTCCAACCCCGATACTCAGAATCTCAGTGGCCAGAAACATCCAAATCAGTGCGGACGTGATTTGGCGCGGCAGAATGTGTTCCATCGGATTGGCCAAGCCTAGGGTCGACAACCAGAAGACCCACAAAACAGGTGCTAGTAAGAATTGTCCGAGCGTGCCCAGAAAGAACGCCTGCAGGCCAAAGAACTTTGCAGCTCCCAGGTCATTATACAGTTCTTGCGGCTTACGCATGTGCACCAGATAAGTAACCATGAAGCCTTTGAGCCAGCGTGAGCGTTGTTTTATCCAAGGCCATGCCCGGAAATTTGCCTCTTCGAATGTGGTGCTATCCACCATCTCGGTCCGGTAACCGGCTCGACAAAGCCGTACACCCAAATCGGCATCTTCGGTGACGTTATGGGCGTCCCAGCCACCCAGTTCCACCAGCTTGTCGCGGCGGAAGAAGAAGGTTGTGCCCCCGAGCGGCACAACCAGCCCCATGCGTGCGATACCCGGCAGAATTACGCGAAACCAGCTGTTGTATTCGATGGTAAAACAGCGCGAACGCCAGTTTGTGCGAGGATTATAGTAGTCCAACCCCCCTTGTAGACACACCACCTCGGGCGAGGCCTGAGTGAAATGCGCCACAACACGCTCGATCTGATCCGGCTGTGGCGCGTCTTCTGCATCCCAAACGCCAACGATGTCGCCACGGCAGAAATCCAGCGCGTAATTCATGGCACGCGGCTTGGTTGTCAGCCCGTTCAACTCGGGCACCTCAACAATACGAATCCAGCTTGGCAGGGTCACTCGCGCAAGGGCGTTGCGCGTTACATCATCGGTTTCCTCGAGTACGAGAATGACGTCCAAAAGAGCCTTCGGATAGGTCAGACGTTGCAGTCTCTGCACCAGAGGATTTACGATTTCCCGCTCTTTGTACAACGGCACCATTATGGACACACAAGGTTGTCGCAAAGCGACTGCAGCTTCGGTTGGGTTGGGTTGCTTTCTTCTATTATGGTGGAGATAGGCCAGAGTACCAGAAATCCGAAAAACAGCGAAGAGAACCAAAGTCACCACCGTTACACCCAACAACACCAATAATCCTACTGAGGGAAAAAGGGCAAAAAGCGTTAAGACGCCTAGCGTCTTCACCGCTGGAACGATACGAGATCCGGCAGTCCAGTTGCGGCAGCTTTGCGCTGGATCCACGCGGGCCTCCGCAGCCTCTGCAAGATGTCGTGAAAACTGCTTTGCGATGACCCGGTCAATCTGGTGACTTGCGGCAAGAACCGGGAGGACCGCATAGTCGCAATCCTGCATCTCGGCTGTAACGGTTGCAAAACGATCTGGTCGTGAAGTCGCCACAAGTAGCAGAGGGCCGATTCGCATCCATGGAATGACATTGTGTTCAAGCCAGAATTCAACTGGCTTCAAGTCACACAATCCGGGCATTGGCGGGATCTGTTCAAGATCCGCGATCTGCCAGCCAGACTGCGTTGACAAGGCTTCCAACACGTCTTGGCGGGTGGCGTGGCCTTCGCCAACCAGAATTTCGCCCAGCGGCGCCTTCTGCCTGGCCTGCAAGCTCAACGCTTGGTCCAATTGCGACCGGGTGATGGCCCCGATCTCCAGAAGGCAGTTGCCTAAAGGTTTCCGAAACCCGGGCGCCGGGATCGGGGCTGCAGTGGTAAAGTTCTGAAGATTAAGCTCAACCATTTAAAAACCCTGGCACAGTTACCTGCGCTCAGGGTTGGTCAATCAAGGTTAACGCACCGTTAACACTGGACAGTTCAGGCGTTATGCCCGTTCTTTTTTCTTTTCCATGGCATCGGCGAAACGCTCGAACAGATAAAAACTGTCCTGCGGTCCGGGCGATGCCTCAGGGTGATATTGCACCGAATAGACAGGTCGGTCCGTCATGCGGATTCCGCAGTTCGAGCCATCAAACAGCGACCGGTGGGTTTCCACAATGCCCTCGGGCAGAGATTGTGCATCCACTGCAAAGCCGTGGTTCATCGAGGTGATTTCGACCTTGCCGGTGTCCAGATCCTTGACCGGGTGGTTCGCACCGTGGTGGCCGTGGTTCATCTTGACTGTCTGGCCGCCCAAAGCCAGCGCCAGCATCTGGTGACCAAGGCAGATGCCAAAGACGGGCAGATCGGTCGTGTCCAGAATTTCCTTGATCATCGGGACGGCATACTCGCCGGTTGCGGCTGGGTCGCCGGGGCCGTTTGACAAGAACACGCCGTCGGGTTGATGGGCCAGCACATCGGCAGCGGTCGCGGTCGCTGGCAGAACGGTAACATCGCATCCGGCTGATGCGAGGCAGCGCAAAATGTTGCGTTTGGCACCGTAATCCACAGCAACGACCTTGTGTGCCGGGGATTCCTGACGCGTGTATCCGTCGGGCCAGGCCCACCGCATTTCATCCCAGCGATAGCTTTGAGCACAAGTGACGTCCTTGGCCAGGTCCATGCCTTCCAACCCGGCAAAGCCGCGTGCGGTCGCCACTAGCGCTTCGATGTCAAAATTGCCCTCAGGATCATGGGCAAGTGCCACATGCGGCGCACCTTGCTGGCGGATGGCACGGGTCAGGCGACGGGTGTCGACACCACCAATGGCGATGCGGCCACGGCGGGCAAGCCAACCTTTGAGTTCCTCGGCCGAGCGCCAGTTCGAAGGCTCGGTCGGATCCCATTTGACGACCATGCCAGCAGCGACCGGATCGCCAGTTTCGTCATCTTCAGGGTTCACGCCAACGTTGCCGATATGGGGGAAGGTAAAAGTTACGATCTGCCCGGCATAAGACGGGTCGGTCATAATTTCCTGATATCCGGTCATCGCAGTGTTGAAGCACAGCTCGGCGACTGTTTGTCCGGTCGCACCGAAGCCGATGCCGTAAAACAGCGTTCCGTCGGCCAATGCCAGACATGCGGTGGGCTTGGACGGGGCGTTCTGGGCCATGGCGCGACTCTCCTGCAGGGTAAACCGGCGCATACCTAAGGGGGTTGGGCGCTTGGGTCAAGTCTGTTCAATTTTTCGGCTATTGTTGTTTTTCAAAGGGTTACATGCATTCGCCTCTGGTTGTATCATGCTTTTTGTTTAGATATGTTCGGGGTTCCGTTGTCATGGGGATGGACAAACCATATGGACATGCGATCACGGGTGAACGCCGCCCTGAAGCAAGCAATGAAAGACAAAGCGGCCGAGCGTCTGTCGACGTTGCGGTTGATCAACGCGGCCATCAAGGACCGCGATATCGCGGCGCGCGCTTTGGAGAATGAAGAAGTCAAGGGATGCGGAGACGCTGAAGTTCTTGAGATTCTTGGTAAAATGACCAAGCAACGCAAGGAAAGCGCGCGAGCCTATGAAGAGGGCGGTCGCCTGGATCTAGCCGAGCGTGAGATGCAGGAAGTTACCGTCATCGAAGAGTTTCTGCCTAAGCAGCTGGATGATGACGAAGTGTCCAAGGCGATTCAAGCTGCAATTTCCGCGACCGGTGCTGGTTCCATTCGTGATATGGGCAGGGTGATGGGAGAGCTTAAAACCCGTTATACCGGGCAGATGGATTTCGGCAAGGTTGGCCCAATGGTCAAAGACCATCTGTGCGCTGCTTCAAATGGAAGCTGCTGAGTAAATCAGCTTAATTAAGGATCACTGCGCGACGGGTTCGCGCAGTCTTTGAACCAACTCGTCATAGAGCATGATCCGCTCGTCCTCTGACAGAAACGCCCCGATCTCGACCTCGCGCCCATCGCCAACAAGAGTGACGTAGTGCGGAACGGGGCCGTCTTTTTCGTGCATTTCTGGCCGTGCCCAATGGCGATTGCAGGACCATTCCTGTTGTTCTTTACCCGGGGTGTGATGCACTAGATGCGCTTGGGTTTCAGACAGAGTAAAAACCTCGAACACACTACGGGCGCGATAATTCATCTGAATCGCCAGCCAAAGCCCAAGAACCGTGATCAGCAAGAAGGGCAATAGCCCCCACAGGACGACAGATCCAAGCATGGCCAACAGCGGGATCAGGCCAAACATAAACACAGACAGGATGGTGATCATGGCCCCACGCGGCGGCAAGGAGTTATGCGGCCAGAGCCGCAGCTCTTGTTCGGTTTCTGACGTCTGATTCCACGTATAGGGCATACCGGAAACATAACGCAGCGCTGTTCTAAGTCGACGGGTTTTGATCAGACGACGTGGCCGACACGCGCCCAGGACAGCGCGTCATCCAAACGGTCGTCGCCCCAGAACACCTCTTGCCTCACGACGAAACTTGGGGCACCGAAGACACCCAATTTTACTGCGGCATTAGTTTCGGCCTCAAGCGCTTTGGTGATGTCTGAGCTACGAGCCCGAGCCAGTGTCAGCCGTGGATCCTGCTGGCACCGCAATAGCGCTTCGGACAATGCACTTTCGTGCCCGGCTTCAACGCCCTCTTCGAACCAGATGCGGTACAAAATCTGTGTGAAGGACTTACCCCATCCGTCCATCATTCCAAGAACTGCGATCTGATTGGCCAATGCCAGATCTGAAATCGGATAGGGGGCCGGAAGGCTGGCGTGGATGTGATACTTGGCACAGCGACGTTCGATATCGCGCCACATGTAGGCAGATTTTTCCGGCTTTCCGGCGAAGGGAATATTTTGTTGAGCTGACATGACCGTGCGCACATTGAAGGGCCGCCAGTTTACTGTGGCGTCATGTTCGGCGCACCAATCGTCCAAACGAGTCACGGTAAGGAAGCTGTAGGTGCTGCCGATTGAATACCAAAAGTCGATTTCCGGCATAGCCGACCCTCCGACTGATCTGCCGGGGTATCATAGCGGATTTTGACGCAATTGGCGAACCAGGAGCTCTGGCAACGAGAAACCCCGCCATTTGGGCGGGGTTTCTTTAGATCAGGACGGGATCAGTGCGCGTGGCCCTTATCCCAGTCTTCCTGCTTGGGCAGCTGCTCGAACGTGTGCTCGGGCGGCGGAGTGGGCAGGGTCCATTCCAGCGTATCCGCGTATTCGTTCCACGGGTTGTTCCGAGTCTCACGTGCGCCGCGCAACAGGGCGTAGATCACGATGCCGAAAAACAGCAGGAACGAAGCGAAAGAGATGAACGCACCAATCGACGAGACAAAGTTCCACTGCGCGAACGCCTCGGGATAGTCGATGTAGCGGCGCGGCATGCCCTGACGGCCGAGGAAGTGTTGCGGGAAGAAGGTCAGGTTGGCGCCAATGAAGAACAGCCAGAAGTGAACCTTACCCCAGAACTCGGAGTACTGACGACCGGTCATTTTGCTGAAGTAGAAGTAGATACCAGCAAAGATCGCAAACACTGCACCCAAGCTCATCACATAGTGGAAGTGCGCAACCACGTAGTAGGTGTCGTGATAGGCGCGGTCTACACCAGCCTGCGACAGAACAACACCTGTCACACCACCAACGGTGAACAGGAACAGGAAGCCGAAGGCAAACAGCATCGGAGTTTTGAACTCGATCGAACCACCCCACATGGTCGCGATCCACGAGAAGACCTTAACCCCTGTCGGCACCGCGATGACCATTGTGGCCAGCATGAAGTAGGCCTGCTGACGCAGCGACAAGCCAACGGTGTACATGTGGTGCGCCCATACGACAAAGCCCAGAACACCAATCGCGATGATCGCCCAGACCATCGGCAGGTACCCGAAGATCGGCTTGCGCGCGAAGGTGGCAATCACGTGGCTGATGATGCCGAAGCCAGGCAGGATCACGATGTACACTTCCGGGTGGCCAAAGAACCACAGGATGTGCTGATACAGGATCGGATCTCCGCCACCGGCCGGATCAAAGAAGGTGAAACCAAAGTTGCGGTCCATCAGCAGCATGGTGATCGCACCCGCCAGAACCGGCAGTGACAGCAGAATCAGCCACGAGGTGACGAAGATCGACCAGCTGAACAGCGGCACTTTGAACAGGGTCATGCCCGGCGCACGCATGTTCAGGAAGGTGGTGATCATGTTGATCGCACCGAGGATCGAGGAGGCGCCCGATACGTGCACGGCGAAGATCGCAAGGTCCATGGACATGCCGCCCTCGGTCGTCGACAGCGGCGGATACAGAACCCAGCCTACGCCTGAGCCGAGTTGATCGTTACCACCGGGGCTCAGCAACGACGCGACGCCCAGAGAAGTACCGGCAACATAAAGCCAGAAGGACAGATTGTTCATTCGCGGGAACGCCATATCCGGCGCACCAATCTGCAACGGCATGAAATAGTTGCCAAATCCGCCGAAAAGCGCCGGGATGACCACGAAGAACATCATCAGAACACCGTGATAGGTGATCATCACGTTCCACAGGTGTCCGTTCGGGGTGCATGGATCGGCCATGAACCCTTCGAGGCACATGTACTGCACACCGGGGTGCATCAGTTCGAGCCGCATATAGACGGTCATCAGAACCGAGATCAGACCGGCAAGCGCCGAAACGACTAGGTACAGAATCCCGATGTCCTTGTGGTTGGTCGACATGAACCAGCGCTGGAAAAAGCTGCGCTCGTCTTCATGATCGTGACCATGAATGGCTGCGTCTGCCATTAGGTGCCTCCTGTTGCAACTACACCGCGCTGTCGGACCTCTCCAACGCGCGGGATTCCTGCTGGTTTTAGATTGCGAGGGGGCGACCTTCAATGGCCGAGTTTGATCTGGATCAAGATTAATTGTCGCGGGCAAGGGGCCGCCGCGCGATTTTCGGGTCATGAGCACCGGATATCTGGTGGTCGAGAACTGGATTTCAAGCCCAGCTTCTTGGAGCAGCGAGCGATCTGGCAGAGTTCCGCCTTGACCAGTGTCGGCGCGGGTCTCAGTACTAGGTCAACGCCCGCAATCCGGAGACCTGAGATGGCAGATTACGATCCCGACAACATCTTCGCCAAAATTTTGCGCGAAGAAATTCCTTCTACCCGAGTGTTTGAAGATGAAGAGACGTTGGCTTTCATGGACATCATGCCACGCGCGGACGGGCATCTGTTGGTAATCCCCAAAACGCCGTGTCGCAATGTTCTGGATGCGACGCCCGAGCAATTGGCGGCAGTGATGAGAACCGTGCAGAAAATGGCCCATGCTGTTAAGACCGCGTTCAACGCGGACGGTGTGACAATTCAGCAATTCAACGAAGCAGCGGGAGGGCAGGAAGTCTTTCACCTGCATTTTCACGTGTTGCCCCGGCACGAGGGGGAATCAATGCGGCCTCCGGGCAGTATGGGCGATTTCGATCTGATCGCTCAGCATGCTGAGAAAATCAAAAGCGTGTTGTAAGCGGAGGTTTCGCCTGAAGGCCCGCGGCACGACGGGCACATGGCATCACAGGGATGGGAAAAGAGAATTGCCGTTCCGATTTGGGGTCGGAACGGCAGACTCGTAACCAAACACTTCTCGGATTTCGAGGGCGAGCCCTGGATCACCGGTTAACATACCACTCACTCTTGATTGGCAGTTTCATACTACTCGTTAACGGTGCCTTTGTATCTACCCGAGTTAAGAATTGCTTAAAGACTTCCCTAAATCCGACGTATTCAAGGTTAATTGCAGTACGCATAGGAAACAGAGCCAGCCAGTCGCGCGGATTGTTGTTTGCCCTCTTGGAACGCAGCGATTCGCTGCGTAGCGAGCATCAGATAGAATCAGGAAGCAAAGGGACCAAAGATATCGACGAACGTCTTCTCCAGCGCGGCATCAAGGTCCGACGTGGTCACAGGAAGTCCTAGATCGACCAGTGAGGTCACACCAAACTCACTGATCCCGCATGGGACGATACCCGAAAAATGCTCCAGATCCGGTTCGACGTTCACCGATATACCATGAAAACTGACCCATTTGCGCAGGCGTAGGCCAATGGCGGCGATCTTGTCTTCCGCAGGTTTGCCAGTCACCGTCAACGGTTTGTCGTCACGCCGAACCCACACCCCCACACGCCCGTCACGAATCTCACCTTGCACGTTGAATTCTGCCAGCGCTGAGATCACCCACGCCTCTAACTGCTTCACGAACTGGCGCACATCGCGCCCGCGCTTGTTCAGATCCAGCATGACATAGGCCACACGTTGACCAGGTCCGTGATACGTGTATTCGCCCCCTCGCTTGCTTTCGTATACCGGAAAGCGATCCGGATCGGTCAGATCTTCGATCTTGGCTGAGGTGCCCGCAGTATAAAGAGGGGGGTGTTCCAGTAACCAGACACATTCTTCAGCGTCGCCGCTTGCAATCGACGTGACGCGCGCCTCCATAAAGGCGACGGCATCGTCATAGCTGGTCAGACCATCGGTGATTTTCCATTCCATGCTGGCCTCATATCCGTCCAGATCGGTCAGGGAAAGGGGTCAGGCGGCCTCTGACAGACAGCGTTGCAACACCTGCGCATAGGTTTCCGTTCCCTGAGCGCCGGTTAGCAGGTATTTTCCGCCAAAGACCATGGACGGCACGCCTGAAATACCCTTGCTGGTCCAAAACTGCTGCTTTTCCCGTACCGGTGCTGCATGCTGACCGCTTTCAAGCGCTTGCCGCGCTAAGTTCTCGTCCAGCCCAGCGGATCGAACCGCCGCCAACAGCACGTCAACATCGGACACATCGTGCTGCTGTGTGAAATACGCGTCAAACAGCGCCAATTTCAATGGATGCTGCCGCCCTTGCTCTTCAGCCCAATCCAGCAATTGATGCGCCGAGAACGTATTTACCATCCTGCTGTCGTCATTGAAATTGAAGGTATACCCCAACTCGGCACCAATCGACGTGAGCCTGTCCCGCGCCTGCTGACTTTGTTCCGAGGTTGAGCCGTACTTCTCCATAATATGTTCGCGCAGGTTCTGACCTGCGGGCGGCATGCTCGGGTTCAATTCGAACGGATGCCAGCGAAGTCGGGCAAGAACATCTTGTTGCTGCAGTGCTTCATCAAGTTGACGAAACCCAACGATACACCAAGGGCACACGACGTCCGAGACGATATCAATCTGAACAATTGGTCGGGTGTCGGTCGAGGTCATCTGCGGCTCCTGTCAGATCGATACGGCGTTGTTCAACGGGATAGATAAGGCTGCGGCGAAGGATTTTAAACCGGAGTGTTTTTGCCTCTTCACATCGCGCGCGCCAACGTCTATACGCCGCTCTACCAAGTCACTGGCAGTGCGGTCGTGGCGGAATTGGTAGACGCGCAGCGTTGAGGTCGCTGTGGGGTAACACCCGTGGAAGTTCGAGTCTTCTCGACCGCACCAGTATTTCACCCATAAAAATAAAGAACTTCGTGAAAATAGGGCCTTAGCCTTGAAAAACGTCACATTGATCGTCACATTAAGCAATGTGACGATTGAGGAATTGGCGGATGAAGAAGGTTGCTGACACTATTCAGTTACGTGGGCGGTATCATGTGAAAATCGCGATACCCGAGTCGATTAGGGGGCATTGGGCTGGAAAAGATGTTTATCAAAAATCCACCAGATCGACGGACCCGGTTGCTGCCGCAAAGGAAGCACGGCGAATTCGTGCAATCATGGATGCGCAGCTTGAACAGGCCAAGGCCGAAGAGGGTTGGCGGGCATTGGCCCGACATTTGCCGTCCGACCAAAAGGCGCTGTTGGATAATGCAGGCGGATTGTCTGGGCTTTTGAAAGAATACGAGCGAGACAAGAAAGCACTGGCCTTTATTGAAGCTGGGAAGCCCGCTGACGCGGGCGAGTTCGATATTGAGGATGGGCCGGATGGTTCACCTAGAAAAGTCGTGATTGACCATTTTGCCGATCCAGAAGAATTGCAGATGCAGCAAGCAGAGCACAGCGCCGCGTCAGCGGCTATACGTGCCCAGACTAACGCGCGGGGACGGGCGCTGCGCCAGATTGGGCAGGACGTTGATTTGGTTGGCGATGAATTTAGCTTGCGTGATGTGATCGTAAAGTGGGCACCCACTGTCGATCCGCAGACGGCAGATGCTGCGCGCTACTATGTTCGCCGTTTTATAGAATTGAACGGCGAAATCGCAGTCACTGAACTAACTAAAGCTCATTTGCGTGATTATGCAGAAGCAATCAAGGGACTGCCCGTGATCACGTCTGGCAAGGTATCTGATGGGCGGTTCGTCCGCGACTTGCCTTTCCTTGAGGCCGTGGCATGGGCCAAGAAAAATAATAAGAGTACCCTGTCTGACCAGACGCGGGATAAGTACGTGTCGATGATGAAGGCACTGTTGGCGTTCTCTGCTGGGCAGGGCTACCGTTCGGAGAACCCTTGGCGAGACTATTCGATTCCAAAAGATAAGCGGAAACATAGCGCGAGTAAGAAGGAAAGTCGGCGTCCCTTTACTCCCGCAGAGTTGCAAACGATTTTGGACGCAGTTTGGGTTTCAGACAATCCGCAGTATGGTCCGACCACGATTGACAGGTGGGCACCAACAATCTCGACCTACCATGGAACGCGCGTGCAGGAAGTGTGCCAGCTTCGTCTTTGTGATTTTCAGGACCTAGATGGTATCTGGTCGATGCAGATTACGGATGAAGGCACTTGGATGCGTGCCAAAAGTATGGCGACAGTTCGTTGGGTGCCGGTGCATCCGAGGCTTGTTGAATTGGGCTTGAAGCAAGTGATCGAAAGCCGCGCAGCCGTCGAGCCAAGCGAGGCATGGGCGTTTCCAGAGTGGGGGCGATATACTAAAAAGCTCGAAGAAATGACTCCCGACAAGCGTGGTAGAGTCAGTGGAAACTACGGCAAAAGGTTTGGTCATCTGAGGCGAGAGCAGTTGAAAATTGTCGGGCGAAAAGTGTCTCACCATTCATTTCGGCACCGATTGCAGGACGCGTCAGACAATGTGGGCATTCCGGACTCGCATCGCCGATACCTTACGGGACGCGCAAACAAGGATGCTGTCGAGAGTGGATACGGCGACGGTGCAGCTATGCCGTACCTTTATGAAAGTCTGAAATTGGTTGATCCACTTGCGCCCTAAGTTCTGCAACTCAGGGCGGCGGAGCGGTGGGTTTTAGTCCTGACCTACAGAGAGATCAGTTCAGATAGTTTCGTTGCGACATCGCTCATCGGCTCTTCTGCAGTGCTCAACCCCGTCCGAGAACCAAGTAAGGGGCTTACATCGCGAAGGTCTTCATATGTTGTGTTGTGAACAATCGGGACGAGCAGATCGCGCGCGAGGAGAACTGAAAGCTCTTTGTCGGCGATACCTTCCCCGCGAATGCGCTTCAAAAACGCGGGGGTCACCAACACGATACCGACGCGGGATTTTGCGAGTCCTTTGTCAATCTCGCGAAGTAGTGGTGAACCGAGTAGGACGTCCTTCTCACTAAACCATACCGACACACCTTGAGATTCAAGTAAGTCGTGCAGTTCCTTGGCTGCTCCGCTCCGGTCGTCCCAAGCGTGACATAGAAAGACGTCTCTGGGGTCCGGCAGGGGGGTGCGAGTTTCGACGCTTTGGCGGATCGGATTTAGTGCTCGAACCTCAGAGGGTGTGTACGATACAGGCGAGCCTGCCGGGGACCATCTCGGTCTGCTGCTGACGGTACTGCCTGCGCTGCCCCTTTTGCCGCCGCTGCTCGCTGAAGAGATGTAGGAAGGGGATGAGTATGATGATCCATACCCCCAGCTACTACCGTAACTACGACTTCCGCCCCCGCATGCGGGGCAGGCTGCTCGACCACTTGCTGTACGGTGGCCGCGTCTTGGTGCTGTACATCTTGCCATGGGTCAGACTGTATGTTGTGCGACGACTGCGCTCAAGCGCTATTTAGCGTGGTGTGCACGAGTTATGGTATGGCTTTGTCGTGTATTTCTAGCCAAATTTAGCTGGAATGCGGCCCCCGGCCAATTGGGTCTGTAATTAGCCCGCGTTTGGGTGATCTTGCGTAAGCCTCATCGACGCTATTGAGTGGGGGACGCGGGTACTAACTCGGAGCATTCACAGCTTGTTTGTTTCAGTGACTTTTGAATCTGTACGCTTCCGAAATATGTAGCTGTCACTATAGCCGCGACCCACACCGCATAAAACAACAACCAGTTTCGGAATTTACCACCAAACGCGCGCCAACGACCTTTGGACGTCACATAGTCTTCTATTTCTTCGGCGGTGAAGGGGCCAATAGTCACGAACACTAGTGATGCAACGATGAAAATAATGCCTTGTCCTATGAGCAAGTATTTTACTCTCTCTGGCTCATCACCAATGAGAGACACAACGCTGAACAATAGTGCGTTTATGAACAAGAACGAAAGTCCGAAAAGAAATGCGTCATAGATGAATATGCTTAGCCGTAGCACACGTGGTATCAATGGAACGAACAATAGAGTTCCCATGAGCATGACAAACAAGAAAACCTGAGTTTCGACGCTGAAGACAGCTTCGATGCCCCGGCTCAGTTCTTTCCCATCATCTTGCCACCAATACAAAAATAGAGCAGATGCTGCATTTAGACAGCCAATAGCAAAACCCTTTCCTACAGGATCACTCCGCTTCTTTAAGAAGGCCTTGTGTCGCTCAAGTCTGGTTGATTGCTGCGGTGCATCTACATGGCTTGTTGGAGTCATGTTTCCTCGTCGTTCAGTTACTTGATGTTCGCTTGCGCTATATGCTGACCGACTTACAAGACACAATCCAAGATTGTTTAGTGTTGTAGGAAATCTCCCGTAGGTCCGCTCACGCGGGCCTTTTCTTTTGCCGTAATCCGAATCAATGACCCGTTTTTGCCGATTTCTTGACTCGACACCCGCGATATGAGAGAAAAAGTCAACCCCAGAGACTTAACTTTCCAAAAATGAAGGTAAGAAATGCCGATCACGGTATCACAGAAAGACTATGCGAGCGCGGTTGGATGCTGTGCGGATACTGTATGCCGCCGCCTGCGTTCCGTTCCCTATACGGGCGGGGCACGGAGTCGACGCTATTACGTAGCCGCAGTGCTGCCGACGTTGACCGCGCGTGAGCGCGAGAACGGCGCTATCCAGCGTCTGTTCGATGCCGCTACATCGGACCGGACCTTGTTCGTTGGCGACGAGGTTATCCCGGTGTGTCGGTCCTTTGAGGACTGGCTTGATACTGAACAGAAAGAGCGGCTGACTGAATACCGGGTCGATTTTACCGCCGCGCTGTTTGAGGCGACGTCAAGCAGTGAGATGTGGCAGTTTATCGACGCGCTCCACCTTAAGCTCTGCATTCACCCCGGCATCTGTCGATTTGTCGTTACCGGTGACGATACCGAACTCCCCACCATCGATGGGTCCTTCGCCTTCGCGTTCGCCCTATGCAACGCACGTCATTCTGAAAATCTAACCAATAAACAGGAGGCCGCATAACTTGAGCGACCACGAAAATTTCCGCAACCTCGTAGCGTCCGGTGGAGACCTGACCCGCGCGAGGTGGGAGGCCGTGTCTGACAAGATCATTTCAGACGCATCCCGCATGTTTGATGTCGAGCTGACCCGCGAAGGCGTCATGTCGATGCCGAGCGCGCGAATTTTCACCCTGAGCGACGAACCTTTGTCCGAACTCTACGTCGAGGAAATTAAGCAGCTTGAAGGCGTGAAGGAGCAGGTCCGGCAACACGAGCAGCGCGTAGCTCTGGAACAGGGCGACGATGAGGTCCACGCTGAATTGGCCCGGTTGTCACCACATCAGCGTATCGCACGGGCAAGGCAGCTTGGGATGACGGACCAGCCGCAGAGAGCACCGACCAGTGCCGCAGATGAAGCAACGTTGCTGCGTCGCCTCATGACGCTTTCACCCGCACAACGCATCACGAAGGCACGCGCATGGGGGTTGATCGAGTGAAGGAGCTTGAAAACGCACTCCGCGCTGCTGGCGGGGCGATTGAAGACCGTTTTGTTAAGGTCGGCACCAACTACTACTGCCACCTGACGGGCAATACGATCAGCCTGAGCGAATACTACCAGCTCAAGCGGCAGTTGAACCCGCCGCTATCACACGACGAACAGCTCCGCCAACGCCAACGAAACAAGGCGCGTGCGGTTGCTGACGCTGCAGATGTACGTGCAGGTGCGCGATGAGTTTTTTCGACATGGACGGGGCCGGAAACGGGCATCCCCATGCTGATAAAGCTGCCCGCGAACGTATGCGCCTACGTTCAGAGCGTTGGCGCAAAGCCATTGTGAGACGGTCTGAGTGGCCGTCAGAGCGCTTTCAGGAAGAGGATGAACGCCTTGCGAAAGAGATCGAAGCATTTGAACCAAAAGCAGCGTAGCGCGGCATGCCAACGCGCTCATGACAGGTACCTGCGGCGCTGCCAACTCTGGCACGCACATCGGTTGCTGTGTCGGGATGACGAACACTTCCGCCACAGGCTCCATGAAATTGAGGCGCTGGTGAGTACCCAACTAGCAGCAGAGGGCCACACCTAGCCACCGCACCCAATTAAGAGAGACGCCACATTGAGAACCTATCTAGAAAGAACCAAGCAGCGCCGAGAGTGCGCGCGCCTTATTCGGGCGTTGACCAGTAACTTGGATATAGAACACGGTCGCGGTGCTTTCCGTATGCCGATCAGGGTGGCAGCCCGAATTGCAGAAATCGTCGGGCGGGATTTCAGCGATATTATGCAGGACGCTGGTTTCTATCGCGACACCACTGAGGACCCCCGGCGGAATCCGGGTGTCTGGAAGACGGGTGGCAGGACCTCCCACGGCGGAGAACCGATTCGAGATTGGGCCCCGGCTGATCGATTCTGGGCAATGCTGGGTGCAGTCATGGGTCATTTCGCACCGATCTGAGTAATTGAAACATTTCGTGATCGCGCTTTAGGAAACATAGAAAGTCACATTCGCAAAAATGCGGACGGAAACAATTACGGTAATTCGTGCCGTGTTTCTATTGCCGCATTCTAAAAATGGGCAAAATATATCGACTTCAAGTTGATGAAACTTCACTTCAAGTCAAAGATTTTCGAAGGCGATGATCTCACGACGTGGACAATACGAGTCGGCTTAAAAACACTATCAAAATCAAAGATATTGGAAAAAATCACATTGGTTTGAAGCGCGATTTAAAGGCGGTTGACGGGTCTCGTTATCGCTTACTAAGTCGGGGTATCTCGCAACCATGGCGAGAGGTTAATTAGGAAAGGTATCGGAATGAATGGAAATGGCGGCGCAGTTTGCGTGATCGGGCAGAAGATCAAGGAAGCGTCTGAATTGGACTTAGAAATTAATGAAAATGTGGAGGAATTGAAGTCGTTAATTAATGCAATGAACTCTCTAATTGGAGGGGGTGAATAATGGATGTCGAAAACGACCCCATCGTTGAAGCCGCCGAAACGGCCCTTTGTGCGATGCATTGGGATGGTCAAGACCCGCAGCCCATTGGCGGTCTGATTATGGTGCTGTCCGATGCATTGAACCACGCAGGCTACGCTTATCGGGATGTGGCGATCATGTTGGAGAAAATCGCCGCGTTTCTGAAGGACTTTGAGGCAGGGCGTGTGTGACGAACTGGATTGGACCGCGTTAGCGCCCTTCCCAAAACAACAAGTAGGAGCGAGCAGAATGAAGGACATGGTGTCCGATAAAGAAGGTGTGCTTGAACACCCGGAAGACTATTTGAATGATGCCGAAATCATGCCTCCACCCTCCATGGGGTACGGGGACTCGGATGATTACGTCGCGTTTTTGGATCGATCCGCGAAGTTGATGACTGGTGAATTCTGGGCACCCAAAGACAAGCGCAACACGCAGGACGGTCAGTGGAAGGCCGTCGAGATGTCGTGGAGGAACTGGATCACCGGGCATGAAGGCGACGCAAACAACCCGGCGTGGGGTTTCTCGCGCCACCCGGTTGGTAAGCACAAAGAAGGTAAGAGCGTCGTTCTCGGCACCGGCATCGACGGCGCACGCAAGGCCAAGGCGATGCAGACGATGTACGCAATGGGCCTCGATATCGACTCCGGAGCGTCTATCGATCAGGTCGTCGGCGCTTTGAAGAGGCACGGCCTTTTCGCGCTGATTTACACGTCATTCAACAATGGCAAGCAGGGCTTGACCCTCAAGCGCGATGAAGTTCTGCGTAAGCTCAAGATCACGACCGATCCTGACATCCATCAGGTGCGGCAGTATCTGCGCGAGCACGACAAGAACCGGTACGAAGAATCCTTCATCGCCGATATCGAGATCGCGAAGCAGAAGCATCAGGAAAAGGACGGCGTGAAGATCATTCTAAATACGCCGCCTCTGGAAAAGTTCCGCCTGATCTTCCCGCTGGCAGAGCCGGTCAATATCATCGATCTGGCGCAGACGCATCAGGAAGCACTGGACGTCTGGGAAAACAAGGTAACGGGGCTGGCCGTCGAGTTGCTTGGCGTCCACTTCGATACGTCTTGTACCGATCCGTCGCGCCTGTTCTACACCGCGCGTCATTCGGAGGGCAGCGAGTATTGGGAAGCCATTATTCATCGCGGTTCACCACTGCGCTTTGAAGACGTGCCGGAGTACAAGAAGAGCCTCTATACGTCCAAGCGCGAGAAGCTGAACGCGTTCGAGCAGGCAGGCGGTGGTGACATGGACGGGGATCGCCCGCCCACGGCAACGACGCCGTCCGGTAAGTCGCTCAATGACTGGCACTTTGGGCAAGGCGGGGCAAAGGACCGGTTCCTGATTGCGAACCTGTTGGAAGACTTGCGCCCGGACAAGATCAGGGTCGCAGGTGGCGAGGCTGAAGGACACGTCCACATTGAGTGCCCGTTCGAGCACGAGCATTCGTCCGAGGGCGGCACTGCGACGATGGCGATCAACTGCATCGACGCCCAGAACGAATACTGGACGGTCTTCTGCCGTCACGATGCCTGTCAGGGTCGTCACAAGCTTCAGTTCCTTGAAGAAATGCTGCGGCAGGGGTGGTTTGAAGAGCCGCTGTTGTTCGACGAGGGCAGCCCGTATCTGCTGCCCCCTGAGGATGACACCGCTGACGCGGGCCAGGACTGTGACAGCGAATTTGAACCTGTCTCGCACTGGCTACCCAGTAGCTACCGAATTCGGAATGATACTGTCTGTTTGGAGGGGGAAGACGGCGATACGCCTTTGTGCCAGTGCTTTGAGGTTGTTGGCCGCGCGTCGACCATTTCCGGTGATGCTGGTGCAGGTCGCATCATCCATTTCCAGAACGAAAATGGCGTTGACGTGGAAATCACGTTGCACATGGCCGACTTGATCCGCGAAGGGGGCGGAGGTGTTCTTGAGGCGTTGGCCGACGCGGGTATGACCTTGTACGCAGGCGGAAAAAAGAGTCGCGACGCCATCCTTAATCTGTTCCGCCAGATCACTCCGCAGCGACATATCCCCACCGTACCGCGTCCGGGCTGGGTCCGTGACCGTGGCGGCGTGATCGACGGTTACCTGTGCCCGACGGGCGAGTACATCCCCGCGTCAGCGGGCACGCCTTACCGTTTGAATAGCGCTGCGACTGTGAAGGATCGCGGAGTGATGGGAACGCTGGAAGGGTGGAAGGATGCCGCTGACGCGGCATTCGAAGACATCGGCGATGCGCCTCCGAACTTCTTTTGGGTCTTAGGGCTTGCGGGTGCCTTTGCGGGGCCTCTTCTTGCGCTTGCCGATATAGATGGCTGCGGCTTCAACCTTTCGGGGGATTCCAGCCGGGGCAAGTCTCTGGCACTCATGATGGGAACATCCGCATGGACCACGCCTCGCGACAAGCAGGGCGTCTTCTTCAGCCTGTCAGGAACCGCTAACGCGGTGGAATTGCTCGCTGCTATCGGGTCGGAGTCGTTCCTTGCACTTGATGAAATCGGTCGCATGCAGCGCCCGGAAGATCTTGCCCCGTTGCTGTTCGGCCTTTCGTCTGGTTCAGGGAAGTCGCGGATGGGTGGACGCAATGTGAGCGCAGGTCTTGCCGAAGAGGCTGAGTTCAAGGTGTTCGCCATGATGTCGAATGAGCGGAGCCTGCGTACTGTCATCACGGGTGCAAAGGCAGACTATAAGACTGGCATTTCTGCACGGTTTCCTGATTTGGATGTGACGGCGGGTGCGCGCGTCAGCGCGGAGGTCATTCAGCGTATGGAAGCGGTAGCCGCGAACTTTGGTCACGCTGGGCCTGAGTTTGTCCGTTGGCTGATTGAGAACGACTGGCACAAGCGGCGGAACGTTCTGCGCGCGATGATCGACAAGGCTGCAAAGTCGCTTGCGGGTGAAAATGCAAATCCCGCTCAAGCCCGCGCCGCAAAGGTGTTCGCGTTGGTGCGCGTAGCCGGAAAGCTTGCATGCAGGGCAGGTCTGTTGCCGGATGCGGAAAAGATCACGACGGCTGTTCAGACGGCGTGGGACACGTTCAAGGTCTCAGACGAGGGTAGGGCAACTGAAGGCGAAACTTCGCTTCTGGACGGTTTCAAGTCTTGGCTGGTCCGAAACATGGGTAGCAAGGTAATCCCCGCGTCGGAGTGGGAAGACGGAAACCACGCCGGGGTTGTGGGGTGGTACACCGATGACATCCTTATTCTCGACTGGCACGCCATCGAGAATGTGACTGTGCTGGGGCTGAGCGGCACCCGCACGGGATTGGTAACGGCACTGAAGGAAAGCGGTGCGTTGATCCTGAGCGGGAAGAACCGCAATCATACGAAGCTACCTGTTGAGGTGGGTGGCGGCGAAGCCAAGAACATTCGCGTTGACCGGGTGGCACTTGGTTTTCCCGCACAGGCAAAGAGTGCTTTCGAACGCGCAGAGGCTGAGCGTTAACCCCATTCGGGCGGATAGGGCGGATTTAGTTTTCGGCAAATCCGCCCAGCGAAAGCTCTTATTTTTATGGAAGGGCGGACGGGACGGACGGGACGGATAGATTATTGAATGGATTCTATAATTATCCATCTAACTACCACCCGCCGTTAGATTGCTGCGAAAAGTGTTTGTGGCGCTTTTCGTGTCAGTCCGGTCCGTCCTGTCCGCCCACCCCTTATTTTTATGGCGAATCCTTGGGCGGAAAACGCCAGATTCAAATCCACCCTGTCCGCCTCTTAATTTTCAAGATTCGCAGGCTGCGTTGTAGCGGCACAAGTGTTTGATAGTCCTCTCTGGGGGTTCTTCCTTCATGTGGCTCGTTTACTAGCAGATTGCTTCAGGTTCCCGTCGACGAGATGCAGCTTATTCGTATTGGCAAACTCAGGGTTTTCAGCAGCTATCGTTTGCAGACTTTTCCACTTGTTCCCAAGTTTACCCACGTCGATTACAAGGTAGTGTCCGTACCCGGATCTTTCGGCTTTGTTGTAAGCTTCAAGCTGATTGGTGAAGCCTTTGACGGTGCTTGAATTTGTTGAAAGCTTTACTTCGACTAAGACACTGTCAGCGCCATCTGAGAACTTGAAGTCTACAGGACCCACCCCAGCGTCAGCTTCGGCAGTCAAACCAACATCTGCAGCATCACAGTAAGAACTTGCGATGGCGTAGAACAGAAGCTGAGCAAACGATTCTTTTCTAGGCTTATCTTCGTGATAGAAGACCCGATAAAGTCGATTGTCCTCAACCAATGCAGTAAATTTTTCGATGATAGATAGAACTACTTTGTTCAGCCTCTCTAATCGTGGCAGGGAGTTATCTACTACAAGATGAAGCTTGTTGATGGCCGTCGTAGATGCGGCGATATCGCGCCATGCCAAAAGACCTTCGGGGTCTTGATAGACATTGTAGTTGGATTGTTCGAGAAGTTTGAGCATATCAAGAAAGGTCTGAAAGGCAGCGCTACTTTCCATAGCCCTGTCTTTGATGTGTTCCTTGTCCTTCTTCGTTTTCGTGGCAAACACCTCTCCAATGTGCTCGTTCACTCTGTCCCTTAGGTTCTCGTTTCCTTCTACCACTTTGGGGATGTTCTTGGGGTCATCAAGGATTGGTAGGTTTTTCAGGATATCGTCTGCAAGCAGAATTACAGGTTCGGGCTGGTTGGAAAACGGGTTTTGCGGCAACATTGCCTTGTGCCCCCGCAAGGTGAACTCTTGTAGTGGGATAGGCGTTTCTTTGGAAATTTCCGAAATGACCCGCTCATTGAATTTCAATATGCATTCAATCGCAATTGCAGCGATCATGTCACTTATGAGGTCGGCTCCAATCCCTTCTTCAAACAGAGACAGGGCAGAGAACATTTCAGGGTCTTTTACTCCGAGTTCAATAACTTGTTTGGCCCACCTAAGAGACTGCGCTGCCTTGATCGGCCCGAAGGCATGCCCTTTCGTTGAGGTTTTACTGTACCCGAGACATGTCCCGCTCATTCCCTTTGCTTCAGAAAACTGAAACTTCTTAAGCGCAGCTTTCCACGCTT
This sequence comes from uncultured Ruegeria sp., assembly GCF_947497005.1. Lineage (GTDB taxonomy): Bacteria > Pseudomonadota > Alphaproteobacteria > Rhodobacterales > Rhodobacteraceae > Ruegeria. The sequence goes on along the minus strand of NZ_CANMFF010000001.1, from coordinate 390 downwards.
TATCGCCTTCAGTCCGGGAATGTGTGATTAAGCTATAGATGCCAGTAAAATGCTCTTCATACTTTGTGAAGGCACAGTCAGAAAATTCTTTGTGCTGGCTATGCGGCAGCAAGAAGGGGTCGATAAACAGTCTAGCGTCTACATCTAGTGTAGGATCAAAAACACCAAGGCTTCGGAGCGTGTTAGAACTCAGACCGAATACTTTGCTGAAGCTATGCCCTAAACTCATGATATTCCAATCTATATATTGTGCTGCTTACAAGCATCGGCACAAGCGACTAAACTTCAAGCTAAAAGTAGAGCGGTCTCCTAGTGACCTGCCCCCCGAAACTTCCCTCGCTCTGATGTAGAGTTTGCTCAACTTTTCGAAGGAGCAAACGAATGCGAAAG